>JAUXUT010000109.1 GCA_030680695.1 bacterium
AAACCAAACCTCAGCCGCGAATTCCACGAATTTTCGCAAATTGGTTTTAAAAATCTGCGTGAATTAGCGAAATTCGCGGCAAAATGCTCTGGCTTTGAGACCTGGAAATGACAGATACTGACTTGTGGGTAATCACCAGAGCAATCACCTTGTGATTACCCACAAACTTGGAATCGCGGGGCTAAAGCCACCTAGTTGTCGAGCTTGTCGAGACACATGGCTTCAGCCCGCCGAATCAGGCAACGCAAAGATGCGGTAATCACCAGTAAATTTCCTTCGCGTTCGCTTCGACAGGCTCGGCGCAGGCTTTGCGGTCTTCGCGGTGAAAAAGGGTTTTTGCAGTAGACTCACATAATCAAATGGGTGCGTTTCATTTCAGTTGAAACCGTCCCGAAGGCTGGCAAAAACGACCAGATTCCCTCAACGAAACCTTCGGGACGTTCTTTCTGTCAACTCATTTGAAACACACCCTAATCAAATAAACGGGGTCTTCCATAAAGATTATCCATGGAAGACCCCATTGGACCCCGGTCTTTCGCTATACACGGGGTACCTCTCAGACATTTATCTTATTTCGGGGGCCAAGCCTCAGGACCATCCTCTACAGCCCCCGCCGCCTCGCTGCTATAGGTTCCCGGCTGTGTGCTGGTCAGGTAGTTTCTTGGGGTAATAGCTCCTGATGACCCATTAACATCAAGTACGTACCACCATCTTCCAGTTCCGCTCGGGACATTGTAGGTTTGAATCAGAGCGCCATAACGGTAGACCCTTACCTGCGCCCCGGAAGCCGACAACGTCCCTGAACTGGAATATTGGTATACGGCGTATTTATACGTCCCAGCATAATAACTTAGGATGCCAATCGTTTCGGGACCGTAGCTTGTGGTGTCATCCCTGTCGAGGCTGGCAAAGGGGAAGGCCGTCTGACTTCCACGTCGGGCAAAGTATACGTGATAAGGGGTTGCAGGAGGCAGCCAAAGATGTGAGTCCAAATCGCTTGGGCTGGACCCCCAAGTCAGCACAAAATATAGAGGAGCGGTGGTTGTTTGTCCCGTCCAAAGCGCTGGGAGGGGAAAGTCACCGTTCATACCATACGCAACCGAGAACTGATCCTTCACCCACCAGCGCCCCTGTGACGGCCGGAATACGGCTACATCCGTTTTGCCATTCCCATTGTAGTCGCCAGGAATCGGGATGTCACCGTTCATGCCATAAACAACCGAGAACTGATCCTTCACCCACCAGCGCCCTTGTGACGGCCGGAATACGGCTACATCCGTTTTGCCGTCGCCATTGTAGTCGCCAGGAACCGGGGTGTCACCGTTCATCCCATACGCAACCGAGAACTGATCCTTCACCCACCAGCGCCCTGTCGAAGGCCGGAACACAGCGATGTCGGTCTTACCATCCCCGTTGTAATCGCCAGGGACCGGGATATCGCCATTCATGCCATACACAACCGAGAACTGATCCTTCACCCACCAGCGCCCTTGTGATGGTCGGAACACGGCAACATCTGTCTTGCCATCCCCGTTAAAGTCGAAAGGCGCCTTATTGGCGCTGCTGCCCGCAAACGTTCTAACGAGAGAAAACGATTGAGATGAAGTTGTCACCGTAGCGCCGCGCACAACTACCTGCCATGTGCCAACTGCCGGGCTGTTTACGACAACCTGTTCGACATTATTGCGGTTGTCAATCCCTGTGGTCGCATTGTTCGCAGGAGACGCGGGATTCAGGATCCATGGGCGGTGTATCGTGCTGCCGTTCGGAGCGACCAGCCAAAGATCAAGGTTATTGACCAGGGTGGGATTCGCCAGCGCTGAGGCGGCGACATCATCCCACACCAGGGTAACTTTTAGGGGCGTCCCGGAGGACGTAACAGAAATATTGTAGGTCTGGCTCGCCCCGTTCGTTACTGAGCCTTGCAACACATTTTGGTTGCGGATCAGGTTGGCTGAGGTCACCGCGTTTACCCGTCCATATCCAGAGGCGTAATCCGGGCCGGGGTTGTAATAGGAGGTGGAATCATCCAAGTCGTCAGCGCCATGGATGAGCAGCGCCTTGACCGTGGATGGCAGCGGATCAACGTTACTGTTGGAAGCGCGGTATTGCTGGATCAACAGGGCGGAAATGCCCGAGACTGCCGGCGCTGCCATGGAAGTTCCGCACATGCCGGTATATCCACTGGATGATCCGGTGGATGTGATGGTAAAATCTCCACTCGATTGGCATCCCGGAGCAACGATCTCCGGTTTCAGCCGACCATCATCCACAGGTCCCCAACTGCTGAAAGTTGTCATCGAATCATCGTTTGAGTTGGTGGCGCCCACAGTGATCACATTCTTTGCCGTTCCACCGGGTCCTGTGATGTTGCCATAGTTTATATAAGGCGCTGTGTTACTCATGCCGCAGTCGCCGTCATTTCGTTCATTGCCGGCAGAAAACACGATGTTGATCTTATCGGCGGGGTATAAAACGCCTGTGATGATCCTGTCGTAATCACGGGAAGCGGAGAAATAGTCGCCATATTGGCTGCAATTGTTGTACACGGTCTCGTCGACGGTATAACCCCACGAATTTTGGGATAGTTCAATACCGCGCGTATTGATCGCATCATTGTAATCTGTGATGTCATTATCCCAGTAATAAGAGAAAATATCCGCGCCCGGAGCCATGCCCGCCCACTGGTTGGCGGTACCGCCTGACCCTACGCTGCCAGCCCCACTCCCTGCCATGGTTCCGGCAACGTGCGAGGCATGACCGCTTACCGAAGCGCCGGTATCAACCACTGTGAGACGCGCGGAATAATCGGTATGTGTGCCAACCTTGCCGCCATCCCACATTCCGAGATCCACGTTGGTACCTGTCAAGCTGTAGGGCGCGGACCAAAGAGTATTCACCCCGGTCCGGCTGCGAATGCCGTCGTTTTCCTCGGTGAGTGTCCAAACCGGCTCGATCCATTCAACTGAGTCGTATGCTGCCAGTTCATTTACCTGCTCCACCGGCATCGAAACCTCGAAGCGATTGGAGACAGCAATCTCCGTCAGGATATCCGCCCCACTTGCCAGCAGGATCTGTTGTGCGAACTCCAGCGAGACATCCGGGAAAAAACTGACCGAGAAATTGAAATATTCCTGCTGGGAATTCATCACGGCCAAGTACCCGTCTCCATCAATTTTATCGGTCGGTTGGATCGCTCCCGCCCAGCGGATCATTGATGAAACTTCCGCAGTAGTGGATGGAACCGTCTGGCTGGCAAAACCGCTTACAGAGGCAGTCCAGGCGTTGTCTGGGATATATTCCAAAAGCTGGATGCCCTGTTCCAGCAACATGGCACGCTCATCTTCCGATGGAATTTGATTGAACTGGATGAGGATATGTGTGCTCGGGATCTTTTCCTCAAGTGCGGGGCGCCGCCCCTCGATCTCAGCTAATTCAGCGATAACCACGCCGGCAGGCGGCACAAATTGTCTTGACTTCAACTGGATTTCGTACGATTGTTCATCTGCAGCATCCCCGGATGTATCCGAGCCATCCTGGGCAAAGACCGGGTTAGAAGAAGACAAAAACAGACTCAATATCAGCATAATGGACATGCTTAGAAAAATAAATCTTCTGGTTTTTAGTACTTGGTTTTTTTTCATGACAACTCCTCCATAATTTTAGATTATCAGACAAAGTACATTTTCTTTCAGAACTTGTATCACAGGGACGGCATTCAGTTTATGGTTTTTGGCCAGATTGGCTCGACCCATTGAACCGAGTCATAAAGCACCAACTCATTCACTTGCGTAATGGGAAGCAGAATTTCAAATCGTTGGGCGGAGGCGATCTCTTGTACAATTTCTGCCCCATTTGCATCCAGGATCCGGCGTGCTAATTCGACCGGGACGTCAGGAAAGAAACTGACCGAGAAATTGAAGTTATCCTGTCCGGAATTTACCAGGTCAAGATACCCCTCTGCATCCAGTTTATCGGCAGGCTGGATTGGTCCAGCCCAACGGATCAACGCCGGGAATTCTGTAAAAGTATCCGAAATAATTTGATCTACAGCGCCTTTTACGGAGGCTGCCCATGCATTATTGGGAATGTAATCCAGCAACTGAATACCCCGCTCCTGTAGTAAAAACCTCTCTCGTTCCGAAGGGATATAATAGAACTGGATCAGGATATGACTAACAGATGTATTTGCTTCGATGGGGGCTAGGGGAAAAATCAAATCCGATGAATTAACACCTTCTGGCGGCACAAAACGCCTGTTGATAAGGAGTATTTCATAAGGTTGTGCAGTCATGTTGTTGTTTAGCGTGGGGGCAGACTCAAGAGTCGCAACCAAATCGGGTTTTGCTGTCAACGTTTTAACCGGTGTTTCTGCGGAAGGACTCAAAGATACTGTCCGCCCACAGGCGGACAAAAGCAAAGCCAAACAAAGTAACAAAAAGGTTTTTTTCATGAAACATCTTCCCAAAGATGCACATTCCAATATAACGATTTATATCTGGACATATAACTCTAGAATAATGCCCCATCCTTTTTACCTCTAAATCAGCCTACTTTATTATTTTAGTTGAATTTTCATAAAAGTCAAGACGGAATAATTCGTGGTGTGCATGCAAACCATGTCAGGTGACTTGCTCCCTGCGCCGTCCCCGGCGCAGGATTTCCCTCGCAAAACGCCGCCGAGGACGGCGGCTTGAGCGACTGCCGCTGACAACCTTTGCATGCACACAATTCGTGGGGTGTGGACTAAAGTTTCGGAGGATCCTGGCGCTGGTAAAGGGACTTGCCGAATTTGAAATTTTTCCAAGGATTGGGTTTTGGCTTTTTGGGATCCAAGGCAGCCTCCAGTAAATGATCTCCTGAACTCAATTTCTCCTGGAGGATGAGGCGTAGCGCTTCATCGCCAGTGATAACTTTCGCAGGAGCTGCTTCAGGTTTCTTCAACTTCTGCTTGCGAATACCCGCCTCGATCTTCGACCATTCAGCCTGCCACCGATCGGAACAGATGATATTCCGCAAAGCCAACATCGGGTTCACATGCTGCTCCGCCCAATGCATCCCAGCACCTTTCGGCCAGCCCTGTGCTTAAAAGGTCGGATATTGGATTTGTTTTTCACGCTTTTTCAAATATGCGAAGTTGCCTGTGATCGGCTTGTCTTGGGGATATTTCTTTTGCAGTTTCTGCATTTCCAATAACAATTCCAATTCTTCATCGAGGGGGAAAAATCCCATGCCCACACTTCAGGCATATTCCGTATTCCCGTTCCAATTCCACCACTTGTCCTTCCCGCGTTTCAAGCTTCCGTTTCTTTTTCCCCTTCTTCAGCAACTCTCCTCCGCACTCCGGACAGACCGCTTCTTTTTCTCCCGCCTCCCATTCTGCACTCCCGCTCTTCATCGCCGTGTCTGCGATCATGCGTGCTCGCAGCACTGACAGCTGTTTATCCACTTCCTCTTCTATTTCTCGCATCGTTGCTTTGGGATGTTTTTCACGCCATGCGCTTGTCCCCGCTACCACCTCGTCACTCAGCTTTTTCCATTCCTCTTCTGCTTTGGTCTTTTTCATCGGCTGCCTCCTTCTTCCTTTTCCCCATCTTACTCCTGTTTTTCCGAAACTTTAGTCCACACCCTAATTCGTGATTACCCATAAGTCGCGTTGCGCATGCGAAACATGTCAGGCAATCTGTTCCTTGCGCCGTCCTCAGCACAGGATTTCTTCTTATAAGGGCCGCCGCCCACAACAGAATGCTTCGCAAGGGATTGCACCATCGTACAACGAACGGCGGCGGCTTGAGCCATAAAGAGATGCTTCGCGAGGTTTATACTGAGCAAAGCGAAGGCACTCAGCATGACACTGCTTGGGAATTTTAATTCAAAAACTTTCGACTTTAAGGAGGCCTTGTCAGGGCGCAGCAATTCTCAAGTAAGTAATCACCCGGACTGGTACCTCATGTCAACCAGAAGCACATTACGGAGATGTTATCCGACCTATTGGCCGCGGGATAGGGATATCACCGTTCATCCCATAAACAACTGAGAACTGATCCTTCACCCACCAACGCCCCTGTGACGGGCGAAATACGGCTACATCCGTTTCGCCATTCCCATTGTAGTCGCCAGGAACCGGGATGTCACCGTTCATCCCATACACAACCGAGAACTGATCCTTCACCCACCAGCGTCCTTGTGATGGCCGGAATACAGCTACATCCGTTTTGCCGTCGCCATTGTAGTCGCCAGGAACCGGAATGTCGCCGTTCATTCCATACACAACCGAGAATTGATCTTTTACCCACCAACGCCCCTGCAAAGGCCGGAACACAGCGATATCCGTCTTTCCGTCACCATTAAAATCAGCAGGAGGAGTCCTTAGTATGTAGTTCTGTCCAGTCAGGTCTGTTGTCACATTGGTATAAGTCCTGCTGGCCGGGATAAAGGTACGCCCCGATTTCGAGGGCGTAACCGTACCGCTCCAACCCGAAGGGACGATAATGCCGTAATCGCCATTGGCGTCGGATGTTACAGTTTTAGCAAAGCCATCGAAATAACTCAGGGTGACGCCTGATGCGCCAACGTTGCCGGAGATTTCATACCCCTGGCTGATGTTGAAGATCAAAGTCTTGGAAGCTGCCTGCGCCTCTACATCAGGGGAGGATTTTCCATCCACAGAAGCGGCGGTCATGACATTAGTAATGTCATTGCTATACTGGGCAACTTCAAAATAATAGGTTGTACCATTGGTTACATTCAACGCCAAAGAAGATTGGAACACACTGCCGCTGTCGTCATTACACCCCAGGAGGGTAGTATCTGGCAGTCCCTGCCAGGCGGCAATATAGGTATCATAATTCGAGCCGAAGGTATCAACAGCTATAGTAGTGTTTGCGGTGGCCGTATATTGATACCAGACCGAAGCCAGCCCCGCAATTCTATTTACAGGGGTCCCATCTGATAGAGTGCAGCTGATATTCGTCGGGTCAGTGGCATGGCGAGTGGCACCGCGCACATTCACCGTATCGGTGTAGGGCAGGGTCGTGACCTCTTTGGCATTTTCAACATTATCATGCTCAGGGGCATCCACTGGCACCTCATGGACGGTGAATTCTGCCGTGAGAATATTATTGCTTTCATTTATCTCTGTCACTGCACAGTCGCTGTCGGCATATACTGTGATGGTATGGGGTCCGGCAGCCAATATTCCTCCTGCAGGGATCCTGAGTTCCGGGAAATCAATCGCACCAGCTTCCAGCCCCGCAGATTCAAAATAGTACTTCCTGTTGGTATCCGTACATGCGATAGGTGTCCCATCCACATAGATATTGATCGTGTAGGCTCCCGCAGGGCTGTCCCCCAAGTTTTTCACGTCCATAAATACAAAAACATCGTCGTTCTCATAAATATCAGAATCTAATTCCACATCTGGTGACTGGACTTCGAGGCTGGTCACTACCAGATCGGGGCCAACGATCTGACCGGAGACATCCCCGTCAGCTGTGGGGGTGGGTTCCTGTGCCACCACAGGGGATGTTGATGGAGCGCCGAGCATCGAGAAGGCCACGGCCACGAACACGATCAGGCTGATGATTTTTCCAAAATGGATGGAGGGGTGGTTTTGTTTCATGTTTTGTTCCTTACTTAAACTCAAAATATCTGACCTGTTTAGACTGCATCGTTAAATTACCTGAATTTTTATGGTGAACAGGGAAAAAATTTGCATCAATAGCGTAATATTACCATAGCAAATCGAGGGGAGTTCCAGCAATGCATTACAAAACTGTTATGGAATTTGCGGCTCTCCGGGGGATGCCGTGATTTTGTAGATTGAATTTCAAACAACAAAACTTTGCCACGAATTTACCCTACGGGCACGATGTCGCGAATTTTCACGAATGTATTTTTCTACCGTACAAATGTCGTTGCGAGGAGGGTTTTTGCTCTTTCCGACGAAGCAATCCCCTGTTTTAAAGGATGTTTCCGTTGTAAAGGGGATTGCTTACCACTTCGTGGCACACGTCGC
>JAUXUT010000124.1 GCA_030680695.1 bacterium
AGCCTGACCTACGGGTTATATGGATTGGGGGATTTTTCAATTTATTGTGTAACTGTAATAGGAATTGGGACTACAACCTAGCGCATTGAGTTTCAGTCCTAGCGGGGTACATTTTTTATTATCAGACTTATGACCAAGCGATTATGAGCTTTACAACACCCAAAAATGGGGTCGTATATATAAGAGCCTTGCTTACTTCACTATTTCCTTTTCGAATACCTCTTTATATTGAAACATACAACCAGGATTTTTGATAAAAAGACGTTCGTTGAGTGCGTTCTGTATTTCCTCATCGCTTGGGTCGTGGTCAAACACAATTATTTCGTCTGCGGTAATGTATTTTGGGTGGAGTTGTTCATCTTTTCCAACGCAGGTGGCTTTGACCCTTGAACATCGTATGCGGTATTTCATTTGTTATCTCCTTTTCATAAAGAATGTCAAGCTTGACGAGGCATGGCAAAGAGCCTTTTAGATTTTGTTGTATAACGCCTTATATATTGTTTTTGCTAATAGCAATTATTTGAACCGAATGTTCAACTGTTTTTATTTTAAAACGGAATTCTTCCCATCTTCCACCTTAAACTCAACGATCCGATCCAAACGAAACGTCCGCTCGGCTGCGCGGGTGTGGCAGAAGGCTTGCAGGTAGATGTAATCGGACAAGCCGATCACATCCTTCGGCGTGACCCAGCGTTAGGTTAGACGCATGCTTTGTTGGCACGCTCTTTGTAAAAATGGGCTAAAACAGCCTGAGTACCTGCGTGCTTTCGAATTGCTGTAAATTTAGACTATTTAATACACTGCTTTTTATTGGACGTTTTTCGTCCCAAAAAATCAAAGCAGAATAAAAATCTCTTGCCAAAGGCGAGGATAAAATACTGAAAATTTTGTTGGCTTCCTGCTCAGTGTTGAAACTCAAAAAATAAACCGTGTCATCAAATACCACTGGCTTATCTTCTATCTGACGAATTAATTGAAACGCTAGTTTTTTATAAAGACCGCAAATGGCTATTTTATATGGCGCAAAGGTGTAAGAACCTACACCGAATATTGAAAATTGAGGGTTATCTTGATAAATTCTACTTTTTCTCTCGTTCAAATATTTAGCATGTGATTCCAGATAATCCCAAGTTTTTGGGGCAAGTTTCTTTATGGCGCTGGTTGGCTCGCCAACGGCTTTTTGTGTGACAAGCGTGTAACGATTTGTTTTATTAATACGATTATTGGCGACATCAGAACCTTTTAACAACGGATAAAGATAAGTGGATTCAATTTCCACAGTTTCGCCTAATCCATTCATATAACTTTCGCCCATTTTCTGAAATTCCATGACATCGGAACAATCATGCTTGATCCCGGAACGCCATTTTGTTTTACTGCGTCCATAATACTTACTCAGTCTTTCGAATGTATTCAAATCTCTAACAGTAATACCGTTTCGATGACCTACCCGCTGGCTTTTTGTGGCGTCAAGACTTTCGTAAATATCGTAATCGTAATTATGGGATTCAACATCAAACTCGCAAAATAATAAACACGCTTCTACCGAAACATCGAAATAATATTTGGCGTCAATGCTGTATATCACAGAGCGCAAAACGCCAATTTTTTCCGAATGAAGATGCCTTAAGAATTTTCTTGCTACGGAAGTTTTGACTAACATTGCAAGATAGCCATGACGATTTCTCATCCAATTAGCCGCTTGAATTAACATCCATTCAGAAATATCAAAATTGCTTTTTCCCGTCATGGCGTCAAAGCCATTATGGTTTTGAAAATTAATCTTTGTCGGGAGATTCGCCCCACCAATTGCGCCTTGTTGCGAGTTTGTAACCCAGGGAAAATTGCCAATAATTAACAATGAGCCTTCATCGTCAAATAGGCTTTTCCACTTGAAATCAAAAAAATCACCTTGCATTAAATTGATACGTTCACTTTGAACAAATCGCTTTTTTCGGTTTTCCAGTTCGTCCAGATAAACCTTGTTGACTTCGACGCCAATAATTTTTTTTGCGTTGGGGAAAGTGGTTGCAGATGCTTCAACAAATGCGCCAACCCCGCAAGTTGGTTCAATAACGGTAACTGGCGATACGCCTAATTCATTCAATTTTTGACATACCCGCTTCGCTAATTCCAAAGGGGTTTGAAAATCTCCAAATTCTATTTGCGCCTGTCGTAAAGTGTTTGTCATTCGCCTACTCGATAAACTCCTTCTACTTGTCCTGCTTGCTCAATGACTCGGTTATATTGCAATCGCCACTGTAAAGCATTGGAGATGGTCAAGAAACCTTGCTGGGGCGGATTGTTGATAATTTCGTTGGCTATTTTGCCAACTTCAATTTCATCTACTGGCAAATTTTTATCGAGCATAAAAGCGATGAGGTCGTCTTGATTTCCTTCGTTTTCCAGTATTTGAAGGATGCCCTTTGTCATTTGAAAATCGGCTGTTCTTTCAGCGTTCACGAAAATTGTATGCAGGATTTTCAACGATGCTGTGTTCTTGCTGGCGTTATCAGTTTTCTCGTAAACGAATACAAGAAGCGAGTAACCCAAACCATAGATTTTTTGTCGAGCAGACTTGAAAGGACAAGACGATTGAGGCTGATTTATACTTGTGACTTTCATGTCAACCAGTAAATTCGGAAAATCTATACCACTGGCTGAATTTCCTGCTTCAAACTCGTACTTGTTCTGCAAGTATGCTTTGAACCTATGCTCCAAATATGTCCCAACGGCTTTACCATCTGTTACGCCAAACAACGATTTTTCAGCATGGCGTGACTCTGTTGCTGAAAAAATAGCCGCTTCTTTTTGTAAACTTTCAATAGTTAGTTTGGGCATAAGTAAAGACCTTTTTTGAATGATTTTCCTTGATTTTATCCCAATAAAAATAACGTGATTGTTTTGCAAGGGGCGTGCATCGCGGTTTGCGTCATCGTCCCCGATAGGGGATACCTGCGCTGTGTCTCGACAAGCTCGACAATCAGGGCGAGGGACGGCGAAGCCGTCCAACCAGAAAAATGATAAGGGCGCGTTCCATTTCAGTTGAAAGACCAGACCTGTGAAAATTTTCAACTCGTTTGCGAAGTAACTGCGCCTTTCAGTTGAAAAACACCCATATGTCATCGTCTCCAAAGTTTACTCACACTCTATCTATTACGCTGCATATCTAATTATAAAGCGGAATTATTCCACTTCCCCTGCCTCCACTTGAAACTCAACGATCCGATCCAGACGAAACGTCCGCTCGGCTGCGCGGGTGTGGCAGAAGGCTTGCAGGTAAATGTAATCTGCCAGGCCGATCACATCCTTCGGCGTGACCCAGCGTTCGGACGTCTCGCCGTCCTTATCCATATATTTGATGAACAGGCGCTTTCCGCTATTTATGGCTTCGCTCAATTCGGTGGGCAGGTACACGCCTTCGGGCGGCCAGGCGGGTGAGTTGTAAATGCCGATGAAA
>JAUXUT010000130.1 GCA_030680695.1 bacterium
AATGAAGCCGACATGGCACACTTGCATTTCTGCCCTATCGTGGCAAGGTAGAAGTATAGGCAAATGTTAAGGCGGGCAGGCAAGTGTGCCACGCGGCTTATTGCGACGTTAGAGCGCGGAGGACCGTGTCCTGAAGAACTGCTCAACAGCAACGGCGCCACCAGGGCAACCATTCCCCGGGCATTCGTTGCCAACAATATATCGGCGCACTATGGGCAATGTGCACATTGGCAGGGAATTGTTGACCGGATGCGCCGATGAGGAACAGCCGTGTAAGTCCGCGTGCCACGGCTATTCCAGTGGGCGCCGAAGAACAATTGGGCAAGGGCAACAATACCGCTTTTCTAACCAGGCACTGTAGCCGACATGGCACGCTTGCATTTCTGCCCTTTGCGTTCCAAGGTCAATGAACGGTAGATTGGTCCAATACGGGCAGGCAAGCGCGCCACGCGGCTAAGTGCTACGTTGGACTGGAGGAAAAATGAAAAGAGTGGCAACAGGTTTGGTGCTAGCTCTGGTGTTCTGCAACATTTCTTATGCAGGACAAATCAACAGTTCTCTCGGATATACGGCGTCTGTTCCCAGCAATTGGCTGATTCTTACTAGAGAAGAAATAAGGAAGAATCCGGATCTCTTCGAGGATCTCGTCTTGCAAGGAGTCGACAAGCAACTATTGAACAACACACTGGAAAGCATCAAGAGTGGCAAGGTAGACGTGCTATTCAGGAAGAATAGGAAGACATCAACATTTGCAGACAACATAAATATGTTCAAACAGATTCAGCCAACACCATCGTCGGATAAGGACCTCAAAGCCCTGTGCTCTACACTTCCAACTGAACTTAGAAATGCATTCAACAGGCAAGTATCAGTGTATGGCTGTGAGTTTAGGATCATCAACGGAATCAAAACGGTCTATCTTGATTTTGACGGCGTTGTTCCTCGAACAAGGAGCATGCAATATTCGATTCCGCGATCACAAAATATTTCTCTTATTGTTACAGCAACCACAAGCGAAACAACGCTCAACGAGGTCAGGAAGGAATTTACGGAAATCATGGCCTCATTCAAGGACAACTAAATGGTCCAACCAGGCGTTGTAGCTGACCGATCACGCTTGCAAGAGGGCTACCGTTCAATGGGCAGAGGCGAAGGTAGGTTCCGAGGCGCCCGCAAGCGCGCCGGCAGCTAAACGCTACGTTGTGTGGCGGCCGTGAAGAGGCATAATTACAGGAGCCATCAGTTGCATTGAACCGATCACGTTCACTTGGAGAACAGATATGAACAATCCCGAAAAGAGCGAACTGCTTTCTCATATTCATGATTTGTTCAGCAAACATATTCCTTTCAATAAAATCCTCGGAATCACGGTCGATCGTATGGACAATGAGAATGTTGTCTTGAGATTGAATATGCGAAAGGAATTGATCGGGAACAACATGATCGGTTCTCTGCACGGTGGAGTAAAATCGAGTATTATAGACACTGCTGGTGGGCTTACAGC
>JAUXUT010000142.1 GCA_030680695.1 bacterium
TTCGATGGTACCGGGCAACCGTAGCGCGCATTCTGTGAAGTTGATATTCTCCGGCACGTCAAAAATTAAACGAAAATGCTCCAATTTACCTGCATCTCCAACATACAACCCCATGGAGCGGGGTTGGTAGGATGTAGCGCCGCAGGTTAATTCAGAATTTCTCGCAATCCACTCCGCGTCCGTAAGGCCAAAAGGCGGACCGTACTTTAGCACTAGTTTCAAGCGTCCAGATTGCTCACCTGCTTCCAAGTCCACACCGAGTACCAGCAGTTTCATATCCTGCTCATCAAGACTCACGGGGTCGTCAACGCCCGGAATGCGAATCGGCGCAGGTGTATCCGTCGGTTGGATCGGCGTGGGCGTGGGATTCGGGATGGTGAATACGCTGCATGCGAGTAATGTCAGCGAGGCTAAGACCAGGCAGGTTGTTCTTCGGGACTTTTTATTGGGCATGAAAATTCTCCTGTGGGGTATCCAAGCCTATTCAGAGAACGAGGCGAGTTGCGAATCATCCGATCAGAAATCTGGGACGATCACGGCATCCGCGCAGTTGTCATCACAGCATACGCTGATGCTCTGGCTGTCTGCGGGACCAAAAAGAAGGAGTTCCGTTTGGGTTGCGCCTGCAATTTTTCCAGCGTTTACCCAACATACATGTCCAAACTCCCTGCCTTGCTCATCTTTGAACACGAGCCTGTCCCCTGCGTTCGACATGGCGTAACCTTCGCCACTGGCGACCCAAATGACTCCATCCGCCTGCGGCGTAAGCGTGCAGGTTTGCCCCATGCTCGTGTAACTCCGCTGGTTGATGTTTTTCAGGCGGAATTGTGAAAAAGTCCCGCCATCGCACGTAAGCGAATTGCTGGCGGAACCCAGCCAGCTTGTATCACCTATCCCAAGCGCCTGAAAGAACAGCCGATACACCAACCCGGGCGGAGTGGCGGTTCCCTCATAACCGACTATATTCTGCATTTGGATGAGTTCGTCGGGTGTGGCTTTGCGGGTGGGGAACTCCAATACCACCACCGTCCGACCCGCCTCTTGATGGATAAAATAACGCGGGTTTGTCACGTTGCGGTCGGCGAATAATTCCGCAAATGGGCGTTTGAACTGCATGGATTGGTGGTTTGCAAGGCGCTCCAATATGTCGGACGCTGTTTCTTCGGGGGATTCGATGTCCAGATAGACTAAACCCAGGCGTGCAATTTGCTCATCATGGGCAACGACGTCTGCCAGGATTAACAGTTCGTGGAGCGGGGCGGTTGTCATCTGCCTTATAAGGGTTTGATTGGCGATTATGGCTTGTAAGATATAAGCGTCCTTGCTGACAGCATTTGCCGCGGCGCGATAGGTTGGGTCATCTGCCAGGCTGGACAGCGTTCCCTTTGCCGCACCCACATGCGCCAGTACCAGATCAAGATCGGGCGAAGCCATCAGCAGATCGTTGCTGATGAGCATTGGTTGTCGTTGTCCCAAATGTCCACCGAAAGGATTCTCCCTTAATGCATTTCCCGGGTCTATTTGCATTCCGTTCTCGCAGCCTTCTGTCCAACACCAGACCGCTGTCCCGTCGAAGTCATTCGGTTCGAAATCCAGGTTTGTTTCGTAGGCATCTTCGATTGCACCCGCGTCAAATTTGCCCATAAAAATCAGACCACGACCAGGCGGCGAGCCGAACTGGATTGCCTGGTCAATATCAAGAGCGCTGAACCCTACCGTTTCCGGCATGGTTTCCGCCATTAACAGGAAGTCCCCAAGCAGCCCCAACGTCTCTTTCCCCACGACCCACCAGGCAACATATTCGTCATGATCGCGCAGGTTCATGAAAATTTCAGCATTTGGCGGGCGCGCGACATTGTATGCGGCTTCCATCGCGGCGGCGTCCATGAAGTAAATGAAATCGTCCGCCTGGTTGATCGGCTCCTGTGGAACCCCTGCCAGCAAATTAACGAGCGGGCTGGTGGAGGTTTTTGTCGGCGCAGAGAAGAGACTGCACGCAAGCAAAATTATCGCGGTAAAGAGCAGATGAATTTTTACAATGGACTTATTGGCAGGCATTACAGTACTCCTTTACAGCCGAATAATGGCCATGGTCCGATTTGGGTCAATCAATTTTCATAAATCCAACTTTGTAGAATGTCACTTTTGGAATTTCTGAATATTTATACAAACCAATTCGCCCGCTGCGATTGATTTGTGACGGCAGCGCCGTTGAGATGATTTTTTCACCGTCCAGATACAATGACGCATTGCTGCCAAGGATTTCAATCGTGAACGCGTAGGTGCGTTTATTCGTCAGTGAAAGATCGCTGGAAGCCAGGAATACGGTATCATCATATACGCTGTCGGTTTGGATTGCCTGGTATTCTCCATTGATGCAGAATATCAACGTGCCTTCTGACCAGCCTGTTCCATCTCCAAATACAATAATGCAACCGCCGCCTGAGTTGGCATTTCCATAAATGATGTCCATGCTAAACGACAGCATCAGATTGCCTGAATACGTTTCTTCAGTCCATGCAAAAGTGTCCCAGCTTGTGCCTGTGGCGGTGTAACTGTTGTCTGATGTCTTCGTCCACAGATTATTCCTGCTTGGGAGAGTGAATTGGATTGGTTGCCAATCAGAATCATATTGCGACTGAGGCAGTAATTCAGCACCATCCTCCCTGAATGCTATTGTCATTTGCCCTTGGCTTTTAATGGCATTATCATCCATACTATCTTGATACGTGTAAATCATTTGCAAGTTATCCGGTTTCCGATCTTGCGGGATTTCGAAGATCAGCACTCCCTCCGCCCCTTCTACGAATTCGTATGAACTTGTGATATTACTTGGGTCACTGAACCTGACACCGCGAAATGTTCCATGAACGACGGAGTGGATCTGTCCTTCGTCGTCATATAATGTGGATTTTTCTTTCTCGTATCCAAAAAGGTTTGTTATATGTACTCCCATTATTCGAGTGACCTTCAAGTGAATACTCACATAGATATTATTATCACCTGCGTCCGGCAGATCATACTCGGAGGGTAGACTTTTTTTGAATTCGATATTAGATACAGAAATTCCGAGCCTGCCGTCAAACAGGTCATCTGGCGCACTTGGCTCGTTTGTCGATGTTGGTGGGACTTTTGTGGGAATTGTTGTCGATGGTACTGAGGTTGGTGTGTCCGTCGGCGGGGTGGGCGTGGGTTGGGTTTCGGATGCGGGGAACAGCCCGCACGCGAGTATGACCATGACCGTCAGGAAAAGGCACAGCATTTTCAAATGACTTTTGTAAGACATCATAAGTACTCCTTGGACTTTTTTTAACTGCCCGGTCCGGCAGATATGAGATTGCTCCTTGGGAAATTTCAGAAAATGGCATCCTGATTGCTGAAAAGCAAATCAATTCCTGTATCACAAAGAGCAAGTCACAGTTTGCAAACGTCAAGGCTCGCGAAAAACATAGTCGCAAATTTTTCCTTCATCGAACTTAAAAATTACTTCAGTGGCCAGTCCTCCTTTCAAGTAACAATTAAAGCCCGCTATCTGCCCATCTCGAATGCTCATGTTGCAGGAGGCT
>JAUXUT010000144.1 GCA_030680695.1 bacterium
ACCCGAGACCTCGGGCCTTTTGACATGTCCCTCAGGTGGCCACTTCGCCACCGCGCAGTACTGCAGTGAACATGCGCTCAATGTTGTAGTAACCCTGTGGGGTATCCTGTCCTTTGATGGCACACTGCACTCCATCGCCCATCAAAAAGACGCGGACATGGGTAGCCTCACGCTTTGCCAGATTCATCGCCAGGCGCAGAGCATTGTACGGACGCTCATTGCCATACGGGCCATCATTGATGATGAGCAGATATTTAGTTGTATTGTTTTCGGTCACGAAATAGTCTCCTTTTTTGTCGATTCTTTTCGGGCCAGTTCGGCCCCGTTTTCCAGATATTCAAGCAGAACCTCCCGCATGAGGTCACATGCCTGGATGATCTTGGGATTACTCAAGCTGTAATAGATATTCAATCCCTCGCGCCGCGTCGTGACAATCCCCCTTTGACGCATGAGCGACAAATGCTGCGACAGGTTGGCTTGGCCGATCTGCATGGCTTCCATCAACTCGGTGACTGTTTTCTCGCCGTCGCGCAGGTGAGCGATGATTTCCAATCGCTTCGGGTTGGCAAGCGTCTGGCAGATACTCGCATGTAACTCATAGAGGTGTTGATATGACATGTGTGTTCCTGTTTTAAGTAATATTGAATATTCTAATGTTTGAATGTAGTTTTGTCAACGAAATTGGGCGAACGATTTGGAGTTGGATTTATTTTCCTCTTGACCTTCCAGTTAATTGTGGGCGATTACGCCCATCTTTGAAAAAGTGGCGATCCAGCACACGGACCCAACGAGCCCGCGCCTTGCTGCCTTCGTAGTGGATTCTTTACTGATCTTGTCATTGACCGCCCCAGCCTTGCGTCGCGGCAGATCAGAGCCTGGATCCGAAAAGGGAAACTTGAAGCATTCGATCTGCCAGGATTAGGGATCATCATTGAAGCTGAAAAACTAAATGAATTAATGAATTCCTATATCAGAGAAATTCGAAGTCCAGATGGTTGCCGCGATGAACCCTTGGATATATTGGGAGTCCAATCCAGACTCGGTGGAAGCGGGACGGGGATGAATGCCCAATATTCATTCTG
>JAUXUT010000003.1 GCA_030680695.1 bacterium
CAGAATACGAAAACTTGCGTAAATCCCAGGGGAAACTCTCCGAGTTTTTTCAGGCTTCTCCCTTGGCTGGACTTGAGCTCCTTCGGGACAAGTCCCTGCCACGCAAGGGGCTCGAATTATGAAGTACCTACTTGATACGTGCGTCATCACGGAACTCGTTTCAAAACATCCGAATCCGAAAGTTGTAGACTTAGTTGATTCGCTAGGCTCTGACGATGTTTACTTGAGTGTGATCACGATTGGAGAAATTGCCAAAGGTATTGAAAAATTGCCCAAATCGAAACGAAAACAGGAATTGCATTCCTGGCTCAAGGAAGATCTACTGGTGCGTTTTGATGGAAGGATCACTCCATTAGATACAGAGATCTTGGTGGAATGGGGAATTCTGATTGCGCGCCTGGAATCAACAGGAATAACTTTACCTGCAATAGACTCTCTTGTTGCTGCAACAACATTGACTGACAAGTTAACACTGGTCACCCGAAACGTGGATGATTTCAGCGGCACAGGCATCGAGATTGTAAATCCTTGGGAATAAACTAACATGTACTGGCTACTAACTGAGCCTTTCGGCTCGTGAGGATGCCGGAAATCATCACCAACTTTACCACCCGACCTTGATGATCCAGTTTCGGCATTCGCTTTATCGTTTTTTTACTTTTGTGTATACTTTGTCGCGATCAGTCATAAGGTGCTTGGCTGGCTGAATGTATCTTATGATTGGTTTTTACTCATGTTGTACAGTAGAGAGTTATGAGCAAAAATTTCTCCCCCCGTTTTGACCCAATCAATCTTCCGCGACGCCTGCGGGAAGGACTTGAGGAAGCCCACAACCTTTTGGCACAGGGTGGATTAGTACAAGCGTTAGATCTTTTAAGCGAACTGAACAAAAGTTTTCCCCGTCAGCCGGATGTTCTAGGCTTGTTGACAAACGCCAATCTGGATATGAACAACCAGCATGGCTATCTACATGCCATCCATGAGCTGCATGAACTAACACCCAATCGAGCGGAAGTGAAACTGGGCCTGGCTGGCGCTTATCTGTCGAATGGATATCCGGCGCTCGCGCTGCAAACATTCCGCCAGTTTTTGAAGCGCTGGCCTCACGATGAACGTGCGTCTGACGTGCAGAAAACCATTCCGCAACTGGAGAATGTGCTGGAGGAACTCCTCTGCGATCTCGGCGATTCTTTAGAGACAGGATTTGAATTTGCCTGCCAGCATGAAGAATTACGATTGCTTATGGAAACGGGAAACTATAACCGCTGCAGGCAATTGGCAAAAAAACTGCTCCAGCAGCGGCCAGATTTTGTTCCCATTCTCAATAATCTCAGCCAGGTTGACTGGCTCGAAGGCGACCTGTCAGGGGCAATTGAAACGAGCCGCAAAGTTCTTGAAATAAATCCGCAGAATGTTCACGCGCTTTCCAATCTGACCCGTTATCTTTTTATGCAAGGGAAGAAGGATGATGCATGGGAATTTGCAAAACGGCTGAAAGATTCCAATGTGGACGCGGCAGAACGCTGGGTCAAGGTGGGCGAAGCACTCAGTTTTATTGGAGACGATGATGGACTATTGAGTCTTTTCAATCAGGCTAAAACCGCCAACAAACTTGACCCATGGAGCGAAAATCTATGGCATTGGTGCGCGGCAGCCGAATATCGAAAGGGAAATATTCCCGCTGCGCGCAAACACTGGCAAGCATGTTTGAAACGCGCGCCCTATTTTTCTCTCGCCAGTAAAAATTTGGAGGAGTTGAAAAGGCCCCAACACGAACGCGCCTGTCCGCAGGTATTCCCATTGGAGATGTGGATTACCAGAAAAACGCTGGAATCTTTGACGTCTGTAACAAAGCGTGCCGCCCATCAAAAAAACGACGACACATTTCGAGCAAGGATCGCCGAACATATTGAGCGTCATCCTGAACTGATCCATTTTGTCCCTGCCGCGCTTGCAAACGGCGATGAACACTGCAAGGAATTTGCCATCAACCTCGCGGAGATGTCCGCCCATCCGGCAGTTCT
>JAUXUT010000011.1 GCA_030680695.1 bacterium
GATATTCCGGATTCATCCATCCCTCGGCCGGTTCGATCGTCATGTTCTTGCGGAACTCATCACGCGGGAGATAGGGATACATATCTTCGATGGGTGTCTTCCATCCGAAGATTCTCGGCTCATAGGTGTGATACTCGTGCATGTCCACATCGCAGACGACCGGTCCATCGCATTGCAGCACTTCATCGATCTTGGCATCCATCTCGGCGTGATTGGCGATGGTCACGGTCTTGATGCCATAGGCCTGCGTGAGTTTCATGAAGTCCGGAGGCCGGTAGCCCTTGGGTCCGCAGGCCTCGGCGCGGCCCTGGAAATTTGTTTCCTGGTAGGCTTTGGTGATGCCGTAAATATGATTATTCAGGATGAAGGTTTTGACCTTTACTCCGTAATTCACGAAGGTCTGCAGTTCTTGAGGATTCATGTTGAACCCCCCATCGCCGATCGTGCAGACGACTTGGCGTGACGGATCGGCAAACCAGGCGCCCATGGCACCGGCAAATGAGAAGCCCATGGGGGAATTGCCGTTGTTCGTCAGGTTCCGTTGGCCATACTTGGTCTCGAAGGCATGGTTGCTGACGACGATATTGCCTCCGCAATCGCCGACAAGAATATCCGTCGCACCCATCTTTTCAGACAGACGCCGCATGAAGGCATAGGGGTGAACGCGCGCTCGTTGGGCAAAGAACTCCGGCCGGACGGGATCGTACTTCTGCTTCCACTCCATGACTTGAGCCGTCCATCCCGCCCAGTTGCCGCACCCCTTCTTGCTGCGATCCAGTGCGGCGAACAGCCGGCGCGTGAACACCTTGGCATCGCAGAGAATATTGACGTCGAACGGCACCTGCTGGAATTTCCGCTGCACCATGGCCGGATCGATTTCCACGAGATACTTCTTGGCATGGCGGGCAAAGCTCTGGACATTCCCGCCGGTGATCCGGCCCGAAATGCGGCTGCCGATCGAGAGCAGGAGATCGCTGTTCTGGATGCCGAAATTGCGCCCGGCGCCGCCATAGGTTCCGACACGGCCGCCGTAATATTCGTAGTCGGAAGAAATGACGTCCAACGCATTCCAGGTGGGGAAGCAGGGCATTTGTAAGCGCCGGCCGAGTTCGCGCACTTCATCCTGCGCATCAGCGAGTCGAACACCCCCTCCAATTAACATGACCGGTCGCTCCGCCGACCGCAGATCGGCCAGCAAGCGCTGAATCTGTGTATCCACGACTTCGACATCAAAACTGGCCGCCGCCGGCACTTCGAACCCGATCAGCTGTATCGCGTCGATCGTCGCTTTCTGGACATCCAGCGGAATATCGAGCAGCACCGGACCGGGACGGCCGTTCTGGCAAAGCCACAAGGCTTTTTCCAGTTCATACCGGACATCCTCCGGTTTCAGAATCATCTTGGCGTATTTCGTCACCGGCGCCGCCATCGCCACAATGTCCGTTTCTTGAAACCCGATTTGGCGGATAGACGGATCCGGACGGAGGAAGCGCGAATTGATCTGCCCGGTCATAAAGACACAAGGAATGGAATCGTAAAAACAATTGCCCATCGCCGTCAGCAGGTTCATGCCTCCCGGCCCGCTGGTGGCAATCGCGACTCCCGGCACACCTTTGACTTTGGCGTACGCTTCCGCGGCAAATCCCCCGGCCTGTTCATGCATGACGGCGACGTATTCGGTGGCCGCCGTTCGTGTGAAGGCGTCGATCAAATCGCCGTTGGCGGCGCCATACACGACAAACATCTTATCGATGCCACGCTCAGCCAGTGTATTGATGATGTAATCCGCAACTTTGATCATGCCTTCTCTCCCTAGGATCGTGGTTAGGCTGCCGGGGCCGCCGCCAGATCGTGGTGGCGACGGCGCACGTTGTGCGCGCACATGTCCGTGACATGCTGTACGACGCGAG
>JAUXUT010000031.1 GCA_030680695.1 bacterium
ACGACAGGCAAGCGTTCGATCAATTACGCAAAATATGACGATGGACCATAGACGGTAGACCGTTTTTCACTGTCCATCGTCCACTGTCTATGGTCATCCATCAAATAACTCAAACTGGAGATTTTAACAATGTCCGAAACCGCCGAACTTGTCGAGAAACTCAAAACCGAAGGCGCACGCATGGCGGCGTTCTTTTCCGAATTGACCGCCGACCAGTGGACGAATGAAGTCTACACCGAAGGGACGACATGGACGATCCGTAACGTGCTGGCGCATTACGTCACCTCCGAGCGCGGACTGATCAAACTCTTCGAGCGCATCCGCATCTCTGGCGCAGGCGCCGCCGACGACTTCTCGATTGACCGCTACAACGCATCCCAGCAGGAGAAGACCAAGAATCTCGAACCCACGGAACTGCTTGAGCAATATCAGCAGGTTCGAGCGGAGGCGGTGGCGTGGGTGTCTGGCTTGAAGGACGAAGAACTTGAGATTCAAGGTCGTCATCCATTCCTGGGCGAAACCGTCATCCGCGAGATGGTAAAGATGTTGTACCTGCATAATCAACTGCATTATCGTGATGTGAAAAGAGCGTTGAAATAAAATTCGTAATTCGTGATTCGTATTACTGCCCACTGCTCACTGCCCACTGCCCACTGGAAACTAACATGTATCTCTCTCCCTTCAAACTCGAACGCTATTTCGCCAGGTACGAATTCAACACCGAATATCTGCTCTGCTCCTCAGACTGTGAAGCCATGTCCGTTGCGGACTTGCTCGCCTTCGAAGCAGGTGCAGCCGAAAAGTTTCAGAATGTCTGGCTTGGGTACACAGAATCATTGGGCAGTCCCACGTTACGAAAAGAAATTGCAGGCATGTATTCCACGACCCAGCCCGAAGACATCCTGGTCTTTTCAGGCGCGGGCGAAGCCATCTATCTCTTCATGATGGCGGCTTTGCAAGCGGGTGACCATATCATTGTCCACTCGCCGCATTACCAATCTCTGAGCGAAGTGGCAAAGGGCATCGGCTGTAACGTCGGCCTGTGGCGCGCGCATGAAGAGAACGGCTGGGCATTGGACGTGAACGAATTGCCTGCTCTCATGCAACCGTCTACGAAGGCGATCATCATCAACACCCCGCACAACCCGACCGGCTACCTCATGTCCCGTGCGGACTTTGACGCCCTCAACCGCTTCGCACAGGAAAATAACCTGCTCCTGTTTTCTGACGAGGTCTACCGTGAATCGGAGTTTGACCCCGCGCATCGTCTCCCCGCCGCCGTGGACTATGGCACTCATGCCATCTCGCTTGGCGTCACTTCAAAGACCTACGGCTTGGCAGGCCTGCGCATCGGCTGGACCGCCACCAAGAACCATGACCTGTACAACAAGATGGCGTCGCTGAAAGACTACACCACCATCTGCAATTCCGCCCCCAGTGAAT
Source organism: bacterium (assembly GCA_030680695.1). GTDB lineage: Bacteria > Patescibacteriota > Minisyncoccia > Phycocordibacterales > UBA6065 > UBA6065. Next base: position 1,444 of record JAUXUT010000031.1, read on the forward strand.
TTCTCGCGGAAGTTGCCCTGCGTCACCGCGAAAAACTTGCTGAACGAAATCTTGGGATTATCAAGCATAATCTCGCCGTCATTGATGATCTTTTTACTCGTCACTCTTCGCTTTTCACCTGGGTTCGTCCGCAGGCAGGCTCGATGGGATTTCCAAAATTACTAAAAGGTGATGTCGAAGAATTTTGTGATGACTTGGTCAAGAAGGCTGGCGTTTTGCTTTTACCCGGCACCATGTACGAAGACACAGGCAATCATTTTCGATTAGGATTAGGAAGAAAAAGTCTCCCACAGGCTGTGGAGAAATTAAGAGGGTATCTGTAAAAATAAGTTATTTTATATCCAAATTTAGATAGTGACTAATTACCCAACATTCTTTTCCAGAAATAGTTTCATCAACCAATACCCAATAGGAACTATCGTCCCTTGCTATAAGGTCAATTTGATCACCGTTTAAAAAACTATAAATTACTGAAGATAATCTTGTTGGGTTTTCATAACAGTCTAAATAATTAATTCTAACTGTGCCAACAATATCGGGAAAATTGCCCAGCTTAAGTATTTTTACTTTTTCTCCTCCTATCCAAATTTGAAGCTCTGGAGGCTCAGGTGTTATTGGCAAAAGATAGAATAAATCAAGATAATCGGTAACCATAGTTTCAGTAATTACTACCCCTTGGTCTAAAGGAAACTTAGATATTTTCCCGATAATATCTTGCGACTCTTGTGATGTATACATGGTTGAGGTTACATTCTCGGCGGGTATACTTAATGTTGAAAGGAAACTTTCAGAAATCTTTGTGCCTTGAGGAATGTCCATCGAAGCATAAAACACTTCAACAGGTATTGAAGGATTCTCACTAGTGCCTTGTTTAATATTTTCGAGGTTTTTAGCATTAATGCTTTGATCAATGAATGATTGTGTTAACTCTATATTGTTTGTGATGCTTGTGAATTTTTGTGATTCCTTGAAACTAAAAATTGCACCGTCCCAATCTTGAAATGAATATCGTACTAACCCAACTGTTGTGAGGCTCAAGAAGGTTATTTCTTTTGCTAGCTCATCTTGAGTAAAAAATTTTTTGAATTCGGTAACATCGCTGTCATTAGTAATGATTTTGCTCCTAAATCCATGTGGAACATTTACAAACTCTCTTAAGATATCATAATGAATTACTATCCTTGCGTTTTCATCTGTTATTCCATACCAACCCCAAATTACAATCGTCGCATTGTAATTTTTTCCTTCAATTTCAGCCTGTTCATAAGACGTTATAATCCCGTTTTGAAAAAGTGTAAGAGTAACATCATTGTAATTTTGCAAACTTGCACTTAAGTGCTCCCATATAATTTCTGTGACACGATAATCTTGAGGGTTTGGTCCATCAAATTTACTAATAAGTATTACAACTTCATTTTCTGTGTTTTTCGATTTTTCCCAAAGTAAGTATCCTCCAACTAAGGAAATTAGAATCATTGTAGATAAAGAGAATCTTGCCATCTTATATAAAAAGGGGTATCTTGGATGAAAAATACCTTTTTTATTAGGAAGTATTAGCTTATCTTTACTGTCAACTTGACTAAATCCTATCCAGATTAAAGCAAGTAAAAGTACAAAAAGACCTAAAATCGCAATTAATATAGTGTAAGTTGCTTCATTGCCCTTCCATAACTCTATAAAGTTCCCAATGAAAATAATGGCACTTACAAAACCAGCAAATGGTGCCCAAACCTGTTTAATCAACTCGAACAAATCTTTAAGAAAAGGAGGTTTTGGATTCATTGTTTAGTAGATACTATTATAGATTTATACTTAAGTAATAGAACGCAACCATTGTTAGGTAACAGTATAATCCTTTAACTAGGAAATAAACAACATCGGAAATCGAAAATTGATAAAACTTTCCCGCCCCTTCACACTCTTCCTCGCTTCCTTGACCTATCTTCTCGGCGCAAGCATCCCAATGAAAAAGAGGCAGGCACTCACGGTGACTGCCTCTTAGATTCAAAATCTGCCTAGAGCAGATTCAACGCGCCCGCTAGGCAAACTCGTATACCGGCACTTCCATCATGCGGGCTGGCTTCTGCCTGGTCAAAATCAACTGTTGGATGCGTTCCACGGTCTCTGCAGAAAAGAGTTGTTCGCCAGTTTCAACGCACACACGCGCGGGGACATGCTCAATAACGATCAATTTGCCGTCAACTTCAATGGTGTAAGTCACCTTTTCAGGGACAAAAGTTTCCTTCGGGTAGGTTGTGACCATTGTTTATCTACTTACTTTGTAGTCGATCCACTGCTCGGTGTCGGGCTGATAAAGTGTGATGATCTTGACAATTTCACGCGCGGGGTGACTGCATTGAATGTGTATGGGCCTGCCCGATTGTGTCAAACCGAACATCAGGCAACTTGGTCCATATTTGTCATCGGGATAATCCTCTATCACTTCGCCATTTGCAACCGCTTCGCGCATCTCCTGAACCGAAATGCCGCGAAGGATGCTTTGATCGAGCGCATGTTTGGAAAACTCAAATCGGTTTGCGGCGTTTTTTGGAACGAATCTGGCTGATCACGGGTCTATTTTACCCCTCTATCGCATCGTGCGTACGCTTGGCGTTTCGGGTCATGTATAATCCATATGCGAACACTCCACCAGTGGATTATGGCATGAAGTAATCATCAATCGAAAATCGGAAATCCCAAATTGCTAAAACTCTCCCGCCCCCTCCACCTTCTCCTTGCCGCGCTGACGTATCTCCTCGGCGCGAGCATCCCTGCCTATTTGGGGAAACCCTTCCAACTCGTGCCGTTCGTCCTTGGGTTATTCGGCGTTCTGCTTGCGCAGGCAGGTATGGCGTTATTGAGCGAAGCATTTCGCCCGCAC
>JAUXUT010000033.1 GCA_030680695.1 bacterium
GTTTTTCAGGTGGAAGATCGTTCAATTGATATTGAATTTGTTCAGCAAGAGTCATGGCAACCTCCAAAAACAATTATAACGCAACGACATATCACAACTCTCCCTTAAACGCCCCTCCCGATGGTCGCAGCACGGACGGCATCAGCTCAGACAATTCCTCCCCCGTAGCGGACTTACCTCCCGCAACAACGCCAGCCGTTCGAGTATTCGTGGTTTTATTCGTGGACGGTTTTTTACCATCACAGTTCACCTTTGACTGCTTTATCTAAAACACTCGGCAGCAGCGCGGACAATTCCTCTCCCGTAGCGGACTGTAACTCCCGCAGCGACACCAGCCCTGCCCAAAGACCATCCACGAATTTTTCACGAATGCACGAATCTTGCGTCATCCGTTCGAGTATTCGTGGTTTTTTTCGTGGACGGTTTCTCGCCATCATACTTCACCTTTGAAAGCATTATCCAGTACCGATGATAGAAGCGCATACAAACCTTTTTCGTCGGCAAAAGTGTCAATCACTATATTTCCAATTGCAGAGTTAGCAGTGGATAAACTGGATTTTATTTTCACGCCTTGTTCACGAAGATACTCATTGCGCTTCTTGTGCATGACCTTGCTTTTTCCAAGAACGATCAATGTTGTGTATTCTCCCACTGAAAATTTGCGTTCCCCACGAAAACTAATATGATCTCCCAGCAAGACGCCAAACACATCTCCCATAAAGGTTTTTGGGGTGTCGTTTGTTTCTTCAATTTCTATAAGCGCAAATGCTTTATCAGAACCTTTTTCAATAATGGCAATATCTAATTGACTCAATTCAGCTTCCCGACCATACTTATCACCATACCACGATACAATTTTCCCAACATTTTCTTTTGCAGAACTATGATCGTAAAGCACATCATAGCCTTTTTTCTCATAATAGCCAAAAAGTGTCTCAGCGGCTTTAACAGTCATCTGACCATGTGGTTTATTGTCCATCACAACTCTCCCTTAAACGCCCTATCCAGCACGGACGACAGCAACACGGCATGTAATTTCGGGACTATGTACGTTCTGCAAGTATCGGCTTCTGTAGGCATGGGTCTCCCAATTCTCCTCAATTTTACCCGAACATTTCCCGCCTCCCCGTCAGGGCTCTGTAAGGGCATGTTCAGCCCCCGCCTGTTCGTTCCCTTGTATAATCGGCGGGGTTACTATTTGCAATACTTCAAACCGATAGAGGACTTTCGATGACCGACCAAAAACCGAACTTTTTACGTGTAGCCGCCGCCTGGGGCGTGCATCTTTTCACTGCCACGGGCGCGATCTGGGGCTTGCTGGCGATCCTCGCCATTTTCGAAGAAGACTACCGCATGATGATCGTGTGGATGATCGTCGCCATG
>JAUXUT010000055.1 GCA_030680695.1 bacterium
GGAAATCACAACAGCGCGGCGGTGACCTCACTCGTTTTCTGGTTGAAGTGGAGCCTTCTGATTCCAAAACCTATCTCGACCTGCGTGTTGAGAGCATGTCACGGAGTTTTCGTGTACTCTTGGATGAACCGCTGGACGCAAATGGAAGTAATAAGGTGGGCGCGAATGGCAGCAATAGGGTGGACGCAGATGGCAGTAATAGCCAGACGCAAATGGAAGCATTAGTGGGCGCAAATGGCAGCAATATGGTGGACGCAAATGGCACTGCTTTAAACTCTTTAAAACACCCATTAAACACAAATAAAAATAACACTTCCACCACCCAACACAGCGACAGAGCGGCGGAGGCGGTGCCGCAGTTCTGGGAACTCGAAACCCTGCTTCAACAGAATGACGTACATCCCAAAGTCCAACGCGAACTCCTGGAAGTCCAAGCTTCCGTGCATGCCTTCGTTTCCTGGGTGCTGTATGTTGCCAGTCCGCAAAGCGGAAATTTAGCAGACCCACTGGGTTACGCCATCAGCCGACTGCGGGAACATTCCCTGCGCGAAGCGCGCGGAGTCTTCCGACAACTGGCCGACCTGCCGCCCACAGAACTTTTGATGTTGATCGACACCACCCCTACGCGGGCATATGAAATTCCCACTCAAATAAATCATCCCCTTGCACACGCCTGGAAAAAAGCGATGGGTTCTAACAACCCCCTCCTGTCAGCCGTGCGTCAAATCCTCTTTGGTGAAGGAGTAAGTGAATAAAATGCAATTACATTTCCTGATTACATCCGAACAACGCGCGACCGGCGCGATATTTTTCGACAACATGAATGAAAACATTCTGGCCTTTGTGTATCCCAATGATTCAAAACGCCTCTTTCACACCTTCTTCTGTCCGCCACTACGAATCGCTGCCTTGAGCGCGGATGGAGAAGTCCTGTTTGATCAGGTGATCCGTCCCTGGAAATTTGCGAAACTGCCAGAGTGCCGATACGTGATCGAGACCGCTCCAGAGGTGGACTACCACCCTTTTATAAAGACCATCCTCTCTTTGTCACCCGAGCTGCCTCAGAGTGGTGC
>JAUXUT010000063.1 GCA_030680695.1 bacterium
GAGAAACGCGGAACGCGAACCTTGCACTGCTTTGCCGTTCGATTGCGCGCGCATTTTGAGAGCGCCGCGCGCAAGGCTTCCATATTTGATTTCAAGATCGCGCAAATATGGGAACGTGGACGCCAGCGAAAGTTGATCGCCGTCGCCCGCGTAGATGCCAGACATGAGCGGCTCGATGAGATTCTCATACGCTTCACGCCCCAGCCGACGGCTGACAAACGTGCCGAGAGATTCATCTCCGTTGAGGCGATGCGGCGGGAGCAGAAAATCGAGCCCCATGCGCGTTTTGCCAAACCACGACACCAGCCGCGATTTGAGAATCGCCTCAATGTTGGTGGGAATCATCATGGCGAGACCATCGGGCAGGGGAAGCAGATGACCTTTGTTCAGGACATATGTATTTTTTTGATTGGGATTCGTGCCATGCAGGCGTTCACCAAGACCGAGCTCCTTGCACAATGCCACGCCCCAAGGTTTGGATGCAAGGAAGGTGTCGGGGCCGCCTTCGATGATGAATTGACCTTCGTCAAAAGCAATACGGTCTGTGGTGATCTTGCCACCCCAATGCGAATCGGATTCAATGAGGGTTACAGTTGCATCGGGAATGTTTTTCTTTGCATAATACGCGGCGGAAAGACCTGCAATTCCGCCGCCGACGACTATGATTCGATTCATAACCAGTTTGAATCCTTTGCAGTCTTGCGGATGAGTTCAGCCAGCCCAGCGACCATTTGCGGTGCGGTGTGAACCATTTCGATGCGCTCCAATTGCACACCTAGGGACCTGGCTAATTTTTGATAAACAATATCGATGTCGTACAGAATTTCAACGTGTTCGCAAACGAAGCCGATCGGGCAGAGCAAAATATGTTGTTTACCTTCCGATACCAGCCGTTCGATCACTTCTCCTGCGTCGGGTCCGAGCCACGGGATGGTGGAGATGGCGGCAGATTGATACGCAAACTCATGCGGCTGTGAGCCGAGTTGTTCCATCACTGCGGCGACTGTCTCGCGCAATTGAGTGGGGTAGGGATCGTTCCATTCCAAAATCTTTTCGGGCAGGCTGTGCGCGGTAAAGATGACAGGAATCTCCGCACGGACTTCTTCTGGGAAATGCTTTAATGCGTCACGTACGCGATCAGTCAGCGCATTGATATAACCTGGTTGCAAATGCCAGTTTTCGATGCGTGAAAATGCAATGGGGAAGTTGGCTTCTTCGACCTTGTTGTAATACGCGCCAATGCTCATGCGCGAATAATGCGGAGCCATGACCAACCCGACGGCTTTTTCAATCCCTTGTGGCTGCATTTCAGCAAGCGTGTCTTTGATGTATGGATGCCAATGCCTCATGCCGACAAAGGCTTTGAATTGCTGTCCGTCCGCGTTCAGGGCAGCTTCGAGTGCGGCAGCCTGTTCGCGTGTCTGTTCCAGAATTGGTGAACGCCCGCCAATCTCGCGGTAACGCTCGCGCACTTCATGGATAATCTCCTGTGAAGTGGGATGATAGCCGCGCACATCCATTAAGTATGGTTCGACCTCATCCAAGTTGTTGGGTCCGCCGTATGCCATTACCAATAAACCGATCATAAATGTGGCGCTCTCCATTTTTTGATAACATGTTCAAAAGGTGGTCTGATCTTATTTTTGTTGAACGGATACCAGCCGATTTCCGCGCGGACAGCCTGTTCTTTCAATTCAGTTGAACCCCAAACGAAAGTCGCGCCAACTACGCCGATGAAAACGGCAAGCCAATCGATATAAATAAATAAAGAAGCGACGATCAATGCAATGCCAATACCCAGCATGTAGGGCCACCACAAATATCCAAAGCGCCGTTCGCCTTGAATCACAAGCGGAAAACCAAGCCCGATGATGAGCAGGGTGGCAACTCCAGTGAGCAACCCGAAGTAGTTCATGTTTGCCCTCCAGTCGGTTCTCGTTTCAACAAATCGAGAGTCGTTGCATGGAAGTTCGCGTCTGCAAGGATGCTGGCATGACGGGGGTTGTTTGGGTTGGCAGGCGCATGCCCCTTTTTGATACGGTTTTGCTGACGGGTAAATTCAAGCGCATCCCATAGGAGAGTGATGCCAAAAATGCCAAAAGCCGTAGAAAGTGACAAGTTATCAGTCATCAATGAGCAGTATTCAGTGAAGAGACCCAGCGCGATGAAAGCGATTGTGGGAAGCCATGTGGTCGGCGAAACAGATTCGATCTTGCGAACGGCGACGTGTCCGAACCAGATGCTGAGGAAGGCCGTGATTGCGGCAACGAGACCAATGAAATTCATTATGCCGCCCTCACCCCAACCCTCTCCCGAGGGGAGAGGGAGAATTCATGCACCATATCTACAACCGCCTTCACACTGTCAACAGGTGTGTGCTGCAAAATGCCATGACCGAGATTGAAGATGTGACCAGGCTTGCCGTTTGCGCGGCGTAGAACATCATGCACGCGCGCTTTGAGTTCAGGCAATGGCGCAAAGAGCGTGATAGGGTCAAGATTCCCCTGAACGGCGACATCGTCACCGAGCAGCGACCAGCCGTCATCAAGCGGGATGCGCCAGTCGAGTCCGATCACGTCGCCGCCTGCGCGTTTCATCAGCGGCAGGAGCGTCGTCGTATTCGTCCCGAAATGGATGACGGGCACGTTCATCGCCTGCGCGGCTTTGAGTAACTTTTGAGAATATGGCAACACGAAGGTTTCATAATCCGACGGGCTGAGCGCGCCGACCCACGAATCAAAGACCTGCACCGCCTGCGCTCCTGCACGGATCTGCGCCGTCAGGTAATCGCTGAACACGTCCGCAAGTTTATCCATCAAGGCGTGGAAAACATCGGGCGTGGAATACATCATCGTTTTGGTCTTGAGGAATTCGCGCGATGACCCGCCTTCGATGATGTAGGATGCGACTGTGAACGGCGCGCCGCAGAAGCCGATGAGCGGAGTATCTGTGAGTTCCCTGCGCAGGATACGGATCGCTTCCATGACGTAGCCCAAATCTGATTCTGCTTCGACAGGTTTCAACGCTCTGACATCTTCCATCGTGCGGACGGGGTTCTGCAACACGGGACCTTCACCTTTGGCAAACTCCAAGCCCACGCCCAGCGGAATGGCAGGCAGCAGAATGTCAGCGAAGAGAATCGCCGCATCCACACCGAAAGCGCGGACAGGTTGCAACGTCACTTCAGCTGCAAGTTCGGGTTGGTAGCAAATCTCGAGCAGGGAATATTTCTCGCGAATGGCGCGGTATTCGGGCATGTAACGTCCCGCCTGGCGCATGAACCAGACGGGAGTCGCGTCAACGGGTTTGCGCCGACAGGCTTGTAGAAAACGGCTGTTCATTTCCATAAGGCAAGGGTCTCTTCCGCAGGATGATAGATGGCAGTATGTAAGGGAGTGTCACGCAGGGTATAGCGGCGCGCTTCGGTATCACGCAATTCGTTGACCAGGTCGGAGAAGCGGGTCAGGTCGTCGGTTTCATACACCACGACAAATTCCTGATTCTGCAACCCGAAAGAATAAAGCAACAACTGGCTGATGTCTTCGTATTGTTTGCCGATGCGGATGTGCTCATTCATCATGCCCTGACGCGCCTCACGGCTCATCAAATACCACTCGGTTGTCTTGGAGAACGGATAAATGATCAGGTAAGGTTTGTGCTCATCGGAGAACGGATCGATCTCCTGTTTGGAACGAGCCTTCGAATACTGCGAAGGACGGGTAAAACCCCACAGAGAATCTTTTTGCTCGACTAAGTAACGATATGGATTTAACGCCTTCGTAAATTTCTCGAAGAAAACAGCCGCATCCTGATTGTCTTTTACCGTTAAAGCAGACCAGGCGATCAGGTCTACGTCATGTTCCGTACCTTGAAACAGGTCCACTTTTTGAGCGGAAGCGCGTAACGCAGCCAGCCAATTTTTATGAAATTCCGCACGTTCATCCGTACTTAGAGACCAGTACGCGTCCTTGAAGGAAAAAAGCGAGTAGTGGTTGAACGTGCGCAGGGATTGTTCGGTCATGGTTTTACCTTGTTAATAATCAAGAAATAAGCGCTGAAGAAATATTGAGGATGGAAGCCATCGCGCGGCTTCCATCCCCTTTTCGATCAGTGTCCGACTTGGGTTTAGAGGAGTTTTATCCGGCGGCAGGGGTCTTAGAAGCCGCCAGCGTTTACGATGCCCTCTTTAAACGTATCCGGATCACCAGGGATCGGTCCGGGTTCCTGGGCGGCAATCAGCGCGTCTTTCACCTGCGCAGGGGTCGCGCCGGCATGGGTGGCGATATAAAGCGCTGCCACGCCTGCCACGTGCGGCGAAGCCATGGAAGTGCCGCTGATGGTGTTGTAGCCGCCGCTCTTCCAGGTGGACAGGATGCATACGCCGGGCGCGGCGATGTCAACATCCGCTCCGAAGTTGCTGAAGGAGGCGAAGTAGTCATCCTTCTCGCTGGTGCGGCAGGAGGGCGCGCCGCCCGTTCCGCCGGACTTGCCGTCCGAGTCGGAGAGCGCTGAAACGGTGATCACCTCATCGTAAGCCGCAGGCACATGATTTGCCGCGTTATCCGTTTCATTGCCCGCCGCAACAACGTACGTAACGCCTGCCGCCACCGAGCGGCAGATGGCCTGGTGGAGCGCGTCGTTGTTGGTGAGACCGCAATTGCCATCGTCTGAGCCAGTCCCGCCCAGGCTCATATTGGCAACTGTGATGGGACCGCCGTTGGCTGGAGCTTTGGAGGTCACGAAGTCAATCCCGCAGATCACAGACGACCAGCTTCCTGAACCCCTGTTGTCGAGTACGCGCACCGCCCACAGTTTGGCTTCGGGAGCTATACCCACTACACCTTCTGTGTTGTTAACGGCTGCAATGGTGCCAGCCACGTGCGAGCCGTGTCCATTGCCATCGCTGTAACTTTTGCCTGTAGAGCAGTTCTTGCCGCCGACAATGTTGGCTTTCAGATCCGGGTGGGTCAGGTCAATGCCGGTGTCAATCACAGCCACATTGACGCCCGTGCCTTTGTTGGTGTGAGTGGCGGTTTGCTCTGCGTCAATGCGGTCGACGCCGGTGGGTAGCGTCTGCGCGCCGATGGACACTTCGCGGTCTTCGCTTACAAAGAGAACCCGCGGATCGGACTTCACTGCATTCAAGCGCGCGGCAGGGATGGTCGCAGCATAGCCTTTGATGGCATATTCATAGACATGCGACAAACCCAAGCCATGTTGGCGCGCCATGTCACTGGCTGCAGCGCCGGGATTAGCCACCGCATCATTGAAAACGACGATGTACTGTCCAGGAAGGACGCCAGCCGCTGAAACGGAATTTGCGGCAGCGCTTGCCACTCCGCTCATGGATAGAAGCAAAACTACAGCCAGAACCAACGAACTGATACGTTTATACATGCTCTAACTCTCCTTGGTTGATTTTGAGTTGGGTAGATCATACGAACGAACTGCAAAAATAAGGAATATTTATTGAGCGGCTCCTCCTTTAGGCAAACAAGTGTCTCACTGCACGCGGTTCGGACACTTGTTTATTAACCCATAATCCATTATCAGGTTACTTGGATGGCTCATAAACACAAGCCGGATCACTCTCAAGATAATCTCCCGTGACGCCATACGCGCGTCCGCGCTGACCACCACATACATCACGGTATTCGCAGATTCCACAGCGTCCCTTTATCTTGTCGGGAGTGCGCAGGTCGGTGAAAAGCTGTGAGTTGCGGTAGACATCGATCACATCATCCTCACGGACGTTGCCTGCCGTGATCGGCAAAAATCCAGAGGGTTGGATCTCGCCGATGTGCGAGATGAACAAAAATCCATTGCCATCGTTGACGCCGCGCGTCGGGCGATTGAGACCATCTGCATATTGAAAACCCGCGCCCTGAAAAGTGACCGATGTATCGCCACCTTGTTCCGCGCGTTTGCGTTCGATGGCAACGCGGCGATACATCGGCGCAGCCGTGGATTTAATGTCAAACGGCGCAGTCTTGGAAAGGTCATACAGCCAATTGAACGTACGCTCGTGTTCTTCAGCGGAGATCATATTTTTGACCTGGGCACGCCCAGTCGGCACAAGGAAGAACAACGACCATTGCACCGCGCCTACTTCCTGAATGAATGGCACCATTTCATCGAGAATATCGACATTATGTTTTGAGATGGTTGTATTCACCTGCACACTAATCCCGATCTCCTGAGCACGATGCAAAATATCCATCGTGCGCTGCCATGAGCCAGCCACCTGCCGAAAATTATCGTGGATTTCTGCGCTGGGCGCATCCAGTGAGAGCGCAATGCGGCGAATCCCCGCATCGCGTACTTTCTCAAGCCGCGCGGTTGTTGGCAGTGCAGTGGCGGTTGGGGTCAACGAGCATCGAAGACCTTTTTGCGTGGCGTAAGCGATCAGCTCATGCAAATCCTTGCGCATCATCGGGTCGCCGCCAGTGAAGATCAGGATCGGGGAGCCGAAATCAGCCAAACGGTCAATGAGGCGAAGCGCTTCTTCCGTATTCAATTCATTTGGGTCAGGGGTGTGCATCGCATCTGCTCGGCAGTGGACGCAGGCGTAAGCGCAGGCGCGTGTCACTTCCCACGCAATCGTAAAGGGAGCCAGATTGAAGTCGGCATGAACCATGTGTTCGTTATGCATCGACCGCTCAGACGCGGCGCGGGGGGTTAGGTTTTCTAATGACATGTTTGGTTTCCTCTCGTCAAATGTCGAAGGTCAAAAGTCAACGACCTGCGACCTTTGACTTTCGACTCATTTAAGCCACTTCGCTGCTTCAACAGCGTGATACGTAATAATTACATCCGCGCCCGCGCGCTTAATAGATGTCAACGTTTCCAATGTAACTTTTTCTTCATCCACCCAGCCATTCGCGGCGGCGGCTTTGATCATCGAATACTCACCGCTGACGTTATATGCCGCCATCGGCAGTTCAGGGAAGGCATCCTTCACGACGCGAATGACATCGAGATACGCCAGCGCAGGCTTCACCATCAACATATCCGCGCCTTCTTCCACATCCAAGGCGGCTTCGCGCAAGGCTTCACGCACATTGCCAGGATCCATCTGGTGAGATTTTCGGTCGCCGAACTTTGGCGCGCCTTCCGCCGCATCGCGGAACGGGCCATAGAACGATGACGCATATTTCACGGCATACGACATGATCGGCAAGTTTTCATAACCCGATATATCCAACGCTTCACGAATGGACACCACCATGCCATCCATCATGCCGCTCGGCGCAACAATGTCCGCGCCGCACTCGGCATGCGAGACCGCAACCTTCGCCAGCACATCCAGCGTCGGGTCGTTCAGCACATATCCCTCAGGCAACCCCGCATGAAAATGTTCGCCCGTATTCAAAATGCCGCAGTGTCCGTGGTCAGTGTATTCGCACAAACAAACATCGGTCACCACCACCATTTCGGGAAGTTCCTTCTTGATCGCACGAATTGCCTGTTGGACAATTCCATCTTCTGAAAAGTTTTCAAGCCCGATCGGATCCTTCTCTTTGGGAATCCCAAACAGGATGACAGCGTTCACCCCTGACTTTGAGGCTGTTTCTGTTTCTCGAACTGCTTCTTCCACTGACAGTTGATACACGCCCGGCATCGAGCGGATCTCGCTGCGACCCGTCTCATGCCGCACGAACAGCGGATAAATAAAATCGCGCGCGTTGAGTTCGGTCTCGCGCACCATTGCGCGGATGGCAGGGTTGGCGCGCAGGCGGCGCGGACGAGTAATCAGTGATCGGTGATCAGTGATCAGTTTTTGTTTTTCGAGTTCGAGTAGATTCATAGTCTCTCCATGTTTGTAATGGCTTCGATCAACCCTTCAGTTGTGTATTCCTTGGCGACAACCAATCTGGTCAATCCTTCCTCTTTTGCAGCTTGTTCTGTAATGGGACCGATACAGGCGAATAACGGGTTGTTTGGAAGGTTCAATGGATCGAGTCCGTTTTGTTTTGCGATGGCGACGAAGTTTTCAACGCTTGAAGCGCTGGTAAAGGTGACTATATCCACGCCTGACTTCAACGCATTTAATCCATCCATATCTGTTTCAGCAGGCAGTGTGCGATAGACAACGATCTCGTGAACGATTCCGCCCACATTGGCAATGGATTCGGGTAATTCCTTTCGGGCGATCTCAGCGCGGGG
>JAUXUT010000066.1 GCA_030680695.1 bacterium
AAACGCAAAGCCTTGATCGTTATGGCAACAGGGACAGGCAAGACGCGCACCACGATGGGATTGATCGATGTGTTCATGCGCTCCAATCAGGCGCGGCGGATTTTGTTTGTGGCAGACCGCGATGCACTGGTTGAACAGGCGAAGGATGATGGCTTTGAGAAATTCATTCCCAATGAACCCTGCACCCGCCTGCATAGTTGGGACGATCCGAATGCGCGCACGCAGCGCCTGTATGCGGTGACACTCCAAACGTTGAGCAATATCTTCGAGCAGTTCTCGCCTGCCTTCTTTGACTTGATCGTTTTTGATGAAGTCCATCGCTCGATCTACAACAAGTTCAATGAAGTGCTGGAATATTTCGACGCCCGTCAGGTGGGACTGACCGCCACGCCCGCCAATTACATCAACCGCGATACCTTCCTTGCCTTCGATTGCACGGACGGCAAGCCGACCTATCTCTATACTTACGAACAAGCCATTGATGATAAATGGCTTGTGGACTACAACCTCTACGCCGCGCGGACCAAGTTCCAGCGGCAGGGCATTCACGGCGTGGACTTGACCGAGGAAGAGCGTAACGCCCTGATCGAAAAGGGACTCGACCCCGACGATATCAACTACGAAGGCACGGAACTGGAAAGGGAAGTCAGCAACCGCGACACGCTGCGCAAGCAGTGGGAAGAAATCTGGGAAGTGTGCAAGAAAGATTCATCGGGACAATTACCTGGCAAGACCATTGTCTTTGCCATTACACAGGATCATGCGTTGCGATTGCAAGCCGCTTTCGATGAAATGTATCCACAATTTCCGAATCTGACCAAGGTCATCACGCATAAATCCGAATATCGCGGCACATTGGTGGACGCGTTCAAGAAAAAGGATTTCCCGCGCATTGCTATTTCCGTGGACATGCTCGATACGGGCATTGATGTTCCCGAAGTGGTCAATCTGGTGTTCATGAAGCCTGTGCAATCGCCGATCAAGTTACAGCAGATGATCGGGCGTGGGACACGGGTGCAGGCGGCGTGCAGAAACCTGGCATTGCTGCCGAACTTCGAGAAGAAGGATTTTCTCATCATTGATTTTTGGGAAAATAACTTTAGCCGAGATGCCAAGGAAGTCGTTGACCAAAGCACGCCTGTGTTGGTGA
>JAUXUT010000088.1 GCA_030680695.1 bacterium
AGCCTTCCTAGAAATTGGATTTGTACTATAATCCGTCCCTGTTGTTTTAATGGATGGCATGTGTTCGCCTCCAAACTGGTACCCCATGATTAATCAATCTGACAATTCACAAACTCCCATTATCGAGCGCACAACGGAATATAAGCCTCTGCGCTCATGGCGCTCCTGGTTAATTGGGCGACCATTATCCACAGCAGACGCCCCGCATGAGACCATCGGCAAGATGGTCGGACTGGCAGTTTTTGCCTCGGATGCTCTGTCCTCCAATGCCTATGCTACGCAGGAAATGATGGTGGTGCTTGCCGCCGCAGGGACGATTGCGTTTGGATATGTATTCCCAATTTCCCTGGCAATTGTTATTTTGCTTGCCATCGTTTCCATTTCCTACATTCAAGTCATTCATGCCTATCCCGATGGCGGCGGCGCGTATGTGGTGGCGCGTGACAATCTGGGGGAACTGGCGGGTCTTATTGCGGCGGCCTCCCTGCTTACGGATTACATCCTGACTGTCTCGGTTTCGATTTCATCCGGTGTGGCGCAGATTATCTCTGCATATCCGGTATTATATGAATACCGTGTTGTTCTTGCCGTGGCAGCCGTTGCCCTCATCATGCTGCTAAACCTGCGCGGTGTACGTGAATCCGGCGCTGCGATTGCCGTGCCAAGTTTGTCATTTGTTGTCATCATGTTCCTTACACTTGGGGCTGGCCTGTTCAAATACTTTAGCGGGTCGCTGGGATTTGTGATAGACCCGCCTGAAATCCATGCGCATGGGATCACATCTGTGCTTGGACCTTTGCTGATCCTGCACGCCTTTTCCAGTGGCACCGCCGCATTGACGGGAATCGAAGCCATCTCCAATGGCATTACGGCTTTCAAGGAGCCGCGCAGTAAGAATGCAGCCATTACCCTGTCCTGGATGGGTTTCATATTGGCAAGTCTGTTCCTCGGTATTTCCTTCCTTGCCAGCCGTGTCGGCGCTGTTCCATCGGAAATTGAGACGGTCATTTCCCAACTGGCTCGTACCATATTTGGCGGTCAGGGATTCATGTACCTTGCCGTCATTCTCGGCACAACCATCATCCTGATTCTCGCCGCAAATACCGCCTTTGCCGGGTTCCCACGTTTGGGCGCTTTGATGGCAGGTGACGGTTTCCTGCCGCGTCAATTAACCTATCGCGGCAGTCGTCTAGTGTACTCGCGGGGTATTGTCGCCCTGGCAATCCTCTCCTCACTGTTGATTGTTATCTTCCAGGCTAGTGTGACACGCCTCATTCCCCTTTATGCCATCGGAGTGTTCATGTCATTTACCCTGGCGCAGTTTGGCATGGCGCTGCGCTGGCAGCGCAGCGGAAAAATTCATCCAGATCATGAGGGGGACCAGGGTTCTGAGCGTGTGTCACGGCTTAATTATGACCGGATGTGGCGAATCAAAATGATCTTCAATGGATTTGGCGCGTTCTGTACCGGGCTGGTCATGGTGGTGTTCGCAGTCACAAAATTCCAGGATGGCGCCTATGTTGTGTTGATCCTGATCCCCATATTAATTTGGGCGTTATGGTTAATTCACAATCACTACCGGCAACTTGCCAAAAAACTTTCCCTCGATAATTTTGGCGTCATTCCGCCTCATGCAATGCGTCACCGCATTATCATGCCGGTCAGCGGCGTGCATCAGGGGACGCTTTCCGCCCTTCGTTATGCGCGCATGTTGTCAGATGATGTGACCGCAGTGCATATCGTCATCGAACCTGAAGATGCGGAGAAGGTCCGCAGGAAATGGGAGACCTGGGGCGAGGGCGTCCGTTTGGTCGTGCTGGATTCGCCCTACCGGCTCTTTGTGGAACCCCTGCTCGAATACATCGCCGATATTGCCGAACAACGCCAGCCCGGTGAGACCATCACGGTTGTCGTGCCGGAGTTCGTCTCGGATAACCGCTTCAGTGGCGCGCTGCATACCAATACGGCAAATATCCTGCGCGATCAACTTAAGCATCAGCACGGTATCGTGATCACCAACGTACCCTATCATGTCCATGAAAAAGACGGGCATTAAGGAGATATAAAATGAATTTTGTTGTTGTAGGCTGCGGTAGAGTCGGAGCAGAACTGGCGTACCGCCTTTTCCAAAACGGATATCAGGTCGTAGTTGTGGATAGCATCGCAGACGCATTTAATCGCCTCCACCCGGACTTTCGGGGACGCACCGTGGAAGGAGACTCTCTCTCCGCCGACACATTAACCCGCGCCGGCGCCGACAAAGCCGATGGCATTGCCGTTGTCACCAATTCAGACACGATGAACGCTGTCATCGGGCACACCATCCGTGCGCATTTCCCCAAT
>JAUXUT010000091.1 GCA_030680695.1 bacterium
ATTGGGAGCGTTTGTCAAAAATTGCGCGAGCATCCTGATTGTAAATAGTCGTTTTATGTTACACACAGGAGTTCAAAATGGAAATTGATGTTCAACACCGCTGTTTGCAGCCGGAACATGGAATTAACTTGAATTCACAAGAGTAATTAGAAAAAAAGGAGACGCGTATCGAATATAAAAAATAACCCGTTCTTTACATAGATCGCGCAACTTAAGTATAACAAAATTCAAATTAAGGAGATTTAAGATGGAACAAAAAAGTTGGATGACCGCTTTACTGCTCTCATTTTTCCTTGGTCCGCTCGGCGTTGACCGAATGTACCTGGGATACGGGAACTGGTGGCTCAAGCTGATCACCATTGGCGGTTTTGGCTTCTGGGCGCTCTACGATTTTGTGATGATTATCATGAATAAGATGCCCGACGGCAAAGGACAGCCGCTCGCAAAGTAACGGGAATCTCAATATCTGGTAGTGGTTATGAATAATTGAAAGGTCGCCTGTAATTTTGCCTTCTGTTCACTTCGACTTGACCACTACCAAATATCTTTCACGACTCAAAAATAACTTGAGGAGAATAAAAAATGAAAAAGAATCTGCCTATCCTAATGGTCGCCATACTGATGCTCGGTCTGATATTGGCTTGTGGCGGTTCGTCTGACGATGGGACATCAGGCGGCGGCTCGTCCAACTCCGGCGCCATTGCGGGCGCATGGGAAAATGACAATGACAATACAGTTGGCATCGCATTCGGCGACGATGGCACTTACGGCATCTACAAATCCGGCGAACTAATGGCTGAAGGCACGTATACCTTCGATGGCAGCACTCTCGTAACGACCCCCTCCGGCGGGAGCGGGGAAACATCGGCGCAAGTAGAGATCAATGGCGGCACAATGACCTGGACAGATCCAGACGGCAGCGTAGCCACCTGGACAAAACAGTAAAACAACGACCGCCCTTCGGGATTTCTCGCGAAACGTCCCGAAGGGTGATTTATATTCACCCATTCCAAAAACAAGGAGTTCAAAATGGAAATTGATATTCAACATCGCCCATCGTATTCTTTGGCGATCGTTAAATTAACACCCAACGAACGCATTCGCGCGGATTCGGGATCCATGGTCAGTTATACAGACGGGCTTGAAATCGAGACCAAAGCGGAAGGCGGGTTCCTCAAGTCTTTGGGGCGTTCCCTGCTGGGAGGCGAATCTTTCTTTCAGAATTTCTGGAAGGCTGGATCGAACGGCGGCGAACTGACTCTCGCTCCCGACTTGCCCGGCGACATCATTTTGATCGAGATGAAAGGCGCGCCGCTGCTGGTGCAATCAGGTTCGTACCTCGCCTCTGAAGACGGGGTGAACGTCGACGCCAAGATCAGCACAAAAGCAATTGTAGCCGCGGAGGGAATTTCCATGCTGGAATGTACCGGCACAGGAAAAATGCTGGTCACTTCTTACGGAGCGATTTTTGAGAAAGTCCTCACTGCTGGCGAGAAATATATCGTAGATACTTCGCATCTGGTGGCTTTTGACGCGAATATGAATGTTGAAAGAAAAGGCGTCGGCGGAGCCAAATCCAATTTATTTTCTGGCGAAGGTTTCGTGGTCGTAATGACCGGCCCGGGTCATGTTTATATCCAGACGCGCTCACCGAAAGCCTTGATCGCGTGGATCATTCCGCAAGTGCCGCAAAAGAGCAGTTAACCGATCAGAGTTGGATGCTGGTCTCAAACCAGCGTCCAACTCTGACTCGCTTCAACTCGCAAATGGCAATTGAAACACCCAAACACGCCGTAACAACGGCGTGTTTGCATTTCTGTCGAATCACTATGCCTTTACTATGCCCATTTTTATACCAAAGTATAGTGACGAAAGCCTCGCTTGTTGCTATTATCTCAGCATGGATGCAAGAGTCAAATAATATGAAACCTAAACCAACTCAAAAAATCCTGCTCTACGGAAACTCTATTTTGATTGAAACCCTGACTTCCAAATTACAAAAGATCGAAGGTTGGGAAGTGAAACGCAAAGAGGGTGGAGAAGTTAGAGAAGTTAATGATGTGGATTTTATCGTCGCCGACCTGTGTGACGCCACAACATCCGAGTCTTTGCCCATGTTGAGCGCGCTGCCCGGCGTGATGTTGATCGGCGTGGACGCGCTCGCGAATAACGTCACCGTGTTGACGGGAAGGTCTCACCCGCTGCAAACCGCCCAGAATGTATTGGATGTATTAAAAAAAGCGATGTAAGTAAAACGATTCTAATTTAGTAAGGAGAAAATCTCATGAACAAAACCTGCTTCAAACCTATACCCCATATTTTCAT
>JAUXUT010000097.1 GCA_030680695.1 bacterium
CCACAAACCGCTAACGCAACCGTTGGGCGGCTGGCTCACAAATCTGAGCAAGTCATTATGTTGTAGCCATAATCACGATAAATCAATGGAGCAATTTGTATGGAAGTCAAATCCGACCCTAAACTTTGGACAACCGTGATGATTTTGGTAGCCGTCATTGGGTGCATAGGTGTTTTAGGAGCGGCATTTATTAATGCCTTACCAGACATTTTGCATCCATCTTTAACACCCTCTATTTCAACTACAATCGCAGTCATCAATACTCAGGGCGCAAATATAGTTCAACCAACAGCGGCAATTTCTGAAACGCCTATTCCTGTATTGTCTATGCCATCCATCACACCACAAGCAGCAATACCTCCGACTCTACCAGTGCAAAATTATTCTTATGGCGTTATAGGTCAAGGTCAGCAACAAACTACATTAACTTCCCCTGGAGTTTGCGCTTTATATTTTTATCCTTTCGGCGGAAAAGAAAAAACGTTTGTGTTCAAGTCCGAAAGTCAAGTATGGGTGCAAAATTACAACGGCACTCTTTCTTGTTGGCAAACTACGCCAAGTCTAGCCGATGTTGGTACAAATCATCCTTTCGCATCATCCGATGAAGTACAACAAGCGGGTGTTGTTTTTTCAGGTCAAATCTCATACATTGACCCAAGTACGTTAAAATGAAAAGAGTCGTTAATGCAAAACGCCGCCCAACAAAGCGTGCACTGGACGCTGGGGATTCTGCCGCGTTTTCAAGCATTTTTCTGGCTTCGAGTTTTTCCTGCTCCCAAACAGAATCCACGCCCGCCCCAGCGCCAGTAACGCAAACCGTTAGGCGCAATCCTGCGCAATCAAATCAAAAGGAGAAAAGGTAATGAAAAAGTCAATTGGGTCAATGTTTCTTTTGTTTGTTCTTCTAACGGTCTTGGTAATGAGCGGGTGCGCTCCTGCTCCAACGCCAGAGCCAACATCTACGCCTGTTCCGCCAACATTTACGCCTGAGCCAACTGCAACTAGCACGCCTGTGCCACCCAGCCCAACACCTACCGAACTGCCTGGACCAACACCCAGCGGTAAGTTTGAATTCTTTGATGTATCCATTGAACAAGAAAGTAAAGATACAGTTCGTGTCTCTTTCGGCTATCAAATTGAAGAAGGTGTAGATTTGAATGGCGTGAAAATCATGGCGCAAGCCACTACTAAAGGAGCGCAATGTAGTACCAACAAATTTTCTGTATTTTCCAAGCCCTACGATGTGACTGAAGTCGTCTCAATAGTTGAAGGTGATAATGCCGTTTCCATTAGTATGACAGAATCTGGAAAATGCAGTTTCAAGGGTTTTTCACTTGCTGTGTTTCGTGTAGAAGGCACTTCCGCTGTATTTCTTTATCAACAAGAATTTGAAATGCCGTTTGAATTAGAAAAATAGTTAATCGTTATGACACGGACTCGCTTGATATATGTGCTATTGTTTTACATCAAGCGAGTCCTACAATCCGAGAATGCGCCTAACAAAGCGTGCACCTGACTTGTGGGATTCTGCGGCATTTTCAAGCATTTTTCTGGCTTCGGGTTTTTCCTGCTCCCAAACAGAATCTCAGCCCGCCCACAAGCAGGTAACGCAAACCGTTAGCCCCTTTCTCGATAAATAAAGGAAATCTCATGAACGAAAAATCACTCCAAGAAAATTTACAACGAATTCGTCAAGAATATGAATACGAATTACAAATCCTTCAATCTCAGCAGGTGTTCACAAAATTAGACGCCCAAAAAATAATGGCGCAAGCAGAAGTTACTAAAAATGCAATGTTTAACACTAGAGATGAGTCTAGTTTTAACGACCGAGCAAAAGAAAAACTTCTCAATGCGTTAATTCGAGATTTTGAAAAATCAATACAAAGAACGCTTGATGAAGCCGTAGGCAGAAAGGGCGATAAGGCTCTACTTATTTACAAGTTAAATAGAATTGATAGAAAAATTGGTCTTAAAGCAATTGACATCAATGTTTCTCAAAGTGATTTGAAAAAACTCGAAATTGGCATGGAATTGCTGAAATCATATATTGTTCGGTCTCTACCAGAAAAAAGCAATAGCCTTTGGAGTACTTCCAAAATTGAC
>JAUXUT010000102.1 GCA_030680695.1 bacterium
GGATGACGCGCACGGCGAAGGTGTACTCGGCAAGGGCGGACGCGGTATCGTCGATCACTTTGGCTTGCACGGCAAAGTGGACGTGGAAGTTGGCACGATGTCGAAAGCGTTCGGCGTGGTGGGCGGAATCGTCGCAGGCAAGGCGGTCATCATCGAATGGCTGCGCCAGCGTGGACGCCCGTTCCTGTTCTCCTCGGCAGTGACTGTCCCAGACGCGGCGGCATGTCTCGCGGCAGTGGACTTGCTTGAAGACTCCACTCAATTGGTAGATAAACTTTGGGATAACGCCAGGTACTTCAAAGCCGAAATGAAGAACCTCGGTTTCAACACGGGCGTGAGTGAAACGCCGATTACCCCCGTCATGCTCGGTGAAGCGCCGTTGGCTCAACAGTTCAGCCGCGAGTTATTTGAAGCGGGCGTGTTCGCCATGTCCATTGGCTTCCCGACCGTGCCGCAGGGCAAGGCGAGAATCCGCGTGATGATCTCCGCCGCGCACGCGAAGGATGACCTCGATAAAGGACTTGAGGCATTCAAGAGTGTGGGAAAGAAGTTGGGCGTGATTTAGTTACGTAGTCAAATAGTGAATAGTTGAATAGTTTGGCGGCGGAGGGGGACGCCGTCTTTTATTTTTGAACTAATATATTTTTTGTAAGTCAGTATATTGGCGAAATTAATTGATACTCAACCTGAATCTGTGAATATCTTTCAACTTTCTTGAATTGAAGGTTTTTTACTGGGTTTCTTACAACTTTAAGTGTTGGTACTTCATCCAAATTCACTACTATTGAAAGGATATATTCGTTTTTATACTCAAGAGCTTTCTTATATTCGTTGTTTGTGAAACGTAAACTGCCATTTTTTCCTCTTACACCCTTTACTTCTGCATTTTACTAACCCATGGCCAATCAGATTTAATACTTCATAATTTTTGTGTTTACTGCGATCAATTGTCATAATTTAACCTTCACCGTGGGACAGTCATTCAAATTATGTTGACACATCATATCCAAGAGATTTTAATTTCATCCTCTAGTACAACAACTTGATAAAGATGTAGGGTCAAGATAAGATGGACGGATGTCCAACGAAAAACACAAAGTGCAACTTGTAGAAACAGAACGCAGGAAACTGATAGCAATCGTTTCCAAAGGTCAAAACAAAGCAGTGGTCATTCAACGAGCGCACATCTTGCTGAAAGTCGATGAAGGCAAGACCGATGCAGAGATCAGTCAACTGCTATATGTGAGCGAGCAAACGATACGGCGCATTCGATTACGATTTGCAGCGGAAGGGTTGCAAGTGGCATTGGAAGATAAACCACATGCACCCACAGGCACAGAAATCAAAGAAGAGCAAGAAGCCCGTTTGATTGCCTTGACTTGTAGTGAGCCACCTGCTGGGCGAGCGCGTTGGACACTGGAACTGTTGGTACAACAAATGTTGAAAGATGGCATTGTGACGCGCGTCTCACCAGAGACCGTGCGTTTACTGCTAAAAAAAACAAACTCAAACCTTGGCAAGTGAGGAGTTGGTGCATTCCAGAAGTGACTCCAGAGTTCATCAAGCGCATGGAGCATATTTTGGAACTATACCAAAAACCATATGATTCCAAGCGTCCAATGGTTTGTTTTGATGAAAAAAGCTTTCAACTATTGGCTCACATTACAAACAGTCTGGGTCTCAAACCTGGGCGTGCCTCGCGACAGGATTATGAATACAAACGGAATGGCACACGCAACTTGTTTATATTTGTCGAACCAAAGATCGGCTCTCGTCATGTGCTGGTGACCAAGCATCGCACCAAACAGGATTTTGCTTTTGCCATGCGATATTTGGTGGATGTGATTTATCCAGAAGCGGAGTGCATAGATGTCGTCATGGACAACTTGAACACCTATCTATTACCCACAACTTGGACGTGAGCCTCGGCAATCAGAGCCCAGGTTGCAGCCAAATCTTGCAGCCGTTTCCATCCGCGCCAGATAACGACAATGCCCGGTTCTCCGTCGGACTTGCGTCCCAAGAAACCGCCGAGTTGAGCAATCCAACGAATGGCTTGATGAGTAGATGGAATTGTTTTTGGAAGCACGGATGTTTTGTGTATTCGCATGTAAAGAGCCTGCCATTCAATTGTGGTCAAGACCGTGGTGCATGGCGACAACGGATCGGTGCGGTTGATATAGGTCAGCCATTGCAAACGCCATGCAACCACGCACATCAACACAATATAGTTTTTGAGACGAGCGGCAGTTTGTAAACGACAATCTTCAACACGGCAACCAGACTTGATGATTTTGTGAAAGACTTCAATCTGCCAGCGACAGCAATACCATTCGATCACTTGCGCGGCGTGGCGAAAATTCTTGACGGTTGTGTTCGTCAGCAATAGCCACTCGATAGGCTCTTTGATATGGGCAGGCGGATTTTCTTCACGCACCAAAATGGCTGTCAGGGTGACGGGCGGCAACTTCTTTTGTTGCGGACGCCAAGGCGGTTGAAATGTCACAGTGCAAAATCGAACCGAGACGGTGGCTTGGCGCGCTTCGCGTTTGTCGTTGCCAACAATATCAACCGTCAGTTCGCCAGCCTTTTTTTGGCTTTCAACCTTTGCCCATAGGTGTTTGGTCTCTTCATCTAACCGCCGATCAGTCTTAGCCCGCACCAATAAGTCGGCGTGCGGCTCCTGCGCCATGACAAACATCTCGTAGATGTCCGCTTCACGGTCACAGACAGTCACCACTTGCACGCCCTCTGGCCTCAAGTCAATTGTTTTTTGAAAGGATGCAAGCCAGCGATAACTTTCCTTTTCTTCAATCGGCGCCTTTTGAAGTTTCGCAGCGGTGTGCGAGGCTTCTCCAATTGGACGCTCAAAGAACTGCTGCCCCAACACGCCTAATGGTTGCCCTTGCGGCGTGACCGCTAACGTCGTGTGCAAACCAAATCCCCGTTGCTGCTGTTCCTTCTTCCCGATTTCTCCCAAGCCTTCCGTTTGCGGATGATGGGTATAATTCAAAAAGGTCGTATCTTGTATGGCTAACACCAACGCATGTTTTTTCATACGCTTCACGGTTCGTCCGCTATGCGCTGAAATAATCTTATCCGGCGTCACTTTCGGATTGTCAAAAAAGCGATACGCCGCTTTCGTATCCATCCAATCTTCACAGGCCTGATTGATCGGATCTGTCGGTTGTTGTTCCAAGTCGCTCGCTATCTTTTGACATCGCTTGTTCAAGCGTTTGTCCTCTAGCTTGATCTTTGAAAATTCTTCCACTGCCCATGAAATATCGCCGCTTTTCTTCTTGCTTGCCAATGTTCAGTTCGCTCCTGCCTTTGTGCTTTTTCCGTAGTTTACCCCACTTTTACCAGACTTGTGGGTAATAGATAGCTTGAACACACATCATTATCATTCTCTGGTAGAGTTCTTTGGCAAACAAGAAGCTGATCGCATTATGAGTCGATTGGAATTTCACTACACACCTAAACATGCTTCCTGGTTGAATATGGCTGAAATTGAACTCAGCATATTATCTAAACAATGCTTAACGCGACGCATTCCCAGCGAATGGACCTTGACCACAGAAATTGTTACTTGGGAAGAAGCGCGTAATGAAAAGAAAGCGAAAATCCGTTGGAACTTTACCGTTGATGACGCTCGCAAAGTTTTCAAAGAGTACTACCCTACATCTTTAACTTGTTGAGGTACTAGCAACTTAAATTCCTTATCTCCTGTAACCAATTCCGCCCTGCGAAGTTTTGCCAATGCCGCCGCAAAACAATCGGCATACGAAATATTTCCACCTGCTTTGAATGCGGCAGCCTGGCGCGTTAACGTCCAGTCAATTTCCACGATCTCGATCCCCATTCCCTTGATTTCGTGAATGTATTGGTCTGCTATTTCAGGGGAATTCGTGCGGGCAATCGAATACCACACCTCCCCCAGGTTGATAACGCTCATCATGAGATTTGTGTCGCTCGTAACTGCCTTATGAATCAAGCCTCTGACGAAGTCTGCTCCTGGCTCATCTTCAAAAAAGGCCATCAACGCATACGAGTCAAGTACTTTTGCTGCCATGACTAATTCTCCCTTTCCTTGTCTTTGCGGCGTTCCTCAACCAGAACCTTCAAACCTCCCCTGCCTTTGAGAGAACCTTGCAGGTTTCTGAGATATTGTTCGGTCACGGGTTTCAAGACAATTGCATCCCCAATATCTGTGACAATGATTTTCGTTCCATTCTTAATCCCATATTTTCGCCGCAAAGAAGCGGGGATGACGATCTGCCCCTTAATGGTTGCGTAGGTTTCCATTTTATACTCCTTTCACGAACAATATATTACCTCAACTCAAAAAGTAAGTCAAGAGAAATAAAGTAATACTTTCT
>JAUXUT010000110.1 GCA_030680695.1 bacterium
CGCAAACTCAAAAGGCGGAATACAGGACTGGGCGTCGATGCGAAAAATAAAAGTATCAGACCAGCCATCCTGAAAAGGCAGGCTGACCCAATCTGAAAAAGTCATCTTTCCAATGCGAACAGTCATGGTTTAGCTCGAACACCCGATATTGATGAATTCATCATCGGTAAAAAATAATTGTGGGTTGAGCCAGACATATGTATTCTCGCCCGTCTTCTGTTTGATACCATAATGCAGATGGGCGCCGGTGCTATTACCAGTATTGCCGCTCAAGCCAACCACATCGCCGTAATTCAAAATATCGCCTTCGGATACCTGGATACTGCTCAGATGTGCCAGCCAGACCTGATAGCCATTGTTCTCCACGACTACCAGATTTCCCCACGGACCATTCGGACCAGCCCAGACCACTTTGCCGCCTATCGTCGTATGAATGGGGGTTCCTTCATTCACAGGAAAGTCACTGCCGGTGTGCGTCTGATAATTTGGGTCATGAAAGACACAGCCTAATAAAGGCTTGTCATACCACGTGCTCCAATGCTGAATGGGTCCAATCATTGGCAAGCCATAAATATCAGACTCCGGACCGACATATCCATCCCACGGAACGGCACTTAAACCCGCCGAAGACGAATCACCAATTGAACCGTTGTCGCTGGTCTCTGCATATTGAGGAATATCGAACAACCATTGCTCGACACCCGGTTGTGCCCAAGCCGGTAATTGTGGAATGGTTAGAACCACCAGTATCACATATCCAATGACCAAAGCCACCCCGCAAAGCAACGGGGCGGCCATCATAATCATCGAAAAGCGAAAGAACCCCTTCACTACAAAACCCTTCCCAACCGATCCAAACGAATCTCGCCTTGTTGTCCGGCTTGCAAGCCCATTGAGGCTTCAATGGATAAGCCATTACGGATCATCCTCATCGAGAGCCAATACGAAAGGCCTGACCCGATGATGACTGGGGATAACAAAAGTGGATTTGCGGAATATAACTTTCCCGTTTCCGGTGTGGTGATGGCGATCACCACCAATACTGCCGGGGGAAAGAGCGCCAGAAAGCGAGCCTGCCATTCCACACCTTTGGCTGCAGCGCGGGCGCGCGATAAGACCTCCACAACAGTTCCCAAGGTTCTCCGTAATGAGGCAACCAAAGGTCCAATCTCGATGCGGCCTTCAATGGAAGATAATAGGGAAGTGGCAACAATATCCACGGCGGGATTGTCCCAAGCGGTTGTCCATTCACGGACAGCCAGCGCCGCTTCATCAGCAGGTGCGGTTCGCAAGCGGACAACCAAATCACCCAACACCATCCTGCCATCCGGTCCAACTGCCTGTGATGCATCATCGAGTGCATCGCCCAATGGCTTGCCTTGTGAAAGCAAAGTCTCCACCACACCCAGCCCACGCAAAATATCCTTGGCTTGCTTCAAACGAAACTCCTGACGTTTGTCGCCCAGCGTGCC
The DNA here is from genome assembly GCA_030680695.1 of bacterium. Classification (GTDB taxonomy): domain Bacteria; phylum Patescibacteriota; class Minisyncoccia; order Phycocordibacterales; family UBA6065; genus UBA6065. Next base: position 1,473 of record JAUXUT010000110.1, read on the forward strand.
TGCATACAATAATCCTCCCGCAATTGCAAACAGGATCGCAGGAAAGACTCCGAGGAAGATTCCGCTTGCCAGCCCGCCACCAACCCAGGCCAGGAACCCGTAGGCGATCTGGTTGAAAGCCAATCCAGTTCCCGTCTGGCGCGCAAACTTTTCAGGATCAAAATTTTTCTTCGGTTGGGCAATGCCCATAGCACGTGCCATTCCTGCTTCATCCACAGTACGTCGCCAGCCAATGGAGATGGGGATGGCAGCCAGTGCAAGTGCGGCAATCAATGAAATCAAAGTGATCATTTCTTCTCTCCTACCTGAACCAGAATGAAAGTTCCACGGCTCCACCATTCGCCAGCCAGACTGCAAAGTACACGCCCACAACTCCGAGCAGGGCAGTCAACAGTGGGTAGACTCCGACTTCATTCCATGCAAGGTCAATCGGGTGAACAACAGGAGTTGCAGAAAAGGATGGGGCACTGTGTTCGATTGTGGGACGCTCTTTCATGGGGCGCTCAGTTTTTTGTTTTTGGGATGACTGCACACTTTCCGTTTTGCGAGTCGCAGTTTGCTGATTAACATATTGCCTGGTCTGCATCGAATAACGAAAGCGGCGCGTCAACCAGACTTCAAGCGGTACACGGTCGGGTCCAAGCCTGAGCAATGCCAATGCCATAAAGCCGATCAATACGAGAAAACCAATCACCACCTTTCCTGCAAAGGAGAGAGGTAGAAATAAACATAGAACTGCGAGCAATGCGCCAGCGCCCAGGATGCCAAGATCGCGATCGTTGAACATGGAACTCCTAAAACGGCGGCTGGGGCTGGAAGTTTTTCAACATCTCGCCCAGTTGCGGCAAAAACAAAAATGCGAACAGGACAATGATGACCAGACCGACCACACCAATGATGGCCATTGAAGTCATGCGGCTGCCGCCAAAAGCCATGCCCGCCGTGCCCTGCAGAATAAAATACAGGCCGCCAAGCAAAGCCACAACGATCAGCAGACCGGCCATGAATGCCCAGGCATCGCGGGCAATCGCAAGAATTTGTTCCATGATGGGATCAAACATAAAATATTCTCCTTTTAAATATCAACACGTTCCGAGAAACCAGGCCGCCAGGGGAATGGCTGCGCTGGCGAGGATCATTCCAAAAAGTGCCTCACCACATTCAATAAGCGCATTTGCAAACGACGAGGACCCGCCAATCGAAGCTGAAAGCATGGAGGTAAAAGCCGCTTTCAACATTCGCAATGCCGCCAGCCCACCAATCAATCCTGAGGCGAGCGTCCCGAGTTCACTGATGGGTCCGCATCCACCTGCGCCTGGCAACGAAGATTGCAGTGCGCTCACGATCTGTGGAATTCCCAGGAAGGTGAACAATCCCAGAACTACAATGGATAACAACGCGGATATGGATTCCCATACCCACAGGTTTGCTCCGAGGACACTGGCAGAACTCACGCGCAGCATTTGCGCGATGCCTGCCAGAAGCGCAAATGCAAGAAATGCAGCGGCGAGAGCCATCCAGGCTTCGCGCAGAAATGTCAACAACAGGGAAGAAGCGTCTGTCATGAGAGTGCCATTGGATTGTGTTTGTGGAATTCCTCTTCGAGGGCGGGATAGAAACGTTCGCCCCAGAATTGCATTGGAAAGCGGCGCGGGGGACCGGTGCGGTCTTTGAGCGTGATGACTTTGAGTGGAGCACATCCACACTGACGAACTTCACCGCTTCTTTGAACGACCAGGATACGATCTGCTTCATACGGGACACGTTCATCACCCAACAGGGCGGACAGATCATCACCATCTTTGAAATTCTCAGACTTCAATGCTGCCGCAGCGATGACCGCCCAGCCATGATGTCTTGCCATTGTTCTCAACGCTGCGGCAGCTTCACCACTACGGCCTTCTTCATTCATCATGCCGGTCAGTCCAACCACCGGGACACGATTGAGATAATCCACCGCCAGCAATGCTGGTCCATTGACAGGGAAACCATAATCATGGATGAGCATATCTTCCAACGCGCGCACGGTATCTTCCTGCGAATTGAGGGAGAGCAGCACCGCTTCACTTGAACAAGCCAATGCCATCTCAACTTTTTCCTGTGGAGATGGTGTATGCGGACCGCTGGTCATCGCTTCTACTTGCAGGAAGAGGCGATAACGCAATTCTTCGGGAGTGTGTTCGTAACATCCGATGGCGGATGGGATATGAAGGGAGGCAGACTCGAATAACATCCGCAGCAGCCAGGAGGTCTTGCCAATTCCTGGTGCTGCGGCGAGTAGGGTCAGGCCGCCACCCCAGAAAGGCAGGCCAGCGAAGACACCAAAGGGGATGTATGGTTGGGGATTGCCCAATGTTCCGGAGCGCGGCATATCGTTATCATATTCAATTGATGATTGGGGATAAGTGTTTGTGTCGCTAGGGGATTTGAAATATCAAACGAAAAAAAAGAAAGGCAAGCAACCCAAGCAGCAAGCCTGGCAGGGCAGGGATCGAACCAACCTGTCTGCGTATCCAAAGCCTGCGCCAGACTTCCAAACCCAACAGGGAAAGAAGGACGGCAGGCAAAGGGAAGAGACATGCGAGACTGCTAATTGCAAGCAAATCAGCCCGCCCGATAATGCCTTTGCGATACCCATATGCAGTAAGCAGAACAGGCCAGGCAGGTGGATAAAATAAAAACGGCAGAGCGAACCAGCCTGGAAGGTTTCGAAATACTCCCCAGACACAGGCTAATAAAATAATCGCGGTTTGAATGGGAGTGGCAGGGAATGTCAACAAGACCGTTCCCAGCAGAAAGATTTCAATCCCAGGAACAAGCCGATAACGAAGATCGGCAAAACTGAATAATGTGAATGAGACAAGCGCGAAAGATTCGGTCAGAGTCATGTATTGTGATCTTCGTCTTTTTTGTTTAAAGGCATGAAAGTGATCATGCTCTGTACTTGACTGGCATTCCCAAGTTCTGATGCACGATACAAGGGATCACGGGCCTGGCTGATTTCTTCCGAGTGATTCATGTAAGCCTGTACCATGTGCGCGGTGTCTTCCGGATATTGCGCGGCAAGTACATTGGGGTCGAGGCCATGTTGTGAGATGTGAGGTGACAAAGCTTGAAAGCCTTGTTGGAATTCCTGTGGTGATCCATTGA
>JAUXUT010000111.1 GCA_030680695.1 bacterium
TGGTCAAGGCCATGCTTAATACCGTTCACGGCTACACCGCCACGCAGGGTTTGGTGGATGGCCCCGCCAAAAAAGACTTTCGCCGCGGGCGCGCCGCTGCGCAGAACATCGTCCCCTCTACCACCGGCGCCGCCGAGTCGGTTTATAAGTCCCTGCCGGATTTGGAAGGAGCGTTTGACGGAATCGCGATGCGTATTCCGGTAGTTTCCGGTTCGATCGTGGACTTCACCTTTGTTTCTAAACGTCCGACCTCCGTAAGCGAGATTAACGAGATCTTCCAGAAGGCGGCCCAGACGCCGCGCTGGGAGAAAATCCTGGCAGTCACCGAAGAACCGCTGGTCTCTTCCGACATTCTCGGCACTACCTATGGTTCGGTTGTTGACCTTTCGATGACGCGGGTGGTGGGCGGGGACTTGGTTAAGGTCTTGGCTTGGTACGACAACGAGTGGGGCTACTCCGCTACTCTTGTTGAACATGTGATTAGGGTAGGGAAGTTAATCTATAAGAGTAGCGGAGCTAGGCCCGCCTAAGGCGGGCCGTCCTTCGCCACTTTGGTGGAGTATGTTATCAGGGTAGGGGGATTGATCAAGCAGAGCTGGGTTCGCCTTTCGATAAGCATTCTTCGAATATTCACTTTAGTTGAAGTGTATCTAATAGGTTATTGACTAGTTTCATATTAGTATCCTTTGCTACATCTGGTACTACAAAGCCTATTTGAATAACTCTATTCTCCTGTTCAAAGAGTGTATAGATTGTGCTGCTATTACTGGTACTATCGATTAAATCAATCCGGTAAATTTTTTTCCCATTTGATGTCGTTTCTGAAACTTTCCCATTTTTAGAAAGAATTTCTAATGACTCATTAATATCCTGTCGTTTCCCATCTACAAATTGCTTGTATACGTGTATCTGCCCTAGCACTACACCAGGGTATTGTCTTACACCGATTACTTGATCCCATAATTTCCATTCGTCTTTACTCTCACTTACTTGCCATTCCTGTGGATATTTAAAAGAAAAACCATATACTTGATTTATATATGTGTTCCAGCTTGAAGTTTCTTCCTTTAACTTTTGTTGTCTTGATAAATAAAGAGTTCCAACTGGACCTAGTACCTCTTTTTCAGATTGTTTTTTAGCTACTTGGTATCGCCAATAGAATAGTGCTGCAAAGAGAACAAGTGATGAAAAAATTAAAATGACTAAAGCGAAAAGAAACTTTTTATTAAAGATCCGCATTTTCTAGATCTATTGTACGCCGAAAGCTAAAATCCATGCAAAAATTCCAAAAGGAATTACTAAAAATTGTAAGCCGCTCAAACCCATTGTCCACCGGGTTTACCCTTCCTGCCATTACTTTTTCCCTCTCTTTCGAATGAATTTATTAATAGCTTTCCGTGCAATTGCTAGTAATAGTACCCAAAATGTTAGGTTTACAAAAAGAGCACAGGCTACCTATCAACTAATACCCATTTTGAAATCGCATCAGGAGTAAAGGGTGTTCGCGAAATACAATGAGGGTGGCCCAACCTTTGAGGTTCGTCAGGAGCAGCGGTGAGAGGAAAGAAGTTCCAATGATTTCAACCTCCGAGGATCGGATCCCCGAACCTCGGAGGTTTGCAATTACTAATTACGATTTACGAATTATGAGTTTTCTCGTAACCCTACCCTTATGCGTGATACGATAATCTCGTGAATCCTGAAGAGTCAACTGAAGAAAAAGAGTTGGCAACGGTGAAAAAACCGGTGCGACGATGGCAGCGGTTGGGG
>JAUXUT010000121.1 GCA_030680695.1 bacterium
AAAACCAAACCTCAGCCGCGAATTCCACGAATTTTCGCAAATTGGTTTTAAAAATCTGCGTGAATTAGCGAAATTCGCGGCAAAATGCTCTGGCTTTGAGACCTGGAAATGACAGATACTGACTTGTGGGTAATCACCAGAATCTTCGACTTGCCAAAACGAATCAGAATGGTATAATTCGCAGGCTTTACTATCGGGGTGTGGCTCAGACCGGTAGAGCGCACGGTTCGGGTCCGTGAGGTCGGAGGTTCAAATCCTCTCACCCCGACAGTTTTTTGCACCGCCTTACCCGAAGGCGGTGCGTTTGTTTAATATGGTTGGGAGCGCATATTCTACAACAAAAGGACAGGAATGTAGCGAGGATGGGGAAATCATCGTCCACACTGGCACACAACTCCGAGGCCTTGAAAGCCAAGTTTTCCAGGACGCACGGTTCGATGTAAAGGGCAGACGTGACATTTGTCAGGTTTTTTTGTGACAAATTCAGTTGAAACTCTACAAGAAATGAATATTCTTTAATATGAATACATTATCGCCCAGGGGTCTGGGGGGTATGAGAAAAAAGCTCTGCCCAAACAACAACAACAATTGAATATATTTCCTGAGTTCTATCAAGCGCTGGATGTTTCAATACTACATATCTAGAGATAATGTAAATTGGAGGATACTATGTCTAATATTTTGTTGCAAAAAGGAATTACCTTTGTTACTCTGCTTTCATTAGTGCTACAGAGTTTTGTGCCATTTCCCCAAGCAGGAGCAGATACAACCAACGCTAACAACAAGAGCGGCATTAATATTCCCGTAATTACGCCAAGCGAGTACCAGCCGCCGTTATTTGAGCATCCGCAATCGCGAAGACAGCCCCATAGTGACGTTGGAAACTCGTCTCGCAAAGAAAGTGCTTTGCGTTTAATGTTTCTTGAAAATGTAGGACAGTTCGATGACAAAGAAGAATTCCTAGTTCAAAATGGAAACTCGATTATTCACATAACAAAATCTGATTTCTGGATTACCTTATTTGATGCTGAACAGCAGAATCGCCCAGCACACAGCAACCAACCAGCCAATAAACCAAAATCAGAATCAATAGAAGATGTATCAGAATTGATAAATGGCATTCATATCCGTTTTTCTTTTCAGGGTATCAATCCGGGTGTTGAAATAAAAGGGAAAAACAGGATTGAAACCAACATATCTTATCTTATGGGCGATGATCCAGATGACTGGAATATTAATGTCCCGGTTTGGGAAGGCGTGATATATGAAAATATTTACCCCGGAGTGGACTTGGAGCTATCCGGTGCAGATGGGCAGTTATCATGGAAATACATTCTGCAAGATGGGCAGCCATTGGCTGGGAATGCGCGCCTCGAATCGATTGGCATAAAAGTGGATGGTGCGGATAAAATAGAAATTGTTAATAACGAAATGGTTATTTCAACGCCCATAAATAATGTAAACATTCCATTACCAGATGTAGTCAAAAACGGTTCATCAATATTTTCTCAACCGAAAGACAAAAAACCGTCCACAAAGGGGGACGAATTAATAATACCGATTAGTTTTCCTGAAGAACAGACATCGGGCGCAGACAGTGTACTTCCTTCTGCCCAATCATGGGTAAAAGCATTTCCGTCGCCTGTCATCTCGAATGATGCTGTTACGGATGATGCAACAAATTTAGCGATCAACACACATATATATTCAACTTATCTAGGAACTGGCAGTGGATCTGTCACCGCAGTTGATATGAATGGAAATGTTTACGTGACCGGTAAAACATATTCTCCAATCTTTCCGGTTACGCCGGGCGCATTTCAATTATCGAATACTGGGGAGAGAGATGTATTTGTAACAAAAATCAACCCAGAAGGAACCGCCCTGATATATTCTACTTATCTCGGCGGGAACAGTAATGATATAAGCATGGGAATAGTTGTAGATGAAAACCAAAACGCGACGATTGTTGGACATACAGATTCATCAAATTTTCCCTCGACCTCAGGTTTCCATAGCGGCGGCGGTATGGATGCGTTCATTACAAAATTAAATTCGAACGGCTCCGGATTAATTTTCTCCGTCTTTCTTGGAGGATCGTTAGGGGATTTCAGCACTGATATCGCAGCCGACCAATTCAACAACATTTATGTTTCTGGTTTTACACAATCCAACAATTTTCCAACCACAATGGGAGCTTATCAAGTTTTACCAAAAGGGAACGGAGATGGTTTTATAACAAAACTGAATTCGTCTGGTGCAAGGATATATTCAACATATATTGGCGGCACAAATACAGATTGCTTTATATATAACATATATCATTACCCGCATACATGCTCAATTGCAGTAGATAACCAAGGAGCAGTTTATTTCGCTGGTTTGACATTTTCCGATAATTTCCCTACGACCTTGGGCAGTTATAGCCAGAGCAATAGTGGCGGAGGTGATGTATTTACCCTAAAACTTCATCCAAATGGAGGGAGTTTGTTGTTTTCCACATTTGTGGGCGGTACAGGAAACGAGTGCACTAGTAGCGGATGCTCGATAGTGGTGGATAAAAGCGGGGCAGCCATTGTTGCAGGATCTACGACGTCTTTCGATTTTCCCACTACACCAGGCGCATTTGACCGCAGCGCAAATGGGTCGTCAACATATCCCACCGATATCTTTGTATTCAAACTTCAACCGAACGGGGCGGATTTGATTTTTTCCACTTATCTTGGGGGAAATAGAGATGATCATGTATTAGATCTGGCAGTCAGCGAATCCGGCGATCCAATATTGACCGGTAACACTTTCTCATCGAATTTTCCGGTTTCACAGGATGCTTTGCAGTCATCCTACATTGTCAGTAGTTGCATTGAGGGTCTATGTGATGATGGAATTGTAACAAAGTTAAATTCAACAGGTTCGCGATTAATATACTCTACCTACCTAGGCGGAACTGGCGGAGATGCGGGATGGGGGATCGCTCATCAACATGGAACCAATAATCTGTACATCACAGGGGCCACAAGTTCCAGTGATTTCCCAGTTACTCCGGGGGCATATGATACTACTTTCAACCCTCCAGGAGCAGATGGCTGGAACGTATTCATCACAAAGTTCCAAATTGATTCATCCATTCCCTCAGATGCATCTGTCTACAGTTCCAATCTGGGCATGGATGGATTTATTACCTGTATCCCCGTCTGTTCGCAAGCATACAAAGGCGGACCCATCAACACACGGACAGGGGGATACGATTACTCCGCAACGGATATTTCGATCCAATCAGGTGCAGGGGAGATAGCGTTTGATCGGACCTATTCATCCCAATCCCTGGGATTAGCACCACTTGGTTATGGCTGGACTCACAGCCATGACATGTATCTTACAATCGGCGCATACAATAGCGGCGTCCGACAGATCACGCTAAAGGGCCACACAGCGAACCAGTATATTTTCAATCAAACCAGCGGTTCAACGGTTGCCACGCCCGAGGCGGGAATCTACGCCTCCCTGGTTCAAGGTCCTTCCTCGTTCATCCTGACCGACAAAGCCCAAAATATCTACGAGTTCAATCTGACGACAGGCAGGTTGATATCCCATACCAACCCCACAGGGCTAAAAATCCTCTACACCTTTGACAGCAAAGGTCGCATGACCAAGATCAGCGACCAAAGCGGGCAGCGCTACCTGACATTAGCCTATGCAGGGAACGGCACAAAGATCGTTTCAGTAACAGACTATACAGGGCGAAAAGTCTCCTACGGCTACGACTCAAACAACAACCTGACTTCCGTCACGGATCCGCTCGGAAAATTATGGCGGTATACCTATGACTCCAGCCATCGCATCTTGCAGGTACTCGACCCGGACAACAAAATCATCGAACGAACCGAATACGACGCGCAGGGAAGGGCAGTGCGTCAATATGACGGGGAGAACAACCTGGTTGTCGAGTTGATCTACAATGCGGACAGCACGACGACCGTCAAAGACGCGCAGAACAATACCGAAACCCATACCTACGACTTCCGCAAGACACTCACAAACCAGACCGACCCGACGGGTGGAGCAACCAGTACCACCTACGATTCAAACTTCCGCCCTGCAACCATCACGGACGCGAACGATAATACCACCAGTTTGGTATGGGGGGCAAACGGCGCGGACCTGCTCCAGTTGACCGACCCGCTGAACGGGCAAGTCAGCCTTGGTTACGATTCCAGTCACAACCTTACCTCCATCGTTGACCAGAGCAATTACCTGACCACCTACACCTATTCAGGCACAAACCTGACCAGCATGACGGACGCCCTGAACGGCACATGGACTTACACTTATACGCCTCAGGGATACCTGGCATCCCAAACCGACCCGCTTGGGCGTACCACATCCTACACCTACAACGCGCAGGGACAGCGGCTCTCGATGACCGATCCGCTCGGGAAAACATGGACATACGCCTACGACAACCTCGGACGACTGATCACCATCACCGACCCGCTGGGGCGGGTAATCAGAAATGAATACGATGCGGCTGGACGGTTGATCAAGGTCACGCGCAACTACAACGCCAGTTACGCGCAAAATTACCAGAACCAGTGGAACATCGTCACGCAATATCAATATGACGTGCGCGGCAATCAGACCGCCATGACCGACACCTACGGGCGCACGACCACCTACCAATACGACGCGGCGGGACGCCTGACCCACACCACGGATGCGGCGGGCAAGACGACCATCAACGCTTACGACTCCAAGGGGCAATTGATCTCCGTGACCGATCCGCTCGGGCGCGCGACCAGTTATCAGTATGATGCGGCGGGGCGCGTGGTCGCTGTGACGGATGCATTGAACAAGACCATATCCACCACCTATAACCTCGACGGGACCGTTGCAACGACAAAAGACGCCTTGAATCGCGTCACGTCCTACACGTACGACGAATTGAAGCGCATCGAGACGATCACCGACCCAATGGGCGGCGTGACCAGTTACGCCTATGACGCCGCGGGAAACATGATTTCCGTGACCGATCCGCGCGGCGGGACGACTACTTTTGAATACGATGCGTTGGGGCGCGTCATCAGGCAAACCGCGCCGAATGGCGGCGTCACCGAGACCTTCTACAATGTGGCGGGAAATCGGGTTCAAACGATTGACCCGCTGGGCAATGCCACGACCTACACCTACGATGCGGCAAACCGCCTATTGACCATCACCGACGCCAGGGGCGGCGTGACCAGTTATGCCTACGACGATGCGGGACGGCGCATCTCGATGACCGATGCGAACAACCACACCACCACATACACCTATGATGCGCTGGATCGCGTAGTGAGCGTAACCGACCCATTGGGGAATACAACCCAAACGCAATACGATGCGCTGGGCAATGCCGCCTCCCAAACGGATGCCAACAGCAATACGACCACCTTCCAGTATGACATGCTGTACCGCCTCGTCACCCAGACCAACGCGCTGAACGGCGCGACCCAATTCACCTACGACGATGTGGGCAACCGCCTGACGGTAAAAGACCCGAACAATCACACAACGGGGACGGTCTACGATGCCTTGAACCGCCCGATCTCATTCGTGGATGCAAACAACAACAGCACGACCACCACCTACGATGAGGTCGGAAATGTGATCAATGCAAGGGACGGTTTGGACCATACAACCACGTTTGGGTATGATGCCAACAATCGCCAAATCTCGGTTGCAGACGCGCTTGGCAATTCCATACAATACGGCTATAACGCAGCGGGGGATCGCGTTTCGATGACCGATGCCAATGGCGTCGTGACGCGCTTCGAGTACAACAACATGGGCTGGCTGACCGCCGTAATCGAGAACTTCAAAGCGGGCGTACAGCCCGATCACGAGACCAATGTCCGCACCGAGTACACCTATGACTTAAACGGGAACAAGAAAACGGTCAAGGATGGAAGCGGACATGTCTCCAGTTTCACCTACGACGAACTCAACCGTCTCGTGCAGGAATCCGATCCACTCGGCAATACGTGGACGTATTATTACGATGCGGTCGGGAACCAAACCTCGATGGTGGATGCCAACGGCGCGACTACGCAATTCAGTTATGATGCCGCGAACCGCCTGATTGGAATCAATTACCCAGGGGGGACTCCCGATGTGACCTTTGCCTACGACGATGGCGGACGGCGCATCGGCATGACCGATGGGGCTGGTTCCACCACCTGGACATTCGACAAGCTGAATCGTCCCACTGCCATCCAGGACCCCTTCGGCTCCACCGTTGGTTATGGATATGACGCGGCGGGTAACCGCACATCGCTGACCTATCCAAGTACAACGGGCACAGTCACTTACACTTACGATGCAGGTAATCGTCTTACAACGGTCAATGGTCTATCGTCCACGGTTGACTACGCCTACGATGCCGCGGACCGATTGACAGGCGTCTCGCGTCCGAATGGTGTAAGCACAACTTATACCTACGATAACGCCAACCGCCTGCTGGCGCTGGCGCATACGCTCAGCGGGCAAAACCTTGCGCTGTATCAATACATGTACGACGCGGCAGGCAACCGCACGCAAGCCATTGAAGATGTCGCCTTCCCCGAGGGTGCATTACCAACTGCCACACCTACCGCCACGTTCACGGAAACTCCGACAGTCACCCCAACGGGAACGGAGACGTTGACGCCTTCTCCCACTGGCACGGAGACAGAACCCCCTACGGGGACGATGACACCCACACCGACTGAGACGATTCCGCCGACTGCCACACCCACAGACACGCCTCTTCCTACTGATACGCCCGAACCTACGTTCACACCTACAGAAACCCCGACGGAGACGCCCACACAGGTAAGTTTTTACGGTGGAAATTATCTGGCTTCCTATCTCCTCGCTCCCAAGACCAAGACTCCGACGCCGCCTGGAGTGACGCCTACGCCCACATGGACTCCCACTTTCACCTTTACCCCCACTTTCTCAGGTCCAACAGATACACCTACGGTCACGCCTTCTGCGACCATCACCACCACACCTCTGCCGCCGCCCGTCCTGCAATCAGTGACGATTGATTACACGTATGATGCGCTCTATCGCCTGACTGCGGCGGATTACAGTGACGGAAAGTATTATCACTATGCCTATGATGAAGTGGGTAATCGCTTATCTCAACAGACTCACCTGGGCAATGATAGTTACCAGTACGATATTACCAATCGCCTCACCAGCGTAAATGGCACAACCTACACTTGGGATAACAACGGCAACCTGCTGAATGACGGCACGAATACCTATGCCTATGATTCCGCCAATCGCCTGGCTACATTAACTGACTCCTCTGGTTCCTCAATCTATACTTACAATGGCTTGGGCGACAGGCTTACCCAAAACGGAATCCACTATACCCTTGACCTTGTTGCTGGTTACACCCAAATCCTCAGTGATGGGACAAATACCTACCTGTATGGACTTGGTCGCATTGCCGAGAGACAGGATGGAGTAAACGAATACTATCTCGGTGATGCGCTTGGAAGCGTAAGGCAACTCACCAATCCTTATGGCGAAGTCACGCTGACGAAAAATTATGACCCTTACGGAAACAACATTCAGTCGCTTGGGTCAGCACAAACGGACTATGGATTCACAGGCGAGACAACGGATGCCAGTGGTTTGATCTACTTGCGGGCGCGGTATTACAGTCCGCTGGATGGAAGGTTTTTTCAACTCGATCCATGGGAGGGAGACCCAAATCTACCCACTACTCTTAACCCTTACACATATGTCCTCAACAATCCAATAATCTACACCGATCCGAGTGGCGCTGTTCCACAACTATTAGCGGCGATGGGCCTTGGTTTTGTTGCCGGAGTTGCGCTTGGCACAACTGTCGGCATTGTTGATCGCAGCTGGGCGCTTTCCGGCGAATGTGGGTGCGATATTCAACAGCAAGCGCTATTAATGAACGATTGGCAGTGGATTGGAACACATGCACTGGTTGGCGGCATTATAGGTGGAATATCGCCACTCATTGCACTAGCTGCTGCATCTGCCCCAATAGGCGCAATTGTTGTTGGAGGTACTGGTGTTGTTTTGGGTGGATTGGATTTATATAACACAATCAACATCATCCAAAATGAGACTGGGTTGACGTGGTGTACGGGCATACGAGCAGCGCTTGATATTGCTAGTATCGTTTTTGGTGCAGCTGGTGTTGTGAAAGGGGTTCAAGCGTGGCGCGCAAGCGGCAACGGGCTTCGGTGGACAGGTCCCGGAGGGGGGCACCCCTCTGATTTAACTATTTTCAAAACTGGTGAATTTAGCGAACTAACTACTAGACTGCCAAAGGACAAGCCAGTAGTTGTAATAGGCGAATCTATGAGAAGGGTAAATCCCGTTGCAGATTCCTTAAGGAAAATTGGTTTCAACGTGAAGACTTATAATCCTAATCCTAGTCCACCATCGTTAGAAGCTAACCGTTCATGGCTAAGATATTGGACTATTGAAAAAGGAGCAACTGTGGTTGATATCGGATTAGATGCGACAAGGGCTGAACCAAGCTTGTATTATGCATTAGAATATAGGAGTATTTATCAAAACTGGAAATATCCTAATGTTATTCAATATCTCGTCCCCTAACGAAGACGGAACGATATGAAAAAAGAATCAACCGAACTATTTTTTCAGGAAGTTATAAAATATTTCCAATATCTCGTGTCTGATTTCAACTACAATTTAATTTCGACTGATATTGAAAACACGGATTATTACCCAGATACTGTTGCGATTGTCCGATATCTGGGTAATAAGGTCGGGCTAGAAGTATATTGGTATCTTGCGTCTTCTGTAATTAGCGTTGCCCTTATTGAAATAATAAAGGAGGGTGATTTTCCATATAAAAAACGTTTTTGGGGTAAATCAAGCGGAGAAGCAAGAGCAATAAAATTGCACACTCTTATAGACATGGCAGGAAAGGACGACGAGCTTATGCTCAAAAAACCTAGATCGACCAAAGCATCTGATGTCAAAAAACGTAGAACTATGATTGATGAAAAACTGAGTAATCTTGTTAAGAATCTTGCAGATGTTTTACATGAACAAGCACATGACATTCTAGCAGGCGACACTTCAATATTCTCACAAGTTCAAAAATACGAGGAAGAAATATTGAAAAAAGAGTACCCATATTAAGAATAACTTGAAAAGATGGAAGCCCAAATTATTTTTGGAGATCCTTAATGATAAGGATATTACAATCAAGCTGTACAAAACCCAAGGGCAAGAGCGGCGTTGATTGGTCAATATATCGAAGGCGATCCTGCAAGTTATCAAAACGTTGCAGCCGCTAAAGGTTTTCGACATTTGAATTTAGAGCAAAAACTATATAGCAAGTTTGTCGCGGAATTTGGCAAAGATGCATGGTGGACGAAAATCAACGAACCTTTTATTCGCTACACAGCAAATTCAAGGAAATCAGTTTGTCTCTCTACGGATCCTAAACGAATTCATCTCTTGCCGAAGACCTCGAATTTGTTACGAGAATATAATCTATTTAGAAGACTTGGTTATAGCGAACCAATCTGGGATCCGGCTGAGGGCCTTTGGAAAATGACACTGCCAAAACCTTAACCGAGGTGAAAGCCATGAATCCGAATACGAACGACTCCGGGCAAGAAATTGTGTCACCCAGCACAAAGATGGTTATAGCGATGGTATCTAAGCATTTTAGATACCTAGTGGATCAACATAATTTAACCTATGACGGACGCTTCGAATTTACCTCTCCCAAAGTCCGTATTAAATTGGAAATTGGGCACAAGAGCCCACGAATTTCTATTTACCGGCCTGGAGAGCCGGAATTCACAAATTTGCTATTCGAACGTATAGTTCAGTATTTTGAGGACAGATTGGAGATAGATGATTTAGTTAGATATTTCCCGGATTTCCCCCTGGAGGATAATATTCATTTCATGGCAAAGCTCTTTAAACGCTATGCAGACAGAATCATCAATCAAATTGATGAATGGTGGATTCCGGTCCAAGTATTTCAATACAAACTCTTAGAACAAAGATATAAAGATGCTGGGCAGTTGGAAGATTTCTTGTCAGGTTTTAAGAGAGATCATGATTATTTGAAAGGCAAGGGCGTATTCGAATAACTCTGCCATTCCTGCTGGAGTTACGAACAAGACAAACGGCATACCACAGTGGTATGTGACATATGATATCCCTCCTTCTTCCTTTGAATTCGTTGGGAGTATATTGCCATGAGAAAAAATGCGGAATACTTTATAAAGGCGTTTGGCAAGCAGATGGCAGAAAACAAACGACTAGGTCACACCAATATCCCGTATGGTAGCAATGTTATGCCTATTTTAAGAATGTACAAAGATCTTTCCGAATACGATGAAAGAAGAGAGTTCGAAGATGCTTTGGAAGCTTTCTTAACAAGTGGTGAGGAAGAAAAGCGCCGCTTTGCCATTACGATATGTTTGGGCTTTCTAATATTTAGAGATGCCATCTAGCGATTTTCTCGGAGAGCGTGACGATTTTCAAATGAAATCAACATGGAAAGGCAAATCGGTACATTTTGCGTTGCGTAGCCAACCAAGCCGTCCTCTATGACCATATTACGGATTCAAATGCTTCTTGATGAAATAAACGATGTCCTTCGTAAACATAATGTGCGAAATTGGACTGATGTATTACTGGACATCGCAAATCAGATAGAGCAGGCAAAGAACCTAAACGACCCAAGTCATATCCTCGCCTTCATAGAAGAGATTAAAGGGTTATATAGTGGTATGGGATCGTTCAACGATATATTTATTACCGATCAAGCGGGTCATGATATTTCACCAGAGGACATTGATATCGTGAACTCCCGCCTACAAACCCTTCAAACAGAACTATACCTCGAAGTAAAAAACACAGAGGCTCAACTGAAGTCTGATAATAAATCTTAAGAATTGCTGGACTGAACTACGCTGCAGCTAACATAACAACAGAACCTTAACAACCGATTAGCTATAGCGTGTTCCAGCGTCTGACTGCTGTATAGATTCTGCCAATCGCCTGATCGTCTGTCAAAGACGACGACATCCTACACCTACAACGGCTTGGGAGATCGCCTCACCCAAAACGGAGTTCAATACACCCTTGATCTGAACACAGGCTTAACTCAGGTCCTCGCTGACGGAACAAACACATATCTGTATGGCTTAGGTCGCATCGCGGAGCGAACGGGCGGGGTCAATGAGTTCCATCTCGGCGATGCCCTTGGGAGTGTGCGGCAACTCACCAACAATTATGGCGAAGTTGTCCTTGCCAAGAGTTATGATCCGTATGGGAATAATCTGCAATCGCTTGGCACGGGCGAAACCGTATATGGCTTCACAGGCGAGACGACCGATGCCAATGGATTGGTGTATCTGCGGGCGAGGTATTACAGTCCGCTGGAGGGGAGATTCGTTTCACGGGATACATTTGGTGGAATCTACACGGATCCATTTACATTCAACCGATGGGGTTATGCACACAACAACCCTGTAACACTAACCGATCCAAGTGGACATTGCGACATACTATGTATTCTCGCAATCCTTGCAGCATTAGGCATCATTGCGTCAGGTTGCTCCGTTAATAATCCTGTGGATGTTTGCGAATCGCTTCCCGAAAGTTTAGAGCCTGATGCGCTTAAGAAAATGCCAAGAACACAGGCTATTGCAAGCATTAAAGATAACTTTGGCATCCAGTTACCACCACCTGCTATCTATAAAGATATTTTAGGCACTCACCACACTACATCATATGCATTTAAATATTCACCAGTTAGTAATGGTAGAGCAGGCTTTACCCCATGGTTCACCAACCAATTTGAGGGTAGCTGGGGGTCGAAATGGGGGGACGTTATAATATTCGAAGATTCCTTCAAAAAATTCTCTTACAACGCCTACGATATCGCTGCAGTTATGGTTCACGAGGCTATGCATGCGTGGCAGCAGTATACTTTGTCACAACTTGCCCAAGATACTCAATCTACTTTTATGCAGGACTTGCGTAACCATTCGTATTACAGATGGGAGTGGGGCGTCGAACATACAAGTGTGCTGGAGCACGAGGCAAGCGTATATGTTCTTAATCATGCTCCTACCCCACTTTGTATAAGTCCAACTAGGCGAGGCGTTGAGGAGAAAAACCGTAACCGTTATTCTGCTACAGAGCCTTGGCATGGATTGACATTGCCATGGCAAATGTCAGGATATCCATTGCCTTGAGGATGAAAAATGAAATTAATAATGAATCGACCCCTGCTAACTGTATTCGTCAAAAAAGATCTGCTTGTTATTGTGTTGTTGCAAGTGCTAACGATGACCCTGGTTGGCTGTAGTTCAATTAATCGCAACTATTCATACGAGGATCAACATAATTTAGCTGAAAGCCGTATTGAAAGCATGAAGGAACATTTGGCATTGGAAATCATGCCCCAAAATAATTCTTTGCACTTTGGCGAGGCAATTTTATTCACTGCCCATTTCGTAAATATAACAAACACTCCGATTACACTAAGAGTTCCCCGACAATCGGACTTGCTCGATATTTGGTCCCACAACATAGCAATGGTATATTCCATAATTCCATTGGATAAATCTGTTTCATTGGATACTCCGCTTTCAAACCTTCCCACCCCTCCTTTAATGATGGGAGAACCCTTGTCTTCTAGTGAATTTGAGATACTTGCTCCAAATGGCGTAAGGGATGTAAAACTTGAAATTCCCAATTTGGTTTATTTGAAACAAGGAAATCAGTGGGTAGAATCGAACCTTCCGCCCGGAAAATATTGGATTAATATCACATACGAGAACTTATACATAGGACACGAGGTTATAAAACCAGATCAAATCTACTACACAGATTTATCTGCCTGGGTTGGAAGGATTGATGCTGAACCTGTTATGCTCACAATACTGCCGTAGAATTGGCAGCAAGTTGTTTTAGATGTATTCTATCGACATGCCAAAAACATTCAAGGCGTTATCCGCCTTGCTCATTGCAGCTATCGTTACGACAAGTTGCGTTCCAACAGGCACGGTGCTTTCTATCGTGCCTGTTGCTGTTTCTACTGCGCCCAAAACCAAGACCCGACGTCAACCGCCACCGTTACCACCACACACTTCCCGCTGCCCGTCCTGCAATCGGTAACAATTGATTACACCTATGATGCGCTCTATCGCCTGACTGCGGCGGAATATAGTGACGGAAAGTATTATCACTATGCCTACGACTCGGTCGGGAATCGTCTCAACGAAGAAACTCATCTCGGCACAACAACCTACGCCTATGATATTGCTAACCGTCTCGCCAGTGTAAACAGTACTTCATATACCTGGGACAACAACGGCAATCTACTGGATGACGGGGCGAACACCTATGTCTACGATTCCGCCAATCGGCTGGTCTCTGTAGATGGGACGACCACTTACCAGTACAACTGACTGGGTGATAGAATCAGCCAGACGGTGAATGGTGTGCCCACGAATTACACTCTCGATCTGAATACCGGTCTCACCCAAGTGTTGAGCGACGGTATGACGGACTATTTGTATAGCAATGGTAGCATTGCGCAGGTGAACTCCACGGCTGAATATTTCCTCGGCGATGCTCTTGGCTCCGCGCGCCAGATGACGAACGCGAGCGTAGGGATCACCTACGCTCGCGGATATGATCCCTACGGCGTAGTGACCTACACCACAGGCGCATCCCACACGGAGTTTGGCTTCACGGGCGAGCAGTATTCTGTTTCTACCGAGTTGCTCTATCTCCGCGCCAGATATTACAACAGCGCTGATGGACGTTTTCTCACCCGCGATACGTGGAGTGGCGATGTGAATCGTCCCCTGTCCCTGAATCGGTGGATGTACGTGGAGGGGAATCCGGTGAATTTGACGGATCCAAGCGGGCATATATCCGAAGGAATGCAGGCCAGAAGAGCCGATTTGATTGTAGAGAAGTTGAAAATTTATAATGTGCATGTTGTAAAGGACTGGGGCTATCAACCAAAACCATTTTATTCTCTGCTACCCGAGAATATAAAATCTGTGTACCTAACTGGATGTGAATGGGAAGAAGGAAATTGGCGAAATGCGCGCGAGCTTGAATGGACCTATAATGGTGTCGTAAAGATGGCTAAGAAATTTGGGGGAATAGGAGGATTCTGGTGGGAAGCATTAAAGGGTAGACCTATCAAATTTGTGCGCATGTCGGATGACAGGCATCCTAGCGGGGCTGTAGCATGGACAATACTTGACGTAAAATTTTACAATGATACTTTCACTGACACAAGGGTTTTCGCTAGCGGGACGGTTGTGCATGAACTTGCACACGTTTGGGATACTAGACAATTGCCAGTATTTAAATTAAGCACAAACATGGCAAAAGAAACAAAATCATATAAGAAAATCTGTATTAACGAGAATCAACCATATCATGGATGTGAGTATGTTTATGATCCTGCTGGACAAATTGAAGCTCCGCTTACTGATTATGGGAAGCAGGGTATAAGAGAGGATTTTGCAGACAGTTTCGCGATTTGTGTATATCCATCTTTTAAAAATGCGCCGCCTTTTTCTCGATACCCAATTAGAAAAGATTATATCGAAAAATTAATCAATGGAAACAGATGTTCCTGAAAGGTGCGCACGCAAACCATGTCAGGTGATTTGCTCCCTGCGCCGTCCCCGGCGCAGGATTTCCCTCGCAAAACGCCGCCGAGGATGGCGGCTTGAGCGACTGCCGCTGACAACCTTTGCGTACACACGTTACGGAGATGCAAGTCATCTCCGTGACCTTTTTCGTTATAATGAACACATGCACATCCAACCAAAAGACCCCAACCTTCAGGAAACCCTGCTTAATTATTCACAGGAGTCAGACCTCGTCAAGCGCAAGCAATTGGAAGATGGCATCTGGCAAAAATACGGCAGCGAGAACACGGCGTTCGTGCTGGATATGGCGGGCTTCTCGCTGCTGACCCGCAAGTATGGGATCGTGCATTACCTCTCGATGATCCGCCGCATGCAATTGACCGTCGAACCGATCATCACCAGCCACGGCGGCAGGGTTATAAAATTTGAAGCGGATAACTGCTTTGCGGTCTTTCCCGACCCAACTGCCGCCACCCTCACCGCCATCACCGTTCAACACGCATTCACGTCCGCCAACCTGCTCACGCAGGAGGATATGGACATCCACGTCACCATTGGCATCGACTACGGAAAAATATTAATCCTCAACGATGACGATATGTTCGGCGACCCCGTCAACCGCGCGTGTAAAATGGGGGAAGACCTCGGCAAGGCAGGCGAAATTCTCATCACAAAAGAAGCCATGGACATGATTCCGCAGGACGCGCAGATACACGGCAAGCTCATCAAGGTCAGCATCGGCGGGATGGAAATGCAGGCGTACCAGATCGTGTATCGAATGGATGGGGAAGAAAAGTAAAAGGACAATAAAAAGGCGGAGCCAATGCTCCGCCTTTTTGATTACATCTTTTCCAACATTCCAATTGCATTTTGAAGTCGGCGCAGGCTGACCTCGCGCCCGATAATTTCCATGCTCTCGAACAATGGCGGGCTGACCTTCTGCCCCGTCACTGCGACGCGCAGGATGCCGAAGACTTGCCCGGCGTTAAATCCGCTTGATTCGACGTAGTCACGGAAAGGCGGCTCGCATCGTTCGTGACTGATGTCTGGTTGCGCTGCCAGAATTTGATACGCCCTTCGAGCGACTTCTGCTGATTGCCTGGTGTCCAGTCCTTTCGCGATCAAATCTTCGGGCGCAGGTGTGACCTCGTCCTTGAAGAAGAAAGCGCCAAAGGAGATGCAATCGTCCAACGTGGTGAGACGCTCACGGATGAGCGGAATCATTTTCAGCAGCACATCGTCGCGGACAGCGAGTCCCTCACGGGTAAAGTAAGGCTTGAGACGGGCTGCCAGGTCTTCGGTCGTCAGGAGGCGGATGTGCGTCGC
>JAUXUT010000138.1 GCA_030680695.1 bacterium
ACAAGTTTCGCAATCGTTCAAATGAAATTCTTTTCATTGACGCCCGCAAACTTGGCGAAATGACCAATCGCCGCAATCGAAAACTAACTGAGGCGGATATTGCCCTTGTTGCCAGTACGTATCACAACTGGCGCAATAAAGACCCTAAAGGTCTTCCCCGCCATGAAGACTCGCCCATCAAGCAGAGTGACAAAGTTAGTTTTGCGCCAGACTTAAGCAAGAGACCTTTAGGGTCTGTTTATCAAGATGTGGCGGGCTTCTGCAAAGCTGCCACGTTGGAAGAAGTGCGGAACAATAATTATGTACTCATGCCTGGACGCTATGTAGGGGCGGAAGAAGTTGAAGATGACGGGATACCTTTTGACGAGAAGATGAACGCGCTGACTACCAAACTTGCCGAGCAGTTTACCAAAGGCGCGAAGTTGGAAAAGACGATCCGCGAGAACTTGAAAGGAATTGGCTATGAGTTTTGAAGTCCAGCCTTTGCCGCCGCGCAACCTGAATGAGTCAAACGCCGTCTTGAAAAAGTTGACGACGGCGCATCGCTATCTGGCGGAGTTGAAAGGCGTCGCCGCGTCAATTCCCAATCAGGGAATATTGATTAATACGCTTGCGTTACAGGAAGCCAAAGACAGCTCCGCCGTCGAGAATATCATCACCACGCACGATGAATTGTACAAAGCCCAACTTCTCGCCGCCTCTTTCCAGACCGCCGCAACCAAGGAAGTGGAAAGTTACGCCGAAGCCTTAAAGCACGGTTTTGTGTTGGTGAAGAAAAATCGCATCTTGACGGCGAATCATATTCTTGAAATCCAAAAACGCCTTGAAAAGAACGACGCGGGTTTTCGCAAACTGGCGGGGACGGCGCTGGTCAACGACATAACGGGCGCGACCGTTTACACGCCGCCGCAGGATTACGAGACCGTCGTCCGCTTAATGGATAATCTGGTTGAATACATCAATCGCAGCGACCTGCACGACGCAGACCCGCTGGTGAAGATGGCAGTCATTCACTATCAATTCGAAACCATCCATCCCTTTTACGACGGCAACGGGCGCACAGGGCGTATCATCAATATTTTGTATCTTGTGCTGGAAGGGTTGTTATCCATTCCCATTTTGTATTTGAGCCGATACATCATCACGAATAAAGCCGAGTATTACCGCCTGTTGCAAAGCGTGCGGGATACGGGCGAATGGGAAGCGTGGATTTTATACATGCTGGATGCTGTGGAAAAGACTTCACAGGAGACCATCGCGCTGGTGGAAGGCATTAAAAATTTGATGATGGATACCAAGCATCGCATTCGCGCGGACCATCCCAAAATGTACAGCCAGGATTTGATCAACAATTTGTTCCGCCATCCCTACACCAAAATCGAATTCCTGATGAACGACTTGAACATAAGCCGCCTGACCGCAGCCAAATATCTCGACACGCTGGCACGCGACGGCTTTTTGGTCAAAGAGAAAATTTGGCGAGCCAACTACTATGTGAACCAGCCGCTTTTTAACCTGCTGAAAGGCGACAGCCAGCCGCCCAACCCCGCGCCACCCATCGTCACGCGCAACCCGCCTCATGGATAGAAATTGCACTTTTTTATACATGAGAACCTTGTCATGTATATCTTTTGGGATTTTTTATATATGACAAACGAACTTGAAGGGAATACCCATGATTTCGAACAATGATAAAGACCGCATTGCCGTTTACGAAACGCTGACCGAAGCCCGCGAACAGTTTGGCGAGAATTTCGATTCCTTTGTTTTTAAATTGACCCGCGAACAAATAGAAGCCTTGCTTCAAGGCAAAGTAGTGGCGTTTGATATCCGCGGGCGCGAGTATGCGGGCTTTTTGACGCTGGCGGAATAAAAACATGCCGATAAGTTTTGTATTCCAATTACCAGACCCTAATCCCCAAAGGGGAGAATCAGGTTTCGCCAATACAGACCCTAAAGGTTTTTTCCGCCAACTCGCGTCATGGCGGGCGGTGGAGTCTGGCTGGCAATGGCGTCTGTCAGGCAAGGAAACCTTTAGGGTCTCTTGCGTGGGAGGGGATTGGTTATGAGTTCTAATGATAAATGGAAGAAATATAAACTCGGAGAATTGATTGAAATTAATGCTCAATCAATTACGGCTAATTTCCCATTTGATGAAATTGAATATATTGACACGGCATCTGTCACAAATAATAAGTTTGAGTCTGTGCAAAAGATTAAACTTAGCGAAGCGCCAAGTAGAGCAAAAAGAATTGTGCGTGATGGCGACGTAATTCTTTCAACCGTTCGTCCTATTCAACGGCATTTTGGATTTATCCGAAACCCCAAACCATATACAATTGCATCTACTGGTTTTGCGGTCCTGACTCCCAAGAAAATTTTTCCAGAATTTCTTTATTACTATCTTTCGCAAGATTCCATCACTTATTATTTGAATGGAATTGCGGAAACAACAACCACTACGTTTCCAGCATTTAGACCAGACACGCTAGAAGACCTTGAAATAGAAATTCCTGATGATATTGAAACTCAACGCCGCATTGCGGACATTCTGTCCGCGCTGGATGAGAAGATTGAACTCAACCGTCAAACCAACGCCACGCTGGAGTCCATTGCACAAGCTATTTTTAGGGAGTGGTTTGTGGAGTTCAATTTTCCAGACCCTGACGAGACAGACCCTAAAGGTCTCTCTCGCGATCACGCGCCACTTCAGGCAAAGGAGTCTGGCAAGAATGGGTCAAGGCAGGCGGGGCAGACCTTTAGGGTCTCAGGGATTCCGCAGGGCTGGCGGGTGGGGAAGTTGGGAGATGTTATTGAAATTAAAGGCGGAACGACGCCAAGCACTAAAGAAGAAAAATATTGGAACGGCGAATATTATTGGGCAACGCCAAAGGACTTATCAAATTTGAGTTCGCCTATTTTGCTGGATACAGAAAGAAAAATTACCAAAGAAGGCGTTTCCCAAATTGGTTCTGGAATTCTCCCTAAAGGCACTTTACTTTTATCTTCAAGAGCGCCAATAGGGTATCTTGCGATCTCGAATGTTCCCATCTCAATCAATCAAGGCTTTATCGCCATAAACGCAAAAGAACTCTCAAATCTCTTTATGCTTCATTGGCTCAAAGAAAACATGGAAACCATAATAAGCCGAGCAAATGGATCAACCTTCCTTGAAATTTCCAAAACAAGTTTCAAGGATATTGAATTGGTTATCCCTGACGTACAAACAGCAACTCGTTTTGAAGAAATTGTTAGTCCAATATTCGAGCAAATAAACAATAACGAACAACAATCCGCCACCCTCGCCGCTGTGCGTGACGCGCTGCTGCCGAAGTTGATGAGCGGGGAGATCGAGGTATAAGAGACCCAAAGGTTTCTTTCGTTATCACGCGCCATGTCGGGCAAAGGAGTCTGGCATAACGAGACGAAGGTTAGCCAAGAAAACCTTTAGGGTCTAAAATCAAACAACCATGACCAGTCCATCGCCTTTACTTTACGATACCTACTATCACATCTATAATCGCGGCAATAACCGCGAGAATATTTTCATTCAGGAGCGCAATTACGATTACTTCATGCGCTTGTACGCCAAGCACATCGAACCCATCGCAGATACCTTCGCCTATTGCCTGTTGAGAAATCATTTTCATGTGTCGTTGAGAACAAAATCGGAAGAGGAGATTATTAAAACCCTAAAGGTCTCTCCCGCCAGCCAAGGTCATGTCAAGC
>JAUXUT010000153.1 GCA_030680695.1 bacterium
ACAAGGGCATCTAACATCACGTCATTCCCGCTCAACTGCCAGCGGGAATGACGTCTTAAGGCTAACCCGTCTTCCGCAGCAAGACGCTAAAATATCCGCATTTCAAAAAATAAACGGCTAAAAAGTTAAACAAATCAATACCGGCATTCCAAAACCCGGATGTAGTGAAGAATTCCCCCCTTGAAGTAGCCTCATGGATAGTTCATAATTTCAGTCATGTATCTGAGGCGTTATAGCAAGAAAGCAGATGGAGAAGAATACGGATACTGGGCGCTTGTTGAGTCTGTTCGCACAGCCCGGGGACCACGACAAAGAGTTGTGGCAAGCATCGGCAAACTGCCGGGACTGGATAAGGAAGAACGGGTTGGATGGGAAGAGATCGCCCGCATACTCAACGGCAAGTCCCAACCGCAGGACAGCCTGTTTGAAAAGACAGAAGAGCCGCCTTCATGGGCCACAGTGGATATCAATCGAGTCAGCGTAGAGAGGCTGCGCGGTTTTGGTGACATCTATCTTGCCCTTCTACTTTGGCAGAAACTCGACTTTGCCAAATTCTGTAAAGAACAGATGCCGGAAGGAAGGGAAGCAATTCCGTGGTCAGTAATGGCCTGTATCCTCACTGTTGCGCGTTTTTGTGCGCCGTCTTCGGAGCTGCAGATAGCGGAATCCTGGTATGACAAGACAGCGCTTGATGATCTGCTGGGAGTTCCCTCGGACAGGGTAAACGATGATCGTCTTTATCGATCACTGGATGTCCTGCTTCCCCATAAGGAAGCCCTGTGCAGACATTTGCAGGAGCGCTATGGTGAACTTTTTGGAGAGACCTTTGACTTTCTGTTTTATGATATCACCTCCACATACCTTGAAGGCATGGCCCTTGGTAATCCCCAGGCTAAAAGGGGGTACAGCCGTGACAGCCGCCCGGACTGTCCACAGGTCTGTATTGGCCTGGTGACCAGCCGGGAAGGATTGCCACTTGCCTTTGAAATCTTCGACGGCAACCGTACAGATGTTACTACAACGGAAGAAATGGTGCTGATCATGGAGAACAAATACGGCAAGGCAAAGAGAATATGGGTAATGGACCGTGGCATGGTGAGCGAAGACAACATAGAGTTCATGCACAAACGTGGAGCCAGATACATTGTCGGCACACCGAAGTCCATGCTCAGGAAGTTCGAGAAAGAACTTCTTGCGAAGGGATGGGAAGAAGTTCATCCCGGCGTTGAAGTGAAAAAATGCGCAAGCCCAGAAGGCTCAGAGGAAGTCTTTGTGCTTTGTCGCTCTGAAGGCCGGAAGGAGAAGGAGACGGCAATACTGAACCGGTTTGTTACCCGCCTTGAGGCAGGACTTAACAAACTCAAAGAGCAGGCTCAGCAGGGAAAACTCCGAGACCGGCAGAAGGCGGAAAGAAGGATCGGGCGGTTACTTGAGAGAAACAGCCGCGCTGCTTCTCTGTTTGACGTGACAGTTACAGAAACAACAACAGAAAAAGACATGCGCCTGAATATCAAAATATACAAGAACGAGGATCGCTACCAGTGGGCGCTCCAGAGCGGTGGCAACTACATCTTGCGCACTAACTGGAAGGAATCTGATCCCAAAACAATATGGAAGCGCTACATTCAGTTGACCGAAGTAGAAGATGCCTTCAGGACAGAAAAACACGATCTCGGAATGAGGCCAATCTATCATCGGAAACAAGACAGGACCCAAGCACATATCATGGTTTGTTTCCTGGCTCTGGCCATGTGGAGGACTCTTCAGCAATGGATGAAGGCATCAGGCCTCGGCACTGCCCCAAGAAAATTCATTGAGGAGATGCGGGAAGTAAAATCCCTTGATGTGCTGCTTCCTGCAAAAGACAAAACCATACGGCTGAGAGTGGTCTCTACACCTTCAAAAGAACTGAAGGTACTGCTTCAGAGGATGAATATTCTTATGCCCAATAGAGCGAAGATTATCGAAAATGTAGTGAAGAAAATCGCCTAATCTGAACCGTAATCTATTGGATTAATTAACTTTCAATTCTTGAACTGCGGAAGATGGGTTAAAGACAGAGGCTGGAACCGGGTGTAAAACATATTTACATTGGCTCTGCTATGAAACTTGCTTTATTAATACTCTTGCATTATAT
>JAUXUT010000154.1 GCA_030680695.1 bacterium
GATCATTTTCCGCCAACCCCAACTTCCGCGCGGATTCTGGATTCATCTCCAGCCACGAGTCCCAGGTTTCGCGCACGGTCATACCGCTGATCTCCTGCAAGGACGGCATGTTGGCGGCGTCACTGCGCGGACCAAGACTCATCAATGTGATGATATTCAGCATGAACGGATATTGCGCTTCATCACCCTGAAATGCGGTGGCTTCGTAATGCGGAAGGATCGCGCCATCACCAGTTTGTGAAATACCAAGCGCCGCAAGTTCATCCTTCTTCATTTCACCGATGAAGCAATTCAATTCACGGCTGTACAGATCAAAGTAACCATCACGCGGCGCATTCAAACGCTCCGCGCCGACCACGTTCTCGATCCAATGCTGACTGCCGCGTTTGGCAAAGCGATAGCCAGGGTTAAACCACACGCCCAATTCCTTGAACAGTTCCCAGTCCGCGCCGATGTCTTTCAAGCGGAATTGCAAAACTTCTTCGTAGGATTTCCACGCGAAGGCTTTGGCAACTGTCCCACCCATTGCCTCGGCTACTTTCAAGAAGAAATCGCCAGTGTTCATCGTGTCGTACAACGGCTCGATGACAGGTTGATACAGTGAAATGCCTGGGTAACCCAAGCCTTCGATATGGTCATCGCCCCAGCGTTCAAGGAAAGTGGGCTCGGGCAGAATCAAGTCTGCGAGTTCGGCGCTTTCATCCATGAAGGATGAGAACGAAACTACGAACGGCACTTTCTTGAATGCATCTGCAAAGCGTTTGCCGCCAGGGGTTTCAAAAGCAGGGTTGGCGTCATACAGGAACAACGCTTCAACGGGCGCGCCTTCCAAAATTTGATCGGCAACCGATTGATAGGAATTTCGTCCAAGCGGGAATTTGCTGCCTGCGCCATCAATGCGGGCGGCTTTCAGACCTTTTTTCGCAACCGAGTCTGATGGAAGTTTCGGATAATCCACGCAGGGCATGTAACGCTGGGTCATCACGCCGCCCGTGGATTCAATACTGCCCACCAACGCATTCAACATGTGGACAGCCATTGCCGTGTACACACCGCTGAATCCGCCGTTGAGCAAGCCACCCTTGCCAGGCATGATCGCAATTGCAGGACCGTTGCCCGCAAATTCACCCGCCAGCCGCGCAATCGTCGTGGACGGAATTCCCGTCATCTGCTCCACGCGGATCGGGTCGTAATTTTCCAAAACAAAATCACGGAAGCCTTTGTGGTCCCCGCCCGAAGCAAAGTTATCGAAGCCGAAACAATAATTCTTGACGAAGTCCGCATCCACCAAACCTGAGGTGATGATGACATTCGCCATGCCAAGCGCCAGCGCCGCATCAGCGCCAGGCTTGATCGGAATCCACTCATCGGCTTTGGAGGCGGTAATGCTCTGGCGCGGATCAATCACAACCACCTTGCCGCGTGTCGCACGTCCGCGCCGCAGGAAGGTATAACCAGAGATCGTGCGCTGCGGGTTGGATCCCGCTTCCAAAAGATTGGCGCCAAAGGAAATGACGTAGTTTGCGTTTTCAAGGTCATACGCGGGCAAGCCGTAAATGCCTTGAGTCAGGTACATGCCTAATTTCGCGGCGGCTATATTCAAACTTTCATGTGAGACGATGTTGGGCGAACCGACTGCTTCCATAAAACGAGTC
>JAUXUT010000156.1 GCA_030680695.1 bacterium
CTCGACTTAACCAACCTGAACTTTTGCCAGCGAAGAAAACACTGCCAAACGAAAGAGCCGAGAAGTTGAAAACCTGCTTGCTGAAAAGATATTGACCAAAACCGCTTATTAGAAAAGTGCCACCGCTAAAAACAAACTGACCTTATGACCTGAAAACCGCCACGCTAAAAAATGACTTCAACCCAAAAACAAAACTTGTGAATCAAATACGTATTTGGTTTTTGCTCTTGGGTTGCCTAACGGTTTGCGTTAGCCGCGTGTGGGCGGGCTAGGCAAATGATTGAGATTGGTAAACTGCTGGGGCTAGGATCAGCCCTGTAAATGCCGCCGAATCCCACACGTCGGCTGCACGCTTTGTTAGGTGGCGGGTGCTTGAAGACTCACAATCTTTAGCACACCACCACCAAATTCTACAACGACAACATATCTACTCAAAAGTCCTTCTCTCGGCGTAGAAAAACCATATTGAATAACAACGTCAAACTTATAAACGCCAAATCCAAACTTTTCTAAAACTTCATTGTCTGGATAAATAATTGAGAACGTATTTTCTTTTGGATTCAGTTTGATAAATGGAACTTCAACGCTTTTGAGAAACTTCAACGCAGAATTATTGTGAATTACTGACAACCAATCTTTCTGTCCGCTGATTCCTATTTCAACCTTTGAGATTATTACTTGTGGCTTACGAAACTCAAGATTCTTTATCTTCAAACGAATTTCATTATTTGTAAGAGGTAAGTACGAAAGGCTTATATTTTTTGGCTTTGGCGACTTATTCCAAATGAGAAGTTTTTCTATGCTCACCCATGAAAATTGAACAATACCACCAGACACAACAAGGGCGATTATGAAATACACCGCTCGAACAATTGGTGAACCAAATTGAAGCAAATCTAATTCTCTCATAATTGAATCTCCAAGAACCGCAAGACTAATTGTGAGTATGGATTTCCAGAATAATTTGCTGTCAAATTTTGGCATAAATCTATTCTAAAGGAAGTTAGGAATTTTGAACACATAGACAAGCCACCTAACGGTTTGCGTTAGCGGCGGGTGGGCGGGCGTGGACAATGTTTGAGATGTAGAAAAACCTGAAGCCAGAAAACTGCTTGAAAGTCGCGCAGACTCCCACCCGTCCGCTGCACGCTTTGTTAGCCGCGTTTTGTCGTGCAAGACTCGTTGCCTGAAAAAAGACGCCACCGCCAACACGACAAATTTTTGCACACAACTTAACTTTTAGCAAGAACCAAAAACACGACCTGCCAAAATGCTAATTAACTAAAAGCGAATTTTGACCAACCCAAACGAAATTGATTCAAAGACTCGCTAACCAAATGAAAACGTGTCTCGATAAACTCGACAACCAAGCCAATTTTGAAAACCTACGAAAACCTTACTGACTTATTCTTGATTATCAGATTGCAAAACATTTGGCAGAGAATTTAATTTGCTTCTCAACTTTTCTGTAATCTCGATAAATTCTTTTCGGCGCGAATGCTTGCAAAAATAACCGCTCCCGAAAGGCAAAGAGTTATCGCAAAGGTTAGCCTGTTCTGGCGCAAGACAAGCGACCAAATCAGCCGCGCTATTTTTTGC
>JAUXUT010000006.1 GCA_030680695.1 bacterium
TCAAGCGGCAAATATCGACGCACGATTGCAATCAAGGCATTCAGCACTTGTTGAGATCGCAAGATTCGGTTATTTTTAAGGGCAAGCTTGGACATGGTGGTTTGGTCTCCTTGGTAAGAGCCAAGTAAACCATGTCCAAGCCTTTTCGTGATCTACTGATATTCGATGAAATGCAGTGCAACCACATAGCGCCGATCATCCCGCACAATTGAAACGGTAGCATATCCATGAAAATGGGTCGTTCCAGATTTTGGCAGAGAGCGCACAATTTCCTTCTTGTCTTCATAAGGCTTCCCGTGATAAGGGATCAGCGTCAGGTCAATCGCAATGTTAAAGTCGCGTTTGCCTTTCCAGATACTCGGATGTAGTTGTTGGCGAAACATCCTGTTCAGCATCCTCTGCATTCCTACACGATCTGGCAGGGCGTCCACCAGCACCTCGCGCAATCGATTGCCAGAGGGAGCTCCTTGTAACTCTTGGCAAGCCGATTCTATACGTAGACGATGGACGTTGGCGTATGCCAGTGCGTAAACAATGTCATCGGCTGTGATGCGCGTATTTTTCAAATCGAGTGGCAGGTTCTTACGAACCACTTCTACAAAGGCGTTGAGGACTTGCTCGGAACGGATTGTTCGGGTAATCTTGCTTGTAGGTTTGGACATGGTTATCGGTTTCCTTGGTCGGAACCAAGTTAACCATGTTCAAACCCTTTCGTGAAGTACTGAGATTACCTGTTGCGTCCGTGCGGCTGGAAAAACCGTTATCCTTTGTCCAACCCTGCAGCCACTGCGAGATCATTTCCTCACGTTTTGTTCCGCGTGGGGCGGATGAGATTTGTTCGAACCGTTCGAATATGCGTTGTAGCGTTTCCATATGATATGCCTATTCTATGAAATGTGGGTAAAGACCCAAGTATAAACACCAAGCAATATTGCAGCCAATGTTAAGCCTCTGAATATTTTGAGATGATGGTTTCCATTTTTATATCGTTGTGCGGATGCAAGCAGGATGGAGAGATCGTTCAATTCATTTATCAGTATGTTAGCGAATTTCCTTGCGATGGGGGAACTGTTCCTGAAGAACGAGATGCTCACATCCGCCATTCTTAGTGCAATGCCATCATTAACCCCATCGCCGATCATGCCCACGCACTGCCCTTTATCCTGCAGAAGACGGATCAAGACGCCTTTTTGTGTGGGAATCAATCTCGCGGACACAGAACAATATGAAGATTGCCTGGCTACCTCCCTTAACTCCATTTGCGCAATACTTCCTCCCGTTAAAACCATCTTTGAATCTTTGGTAATGCCGCGTTGCTCGGCAATTTTTCCAGCTGTTTCAGGTCTATCTCCGGTGAGCAAAAGACCTCGAATACCTTTGTCCATTATGACCTTGATTATCTCACGGGCTCCAGCCTGCAGCGAATTTTCCAATTGTAGCAGACTCAGAAATATAAAATTTTGCGTCATGTCGTCAGCAATATCGGGTTTATATGCCAGAGCAATAACCGTGTCGTTACTTTGGTTGACCGCTCGCATGGAAGCCAGATGCATGCCCCAAAACTCATTGTCCATCTGCTTTACCCGACCATTCGTAGTTATATGCTGATTGCACATTCTCAGGATTAGGTTTGGATCCCCCTTGGCGAAGTATCGTTTCATGCCGTCCATCTCAAACCCGCAAACCATATATCGATTCTCGGAATCGAAGGGTTTATCGTAGATGCGTTTGACCCGCAGGAGTAGATCCCGCAAATCCATCCCATTGACTCCGGCGAAGCCTACCAACGCTTTATCAATGGGGTTTGCCATTTC
>JAUXUT010000012.1 GCA_030680695.1 bacterium
TGAGACCACGGGCACGCAAGTTGGATTCGATGACCCTTCTTGCAGCCTCTGCTTCTTCAAAGCGATTGCGTTCTACAAAGAGCGCCGACATCAAAGCGATCTTGAAGGCCGGCTTGCCAAAGGTCAGTTCCGACTCAGCGGCATCCATTGCATGATCGGCGGAACGTTCCGCCATTGAAGGACGCCGACCGGTCTTTTCCGCGAGCGCCAGCATGAAACCCTCAAAAAGAGTGCGACGTGCGCGCAGGGATCCGCGCAGGACATCGGGCGGCTCGCGGCGCATGGAGAGGGAGTACATGACCGGCAGGTTGGGATAGAAGACATCCGCGGTCAAGCGCGACCAGGGACGGTCTGCCATCCCCGGCACACCCGTGCCACGCGCAGACAGCGGCAGCAAATAGCCGCCCGGAAAGAGCAGATGGTCTTCCAGCACTTCCACGGCTTCGGAGGCAATCGATGCGGCAAATTGATCTTGAGGTTCAGGCATGGACGGCATGATACAAAAAGACACGGACGGGTGTTCCGTCCGTGTCGCTACTGAAACCGTCCCATGACAGAAAAGAAGCAGGAGCGACCCGCCCAAACCCGCCTGCCATGCGGCTCATAGCGCCCTGACTGGGTCACATGGGTCTGCGAGACGCTCGTTTGTCGTTGTCCTGCGAATTACCAAATGGGGACGATGATATTGTTCGTATAAGGAAACGTTTGTTTCGCGTTTTCAAGAAAATATGAAACAGCGCCCCTGGGAAGCCGGGAAAAATGTGAGGGTCCCCCCACCTCGGTTCCTGCAATTGAAGACCTCGGATGGCATGGCGATCAGCAGATGGATGGCGTCTGGATTAAAACCGGACACCACTCAACTTCCCAACCTCAATTTCAACATCGAAATCGTATCTTCACGCAGTTTGGACTTGGCCCAGTCCTTCTGGCTGGGCGTCAAAAACTCCCCAACCGCATCCAGGATTTTACGGTTGCTCATCTTCTCCAACTGCCCGATGCAGGTTTGCATGAACGCATCAAAGGACATGCCGGAGCGCTCCTGGACAATCTCACGATTGATCGGGAAACGCTGTCGTAGGAAAAACCAGACATCGTAGATGTCCCGACTGGTCTTGCCAATCCGTTCGTGCATGGCAACCAATGTATGCGCAAAAACGTCCTCGGGGATCATCACGAGCATGAAAACGCCCAGATAGGTCTTGATCTCATAGCGGGAGCCAAATTGCCGCCGGTTGATTTCCACCTTGATATGGCGCGCCTTGTCCTCATAAGAGAGCACGTAAAAGATGCCAAAACGCTTCCGGTTCGCCTCCCGGATCGTTCCGTATTTCTCGACGATATTCGTGACCCGCTCGTATACAACCTCTTCCTGGTCCTCAACAAGATGGTCAAAATCGAGGTCGACGGAAAAACGATCCAGTCCATAGAACAACAAGGCAGCCGTGCCGCCCTTGAATCCCAGAAATGGTGCGATTCTGGTGTCCGAATAGATGTCCTTGAGGATTTGGAAGAGAATGGTCTTGTGCGCGGAGATGTCGAGTTTCATGGTTTATTTTCCCTCTGATGCTTATAGAATCTGCGGACCCGCCGTTCCATGCTTTGATTCTGGTAGATCGGAAGCATGTCGAATATCTTATTCCAATCCAAACTATTGGGATTGTCAACATGGGTATCGCCGTGAAGATAGAGCGTGTCCAAAAACGCCCGTTCCTTGCTTGCAAAGGAGCTCTCATTCCTGTTCTCGATTCCCAAAGGATGCGTGAGAATGGACATCTTGACCTTCCGAAAAGAATAGACCTGTCCATCCACTTCAATATCGCGGGTTAGATACGAAGCGACGCTGATCCGGGTATGGAACTGGAAGATCAGACCTTCCTGGACAAGAATGGTCTCAAAACTTACATAAGAGGGGGCATAGATCCGTGTGGCGAGCTCCAATTTAATATAATTCGCGTCCTTGGCGTAAAGCCCTTTGCGGATGCGGTACAACTTGCCACGACGCACGTAATAGCTGAGCCGCACCCGGGTCGCCTGCGTGCTGGGTTCTTTCCATAGTAAAGCTACGTCTTCCACGGTAAAGACGGTCTTGGGGGATCGGAGGATGGCTTCCAAATACTGACTTTTCTGCATATTTCGCCTGGAAATTAGTTTAATCCTTATTTTCAGTTCATATATTATACGAATTTGCCGACCAGGTCAAGCACTTGGCATGGAAATGGCCAGGATTTCTTCACATTCGCTGCTCCATCAGGTTTTCCAATTCCCTGCCCGCCTCAAACCTGAAATGCTCTCAACGCTCCAGCAGACCTGCCAATAGTTTTCATTCGTAATGGAATAATGCGGCAAAATTATTTCATTGACAGCGAAAACATTTTGCCGTGGAAGGGTACCATTCCCTTTCCAATGACGTTTACAATTGTGCCGATGTACATCCATCTCACGACCCACTCCGCCAACTCCCTGCAGGAAGGCTTGCTGACCCCGACTAATCTGGTTCAGTCTGCACAAGCCTGTGGCATGTCCGCACTTGGACTGACCGATCATCGCCTGCTGACTGGAACAGTTGAATTTGTAAAAGCCTGCAAGGATGGCAGCATCCAGCCTGTCATTGGGTTGGAGATCGATCTGGAAAATGGTCCGCTTCAATTGTTAGCGACGAGTATCGAAGGCTGGTCCAACCTCTGCCGGCTGAGCAGCGCGCTGGCTCTGCGCGACAATCCTGATCTTCCCTGTTCGTTGGAAACGCTTTTTCAATATTCCAAAGACCTGATCGCCCTGTGCGGCAACCCGCACGGTCTACAAGATGGATTTGAAGGTCGCCTGTATGTTGCCTTGCGTAATATATCCAACGCCGGATCGGTATCCGAGCAGGCACATAAACTGGGATTGCCGACCGTGGTGGCACACCCCGTCTATTACAAAACTCCTGAGCAAGCCCGATTACAAAAAACGCTGGCTGCCATCCGACTCAATCAAACGGTTAATACCATTCCCCAAACAGCCCTTGCCCCGGCAGATGCCTGGTTCATGCCGTCGCAGATCATCGAAGAACGCTTCAAGGAATTTCCCGAGGCATTACACGCCACAATGGAAATCGCCGAACGCTGTCGTTTCGATCTGCCTCTTGGCACATCCCAAATGCCGATCGTGCCCCTGCCGGATGACGTGACCGTCACGCAGCATCTACGCGACAAAGCCACAACCGGAGCCAAAGAACTCTATGGCGAGATCATACCGGAGATCCAAGCGCGACTGGATCATGAACTGGATGTAATCGAACGCATGGGTTTCGAGCCGATCTTCCTGATCGTCGAGGACATCCTGAACTTCGCGCGCGAAACGGGAGTCCCGTATTCCTCGCGTGGTTCGGCTGCATCTTCTCTGGTCGCGCATTGTTTGGGAATCACCAGCCCGGATCCAATGCGGCTCAACTTGTACTTTGAACGTTTCCTCAACCCTGCGCGCGTCACGCCGCCAGACATCGACGCCGACCTTTGTTCCCGTCGCAGAGATGCTGTGATCCAGCACGTCTTCGACACCTATGGCGCTGACAAAGTGGCGATGGTGGGAACGATCAACCGCTACCGCCCACGCTCCGCGCTTGGGGATGTCGCCAAGGCATACGGACTGGAACCTGCCAAGGTCCGCGAACTCGCCAATCAATTGCCGCATGCCTGGTGGGCGCGCTCCGAAGACTCCGAGGATGGTGAGGACTCCCCCTCTCCATTTGCCGACCTGCGAACTGCCAATCCCTCCTATCAGTCCATCTTCGATGATGCTGAAGCCATCTTGAAAATTCCCCGTCATCTTTCCATGCATCCAGGTGGTGTCATCGTTGCACCCGGCGCCCTGACCGATCTTGTGCCTGTGATGCGCTCGGGAGGCAAGGGCGTAGTCATCACGCAGCTTGATCTCGAATCAGTCGAGGCATTGGGATTGGTGAAGATCGACCTGTTGGGTATCCGCGGTCTAACCGTGCTTGGTGATGTAGCCGAATTCATTCAACAGAATCAACCTGGACAATATCCGACTCCGTTGGCAGTTTTGGACTCGACACCCTCCGATGACCCCAAGACATCCAATCGCATCGAGAAAGGTGAGACCATCGGTTGCTTCCAGATCGAAAGTCCAGGCATGCGCGCCACCCTGCGCGAGATCCATGCGAGGACGGAAGATGACATCATGGCAGCACTGGCGCTGTACCGCCCCGGTCCCTTGACAGGCGGATTGAAGGATGCTTTTGTAAGACGTTTCAAGGGGGAGGAACCGGTACGGCATCTTCATCCAGCGCTCGCCCCATTGTTGGATGAGACCTTCGGGGTCATCCTGTACCAGGAGCAGGCGCTGCGTATCGCCAATGAACTGGCAGGCTTCAGCCTGGCAGAAGCCGACCTGTTGAGACGCGCGATGAGCCATTTCGATCCGGGCAAGAAGATGCAGGAGTTGGAAAGAAAGTTCGTCAATGAAGCGCAGGCGCGAAGCAGCATTCCCATCGAGACCGGCGAACGCATCTGGGAAATGATGGCAGCCTTTGCGGGCTATGGTTTTCCCAAAGCCCATGCCGCCTCATATGCAAAGGTCGGCTGGCGTTCCGCCTGGTGCAAGCAATATTTTCCGGCGGAGTTCATGGCGGCGGTGCTTGCCAATTGGGGCGGGTATTACAGCCAGCGTGTTTACTTGAGCGAGGCCAGGCGTTTGGGATTGAAAGTTCGTCCCCCGCATGTGAATTATTCACGACATCAGTTCTCTGTGCAAAGGCGCGCGCGCCAAAGAATTCCTGAACATCAACCTGGAAGATGTGGACCTGGCAACCGGGGCGGTAATGATCCGTCAAGGCAAAGGACGCAAGCCGCGCATGGTGTTTCTGGGGCGTAAAACCATTCGGGCGATCCGTGGATACCTGCGCTATCGGAAGGACAACAGTCCAGCTTTGTGGGTTTCCACTCACGGCGAGAGGATGACCTATTCCGCCTTGCGCTGTTTCCTACGCCGGCGCGCGGAACAGGTCAGCTTGAAGTCCATCCCCACCCCCCACGATTTTCGCCGCGCATTCGCCCTGGTCATGCTGCGCAATGGGGTGGATATCTTCGCCCTCCAGAAACTGATGGGACATTCCGACCTGCAGATCCTGCGGCGCTACCTGGCACAGACCGATCAGGATATTCATACCGCTCACATGCGGGGCAGTCCGGTGGATGGTAATTTGTAAAGAAGGATCTACAGAAATATGGTTACAGCATTCGTATCTTCAAAAAAGGCACTTTACATTCATACTCACTTTAAGTATAATATAAGTATGAATGTAAAAACCGATTCACCTCGAATGGATAAGCTCCGACAGATCATGAAAAGCCGGCAAGGTCTCCTCTTAACGTCCGACCTGGCTCATTTCAACATTCCCCGAACCTACCTTTCGATCATGGAGCAAAATGGCGAAATCGAACGGGTCTCCAGAGGAGTATATCGATCTACTGCCGCGTTTATCGAGGATGAGCTGTTCAGCTTCCAGTCCAGATACAGCTCAACAATCTTTTCACATGAGACAGCCTTATATCTGCATGACTTAACGGACAGGGCTCCTCTAGCATATTCGATCACTGTCCCATCTGGTTACCATTCTCAATTTCTGAACAATAGTGGACATAAAATTTTTTATGTCAGTCGTGATCTATTTGACCTGGGTATCATCTTGATGAATACACCACATGGGAATAAAGTCCGAACCACCGATCTCGAAAGAACCATCTGCGACATTATGCGTAGCCGGAATCAAATTGATATCCAGGTACGCAATGCTGCGCTGAAGCGTTATGTAAAAAACAAAGACAGAAACCTTGACCTGCTATACGCCTATGCCAAACGTTTCCGCGCGCAAAACATTGTCAGGGAAAATCTGGAGATCCTCCTATGAGAAGAGCCATGCAACTCAAATCCAGGATAAAAAATTTGGCTTTGAAAAACAGGATTCCCGCTCAAGCTGTGCTGCAAAATTTCATGCTGGAGCGCTTGTTGGAAAGAATATCCATCTCGAAACACAAGGATAAATTCATACTGAAAGGCGGCATGTTGATTGCCTCCATGATTGGAATAGACAGCAGGACAACAATGGATATGGATGCAACCATACGAGGATATCCTCTGTTAGATGAAGCAATCCAGAGTGTTTTTACGGAGATTTGCTCACTTCCACTCAATGATGGTGTCATCTTGA
The DNA here is from genome assembly GCA_030680695.1 of bacterium. GTDB lineage: Bacteria > Patescibacteriota > Minisyncoccia > Phycocordibacterales > UBA6065 > UBA6065. Next base: position 6,212 of record JAUXUT010000012.1, read on the forward strand.
CACTAAACTCGATTACGCCCATCCGGGATGAAGACGAATATGGCGGCTACAGAGTGATGATCACCGCCAGATACGAGGCGATCAACACTCCATTAAAGGTTGACGTCACTACAGGCGACATCATCACTCCTGAAGCAGTGCGTTACACCTTTCATTCCAATTTTGAAGAGAAAAGGATTGAAATCTGGGCTTATAACATCGAAACCATCCTGGCGGAAAAAGTTGAAACAATCCTTCAGAGAAGTGTGCTCAATACCCGCCCCAGAGACTTTTATGATGTATATATCCTGATGAAGACCCATCAGC
>JAUXUT010000020.1 GCA_030680695.1 bacterium
TGAAATCGGGATGGATCATTACGAGATGCGGAGTTGGATGGGATGGCATCATCATATGCTATTAGTCTGTCTGGCTCATCATTTCCTGGTTCGTTTGAGAATTCGTTTTCAAGAACAGGCTCCTGCACTCACCATTTATCAAGTTCGCATTTTGCTTTGTAGCGTTTTGCCTTCATTTGCTTTTGATATTCAATCCGCTTTGGAGCGAGTTCGCTATTACCAACAACGTAACTTCATCGCTTATCGATCACACCGCAAGAAAAAACTCGCTCATTTTGAACTTTTCACTCGTAACCTTGCGCTGTAATACTAATATCAAACATCTTTGCGGAAAGGAATAATCCTATGAAAGCAACAAGTGCCAACAAGATCGGAAGTACTGGTGAGTCTAACTCATGCTTACTCAACAATCCTGCCGCTACAGGAGCAGTCGCAACACCTATCCAAAAGTAGAACACACCCATGAAATGAGTAAATTGAATTTCATAAGCCTTCTGGAAATTATTGTATTCGGTGTTCAGATAATCGCGAGCATCCTTTTTCATTTGTATTTCCTCATCGATGATAGAGAAGAGTCTCGTCCTCCAGATTCTGGACTTGCCGCCCAACGAATTAAGGATTGATGCGGCGGGAGGCGTCTGTGCTAAAGGAAAGGGACAAAGCGCCGCCGCATCTGTCCAACCGTCCGTGGATGGACGTAGATTAAAATAGTATAAAAAAATTATAGCATATTCAACCACATACCAAGGCACTTTATCTGCGCAGGGACTTGATCACCCGAAACGGCGTTCCCAGCAGGCGCATCACCGCGAGGAAACCGACCAGCGCAACGGGCATGTACACCTTCTGGCGGTCGAACCCCCCTCCGTCGAAGTACTCATCGAGATAATGGAAGGTGCTGATCGGGGTGAGATGGATCTTCCACCACGTCCTCAGCGAGCGGACGTTCGCAAGCGTCGGCAGGATGCCCATCTCACGGGCGATGGTGTCGCAATAGGTGAAATGTTCCACGGGGTAGACGTTCTCGGTGTTGATTGCGGGATACTCCGCGCATAATGCTTCCCACGCCTGCGCCTGTTTTCCCTGCATGTCCGCGGGGAGGTTGTACTTCCCTGCCAGCGCTCCGACGGTGTACATCGCCTGCATCTCGCTGATGGACGGGATGTTGCCGATGATCGGGCGCGCAAACCCGATCAGG
>JAUXUT010000023.1 GCA_030680695.1 bacterium
TGACCAACTTGCACTTCTAAAATCCCCTGCGCCATATTAAACTATACAAATTCATTATACATACGCAGGGACGGTGTGCCATTGCAAAATTGAATTTTTAAGAAAGTCTAATTTGGTTATACGCTCTCACGGGAAAGAGCCGTCCACGAATGAAACCACGAACCTTCGGCGAAGGGGGGGCGGCGTATTCGCCGAAGGTTCGTGAAAAGTTCGTGGATGGTTTGTCCGAAGCGCAGGAAACGCTGGCGGAGATCGAGAAGGCAATGATGAAGGATGAAGGATGAAGGATGAAGGACAGCAATTCCAAATCTAAAATTGTGTAGAAGGCAAAGATGCCAAACCTTAACGCAAAGACGCAACGCCGCAAGGCTTTTTTAGGATTGCCCCTGCGCCAGATGGTACTCTTGCCGATTCTGTCGAGGAAAGGTCAAAATCTTAGCGTCTTGGCGGCTTTGCGTTGAGATTGTTAGATTCAGATTTGGAATTGCTGGATGAAGGATGAATTCAGAATAAAGTAAGAATGAAACAGGTATAATTTCGGCAGGAAACATCATGACTGCAAAAAGTTCCAAACCAAAGAAAGTCAGCGAAGCGCGTTCCGTTTACAAAACGGCTCCTCGAAACCGCATTCTCATCAAATGCAAAAAAACGCTGGCGCAAACCTATGGCAAACGGCTCAAAGGAGTCATCCTGTACGGCTCGATGGCGCGAAAAAACCCCACGCCTTCGAGCGATATGGATTTGCTCGTCCTGCTTGCCCCACCCGTTGACTACTTTGCGGAACTGCGAAACCTGGTGGACGTTCTATATCCCGTTCAACTCGAGTCAAAACGCCTGATCTCTGCCAAGCCCGTCTCGGTCAATGATTTCGAAACAGGCAAGACCTCGTTGTATCGAAACGCAAAAAAGGAGGGCATCGCCGTATGACTCAAAACGCCGAAGAAATTACCGCCAATATCCAACGCGCAAACACCTCCATTCAAGCAGCAAAAGACATGCTCGAAAAGGAGTATTATGACATTGCCGCTTCGCGTGCCTATTACGCCGCTTTCTACGCGGCAAGCGCCTTGCTGCTAAAAAACGGCGCCGACACAAACAAGCATAGCGGCGTGATCGCTTTGATCCATCAACTGTTTGTAAAAACGAACAGACTGGACAAGGAACATGGCAAAAATCTCAACTGGTTATTTGAATTGCGCGGGATCGGGGATTACGGCATGTCGGAGCACGTTTCTGCAGGTGAAGCGTACAAATCGGTAAAAGTAGCGGAAGACTTCCTGAACGTGGCTCTCAAAATTCTGGAAGAATAGCACAGTAAAACCACAAACTCGAATACCTCCTTTCATTTGAAATTCGCGGACATTTCTTACGTCCGCTTTCGTTTTACGCCCATTTTCATGACATTTGTTACAGATGGAAAATGGAATTAGTTGTAAAATTATCCCGTCATTGGAGACCGAATGGCAACATACAAGGGGAACACATGCCAGGCTCGCTACCCAAAATTTGACCATACTCAAATTAGGAGAAAAATGACCATGCAACATCCCCCCGAACCGTTTCGCATCAAAGTAACCGAAGCCATTCACCTGATTCCGCGTGAAGCAAGAGAGGCTGCATTAAAAGAAGCAGGTTACAACCTCTTTCTGATGAAAGCCGAAGACATGTTCATTGACCTGCTGACCGACTCAGGCACAGGCGCGATGAGTTCCGAGCAATGGGCGGCGCTCATGCGCGGCGACGAGTCGTATGCGGGCGCGCGTTCGTTCCACCGCCTCAAAGCCGCCGTCGAAGATGTATTCGGTTTCAAGCACTTCGCTCCCACCCATCAGGGACGCGCTGC
>JAUXUT010000025.1 GCA_030680695.1 bacterium
GTCCAACGTGGTGAGACGCTCACGGATGAGCGGAATCATTTTCAGCAGCACATCGTCGCGGACAGCGAGTCCCTCACGGGTAAAGTAAGGCTTGAGACGGGCTGCCAGGTCTTCGGTCGTCAGGAGGCGGATGTGCGTCGCATTGAAGTGGTCCAATTTCTGGAAGTTGATCGCGGCGGGCGAGGGAGTCAATGAATCAATCGAAAAGCGTTCGAGCATTTGCTCCACGGTCATCACGTCATCTTCGGCGACGCCCCAGCCCATGAGCGCGCTCCAGTTCAAAACGCCTTCGGGGGTGAAGCCGAGGTCTTGCATGTCTTTGATAAAAATGGAATAACCGTCTTTCATGGCTTGCGCCGCTTCGCGTTTGGACATTTTGCCCTTGCCGCTCGGCTTGAGAAAAACAGAGAGATGCACCCAGACCGGCTCCTCCCAGCCAAAGGCGCGGACGATGTTGACATGCAGAGGGAACGTGCCAAGCCATTCGGAGCCGCGCATGACGTGCGTGATCTGCATTTCGTGGTCGTCCACGATGGCGGCGAGATGATAGGTCGGCAAGCCGTCGGTTTTGAGAATGACTTGGTCGTTGAGTTGTTTATTCTCGGTGGTGATGTCGCCGCGCAGATGGTCGTGCGCAACGGTCACGCCATCTTTCGGCATCTTAAAACGGATGGTGTACGGCTCGCCGTTGGCAATGCGTTTTGCGGATTCATCAGGAGCAAGTACACGACAAGTTCCGTCGTAATGCGGATTCTCTTTGCGACTCATTTGCTCCTGACGGACTTTATCAAGGCGTTCTGGCGTGCAAAAGCAAGGATAGGCATGTCCCTTTTCTACAAGAGTTTTCGCGTGAGCCTGATAAATCTCACGGCGTTCGGTTTGGCGATAAGGACCGAATTTGCCGCCCACATCGGGACCTTCATCATATTGCAAGCCAAGCCAGCGCAAGCCGTCCATAATTTCCTGTTCCGCGCCGGGGACGGTGCGTTTCAGGTCTGTATCTTCGATACGCAGGATGAACTGCCCGCCTGTTTTTTTGGCGAGCAGGTAATCATACAGGGCGACGCGCGCCGTGCCGAGATGCATGTGTCCCGTTGGGGAGGGTGCGATGCGGGTGCGAGTGGGTTTTGTGGACAAGATTAATACTCCTCAGAGTGTAGGTCACGTTTGTAACGTGACGGCCTTCTCAATACAACAACCGTCACGTTACAAACGTGACCTACAGGGTTTTAGAATTCCAGTTCCTTCTGGCGCATGACGACCGATTGTACAAAGCCGATGCCGATCATGAGGGCGGTGAGTCCGCTGCCGCCGTAGCTGACGAATGGCAGCGGCAATCCCGAAACAGGCAACAAATTTAGATTCATACCGATGTTGACTGCAGCCTGGAAAAAAATCAGGGTTGCCACACCGATTGCCAACATG
>JAUXUT010000028.1 GCA_030680695.1 bacterium
GTGGATGGCACCATTGAAAACATCAACTTCCTCGGTTCCATTGTCCGCATTCAGGTGATGGTTGGCAAAACCCTGTTTTATGTGGATACGTTCAATAACCCATTCCTTGAACTTCCCAATATTGGCGATAAGGCGCAGGTGACTTGTTCGCGCAATGCGGTATTGGTTCTGGAAGATTAAGAAATCGATAAAGGCGACAGTCACTTTGAGAAGCGGCTGTCGCCTTTACTATTTAAGCCAATGAACAAAATCATCCTCGTCCTGTCCGACGCTTTACGATATGACATTGCCAAAGCCAACATGGGCTTTCTCGGTCATCTTGTAGAGACGAAACAAGCCAGCCTGTATAAGATCATCGGCGAACTGCCAAGCATGTCCCGCCCGATGTATGAAACCATTCACACGGGTATCCCCTCCAGTGAAAATGGCATCGTCTCAAATTCCATTGTGCGTCTTTCGAACCAGCCGAATGTATTCCAAGCCGTGAAAGAGGCGGGCAGGGTTACAGCGGCAGCGGCGTATTACTGGTATTCAGAGCTATACAATCATGCGCCGTTCGATCCCATTGATGATCGTGAGGTGGATGATGCAACCCTCACCATCCAGCACGGGCGTTTTTACACGCAGGATGAATATCCCGACATCGAGTTGTTCCACACGGCGGCGCACCTCGTCCGCAAATATTTCCCCGATTATCTTTTGCTTCACCCCATGGGCATGGACTATCACGGCGAGACCTATGGCTCAGATACCAGGGAATATCGCAACCACGCCATTTATCAGGATGCAAAACTCGCGCCGCTTCTCATGGAATGGCGCGAGTTGGGATACACGATTTTTGTCACAGGCGATCACGGCATCAACGCCGATGGGTCGCATGGCGGCACCACGCCCGATCAGAGAGATGTGCCCTTTTACGTGATCCAGCCATCCCGTAGGGGGAGAGGCGATACGGGTGAAGTCATCTCCCATTTACAGATCGCGCCCACCATCCTCAGTTTTTTAGACATCCCCATCCCTGCGACGATGCAGCAAAAGCCGCTACCCCTCGACTAATGCCTTCACGAGTTCGCGGTTGAAATCGGGAATATCCGCCACGACCCGCCCCCAAACCTGATTGCCCTCCCGAAAAGCAGCTTCATCCGCCCAGACAGCGCCCGCGTTAACGAGGTCATCCTTAATGCCCGTAGAGCCCGTAACGCGCTGGCCGTGCTTGATAATGCCCGCGGAGATCGCAGTGGAGCCGCCGTGGCAAATAATGCCAACGATCTTTTTGGCATCATCCATTTCCCTTACGATATTTTTTACAGCATCATACCTGCGTAATTTATCGGGAGCCCATCCGCCGGGAATGATGATCGCATAAAGTTCATCTGCGTTAAGTGATTCGATCAATGTATCGGGCGTGATCGTTAGTCCGTTTTTTCCCTTTACGGGCTTTAATTCCAGGGCGGCAGTGAGCGCCTGCGCGCCTTCCTCCTGCAACCGCATCATGGGGACAAAGTATTCATAATCCTCGACCCCTTCAGCGACCAGCATTGCAATTTTTTTGCCTTGTAAACGCATGTTGTTTTCTCCTATTCACCGATAATTTTTACCAGAACGCGCTTTTTTCTACGTCCATCGAATTCGCCGTAGAAGATCTGTTCCCATGTGCCAAAATCCAGTTGACCGTTGGTGACCGCCACCACCACTTCACGTCCCATTACCTGACGTTTCATGTGCGCGTCGGCATTATCTTCGCCCGTGTCGTTATGGCGGTATTGATTGACAGGCTCGTGCGGGGCAAGTTTTTCCAGCCATTTGTCATAATCGTGATGCAGCCCGCCTTCATCGTCGTTGATGAAGACCGAAGCGGTGATGTGCATGGCATTCACCAAAGCGAGTCCCTCGCGTATTCCGCTTTCGAGCAGAGCTTCCTCCACTTGCGGCGTGATGTTGATAAATCCCCTGCGGGCGGGAATGTTGAACCAGAGTTCTTTACGGTAGGATTTCATGATCGTCTCTCATCTGTTTTGAATTAACTTTGATGATTGTACTTGACTCTCAAGTATTGAGGCGCCCGTGCTGTGGTTTGAATCTTGGGTTAATAAAAGATGGTTGATCTGCAAATAGTAGCTTGGACTTGTTGTGTCAGTTTTAGGCGTTTATTGTCTTGGTTAGACATCTTGACTCGCGATTATGTGGATCCTTTTTAAGGGTTACCAATGGGGAAAAACGTCGTAAAATTGACTTGTTTCAGGGCATTTCATTTTTTCATATGTGCGGCCTTGGGGAAACCCATAAAAATAAGCTCGTTAACTTATTCAGGCATCATGTAGGGATAGCCCAGTACGGAACAAAGCGAACATGTCCTGTAAAATCTCCGAAGAACGCACACGGAAGGAAATGAAAGCCCCGCTGTTTGTGGGCGGGGTCGATCCGCAGTTGGAAAGGGCGGGTTGGTATATCCGCGACCATTCCAAGGTAAAGATCGAAATTCCCGCGGACGGTTACAGTGCCGAACCGCGGAGGGGAGTTTGGGGTGTTGCCAAAGATCAAGGAGTTGGGAACCAGGAATTGGTTTCGAGCGGCGCGGCATGTCGGATGCAGATCCAGCAGGGAACGGGCGTGACGGCGAAGCATCCTTTTTTGTTGTTGGTCAGGGGTACGATCAATTTGAAGTTCGAATAGGGAAAGTAGCGTTAACTGATTTTGGGACAATTATAATAATTGAATTAAAGGAGATGAAAATGAACATAAAACGCTCTCGTATATTACCAGCGATCATTGCCTTGCTGTTTGCATCCCTGGCTTGTCAGGCAATTTCGAGCGGCAGTGACCCGGTCGTGGATTCCTCGGCTCCATCCGCCCCCGGGCTGGGTGAGGAAAATCAGTCTCCGAGTGGTTCACAAACGGATTCGTCTGGTTCGTTGCGTAACGAATTCCCCATCCCTGATGGCGCGATGAATATTACAGAAGCGGGCGGGACTTTGCTTTTCCAGGTGAAGATGAGCCTTAATGACGCTGCGGATTTCTACCTGACCGAATTGGCGGCGATGGGATATAAAGAAAGACCCATATTGACTGTCATTGAGGTGTCAACGTTTAGTATGGTCTTTGACGGACACGAAAGCGGAAATGCGATCGTCGTGCAAGGCGTTGATCTTGGTGACGGCACTGTCAATATCAGTATTCGACTCGAGGATGTGTAAGTCAAAGGCAACCGTTAATTAATATCTCAGCCATGAGGTGAGTAGTTGCGAAATATTAGTGAGGAAATTACCCGCAAGCAAATGATCGACCCGCAGTTGGAACAGGCGGGTTGGTATTTGCGCGACCATTCCAAAGTGAAAGAAGAGATTCCCGTGGACGGCTATGATGCCGAGCCGTGGAATGGAATTTCGGATTACACGTTGTACCGCGAAAACGGGGAAGTGCTGGCGGTGGTGGAAGCCAAGAAAACCGCCGTGGACGTTCGTCTCGCGGAGGCGCAACTCACCCATTACGTCACAGAAATCGAAAAGCGCCAATCCTTCCGCCCGTTTGGATTTTTAGCCAACGGACTTGAAATCCATTTTGTAGATGTGGGACACGCGCACAAGCGTGAAGTGTTCGGCTTTTTCACCCGCGAAGACTTGGAAAACCTGCTTTACATCCGCCAGAATGCAAAACCGCTTGGTTCCATCGAAATCAGCAACGAGATCGTTGACCGCTCCTACCAGCACGAAGCCATTCGCAGAGTCTGTGAAGCGTTTGATGTATACAACGTTCCGAAGCCTGGCGTGGACACGTCGAGTCGCTCGGAAGAAGCCTTCGGGACGGTTGCGCCTTCGGGACGTTTAGGCGGGGGCAAACGCAAAGCCTTGATCGTTATGGCAACAGGGACAGGCAAGACGCGCACCACAATGGGATTGATCGATGTGTTCATGCGCTCCAACCAGGCGCGGCGGATTTTGTTTGTGGCTGACCGTGATGCGCTGGTTGAACAAGCAAAGGATGATGGTTTCGAGAAATTCATTCCCAGCGAGCCCTGCACCCGCTTGCATAGTTGGGATGATCCAAATGCTCGCACGCAACGCCTGTATGCGGTGACACTCCAAACGTTGAGCAATATCTTCGAGCAGTTTTCACCCGCTTTCTTTGACCTGATCGTCTTCGATGAAGTACATCGCTCGATTTACAACAAGTTCAACGAGGTTTTGGAGTATTTTGATGGTCGTCAAGTGGGACTGACTGCCACGCCTGCCGACTACATCAACCGCGATACCTTCCTTGCCTTTGATTGCACAGATGGCAAGCCAACCTATCTCTACACCTACCAGCAAGCTATAGATGATAAATTTCTTGTAGATTACAACTTATATTCCGCGCGGACCAAGTTCCAGCGGCAGGGCATTCATGGCGTGGACTTGACCGAAGAAGAGCGTAACGCCCTGATCGAAAAGGGACTCGACCCCGACGACATCAATTATGAAGGCACGGAACTTGAACGGGAAGTCAGCAACCGTGACACGCTGCGCAAACAGTGGGAAGAGATTTGGGAAGTGTGTAAGAAAGACTCGTCGGGACAATTGCCTGGCAAAACCATCGTCTTTGCCATCACACAAGATCATGCGTTGCGCTTGCAAGCCGCCTTCGATGAGATGTATCCGCAATTCCCGAATCTGACGAAGGTCATCACGCATAAATCAGAATATCGCGGCACGTTGGTGGATGCGTTCAAGAAGAAGGACGGGCCGCGCATTGCCATCTCCGTGGACATGCTCTCTGTATGGACAGTGTATAATTTCAAAATTCTACTGATAAGGAAGGATGTTTTCAAATGAAGGTTATTTATGTTGCTGGCAAGTACAGGGATTCGCGCGGGGAATATTATGTTCGGGAAAATATCAGATTAGCTGAAGCCGCCTCAATATTTGTCTGGCAAAGCGGTGGCGTTCCTTTGTGTCCTCATAAAAATGCTGCATTTTTAGGTGGCGTTGAAGGCACATCTGATAGCACTTGGCTAGTAGGTGATTTAGAATTGCTAACTAGATGTGATGCGATTTGGGCAATAGAAAATTGGCACGATAGTTTCGGCGCAAAAGCAGAAGTGGAGTTTGCAAAATCAAAAAATATCCCAGTTTTATTTAACCGTGATGATGTAATAAAGTTCCTCGCTGATTAGGCTTTCATAATTTACAATGAAAGTGTTATCTATTAAGCAACCTTGGTTGTATTGCATTATAGAACTAGATAAACGTATAGAAAACCGAAGCTGGGCGCCTCCAGAAAGGATGATAGGCGAACGTATTGCACTTCATGCTAGCCTAAAAATTGATAAACAAAGAACTCAAATGGCGCACAGTTTAGCAAAGGCTGAAATACCACCCGATTTGCCGAGAGGTGTTATTGTAGCAACAGCCGTTCTTCTTGGTGTTGTTAGCGATTTTTGTGTTATAGGCGATATCCCTACCTCGTATTCTCTTAAAGATGACAGATGGTTTTTTGGAAAATTCGGATGGTATCTAGGCAAAATAATTAAACTTTCCAATCCAATACCTGCACGTGGTTATTTAGGATTATGGAATTTGCCGAACGAGTTACAAAAGAAAATTAATCACTTTTGATTAGGCGAGTGAGAAGATCAGAAATGAGCATTACGCTAACTGAAGTTACATTATCAGATCAGGTTGAGCAATCCTTGAGTCGTTTAGCCGAGAGATTTCGTAATGTGTATCCGTTTTATGATGAATGGTGCAAAGAAGTTTATTTAGATATTCAAAACGGTAGCCGAAGCCTGTATGACATTCAACTTGCCAATGATGCAATTGGCTTGCTTTTGATAAATAAATCAAAAAAATCTATTATTAAAATTAACACGATTTATGTTTACCCGCCATACCAACACATGGGCTTTGGCTCTCAGGCAATAAATATATTTCTGGATAAGTTTGCAGGCAACGCAGAGTTTATATTTATTCAGTGTAAAGAAGAGAATATTGCTGCTAATAAGCTTATAAAAGCTACAGGGTTCGTTTTTATAGGCTTCTTGCACCATACTATCGAACAGGCAAGAGATAATTTAATATTTGTTAAAATAAAAAAAGAAAACGTTAGTCTAGATAGCGCAATCGCGGCTGCCAATCAGGTTTACTCGCTTTCGGGAAGAAAGAAATTTTTGCCTACAAAACTGTAGGAGGAGGCAATACCTTATGGATTTGTTTGATTTATTAAAAGACATCTTGCCTCCACAATTATCTATTAGTCTAACTATAACTTTTACTGTTTACATAGCTCTCAAGGCATTTCAAAAATACCGTTCTAATTGGTTAACTGCTATTGACCTTGAAACAATATTCTTAACAAGAATAATGATAATTGTTTTTTTGTTGTTATATCCTGCTCTACAAAACTATGCCAGTCTAAAAACTTCTTCAAAATTACTGTTGGAATTGGTAATTTCTTATCGGTGGGCTTTGATTTTCTATTTGGCATTTGAGGCAGGTTTATATTTACTACGTTACTACATAAGAAGAAAAACTGTATTGCCAGCAGGCTATGTTCAAGCGTGTTATTCTGCAATAATTCAATGCCAAGACTCCGATGGCGGGGGAATCAAGGTGAAAAATGAAATACACGCTCCTGTACAACTATGGACTACTGCGCAGTCTTTATATGGTTTAATAAAAACAATAAATGATGTTCAATTAATCCCTCATATCAGAAAAATAATCCACTATTATGAACGTGCGCTTGTCGAAGAACCAACAATATGGTCTACATCTAAATCACCTAATATAGTAGTATCAGGTTGGGCATTAATTTCCATGATTGAGTTTTACTCAACAAAAAGTTACAGGGAAATCTTTGAATCAGAAGCAGTCAATATTCATAAATGGATAGTAGATGGGTTGAATAGTATTGTTTTACTACAACTTCACAATGGAGGATGGGCAACAATGGGCAATGAAGAAGCTGATTTGCGAATATTCCCAACTAGCGTTTCGGTTTGGGCATTGTCAATTGCTGTACGAGATAGAGAATCTTTAAATTTAAATCAAGAACAAGTAGCTGATTTGTACAAAGCAATTCTTCAAGGGGTAAATAATCTCAAGATATCCTATAATAAAGAACTGGGTGTATGGGATTCAAATCCAAATCGAAATTGGGTACAAAAGAATAATGCTCTTACCTTACTCACATATGGGATTTTGATGAAAGTTGAGCAAATTGTAGTCAAGTATGGCAACTCTTATGAATCTCAAAAATTATTAAATGAACTTACGCCTTGGCTAAATAGTCAATATGAACAGATAATGGGGCATGTTGATCATTGTTTAGGGAGGGATATAAATGACAACGAAGCAGATGCGCCATTTGACGACTTGATGTCAACTCCTGAGGGTTCAAAAGCACCAGTTACTTACTATGATTGGATTTATTGCGCCTATCTAGCATTGCGAGCGTCAAGGCTTTCTAAGCGAAGTACCATTCGTGATGCTGTTCGCGAAAAACAAATAATTGATGTTCTCGTAAAACATCGCGAATGGCTTCCTAATTGGTATACATATAAAACTGCCTTAATCTTAATTGCATCATCAATAGATGAAAAATCACCGTATCAACTTTGATGTCATTTTCGAAAGGTTTTATCCTAATGGGTTTTTTAGCAAAAAAATCTTGACATTGTTCTTGACGGCTTTATCTTTGACGCAAAATTCTTTTCCATTAATATAAATATGATCCCCAAGTCCTATCCGACTATTCTCTCCAGGGCAAATATAATTTTCAACAGGAAAGTAGGTAACGTATTCTTCTATATGGTGATGATTTGCATCATCTCCCTTAATAATGTCGACTAACATTTCAACCGTTGACTTACCGTCATTCATGGCGAATAAACTCTTTTCTTTGGTTTTAAATGGTGTAGTTATTATAACAAGGCTTTTGTTTGATGCTATCGAGCAGTTTTCGTATTTGCTGTTCTTGAAGCGGCTGGATGACCGCGAGAATTCGGTTGAGAGGCAGGCAAAACGCAAGGGGACGACGTATCAGCCGTTGGTTAAGAGGGAGATGCGTTGGGGGTATTGGACGCAGATGGAAGCTGAAAAAGCGTTGAAGCATGTGAAGGAAGTTGTCTTCCCTGGGATGATTAAATTGGCTGAAGATAAATCATCCTTTTGGGAGTACATGCAAGGCGCAGAGTGCAAGATCCGCAAGGCGGGGTTGTTGATCGAGGCGTGTAATTTGATCGATCAGATGAAGATCGCGGAGCAGAATCAGGATGTGCAGGGCGATCTGTATGAGTATATGCTGGGTCACATGCAGTTTGCGGGGCGCGGTGGACAGTTCCGCACGCCGCGGCATATCATCCGCATGATGGTGCAGATGGTGGACCCGAAGCCGCGCGAGCGTATTGGCGATCTGGCGGGCGGGACGGGCGGGTTTCTCGTCAACGCGCACCAGTATATTTTGGAGAAGCATACGTCGGCGGGGATTTTGGAGTACGATGCCGAGGGGCAGGCACACCATCTGATCGGCGACCAGTTATCGGTGGCGGAAAGATCGTTCATGTCGTCGAAGAAATATTTGCGGGGGTTCGATAATGATTCGGGGATGACCATCCTGCGCATTGGGTCGATGAATCTGATGCTGCACGGGATCGAGTCGCCGCAGTTCTATTACATGGATTCGCTGTCGAAGTCGTTCGATGATGAGCGCGAGTATGACGTGATCCTGATGAACCCGCCGTTCAAGGGCGCGGTGGATAAGGGCGGCGTTCATCCCACGCTGCCTTCGGATACGACGAAGAGCGAATTTCTTTTTCTGCATTTGATCTTGCGCGCGCTGGATATGGGCGGACGGGCGGCGGTGATCGTGCCCGATGGGGTGCTGTTCGGGTCGAGCCGCGCGCATGTGGAGGTGCGTCGCAGGATCATCGAGGAGAATCGGCTGGACGGGGTGGTGTCGATGCCTTCGGGTGTGTTCAAGCCGTACGCGGGGGTGAGCACGGCTGCCCTGTTCTTCACGCGCGGCGCGCAGACGAAGGACATCTGGTTCTATGATATGGCGCACGATGGTTTTTCGCTGGACGATAAGCGCGTGGCAATTGATGAGAATGATATTCCCGATGTGGTGAATTGTTGGGAGAAGCGGGCGAATAAGAAGTTCTTAGAGAGTAGAGAAAAGAGAATAGTGGAGTTGCGGAAGGAGTTGACTCCGTTGAAGGAAAAGCGTTTGAAGTTGCAGGCGGATATAAACCGCCTCTCTTTCGAACTGGCAGTTGATTCTGGTTCTGATGGTGTGAACGTCCCGAAGGCTGGCGTTGATAAGTCGAGTCGCTCGAAAGAAGCCTTCGGGACGGTTGATAGCGCGGGACGGTTAGCCGAAGCGCAAGGACTACTCTCTACTCTCCAATCTCTAATCTCTTCGCCGCAGGCGGAACTTGATCGTCTGACCCGCCAGTTCTGGGTGACCAAGGAGCAGGTGAAAGCGAACAAGTACGATCTCTCTGCCAGCCGCTACCGTCAAGTGGACGCGGACGCTGTCTATCACGAGAAGCCGTCTGTGACGCTGGAACGGTTGACGCGATTGGAAAGTGTAATGTTGGATGAGATTAATGAATTGAAGAAGTTGGTAAAAGGATGAATACTGACTGGCAATGGGTTCAGTTAGGTGAAATAAGCGAGGTCATTAGCAAAGGAACAACTCCCACAACACACGGAGTTGCATTTTTAGATTCAGGAATTCCATTTTTGCGTGCAGAAGATGTTGTTGGGGGTGCTGTTGATGTAACGTCGGTCAAATATTATGTTTCTGATAAAACACACGATACACTTTTGGCGCGTTCAAAATTACAGCCAGGTGATTTTCTAATTACGATTGCGGGGTCGCTTGGCAGAGTTGGCTACGTGCCTCTGAATGCACCGCCTTTGAATTGCAATCAGGCAGTTGCTTTCGTAAGGCTAAAACCGAACGCGATTGACTTGGATTTTCTTTTGTATGTTTTTCAGTATGAAGGAATAACCAAATCATTGCTTGATGTTCAGAAAGTGGGAACAATTGGAAATTTGAATCTTGAACAAATTCGAGATTTTAAAATTCCCCTTCCCCCGCTGACCGAGCAAAAGCGGATTGCGTCCCTGCTGGCGCGCGCCGACCGCCTGCGTCAACTACGGCGGACTGCGCACGATCTCGGCGATGCCCTGCTCCAGTCCGTGTTTTTGGAGATGTTTGGGGATCCAGTTACAAACAGTAAAAAGTTGAACGTTGAAAAGTTAGAAGGTTTTACAAGCCTTGTTTCATCTGGCTCAACACCATTGGGCGGTTCAAACGTTTATACAGCAAGTGGCATAAGATTCATCAGAAGTCAAAATGTTTTGATGAATAAATTTGATTTTTCAGATATTGCGTTTATAAGCGAAGAAATTTACAACTCGATGAAACGCACGTTTGTAAAACGAAATGATGTTTTGCTTAATATTACGGGTGCGTCTATCGGCAGAGTTGCTTGTTATCAAGATGAAATTTTCGCAAATGTAAATCAGCATGTTTGCATAATTCGGTGCAAGCCTGAAAAACTCAATCCAATTTATCTTTCCTATTTCCTTTCAATGCCATCATTTCAAGAAAAATTTATTACCAACCAATCTGGCGCAACAAGACAAGCCTTGAACTTTGAGCAAATCAAAGATTTCAATATTTCTGTCCCACCGCTGAGCCTGCAAGAAGAGTTTGCGGGCGTGGTGGGGCGGGTCGAGTCGCTGCGTGGGCGGATGGGGGAGTCCGCGCGGCAGGTGGAGGGGTTGTTTGAGAGTCTGCTGGCGCAATCCTTTGACGGTGGACGGTAGACGATGGACGATGGGAAAACCACGGTCAACGGTCTATCGTCCACGGTCTACTTTGCGGGCGTGGTGGCGCGGGTCGAGTCCCTGCGGGGGCGGATGGGCGAGTCCACGCGGCAGGTGGATGGGCTGTTTGAGTCATTATTGAGTGAGAGTTTTGGAGGATAGATGAATCAACCAAATTGGTTTCAAGCAATTATTGATTTACTCCAAGCGATTATTGGTGGAATTGCTGTGGCGCTGGTGATTTATTGGCTTGACGAAAGACGAGCAGAACGTGATCGAAAATTGTCTGATTTTCGAATCGCTTCAAATTGGGAAGTCTCCAGCCCTAAAGTCAGCATGCGTAATTTCCAACTGTCCGATACAAACCTTTCAGGCTGCGATCTTTCAACAGCCAATCTTGAGAATGCAAATTTTAGGAAAGCAGGGCTTCATGGCATCAAATTTAGCAAAGCAAACCTCCGACGAACAAATTTCCAAGCGACAAGCCTGCGCGGAACAAAAGTCAATGATGTAATTGCTTATCATATCAATTTCTCAGATGCGCAGATTGGAAGAGAAACAGACATACAGGAGAAATTACCTGTAGACTTTTCTGGGTCAAATCTATTTGAGGGCTCATTTCGAAAAGCAAAAATCCACCAAGCTTTGTTTATCAAGACAAACCTGGTAGGTACAGACTTCACAAGCGCCATTGTAAAGAAATGCGATTTTACTGATGCGGATTTGACTGATTCAAAATGGAGAAGAGTAAAACAAGTTGAGAACTGCATATGGAAAGATGTAAAAGGTGTAGCTGAAGATAATTTCCCGCCTGAATTGTGGAAAGAAATTCAGAGGCAAAATGCTAGACCACTCAAGAAACGAAAAACCAAATAATTTGTTTGCAGGCGTGGTGGTGCGGGTCGAGAGTCTGCGGGGGCGGATCTCGGCGTTTGAGCCTCGCGAGTCCACGCGGCAGGTAGATGGGCTGTTTGAAAGTCTGCTGGCGGAGAGTTTCTCGTGAAAAGACCTGACAGGTTTCCGCGAGAGTCTTGCGATCAGAGTCTCATGTCCACGCATGGGTTGCGATTGAGTCACGTCACGGTGAAACCTGTCAGGTCTGGATGGGTCGAGGCGCTGCGAGGGCGGATCTCGGCGTTTGAGCCTCGCGAGTCCACGCGGCAAGTGGAGTTTGAGAGTCTGCTGGCGGAGAGTTTCTCGTGAAAAGACCTGACAGGTTTCCGCGAGAGTCTTGCGCTCGGAGTCTCATGTCCGCGCATGGGTTTCGATGGATTCGCGTCACGGTGAAACCTGTCAGGTCTGGAGTGGTCGAGTCGCTGCGCGGGCGGATACTCGCCGTTTGAGGCTCGGAGTCCGCGCGGCAGGCGCTGGGTCGACTGCCCGATAGGGCGTGTCGAGACCTGGAGGGGTTGTTTGAGAGTCTGCTGGTGGAGAGTTTTTCGTGAAAAGGCGCTTCGACAAGCTCAGCACGCAGCCTGACAGGTCTCCCAAAAGTTCCTGCGCCCCGGCACAGCCCGCGGGCTGATGATCTGGTATGACGCAGAGTTTATCGAAGGGGTAAAGTTTTATAACAAACCGGGCGCGAAAAAACATCTCCGAGTCTATGGCAGTGTTTTTTTTCCGCTTCAGGAGCCGGTCAGGGCTGCCAAAGGTGACCGGGTCGAATTGCAACTCAAAGCCACCCTTGTGGACGATGATTACGTCTGGAATTGGAATACACATATCACCGATGGGAAGGGGAGGGAAAAGGCGCGTTTTGAACAATCCACGTTTTATAGCCAGAGGATTCCGCTTGCTGAATTGAAGAAGAATGATTTGGCGTATGTGCCCGAAATAAACAGCGAGGGAGCGATTGATAAATTCATTATCGCTTCGATGAATGGAACTGAAACTATTCAGGAGATGGCAAAGACGGTCATTACGAAATTCCCGGATGCATTCAAAGATGTCCGTGATGCGGCTGCGCGAGTAAGCAGGCTGGCAAAGAAATACAGCAAATAGCCCGGCAGTTTGCCGGAATTTGCTCACCCCTGCTTTGAAATCAAATACATCATGCGCAGGATTTTCAGTTCATCGTAAGTCAATGTGCCGTTCAATTTTTCATATACAGGCTTGAGATACGTTGGGCTGA
>JAUXUT010000029.1 GCA_030680695.1 bacterium
ACAACTTTCTGATTTCGGGTCTTCAGGGACAACTGCGGCAGGATCTTTGCCGTCTTTCATCTCATCGCCCATGTTGATAACATAATCGTCGATTTTTTGGATCGAAAAAGAGGTTGATTGGGAAGCAGTATCTACCTGTGCGATAATTTCATAGGAACCTTCCGAAGCAATAGAACCCCCCGGCAATTTCCCCCACCAGGAAAGTTTGGCGACATGTTCGGAGTTCTTTTCAATCGTTTGTTTTGAGCCAATAATTTGCTCTGCTCCACCGGCGGAAGGACGAACTTTAAATGTTACTTCGGCAGCTTCACTTGTAATTGCTCGGAAAACAATGCCGGACCCGGCGCCCGCTCTATCGAGCAAAAGAATTGAGGGATAAGGGGTAACCGAAGTAACTTCCACCGTTGGCCCGTAGACTTCCATTTCATAAATTGTTACCGTCCAATTGGGGTGGGGGTTATATGGTCCGGTATTCATATACACGACTGCCGCACTTGCGGTTACCGGTGAAAAGCTGAAATCAACAACCGCAGGGGTGTTGCCGCCATAAAAGTAATTTAATAAACCAGGTATGGTTACCCATGAACCGGTGTTTGCATCAAGATATCTGATCTGCTGGATCGTCTGCCCCCAGCCTGCTTCAGGTTGGTGAGTGATATATATTCTGTTAATCGTTGTCGGTTGAGGCCAGTCGAGGCGATACCAATGATTCCAGATCCAATATCTCGCGGCCCAGTTTGTACTCATGCTGCCATCGTTTCCCTTGTCAGGCGTCCATGGACCCCCGGGCCATGAACTGTCGGCGGTTGCAAAAGCGGATAAGGCGAGATTCGGCCCCTGCTGATTTGGCGCAACCGATGTCTTGATCGGGAGTTTCGGCAACTGTTCAACATTTTGAAAAAGAACTTCGGGCATCGCTTCGCTAATCGAAGTATCCACAGGGTCGATATTCACCGGCCCGGTTGCCGCTTCGATAAGCGCCGGGGAAGGCTTTGATGAAACAAACGATTGATTTTCCGAAATCGTTGGGCCTGTTGTCGGCGCAACACCGGCATCTTTGCGATTACATGCGGTGATGGCCAAAATCATTGAAACAATTAAGGCAAGGAGAAAAATTCTGCGAAAAGGAATTTTTGAGAACAAAAGACCCACCTCCAACGACAAAATCTGTGGTGTGAAAAAGTTCTCGTCTCAATGCTGCGATCGTGCGGTAACGCCTGGATTATATGATGAGGACAAATTGAAGTCGAGCAAAAGTTTTAATTTTTTCTGGGAGCCCCTTGGGGCGAACGGGAAGGATTGCGTTGGGACCAGTTCCGGCGGGTGGGGTTTTCATGGGCTCCCCCTCCGGGGACGAGCCAGGGCTGGCGAGTGTGAAAGCCCATGGTGGGGGCAGGGCGAAAGGGTTAGTTTACATAGGCTTCGCTTATGTAAAGCCGATGACGGCTTGCCAAGCTCGAAGAGCGCAGGCGATCCGGAAGGAGTGCCGAGGACGGGGGCGTCAAGCGGCAAAGTCTGATAAACCAGGTTTATCAGAAAGCGACACATGCAAGGAGCGTGACGACACGAGGTCGGCGCGGGCCTTGCGTCGCGGTTTGCCCGGTGCCGGTTTTTACGAAGTGAAAAGCGGCATGACGACCCCGCCCGCAGCTTACCCTTTCACCCCGCACACACTTCGTGCCATTGGCACGAAAAAACCCCGGCTCTTCCCGCCGGTCTGGACCCCTCGCAAACCTGGGGCCGCCCGCTCGGGCTGGGGTGGGGTGTTAAAATCTTAGAGCGGCGGAATCGTTCGGCCTGACTGCCCAGGCTGGCCGTCGAGCCGCTACCGCTGGGAGTTGTAAAGGCGGAACTTTCCGACTTTGCAACGATGTCTAAAACCGGATCGCGCTCACACGGTCGGAAAACCGCCAGGGGGCGCGTGTCTGCTTGGCTTGTTTCTTCGCCGTTTAGTTTCAACAACAAACGTTCAAACGTCGCGGTCGGTCTATAATCGGTCAGAAGTTCCCCGGTTTTTGTATCAACAAAGTTCCTGGCCTCCGGGATGTAATCCCAATGAATCGTTTCATTCAGTCTAGTTATGGCCGAGGTTCCTCGGTCTAAAACAATCTCTTCATCTTCACCTTTTTGTTTTATCTTCTCCTGAACATCTTTCGGTAAATATGCCTGAAACGTTCTTCTTCCTCTCATGGCCTGAAAAATGATGTCTAATGCCTCTGGATTGAGCTTTTGGTCGCTAATTAGTTTGGTAAAATACTTAAACATTTCTTTTACGGTGTTTTCGTCACACGGACCAATTTTCTGCGCTTCCTCAACTGCCCGGTATTCCTCCGTATTTTTTTTATATTTATTCACTTTCCCTAACCAATAATCTTTCAATAATTTGGCTTGTTTTTTCCCTTTTACGACGGCATGAAAATGGGGATGAAATGTTTTTTCAATCTCATTGAAGGTAACCTCAATCTTTCTCAAAGCCAGAAATTCCATCTTCTTCGTTTGTTTAACAGATGTTGCGCACATCCCAAAAAGTTTAATCATTTCATCTATCGTTTGGCCTAATTCCTCACCTGTTGTGTTTTTCAGCGTCAGAGTTACAAAATATTTGTCATCCCATTCCGCTACAAGCGGCTCATACTTATTAATTAACGTTGCGGTGCGTATCCGGTTACAGACGCTACACCAGCGCTCTTTACAATAAAATGCTTTGATTTTCCCTTCTTCCTGGGTCAATGTCCCGTTACATGCCGTGGACTGAACATATTTTCGATGCAACGGCGAGGTTTCTTTTATGGTGAGGTCATTCATCAATCTTCCCTTAATTACCCAGTCCAAAGTTTTTGAACGGGTTCGGTTAACTAAAGTTTTTGTCGGATCAATCGAATTATTTTTTTTACCATCGGTCATTCCTTCCACCAAAGGCTTATCTAAAAAAGTGCCTTGGAGACCCGCATGGGATGAACGAATGGGGAGATATTCTAACTTATCAAGTAAGACACCAAAATCAACGGCACTTTCTGCCCCTGTTCCCGGCGTCCCAACATTCACATTCTGAGTTTCCGGTATAAACAAAACAAGACTCCCATGCCTGATGAATGGAAGTCTTGACGAACGGCGTAACTAGAGTATATTATATCCCTAGTTACCGGTAGACTTCCATCCACCGCTATTCGCCTTTCTGCACTGGCCGGCAAGCACAAGAGCAGGAGGCGAATTGTGTTTTTAGGCCCCTATTTCAGGAACCAGGATCGCAGTATAACTAAAACAAAACGTACAGTCAAAGCATGGTTAAAAGAGTTTTTAAAATGGGGGCTTTGCCCCCAAACCCCCAAGATTTTAACGCTTTATCACAGAAGTTTTGATATACTTATTCCGTTCATGGCGGAGGATAGAGCTCTGCAGAGATGCAACTCGAGCGCCGACATGAACCAGAAGTCGGGGCCGATGGCAACATCGGCCCTGCGTCTTTTATCCCACTTTTGACAGAAACTCAACTGGTTTGCCCATCAACCGAAAAAACACCTTTAAACATAGTCTGGGTGTAACTCTATTCATGAAATTCTTCGGCGGTAAAATTTCACGGTAAAAAATTACCGCAAAGAGATTCGGCGGTAAAGGGATAAGCAGATCAGATCACTTTGCCGATACTTTACCGTGAAGCGGTAGGAATTTACCACTCAGCGGTAAAGTGAGGAATAAAGCATGTCTGTGAAAATTTCTCTTATAGAAGCTGCGGCAAAAGCCGGTGTAACGCGGGACAAAGCAAGATATTGGGTTCGACTTCTTGGGATTGAGGTTGAGAAAAAAGAAGGAAGTTTAACCGTTCCTTCAGGAACAGAAAACTTACTTGAGGTTATGGCCCGGGCGGTAAAAAATGGAGCTTCTCCATCGATTGCGGCTCTTGAGGTAAAAAACACCTTTGTTCCCTTGCCGGTTAAACAGGAACCTCCCCAGGTAGATTATTCTCAAAGGTTCGAAGGAATTGAAAAAGTTTTGTTTGCCCTGGTCGAGGAAATTAAAACCTTGAAATGTGAAAACCGGGCGTTGAGAATTCAGTTAATTCCTCCGGAAAAACCAGCGATGCCGGTAATTCCCTGGAAACCAGAACCTCCCGCCGATCCGCTTGAAGGTCTTGGATTTTTTGAAAGAATCTGGGTGCAAATTGTGGAACCGCAAAAATTGCGGCAGTTTGATTCCTGAAAACCTTTTATCGTTTTGATAAGGCTTTTTTTGTTTTCTTCTTGAGAACGAGAGGTGTTTTATTTTCCTTGTCGAATTTTTTGCTGTCGTTCACCTGGTCATTCTCAAGGGCATCTAAAAGATTCGGGGTTGAAGAAGGTTTGTTGATCAAGCGTTCAACCGCCATACGAATAACATCAGGCCGACCAATGCTCATTCCCGGATATTCTTTTTTGAACCATTTGATAAAGTGGTCTATCCGCTCTAATAAACGGTTTGAGAATCGAATTGAAATAGATGAGCTTTCATCAAGAGATCTCACGTTTGCCATATAGAACCTCCCTTTTCTTTTAAAGTAACACAAAAGTATACATGAATCTTCTTTTGTGTAGAAAAGAAATGTTATGAGGTTAAATGTGTTTGTTTATCTACGAGATAGTTGAAAAAGCAAGCTCTGTTGAAATTTCTCTGTTTCTTTCCAGAACTTGGTAGGAACTGGTGGAGGAACTTTAAAGAAGGGTTTTCCGGTTTCAAGAATCAGATCTCTCACCCGGTTTTTGTTCATCATCAAAACATCAACTTCCATTCCCCATGGCTTGCCGTCAATGCCGTTGGTTAGCTTCATCCACCTGTTAAGCGTGACAGCGGGAGTATCATGGGTCTTTTCGATGTCGTAGTGCATCATTTCTAGTTCCTCGGAAGTGTAATTCTTGGGAACTGAAAGGTTTATGACCTGGGCGTTTTTGATTCCGAAGGTTTTTAGATCGCCCATGAAGGTATCGAGCAAGGAGTAGCCGAAAGGGTCGTAGTCGGTTAAGGATAAAACAGTTATTTTATCGATGTTTCCGACTTTTTCAAGCATGGTTTTCAAAGCATCGGTAAAGTATTCGCTGGTGATGGTCGAGGGTTGACCGCCGGTGGAGATGATCGAAGCGCCGGTTAAATCCTGCATTTGCTGTAAAAATCTAAAATGAGATTCCTTTTCAGCCATGAGAATCACATGCGGGTTGAAAGCTCCAACCTTCCATTTCCCATCTTCGAGTAAACCAAACTCGTGATAGGAAAGGATTTTGTTAGAAACCATTTCCCCTAATTGCTCGGAAAGTGTCTTGTAATGGTCGGTTTCATCGAGGATATCAAGACGGCTCAAAACAGGTTTCA
>JAUXUT010000030.1 GCA_030680695.1 bacterium
CACTACCCATATTCTTAAGGCTTGAACCATTCCCGCAACTTACATAATCATCCACGCCGTCAAAGCTTAAAGCGCCACCAACAACGCCAGCCACAGCTTTATTCGTTGCCCCATCGTTCGTAAATAAAGTTCCATTATTCCCATTACCAGAACTATCCACCATTGTAGTCCCGTGGATTGCGGGATTTTCATCTAACCTCCAGATACCGACAACATCAGCTCCCAAAAGAGAATGAAGGCTCTGGCTCCATTGGAGAATCTTGGCAATCCTGGCTCTTTCTGTTGCGCCGCTGGTAGAAACTAAAACAATGGAAGCAAGCAAACCAAGTATAGATATGACCACCAAAAGCTCAGCTAAGGTAAATCCTTTTTGATTGTGTTTCTTCATTTTTAGGAATTAAGGATAAAGAATGGGAATCAAGAATTCTTGATAGTTAAATAAGTGAAGTCGGGCTTTGATTATAAAAATAGAGTTGACCCCGTTTTTAGCGAAGGAGCGAAGGTGCAGCGAGTTGCTTAGCTTAGCTAATCAACGCCATTATTCTTTTGCAAGATACTGGTATTTCTCCAGGCCTTGGGCATAGTGTTTCTGGATTTCAAAGGCCGACTACGCCCGATTGTAAATGCGCACTTCGTCGAGTCCAACATTTGCATAACCAAACCAGCCCGGTGTAAACCGGCCCATATAAAAAGCACTATTAGTTGTATTGAGGAGTGGCAAGTCAGCTCCCGTTCCCAGTTGACTTCCATCAATCCACCATCTAACCCTTGTGCCATCGAAAGTCACCGCGTGATGCTGCCAGATACCCGTTTGAGGAGTAACGCCTGTATCCCAATCATACGCTTGGCCCCAGAAAAACCAGTGACCAAGATAGATTGATGGCACAAATGAGTAATATGTTCCAGCAGCCCCCCATCCAAGTATAGATTGACTGGATGCAACTGCATTTACCTTGCACCAGAACTCCAATGTTCTTGCGCTAGCTCCAGTAATTCCCACGTTCTGTGTGGTTACAACATAATCATCCGCGCCATCAAAACTCAAAGCGCCGCCGACTACGCCAACTGCAGCTTTATTCGTTGAACCATCGTTCGTAATTAAGGTTCC
>JAUXUT010000042.1 GCA_030680695.1 bacterium
ACCGAGACGGGGTCGAGCGCCACGCCGCCCATCTGCTGGAAGTAGGTGAACTGCGTGATCTCCTGCCCGTCGAGCCAGACCTCCCAACCCAAGCCCCACGCGGAAATGGCGGGCTGTTCCCAGTTATCTTCCACGAAGCGGATGTCGTGCTGGCGCGGGTCGATGCCGAGGGCTTTGAGCGACTCGAGATAGAGTTCCTGCGGGTTCGTTGGATCTGGCTTAAGGATGACTTGAAACTGCGTGTGCAGTTGGAAGCGGTTGGGGTTCTCGCCGTAACGCCCGTCATCGGGGCGGACAGACGGCTCGACATATGCCACGTTCCACGGCTCGGGTCCGAGCACGCGCAGGAAGGTGGCAGGGTTCATCGTCCCTGCGCCCACCTGGGTGTAGTAGGGCTGGGTGATGAGACATCCCTTGGATGCCCAGAAGTCTTGTAGTTTTAGGATGATGGATTGGAAGGAGGAGTTCTTCATTTACGATTTCCGATTCACGATTTTGGGATTGATTGCGAGGGGATTATATCGTGTTTAGAAAATGTTATAGAAACAGGAGTATTTCGATTCTGATTAAAAACACCTACAAGGCTTTATGTTTTCTTAGGTAAGACCGCAGTGCTTTTATAACATTATCTGCAACCTTTTTTGCTTGATTGATCCAGAAAATTTTGTCAACATCATCATGGCTGATTTCCAGTTTATCGCTAACTTTCATAAAATATTCTTGACTCACAAAAGCTACTTTATGTTTTTCACCGCTTTTTAAAGACAAAGTGAATGCGGGCGAGTCATCAATGTACATTGATATCAACTTACCCATCCTATTTAACGTTGTAATCTTACGGGATTCCTCTTCAATAGCCAATGCTACTACATCTGTATAATATTGCTCAGTAGTATATTCAGTAGTAACTTTATCATCTATAAAATCATAAAAAAAACTATGGGTAACCAACATATCCGCAGCCACGACAATATATTCAAAGAAATACACACCGTATAAAACATCATACAACACACCATATTTTCCGGGATCAACTTGGTATGCTTGCTTTGCGCCGATGTGTTTATGCAAGTCTTTATTTATTTTTACCGAAAAATGTCTTGGAATTTCTGGCTGCAATTCACCCGGACCTAATACTGTTAATGGATTCTTAATTTCTACATCAGGCTGGTCGCCTTGTATACTAATTATGTCCCTAATCAAGGCTACCTCTGTCTTTGCATAATTCCATAATTTTTCAAATTCACCATTAAGCCATTTTCGAACTTCTTCCCCTGATAACGGCATAGGCAGCTGTCGTCTTAACCGTGCAACTTCTTTTTTTAAATTACTAATCCGATTTCTAGCTTCATCAATCTCTTTAAGATTTTCTCCTTTAAATTCCTGTAGGATTACAGCAAGCCTCTTGCTCTCTTTTTTATCACCTCCAACAAGGTATCCAAGACCAACAAAAACAGCCATGACAATTAGCCAAAAAAGAAAAAAAGCTGCACCGTAAATATACTTATCTTGAACAGATATTGTTTCAGTAGAAATCCGACTAACAATAAACAACACACTTACTAGAACAGCAATTCCCCAAGCAAGTCTTTTTACCACCTTTATTAAGGCTGATTTCTCTAACTCCTTTATTCTTTCAAGTATTTCTTGCTCTCTCTGTTTACATTTTTTGATTGATATCCTAATGTTTTTTATTATGAATGAAATCTCTGCACGCTGAGGTTTTCCAACATCTTCTGGTTTAATTCTAAAAAAATAATCCCAAAGTTTTACTCTTTCTCGTTTATTTTCATCTCGGAATAATTTTTCTCTGTCGGCACGAGAAGGCATATAGGGCAAGTCTTTTACATATTCCCAAATATCTCTTGGATAATTATTATATTCAGGCATAGAATCCCCCATCTACTATATTTCCAGAAAGTCAAGTGCATACGTCGTAGGATTAATCAGATTCAGTATTTCTTTATCTATAGGGTCCATTTCTTTTTGGAGTTCTTCTTTTATAAACTTTAAATTAAGCGTAGAAGGATCATATATTTTATTAAGGTGATAATAACTGTATTTTACACAACCAAGCACAGCTAATGCGGTGCTTCGCACTTTACTATCGCGAACAGCTAAAGAAATATGCTTATTTATGATTTGCATATCATTATCGCGTAGTTTCCTTTCCCCTTTCTCAAGAGTATACGCAATCCCAGCAAGCAAATTAATTAAAGAATTATTTTCACCTTTCGACAACAATAATATGCAATTTTTATAAGCTTCACCATACAGCCCAAATTCAATATGAGTTTTGATTTCTTCAAATGTGTTATGAGTTACAGATTGTTTCTCCAAAAGTTGAGTATTCATATTTATCACATTACCATCCCCTAAAACAATTACGCTATCAGTAACATTTCCACCAAACTTCATTTTATTTTCTCGAATATCCTTTGAACCTCCATCTGCGGAAGGAATAGTTTCTTTTTCTGGAAAAGTTGTTTCATGGCTATGTATTAAAATAGCCCTAATCCTATCCGCCCGCGCACGCAAAGCACGCATGAGCATTTCATGTCCATCATCTTCAAACAAATCCACCCAATGCCATTTTCTCAGGCTTTCAAGATTGTCACATTCTTCCAACCGCGCAGGGATGATGAAAATCTCGCCTTCAGGTTGTTCCATGGCGGTATCGAGGGCAAGGCGCACTTCCTTTTGTCGAAACCCCGCTTGATTGAATTGCTTTGAAAGGCAAACCACCACCACGTCCGCCTCGCGCACGGCTTTGCGGATTTCATATTCCCAATCCTGCCCTGGAAGGAGTTTCTCTTTGTCGAGCCACGCGTCCACGCCGTCTTGGGTCAGGCGGATGTAGAGAGCCTTCACAGCATCTTTGTCACTGTGGGCGTGGCAGAGGAAGACTTTGAGGGGGCGTTTGGGTTCGGGCATTATGGCGCATCCTTGGCGCAACGGAAGCCTAAATCAGGTGCAGAGTAATTTATTACGGCTGACTGACGTGTTACGGAACGCGCAGAGGAGTCAAAACTTAGAAATGAGCCACCACGAAACACTCTTTTACCATCTTTTTCATCTTTCTCTACATCGAATTCATCATAAGGGTAAGGTGAATACAGGCTACTAACCCATTCCCAAACATTTCCGCTCATATCAAATGCACCAAAAGGACTGATATTTCTTGGGTACGCCCCAATTGGAGATGTGCCATAATGTTGATCACAAACTGAAGGCATATACCAACTAATAGCCTTACCAGAATCTTTGGGAATGTTATTGTTTATATAAAACCAATTCCCTGTAAATATAAAGTTGAAATGGTTACCTATTCCACAACTAAAATTATTGCCCCAAGGATAAATCCGCCCATCACTACCTCGTGCAGCTTTTTCCCATTCAGCTTCAGTTGGCAATTTAGCATCCCGCCAGTCACAGTAAGATTTTGCCATTTCCCAATTAACATTAACTACAGGATAATCCAAATATTGATTACCACCAAAATAATCTTCAATCACAAATGTTTTTTCAGGCACACTGGGATCGGCTATTGATTCTCTATAGGTTGGACCAACTAAGGTTTTGTTTTTAGGTGATAGACAATTTCCAGTCTCCACACATTCCAAATATAATCTATTTGAGACTTCAAAAGTATCAATATAGAAACTATCTAGCAGTTTGTCGGAGAGAAAGTACTATTGCTCCAAAAATTAGCATACCCAGTAAAAAAGCGAAGGATTCATGTGCTGATTGATAAAGGACAAAGCCTTCAATCGTTTTCTTGTGGTTATGTTCACATGCTACGTTGT
>JAUXUT010000065.1 GCA_030680695.1 bacterium
TAAGTTTTGGTTGACTTTACGTCGCTTGGCTCGCATGCTCGCTCATGCCGTTGAGAATTTATTTGATCTGGCGGATGTCGTTTCTCGCCATGCACATATTGCGCTTTCGTGATCTACTGATCATCCTGGATCAGGATATGATCCAGACACTCCCTGCGTATACTGCCCATGAACCTTTCACAAACCCCATTCGCCTGGGGCGTTCGATACGGTGTCTCCACTTCTTTGATACTTCCGGCTACTGCTGAAAAGTGTGTCGCATATTTTTTATCGCGGTCGCGAATCAGATACTTCGGTCCTTTTCCCCATGGCGTTGCTTCCCGTAGCTGCTGTGCCGTCCATTCATCGGTTGGATATTTTGTTACTCCTGTATGTATTATCCGCCGCGTTTTCAACTCCATCACCACAAAGATATACCATTGCCGAAACAACCAGTCATTTACTACCGTAAAGTCGCATGCCCAGATCTTTCCGGCTTGATTCTTCAAGAATGTCGCCCAAGTTTGGCTTGATGAATGTTCCTTCCTGTCTTTCGGCATGTATCTCTGGATGGTCCGTTTACTCACTTCTATCCCCAGTTTTAGCAATTCTCCTCGGATCCGTTCCACTCCCCATAATTGATTCTCTTTCGCCATCTTCTCAATCAGCGCGATCGTTTCAGGTGGAATCTTTGGCTTGCCCTGCGATTTCCGCCGCCAATAGAATTGAAACAACTCACGATGCCAGCGCAACAAAGTATCCGGTTGAACGATATGTAGGGCTTGTTTCCAGAACGCCGTAAAGTGCGATAGAAACACCAGGCGAAAACGATCAGGGTTGGTTAGCTGTGGTCGTTTGATCTGTCGATTCAGCACGATCAGTTGCTGGCGAAGCAACGCATTTTCTACAACCAGATCGGTTCGGCTGCGGGTTAGATCTGAAAGGGCGCCGATGATTAAGACTGATGTAACCGGTTTTGTCCAGTGTTTGATACGCTCTTGTAACCAGTCAAGGATTTTACCCATTTTGCTGCTCCCGGAAAATTATGAGGGTAAAATAGCATGATAATCCTCTTTTACCTCCCAAATCCGGGCGGATGAGCCAAGTAGCTGGCCCATTTTGGCGGGTTATTGCCTTCCCGATCACAACGGTGACTGGAAAAGAATACATCATGCCAGGCAGAGAAAATGGACTACTCAAAAATCATCGAGAGTTTGAAACAAGCATCATTATTTGATCTGTACAGATTGAGTGTTGCAATCAATTACCAGTTGGAGAATCCACATCGGATTGCCGAGGTCAAA
>JAUXUT010000056.1 GCA_030680695.1 bacterium
AACCCGCCGTTCAAGGGCGCGGTGGATAAGGGCGATGTGCATCCCAGCCTGCCCGCGGACACGACCAAGAGTGAGTTGCTCTTCCTGCATTTGATCTTGCGCGCGCTGGACATGGGCGGACGCGCGGCGGTGATCGTCCCCGATGGAGTCTTGTTCGGGTCGAGCCGCGCGCACGTTGAGATTCGCAAAAAGATCATCGAGGAGAACCGGCTGGACGGGGTGGTCTCGATGCCATCGGGTGTGTTCAAGCCGTACGCAGGGGTTAGCACGGCGGTGCTGTTCTTCTCGCGCGGCGCGCAGACTCGAAATATATGGTTCTATGATATGGCGCACGTTGGTTTTTCGCTGGACGATAAGCGGGTGGCGATTGATGAGAATGATATTCCCGATGTGGTGAATTGTTGGGAGAAGCGGACGAATAAGAAGTTCGTGGAAAGTAGAAAGTTGCGCGTGGATGAATTGCGGACTTTGCTTGCGCCATTGAAGGAGGAAAGACGAAAGATGCAGGCGGAGATTAATCGCCTCACCTTCGAACTTGCGGTTGATCCTGTTTCGAATGGCATTTCTGCCGCTGACGGCAAAAAACGTCCCGAAGGTTTGGCTGGTAAAACTCAGTCGCTTGATGAAAAACCTTCGGGACGGTCTACGGGACGGTCTACCGATCTGAGAGAAGCCTTCGGGACGCTTCAAACCGAATTATCGAATATCGAATCTCAAATATCTGCTCCCCAATCTGAATTGGATCGTCTGACCCGCCAGTTCTGGGTGACCAAGGAGCAAGTCAAAGCCAACAAGTATGATCTCTCCGCCAGCCGCTACCGTCAAGTGGATGCGGACGCTGTCTATCACGAGAAGCCGTCTGTGACGTTGGAACGGTTGGCGCGGTTGGAAAGTGTGATGGCAAGTGAAATTGAAGAATTGAAGAAGTTGGTAAAAGGATGAAGGCAAAAGGATGAAGGATGAATTGAATTACGAACTCCTTGCCGACGTTGCCCAAGTCATCATGGGACAAAGCCCGCCTTCTTCAACGTACAACACTGTGGGAGAAGGTCTGCCGTTTTATCAAGGCAAAACTGATTTTGGCGATATTTACCCAACGCCAAGAATTTATTGTACAGAACCGAGTCGAATTGCCGAGGCTGGCGATATTTTGATTTCTGTCCGTGCGCCAGTTGGTCCAACCAATGTAAGCCAAGAACGTTCTTGTATTGGTCGTGGCATATCTGCGATTCGTGTTGGCAAAAAACTTGATCGCGATTTTCAGCTTTACTTTTTGCGGTTTTACGAACCTGAATTAGCCAAAGCAGGAACAGGCTCAACATTCACCGCCATTTCACGCGAAGACCTTGAAACCATAAAAATTCCCCTTCCCCCGCTGACCGAGCAAAAGCGGATTGCGTCCCTGCTGGCGCGCGCTGACCGCCTGCGTCAACTACGGCGGATTGCGCACGATCTCGGCGATGCCCTGCTCCAGTCCGTGTTTTTGGAGATGTTTGGGAACCCAGAAGAAAACCCCAAAGGTTTTGACGTTTTTGAATTAGGTGAAATCGGAACTTTAGATCGTGGACGTTCCAAGAATCGTCCGAGAAATGCGCCAGAACTTTATGGTGGTAAATATCCATTTATTCAAACTGGTGATATTGCCAATGCGGGAAGTTACATCAAGTCATATCAGCAAACTTATTCTGATTTAGGTTTGAAGCAAAGCAAAATGTG
The DNA here is from genome assembly GCA_030680695.1 of bacterium. Lineage (GTDB taxonomy): Bacteria > Patescibacteriota > Minisyncoccia > Phycocordibacterales > UBA6065 > UBA6065. The sequence continues at coordinate 1,717 of JAUXUT010000056.1, forward strand.
GAAAGCGGGAACTCTGTGCATTACGATTGCCGCCAATATTGCTAAAACAGCAATTTTGACTTTCGATGCTTGTTTCCCCGATAGCGTTGTTGGTTTCGTGCCGAATAAAGAGAAAACCAATGTTGAGTATGTTCAATATTGGCTGTCATTCAAGCAGAAAGAACTTGAAGATAACGCTCCTGAATCTGCACAAAAGAATATTAACTTGGAAATTCTTCGTGGCTTGGCAATCCCTGTCCCACCGCTGAACCTGCAAGAAGAGTTTGCGG
>JAUXUT010000089.1 GCA_030680695.1 bacterium
AAGTCCTGTCTTCTTAAACAAAAACATCCAAAATCATTGACCCTGGATGTTTTTCAATCTCAAAGGTTTTCTCTATACAGCGACTGTCTCAAATGCAACTTTTATTGCATCTCCTATTTGTCCCGTGAATTCAACTTCTCAAACCCAATGACCTTGCCTTCACGGTCTTTCATTAGAACAATCTCTTCGCCCGTTTCTTCCGCGACATACTCATCGGCGGGATTGCCAAACCAGACAGTAAGCGTATTTCCTTCCCTGTCGTAATAAACTTTTACTTGTGCCATATCCGTACTCCTTCCTTGATCGCGTCTGTTGGATAAGTCGTGATCAAAAAGCCTGTGTCGCCTGTTTGTTTGGAAACTGCGCAAATCCATCTCTTTTCACGTTCTGCTTTATAAAAAACAGGGCTCTTTGGGATTAAGTGGGGTTGGGGGCACGCTCGACCAGAATGCGCAAGCGGAAGTGATCGAAGTTGGAGAACCCAAAGGCCCGCCGCTTAATCAGTTTGATTTTGTTGTTGACGCCTTCAGCGAAGGCATTTGTCCAGCGTTCGATAAAGGAGTTCAGGATGAGTTCAAACCAATTGTTCAAAGTCACCAGAAATGACTGGAGCGCTGTGACATTCTGTTTCTGCACTCGTTTGATCCATTGCAACAAAGCAGTTCTGGCTTTTTCGCGATCCGTGATGGTCTCAAAAATGGCACGGAACTGTTCTTTCAGTTGATGGCAGGCTTTCAATTCAGGTGAAACCTGATACACGGTTTCGAGTTTGGTGCGTTGTTTTTCACTCAGGTCTTTCTCGTTCTTGACCAAGGCCCAGCGGCTGCCCTTCAGTTGTTCCTTGACTTCAGCGGAAGCTGTACGCTGGATTTCTCGGCGAGCCATGGTCAGACAATGGTTCAGGTTTTTCATGACATGAAAGCGATCCAGCACAATCCGAGCCTGTGGCAGTTTGGCTTTGACCGCCAGGGTGTAGGGCTCCCACATGTCCAGGTTGACAGTCTTGATTGCCTTTTTCACTTCTGGCAGCAGTCCATCCAGCCATTTTTCGAGTGTTTTTCGCTCGCGATCAGGCAAAACATCCAAAACGTAGCCTTCTTCGCTCGCGCTGAGTACCAGCACAAAGTTGCCGTGTCCTTTTTCTTGCGCAATCTCGTCAATGTTCAAGACGCAGATTGGTTTTGCCTGACGCGCCGCCGTCTTTTTTTTCCATAGCGCATGAAGATGCCTTCCACCGCATCATACCCTAGACCCAGGAAGGCGCTCACATCTTGGACTGTGCCTTTGCGGCACATCTGGTAGACCTGCTCTTCAAATCGTTTGGGTGTGTTTCAAA
>JAUXUT010000059.1 GCA_030680695.1 bacterium
AACAGAAAACTTCCATGTAACTGTTGGTTTCGATACGGCGGCGGAAAAGCATCGCCGCCTACTCAACCAACGGTGTATTTATCACCTCACGCACATCCTTCAACATCCCCTCCTCATCACACTTGACCAACTCATCAAACAACCTTAGCACGGACTTGACCACCCCCGCATGTGGCGCAATTTTTCGAGTTTGCTTAAATGACTCAATTGCCTCGGCATGGAGTTGATCCCTCTCGCCATCCAATCTCCAATTACCAATTACCAATAACCCTGCTAGTGCCAGCCCCTTCGCATCCAGCGCGGAATAATACTCGGGCGTCTTGGCAAGGATTTCATCCGCCTGCGCAATGGACTTGGCAAAAGCCTCTTGCGCGGTTTCCCTTTCCCCTTGCCGCAAAGCGATGATTCCGTGCAAAGAGGATATATTAAAGTTGTAATAGGGTTGATCGTATTTTTCAGCCTCTTGAACGACATGCAAAGCATCTTTCAAAATTCCAGAAAGCAGTAGCGTAACAGCCAGGGTATTGCTACTTTCAATGCACACCTCTGGACTGCTCATTTCCTGTCCAATCTGAATTGATTCTTGTGCATGTTTTATAGCGTTTTGCAAATCACCTTTTTCAAGGTAAACGCTCGCAAGACCATTCAAGCGTTTACTTTCACCATATTTATTTCCAGTCTCACGAGCATTCTGTAGGGCTGATCTATAAAAGTCATTCGATTTGTCGTATTCCCCCAATTTGAAATACTGTTCTCCAAGATTACTTAGATCAACTCCCTCGCCGATATGGTCATCAATCTCTCTTCTAGTCATTAATGCTTGTTCATAGAATTCGATAGATTTGCGTGTCTCACCAAGATAATTATAGGCAGCGCCTAAGTTGCCGAGCTGATTTCCCGCGGTTTTTTTCTCGCCGATTTCGCGGGCAATGACTAATGCTTGCTCGTAGAATTTAATTGCTTTGTGTATATCGCCAAGGTACTGGTATGCAGCTCCGAGGTTGCCAAGCGAAATACTTTCATAAGCACGGTCTTTTTCTTCTTTCGCTATTTCCAACACTTTATTGTGACATTGAATACATTTTTGCGAATCACCAATATCACGATAAGCAAGCCCCAACTCAGTTAAACTATGTTTTTTCAAAAAGGCATTCGTCAGTTTTCCTTGTAAGCTCTCGTTGTAACTAATAAGAAGGTGATAGTGTCCCCAGACCTGTAAATAATCAAAATCAATATCTGCAAGAATGTATCCTGCGGTATCGTAATCGCCAGCAGCACAGCGCAGGTCAAATTCCGCGAGTTGCGCGGCGAGGTCGTCCAGTTTTTTCCACTCGGCGCGCGGCTTGCGAATTTGGGCAAAGTAGTCCGCGGCGCGGTCAAGTAATGCGTATTGCGTAAAACGTAATTCGTCAGAGTCGATTCTTTCTTCTTTCCTCTTTTCCCCTTCAGGAATAATACTGAAAGCATATTCCTTATCCGCAGGATGTAAATAATATCGTCCAGCCTCGCGGCGGGCGAAGTGCATGTTCACCAAACGATTCAGCACCAGCGCGCTGTCAATGCTTGGCAAATGCGGCTGCAACAGGTAATCGATCGCGGCGGGGCTGACGGGTCGGTTATAGACAGCCAGCGCCTGCATCACTTTTTGCGC
>JAUXUT010000061.1 GCA_030680695.1 bacterium
GCCTCCTTTTCTCGACCTATGCTGAATCATTGGACCCGACGAAGAATCTCATCGTGGAGCGGACTCCGCGCCGTGACAATGAATCCGATGAAGCCTACGACCGCCGCATCCGCTCACAATACGTGGACAGGTGCCGCTTCATCCTGCCCGCCGCCGCCAATGCCAACGTCGGCATGACCGCCAACGCCCGCGTCATCGAAATGACCATCCGCAAGATGCTTTCACATCCGCTCGAAGAAGTGCGTCAGATCGGCGCGAAGATGAAGGAAGTCTCGAAGGCTGAAACGCCAACTCTGGTCAAATATGCGGATGCGAATGAATATTTGGTAGAGACGGTGAAGGAACTTGCCCTCACCCCTTGCCCCTCTACCCTATCGGGCACACGTCCCTCAGGGAGAGGGGTTGGGGTGAGGGAAGATTGGTGTAGCCTCATTGCCTACGACAAAGACGGCGAAACCAATATCCTTGCCGCCGCCATCTACCGCTTCGGCGAAATGGGATATGCGGCTGCTCTCGCACATGTCAGATCCATGAAAGCGGATGAGCGCGAGAAACTTGCTGAAACCCTGCTCGGCAAACTTGGTAAATTCGATATTCCCCTGCGCGAGTTGGAATATTCCACCTACACCTTCGACCTCGTCATGGACCAGGGCGCGTACGCCGAGTTCAAACGTCACCGCATGATGACGCAGACTCCGCAGCGATTGACGACGCGGCTCGGGTACACGACTCCGCTGCTGATAACGGAAGCAGGTTTCGGGTCCAGGTATGAGGCGGCGATGGACGCGGCGCACGCGATGTACGAGAAACTCCATGCCTTCAATCCTGATGTCGCGCAGTATATTGTCCCCAATGGATTTAATCGCCGTGTGCTGGCGCAATTCAATTTACGTGAAGCATTTGCGTTCTGTCAGTTACGCACTGCCGCCAATGCGCATTTTTCCATTCGACGTGTGGCGCAGAAAATGTATGAAGATATTTCACGTATTCATCCGCTGCTATCAAAATACATGAAACTGCGCGAAGAGACCTGGCAAAGCGTGGAAGAAAATTATTTTTCAAAGATATAAAAAAACTCCGAGGCAAATGCCTCGGAGTTTTTTTACGCTTTCCACGGTCAACGGTCTGCGGTCTATCGTCCTTTAATCGTCGTCTGCGTCTTTCTTCTTGACCCCAAAGATCACATCGATTCTGTCCATGATCTCGGGCGTGATTCTTTCAGCGATCTCGCCTGCCTTCATGTTCTCATGCACCTGCTCCACGCGGCTCGCGCCCGTAATGACCGTGCTCACAAAGGGATTCTTCAAACACCACGCCAGCGCCAACTGAGATATGCTGCCGCCAAGTTCCTGCGCGATCGGCTCCAGCGCCCGCACCTTCGAAAGTTTGCCCTCGTCGGTCAGGCTGTTCTTCAGCCATTCATAGCCCTTGAGAGCGCCGCGCGTCCCTTCAGGAATTCCCTTGTTGTACTTGCCCGAAAGCAGACCCGAAGCCAGCGGACTCCACGTCGTTGTGCCATAGCCGTATTCCTGATAGAAGCGGATGTAATCGCCCTCAAGCCGTTCGCGCTCGAACAGGTTGTATTGCGGCTGT
>JAUXUT010000105.1 GCA_030680695.1 bacterium
CCCTGATTGCAGGCAAGTGATCGCTGACCTGCGCGAGCAGATTCAGCAAATCCCAACTGACTCGTTCACCATCCGTAAGCACATGCCAGAGATCGAAGAAGCGTGGACAGATGCCTTCTGGGACTATTTGATCCCCAGCAAGATCGAATTCCTGAAATTGAAAGTCGCCCCGCACCTGAGACTCATACCTGGCGTGGATGTCGCCGCGGCCACCTTCATCAGCAAAGTGGAACGCTTGAAGTTGAAGAAACGTGAAAAAGATCTGACAGGTCTTGGAGACCTGTCAGATCTCATTGGGACGATTGTGGAAGATGCGCAGAGTTTGCGCGATACGATTTTGTCTGATGGCGAAATCAAAGCAAAGAGCATGTGTGTCCCTGAAAAACTGGTTGAATTTTCGAACAATGAATTGAATTTGCTTCGAGATGTTCTTTCACCATGTATGAAAAATAAAATGCGTTACGACTCTTTCCTTGAGCTCGATTTACTGGATTCCATTGCCATCAGCGGCTATATTCTGCTCACCAAAAGCGGAGAGAAAATGTACGTGGCAGAATACCGCCGCTTGGTGGAAGCACGTATTTTAGAATTAGTCGCCAATCACCCGACGATCAAAGCCATTCAGCAGGGACAAAAGATTGACGACTGGCAACTGCTCGAACTGGAGCGCACGCTGACCAAAGAACTCGGTGAAGGTGACTTGGAAGTGACGCCCGAAAACTTGAAGAAGGTTTTCGCCCACACTGCCGATAGTTTTCTCGGTTTGGTGCGACAGGTGCTGGACATGCAATACCTGCCCGATTACAAGGATTTGGTGGCTCGGCAGTTTGAAACCTATGTGACCCAGCACAACTACAACGCTGACCAGATTCGCTTTTTGCGTGCCGTGCAGAGTGTGTTCTTGCAGAAGCGCCATCTCGAAACCGCTGACCTCTATGAGCCGCCACTGGACATGTTTGGCGCGGATGCGGTGGAGCGGTGGTTTACGGAAAAGGAAGTTCGAGAAGTGGTTGAGTTTGCAAATCGAATGGCGGTTTAACAGATTGAAAAATCATTTTCTCAAAAATAAGGGCCTTCAAATGAATCCTAAAAAATATTTTTTGAACTTACTTGCAAAATTTAAAACGCAATGGGTGAAATGGTGGAAATATCTTACCGAACGTCCAGCTATCAGCAAAGCTAGGCGGCTAGAGTTTCTCGAAGAACTATTTGGCACAAGTCAAATTGCCCTAAAGGAAGAGCTTGTAAAAGGCTGGGAACTTCCTGTCGTTCGGATTCTAAATTGGTCGCCAAGGCGCGACCGAAAAGATGCAAACATCACTGACATGAATTCTATAGTTAAGAGGATTTCAAAAATTCGATTTTTGCAGCCTGTGGAGGGAGGCGAAACAAATCTATCTAAGATCGACATGGCTTTTGCACGCTATCATTCAATAAGTCTACTTTATGTCTTTGTTCGGTTGCCAGTTCAA
>JAUXUT010000137.1 GCA_030680695.1 bacterium
CATGCCGCCACTGCTTTGTACGGCTTGTAGTCCTGTCTTTTCGGAGTATACTTCGCAAAACCGATGGACGGTTTCTAGCGTGAAAAATGAGTCCCACTCTTTATTGGTGCACCTGACGCTGGGGATTCTGCGCAAATCTCAGGCAGTTTCCTACGCCTTATCATTTTTCTGGTTGGACGGCTTCGCCGTCCCCCACCCCAGCGCAGGTAACGCAAACCGTTGGGCGTTTACCTTGTAACACAGGAGAGAATGATGAAAATAAATTCAATCTTCACTGTTTTGGCGGCTTCAATTATTTTTTTGACTTCATGTTCACCAGATAATTCATCTACTCCGACTTCTTCGCCAAGCGTTACCACATCTTTAAGCACATCAGGCTTTATTGAGCCAGACCCAGAGACATTTGTCGCCTTAATGCCAGCGTTGAGAGAATATTTTCATTATCGAAAACAGGCAGTAATTACCAATAACATTGAAGAACTTTGGGCGCAATTTCCTGAATTAAAAAATGATATTGACCTTAAGCAAGGTATTAATTCCGAAGAATTTATCGTAACAAATTATCAGAGTCTAAAACCATTTGATGGTAATATTTTCCCAGAGCATTACGAGCGATTCAAAGTAAAATTTACAAACGAGCAACAAGTAGAAGTCTTGGTTCATGGTATGGAACTTTACACATGGCTTGATGAAAACAATAAATTTGAAGATTCTGGTGGCGAATTCAAGGTTGTACTATACTTGCACATTAAGGATAATCGTTGGGTTGTGTATAAAACCGATGAAGTGACAATGACTGAATGGCAACAGTTTTCGCCTTAATAAACGCAAAAACGCCCAACAAAGCGTGCAGCGGATTTTTGGGAGTCTGCGCGTTTTACAGGCATTTTTCTGGCTTCGGGCTTTTTCTACATCTCAAGCCTTTTTCTCACCCGCCCAAAATCCGCTAACGCAAACCGTTGGCTGGCACTTCCAAACATTGTAGGGAAAAGTAAATGACAGAAAACAAAGAAGAACTTGATGAATTAAGAAATATAAAGCGGATGGACTATCCGAAAAAAGATTCTGAAAAGCAGACTCATCGTGCTTGGTGGGTCAGGATAAAACGTGGCAAAAAGCCACACAACAAATATTTCAGCGACAACAAATATGGTGGCGAAGAACAAGCATTAGCGGCGGCGATTAAGTATCGTGACGAATTGGAAAAAGAATTAGGGTTTGCTAGAACTGGTTTTGAAGCCTTTCGTCGAAAAACAAATAAAAGCGGAATTGCTGGAATTCATAAGTCGCTGAATACTACTCACAGAAAAAATGGAAAATCTTACAGTTACCTTTGTTGGTATGCGTCATGGCTTGACCCAATCACGGGTAAACGCCGTAACAGGTCTTTTGCGATACCCAAATATGGTGAAGCCGAAGCCTTACGATTAGCAATAAAAGCACGAGAAGAAGCAATTGAAAATATTTTGGGTATCAAACGCCCAACTCTTGAATGGGGAAAACTTCCATTAGATAAATTGGTAGAAGTTGTCGAGAACGCTCAATCTGCTTATGAAAAAGGGCGAGCGCTTGAAGAATTGATTTACGTTTTATTTGAAGGTGTATCTGGATTTTCAGTGAATGACACAAATGTAACGACTGAAACAGAAGAAATTGATTTGGTAATTCTCAACGATAGCGAAGACCCACGATTTAGCCGAGAGTCCGCTATTTTACTGATTGAATGTAAAAACTGGTCGTCCAAATGTGGCAAAAATGAGTTTGTGATTTTCAAAGAGAAAATAGAAAACCGAAGCAATAGATGTACGCTGGGTTTTCTTATTTCATGGAATGGATTTGCTGAAACAGTAACAAAAGAAATGCTACGTGGTAGCCATGAACAGGCTCTTGTAATTCCTATTGATGGCGAAACCATAAAAAATGGTATAAAAGATGGCGACTTCCAAAAAGTCTTGCTTGACGCATGGCATAGGACAGTCACCTTATAGCAAAAAGCCAGCCAACAAAGCGTCCTTAGAAAACGTCCCATCCCAACACCCCAGGTGACATCATCTGGGGTGCTTTTTTTGGGAAAAAGAGGATGTCCCTCCACGTCAAGCCCAAAAATCATCCAAAATCTCGCGGGGACTTAAATGCAAAACGGGCGTCTTGTCCTCAGACGCCGATCAAAGGGCGTATTTTGGGGGCCGCCCCTATGCAGGTACCAATTGATAGCCC
>JAUXUT010000139.1 GCA_030680695.1 bacterium
ATCCGAGCATCCGTTATGACATCCGTTGACAACCGCCCTCTCCGCGTCTTCCTCTGCCATTCCCCCATTGACAAACCCGCCGTCCGCGAGTTGTATCAAAATCCGTTCCCATCCGAGCATCCGTTATGACATCCGTTGACAACCGCCCTCTCCGCGTCTTCCTCTGCCATTCCCCCATTGACAAACCCGCCGTCCGCGAGTTGTATCAAAATCCGTTCCCATCCGCGCATCCGTTATGACATCCGTTGACAACCGCCCTCTCCGCGTCTTCCTCTGCCATTCATCAAACGACAAACCCGCCGTGCGGGAGTTGTATCAAAAATTGCGCGCCGAACCGTGGATTCAACCCTGGCTGGACGAAGAAGAACTCTACCCAAGGCAGGATTGGAACATGGAGATCGAAAAAGCCGTCGAAGCCGCCGATGCGATCATTGTTTGCCCGACCAAAAATTTAATTAACTAGATAAAAATGGTAACAATAGAATCGCTTTACAGATTGTTCAATATCCCACCTACTTGTTCAGATGACGAATTAAAGCATGCATATTTTCATGCTTTGCTTAAACACCATCCCGACAAAAACCTCGATGATATTGATGCGGCAACTGTTAAAACTCAAGAACTTACTGTCGCATATGCTAACTTGAAGAAGTTCCGCGCCAACCGAGAGCATAGTGAAAACAATTGGCAAACAATTATTATCGATCAAGAATTTACAATAGAATTTTCATTTGGTGGAATTGATTTAGACGGTATTACCGAAAGAAAGTCGGCTTTCGGAAAGGCTTGGTTGAGATTTAAGGAAAATTCTTCAGACCCTGTCTCTGCGTTACACCTTATTCATTCTGCTTTTAGAGCCCAGCGATCAGATTCTATAAAAGAACTCCTTCTTAATCCCATTCTGATCGATTCTGCAACAGTTTTATTATCATTTGTTGATAAAGATAGCGTAGGTGACACGTATTTGAAGTGGGCGGAGTTTTTGCGAATAAACTTGCATTCAAAAGAAGCAATTCAACTTCTTGAAGACATTTTTGCTGCGGGTCTAAAATGGTCAGCGATAGCCGATGTATTACGTAATTTACATTACGCATTGGCACAATATGTAGACCCAGCGACTGGACTTAAAGCTACGCCAGAAGTCCGTATAGAACACCTTAATCGAATTGTTGATTTGGGATTTAAATATGATTATATATATAAGTTTCTGGCAGAAGCGTATTATGAACTAGGAAACATCGAACAAGCATCTGTGTATTTAAAACAAGCCTATGAGATTAATCCTGAATTACTTGGCGCAGTAAAAATTTCTCGTGCACTCGGCTTCTCGCAAGCCAATCCTTCTTCTAATAACAAACCTTTCTCTAACAAAAAACCTTTAGATAAATATAAGTGGATACATCCAGAACAAATTCCACCTACAACTCTGATCCATGAATGGGTAAAAACAGAAAACTGGTCTGCCCTTATCGAGTTTGCAGATCCAAATCAGTACTTACCACGCATTCTTCCAAAAGTACGCAAAGAACTTAATCAAATAGCTGATTCACTTGGTAAGTATAGTGACCCAAAATCAATAGAAGCATTAATTAACTTGATCAATTCTATTCAATATTGGGACGTAAAAGTCACGGCAATCTCTTCTTTATCTAAGATTGGGGACAACAGCGTATATAGCTTCTTACAACAGCAAACGCCAACAAACATGGCTGGCAAAATGCACTTAATAATATGCCTTTCCTATCTGAAAACGCGGCTTGACAAAAACATCCTTACCAAGTTGACTACTACATCCCACAGCGACCTATTTTCCCAAGCAGAGTACTTTTACAAAAATGAAGATTATGGTAGAGCGCGTGTAATATTAGAATACCTTTTAGAACACACAGAATCCACTTACGCCTCCTATTTTAAAATAAAATTTTTATTAGCGCGCTCCTGCGCTAAGATGATGTGGGATCCAAGCACCTCAATAGAGTTGATAGAACCAATTTTTTATAAACTACCAAAGGGGATGAGAGACGACATTGCGTTAGATTTAGCATCATGGATATATCAAAATTTGCAGTCACAAGGCTACTGTGCAATAAAAGATGAACAATATCAATGTGGACTTGGGATTCTTCTTGAGCGTTCGTTAGTGGCAACAAATCCTAACATAATTCTTGAAAATCTTCACATAACAACAAGGTGGTTAGAGACATTAGGTATAGGCGATTTGAATAAATGGATAAGACAACTGGTTAGATTCGAAGTGCCAGGCACTTGGTATGAAGATGATCGAGAAAACTACGTAGAAAATGTTGAGTTGAGTCAAGGTATGAGAAATTTCTTTTTAGATACTGAAAACCAATTAAAATCCAAAGTGGCGCCAAAACTCCGAGGAATGATTGAGAGCACACTTCCTTTGGATGATATCAATCCTATAAATGATGGCAATTAAGCCAAATTGAAGAACGTCAGGAAATAATGTAATGCCTAAGAATACTAACAACCAGTCCAAAAGAACACACATGGCAGGAGCTTATATAAAAACCTATGTTTATTTTTTCAATGTTGCGGGCACATCAATAAAAGATGCGGAAGTTGAGAAAAAGGAAGAAATAGTTTTTTATAAATGTATGACTTCTATCGTCTTTTTAGCTTTTTGTATTGAAGCCTACCTGAACCATATGGGGGAAGATGAGTTGCAACACTGGAAGGATGATTTTGAAAGTTTAAGACCCATTGCAAAGCTTCGTTTATTAATGAGTAAGTACGGCGAATTAGACTTTTCACGTCGCCCTTTTCAATCCTTCTCAGATATTTTTGATGTCAGGAATCAACTTGCACATGGGAAAACTGTGTTTGCTTTTGAAAAATACCCCAAAGAACCATTGGCTAAGTGGGGAAAATTGTGTAATGTTAAAAATGTCAAAAAGCTATTTGATGATACGGAGAAAATGATAAGGTTTATTCATACAAAAATAACTAATAACACTGAGGTGGATCCTTTTAGCCCAGGATTTAAGTTTTTTGGATTTGTTCAAGAATAAGGGCTGCCAGGATTTTTCAGTTTCAAGAGAATAATTTCAAAAAGGAACTCACTTGCCCACTTCCACTGGGGAAGTAAACTTTCACAACTTTTCAACCTGTAACCTTCAAATCTTCCAACTGGAGCCCCCTATGCACCTCAAAGGAATTTACGCCCCCATCGTCACCCCCTTCAACGCAGATGAAAGCATTAACTACCCCGTCCTTGAAGGACTGATCGAATACCTGATCGCCAACAAGATCGCAGGGCTTGTCCCTGGCGGCACGACGGGCGAAGTCTACGCCTTCACCGAAACCGAACGGCTGGACATTTTCAAATTCACCAAAGAAAAAGTGGACGGGCGGGTCACGCTCATTGCAGGCACGAACTCTGGCGCCACGCGCGACGTCGTCCGCTATTCGCAGATCGCCGAGCAGATGGGC
>JAUXUT010000148.1 GCA_030680695.1 bacterium
GCCGGCAGGACATGCCTACGGTAGAGCAAATCGTCAGGGCTGCGATATACAAAGAGATGAAGAACCTGACATATCGTGAGCTTGAATACGAGCAGCATGATTCAAGGATGTGCGCGATATTCGTCAAGCTTGATGATCGCAAGCCGTTTTCATTTGAGGCATACCAGAAATACATATCGAGGATAAGCGGGGAATCTCTGAACAAAGTGATGGTAGCGATTAACAAGATTGCAATAGGGGAAGGTATCGAAGATGGCAGGAGTATTCGAACCGACAGCACGGTAGTAGAGACGGACATACATTATCCGACGAACAACTCATTGATATGGGATTGTATCAAGACAATAGACCGGCTTCTGAAGAAACTGAAGCAAAGCGGAGTAGAGATAAAGGTGCGGAGCTACAAGAAACAGGCGAAGAAGACTCATTATAAGATCAACAACACAAAACAGAAAGACAAACGGGAGGAAGAATTCAAGAAACAACTGAAGCTGCTGAGGAGCAGCATCAACCAGGCTGAACGGGCATTAGCAGCGACATTACCCAAGACAATAGGTGGATGGATAGAAGCGCAGGCAATTATGAAAGAACTCAGGGAGCTGCTGCCGAAGACCGAGAAGGTCTATGATATCTCTTGGCGTCATGAGATTTTGGGTAAGGCAGTACCTAACAAAGAAAAGATATTTTCGATCTATGAAGACCATACGGATATAATCGTAAAGGGGAAGCGGGAAGCGGAATTTGGGCACAAGGTGAACCTTGCTACTGGTAGGAGCAACCTGATACTTGACTGCACGGTACTTGAAGGCAATCCTTCGGATTCAACACTCTATACGGATGTAATCGACCGTATACATGGGAACTACGGGATAGTGCCTCGTGACATGGTGACGGACGGGGGATATGCATCAAAAAACAATGCTCGTATGGCGCAGGAAAAGGGGATTGTCAACATTGTATTCAACAAGATAGTGGGGTCGCTGAAGAACATTGTAAGAAGTAAGAATATTGAGACACGTTTAAAGAAATGGCGCAGCGGCATGGAAGCGGTGATTTCTAATCTTAAAAGAGGATATGAACTGTTTCGGTGTGAATGGAAAACAAGGGCAAGGTTTGACGCCAAGGTGTACTGGAACGTGATCGTTTACAACATTCGTGTTATGACAGGGGCACTTCTTGCAAAGATGCAAACGCAGATGCAATGACATCGGGCATTTTACCGGCATAAAAAGGGCGACAAGGGATACCCATGTTTAAAATCATTAAAAATACTGATGCAGCGTATGATTTAAAAAAACATTCAACAAAATTTGAAAAAATGAAATACCCCCGGTGTGGATTTGTATCCGTAAATCAGAAAACTGGGAGTTTATGGACAGACACTAAATAGTGTCTGTCCATAAAGTTATTTGTGTGTCATTCCGGACTTGATCCGGAATCTGAAACCTCTTGAAAGGACTGGATTCCGGCTTAAGGACTGCCGGAATGACAGAGAGTAGACGTTTGTTTATGGATAGACTCTGTTTAATCAGAAACTTGTGGGGCAATGGCTTGACGCTCTTTGCAGAAACAATGGTATTGATAAATAAAGAAAAATC
>JAUXUT010000070.1 GCA_030680695.1 bacterium
CCATGAATATCGCCAATCACCAAGGTCTGCATTGGACAATACTCAGTAGATCACGAAAATGCGAAACGTGCGTGACGAAAAACAGCATCAGCCAAGTCGAACAACTTTTCAACAGCATGAGCAATCATGCGAACCAAGCGACATAGCGTCAACCAGTATTTGGAAACAGGCCCAGCAGGATTTTTCAAGCAGATGGCAATGCGCTCGCGATGAGTGATGTATAGGTTGAAGATGATAAACGCCAAACCGACCAACAACAAGCGTACGACGGGATTTCGGGATGTGGTGCGAGCACGAACTTGATTCATTTGGCGATAGCTCGTCTCAATTCTAAATCGTTGGCGGTACATTTCAAAAACCTGGTGCGCCTCAATCGACTTTGACAAACGACCAACCGCATAAGCAAACCAGCGCGCGCCTTTTCGTTTGTAGCGTCCTTTGGAATACTTCTTCACCACAACGGCATGGACTTCCAACTCGCCATGCTTCGGACTATCGATGGCGATGTAGTACGAGCGTTTTCCTTTCTTCACCGTGCGCGGTGTTTGCGAGCGAAGAATTCTGTTCAACGCACGTTGCAGTGTGGCGCGGTCTGGCAGGGCTGTTGCCAACACTTCGCGCAGACGGTTCACCGAAGGTGCTTCTTTCAATTCCTGGCACGCCGTATCCATGCTGACGCGGTTGCCGCTGGCATAACCCAATACAGCAATATGATCTTCTGCGGTTATGCGCATATTACGCAGATCGAGAGGCAACTATGGTCGCACCACCGCAATCAGCGCATTCAGCGCTTGTTGAGATTGTAAGATTCGGTTATTTTTAAGCATAGGTTTGAACGCGGCTCTTTGGTTTCTTTGGTCAGGGCCAAGTAAACCACGTTCAAGCCTTTTCGTGAACTACTGATACTACATACTTCCCGGTAACAATAAACTTTCTCCCAGTTTATTCAATTGTGCTACAAAGTCATCTAAAGATGGTGCATCTATCCAACGGATCGCCTGCCAATCGGCTTTACTGACAGAACACAAAGCACGTCCCAGATCGGCAGGAAAAACGCCTGCTGCCTTCCCTTGGGCGTTTGCAATTGCGTCTTGGATATTTAATTCTTTTACACAACAAAACCCCCAAATGTCCGCCAAGTCTTTAGGTTCATTGCGATCAAGCAAGGCTGTAATTTTGTTGGCAAGGATATTTTCGGCATTGTCTATTCGTCCAAGCAGGGGATGTTTTTGGGGTTTTCCAGCCCGTGCAGGGACATCATTAATCAGCTCGATCTTCAGCATGGAACTATCTTCGATGAGATTGAAGCGGGCAAACCTTTCTTCTTTTTGGATTACTTCACATTTCCACTGAGAGTTAAAGGCTTGCAGCAACCTTTCAGTCCATAATCCAAAACGAGAATCGTCATTAACAAAATAATCCAAGTCATCAGAAAATCGATGTTCGAGATAACCCCGTGATGCGGCGGTTCCGCCTGATAAATAGAATTCTGTATCGACTTGATTGGTAATTTTGATCACGCGATCCTGAAAGGGGTAGAGAACATTGAAGTAATATGAAGAGCTATCCATTTAGGACCTCGGGGTGTTTGACCGGAAGCCACGCGACGAGAAAGTCTAGTCCACGTACACGTCTCTTGGAACGTACCCCAGTCCGCCAGCGAGACCAATTCTCGACAAGTTGTTTGAAACCGATTAGACGGATGATCTCTTCGTATGGGGCATAATCTAGAAGGCGACGTGCAGCCCAATCCCTATTCAGTCGTCCCAGCACTAATCGCCCTTCGAGAATATCTCGAAACTGCGTCTCACTTAAGTCGTAGTCCCAAACGTAGGGGGAGCGTTTTGTCTCACTCATAGTGAGACAATTATACACTTATGAACTCACTTTGTTTGGCTTTTATAATAATGCACATGAGTAGCCTGCGTTGCCCTGAACAATATGATACTTACATTAAGTTAATTTATCGGCGGGCCAGACATAACAGCCCCACCGATAAACGCCTCCCCCCCCCGCGATACGTGGGGGGGAGGCGTTAAGTTTCGAGGGGGGATAGATAAGACTAACTCCCGAGAATCGAGCAAGCTAGTGTAGCAAAGTGCGCTACAAAAGGAGTTAGCCATGCAATTCGCACCCTATCGAGATTTACGAAATGAGCCATCCGCTCTTCGCAAAATATTGGCGAGCGAGGGTGAGTTAGTTGTAACAGTCGATAACAAACCATTTGCTGTGATGATAAACCTGGACGACGAGAACATCCAGGATATTCTTTTGATGGTGTCTCGTTCAGTTCGCTCATTCATGATGGCAGGGCTGAAAGAGCATAATCCCGATCTCTCTGCTGAGGCATTACGAAATATGCTTGCCGAATTGTTGCTTGGAAAAGAGTTGGCAGGAAGGGTATTAGCTTATCATGCTCAATAATATTGTAATATCCAGAGTGTCGCAACCTAAAGCCAAAGTTCTGCAACAAATGTGAATAGATTTGAGGCGAACAATATGGGGATTCCCTGTCAACGACAATTAGAAATGGATGATTGACTCGGAAGATCGTGCGCTCTTTATGGGTTTAGGGCAGGTAAAAGAGTTGACTCAATGTACCGTCGGGCGCATCATCCAATTTGCGCCATTCAACTCTCTGGATGACTTCCTATCGCGTGTCGATCCACGCATACAGGAAGCGGAACATCTGGCGAAGATCGGGGCATTGGATGGCTTTGGAAAAATCCCCACCCTTCTGAGGCGACTACAAACCGGTGGCTGGCGGCGGGGTCAGATGAGCCTGTTTGAGTGGACGGATGCAAGCGGGGAGGACTGGACCCTGCAACAAAAAGTGGAAGCACAATTGGAAATTCTTGGCGCCAGTCTGGATGCCCATCCGCTTGAATTAGTCTCAGTGAAAACCATCGCTTCCGGAGCGATCTCGACTCTCGAAGCCGCTGAGAGAATTGGACGCAGGGTGACTGTTGCGGGTGTGCGGCAGACTTCCCATCGCAGTCGGACAGCAAAAGGCGATGCGATGCTTTTCCTGACTGTGGAAGACCTGCAAGGAACATTGGATGCCATTCTATTTCCAGAGGTGTATCGTGCTGCAAAGCGCCTGCTTGATTCGACCACACCCGTCCTAATCACCGGCATCATGGAAATGGATGCAGAACGCGGCGAACCGTATATAAAGGTGGAAATGGTGATACCGCTGAGATAAAGATCAGCCGGCGGACAACCTCCGAATTCCGAACCCCTTTATCAAAAC
>JAUXUT010000004.1 GCA_030680695.1 bacterium
GCCCATCTGCTCGGCGATCTGCGAATAGCGGACGACGTCGCGCGTGGCGCCAGAGTTCGTGCCTGCAATGAGCGTGACCCGCCCGTCCACTTTTTCTTTGGTGAATTTGAAAATGTCCAGCCGTTCGGTTTCGGTGAAGGCATAGACTTCGCCCGTGGTGCCGCCTGGGACGAGTCCCGCGATCTTGTTGGCGATCAGGTATTCGATCAGTTGTTCAAGGACGGGGTAGTTGATGCTTTCGTCCGCGTTGAAGGGGGTGACGATGGGGGCGTAGATTCCTTTGAGGTGCATGTTTTTCTCCAGTTGTCAGTGATCAGTTATCAGTGATCAGTAATCAGGCGGTGAAAGTTTACTTTCCCCAGTGGAAGCGGGCAAGAGTTATTGAGGGAGTGGCGGGGCGATGCACAGACGAAAACCGATGTAGTTGAGGAGAACGTAGATGCCATCTTCGTTGCGGTAAGCACAGCGCGCTTTCATCTCATTGTAGAAGAAGGAACCACCACGAAGCACGTGGGTACGCACGGTTGAAGCCTTTTCATCTTCACGTCCATCATTGACCTTATATGGGTAATCTTTGATCAAACTGTGAGTCCACTCCCAAACATTGCCAGCCATATCAGCACAACCGTAAGGCGAGTCTCCTTGGGGGGAATACAAGCCCACAGGTGTTGTTCCGTTTTTTTCGCCTTCGCTTGTATTGCATATATTCTTATTGAACTCATTGCCCCAAGGATATTCGAGCGATTCGCTCCCACCCCTAGATACTCCACGAGGAGAGGGAAGCCAGCGTGCGGCTTTTTCCCACTCCGCTTCGGTGGGCAGGCGTAAGACAAAACCAAACGGCAAATCGGTTTTCAATAGACTGTTTAACAATTGGCAATACGCCATTACTTCATTCCAACCTACTATTACAACGGGATGATTCTTTTTCTGTTCCCAGCCATCAACAGGATGCTTAATCTTTTTGGCTTTTGCATAAGCATTGTACAACTCATTTGTAATTGGGAAACGCGCCATCCAGTAATCATAGGAAATATCCACGGTGTGTTGGGGGCGTTCATTGCCAGAGGCAAGTCTGTTGTCGTCTTTACTTCCCATAAAAAATTTTCCCGCAGGCACATGCATAAATTCCATTCCATTGGAAAGGGTGAGTTTGTTTGCAGACGCCACACTTTGCATGGATTTGGATGCTTCGACAAGGGAGATGTCTTCAAGGTGACTCTCTTCTTTGACTGTTTTTTTATCTTTTTTAGGAGTAAATTTTGCTTTATCTATAGGAGAGTTCTCTGGCAAAATTAGCTCTTCGTATTTTGAAGTAGGCTTTACCTTCCCTGGCCAAATTAGCTTTTCGTATTTAGTGGCAGGCTTTGTTTTGTCTATAGGGGAGTTCTTTTTTATGACTGGCTTTTCTTCTGTTTTGGGCGCGGGCGTTTCGTAGATCAGGCTTTCAGCCTGACTTTCTTTCGGCATAATAACTTCTGTCGGACTAGAAACTTGATCGATAGGAAGATCAGATTTTTCAATTTTCAAACCCAGTGAATCTGCTCGCCTTTTCAAACTAACTAATAGTCTTTGAAATGAACGATCACGCTGACCTTCAAAATAATCCGCATATTGCCATGGACGTAATCTACGTGGCGGTTCACATTCTTCCAAACGCACGGGCATAATGTATAAAGTGCCTTCGGGTTTGTAATCGGCAAAGTCCAAGACAATTCTTAATTCGCGTTGAACATAGCCTTCTTTGTTAATTGAATTCTTGGTTAGGCAAACAATGATCGCGTCGGCGGCTTCGACGGCTTTTTCGATCTCCATGTTCCAATCCTGACCTGGGTAGAGTTCTTCTTCATCCAGCCAGGGTTGAATCCACGCTTCGGCGCGCAGTTTTTGGTACAACTCCCGCACGGCGGGTTTGTCATGGCTGGAGTGGCAGAGGAAGACGCGGAGAGGGCGGTTGTCAACGGATGTCATAGCGGATCGCTTTGCGCGGATGGGAACGGATTTTGATACAACTCGCGGACGGCGGATTTGTCATTGCTGGAGTGGCAAAGGAAAACTCGGAGTGGGCGGTTGGTCATAAGGATGAAGGAGGAGGGATGAAGGATGAATTTGGTGGGTGAATTATAACGGTGAAAAGATCAGCGTTTTCTATTTCGTTTGCGTGCGGTTTTTTGGGCTTTGCGTTTTTTCTTTTCCTTTTCATTATCCGCCTTTTTTGCTATTCTCTCCTGTTCGCTATGATGCAGTATATTCGCATTATGAAGAAGCATGTATTGATTGGCTTGATTCATATCGGTCATGTCAAATCCTGCGGTTTGTCCCGACATGAAAAACGATTTTGCCATGCCCGCTTTGGCAGGGTCAAACATGGAATCGGCGAACTTATCGGGCGAAAAGGAATTCAGGTATTTTAAAATCGAATCCGCGTTTCGCAGGTCGTACTCGCGTTTTATGAAAGACCAGAAAGCCACTAGTTCAGGGATGGCATCCAGCGCGTCTTCGCGGGATTGCAGTGAGACTTTGCGCGGGAGAATCTCAGTGACCAATTCTTCAACGGCATTCACTTTCATGGTGGGGATGCTGTACCCAAGATATCTAAATCCAAAATCCATGAACGAATCTGCCCACCCTGGGTTTGGATATTTTTGTGCGTGTTGTCGATACTCAGGAGAAGCTAAAAACAGTTCCAACAAATCATCGCGATAGGCGTCAAACCTTTCCTCAGCATCGTCATCGCTTGAGTAATCAAGCTCGTCAATTTGGTGAATGTCAAAAGTCATGGGAACTCCTTATTCGAAAATCAGACGTCACATGTTCCAATCCTGCCTTGGGTAGAGTTCTTCTTCATCCAGCCAGGGTTTAATCCACGGCTTATCATCCCCTTGCGGGACGGCGCGCAGTTTTTATACAACTCGTCCGCTTCGCACGGCGGGTTTGCGAAGTGCCCCTCAGGGTATCATTGCTGGAGCCCCCTGTCGGGGATACATGGCAGAGGAAGACGCGGAGAGGGCGGAAAGACATAAGGATGAATGAGGAAGGATGAAGTTAGAAATTGGTGTCGAGGAATTCTCGAGGAGAGAGGATTGGAATGTTTCGGAAGGGATTTAGGACTTGTAAATCCTTGTCACCGCTGACGATGAGCGTCGCGTTGCCATTGACAGCAAGTTCAAGGAATTTGTCATCTTTCGGGTCCGGCATTCTTTGATGTTTTCGGCAATTTCGACCAAAGTTGCTTCTTTGACTAACAGCGAAAGAAATTTCAAGCGGTCTTCTTCGTCAACATAACGGTCAAATGCTGGTCGGCTGAGAACATCATGCAATTCTTCGATTACGTCAATTGACAATAAAATATCCCCTGCTGTCCTTGCTTTATCTAACGCATCACGCGCCACAGATTTCTTCATCAGCAACGCGCTGACAACTACATTCGTATCAAAAACGAATCTCCCCTGATTAGCCATTGAGGATAGAATTCAGAATGTCAGGCGTCAGTCCACGCTCCTGAGCTTTGCGGCTGATGTCATCCATTAATTCATCCAGGGAAATAGATGGTTTTTCAAACTCGCGCAGCCAAAGGCTCATGAGGATTTGCATTTTCTTTTTATCTGCCTGCGGCGCTTGTTCATAGATTTTGGCGGTTTCGTTGTCTACGGGAATATTTATAACAACCATAGGTCACCTCTTAAGATAATTATACTTCGGCGCGCAGTTTTTGGTACAAATCGTCCGCTTCGCGCAGCGGGTTTATCTTGTGAAGAATGACAGAGGCTTGCCCTGAGCAGGGTCGAAGGGAAAACGCGGAGAGGGCGGGTCATAAATGATGAATTATGAAGGATGAAAAGGGAAACGAAATTACAAAGTTTCGTCCATTATGTCTGGATTATTTGCAAGCCAGGAACGCAGGACATTGGCAATTTGCTCAACATCCCCCAGATGAGAGGCGCAAATCTCAAATAATTCGTCCGCGCTGACATCGTGATAGAAGTGGACAAGGCGGTTGCGGTAGCCTGCCAGTTTTTTCATGAGTTCAAGGTCGCTGGTTGAAATTACATTTCGCCTGTTCAGGGTTGAGGCAATCTCTTTATATTCCGTGACAGCTTCGCCAAATCCCTTTGCCGCGATATGCCTGCCCATATCAAAGAGGGCTTCCAACGCGCGGCGCAAACAAGACTCCGCCGCCCAGATATTCCGTGTATCCGTATCTTCTCAAAAATTGGGGGCGGAGACCCTAAAGGTTTCCCTCGCTGGCCAAATTATCTTGTCGAACAGCGTATTTTGCCAGCAAAGTACCCAATCTGACAGAAAAACCTTTAGGGTCTGGGAGTTCACCCCAAATT
>JAUXUT010000009.1 GCA_030680695.1 bacterium
CGCCATCGCATAATACATCCAAATTCAAGGCGGCGATATAGCCAATCAAAATGCGGGAAGAAGACATAAGATAAACACTTTATTGTGCAAGGGTTCGTCCAACGGTTTGCGTTACCCGCGCTGGGGCGGGCGGCGGAACGCTG
Source organism: bacterium (assembly GCA_030680695.1). GTDB lineage: Bacteria > Patescibacteriota > Minisyncoccia > Phycocordibacterales > UBA6065 > UBA6065. The sequence goes on from JAUXUT010000009.1 coordinate 144, forward strand.
TCCGACTGGGAAAATGATAAGGCGTAGAAAAATGCTTGGAATCGCGCCAGACTCCCCAGCGTCGGGTGCACGCTTTGTTAGGCGCGTTTTGGTTTTACAAGTCTACTGTGTCAAGCAATATCTCTATTCTCTTCTTTTTCTTATTTATCATTTTAACTATAAACTCTTCAAGATTTTCGTCTGGATAATTGGGATTGGGAACTCGTTCTCGTGTACCCATCATCACATTTACATTTTCAGCAAAGACTTGGAGAGTTTCGTATATGCCACCTGTAACTCGGACATGATATTTATCAATCTGACCGTACAGCATTTTCAAATGTTCTATATGGGCTTGCAAATCTATTTCGGTTCGGGAAGAATAACCAGTTTCCAGGCGACTATTTATAATTTTTTGCAATTCTGCGTAGTTGACTTCAACCGATGAAGTTCCACGTCGAGTATATATTGCATTATTCTTTATGCTGTCACCTTCTGCCATTGAGATATATGGCAGTCGTTTTAAGTCACTGGGAACAATCACGACTTGAAATTTCTTGTTTACTAATTTGGGATATTCAGAGGCGTCGTAAGGGAAATCGCCAATTTCGATTTCTTCCAATAATACATCTGGAATATATTTCTTGATGCCATTTATTATTATTGCCTTGTCCGTCAGTGATTCAATCCCATTTGCTTCTAGCGTCTTGTCATCTTTTTCGGCAACGCCAATAACAATACATCCGCCACCTGCATTTGCAATAGCGAGAATGTGCCGCGCCATTTGCGATGAAGGCAACCATACTTCTTTAAAATCTAAATTGGGAAACTCTCCAAGATTATTTTTCAATAATTCTCGAAGACTTTCCAGTGTAGGGTTTTCGTAAAAATGGGCAAATTCTTCTTTGAGCAGACGTTTCTTTGTTGTCATTTATAAGACTCCAACTATCTTTTGCATGGAAGCGCCTAACGGTTTGCGTTAGTGGCAGGTGGGTGGGCTGGGATTCTGCCTGAGAGCAGGAAAAACTCAAAGGGAGAAAAAAGCCTGTAAATCGCGGCTACTCCCCACCTGTCCACTGCACGCTTTGTTAGGCGCTCTTTGGCTTACTGTTACCAATCGGGATAGAGTGAGTGGTATATCGGTATTATAGCAATTTCAGTTTCACATAAAATACGCTCGGCTTGCATATAAAGTAATTGACGTTCTGCTGGGTCGCTGATTTTAGCTGCACGGTCAATTAATTTGTCGAATTCAGAATTTGAAAATCCGCCATAGTTGTAGTCTGCATCAGTTGTGAAAATCGGCAAAAAGTGATTGGGATCATTGATGTCGGAGTAAATTATCAAGCGAAACATTTCTGATGGGTCAGAATCAATACGACTGAAAAATGTTCCCCTGTCAAGCGTTTGATACGATACTTCGACACCAAGATTTTGTCTCCACATGTCAACCATTGCTTCTGTAATTTTGACATGAAAACCTGGGGTATTAGAGCTTGCTACACTAATCAACAACATGACGCTAGGAAATTTGCTTGGGTCTGTGTAACCTGCTTGTCGCAATAATTCTTTGGCATGTGAAGGGTCGAAAGGGATACCAACTTCATTGTATAAGTCCCTACCTAATGTTACCGATGGCGTGAATGTTGTTGCAGGCTCTGGATTTCTTGCGCCATACTTTTTAGCAATTTCTACGAGTGCTTTCCTATCAATTGCGGCGGCAAAGGCTTGTCGCACTAATATGCTATTGAAAGGCGGCTTTTCTAAGTTGAAGTAGAAAAAGTAAGTGCCAGGCATGGCTGATTGGTCGATTGGTAACCAGGGAATACTCTTTCCAAACGAATCCAATGGTATTACAACTGACCCAGGTAAAGGCGTTGGAGATGGAATCTGTGTAGCGGTGGCTGTCGCCGTTGGAGGAACGAGTGTAAATGTGGGCGGAACAGGTGTGGGTGTTGGAGCGGGAGCACACCCACTTATTATCAAAACCGTTATAAGAACGAACAAAAGAAACATTGACCCAATTGACTTTTTCATGACCCTATCTCCTTTTGATTTGATTGCGCAGGATTGCGCCTAACGGCTTGCGTTAGCGGCGGGTGGGTGGGGTAAGATAAAAGCCCGAGAGCAGAAAAATGATCGGGTGTAGAAAAAAGCCTGAAAATTCGTACTCTACCCACCCGTCCGCTGCACGCTTTGTTGGACGAACTTTC
>JAUXUT010000010.1 GCA_030680695.1 bacterium
CGCCATCGCATAATACATCCAAATTCAAGGCGGCGATATAGCCAATCAAAATGCGGGAAGAAGACATAAGATAAACACTTTATTGTGCAAGGGTTCGTCCAACGGTTTGCGTTACCCGCGCTGGGGCGGGCGGCGGAACGCCGTCCGATTGGAAAAATGATGAGGCGTAGAAAAATGCTTGAAAATGCCGCCGAATCCCCAGCGTCGGGTGCACGCTTTGTTAGGCTGTGTTCTATTTACCGCCACCTAAGACTGCGCCCAAAATCATTAATCCGATAATGCCCGCTATGATATAAAGAGCAATTATGATTAATGTAACTCCAAATGCAATTATTAAAGCAACGCTAAGAGAAACACCTGCATTGAAGCCCAAACAATAACCCCAATGTGATAAGCCCGCCTCTGCCCCTCTAGTCTTGACATTGTAGTAGGAAATTATTGCCTGTCCAAAAAGACCTTTAGTAAAAAGCGGCAGAGATGAACCTTGCGCCCAATTATAAATAGGTTCTGCAAACACTACCAAAATAACCCCCATGAAAAAATAGAAGCCTGCTGTGATTTCAAGAATCTGAATTGTTGTGCTGCTCATGGTTACTGTTCTCCTTTTTTCTTGTGAAGCAAACCGTACTTGATTATTATGTCTGCTTCAATAATTTTGATTCTCGCTTCTGCGTTTGCTCGGTCTATTGCAATTTCAATAGACGCTTTTGCATTTAGCGGAATTGACAGTATTTTTGACAACTGGCTGGAAGAATTTGCTTTTAGCAACTCTTTTTTTATTTTTTCAATATCATCATCGCTATTAGCCATGTTTCACCTAATCTGAATGTAACAATAACTGAAATTGGCGAGTGTAATCCTGTTTAAGTGTATCTAAATATTCTTGTTTCATTTCATCTGTGAAAAACCATATCTTATCTGCGTCAAACATAGCCTTGTTATATACTTCAGCAATATTTATAAATTTATTGACCTTTACTACTCTATCTGCTCTGTCGCTAATAATCCTTATTTCAGCACGAAATTCCATAAAATGGATAATAACCTTTTTTACAGGCTCAGAAGAGATTTGTGCTATTGCTTGAATTACTGTTCCGATTAGACCTATTGGCACAGGAACATTGCCTGCAAGAGCACCACTTATTTCGACTCCAAAGGTTGGCTTTATGCCAAATTGACCGCTATCCATACTCATTTTTGCCTCCTATCGTTATTAGCGAAACTTTATGATGTTTATTGGTCTGTATCAATTCAACATAATCTTGCAGAATTTCTGCATAATCATTTGCCATTTTTTGAAAATCAATTTTAGGACTACCCCATGCCGCTGTGCGTGTTGGCAATGTTTTCAAGGCGTATGCTGTTGCGCCATCAATGAAACTGTCTAAGGATTGAGTTTGACCTTTAGAAAAACCTTTATTGCTCGCATATATGTATGCCTTTTCGCTTATTTGACCGAATTTGTATTTGATGAATACATCTGCACCTAATCTTAACATTGCTTCATCAATGATACGCTGAACAGATAATTGGTAATCTTTTATCAAGGAGACAAAGAATTCCTCTTGGATGCCAGCGTTTAAATCCTTTCTGCGAACTGTATCTAAAAGGGCGTTTTTTGACACCGATACCTGATTTATATATTTCTGTGTATCAACTTTCGTAATCACACCTTGTCTATGTAGCCCATCTAATTCTTGCTCAAATCTCTTTTGGATTCTGAGCGTTTCTTGCTCTAACTCTTTCAAATTTTTTGACATACTGATCTCCCTTTTTTCAAAACTTTGTTATGCAAGGAACAACCTAACGCAAACCGTTAGACTTTGTTTTTTGGGGAAGCCGCCTTGTTCTTACTTTCCTTAGATGAATTATTTTTTTGATTTGCTGACGGTAGTCTATAAATAATTACTTGGCTAAATTGAGTCCACATTTTCCGCTCATTTTCTGGCAACGTGTTTAATTCTAATTCTTTTTTGAGTTTTGGAAGAAAAACATCAAAGGAGGATTTTACTAATTCTCCCCACTGGACAGCAGAACTTTCAGCCCTAGTTGATGCTAAGATGGCTAAGATAAGAGCCAGTATTGATAGCCCAATTGATTCGAGACTGCCAGAGAAAATACATAAGCCTAGATACTGGACTAAAAAAATAAAACTTAAAAAACCTAAATTTACCCAAAAATCAACTTGTGATTTTGCATTGTCTATGAGTTCACGAAAATCTTTTGGTATTACACCCAATAAGCGATTCCAGCCTTGTATGGCTTCGATACCATAAACAACTCTAGGATACACTTCAAACGCCCGAATGGTATTTCCGAAAGATGTAGGTAATATCCACTCAGGGGCGTCAGGGTATCTTTCTACCAATTTTTGCATAAGACGATTTCGCTTGACGCGAAGTTCAGGTGGAAAGGCTTTCCCATTTTCTTGAAATTTTATATACTCATTATCGAGAAGTGATAATTCTTCATTTATGCGATTGAATTTCCACTTTTCAAAACCTAAAAGTAATCTTGCTGGATTATATTCCCCGTAGCCTTCCAGTAAACGAAAAATGCTTCTGTTTGCGCCTAAAAGAAACACTCCAATAAGCCAAGAAATTAGTCCAATAGTTGTAGTTCCAATCAATAAGTCTTGTTGAAGTTGATTTATTAAATTGGGAAGTAAGTTGAATTTATCCAACAAATAGACAGTAGAAATTAAATATATAGTGCCTGGCAAAAAATAACCTAGAGCAAAGTTTTTGTCGAGCAATTTTGGTAATTCGCTGAACAAAATATATCTCCTAAAACACCGTTAACTTAATCAGTTTATTTTCTTGGCGGAGGGGCGTCAGTTGTAGGGTCGCCTGGCAATTCGGATGAAAAAGACCTGTGCCACTGACGTATATAGTCTTGGCGGAGCGTCTCTAAATATTCCTGCTTCATCTCGTCTGAGAAAAACCGCGCCTTATCCGCTTCAAGGATTGCCTTGTTATAAACTTCGGCAATGTTTCGAAATTTCGCAATCTTTACAATCGTATCCGCTCTATCGTTGATAATTCTTATTTCAGCACGATATTCAATTAACCGAATAACAACTTTCTGTATTGGCTCAGAAGAAATTTGTGCGATTGCTTGAACCAACGTGCTAATTAGACTTTGTGGCACGGGGATATTATCTGTAAGCGAACCACTCACTTCGATTGCAAAGGATGTATTTTTATCGGAATCGTTATTATTCATTTTCGACTCGTTACTCAAAGGAACAGCCTAACGGTTTGCGTTAGCCGCGTGTGGGCGGGCTAGGCAAATGATTGAGATTAGTAAACTGCTGGGGCTAGGATCAGCCCTGTAAATGCCACCGAATCCCACACGTCGGCTGCACGCTTTGTTAGGTGGCGGTTATTAGAGATTGACAATATTTGTAATTTCTTTTTCTGGTTTTGACGGAGTAAGTTTATCTCCGTCAAAACTAAACCAGTGTGCTTTTTCATTTGAATTGTTTGACCACAACACTATACACACATAACAATCATTTTCCAGTAACTTTAGTTCATCTACAAACTCAATGCCGTTTTTATAAGATTTGTCATTATGGATAAATACATTTGTTTTCTCTGTTGAGGATGTGCTTCTTTGGGCGATATAAAGATACCTGCTCCTACCGCTTTTTATTGGAACTGCCCAATTTTCATAGGGCTGATATATGCCATCTTTTTTATTTGGGGCGGGAGTTCCTTGCCACCTGACATTTTGAAACTCAGGAAATATCTTTCTTTTTGTTTTTTTACTTACATAGAAAACTTTTGCGCCTGTTGAGTTAGAGTCACTTCTTTCAGAGTTGATTATAGGAATATTTGAAACTTCAACATACAATCTATCTAAGCCTCCAGTCTTTATTCTTTCCCACCCAGAGTTAGTTATCGCCAGAAATGAACGATTAGACTCGAAACTCAATCTTTGAAAAAGGTAATAAACAAAAAACAATCCGAATATTCCTAATGTAATTGTTTTTTGTGAAATACCTGAAAAAACAAATGCAAACACTCCAGTCCAATCTAATACGAATGCCAAAACAAAAAGGAGAATCATCACAACTTCTCCGCCATGTAACAAGAGCCTTGCAAGTTTTCGAGTGAATTTGTCTGTGTTTGATTCCATATTTCTATTTTACGACGGGATTCTAGTTTAGTGTAAAAGTACATTTTAGCCACCTAACGGTTTGCGTTACCCGCAAGTGGGCGGGCGTGGACAATGTTTGGGAGCAGGAAAAAACCGAAGCCAGAAAAATGCTCCTAAAACGCGCAGACTCCCACTTGTCGGGTGCACGCTTTGTTAGGCGTTTTTTGTTGTGCCAGACTCGCCGCCTGAAAAAAGATTTGTCGCTATAAGTTTCTGGATTTTACCTTTCTTGATTTCACATTCCCAAATTCTTATAACCTTCCAACCTTTTTGACTCAATTCCTTTGTAATGACTTTATCTCTCGTTTTATTTCGTTTAATTTTCTTTTCCCAATATTCGGCATTATTAGAAGGAATTAAGTTGCGGCAATTGTGACCATGCCAGAAACAGCCATCAGTAAAAAGCGCAATACGTTTTTGGGGAAAGACAAAATCAGGATGCCCAATAAGATTAGAATTTCTGCGCCAACCAGTTATATGATGAGATTTGAAAATTTCAATCAACTTAACTTCTGTTGATTTGTTGCCTTTTGACTTGACAGCCTTCATTATTTCAGAACGCTGTTTCTGAGAAAACGTGTCAGTCATATTACTTGCGGTTCGTGACAGTTACCCATTTGTTATCAAAATTCAATGCTTTTAATACTTCATCTTTGTCGAGTTTCTGTGGAGACTTAACTTTAATGAGCAAACATTCTTTTGGCACAGACTCGATAATCGTAAATTGTGAGCCATGCGGTTGCCACGTAAACCGATGAAAGTTTGTGCCTTTTTCATAGGCTTCTAAATTATCCCGCTGATTCCGTTGCCAAATGAAATTGTTTGGCGGATAAAGAATTGTTTCTGTTTCAAATACTGCAAGTTCTGTCAAATCATTTGATTTGATAAGCACAACAGTTCTTAAGTGAGAAAACTTTGCTCTTACTGATTCGACACGAGTGTTCCAAATGTTTAGGACATCGTTGCCCATGCTTTGCGGATCTGCGGCTAAATCTTTTTGAGAGAAAGAATAAGAAAGGGAATTACGCCCTGAAATAAGCCTGATATTTTCGGTTTTGTGGGGATGCGGGCTTTTTACTGTTTTTGCTCCCCAAGCGCAAACATTCCAAATTACATCATCTAATCCTACATTTGAAGGTTTCCATTCTGCGCCGATGCACGATGCAAAAACTTGTTCCCATTCTGAGCCTTCCAAAGATGGAGTAGATTTTGTAGCAAGCAAATATACAATTTCTTTGCCAAGTTTCTGACCAAAATCAGCGGGAAATTGATTGAGCGGATATGGCGGTTTAACTTTATCAACCGTTCGCAAGCGAGGGGATTTGTTGGTATCGGGCATTATGTTCTCGTAAAATATGGGCAAGCGCGATTTGATAGGTAGAATTTTTAGGATACATATTCACGTTGTTTATATCGTTGAGCAAGATAGGCAAAAACGATTCGAAAACTGCTCTGACGATATTAACTGGAACTGCGTTTCCTGCTTGTTTCCGAATTTGCGATTCGGTCACAGCAATTTTGAATGAATCGGGGAAACCTTGTAACCGAAGCATTTCTTTTGGAGTTAATCGGCGTTTTCCATCAACTAATAAATAGTTGTAGGATGCGCCCGCTCGCAAAGCACAAGAATATGGATAAGATGAAATATGACCTGCTTTATTTTCATGCCAAATAGAAGGGCTTACGGTTGGCGTATGCTCTGATAATCGCTTTTCACGAATGTAATCAGATGCAAAATGTTTTTCGTCAACATCTTTTTCGAGAATATCACTTAACGGGGTGAAACTTTTTTGTTTGGGCGGAAACTGAAAAACCATTGGCTCATAAAATCCAACGATAATTACCCGTTCTCGCTTTTGAGGCAAGCCATAATTTAAAGCGTTTAATGACTTGTAATAAACTGTATATCCTAATTCCTCACGCAAAACATGAAGAATCTTTTTTAGTGTTTCCCCTTTGTTATGTCCAATCAACTGTTTGACGTTTTCAAGAATAAAAGCCTTTGGCTTTTTCGCCGCTAAGATTCTTGCAATGTCAAAAAACAAAGTCCCGCGTATATCGTCAAATCCTTTTCCATGTCCAATAATACTAAAGGGCTGGCAAGGAAACCCTGCAAATAAAATGTCATGGTCAGGAATATCGTTTTCGTTTACTTGTGTAATGTCGCCAGAAGGATACTCGCCAAAATTGGCTTTGTATGATTCTCTTGCATATGGGTCAATATCGCTTGAAAAAACACATTGCGACGGCAATTTGTACTTTGAAAAAACCTGCTCTGCGGCAAACCTAAATCCCCCAATTCCACAGAACAAGTCTATAAATCGTATGGCTTCGTTTTTCTTTGCTCTCATTTCTGCCTTCCTTATTAATAATCAATCAACGAAGTTAGTATATCTCGAACATTTGGGCTAGTCAAGAAAAGTACCTTTATTTTGGAAGACAAACGCCTAACGGTTTGCGTTACCCGCGCTGGGGCGGGCGGCGGAACGCCGTCCGACTGGAAAAATGCTGAGGCGTAGGAAAATGCTTGGAATCGCGCCAGAATCCCCAGCGTCGGGTGCACGCTTTGTTAGCCTGCGTTTTCATTTCAGTAGTTACTTTCCGAAGTTGCGCTTAATCTGTTCATATGCGGCATTGATGAGCTTCATTTTCATTTCGGCAAGTTCTTGATAATCATGGGCTAATCCTGCTACTTTATCTGGGTGATACATTTGTGCCAATTTTTTATAAGAAGTTGATATATCTTCCCAAGAAGCGTCTTTAGGAACATTTAATACAGCGTAGGCGTTTTCATTTGGCTCATACTCTTTTTTATAGTCTTGCTCCTTATGCCCTTGTGGAGGGGCTGTCTTGAGCATTTCGGTGTGCCGCATATAATCTAAAATTGCATTGGTAAATTGCTGGGCGTATGAAAGATTAGAAACTTGTAAATGTAATTCAAGACCAGTCTGTGACGTGAGTTCAATGTAGCCATAATTTGTAATTGGAATTTGCCGATTATTACTAAATCGCCTATCAGGTCCACCATCTTTGCGAACATACCGCCACGTGTAATCAATGATTTGCGAGTCAGAGGGGACACTTTCTTCTTCAATATACCTTGTAGTCGAAAACCTAACAATAAGCGATGTGTAATTAATCGCACTATATTTTCCGCTTTGAAAAACCAAAATTAGGTCAGGCAAGAAAAACAATTGAATTGAATCAAGTTGTAAGCCGTAAACTTTAATTCGAGTATGAATAAAAGGGGGACGCATGTATCCTACTCTAATGCGTTTCCGCTTTATTAATGATGTTGCTCCCGCATTTCTTTTCCAATCGTCAGTAGCCATTCGAGAAGTCAATCGCCAAATAGAGGCGGATTTGGATAACAAATCAAATGAGTTTTGAACGGTGATAAATTTCGCTTTGGAATCTTCTTCAAGTTTATATTTAAGGGTAGTTGTTCTTGCTAAATTTTCTTGTTGGTGTGTAACCCATGCCACCCAAATACCAGTAGCCCAAATCCCTATTACTGCTATGAAAGAAAGGAGTGAAAAGACAGGATAGGCACTCCCTAAAAAAGAGGATGCGTTGTTTACAACGGAAGTAGCAATTAAAAACAACACGCCAGCAAAAAGCGTTATCAATATGCCGATTAGCCAAGCAAATGTAGTTTGTTGAATACGAGAATTGATTTGATTGATAGTGTCTTTGTTGTCCGATTCAATCAAGTTGTCAATATTTAGATTGTCAATTTTTGCGGAATTATCGTAAAGCGATTGATTGGATGTTTTAGGCGTTGCAGGCTCATTGTTTGATATTGAACCATCGATTTTTTGACGATAATAAATCCCATTCCGCCCCAAGTGTATGTATGTTCCACGTGGACCAGTTGCAATTCGTGCGCCAGTAACGCCAGCAGATACTCCAATACCCGATTTAGAAATGTTAAATCGGATGGGCCCAAACTTGACGCTTTTGCGGATATAGAAACTCATACGATTTCACCGATTCCCAAACAGAGTGAACAAGGGAGGAAGTATATTCTTTAGCGCCATTTACGTACTACAGAAATTAGTTCCTCAACTTTATTGCGGGCAGTTGTCGATAGCCTGCCGTCAGACGAGTTATCAGCCACTACACCATTTTTGTATTCATGTGCCCACTCAACTTTTGATTTTCCTGCTGGACGATTATCTCTTCCCTCTATACATTCCTCAATAAAGGGATCAACTTTCCAAGTATATTTTTGAGCGTTTTTGCATTCTTGGATAAAACTATCCTTTTTCCCGTTTATCGTTTTGAAAGTAGTCCGCACTTTAGAATTTGCGTGGCTCTCCTTATCAGAATCGCTGTCAACTATAAACGCCCAGTTTGGGTTTAGACTAAAAAGCGATATTAGTTTTTGGGGCGTTTCTTGATTTTCCCAAAATGTTTTCCTTATTCTTTGTTCGTCTTCTGCTCCAAGTTGCGCAAAATTAGAACCGCCGTACCACATGATCTCATAATCTTTCCCCCGACGAAGTTCAGATCCCAGTTTTTTTATCCAAACATCAAGATAGATTAAATCAGATGGCCCTTCTACCCAGATAATACCATTAGCGTGTAACACATCGGCAGGTGAATGACCAAGATTGGATAAAATTACCCAACTCTCATCATAACCTTGTGCAGGTTGAATTTTAGTGTAACCATTGTCATCTTTTGACAATCGAAAAATGGAAATGTTATCTAAGTTATCGGCAACGGCAAGATTCATTAAGTATGGGGAATGAGTGCTAATAAGGAATTGATGATTCTTTTCCTCCCTTAATTGCTCTAAATATTTCAAGAACTGTTTCTGTAGACCAGGGTGCATACTAACTTCTGGCTCCTCTATCAATATTACTGAGCCAGCTTCCCATCTTCGAATACTAGCAATCATGAACAAGAAATTTGCTTTGCCATCGCTTCCTTCTAATAGTAATGCTCCATTTTCATCTTTAAGTTCAAAAAATATTCGGTCATCGTTTCTTTTCGGGGGACATTTATCTGGCAATGCTATGCCTAAATATTTTTTTGTATCTTGGCAAATTTCACTCCATTTTTCACAGATATGTTCATACTGTACTGGATGCGCAGGTTCACTGAATACGGAAAACCTTCGTGGAAGCCCAATCGGAAAAATTCTTTGTTTTAAATAAGAACCCATTTCCAAACCGGGTTCTCGTATAGGTTCGTTAGAATTGGGACGCTGTATTAAACTAGCCCGTGATGGCTTTTCTTGAGGGCCGTCAAGGTTAATAATTACTTCGATGGGCTTTTGGGGGTCATTAAAGTTCTTATCAAGCTCGTACGTACCTTGTGAGTTAAATGAATTCCAGTCAATGCAATAGCGTATTGCATTGAAGAAAACACTCTTTCCTGCACCATTTGGGCCAACAAAAATATTTATGCCAGAAAAATCATTCACAGATAAACCTTCAGGCGAAAAGGAACGATAATTGCTGATGAAAACATCCTTTATTCTGACATGATTATTTTCGCTCATAATTGTTCTCTCTTGATATTCTTAACTGCTAGCAGGCTAACGGTTTGCGTTAGTGGTTTGTGGGCGGGCTGGGAAAATGCCTGAGAGCAGGAAAAACCCGAAGCCAGAAAAATGTTTGTAAACCGCGCAGAATCCCACAAATCCACTGCACGCTTTGTTCGGCGGCTCTATGCCTTAAGACTCGCTGACTGAAAAAAGACGACACCGCCAACATGACAAGATTTTACACACAACTTATTTTTTGACAAGAACCAAAAAACACAACTTGCCAAAACGCCAAATAACCAAAAGCCAGCCTTGACCAACCAAAACGAAATTGATTCAAAGACTCTCTGACCAAATGAAAACCACAATTTATCTAAAACGCTGACCAAAGAAACCAAGCCAATTTAGAAACTCAACACAACCAACAAAGGACATTTTACCAGTGGCAACAAACTTATATCCTTACGATAGCCTTTACATTGCAACAAACTTTTCAGGCTGACTTTGCTGAATCTACTAACATTGCTTTTGTTCTTTCCACAATTTCTTTTCGTCGTGGATGGCGGCACAACAAGAGGCTAGAACCGAAGTGAAGCGCAAAATCACATAACGGATGCTCAATGAGACAATGCACTAATTCGTAATCCCAACTGGAATGCTCTCTTGCCTGGCAATTTTCGCTATCAGGCAAATCATCATCTTTATCTTTGGCTTCAACATTTTCTTCCATTCTCGCTCCCGTTTCTGTTATCTTGCACAACCTATATAAAAACGCTAATTGTGCAAGACAGCCGCCGAACGGTTTGCGTTAGCCGCGTGTGGGCGGGCGTGGTGGTGGCATGAGATGTAGAAAAAACTCAAAGCCAGAAAAATGCTCGTAAACCGCGCAGACTCCCACACGTCGGCTGCACGCTTTGTTCGGCGCGTTTTGTTGTGCAAGACTCGCTGCCTGAAAAAAGACACCGCCGCAAACTTGGCAAGATTTTACACGCAACTCAATCTTTGGCAAGAACCAAAAAACACAGTTGACCAATGTTTCGACAGGGTTTCGACAAGCTCAACCACCAGCTCGACAACCAAACTACAATTTACCAAAAAATACTGACTGAAGAAACCATGTCTCGATAAGGTTTCGACAGGCTCAACCACCAACTCGACAACCAAGCCAATTTTGAAAACCTGCACAAACCTTTACTGACTCATTCCTGATTATCAGATTGCGAAACACCTGACAGAGGATTTAACTTGCTTTGCAACTTTTCTGTATTCTCAATGATTTCATTTCGGCGTGGATTCTTGCAAAAATAACCATCACCGAAAGACAGAGAACAGTTGCAAAATTGAGCCTGTTCTGGTGTAAGACAATCAACCAAATCACCCGCGCCTCTTATCTTTGCCCGACATTTTTCAATTTCAGAAACATTGCTTACGCGCGTCTCGTTTGCCATGACCGTTCTCTCCTTGACGCTTTCGCACAATGCAGAACTTGTCCTTGAACTTGCATTTGCATTTCCGCGAAGCGCCGAACGGTTTGCGTTACCTGCGTGTGGGCGGGCGTGGATTCTGTTCGGGAGCAGGAAAAACTCGAAGCGAGGAAAATGCTTGAAAATGCCGCAGAATCCCACACGTCAGGTGCACGCTTTGTTGGCACGCTTTTGTTGTGCAAGACTCAACTTTGTTATTGAATAGTAGCAAAAAATACATCATCAATGCACATAAAACTATTGGGTACATTAATGTCACCTACTTTTACTCCATGCCAAAATATGAGCCTTGCTGTAACTGCATTAACAGGAGAAGTTGCAACTCCGCCGTGTTGACTCCAGTCTGAAGTACCGTCTGTCCCGCCCATAATAAAATTATTGCTAATTTCAGCAAAGTTACTGTCAAACCAAAGTATTTTTATATGAACTTGAGACGCATTTTGTAGTTTTACCCAAGCGGATAGAGTATATTTTTGATTTCCTGATACTGGCACGTTTTGATGAAAACCTACCCATCCAGCATTTTGATTGGCTTGTAGTTCCTGCTTTGAACATAAAGAAGATGAACTGTCATGCCCGCTTTGAATATTAACTGTTGGTTGCCCCCATTCCCACCCCCCGCTATACATTCCAGATTCAAAGCCAGCATTTTGAACCAAATTATTTCCAACCACATCAACTTTAACGGGTGATGCTGTGGGAATAATTATCTGTGGTGCGTTAGTCGGAATAACAACAGCGATAGTTGGCTGTGAAATAGATGTAGGCGGAAGGGCTGGAATATTTGTTGGAAGTTCAGTTGGCTGAATTACTTGTGATGGAGTTTCAGTTGGTAAAGTTGAAGCCGATGTTCCAGATGGAATGATATAAAGCCCAATACCTGTGACTAGCAAAATAAAACCGATAATTCCAGCAAAAAAGTGATTTGTTGTTTCAACGCCAACTTCTTTAGCATTTATTTTTTGTATAAACGGAATGAGTAAAAAGATTAACCCGCCAATAACCAAAACAATGGGTAAAGGAGTTTCTTTGAGCGTTTTGAATATTTCAAGCATAACAAACTCTCCTATTATTTTTTCCTATGCTTTGCAAGGGGCGTGCCAACGGTTGCGTTAGCGGCAGGTGGGTGGGCGTGGACAATGTTCAAGATGAGAAAACTGCCGAATACCAGAAAAATGCTTGTAAACCGCGCAGACTCCCCACCTGTCCGCTGCACGCTTTGTTAGGCAACCTGCCCGCT
>JAUXUT010000019.1 GCA_030680695.1 bacterium
AGCCATACGTCACCAGTTTGGACACTGCCTTGATTTCCTGGCTCTGCTTCTCAGGAACAGCGACAAAAAGGTAAGGGGCAGGTCCGCGCCAGTGGAAGATTTTTCCCTTGAATTCGATGACCATTGTTGCAGTATATCAAATCCCCAACAGGCTTGTGCGCCGAAGGGAAGGCGCAACGCATCGCGCTGGAGCTGGCGCTTCGACACGGTGAGCGAAAGATGAACCGTCAACACAAGCGTGGACTCTGCCTGCGAGCAGAAAAAACTCGAAGCCAGCCTGTCCTGATGCTCTCTCAGGGAAAAATGCTTGAAAACCGCGCAGAATCCCACACGTCCACTGCTCGCTTTGTTAGGTGGCGGTTTTATGTAAGACGATATTTGTTTTTTAGATTTTCTATTTCCTCTTGAAGAGGATGTATTTCTTCTTTCAACCTATTCAAGTGTTTTATATCAAAATGAAATTCTAGATATTTCATTTGCTGATACTGTTCTTTTTTCTTTTCTAAAAACACTTTGGGATTCCAATTCCATTCCTTGTCAAATATTAAGAGATATAAAAATATCAATAATGGAGATAACCAAGAAATAGTGGACATAATATCTAATCCGAATTTCCAAGCAAGAAAATGAGAAGTAGAGAAAAGAAAAATGGCAACAAGCCCTATTTTCATTTTGAAATTATTAAAGTCTTTGTGTGCCAATTTGTCAATCGGATTCTTGTTGTTTTCCAATCTTTCAATCATTTCTTTTTTGTCACTTAAATTCTTCTCGTAAGTTAGTATTAATTCACTTTGAGTTTCAATTCTAGTAGTCTCTTCTTTTGCAAGAGCCTCCTCTTTGAAAATTAATTCTTTCTTTAGTCTAGTATTTTCTTTGGATTGTTTTTTCGCTTCATTTTTGGAGAGTTCCTGCTCTTTGATAAATTGTTCTAAACTATCCTCTGAAAGCACATCAAGAATTTGCGAAATATCGTCAAGACCTATTTCTTCTGGTTTCCTTACTTGCGACCTTAATTTGACAACCCTAGATTTTGCTATCTCTTCGGTTATTTCTCCTTGCTTGAATTTAGTTTGCAATTCATCAAATTTTTCACCTATTGATTTATTCAAGACTGAAGACAATACCATTTGTGCTTTTACTATGACGTCGAATGAGGCTGGAAAATTTCCGTCACCAAATCCTTTGTTTAGTTTGAACCAGAATTTGTTTGTAATCCAATTCAAAGTTGTGGCTAGCGGAACAACATCATCAGCCTTAATCTTTTTATGACGGGCAATCTTGATAGTTCTTGTATTGCCAGTTAATAAAATATATCCGATATTCTCGAAACTATTTAAGTTTTCTTTTTGACGCTGAATATTAACGTAGTTAAGAAAATCCAAATATTCTGTTATGTCAAATTGAAGTTCGCCTGAAACGCTTTCTATTGTTTGGGAATCAATAATGTTGTATTTGTAGTTCGCTTGGGCGTAATAATTATTTGGTTTGCTTTCATAGATGCCATTATTTTTTATAAAAACATAGAAATCAGATTTTTTTGACAGCACGTCACTTGGAGATTTGCAACCATCAACCACCGAAGCCATAGCCGTATTTCTTGGATTTAATCTATCTTTGCCTTCAACTATGTATTCGGCTTTAGTGAAGAAGTTTTCTATTTCATCTTTTACTTCTTTGAAATACTCCAGTCTTACAATAACCTTTTTGGCTTTATCGTTAATTTCTTTCACATACCTGAAAAAGTCTTCAAATAGAGATTTGTAAAGTTCTCCGTTAAAGCCAGCGAAGTGAAAAAGTATTTCTGTGTCAAGATATATAGTTAAGTTTGTTTGCCAAGAACCAATTTCGCCCAGATTGCTATACTTAATCCCAGAATATAAAATTACGCCTTCTCGAATTTTATTTAGGCTTTTTATGAAATTATCATCATTCTTGTTTTTTATAGCAAAACCGCTGATGTATTCCGAATAATCTGTTGCATTAGAATCGTCTAACAAAAAAGAACAAAAGGAACGGACAATCTTTGTTTTTTCGCTGTCTGATAAAGTAGTAGCCTTCTCTGTTGCGATAAAAGAAAAGAGACTTTCTATTAAAGTAACATTGCTGGTCAAGTTTTTTTCTTGGAGTTCAGCCAGTCGCTTCTTGTTCAAAGCGGGCATGTTTTGAATAATGAAAAAGCCATCTTCCTTTTTTAAATCCAAGCGTCTCAAAGCCGTATTGATAACCGCTTCTGGGATAGAAAAATCATAAGTATTGTTTAATAAATTTGTTATCTCAGTTAAATTAAATTGATACTTTCCATTTACAGCAATTATTTCTTTTAGAAATTCGGCAATTACTCCATAAACATCGTTTTGCACGTCGTAAAGTTCTCTGAATACGACCAATGACGCTAGTAACTTGCTTTCTTCTTTAATATTTTTCATTTCATCCCTTTTTCTATGATGTTGCTTTTAGCCACCTAACGGTTAAGGATTGATGCGGCGCGGAGAGCGAAAGAAGTCTCAGACAGCGGAACGGTAGCCGCCGCATCTGTCCTAAACTATGGTTTATACAGCGTGCTGTACAGTCCCCTTGTGGGAAAGTCCCCTTGTGGGAATGTCCCCTTGTGGGATAATGCCTTATATCTTCCATAACAGACATTATACAGCCTTCCCTGATGTCAAACAATCGGGACTCGCAGGGGCGAATACAGTAAAATCTACCCAATATTTCTTCAACCTGACACCTGATACCTGACACCTGACACCTGAAATTTGGAACTTACCTCCATGCGCCTAAAAGCTGACATCACCCTCTTTCTCATTTCCATCATTTGGGGCTCTGCCTTCGTGGCGCAGCGCGTGGCGGGACAGGTGGGCAGTGTCTACCTCTTCAACGGCTTGCGTTATTTGCTGGCGGGCTTGGTCGTGTTGCCGTTTGCGTGGCGCATCCTGAGCAGTACCAAAACGAAGATGACCGCAGAC
>JAUXUT010000021.1 GCA_030680695.1 bacterium
GTCCCCAGCAGGTAGGTGGCTTTGCTCGTCGGCGTGGTCAGGATGCGGCGCAGGGTTCCCTGCTGGCGTTCGTAGGCGAACAGCGCGGAGATGCCGAACAGCGGAATGAACACCCAGGTAATGAGTTGTCCCGCCGATGAATTGGCACGCGGATCATACTCCACCAAGTCGGGTGTGCTGCCCTCGATCACGGTCACGCGCTCGGGCGCATCGGCTTGCAATTTTTGCGCGAGTTCCAGCGACTCGTTGAAATAGGCTTGCTCCGCTTCAGATGACTCGAACGTCCCGCGCGCCTTCGCTTCTTCCAGCGCCATGTTTGCCGCGCCCATCGAACTGCTTACCCGCCGAATGGCAGTCTGCACAGCGCGTTCGGCGACGGTGGCATTCAGGTTATTCGGCTGTTTGCGGAAGTCCAACTCCGCTGTGCCGTTTTGGATGGATGCGATGTCCAAGCCTGCGGGGATGATCAACAGCGACGAAGCGCGGCGGGCGTCGAACATCTCCACCGCTTCTTCCAACGGGAAGTATTGGGGTCGCACCGCGGTTGATTTTTCCAACTCTGCGAAAATCTCCCGCGAAATGGACGTATCCGCCTGATCGACAACGACAAGCCGAATGCGGTTATCTTCCTCTCCCGAAGGCGTCCCGCCCGCGAGCAGGAAGGTGAAAATAATTGGCAGGATAATGAAGAACAGCAACTCCGACGAACTCGCAAATCGGATGATGGCATCCTTCCATGCAATGGCAAATAATTTTTTCATAAGTAAACTCCCCCCTCTCCCTTCAAGGGAGAGGGGCAGGGGGTGAGGGTCGCTACTTTGTCACCAGATTCTTCTTCCCGAACAACACCACCGCTGTCCCAAACAGGACCATGCCCATCGTCAGCAGGGCAGATATGGGCGTGGAAAGATGCGGCAGAGTCCCGCCGAGCGCGAGAGTCGTAAATCCATCCAGCGCCCAGGCGTTGGGCGTGATCTTGCTGACCATCTGCACAGTGGGCGGCATCATCTCAAGGCTGATGAAACTTCCGCCGAGAATGCCGAAGATGAGCATGATCGCCGAGCCGACGCTGCCGACTTGCGCAGGCGTGCGCGCCAGCGCGGTGATGAACATGCCCCAGCCTGATGCGCCGAACACAGCGGCGAGCACCAGCACCAGCACGCCGAGTGGGTCGCCCCATTTCAATTGAAAGAGCAGGGTGGTGCCGCCGATCAGAATGAACATTTGCGCCACGCCCGTCAGATAAATGCCGAAGACCTTGCCACCCAAAATTTGCGCGGACACAGTCGGCGAAACGAGCAGGCGTGGCAGTGTGCCTTGCGCTTTTTCAGCAAGGATCGAACGCCCGCCATAACTGACGGTGAACATCAAAAACATCAACGCCATGCCAGGCGCGAGATACGCCAGCACATCGAACTGCACCGCTTCGGCTTCGTTCGTATCGGTGTTGAGTTTGATCGCAAGGGTTTCATTCGCGGGGCTGTCCTCTAACTGCTCCGACATCTCCATGCCCGCCTGCTCACCCTGTTGCGGCGTGATGCGCCCGCTGATGATCATCTGAAAGATCGACGTCTGCCCGCTGATACGTCCCTCTTCAATGCGGCTGATGAATTCATCCACAATCGATTTGACAATGCCTGCGCCCGTTGGTCTGGCAGGGTTGGCATACACTTCGATTTGCAGCGCTTCGGGTTCTTCGTCGAATGTTCCCTGTTGTGGGATGACGCTGCGCGTGAACCCCGCTGGGATGATGATCGCCGCGGCGGCGGTATCGTCGTCAATGGCTTTGCGCGCCGCCTCTGGACTTTCGCCCAAAGTTGGTTCGACCAAGTCAGCCAGTTCCTCGCCTGTAAATAATTCTTCGAGCGCGTTCCCCAATTGCTCCTGATCCAAATTGACGATGATGACGGGAATATCAGAAATCCCAGTTGAAGTTCCACTGAAACGCCCTGTGACCAGCCCCATGCCAAGCGTGAGCAGGAACGGCGCCAGCAGCATCATGATCAATGCCGCGCGGTCACGGAAGATGAGTTTCAGGTCTTTGATGCCGATGATGATTAGTTTGAGCATAGGTTTTCCTTATGGAATGCAGGAGCTTGCTCCTGCATTCGCAACAGCAAGCTGTTGCATTCCAAATCAGTCCCTCAACGCCCTGCCCGTCAAATGCAAAAACACCGCTTCCAAATTCGGCTCGCGGATGTCAATCGAGTGGATTTTTATTCCGCGCTCATTAGCTTTGCCTACGACGGGAGCCAGCACGTCCTTTGCAGAAGGTGTGATGACCGAAATCTCATGGTCAATGGCATTGACTTCCAGCACACCATTGATATCTTTCAATGCCGCGACCAGAGCTTCCGGGTCTTCGTTTTCGCCGATGTGCAGCATCAGGGTTTCGGTTCGTCCGACCTGTTTGGTCAGTTCTTTTTGCGTGCCGAGCGCGATCAACTCGCCGTGGTCAATGATGCCCACGCGATCAGAGAGTTCCTCGGCTTCTTCCATATAATGCGTGGTGTATAGGACGGTCATGCCCTGCTTGTTCAGGTCTTTCACCGTATCCAAGATGGCGCGACGGGATTGCGGGTCAATGCCGACGGTGGGTTCGTCCATGAAGAGCAGTTTGGGTTTGTGGAGCAAGCCCACCCCGATGTTGACGCGGCGCTTCATCCCGCCTGAGTAGGTTTTGACTCGGTCTTTGGCTTTATCCACCAAGTCAATTTGCTCCAGCACTTCGTCCACCCGCGTGGTGAGCGACTTGCCGTTCAAGCCATACATCTGTCCCCAGAAGATGAGGTTTTCCTTCGCGGTCAGGTCTTCGTATAGCGCAATATCCTGCGGGACAACGCCGATCGCATTCCGCACCGCCATCGGATTCTGCTTCACAGAGTATCCTGCAATGGTTGCATCGCCC
>JAUXUT010000073.1 GCA_030680695.1 bacterium
ATTTTGACCTTTCCCCGACGGAATCGGCAAGAGTACCATCTGGCGCAGGGGCAATCCTAAAAAAGCCTTGCGGCGTTGCGTCTTTGCGTTAAGGTTTGGCATCTTTGCCTTCTACACAATTTTAGATTTGGAATTGCTGGGATTAACAGTTCAGTCTGTTTTGCTTGTCTTTCAATTGCGCGCCATTGATAAACAAAGAATCACAAGAAAGATCGGTCATCTTGAAAATGATTTGATCGAAAAAGTAAATCAAGAGATGAAAGATTTATTGGGGTTGGGCTGACTGTCGTTTTTTTGCCGAATGCGTAAGCGCCGATGATTTACGGTACGAACACGACATCACGCTCGGCGAGATTTGCAATACGCTGAGAGGCGTGTGGGGTGACGCAAAGCGTGTGGCGCAGGGGTTTTAGGATTGAAGATATAATCATTTCAACAAGCGGATTAGAAAAGATTTTTCAAATATGATTGCTGGAGTAGGTTAATGCCTGAAAACAACGAACTCGAAAAAACCTTATGGGCAGCAGCGGACAAAATGCGCTCCAACATGGACGCGGCGGAATATAAGCACGTTGTTTTGGGCTTGATCTTTCTCAAGTACATTTCTGATGCTTTCAATGATATGCACGCCCAACTGTTGGAAGGCAAAGGCGATTTTGAAGACGCAAACCCCGAAGACCCCGATGAGTACCTTGCCTACAATATTTTCTTCGTGCCTGAAAAAGCACGCTGGCAATTTTTACAGGACAACGCCAAACAGCCAAAGATCGGAAAATTCATTGATGACGCGATGGACGCGATTGAGAAAATCAATCCTTCGCTCAAAGGTATTCTGCCAAAAATCTACGCTGACCCTGAACTAAACAAGCAACGCCTCGGTGAATTGATAGACCTGCTCGGCACCATCGGCTTCAATCAGGATGGACATAAAGCAAAAGACTTGCTCGGTAGAGTGTACGAATACTTCCTGGGACAATTCGCGGATGCGGAAGGCAAAAAAGGCGGACAGTTCTACACGCCCGAAAGTATCGTGAAGTTGTTGGTGGAAATGCTCGAACCCTACAATGGACGCGTGTATGACGGCTGCTGTGGCAGTGGTGGGATGTTTGTGCAGAGTGAAAAGTTTGTCTTGAACCATCAAGGCAATATCAAGGACTTATCCATCTTTGGGCAGGAATCGAACCCTACCACCCTGCGCCTTGCCAGGATGAACCTTGCCATTCGCGGCATTGACGCCCAACTCGAACTCGGCGACACCTTCCTAAATGACAAACATCCCGACCTGAAAGCGGACTTCATTCTTGCCAACCCCCCATTCAACATCAGTGATTGGAGCGGCGAGCAACTGCGCGATGATGTGCGTTGGAAATATGGCGTGCCGCCTACAGGCAACGCCAATTATGCATGGTTACAGCACTTTATTCACAAACTCAGCCCAAATGGGACAGCGGGGATTGTGCTTGCCAACGGAAGCATGAACAGCAATTCAGGCGGAGAAGGTGAAATACGCAAGAATATGATCGAAGCAGGCGTAATTGACTGCATGGTGGCTTTGCCTTCACAACTGTTTTACAACACCATGATTCCCGCCTGTTTGTGGTTCCTGGCTCGCAATAAAACCAATCACAAGTTTCGCAATCGTTCAAATGAAATTCTTTTTATTGACGCCCGTAAACTCGGTGAAATGACCAATCGCCGCAATCGAAAACTAACTGAGGCGGATATTGCCCTTGTTGCCAGTACGTATCACAACTGGCGGAATAAAGACCCTAAAGGTCTTCCCCGCCATGAAGACTCGCCCATCAAGCAGAGTGACAAAGTTAGTTTTGCGCCAGACTCAAGCAAGAGACCTTTAGGGTCTGTTTATCAAGATATAGCAGGCTTCTGCAAGGCTGCCACAATGGATGAAGTGCGCGCTAATAATTATGTCCTCATGCCTGGGCGTTATGTGGGAGCGGAAGAAGTTGAGGATGACGGAATTCCTTTTGATGAAAAGATGAACGCGCTGACTACCAAACTTGCCGAGCAGTTTACCAAAGGCGCGGAGTTGGAGAAGACGATACGCCAGAACTTGAAAGGAATTGGCTATGAATTCTAAATATCCCGCAAACGACTACGATGACCGCATTGCCGTTTACGAAACGCTCACCGAAGCCCGCGAGCAGTTTGGTGAGAATTATGATTCTTTTGTTTTTCAATTGACCCGCGAACAGATAGAAGCCTTGCTTCAAGGTAAAGTGGTGGCGTTTGATATTCGCGGGCGCGAATATGCGGGCTTTTTGAAGTTGGCGGAATAAAGGGGTTGGCTATGAATTCTGATGAATGGAAGAAACTTAAAGTTGAGGATGTTGCAGAAGTAGTTGGAGGAGGCACGCCATCTACTAGCAATTCTGATTATTGGGGTGATGAAATACCTTGGCTAACGCCAAGAGATTTATCAAATTATCCTGAAAGATTTATCGCGAAAGGGGAAAGAAGTATTTCCAAAAAAGGATTGCAAAATTCAAGCGCAAGGTTGATTCCAAAGGGATCTGTTCTTCTTACGTCTCGTGCGCCGATTGGGTATTTGGCGATTGCTAAAAATGAAGTTTGTACTAATCAAGGATTCAAAAGTTTTGTTGTTGACGAAAATAAAGCACACAATGAGTTTGTTTTTTACCTATTAAAACATAATGTTGAATTGCTTAAATCGCTTGGCACAGGCACAACATTTGCAGAAATATCAGCAACAACACTTAGAAATCTTGAATTTGAATTCCCTCCTCTCCCGACCCAACGCCGTATTGCGGGCATTCTGTCCGCGCTGGATGAGAAGATCGAACTCAACCGTCAAACCAACGCCACGCTGGAAGCTATGGGACAGTCCATTTTTAGGGAATGGTTTCTTGATAACGAAGATGTGGTTAATTGGGATGTCGTACCTTTGCCAGAAATCATTAATCTCAACCTCACCCGCACTTTAAAGAAAGGCTCAATTGCTCCTTATCTCGATATGGCAAATATGCCAACGCAAGGACACAGGGCAATTGAATGGCGAGACCGTCCCTTTGGTTCAGGGACAAAATTCGTGAATGGCGACACGTTACTGGCAAGAATTACACCTTGCTTGGAAAACGGCAAAACTGCCTTTGTTGATTTTCTGGAAGATGGTCAAGTTGGTTGGGGTTCAACTGAGTATATTGTTTTTAGTCCCAAACCACCTTTGCCACCTGAATATGGGTATTATCTTGCCAGAACCGAAGAAGTAAGAAATCATGCCATCCAAAACATGATTGGCACAAGTGGACGACAACGAGCCTCTGCTTCGTGTTTTGACAGCTTCATGATTTCAGTCCCACCTGCTGAACTTGCAGCACGGTTTGGTGAGGTTGCGAGGTCACTTATGGCTGAAATCAAGGCGAATGATGAAGAGTCCCGAACTTTGGCAAGTATCCGCGAGGTACTCTTGCCGAAGTTAATGAATGGTGAGTTTGACTTGGAGGAATAAATGAATAATCACCAACATGTACCTGCAAAGATACACAATTTCAGTCTAGCATTTCAACAGATGTGTAGCATGGTGGCAATAGGACAAACCAAAAGCCAAGATGAAACTTTGCGTGAGTTAGTTCTTCAGACCTTGGTACTTCTCCCCGAAGAAAAAATTTCAAACGAGCGTGATCTCACTAAAATATTCAATACATTATTTGGCTTACAAATTGCTGATCATGAAATCAAGTTTGCGATTGAACGGCTTATATCAGAAGAAGTGATAGTGCCTTCAGGGACAGGCTCGCTACTCTTAAGTGAGCCTATAGCAAAGGCAGTAAGGGTAAATATTGACACTGCTACTGCGCTTGAAGGCAGAGTTAGAGATGGGTGGTCAGAGGAATTGAATACGAATTACCCTGAATTGTCTTTTACAGATAGCTGGCTAGCACTTCGCAATTATTTGGCTGGCGCATTTTTAAGGCATGGCATTCAAGCAGTCGCATTATTAGATTCATCTTTTGAAATGGATCATATCCATTCACAAAGCTTAACCGAACTACTGAATAGTGCTGTGAAAGATATTCCAAGCGAGCTGCGATTAAACACAAAACGTGCCATTTCCAACTTTGTTGCCGCAACGGGACATTACCCAGAGAGATCCAAATACATCGCTCAGCTTGCTGATGGTGCTTTTAACTACTTTTCACTTGCCACTGACCCGAAAGTAGCAGAAAAGATTAGACAAAACCTTAATCCAATAACATTATTTCTTGACACTAATTTTCTTTTTGGAATTTTAGGTCTGACTATCAACCCACAGGTTGCTGTTTCAGAAGAATTGATTCGAGCTATCCATCAATATAAATTTCCATTCTCGCTGAAACGACACAAAAAAACACAAGATGAACTACTTTCAACCGTGACAAAATATGAAGGTGATTTGTCTCAACGGCATTGGTCAAAAAATATTAGCCGTGCAGCAATAACATCTAGGTTTCTAAGTGGCGTAGAAGTAAAATATCACCAAGCTTATATAGAGACTGGAATTGATGTTCAATCTTTCTTTCGACCTTACCACCATGCCGATGTTCTGCTAAACGAAAGAGCAATTGATAGTTACGATGAAAAAAACATTGACGACCAATCTCAGCAAAGAATTGCTACTCTCATTGCTGATTATGAAGACTTTCTAAAAGCTAAGGGTAGAGATAAACCATACAAAACAATAGACCATGACATGACAGTTTTAGACGTGGCGCGTCAATTAAGAGGAAATGCCAAATCGACCTTGGAGGCTGGAGCATTAGTTCTCACTTGTGACTACAGTTTATACGCATTTGATTGGGAAATAAGCAAGAAACAAGGGGTAGAGCCATGCACAGTTCTGCCTAACTTGCTTTGGCAAGTTCTCCGCCCCCTAATCCCGTCAGATGAAAATTTTAGCCAAGCATTTGCACAAACATTCGCAATACCCGAGTTCCGAACTATTAGTAGCGGCTCTGCTGCAGCCTGCTCAAAAATGATAAGCATTATGGCTGGATACAAAGATTTTCCAGAAGAAACTGCCGCACGTATGCTGTCTAATGACATTCTGATTGACCAATTGAGAAAAGCCCAAAGCGATGAGGAGTTTCAAAGTTTTGTGGACGCTGCAATTGTTAATGAAAACGCTCAACTTATAGGCGAAAATACAATGCTTGTAAAAAAGTATGAAGTAGAAAAAATAGAGAAGAATGAAATCAGCAGACAATTAGCAGACACAACTGCAATGGCAAGGCAGCAAGAAGAGTATATTTTTACTGAAAAAGAACGGAGAGTTCAAGCCGAGAAAAATGCTACGCAAGAAAGAGAAGAAAGACAAAAAGCCGAGAAACAGGCTAAAGACGAGAAGGATAAAAGAACACAAGCTGAAGAAAAATTAAGTCTTACATTTGCAATCGTAAAGGCGGTTTTATTCGGCGTTCTCGCCATTAGTTTGTTTGAATTACTGGTTTATAAGCTGCCTTGGAGTTGGCTTAAAACTCATCCCAATAGTTATGGATTGCAAGGTTCTTTTGGCATCTTATTACTGGCGCTTGGGTTTGCTTTATTTATCTCAAAATGGCGAAAATATATTTGGATTCCAATAGTGTTACCAATTGGCTTAATAGTTTTGCAATTGCTTGGTGGACCAAATTAGATGTCTATATTTGCTGAATCTGAAATCGAACAAATCGCCCTGGCAAGAGACCCTAAAGGTTTCTTTCGTTATCGCTCGTCATGTCGGGCAAAGGGGTCTTGCATAACGAGACGAAACTCAGGCAGGGAAAACCTTTAGGGTCTAAAACCACCATGACCAGTCCTTCGCCTTTACTGTATGACACCTACTACCACATCTACAATCGCGGCAATAACCGCGAGAATATTTTCATTCAGGAGCGCAATTACGATTACTTCATGCGCTTGTACACCAAGCACATCGAACCCATCGCAGATACCTTCGCCTATTGCCTGTTGAGAAATCATTTTCATGTGTCGTTGAGAACAAAATCGGAAGAGGAGATTATTAAAACCCTAAAGGTCTCTCCCGCCAGCCAAGGTCATGTCAAGC
>JAUXUT010000044.1 GCA_030680695.1 bacterium
TTCCATAATTTACCTCCTGTTTTGGTTTAAAAAGAGGTAAAATTATGCCGAATTCCTACAAATGAGAAGTTTCGAAATCAATACTTTGTCAAGTCCATGCGACATAATAATGGATGCGGCATTATGACCAAGCTCATGGTAAATAATTCTGAAAAAATCTTCAGTTGTGGCATACTGGTTTTCCGAAGGCATGGTGATCAGATCAGCCACCGGTGAATAATTTGGAGAGACGTCAAGATTGGCATATTGAATTTCAGGTCTTCCTTTATAACCTGAAATAATCTGTTCTGCCGGTACATGTTGCGCGGATTTCCGGTCGATGGTCGCTTTGTCTAGCTCGGCGATTTTCTGTTTGCCGGTATTATCGAAGTGAGCCTGTTCGCTGTTGAAAATATGATAGTACCGGAGGATAAATTTGCTGTCCGTTTCCACGGTACTGGCGTTTTTCAGATCAGTTTTCTTCCAGAAGACAATCAGCGTGGACTTTTCGCCTTTGCGGACCTGTCCACCATTGGTGCGGATTTGTCCGAAGGTTCCGTAAACCCGGCTTTTGAACTGGTCATTTGATAAAATCAGGTTGTTGATCCCCCGGTAGAAGTGGCCATTCAGACTCACCGGCGATGGCAAGTCCCAGAATTTCTGCCAACTTCCGGAAATCTCCAGGTTCGCAATGATCTTTTCAGTAATCGCAGCATAAACTTCAGCATTGTTCATTTGTAATGCCCCTCGCCCAGGGGACTTATTTCGGCATCTGGCCCGCCAGTGAAAAATTTATGCAGACAATCAAACCGGAATAAAAATTCCGGAACAAATGTTCGGGTCAGATTGGTTTCCAATCTGAATGAACCCGGCGGGCGATGGATCATTTTGCTGAGATCGGGAAAATGATCCATCGCATTTAGAGACATGATATTTTTATGAGGTTACCTTTGCATCAAATTTGAGTAGTAGTGCGTTGGCTTTTTGCAACTTTTTCCCTCAAAAAGTCGCCCGATTTCAAAGGGTTTCTTTTTGCCGAGCTTTTTCATTGCCCTGCGCCCGTCAAAGAAAAAGCGACTCGTGATAAAAAAAAAGAGCCTTGTTTCCAAGGCTCCATTTTTCTGGTTGGGCTGTTTAGAAGGGAAGTTCGCCGGTAGGGATCATGTCTGGGATAATTTTACCTTCCGGGATATGCTGTATTTTTTTTGGTTTGCGGGTGCTTTTCTTGGGAGCATCTTCTACCAGGCTTGCCTGAGGTTCTGGCGTTTCAACCAACTTATTTACGTATGCGGTGTATCCGTGGCCGAAGCTGTCTGGATTCTTCAATTTCGCTACCTCAAAAGTGATGTAATCTTCACCGTTGAACACATGAGCGTGCTTTGCAATTTCTGAGAGTTTGAAACTGAATTTTACGATTGATAAATTAGCGACCTGGGTGCCTTTTCCGATGTAATTTTTTTCAAAAGTTTTCATGATAGAGTGTTTTAGGGTTAAATTTTATGCAAGTGTAATTAAGCTCATGGAGGGGCACTCAAGGAGGAATTGGAATACCGGACGGCACTGAGGATATGGCGAGAAAATCCTTGAATGAGTGGAACTGTACCTCGGAATGAGATATTAGCTTAGCAGATA
>JAUXUT010000045.1 GCA_030680695.1 bacterium
GCGTATTTTCCATCCTTGCGAATGGATGCGAAGCGGGCGGTTTCGGTGAGTCGGCGGGCGAACAGCCTGAATGCGCTGGGTGAGATCGAGTCGGCGGTGGTGCCGTCTCCGAGGTGAAGGTCGCTGATAATGATGAGCATGATGTTTTCCTGTGGAGCGAATTATAGCGCGAATGGTTTGATCAACAGGAAAAAGATAGTTGTTCCCGTCAGGGATAAGGTTTTGCCCTCAAGATTGTATTGCCGCATCTTTCCCAGTACATATGGCTGATGGCCTCTGGGCATAAAAGGGAGTACATTGTTATATGAAAAACCACACTGTTTCCGTCTTAATAAACCATATCTGTCATATTCAGCTGTTCATAAGGATGAAATGAAAAAACAAAGCTCGATTTATTTCACACTGGCAATGATTCTTGCAGTAAG
Organism: bacterium; assembly: GCA_030680695.1. Classification (GTDB taxonomy): domain Bacteria; phylum Patescibacteriota; class Minisyncoccia; order Phycocordibacterales; family UBA6065; genus UBA6065. The sequence goes on from JAUXUT010000045.1 coordinate 426, forward strand.
TCTGGCTTGTAATATTGGAGGCACAGCGCCAGCAACGGAAAGCGGACAAGAGCCAACTGCTGCAGCCGAGCAAACGAATCCCGTCGCTACGACAGTTCCATCTCAGCAGGCGGCCGGTATTGACGGTCCTCCAGGTCCCGAAACGATTGATCTGACAAACCCCGTGTTGTATATCGTTCCCAGTGCGCCGGCATTCACATTTGAGATGACGAGCAAATATATTGGGATGGATACAACTGGAGCTGCAAAGGAAGATTCGATGGCCGTCGCGTCGGCGGAGATCCAAACTCAGCCGGAGATCACACAACGCTTTTTGTCTTTTTCCGGAGCATTTGAAACGGTTATCATTGGCGATCAGATGTATATCGTAGTTCAAGGTGTTCCAGGTTGTCGGACATCCCTCGCTTCAGAAATACAAGGACCAGGCATGTTAGAATCTATGTTTAAACTTCAGGAAGAGATCACAGGGCAGGCGCCGCGCGTGGAAAGCGGAATTGAGGTCAATGGATTTATGACCGACAAATATGAACTGTCCAGCGAAAATTTTGTTGAGGTTCCTGGTGAGTTGGTCAGTGCATTTGTGTATGTGGCTCGTGACGGCGGTTTTATTACGCTCTATGAAACGCAGGGACGAGAGGAGAAGGCGACGGCTCCTGGGTTTGATCCCAATCAATTTGCAGACATCACCATCACATACAACTTTATCCCTGTGGAGGATGGCTCACTAAATATTGCCATTCCTGCCGGCTGCGACAATCAGGCCGGCCTGGCGGGTGAGTTCCCTGTGATGGATGGCGCAACAGAATTGAGTACATCACCAGGGCAGGTATCTTATAAAATTGAAAAGCCGCGCAGCGAAGTGGCGGATTTTTATCGCGCAGAAATGCCAAAGCGCGGCTGGACGCTAACAACGGAAGGCACACTGATTGGCATTAGTCTGGTCTTTACCAAGGATGGTAAAGACGTTGAAGTAACAGTGGCTAGCAACAGCGATACATCTTCTTTTGTCGCGATCACGGAAAAATGAATTGTAATTTGAATGCATACAGGCTGCTTTGGCGGCCTGTATGTTTATCCAATCTTTTCCAACGAGGAGAATCTCATGAATAGAAGAAGATCAAATGTTCGGATTGGTAGACGGCGACGGGGTTTCAGCAACCCATTTGCGGGGTTGATCGTGGGTCCGTTTTTGGTGGTATTTGGAGCGATCCTGCTGATCGTTGGCTGGGGCTGGTATGGCAAAACAAACGAATGGGCGGCGGCAGGCGGCACGGCCATGGGGACAGTTGTGGAGATGAAGCAATATGAAAAAACATCGGACAATGGCACAACCATCATGTATCAACCCGTCATAGAGTTCAGAACTGAAACTGGCGAAGTGATCCGTTACACGGATCCGACATCCACGAGTTCGCCGCGTCATCAGATCGGGGAGCAGGTTGAGATTATATATAACGAAAATTTCCCCAGCGATGCGCGCGAGAATAATTTTTTGAGTATGCATTTGCCGGATGCGATCGTAATGGGCATGGGAGGATTCTTTATGTTAATGGGCCTGATCGGCGGGATCCGTTCGCTTGCTTTGGTGCTTGCCGCAGGAGGAATTGCAGCCTATCTCCTTATGAAGAAAAAGGAAAAGGATGAGCAGGATCAGGCGCAGGTTTGAATTCGATCCCTGCGGGTTGCGGCTCGGATTGAAAATACCCTGGCGGCTTTAATTTTTTAATCCTTACGCCGGTTTATTTTTTCCTTATACCGGCTGCCTGTTTCATCCGCAGTTCGAATGGTATTGTCATATCCAAGTTTTGATGATCGGCTAGAGGAAGGTTGAAATGAAATCTAAATCATCAGTTGTGTTTCCATCCCTCATCTTGTTGCTGGCGATGCTGGCCTGCAATCTGCCTGCCGGGCTCATCAATGTGGCGGAAGAGGTATTAACGCCTCTCGTATTGTACGTAGCTATTTCCGGAAATGATGCGAACGACTGCCTGGGTCCAGAATCAGAGCGTGCTTGTCTTACACTACAAGCTGCGTTGGATAAATCCACGCTGAACAGCGCCATCCATATCGGTCCCGGTCAATTTTATGTTTCTGAGGATCCCTTATCTCTTGAAGAACCTGTATACGATCTTATAAATGGCGTCACGTTGATCGGCGCCGGGCAAGACCAAACCATCTTCCATTCTTACAAAGGCGCATATACCTTTGGAGTGAGCGGGTCAATACCTGTGGTCATTCGCAACCTGGGCATTGATGCCAGCAATGGCGCAGCAGGTGGGATTAATGTGCGCGGCCGCGGGGATATCTCAATTGAAAATTGCCGCGTTTTCTATGGTTTGGTCGGAGTCCTCGTTCAGGGAAACGGTGTTGCCAAGATGACTAATTCGCTGATCGAGAAGAATCAGACCGGGATACAAGTTCTGGGAGGTGACGCCTTGGTCTGGAACGATTCTGTGATCTCGGAAAATGGCACCGGGATCAGCATAAGTAATGGCGGCGCTTCTGCCGATATCATGAGTTCCGTGATCGAGAAAAATGTCATTGGGATACTGAATGATGGGTATCTTGATATGGTAGATACCATGCTCCAGCATAATACTACTGAGGCTTTAGGAAACGGCAGGTCCGGGGATGCCGCTGTTGCAGGGAGCACATTTGACAGCAACGGCTATCTGGATGTGCGGCCTTCGGACGGGCGGCGTTCCACGAATGCCACCATTTCTAATGCTGGGGAAATGGTCATCAGTAACAGCACCATCTCAAATAATTACGGGCAAGCTGTCTTAAATGACGCCGAACATATTCCTCAAAATGACAGCAGTGGGAACCCGATTTTTACTTATGAAATGACCCTTGATGGTGTCCAGATCATCGGCAACGGGAATGCACATCTGACCCCGTGCGCTATTGTCAACACTAGAGGTTTTCTCAATGTCCGACATAGCAACATTCAAGACAACGAATGTGTGGGGGTTGACGTGTATGGAGGCGAGGTGCGTATCTCACAATCGTCCATTATTGATAATAAAGTTGGGTTGTTCGTACGTGGCGGGTCGGTATTTGTGACTAATACGACAATCAGCTGGAACTACTGGTTTGGCATCGAACAAGTTGATGACGGACATCTTGAGCTTGTCAATGTCACGGTAGTATCTAATAGAGGGGTTGAAATTTCTTCAAGTAACCCTGATACGAATCTAGTAGTGCGTGATACGGTAATTGACCGGGGGTGCAATGCCGCTATGACCGACCGCGACGATTTCGTCTGCAATGAGAGTTGGATTGAAACTACTCTTGGTTTTAGTCGACTTACGGAGGGAGGAGGAACGTGGTTCTTACCTCTTTTGCCGGGAAGTCCGCTGATCGACGCGGGTGTTCTCTGTTCTGTCGACAACGACCAACGCGGGCTCACACGACCATTCGGGGTGGCCTGCGATGTTGGGGCGTATGAAAGTCATTCTTCCACAGTCATTGCACCCCTTGAGTTCGTTACGCCCTCCGGCGGCGTTCCCGGGGTCATTCCGCTCTATACCGATACGCCGCAGGCCCCCGCGTTGATCCTTCCGTTAACGCCCACGGACATTCCCGGCAGCGTGCAATTGACGCTGGATAAGAACGCCAACTGCCGCCGCGGCCCCGGCACTGTATATTCGGTCCTGACTTCCGTACCCGCTGGAGAGACCGTCGAACTAACGGCGCGAAACGAGGGAAATACCTGGTGGTTTACGGTGCTTCCCGGTAATTACCCATGCTGGATCTCGATGGTCGCAGGGAAACCCAACGGCAATACGAATCAATTGCCGGTTAAGCAGGCGCCGCCGACACCGATCCCGACTGCTGAGATTATCCAATGTTCAAATTATGCAGATGCTTCCAGTTGTACCAGCAACGGATGTGCATGGGATAAACAAAAGAATTCATGCCACTAATGTTTTGAGGCTGACCCTAAAGAGTCAGCCTCAAAACATTCATTCCACAGGGGGATATTTCGTAAGATCGTTATCTTATGGACTGAATGCAATTATGCCCGGACCGATTTTTCTATGTTCCGGCACATGATGACCATTTTGATCCTTGTAAACCCCCGTGGTGTGTAAATCACCGTGCTGACTGACGAAGCGCCGAACCATCCTCCCAGGGCAGGATTGGGAGTTGGAAATCCGCAAGGCTGTGCGCGAAAATGCCGTATAATATTTGGCATGGAACAGAAAGTTGTACTCCATACTCTGAAACAAAAAAACGCTGAACTATCCACAAAATTCGGCGTTCATTCTCTTATGCTGTTTGGTTCTGTCGCGCGGAATGAAGCCACTTCTACCAGTGACGTGGATTTGCTCGTGGAGTTCAACCGCCCTGTGGGATATTTTGGCTTGTTTGCCTTGCAGGATTATCTTGAAAAATTGCTCGGCTGTCCCGTTGACCTTGGGACTCCCGACAGTTTGAAGCCTTACATCAAGGAACGTATTATGGGGGAGTTGATCCGTGTCACCTAGATTTTGGAAAGACCGTATTCGAGATATTCTGGACGCGATTGCTGAAACCCAGAAATTTACGCAAGGGATGGATTTTGCAACTTTCAAAGAAGATGATAAATCCATTCGTGCAGTGGAGATGAATTTCATCATCATTGGCGAAGCCGCAAATCAAATCCCAGATGAGATCGAAGAAAAATACACAGCAATCCCGTGGACTCTTATGCGTGCCATGCGGAAC
>JAUXUT010000047.1 GCA_030680695.1 bacterium
CGCACCACTTCCAACAGTTCGCGTTTGCTGTTCAGGCTCATCATGTGGCTCCTCCGACAGGCTGTTCTGCCTATCGGAAAGTAACATTTTTCCTGATGCAACGTTACTTCTCAAAGTAACATTTTCCGTGATGCAATTCGCCCTTGTAGGCTGGGATCCAATGTGTAATATAATCAACGTTTTAGCTAGTCAGTGTCCTATGTATTACATAAATTCGAATCTGGACACAGCCGTTCAACTTATTTCAAGCAAGAATCAATAGACCCAAACCGCCATATGACACAAAAATTAGAAAACTTTGTGGTTGCAATTCTAGATAATACAACTCGCAAGCCAGTAGGAACTGGTTTTATTGTGGGTGAAGAATATGTGTTGACTGCTTACCATGTAATAACTGATGCAATAAAATTGCAGGAGGTCGAAAAAGCTCAAACAAAGTCATTGAACTTACGATTCCCATCTATTAATCTAGAAACAAATGCTTTTCTAGTAGAGGAATATAGCAATTCAGATTATGATGTCGCAACTTTAAAGCTAGTTAATAAAATTTCCGAACCATTAAATATTGCCGTATTTGGGTCATCGAAAAATAGCAGTGGGAATAGATTTGTCAGTTCAGGATATCGCGAAGTAAGTGGGGGCGCGGTAGGTGTTATAGCTCCACCAGAATTGGAGCCTTCTCGTCTTCCTTATCCCCAACTTATACTGCGCTCAGATCAAATAGATAGAGGAATGAGCGGGGCACCTGTTTTAGATTTGGAACTAGACAAAATAGTGGGAATGGTAGTTGCTACTTGGTACAACGATTCTGCACAAGGAAAAGATCGAGAAACATCTTTCGCAATTCCATCCGAAATTATCCAAGAAGTATGTCCAATAATAAGAATGGAATTGCCCACCAATAACTTTGACACTCCACAACAAAAAATTCTGGAAAATCTTCCATCACCACGAAAGAATTTTGTCGGCAGGGATGACGAGAAAAAAATTGTCATTGACCATTTAACAAGAGAATCGGCAAAAGTTTTTCTGGAAGGTATGGGTGGTATGGGGAAAACATCCTTGGCACTTGAGGTTGCACACAAGTGCCTAAAACAAGGAATATTTAGGTTAATTATTTGGGTAGATGCAGAAACCAACTCTACTCTCTCTCAGATGTTGGATGCAATTACCAACGAGTCTGGTATTAAGGGCTACAAGTCATTAAAGCTTTCCGAAAAAAAGACAAGGGTTAATAAAATTCTCGGGTCAATGTCAAGTCTGGTGATTATAGATCGGTACGAGGCAATTACAGATAAAGCACTAAAAGAATTTTTGGCAAAACTTCCCCGCTCGTGTAGGGTCTTAGCTACAAGTCGCCAGACGGCAGATTTAGATATCAATGATATTGAAAGAATTTCAATTAGAGAATTAAGTATACAAGAAAGTACTGAGTTAATACAAAACCACTCTCGTGGTAAAAGGCTTGAAAACGCGTCATCTGCAATACACAAGGAAATATACAACGCGTGTGGTGGTCTTCCGTTGGCACTTGAATGGACAATTGGTCAAATAAATTCAGGTCGACAAACACTTAAATCAGTGACGCAGGCAATATCAAAAGTAAAATCAGATGCAATTTACAAAACGCTCTTCGAATCTGCATTTGCTGGTTTTACTGACAATGAAAAACAAGTGCTTGTGGCTATAACAGTTTCAATTGGAAGTGTTTCAAAAAAAACCATCTCGTATGTAACGGGAGTTTCTGGCGAAGATGTTGACACAACCCTAGAGCAATTATTCGACTTATGCTTTGTATACGAAAATGGAAAAATTAATGATGAAAACATCCGCTTTTCTATTCATCAATTGCTCTCGAATTACATAAAGCAAAAACTCGGAAAGGAATTTTTAAATCAGTATTCAGGTCGTTATATTCGCTTTTTTTCTGATTTAGTTGAGCATAGCGAATATTCCGATTTAAACATTGCAGATATACGGGCAACTTTAAATTGGTGTTTCCAGCAAGACCCTGATAAATTTATAGACCTTATCTATGCACTAAGCTACTACTTCTTCAATGAAGGCTTATGGGACGAAAGAATTGTTCGTGCACAACAAGCTCTTGAAATTAGTAAAAAGACGCAAAATAAAAAATTAGAGACATGGATTTTGGTAAATGAATTAGGCTATATGTCTTTGCAGCGAAATGAATATGTTTTGACTGAAGAATATCTTAAGTCTGGATTGAAAGTATCTCAAACCATAATTTCAGAAATGACTGGTGACGATCTAGCAAAAGATACAAACGATAAATTTGGCTTTCAATTCATGCAGGGTCTTTCTTTGAGGTATTTGGGGATACTGTATTCCCGTTTATCTAAATATCGTCGAGCAAGTAAAGCATTTCGGGATGCTGAATTAGTGTTTGAGAAATTACAGAGAAAAACTATTATTGCTAATCAAAGGATAGAAATGGCGGAATTAGCGTTAGCTGCCAAAAAGATTGTTGCAGCAAGAAAACTATTTGATAAAGCAATAGCCTATCACTCAGCCCAAAAAGATGATAAGCCTTTTGTAATCTCGTGGCTAGCAAGGGCTTACTACGGACTAGGAGACATTAAGTTAATCCAAAAAAACTATAACGATGCAAAAAGCCTTTATATTGAAGCCTTAGGTTTAGCAAATAAAAGAGGAACTGAAAGCGAAATAGCTAATGCAAAATTTAGATTGGCAATGCTTGAAAAAGAAATGGGAAATTTTCCTATAGCATTGCGCTATTCAAAAGATGCCTTGGACACGTTTTACAGATTAGGAAATATCGAAGCAATAGACAGGTTAGAAGAACTCATTGAAAAAATCAACAATCTGCCGAAGAATAAACAAAATGCAAACATCTGAATTGCTTGTGGTTATATGTAAGTACCCTGCCCCAGGAAACAGTAAAACGAGATTAGGAAAAAAATTGGGGAACGAAATTGCTGCTGTAATAAGCGAATCTTTGCTGTTGGACGTTGTTGAAAATCATAGAAACCAAAGATACTCTCTCATTGTTGTCGCGTCAGAGCGTGAAAGAATATTTGAGGAGGATTTCAAGAAATTGTTACCAAATGTGCCTATTCATTTTATAAAGGGAGATAACCTTAGAGGTATGAATTCTCATATTTGGGAGATTTTCTCTACATACTTAAGGCAATTTGAAAAAGTTGTTGTTTTATATTCTGACACGCCCTTTGTTGATAGTGCGCTAATAAATAATACGTTTCAAAGTTTGAATGCTTTTGACGTTGTGATTGGTCCAGATACCAGTAGTGGCTATTTTCTTATTGGGCTTAAAGAACTTTATGATTTGTTTACAACCTTGCCAGCAGATAGAGGGTCATATTGCCCCGAAACCTTACAATTAGCCCACCAAAATGAACTTGATTTTATGCTGCTTGAACCACATGTTGATATTGATGAACTAGAGGATATCTTCAGGATTGACTGGAAATCTAAAAATAATTGGCATAGAACCCGCAATGCCATTCGTGATCTTGGGCTGATATCGGAAATTTAAAAATATTTAGCATGGTTAGTGTCGGTGGCGTGATTGTCAAGGCGGGGAAGGGAAAGAGAATGGGGAGGAGATGAGGAAGGGATGTGACCTATCCCCCCGCCCTTCCCAAGTGGGAAGGGGGCTGGACGCGTGATGGCTATGGTGATTGTCCATGGCAAAGCAACTTTTGTTTCAAGTGGTATTAGCTTCTCCCCCTTGGGGGAGAAGGGAGAGGGGTTTTCCTGTTTTGCATTACAATCCCGCCATGCCAATCAAAAACATCATCCCAGGTCAAACCGTCACCAAAGAAAAACTTCAACGCGCAAAAGAACTGCGGCGAGACATGACACCCGCCGAGAAAATCCTTTGGCAAGAACTGCGTGCGAATAAGTTGGGAGTCCATTTCAGAAGACAGCAGGTCATTGCAGGCTTCATCGTTGACTTTTACTGTCACAAAGCGGCGCTGGTCATTGAAGTGGATGGAGACATCCATGATCTACAGCAGGAAGAAGATGCGAGGCGCGAGAAGGTTTTGAGAGAGATGGGGTTGCGGATTGCCGTTTCAGGGCTTTGGGAATGATGAGGTTATGAGGAATTTGTCCGCTGTGGTGGGGAAGATTCGCAAATTGGTTATCGTTGTATAATAACAAGCAAGGAGCGCCATGCAAACCTTTCCGTGTCCCTACTTGAAAAGCGAGGTTGAATTAACGGATGAGCGTGAAGCGCATATTGCTGAAACGCATCCAGACTTGTTGCCAGAATATCTTCCACAGGTAAAGCAAACACTGGCTGACCCCGATCAAGTACGGCGCAGTATTCGAATGAGTGGGGCTCGAATTTTTTATCGTTGGTTCGATGATGTTCGTCAAGGGAAACACGTAGTGGTGGTAGTCGTAAGCGAAGCCGCTCCCACCGAGCGGAACTGGATCATCACCGCCTATGTCACCCGCCGTTTGATCGATGGAGAAATAGAATGGCAGAAAAATTAACTTTCCAATATGACCGTGAGGCGGACATCCTGTATATCAATACCGTCACTCCGTACGCTGAACAGGAATCTGAAGAGTTGGAGGATGAGATCATTGTGCGTCTCAACCCGAAAACAGGCAAGATCGAGAATTTTGAGGTGCTCTTCTTTACCAGCCGACTGCTGAGAAAAGAACTATTCTCCCTGCCTGTCATTGCAGATTTGCGCCAGGTTACGGCTGCGTAAAAAGACCTCTGCCGAGAAAATCCTCTGGCA
>JAUXUT010000049.1 GCA_030680695.1 bacterium
CTGCTCTTGAAGCGAAAGATCCATGGCATAAAAGTAACCTGTTTCGCCGTCATCTTCAAAAGCTGCCCCGAAATTATTCCGAGGGGATTGTGCTGTCAAGAGAAACGCTTTCCCTGGAAAGAACTCTTCTTGTGTTGCTAGAGGTGGTCTTTGATTGTCTTGAGATTTCATGATTTCCTCAGATAGCAGCCCAACGGTTTGCGTTACCTGCGTGTGGGTGGGCGTGGATTCTGTTTGGGAGCAGGAAAAACTCGAAGCCAGAAAAATGCTTGAAAATGCCGCAGAATCCCACACGTCAGGTGCACGCTTTGTTAGCCCGTTTTTGACTTGAAGACTCATTTTGTTTCATTCACAAGAAACACAATAGCCGCCGCAGTTGCATTGAGGGCGTATCGTGCATAATTTTGAGTAACTTCTTTGGGAGCGACACCTGCCCCATGAGACTTACTGAGTCTATTGCGAAGTGTAGCGATAATGATAAGTGGTTGCTCGAAAAATGATTCAAGTCCGCTTTTGTTAATGATTGTTGTTAATAATACAGATGCCGTGTCAGTTTGCTTATATTGCCATTTCTTACTATCGCAAATTATTTTCATAACGCTTTCAAAAGCACTGCCACATTTTGTTAGACAATCGCCATAATCACCTTTACGATAATCTTCTAGCGCTTCCAAATATTCTTGATTAGCCGTTTTATATTTTGGCTCACTGAGTAAATTTAGAGCGGGCATAATGGTTGTGGTATGAATAACTTGGTCATCTTTTTTAATCACCTGCGGATATGCAATTGTCTTGATTACTCTTTGTTCTCTCCCGAAAAAGGGATATTCATTTACAGGTTCAACAACTTCTTCTTTAATGATTTCAGTAAGTTCGTATCCAATATTTTCTGACGCAAACAACTCGTTAATTTCAGTGACAATCAAATTTTCTTCGGTTGAAACATGAAATAGACATTTCACCTTGAAAATGTACTCGATAAAATCAAAAAATTCTTCATCCTTACAAGTCAACAGAAAATTTATTGAGTCTTCTGCTCGTGATTGGGGATTTCCATTTGACAGTTGAAACTTGCCATGACGATAAAGTAGCATTTGGTGAACTTCACTCCAAAATTCACCTGTGTAATCCCCACTTCCCCAACTGCTTCGGCTGTTGCTAAATAAATCTCGGCAATAAAGCAGAATCTTATTTCGTAAGGTCGTTGGCGCATTTTTGACAAAAGGCTCAACTTCCTTATTACGTCTTGAAAAAACATCAAAAATTTGACTGAACTTCATTGTATATTTTTAATTTCCTATGCGTACTTTTGACTTGCAAGACTTACTCTATTAAAAAATTTATCCTTTTGTAAAAGCCGCTTTTGCTTTTTCTTGTAAAAGGCTGATTTCATCATTCGGAACGCCATTTATTTGACCATGTATCGGACACTCATAAACATACCGATATTCAAATTTCGCATTGTTAATTTCCGAAATACTTGTAACTACTCTTAAGGGGTTGGGTGGAATAACCCTGCAAATTACTTTTCTTTCACAATCATTATGAGGGCAAAGAGGCTCAGGATAACGAAAAGAAAATAAAGATGGCTTCCATAAAAGCCCATTGACTTTTATGTTTGGCGACCTTTTTTTGTTAACCAGATGCTCAATCAATTTTGCAAAAGGATATAAAGCAAGAGTGGCAATGGCTATAACCAACCACACGGGTAAATTTATAGATATATTTTTATTTCCAATCTTCAAAACCGCAAAAACCGCAGACAAGCAAAGTAACAGAATAGGCAACACCACTTTCCAAGCATTAACAAGGGTGATTAGGAAATCCAAAAATTCTTTAATTCGTTTCATGTTGCTAAACCTTCAACAATTTTTATTTCTTCATCACTCAAACCGTACAACTCATAAACCAATGAATCAATTGCTTTGTCTGTAACTTCGATTTGGCGTTCAAGTCTTTCTTTCTCTTGCGGAGTTTTAGCCGTAGAAAGACTCTTATGAAATGCAATCATTTGCTCAACAAGAGAAATAAGTTTTTTGTTGTTGCAATCTGCCAATGGGCTGTTTCTCAAATAAACTGGCTTTATTTCATAATCGTAATATCGTGTAGAAAATAGCCAGTTAAACAAATTTGAATTCAAAATACCGAGTAATCCCAAGAGGCTGTATCCTGTTCGTGCAATAATATTAGAAAGTCTGTTGAGGTTGTAACCGCCATCAGTATCAATTGTGGCGATAACCCTTTTTTGAAGTGACAGATTTCTTGTTCTTACTACAAGAATTTTTTCAGAAGAAAGAAAATTTTCTGCTGGTAGAGTTCTCCCAAGTTTTCCACGTTTTTTTACATAATCTTTATCGTACATAATCCACCCTTTGGTGTTTACCTTGCCATAGCGTGAAATTCCAGTACCCGCCACCATTGGGTGATACCTTGTATCTTCTTTTTTGTCTGACACCAACTCTTCTCGAATAAAACCTGTATTTATTCCTACTCCAAATTCAAAACCTGATTCGATATTTAGGAAGTTCTCAAATAATTTTTTAGTGATGTTTGCGCTGACATCCGATAATTTGTAATCAAAAACCATTCCGTTGTTTTGAGAAAATCTATCTTGACTGACAAAATACGGTGCAGTAATTGCTAAATTAACAGGTGGTTTTGGTGTTTTTATTGCAACTTTATGATTTTGAATTGAACTCGCCTTCTCTGTTAAAAGTATTGTCGTGTCAACCGTAGCGTCTTCAAATACCCCAGGTCCCAGCGGCGATAATTCAATAATTTTTGACTTCGATAAAATTGCCTTCCGTAATTTCTGAAAAGAAGGTTGTACTAAAAAAGTTGCCGAAACTATGATGCCTGATAATCCTTGCTCTCGGTTTATGCGAAGATTGTTTTCGATGAAAAATTTATATAACTCGAAATTACCTTCTGCTGATTGATAGTTTTGCAAATAATAATCACGAACATTATCTTCGGTTGCATTTCGGTAAGCATACGGCGGATTCCCAATAACAATATCAAAACCGCCTTTTGCGAAAACTTCTTTAAACTCATTGCGCCAGTCAAATGGATTCACAATTTCCCGTTCTTCTTCATTAGGCAATAACTGACCTTCAAAATAATCAAATCCAACCAATGAATTACCGCACTTGATATTATTTCCCAAGTCGGGCAAAACTCGCTCGATGCCTAGCCCTAATTGCCCACTGGCATTTTCCAGCACTTTGAGCAAAAGAGAAAGTTTTGTCACTTCTACTGCTTGTGCGTCAATGTCCACGCCATGAATATTGTTGAGCAAAATTTCCTTTTTCTTTGCGGTGGTTAACCTGTAACCATTTTCAATTTTTACAATGGCTTTGTTTTTCTCCGCTTTTTCAGGCTCATTTTCTGAATACCAGTTCAAATGCCAATCCAATAAAAACTGATATGCGCCAAGCAGAAAAGTACCCGAACCGCAAGCGGGGTCAACAATTTTGAGCGAAGCAACATCTTTCGGGCTTTTGTTTTCTACCAGTTTTCCAACTGTATTTTTTACGATGTACTCTACGATATAAGTAGGCGTGTAATAAACCCCGCCTGCTTTGCGGACTTCGGGCTTTTCTTCAACTTTGGCATTATGTCCCGCCGTTAATCGAATCACCTTGCCAAGAAAACGCTCGTACACCTGCCCTAAAATATCGGAAGGAATATAAAGAAAAGCATACGGGCTTTTCGGATAATACAAATTCGAGACGATGTCTTTCAAAACTTTGTCGTCAATACCTAGCGAAAGAGTCAAATCATCTGGGCGGCTGACGATTTCTTTTTCCTGCTTGAAATGGAATAAGCCAGAGTTATATTTTGTATCTGCCCGTTTGAATAACTCGCACAATTCTTCATAGATATTATCTGTATTCGTGATTTCCAGTAATTGATTTTCTGGCTCAATTCCACGTTCTTCACAAATTCGCAAAAATACAATGCGGTCAATCGTCATTTGCACGGAATAATTCAAGCCAGCAATATCAATGTCATCATTTCGCAAGGCAATATTTTTTGCAAGTAATTCCCGCCAGCGTTCAATTTCCTGTAAAAATGCGTCGTCTACATCTGCCGTGCCTTTTTTGCCTTTCATGCTTTCGGCATATTTGGCAAACGAACCTTTCCGCACGGCTTCGGGTGAAAAAATTTCTACAATCTCATTCCATCTTGAAACATAATCTTTGTAGTGAATGAGCATGATGCGCCCCATTGAAGCCTTGTCATTTATGTTTGGCTTCGTGCGGCAATCATAAACGGCGAAATGTTCAAAGTCGGTCAAAATATTAATTGGAAGTTTTGCGCTCCAACCATAACGGCGGATTTGAAAAGCCGCTTCTTGACTGGTTTCAACTTTTACCGATGGCTTTTTGGCTTCAACAAGAAAATCAAATTTTTCCCCACGCCCAACACGAAAAGCATAATCGGCTTTTTTCTGCTGACCCGCAACATCTACCGAAAATTCGTGTATGACTTCTTTCCCTAATTCATCGTAACCTTTTTCATTGGCAACATCCCAGCCCAACGCAGTAAAAAACTTATCCAAAAATTCACGGCGTAATTCGGTTTCGTTCTTGCTGAAACGATACGAATCTAAATTCTGCTCGAAAGTCTCAACCAATTTATGAATAATTGCGGGGGCGGTGGTTTGTGATGTCATTCCCTGATTTTACCTGTTGATATAAAAAAATGAGATTATTGTGCAAGGGACGGGCTAACGGATTGCGTTAGCGGCGGGTGGGCGGGACGAGAAAAAACTCCGAGAGTAGGATTCTGTCGAAGCCAGAAAAATGCTTGAAAGTCGCGCAGACTCCCACCCGTCCGCTGCACGCTTTGTTGGGCTGCGTGCTGTTGTGCCAGACTCTTTGGCTGTAAAAGACCTGCCCGCAAAAAAAACTTGACAAAATTATTGCACGAAACTTTGACTTTGGCAACAACCCAAAAAACACAAGTAGACCAAAATGCTATTTTGCGAAAGACTGAACAGAATCTACATGAAATGTTTCAGAGCCTCATCTGACCACTCGTG
>JAUXUT010000064.1 GCA_030680695.1 bacterium
CGCCACTAACGCAAACCGTTAGCCTGCTATAACGAGTCAATAATGTTTGACAAACCATTTCTCATCAATGACCATTCAAAAATCGAAACTACTCACGTCGAGTCGTTAAAATATTTATCGGAGAAGCCAGACTTACTCAAACAGATTGCAACCCATCTATGGGCTTACAATCAAGTTGGAAATGTAATTCCCCAAACAGTGGAAAACTTTGGTTCAGGTCATTACTTTCCACATTCCGAATCTTATTATGAGATTGAAGCATCTTATGAATTTGCCTTACAGGGTTTTTACAGATATTCCCTCATTGCTTTACGGTTAGTGCTTGAATTGGGCTTGCTTGGTGTGTATTTTTCAGTAGATGATAACGAGCATATCGAAGTCCGTCCCTGGTTGACATCGAAGGAAAAAACTCCTCGCCGAGAAAAAATATTCAAACAAATTTTGAAGTTGCCCAACTTTCAAATATTCGACCAAAAATTTCAATTTCAAAACCGTGTTTTAGATACTTTTGATAAACTTGACGGATACACACATACACGTGGATACAAATTCAGTTCAACCAAGTTGTTAAATCACGCAAACTTCAACCGATTTGAGCCTGAATCGCTCCAGCGTTATTGCGACTTAATGTTTTCAGTCACTAAAGATTTGATAGTTGTTTTGTTGCTTAAACATCCACTTGGTTTGCAAGGATTACCCGTTGATGAAAAATTTGGGATGGACGGACCCGTTGGTGGGTTTCTTCAAGAACACGACGTAAGACTCATCACGTCTGTTATTCCACCAGATGAGCGAGAACTTCTTCAAAAATTTAGTGATGATGATGTCAATGTACAACAAACCATTGAATACTTCAACAATCTACCAGATTTAACCGATGAACAATGGAAAAAGCAATCTCAAGAATGGGATGATTTTATGAAAGACCACAATGGTTCTGGCACAACCGCAGGCTAACAAAGCGTGCACCCGACGCTGGGGATTCTGGCGCGATTCCAAGCCTTTTTCTACGCCTTATCATTTTCCCAGTCGGACGGCGTTCCGCCGCCCGCCCCAGCGCGGGTAACGCAAACCGTTAGGCGCTTCGTCGAAAAAGGGTTTGTGCTCCT
>JAUXUT010000076.1 GCA_030680695.1 bacterium
GCGATTCGTGAGGATGCCATAGCAAAAGGCACGGCAATTGATGGGGAATTGGAAAGTGACTAAAAAAATCCGCGCCGTGTTGGATACAAATGTGTTTGTCTCTGCTGCTCTTAGCAAAAATGCAAATAGCCCCACTCGCGAAGCTCTTGATCGCTGGAAACGGGGCGAATTCGTGTTGTTGATTTGTACGCCGTTGGCTGAAGAAATTGTCGAGAAACTTCTTGACCATCGCGTGGATAAAGAGAAGGTCGGCGATTTAGTGGAAACGCTCGTAAATTGGGCTGAATGGGTGGAAGTCCCGCCCGCTAAAATCGAATCTCTGCTCTCCGACCCCGACGATAACGTAATTGTTGCCTGTGCAGTGGAAGGCGGCGCGAATTACCTTGTTACCTACGACCCGCATTTCGACTCGCTGCAAGGCGAGTATCGCGGAATCAAAATTGTCAAAGCCATCCCGTTTTTGGAAGTGTTACGAAGTGAGTGAGAGATAAGCTATGACCGAAAACTTCTTTGACCGAATAGAGATCAATCTAGGAATTATGCTTGGAAAGCCCGTTGTCAAAGGGACGAGAATTACTGTTGAATTGATTCTCGAAAAACTCTCGACTGGTGCAACAGTTGAAGAACTGCTGGATGCTCATCCACGTTTGACGAGAGAAGACATTCAAGCCGCAATTGAATACGCGGCGAAACATCACATGCTGATGGGATGATTGGAGATAATAGACAATGAAGGGTAGCCTTTTTGGTCATCTTGCACTTAACTTTAGCGCCAGCCCTGAAAATCTGGCAACAGAAGCTTTTTGTTTTATTCTTAATAGGTCTGAAGCAGCAAAAATGGCTTTTGTTAGATTCGTTTCACAAGTTAATCCTTCTTTGCCTTTAACACTAAGATTTGAAACCCAAATACACACTCCAGGAAATTCTTCCGAAGAAAATACTAATGTGACTAGTGACTCAAGACCTGATTTTGCTGGACGAGACGATGCTAATACTCCTGTCATGTTGGGTGAAGTCAAGTTTTGGGCTGGTCTTACTGACAACCAGCCCGTAACTTACCTAAAGAAATATCCTGAGTCTTCTGTTTTGATGTTCGTTGCTCCTTCTAAACGCTTGCCTTTGCTTTGGAATGAATTAATTCGCCGTTGCAAAGATGCAGGGTTGGGCTTTCGATCAACTCAAGCGGAAGATGATGAGTTTAAGTCAGTAAATTTTGACAAAGAGCCAATTCTTCTCCTGACAAGTTGGAGAAAGGTGTTAAATGCAATCCGAAATGCAGTAGAGGCTGACGGAGATGCAGATATTTTGTCTGATATCCTGCAATTAGAGGGTTTATGCAATCGAATGGATCAGGATGCCTTTTTGCCAATTCGATCTGAAGAATTGACATCGGATACTGCTAAAAGAATTCTTCAATATTGTGAATTGGTAGATGATATTACAGATGCACTTGTCAATTCTGGTGTAGCGTCCACAAAAGGACTTCAAAAAACATCATGGAGTGGTGTTACTGGGCGTTATATGACCATTCACAGTCACGGATGTTTTCTTCATTTCAATTCGCGACTTTGGAGGGACTTTGGAGGAACTCCAATTTGGTTTCAAATACAGAAGGCAGGAACAGGCAAAAACTGGTCTTTTGCTTCCGAAGCAAAAACAAAATTAATTAAACTAGAATTGGAAGAACCATCACGGTTACTACATATTGAAAATAGGCTTTATGTGCCTCTGTTTATTCCAATGGGTGTGGAAAAGAGCGACATAATAAAATCCCTACTCAAACAATTGCAAGAAGTGATAGATATTTTGAGCACCATTAATGCATGATACGCTTCTTCCTTCTGAACTTTATTCTTCATTGTTGAATCTTTGTAACGCTGTGGAGTGGCGCAAAACGACAACCTATCCTCCTCATCTGGAGCACGAGTACATATTAAGCGAGAAATACCCTGAGTCGTTTCAACTGCTTAGTAACGCAATTGATCAATATGGTTATGAAGAATCTTTTTACTCCAAAATATATCGCTATCTTAATTTAGACGGTTTTCGGTATTGGCATTTTGATACACTGGTCAATCGTGAGACGCTGGAAAAATATAATGCACGTAAGGAAATGTAATTGGAGTTTATTATGTCAAAAATACTTGAAATCTTCAACACCATGGAGTACGGACCTGCGCCCGAAGCGCCTGATGCTGTCAAAGCGTGGCTGGATGAGCATGGACGCAAGTTCGG
>JAUXUT010000083.1 GCA_030680695.1 bacterium
CATGCCGCCACTGCTTTGTACGGCTTGTAGTCCTGTCTTTTCGGAGTATACTTCGCAAAACCGATGGACGGTTTCTAGCGTGAAAAATGAGTCCCACTCTTTATTGGTGCACCTGACGCTGGGGATTCTGCGCAAATCTCAAGCAGTTTTCTACGCCTTATCATTTTTCTGGCTGGACGGCTTCGCCGTCCCCGCCCCAGCGCAGGTAACGCAAACCGTTGGGCAGGTAGCGCAACATTAAATTTGATAAAATAACCCAAACGATATTGTGGAGAAAATCATGGCAGATTCAGACAACCCTGCAAGCCGCTTGTATGTGCAATTAGAAACGATTCGGAATAAAGTTCAGACAACAGCATTAAATAATGCACAGGGAATTAAACTGCGAGCTGTTTTAGCGGGAGTTGTCGGTTGCAAGCCAACCGAAACTGCCAATTTATACTTGTTTCTGGTTGATTTAGCCAAACTAGCACAAAAATCCGTAGATTCTATTCAAACTGTTCCTCACATAAATCATAAAACTTATATTGCACCATTACAAAAACTTGAAGAAGATTTACTCTCCACAACTATTGACCTCTCAGCAAAGACATTTACTACTCGTGTTCTTTCGGATGTAATATTGCTGTCTGTGCGTGCTTGTGCAGATATGCTATCAACGGTATATGTTGATACTACCATTTCAAATAATGAAATTAATGGGCTACAAAAAGATACTGACTCCTTATTGTCAGATGTTTTGAAAGTAAATCTACCTCCAGATTTAAAGGAATTCCTGGTGGACTGCCTTGAAAAAATGAGACAGGCACTTCTTGGTTATAAAATACGGGGCAATCAAGGTCTAAAAGAAGTTATAGAGTCTGCTTTGGGTGCAAGTTTTTTGCGGCGAGACGAAATTATTGAGCAAACAAAGGATGATCAAGAAAAAAGGAAAACGTTTGAAAGGTTCTTTGCTCTTATTGAGAAAGCCACTAAAATCTTATCGTTTGCAGAAAAAGTTAAAACCTTAGCCGCTCCCGCAATTACGCTTTTACTTCCTCCCAAATAGCGTATCGCTCAACAAACCTGCCCAACAAAGCGTGCACCTGACGTGTGGGATTCTGCGGCATTTTCAAGCATTTTTCTGGCTTCGAGTTTTTTCCTGCTCTCAAATAGAATCCACGCCCGCCCACTTGCGGGTAACGCAAACCGTTAGGCGCTTCGTCGAAAAAGGGTTTGTGCTCCTAATCGGCGTTGAGTATTGGAAATCAAGGTATGATTGAAAAAAGAGTATAAATCAAAATTACATCGAGACAATGAGACCAAGGAGAAAGTATGAAAAAGAAATTTGTGGTTCCTATATTAATAATTTCCTTATTGTTCACGCTGGCTTGTTCAGTTGCTTTAGAGGGAATTAGTATCGGCGATGATCAAGAGCCAAATGATCCTATAAGGGAAATGTTTGAGCAGGAAACCTTGCAGGCTATGAATACTGAGGAGGCAGGGTCAGTGCCTGCTGAGTCCACGCCAGATTCCGACTATCAATCAGTAATTCCGCCAGGTTCGGATATGGAGAGAGTTGTTGCTGGTTCGCATGAATACTCGGTTAATGCAACCAATTTCGAATGCATCTGTCAGGCGACCGATAATATGACGGTGGATTTCAACTTCACTGGTAATCAGGTTGAAATTACAAATGGAGGCGGCGGAGCGACGATGGTTTATGAAAAAATCAGCGAGAATAAATACCAAAAATCAGTCATGGGATATTACATTTTAATGAGCGGGGAAGGCGATCAAGTTACAGAAACTAAGGTAGAAGAGGAAGATATTACGGTGATAACTCTCACTAGCAATGGCTATGTAATGGAAAGCTATAAAGGATCATCCAGTTCGCCTTGTTGTTACTATACTTTCACAATTGAAAAGTAGTGTCTCCAATGGATGGAATCAAATCATCTCCAAAAGACATGATTACATTTATTGCGAATCTATTCAAAAAGCAGTAAGTCTTCTTCCAGCAACAGCGCCTAACAAAGCGTGCAGCGGACGGGTGGGTAGAGTACGAATTTTCAGGCTTTTTTCTACACCCGATCATTTTTCTGCTCTCGGGCTTTTATCTTACCCCACCCACCCGCCGCTAACGCAAGCCGTTAGTTTTCTTCTTTCCAACAAACAAGGAAATCCATGAGCGATACAGCCAATTTTCAAATTATATACGGAGGCACTGCGCTTGAAACGAACGAAATGGATGTTCGTGAATTAGCGCCAGCGCTCGTTGCCGTTGCCGATTTACTTGAAGAAGCGAATTTCATTATCAACGGTGGGGGTTCAAAAATTAATGTAAATGTTCATGGTTCTTTCAAAAGCGGCTCATTCGGGATTGACTTTGTAGTTATTCATGCCATTTACCAAAGCATAATGACTATTCTAAACTCCGAAGGTATAACTGCGGCGAACAATCTTCTTGGATTATTAGGCTTGAAAGATGTTGGGAAAGGGTTGATTGGCTTTCTAAAAAGGCTCAAGAATAGGAAAATTCAAAAGGTTGAAAATATTGACAATGAACGAGTCCGCATTCATATTACCCATCAGGATACGATTGACATTGATCCAAGAGTCTTAGACCTGTATAAAAGTCCCAGGGTAAGAAATGCTCTCGAAAAAGTTATCGCACAACCACTTAGCCGAACAGGGATTGATGAGTTTAGAACGAGTTTCAACGATGGAAACGAATCGGTTGTTATAAAAAAAGACGAAAGAGAATATTTTGAAATGCCATTATTGGGTGACGAAGTTCTTGGCGAAAATGTAACAGACGCTTACCTCCAAGTGGTGAGTCTCTCGTTCAAAGAAGATAACAAATGGAGATTTTCTCGTGGAGAAACAGTATTTTATGCGCTGGTTGAAGACAAAAGTTTTTTGGACAGAATAGATAAAAACGAAGAAAGATTTACAAAAGACGATATTCTAAAGGTAAAGTTATACACACGAGATGTATTGACGGGAAGCGGTTTCAAAACAGAATACAAAATAGTTGAAGTATTAGAGCACAGAAATGCGGCTCGTCAGTTGCGACTTCCAATTGAAAACGATGATGAGCATGAAGAAGATGACGATTGAATGGCATGGACGAAAACTAACAAAGCGTGCACCTGACGCGGGTGGGCGGTGGTCACAATCGGACAGGTTATGACCACCCGCGCAGGTAACGCAAACCGTTGGACGAACCCTTGCACAATAAAGTGTTTATCTTATGTCTTCTTCCCGCATTTTGATTGGCTATATCGCCGCCTTGAATTTGGATGTATTATGCGATGGCGACGCCTGCATTGTACTGGGGT
>JAUXUT010000094.1 GCA_030680695.1 bacterium
TTTCATCCGTTCGGCATTACCACCGAAACGTCGGTTCAATAACCACTCACTCCATATATCTTGTTGCGATTCAGTCATGCTCATCCTTATGTGTGTTGTTCGATTGCTGTGATTGCGAGAGCCGCCCAACGGTTTGCGTTAGCGGCGGGTGGGGAGAAAACTGTTTGGGAGCAGAAAAAACCCGAAGCCAGAAAAATGCTTATAAACCGCGCAGAATCCCACCCGTCCGCTGCACGCTTTGTTGGCAAGCTTTTTGCTATAAGACTACCTGACCAAAGAAAAACTACAACTGCTTTTTGCCAATGGCTTTAAGAATTTTTTGAAAACTTTTCTCGAAACTATGTTTAATATCGTATTCCCAAAGCCTTACAACTACCCAGCCGTTATTTTTCAATTCAACATTTACTAACTTATCTCTTTTTTGATTGCCTTCAATTTTCTTTTTCCAGTAAATTGAATTTGTCTTTGGCATGATACACCTTTTTGGATGTCCATGCCAAAAATCCGAGTCAATAAAAACAGCTACTTTTTTACGCCGAAATACAATGTCAGGCTTACCTATAATCTTTGAAATATAAGTTGCAAAATAAATCTTCTTCTTCTTTAGTGCTTCCATTACTGCCCGCTCTGGCGCTGTACCCGTCGAGCGGATATGCTGCATATTCTTTCGTCTTTGTTCTTTGGTCAAATTATCCATTTTGAGGAACAGAAAAATCCATGTAGTAAGTTTCATCATCAATTTTATAGAAATTTACATCAGTTCGCCCATATCGCAACAAATCATCTAGTTTTACAGGCGCACCATTTGGAACACCTAAACGGTTTCTAAAATATTCGCCAATTAAGCTGTTGTTGTGGGGAGTATGAATGGCTTTTCCATTATCTTGAGCGCGTGAACAAATTAAAACCTTTCCATCATCAGTCAAAACTGTAAAATGAACTGTTCTATCAGGAAAGAAATCTGTGTTGTAAATACTGGAAGGTAATTTTATATATGCTTGATTTGGTTCTCTGCGTACTTCTGGACGTTGCCCCCAATTTAACCCTGAGCGTTGCGGAAGGCTTGTGTTTGTTTTATCTAGCAATGTGATTTTTACAAATGGTAAACCAACCAAACTTGGCTCAACTGTAACCGCTGTTGAATCTGTTTCTTGTTGTTGAATCGCTTCTTTTTCACGCTTAACTCTTGTGTAACTACGAGTATTGTATATTTGAACGATATTTTCTGCTTCAAGATTATTGCAGTAAATAGTTTGCGGAACCAACTTTTGAAAATACTCAAAGCCTTGCAATGGGTCTGATTCTGTCATTACTTCACGCTGATTTTTCCCAAAAGCGTTTTGAGTGTAATTTGCTGAACCAACAAAACCAGAAACTGGTTTATCGTTTTCAAACCATACGTAAACTTTTGAATGTACAGGGGGCATTTCGGTTAAGTAGCTACATGAAAAATTCCCCGCATAAGTTGTCTGCATAAGTTCTTGAAAGCCTTTGTGATTAGTTTGCGATAATCCATCTACTGGACTCATGCCGACAATTAGTTCAACTTCAACTTCATGATTGTTTTCTTTCAAATTTTTCAGATGGCGAAATGCCATAGCTGCTGTGGCGTAGCCAGAGACAACGTATAACTTGTTTGCCCCAATCTGGGCAGGTTGCATGAGAACTTCGTCAAACAAGTTTTTTGAAAGCATAACTACTCCTTTGGTACTGCGTAATGTTCCTGCTTTTCAAGAAGTCGGTAAACTGGCGTGATATTAGGCGTTGCTGTTTCGTATTCATTTCCTGCTAAACATTTTAATATGGCTTCAAAAATGACTTTTGCTCCTTTTACTGGAACAGCCATACCAATTTGTTTTCTAACGCTTTCTTTTGAGCCTTGAAAAATAAAATCATCAGGGAAAGTTTGTAATCTTGCGCGTTCTCGATTAGTTAAAGCGCGATTTTCGCTCCAATGATAGACATGTGTTCCGCCACCACCGCTACCCGTAACTGTATAAGATGGTTTATTGGGGTCAAGGCGTTTGTAAATTTGACTTATTTTTGCACCCCGAACATTTAATCTTAAGTGTTCAGGAATATCGGCTGTAAAAGCATTTTCACCAGGTTGTATGTATTTTAGCCGTTCAACAACTGCTTCAGACTGCTTAGTTAATTCATTATTGTATGCGTCTGGCGGTATCGGCGGATTTTCAATAGCATTTCTGCTAGTCACATTAATATTCTTATACGGTTCTGGTGATGGAATTTGGAAGGTCTTGCCTAAATCATTTCTAATTCCAACAATGATTATTCTGTGTCGTGCTTGCGGAACTCCATATTTTTCAAACTTATATAAATGTGGCGTTACGTTATATCCAGCATTTCTAAGTTCATCCAATATCTTATCAAATGTTTTACCATCGTTTGAATTTCTTAATCCGCCTACGTTTTCTGCCAAAAACCATTGAGGTTTAAAGATTTTGAGCGTTTTTACACCATAGGCATATAACGGACCAAAAACGCCGTCCATACCTTTTTGCTCTCCAACAACACTAAAATCATTACAAGGAAATCCAAATGCTAAACCGTCAATCGGGGATATTTCTGCTAATTTTTCTAAATCGAGTTTCCGAATATCTTTGCAAACAACGGATTTTGGATTTTCAGGGCAAATATTAGTTCGATAAGTTTCGCATGTGTCTTTATCATAATCCGTAGACCATGCGTGAGAAATTGAATAAGAAAAACCTTTAGTTTTGAGTTTCGCAGATTTTGCTCCCAGTGCGATTCCACCTGGACCCGAAAATAATTCGCCTAAACGATAAGTTATATTCATCATGTTTGCGATTATACCCGACTTGCGAATATTTGCTCAAATGTTCTAATTTTGCAAGGGGCGTGCCAACTAGTGCTTCAGCCGCCGTTTCACCGCCTAATAGGCTATAGACTGCCACCGTCTAAACCCCTAAAACAATATAGGAATATAGGCTGCGACGGGTTAAAATGGGCTGAACTGATTTATTGATTCTAGCATATGCCATGGAGGATTAGCAATGCCGGAAAAACCCCACAGAAAAACAACATCCTACCCCTCCAGCG
>JAUXUT010000095.1 GCA_030680695.1 bacterium
TTTCATCCGTTCGGCATTACCACCGAAACGTCGGTTCAATAACCACTCACTCCATATATCTTGTTGCGATTCAGTCATGCTCATCCTTATGTGTGTTGTTCGATTGCTGTGATTGCGAGAGCCGCCCAACGGTTTGCGTTACCCGCAAGTGGGCGGGCTGAGATAATGTTTGGGAGCAGGAAAAACCCGAAGCCAGAAAAATGCTTGTAAATCGCGCAGAATCCCACCCGTCCACTGCACGCTTTGTTAGCCTGCGGTTTTTATATACCAGACTTTCTTCGGTTATCATCTTTACATAGCATTTGGCAATTATCAGCGGATGTTTTACCGCCTTCATGCCAGGGCGTGATATGGTCTGCTTCCATTTCGCTTAATTCAAAATGTTCTTTGCAAACTACACAAATTCCCTTTTGTCTTTCGTATGCTTCACGTTTTTGATTATCACTAAACGCACGAATATTCAGAAACTTTTCTTTTCGAGTTAAGACGTATGAATAAATACCTTTTTTATTCGTAACATCTTCGTCCTGCATTAATTTTGTAATTTCTTTTTCAAGTTTTTTAGAATCAAAATTTTTATTTTTGAACTCATTGTAAAGGAATCCCCATTCTATTCCCTTTATCTCTTTGCGGTAGTTTGGAAAAACTACTTTAACCCAATTGATGACGTTTTGAAAATAAAGCCATAATTCGTTTGCGTTTGGCTCATGCTGATGTTTTCCCATGTAATCTTTGATTTCCCCATTGCTTATCCAATTTATTGCGGTTTCCAAATAATCTTGTCTGATTGCTGCGCCACTTAAATAATCCCCACCTAAACCATAGGCGGCGCAACCATTTTTACTAAAATATCTTTTCGCGTCTGTTACCCAAGAACCAGAAAAAACCGCATTTCTTAATTCTTGGTCGGTAAGTTTTTCACCAGATATATTTATAGTCTCAAACCATTTAAGCCTTTCACTATCTTCTCCACTACACCAATAAACCATAAGTGTGTAGTCTAAAATTTTATTCTTCTCATCTTCTTGCAAGTTGTGAAAGTACCTGTTCTCGAAAGAAAACTCTCCTTCTACATATTGAGCAATAGAAATAGTGCGTTGTTGCCCATCAATAATCTCAAAGTTCCCATTGTCCCGAACTGCCCAATACATTACATTGAGTGGGAAATTTTTCATTATGGTGTCAATTACAGCGTCTCTTTGTTTATCCTTGTAGATAAACTCTCTTTGATAGGGCGGACGTATATCTAACTTGCCATCATAACCAACAACGCCATTTTCTTCATTGTCTTGGTAGTCGTTTGTCAATTCACGGACTGTAATTTCCTTAAGTTCTATTTTCATTCTATTTTGCCCTGTGTTTGATAAATAGTCTCTTATATACTTTCTTTCCGTTTACTAAACAACTATCCATTTTTTTAGCAGTTAATCTGATAGCGTCAACTTCTGGAACGTTGTCGCCACCCCTGTCAGAAGTACCCAAAAGTTCAAATTGTTCAGGGTTGTATTTATTAAGAAAAGTTATAGGTACGCCCATTGCTCCTGTAAAATCTATTGGTATATCTGTTGTCTTGCTTACTTCAATAGCGTCATAATTATCGTATTTTGGATATTCTTCAGGATTATATTTTTTGTAAAGTATCAAATCTTCGTGACGCTTTGAAATATCAAGGTTTGTAAACCATTGAACGCCTGACACTCTTATCATGCCTTCTCTATGGTCTGCGTCCGCAGCATAATCAACGTAATTTGGGTTTATAAAATGAGCGCAATTGCGGTTAAAGCCATATCCTAACCAAACTTTATTGTCCTTTATCAACTTGAAAATATCTTTATAGGTAATAGCGTTCTGATGACCTATAATCATAAATTTCTTGTCATATTCAATGAGTTGATCGACGTATTCTCTAAATAAAGAAAAAGGTGGGTTAGTTACTACAATGTCAGATTGCTTTAGTAATTCGATACATTCTTTGCTACGAAAATCTCCGTCACCTTTTAATGGCTTTATCCCAATTTCTTTGGGGTCAGGGATGCTATTTTTATTTTTATCGCCATCGTACTCTAAACAAATGGCTTGTTCAGAGTCGTTCTGGCTGAATAAGTCCATGTTTTGATTTTTATAGCAGGTTGCAATTAATTTTTTCAGACCTAGTTTTTCAAAATTATATGAGAAATAGTGGAAGAAATTGCTAATACGTGGGTCATCACAATTGCAATAAACAACCTTGCCTTTTAAGTGACTCTTGTAATGCTTTAATTCTCGCTCAATATCAGATAATTGAGTGTAGAACTCATCATTTTTATGTCTGATTGCTTGGTGTAAAATCTTGTTCTTGTTTGGCATATCTAATTCTCTGTCTGCAATGTTATCAAAATTCCATCCACTATTTTACTTTGTTATGCGCTCGGCGTTTTGCGCCAGCCACCCATAAATTGGGAAGGCGTAGCCGAGTCGCCTGCACGCTTTGTTAGCCCGCTTTTTGCCCTTTAGAGTTTTTATCTTTGAGAAGGGCATTTTCTTTGTATGCAATAACAAATACACCCTGAGCGGTATCATATAAAATTTGAACGGCATACATAAAAGTTGTGATGAGTAAAATAGTAGTTACGGTATTTACGCCATTCCATTTACTGACCAAAAGTGCGCTGGATTGTAAAATCAATATAAAGATTGCAACTACTATTAATATTACCTGTTCGACAATTGACTCTTTCATTGAATTGATGGTTTTTGAGAAATCTACTCCGCTATCATCGGAAATTTCACGGAGTTTTGTCATAATTACACTTATGGTTGTAGTGTTAATTGCCATAAGTGCCAATAACAGCGTGATTAGATTGGCTTTCAAAAATGACTCAATAAAATCACTTTGCAACCATGCCGAAAGCGACTGGACTATTGCGCTTATTACCAGAAACAGTGTAGCGTTTTTTATATGCTCCATCATTTCAAAATTTCCTTAAAAATTTTGTTTATTGATTGTAAATTTTCTGGCTCAAATTCAAATTCCAAATCTTCAACGATTATTTCTGTAACAGTGTCGCTTGTGGAAATTTTACGACTAATGCCTTTTATTCGCATCTTGATATTTCCACCACCATCTGACGCATAATCAACCAAAGATGTAACAGGCTCATCACCTTCTTTGAAAGTCAAACCTGAATTTTTATCACTTTTTAGTGCTACTTTGGTTATTTGCGTATTGGTTATTTTGTTCCAGCCTGCCAAATCTACTTTCAAATTGCTGGAAATGTTTGACATATTAGGCGAAATCATCCGAAATTCAGTTTCGACGATGCGCCGAGGATATTGCTCTACAAGACTCCAAAATTTATATTTGTCAAAGGTTGGCTGAAAACTTACATGCAGATTGTATTTTCGCAAAAGATTATTTAGATTGGTTTCTAAAATATCGGCGATAGTGGCGGTACTTCTAAATGCTTTATATTCAATTTCAATAGCCACTTTTTGAGATTCTGGATTATTGTTAAAAACAATTACTGCTGACGGAAAGTTATCAACAACTTCTTTTTCAAAATCACGAGTTTCTCTTTTTAATCCCCTGCTTGCGCCCAATCTTAACACAATAATATCTTTTGAAGGACTGTCAATTTGAAATACTAATTCAGCCCGACTGTGCCTGAATTCTTCTATATGGAGTAGCGTATCAAAAAAGAATTCATTTTTTCTTGCTTTTAGTTCATCAACGGTTATAGGTGCGTCAAAAAGACTCAACTGAATTTGAGCAGTGGGAATAATTTGATAACGGAATATGTTGAAACGAGTTTCTTTCATGATTTCTCCCGTTGACGACTATTTGCAAGGGGCAGGCTAACGGTTTGCGTTACCTGCGCTGGGGCGGGGACGGCGAAGCCGTCCAGCCAGAAAAATGCTAAGGCGTAGGAAACTGCTTGAGATGTGCGCAGAATCCCCAGCGTCAGGTGCACCAATAAAGAGTGGGACTCATTTTTCACGCTAGAAACCGTCCATCGGTTTTGCGAAGTATACTCCGAAAAGACAGGACTACAAGCCGTACAAAGCAGTGGCGGCATGCCG
>JAUXUT010000099.1 GCA_030680695.1 bacterium
GCGATGGTATTCTTCCAAGAGTAAGCAAATATTTATTAGAACAAAAAGACGTATGCACGGTTTTTATTGTTGAGCAAAATGAAAAGCAACTATTACATAATTTACAATCTCGTGGGCGTGGTTTTAATGACTGGAATAAAATGGAGCAAGAAGGCTTTGCTCATGCAAGTTGGTTATATGGTCAATGGCTTGCCCAAGAAGCAAATAAATTAGAATTACCTGTAATTAATGCTCAACCTCAGCAAACCATACTTAAACGTTTACTTTCAATCGCAGGTGTGCAATAAGTCAAAAACTGCCCAACAAAGCGTGCACCCGACGCTGGGGATTCTGGCGCGATTCCAAGCCTTTTTCTACGCCTCAGCTTTTTCCCAGTCGGACGGCGTTCCGCCGCCCGACCCAGCGCGGGTAACGCAAACCGTTAGACCCCTTCCTTGCAAAATAGAGTTTCAAAATCTTTCCGCTATTG
This sequence comes from bacterium, assembly GCA_030680695.1. Lineage (GTDB taxonomy): Bacteria > Patescibacteriota > Minisyncoccia > Phycocordibacterales > UBA6065 > UBA6065. Next base: position 470 of record JAUXUT010000099.1, read on the forward strand.
GTGTAAAATCAATACAGACCGTGTAGTATTTAATGAATGATGGAGTAAAAGCTATGACACTTGACGAGAAAATCCACCGATACGCGCAAAAACTTCCGTATTCTTTTCAGGAAGAATTGTTTGACTTTGTTCAATATTTATTGATGAAGGCTGAACAGCAAGAAAAGCAAGATTGGGCTTCTTTATCGTTATCTTCGGCAATGCGCGATATAGAAGATGAACCCGCTTTATACAATATTTCTGATATACGGGTGGCTTTTGCATGAAAGAAGCGGGACAGGTTATTGTATTTCGTTTTCCGCAAACTGACCTTGAAGAAGGCAAGTTACGCCCTGCTCTCTTGTTGGGGAAATTGCCTGGCGAATATGACGATTGGCTAATAAGCATGATTTCATCACAAACTCGTCAATATGTTTCGGGGTTTGATGAAATTATCAACGATAGTGATGAAGACTTTGGGGAGAGTGGGTTAAAAGTTACAAGCGTAATTCGAGTTGGGCGGTTAGCGGTTGTGTCAGGAGAAATTCTTCTCGGCGCAATAGGTCAAATTTCAAGCGAACGATTGAATCGTGTAAAGAATCATTTATCAGATTGGCTTTCTGAAAAATAAAGCGGGGTCTAACAAAGCGTGCACCCGACGCTGGGGATTCTGGCGCGATTCCAAGCCTTTTTCTACGCCTCAGCATTTTTCCAGTCGGACGGCGTTCCGCCGCCCGCCCCAGCGCGGGTAACGCAAACCGTTGGGTAGCCCAAGAGCAAAAGCAAAACCGTCTTTGGTTTGGAAGTTTCGTTTTGTCGTTGGGTTTGGGAAAACAAATTTAGTTTTTTAGCGACGGCGTTTTTTCAAATTGTGTTTGAGTCTGGTTTTCAATCAGCAGGTTTTCAATTTTGGCTTTTTCGTTCAACAAGTTTTCTTTTCATCAGCAAAGTTTCAGGTTGTTTTTGTCGAGTCGCTAAAACTGACTTCAAGGTTTTTAGGTTGCGTTTTGGTCAGCGCTGGTTTTGATTGGCTTTGTTTCGCGGCTTCGGCTTTGTTTGCGGTTGGTTGTGTAGGTTTTCAAAATTGGTTTGTCTTTTTTCTGCAAAAGTTCTGGTAAGTTGAGTTTGTAAAACTATCTCGGCTTCGTTGGCTTTGTCGGTTTTCTGTCAAAGTCAAGTTTTCCAAAATTTTCGTTCTGGTTCGTTTGTGGTTTTGATTGGCAAAGTCCATTTTTTTCAGCAAACGTTTTGGTTGGTTATCGCTTTTGGTTATTCGGCGTTTTGGCAAGTTCTGTTTTTTTGCCATTGCTAAAAAATAAGTTGTGTGTAAAAGTTGGACGTGTTGGCGGTGGTTCCTTTTTTCAGCAGTCGTTTTGGTAAGCGGGCAGGCTACCCAACAAAGCGTGCACCCGACGCTGGGGAGTCTGGCGCGATTCCAAGCAGTTTTCTACGCCTCAGCTTTTTTCCAGTCGGACGGCGTTCCGCCGCCCGCCCCAGCGCGGGTAACGCAAACCGTTAGCCCGCTAAAGAAAGCAATATGCATTCTCCAAAGATAAGTTTCGTTCGATTATTTCTGTTAGCATTTCTGATAAACATTTTAGCCCAAGCAATCCATGAAACGGGTCATTTGCTTGCCTATCAGGTTTATCATCGAAATCCTACATGGGGATTCATTGGATTGGTGCAACTTTGGAATACTCAACCTGAAAATCCAAACAATTGGGTCAAAACAAGTACACCCGAAGGCGAAATCGGTTGGTTGAGATTGGATTCGTTGCCAACCGAGAAATCAGAAATCGCAATCATTGGAGCGGCAGGACCAATTGCGTCATTGTTATGTGCCTATCTTGGTCTTTGCTTGGCTTACAAATATAAGAACAATGATGTTGTATTCAAATACACGAGTCTCATGTTGGCATTATCAACTGCGCTCGTGATGACATTATATTATCTTCGTAGTCCACTCCGAGTCATTGGAGATGAATATGACATAGCGACATATTTGGGCGTCGCCAAAATTGTTATGGAAATACCATTGGCTCTGTTTTTTATATCATGTCTGGTGTTTGGATTAAGATTGTTAAATTCATGGCAGGCGCGAACAACGTGGTTAATATCCAGTTTTCTAGGGAGTTTGTCATCTGGTATTTTGTTAATGATTTTTGATGGACAGGTT
>JAUXUT010000119.1 GCA_030680695.1 bacterium
TTTCAACAATATAAATTTCTTTCGGACTTGTTTTCACGATGAAATCAGGGTAATAGTTTGAAATATTTCCATCTGCATTGACGTAATCAATTCTGAAATTTACGGCAAAATAATTTTTAGCATAAGAAATGATGTCGTCACATTTTTCAAGGAATGACGCGAACAATAATTCAAGATGGCTGTCTCCAACAATTTTGTTGAAAACGCTTTTTTGCGCCATGAGATAACCTTGTTCTTTGACGACAAACGGGCGAGTTTGCCTGAGTTTGATATAGTCGCGTATCTCCGCGCTTCCTTTATCCTGAATGGTCAAATCGTTGATTTTCTTTTTGAAAGTTTCGATAATCGTTTTAGTTGCTTCAAGTTCTGAAAGATTGCGAATCGTGTTCAGGTCGTCAATATCCACAAGTGAAGTAAATAAATGTTGCGCGATAAATTCCTTCACTTTGCCATATAAAATATCGTATCCGCTGACAAGACGTAAATCTTTCATAATCACTTGGGCAAAGTAGCCAATCACGCTTCGATAATCAGTGACGGCGGCGGAATCAAGATAAGTGCTGTGATTGATTTCGCCTGTTGTAATATCTTTGAAAATAATCTCGCGCATTTCGGCTTCGGAAAATTGTTTGTATTCAATTTTCTTGTTGCCAAAGGAATCAAGCGCAAGGTCTTCAAGCCGTTTGTATTCGCGGTAAATGCGCGGCGTAAGAACGGGGATTTCAATATCGAGTTTATCAACATCCTTTTTGACATTCTCGTTATCCACTTCAATAATAATGGGCGCGTGTGCGGCTGTGCCTGCTCCCATTGGTTTCCGTTCCAGTTCAACGCCTTCACTTTTGATAGATTCGACAAAATCCATAAATGGCTCTGTCCCAACTACGCTGACATATTCGGTGGTGTCTGCGCCTAGATACATACGGCGCAAGCCACGCCCTAAAGTTTGTTCGGGAAGAATATTGCTTTTTGAAGCATACGCACGCAAACCGACAATGGTTGTCACGTTTCGCACGTCCCAACCTTCTTTGAGCATTAATACAGAAACGATAACTTTATACGGGCTGTCCCATGTGTCAATCTGATTGGATTGTTTGCGAAGTTTATCTAATTCTTCCTTGCTTTTCTTCGAGTCAGATTCGGAAATTTCGCCGTTGTTGTTGGTGTGAATGACAAGTACCGCGTCTTTGAACTCTGGATAAGTGCTTTCCAAATATTCCGCAACATCATCACAGTTTTTTGTATCATCGGTCATCACAAACATAAC
>JAUXUT010000080.1 GCA_030680695.1 bacterium
CGCGCAGACTCCCACTTGTCGGGTGCACGCTTTGTTCGGCGGCTCTTAATCATTAATAACCTGCTCTTTTTGACGACTGACTATTTCTCTTACTTTTTCAACGGATAGCGGAGGCTCTTTCTTGTGAATCACTACATGACAATTTGGACAAACAGGGCGCATATCTTTAATTGGGTCTACTTGATATTCTGCGCCGATTGTTGATAACGGCGTAAGGTGGTGAACATGGATAATTCCTTCGCCAGCACTACCGTAAACTTCACCAAAATCAAACCCACATATAAAACATACACTGCCATAATGAGAAATACACTTAAGCCTTGCTTCTGGATTTCTCTCATAAGCATTTACTACAATTTGGTAAACAGTACCTTCAAATAAATCTTTGATGTAGCTTACTTCTTACGCATTTGAAAACTCAAAAGATGCTACCAATTCACGCCATTTGCGCTCTAGCATTTCTTTGGCGGTGTCCAAATCTATCGCTTCAACATGATGCCGTTTTAGTTTTTCGTCATCCTTCTGTTTTCTGAATTCTATAGCCATCTCAAGGGCTTTTTCTTCTCCATGTAAGTTTATCGAAAACGATGAGATATGCTGTTTTCCGTTTTCGTCTTGCCAACTTACGCTAAATACTGGACTTACGGTTCCGTTTCTGTTTTTGGAACGTGTCTTTGTTATTCCAAGAAACCCTGTTGAACTATGTTTTGAGGTCGTTGTAACATATCGCAAAAAATTCGTGTTAGGTAAGGCTTCGTCCGCAACATCTCTAAATTTTACGGCTATATCATAAGCAGGGTCAAGACCACCATAAACACCATCGCTAAAGAATTTTGAAAATGCTAACTTGGGCGCACGATATATTCTCACAAACCAACCGTGAGTCTTTGAACTATCTACTCTGGTGATGCCCTTATCTTTTGTGTATTTCATTTTTGATTTTAACTTACAATCATTGATAGAAACTCAACTAATCCTGATTCAACGACTTCTTTCCACTCATCTTTGGTCATTGCGTTAAATATCTTGAAATTATTTTTCTCTTTAATGTTGTTGTTCAAATCTTTCGCTGTAACTATAGATTTGACGTATTTTTTGGCACTTTCTTCTGGCTTTATAAAGTCAAAAGTGTTTTCTGGTAATTCGTAGACACGCTCAAACGCTCTGGGATGATAGTAATTTTCGATACAACTTCTAAAAAGTACATATGCTTTGCTTTTAGGTTTTTTCATGAAATCTTCTGCCCGCTGTTTTTGTTTTTCTTCATTGCCGCAATGTTTGTCGCTATCGATAATTAGATACAACTCTCTCCCTGATGTGTCGAAATAATCAATATTCAGGAAACTATCAATATCTTCGCCGCCGCCAAAAGGCAAAACCAAAATTTTTTCTCTTCTTAAAATGCTCTTATCAAGAAGTTTTTCGCAGATAATTTCAAAAAACTTCGAGTCGTTTGAACTTTCAATAAATACTATTTTTTCGTGATAATCCCGAAGGTTATAAGATGGTTTGATTCCGAGTTCTAGTATTATTTTGTCGACAAACTCCATCTTGCTTTCAGGTGTCGCATACTCGTAAATAGATTGTCCGTCTTTTCTACAGAGAAGTATTGCACTACGGTCTGTTGCTCCTGCAAAAATCGGGGAGTGGGTAGTAACTATGATTTGATTGTCTTCAGACAAGTCTCGGAAAGCAGTAAGTAAATCTTCTTGGGCAGACGGATGCAGATATGTTTCAGGCTCTTCAATCAAGTAAATGATATTCTTTCCCTTGTTTTTCTCAGCCAAATATCTAAACCTTGCAACCATGAATAATCTTCTGTATCCTGTCCCTTTGTGACTCATTGGTATTGGTTTTGCGTCTCCATCAAACTGAAAACTTACGTCAACGCTCTTTATGGCGTCTTTCCATGAAAAAGTTGGTCTGATTTCTACTTTGGTTAAAGAAGAAACATAGTCATCCATGTAGCCTTTTATAGACTTTGCTTCTGCTTGCATTTCCGATTCGATTTCTTTCTCGATTTGCTTTAATTTTTTCTCTTCATCTGAAGTTTGGGAATCAAAATAACTTTGTATTTCAGAGACTGAGTTTGTTTTGAACCTTGTATCTGCTTCCAAACCATAATCTGACTTGAACATTTCTACCGCAGGAAACAAGGATGAGATTTTGTATTCGTCTGGAATAAATCTTTGGATAACTTTTTTGTCTTTGCAGAACTCTTTTCCATGCTTAATTTTTTCCAGTTTTGAATTTCTCCCCCTGCCTTGAACAGGTATTTGAATACTGTTGTTGGAAACGATTTCGCTCAATTCTTCATCGGACTTTGTGTATAGCATTGAAAATTCAACTTCTTCAAAGTCTTTGATTAAAACCAATTCGCTATCCCAATTCTTCTTTGGCGAATTTACCTTTTTTTGAAAAACTATATGGTTTTCAAATATCAAGTCGTTTAAGAACTCATCAAGACCATCGCTTTTCTTGATTTTTGATTTAATGACGGTTTCCAATTCATCCTGAAGAGACTCTGAACTGAACCAGCACTCTATCAGGATTGGCTTGGTAAGGTCATTAAAATCTGATTCTGTAATTGGAAAGTTTTTGACATCCAAAAAAGAAGCAATTGCATTAATGACGATTGACTTGCCAGAATCGTTTTTGCCAACGAAAGACGAAAAATTTGAAAGGGGAATATCTTGTATGTTTTTTACGCCCCTGTAATTTTCTATGGAAATTCTTGTGATGTTCATATTTTCAACCCTTCGATTTCCTTATAACATCAATTTTGATTTTGTAATTTCTGGCGACAGCCGCCGAACGGTTTGCGTTACCTGCGTGTGGGCGGGCGTGGACTCTGCTTGGGAGCAGGAAAAACTCGAAGCCAGAAAAATGCTTGAAAATGCCGCAGAATCCCACACGTCAGGTGCACGCTTTGTTGGGCAGTTTTTATTTTTCAAATACCTCTGCTGTACCTATCTGCTGATTGGGCAATTTGAATCCTTCAATAGCCATAAGTATCGCTCCAACCACAAGCAAAAGAGCAAAAAAATACAGAATGTAAACTGTGCCTGTTGTGCTGATTGTAAACCAGTAAACAGAAAATTTAGGCGTATGCCACCAGTGTTCGCCAGAAATGCCTATAAGTATAAAAAACGGTAAAAATGAAAATAGCAAAATTATTACATTACAGATAATCACTGCTATTTTTTTCCACAATTTATTTTTTTTGTTGTGTGAATTTAGAAAACGCGAACCTATAAAGTTAAATAGGACAATAATAGGTATAAAAAACAAATCAAATATTCCATCTCTTTGAGGAACGCCTACCCATGAAAAAGATTCGCCAACGCGATACCACTGATTGCCAGGGAAGTCTCCTATATCGGTCATTACAAAAGCACCGATATTTACAAAAAATAAAATGAACAAACTGAACATAGCCGTAAAAAGTAAAGTTTTACCTTTCATTTTG
>JAUXUT010000141.1 GCA_030680695.1 bacterium
TCGCTGGTTAAATGAGGTCTCCAGGAAGGCAGCCGGGCGAAATCTTGATCTGCATTTTGTTGAGTTCTTCGATGAGCCCCAGGCGATTCTGTGCCAAACATCCGGATCTGGCACAATGATTATTTTTAGCCCTTCATCACCAAAGGATGCAAGGAGGCTGATGTCTGCCGGAAAAGGAAAACTGGATTCCCTGAGCAGGCATCCACTCCATCAATTTTCAATCCGCTGGGTTGGGTAGTATGTCAAGAGTTGTGTAAAATTTCTGAGTGATTGGCAGGGCTTGCAGGGATGGAGATTTTTCTCAATTTGAGAGAACGGACAACGGCGTAGAAAAGCAGGGTGCAACTATTTTCATTGCGAAAAGCGGCAGACATTTTTTTGCTACGCTTTTTGACTTCGAGAAAAAGACGTTCGATAATATTCGTGGTTCGAATGTACCTCCAATGACTTTCAGGGAATTCATAAAAAGTGAGACAGGCGGACAAATCGCGACGCAGGCATTCAACGGCAGTCGGGTAAATGGTTTCATATTTTGCAATAAATGCAGCAGCTTCCTGCTGAGCTTTTTCCTGGTTGATCTGGTAAAAGATAGCGAGCAATTCGGGGCGGACTTGCTCTTGCTGGGTCTTGGGAACATAACCCAGCACGTTCTCCATTTTGTGCTTGATACATCTTTGGCGTTTCGCTTCAGGGTATTTGATTTGAACCGCATTGATCATCGTTTGGTTGCCATCTGTAATCCATAAATCGATAGTGACAAGCCCGCGGCCTTTCAGACTTTGTAACAAGTCTTCCCAAGCCTTTTGGTTTTCTCTTTCTCCAACCGTGAAACCCAGCAGTTCCTTCTTTCCTTCTAAATCGATCCCGATCACCGCCAGAATTGGCATTTTCTTGCCTTCCTGATCGTAAATTACCGTGAAATACGTCCCATCCGCAAACACATACCGATAATGGCTTTGCAAAGAACGCTTTTTCCACTCTGCAAACTCGCCTTCCAGGGTATGAAACACCCGCGAGACGGTGGAGGGGCTGGGCTGAATGCCACTCAGAACCGACACCACTTGCCCTACTTTCTTCGTACTCACTCCCTGCACAAACATGTCGCAGATGGCTGTATCCAATTCCGCTTGCCGTCTTTTGTACCGCTCAAATAGTTCGCTCCGAAACCCTTTGCGGGTACGTGGCACTCGTAACTTTTCGATCTGCCCTAACGAGGTCCCCAGGTCTCGTTCATAACTTCCATTGCGTTGATCTTGCCGCTCGCTGGTCCTTTCGTACATACCTGCTTGTACAAATCCTTCCACTTCTTCATCTAATATTGTCAGCAGGGTCTGTCGTATTGCCAGAAGCATTCGCTCTTTCATCAACTCGTGTACTTGTGCTTGACGCTCTGGCTTGCTAAGGTTATTATTTTGTTTGGGAGTCATGGCTTTTTCCTTTTTTGGTTTTATCACCTACAAGGATACCAAGACTCCCTCTTAATTTACACACTTTTCGTTATACCACCAAACTTGCTTGCTGAATGAAAAACACAATTTACCAAAACGATTGACCAAAGAAATCGAGCCGATTTTGAAAACCTACAAAACCAACCATGACCAAAGCCGAAGAAAAGAACTTTTGCCAAATTGACTTGACCAAAAGAAATGCCAAATAATCACAAGCCGAAATTAACCAGAGCCTTGACCAATGGCAAAACGAAAATTGAAAAGACAAAACTAAATTTGGAAAACCGATAAATTGAAAACCAGAACCGAAGTGAACGAAAAAGATAAACTTGCCAAAACCACCGCTAAAAAAAGACTTTCGCCAACTTGATAAACTTCAATTTTTGCAGAACCTGAATTGTCTTTGTTCTTGGTTTTGCTTTTCAGCGAAGCACCTAACGGTTTGCGTTAGCCGCGTGTGGGCGGGCGTGGACAAACCGTCAAAGCAGAAAAAACTCGAAGCCAGAAAAATGCTTATAAATCGCGCAGAATCCCACACGTCGGCTGCACGCTTTGTTGGCTGGCGTTTTGTTGAGCTAGAATAACTGCCTGAAAAAGACACTAACACTGAACTGACAAAATTATTTTACAGGCTTTTATCTTTGGCAAGAACCAAAAATCTTAACCTACCAAAATACTATTTACTACACCTTCAAAGGTGGTCCAAGTAACTCCATGCCATGAGAACGCCATAATTCAGGGTCTTGAGGTGGCATTGCGTTGGCTTTTGTTACTTCTCGAAAGAAAGATTCCATTTTTCCTGCTGGCATAAAAGCAATTAGGATTCTGCCACGCTCACCACCAGTATATGCCCAGACATGAGGAACTTTACGAGGTGCAAGAACTGAATCACCAGGGTTTAACGTAAATTTTTCTTGCCCTACTTCCAAGATGAATTCGCCTTCAACCGCATAGAACCACTCATCTTGGTCATAATGCAAATGTCGTGCGGGGCCACCTTTCTCATGAAAGGTGTTTTCGATAACAAAGACACCATCGCTATCTTTCGGCGTTACTTTGAAAGTAATCGCACTAACGCCAAGCCCTCGATGCTCTCCGAACTGGTCTTCGTTTGCGAGAACGCGAAGCACGGACGGAACACTAGATTGAGATTCGATTGTTTTAGCCATAAAAGACTCCTTTGAATATTATTTCTAAATTTGATTTTGCACGAAGCCAGCCAACGGTTTGCGTTACCTGCGCTGGGGCGGGGACGGCGAAGCCGTCCAACTGGAAAAATGATAAGGCGTAGGAAACTGCTTGAAGTGTGCGCAGACTCCCCAGCGTCAGGTGCACGCTTTGTTGGGCATTTTATGTTGAGCAAGACTCACCACCTGAAACAAGGCACTGCCGAAAAATAACTGGACAAAGTATTTCACAGACTTTAACCTTTGGCAAGTATCAAAAAACCAACTTTTACCAATTCAACATGGAATAGCTTCAAACTTTTTTGAAGCTCAAATTGTTTTGTACTTTACGAATAAGGCTATTCATGCCACATGCGAAGATGTAATAAAAGGCGAGCAGTATAACGCCAATATAGTTATCGAAATAATCTCTTGCGAGGGTGCCAATAAAAATATCGAAATTTCCTTCGGTGTGAAAAAGATACTCACTGAGCGGGCTTTCAAAATAATGCGTTTTTATTAACCAATGCTGTTTTTCTCCCAAACGATAATTTGTCCGTTCAGGCTCGGAGTAGATATAGAAAACTGGCATTATTAGAATCAACACCAGGAAAATGAAAATTGTTATTCTGTGCGGGCGAAGAAATACACCAAGTTTTTGAAGCATACTGGTTTGTGCCTCAGAAGTCAGGCAAACCCGACTTGAAAAAGACTGATTTGACTTTTAGAAATCAAACTTATTCACGAAACCAAAACATTAAGAATGGGAAAACTAAATTGTGGAAGGCAAATGCCCAACGGCTTGCGTTAGCGGCGGGTGGGTGGGGTAAGATAAA
>JAUXUT010000147.1 GCA_030680695.1 bacterium
CTTATCACCATCAGTATCCCTGAAAAGATGCCAGAAGCGGAAAAAAAGAAACTCACACCACCTGCCCAGAAACCACCTGAGCGGCCAAACACGCTTGGCGAAACACCTGTTCCTGTATCTTCTGGCGGGCATGGCGAAAAGAGCTTGACGAAGGTGCAGTTCTCTGCTCCTACTCACTTGGAAAGTCACGTCCGCAGAACCGTCAAGGAAATCGCGGACACGATAATCCCGATAGTCTTATCGGCGGCACGGGATTTCAGCGAAGATGAAATGTTCGCTCTGCGTTCTTCCTTTGACGACGCGGTATTTAGCGACTTGGACGAACTTGGATTAGAGCCAGTCCTTACTGGCCTTGCAGAGAAAAGTTGCAAGTGGGTGAAGTTTGAACCTGTTGATGGCGTCGAAGAAGAACTGAAAGAAGTGGCGAAATCAACCGCGCTTGATACCGCACAACGCATGGTGGCCTACAAGTATGAGATTGGCGAGGTTGACAGCCCAGAACTATCGGAAAAGGCAAAGAAGAAACTGCTTCGCGAGATTGACAAGTGCGATTTTGCTGTACTCACCAGCAATTTTATCCAAGAGTTAGATGTATTCGCCCGCAAATTTATTGTGAAGTCTGCGGTTCTGGTTATAAAGGAGAATTTACTCACAAATGACGATATTGACACCATAGACGATACGGTTTATCATAATATTGTGGAGTCTTCTCAGGCAAAGATTGTCCAACACTTCGATGATATTGTGCATTCTGCCTTTGAGCTGACCATGCCAAACCTGATGAAACAAATTGAGACGGAGGTTATAAATGGACGAGCAAGTAAGTGAAATCAAGCATGTGCTTCGTGTGATTGGCGAACAAGGTGAGAGGGCCGGTGAAATAGAGGCTTATCTCAAGGAAGCCTATTTTGATGTAGGTTGGTATCTGAGAGACGTATTCCCCGTTGGCCGCGACCCTCAGAACTTGACCATGTTGTACATTCTCGTGAAATATGCCCCTTAGTGATTGGCTACTCTTCGCGCTGTTAGGGAAACTGCTGATTTATTTGACGCAGCAGTTTCCACCAATACAGAAAATCAAAATAAAGTTCTTCCAGAAGTTGTTTGAGTGCGACTTGTGCTTAGGAGTATGGATTTACTTTGCTCTTTCTTTTGCACTGAAATCGGACATTTTTGATCTTAGTATTCCGATTTTGGGAGAGTTTCTTACAGGAGCAGTTACGTCATTTTTAGTACATGTCTTTTCAG
>JAUXUT010000152.1 GCA_030680695.1 bacterium
GTTATACTTTTAAATAGAATATTATCAACCAGCCCCAATAAAAGATTAAGTTCTTTTATGGGGGCTACTTCACGTTAGCCTGTAGGGAGGTGACATGAAACAGGTCGCTCTTGTCCTAGTCGATGTTCAAAGGGGATTTGATGATCCTCAATGGGGTAACAGGAACAATCCGGATGCCGAGAAGAATATCAGTCTGCTTTTGGCATTTTGGAGAGCTTACGGGAAACCAATAATCCACGTGCAACATCGATCAATCGAGCCAAATTCGCCGTTACGTCCTGACCGTCCAGGTTGTGAATTCAAGCCAGAAGCAATGCCTGATGCAGGTGAAACTGTATTCTGGAAGAACACAAATAGTGCATTCATTGGAACTTCTTTAGAAAAACATCTTCGCGATTGCGAAATATTAAATATTGTGATTGCCGGGCTCACAACGGATCATTGTGTATCTACTACAACAAGAATGGCGGGCAATCTCGGTTTTTGTGTTTATTTGGTTGCGGACGCAACAGCAACATTTAACAGAGCGGATATTAACGGATCAGATATTCCCGCAGATGAAATACAAAGAATTCACCTAGCCAGTCTCAATGGGGAGTTTTGCCAAGTATTGAACACTGAAGAACTGATTAAAGAACTTGAAAGTAATTCCGGTATTTTTTGCTAAGTCATATTAGCCGTCGAAGGAGAGAAGATGCGCGCACACTATTTTCAACACGTTCCATTTGAAGGTCTTGGCAGTATTGAGCCTTGGCTTAAATCAAATGGCTATGAGCTGACCACCACGCGGTTTTTTGAATCAGCAGATATTCCAGACCCCGACGCAATCGATTTTCTTGTGGTCATGGGTGGCCCGATGAGCGTGAATGATGAAGATAAGTTCCAATGGCTAGCCTTGGAAAAGAAATTTGTGCGAGAAGTCATCGATTCCGGAAAACCGGTTTTGGGCATATGCCTTGGCGCCCAAATTATTGCAAACGCAATGGGTGCCAAAGTATTTCAAAACAACGTTAAAGAAATCGGCTGGTTCCCCATTAACGCAACTACTGGGGTTAACGAATCGGTCTTCAGTTTCCCTCCTTCGGAAACAGTGTTCCATTGGCATGGCGAAACATTCGATTTGCCATCGGGTGCGATACGGCTTGCAAAGAGTGAAGGGTGTGAGAATCAAGCATTTCAACTTGGTCGGCGTGTAATTGGCTTACAGTTCCACCTCGAAACAACACCAACATCGGCAAGGGAAATTGTGTCCAATTGCCGCGATGAGCTAGTTCCGGCCAAATACGTCCAAACGGAGGAAGAAATCCTATCGGCAAACTCAAATCGTTATAAATTGATTAATGATCTGATGGATGGTGTATTGGCCTTTCTTCAGAGAAAAGATGGCTAACAAACGCTTCGAGTGGGACGCTCCGCCAGCAAGCTTCGCTTGCCGGCTACGCGCCCCTCAAGCTAGACGTTAGCTTTCTACCATGAGCAAAGACATTCTCGAATTTCTCCAACAGACCTTCGGTGCCTACGGGCAATACATAATCCTCACGTCATTAGCGACAATCGCGTTCTTCTATTTGGCAAACCAGTTTTTCTCCCTCAAGAAGCTTTCTCTAGAACACAAAGGGAAAAAACTGGAAGAAGTAAAAGCATTACTGGATGCGGTCGAGAAACAAAAGGACCTCCTAATTGAAGAGGCCTTTTTCTTGAGCTATGGCTTTCCCGTGCAATCCAAAGAGGTCGCCTACGTTACTGCTCGGGAAAACCAAAGAAACCTAATCCTCGACCTGAAAAACGCGAGATTCCTTTTGTCGTACAACACCGATGCCAACAGTTATGAATACAAAAAGCGCTTCTCGCTCAAAACCAGAGCACGGGCGCAAGCCACTGTTTATTGGTTGTCTGCAATCATGGTTTACGTAACGCTTTTGCTCGCAATCGGCGCAAAAGTCTATGTCCTTCTGATATTCGTTCCAGTTTTTGGCTTCACGACCTATGTATCGTTGGAGCAACTCAAGTACATATCAGCAGCAGAAAGAGTTTTAGCGGGAACACAATTTCCCACCAAGAAAGCTAACCCTCCGCTCAACACGGACGCGCCGACAAGCGGCGCGCCGGTTAGCTAGCACGTTAGGCCTTATATGCCGACTCATTCCGAAATTGAAACAAAGGCTCACATATTCGACAATGCAAAACGTGTTTGCGCATTGCATCGAGCAATTGTTCAAATTGAAAATATTCCAGATTTTGCTGAACAAAAAGCTCTTCTAGTTTCTGAAATGGAAAGAGCCGCAAAGGAATTTCACTCTCTCGGCGGAATCATAGAAACAGGAACTGATTCTTTGGGCATGAAAGGTCCCATCCTTCGTTACCCAGACAATGAAGTTATTGACTATGACATCGGGCGCATTGCAAGTGAGAAATCCTTGACAGCCTTAAAAAGTCCTAACCCGGCAGTCCACACGGACGCTGCGCGATAAAGCCGCGCAGCGCCGGTGACTTCTACGTTGGGCGCCTAAACCCACGGCGAATTTGTAGCCCTTTTGTGTAGTGCGGTGTCAGGTTTAGCGTTCAGCGCTTTTTTGATTCTCTGCTTCATTTCACAGCATGCTGTGAACGTTTAATTTCTGTTCATTTTTGCAGTTTGTTGATATTGTTTATCGTGCAGCGCTAGCCGCTGACGCAGTTGTTAAGCGCATTGGTTGTTTTTAGTGCCAATGTTATTATTCAATCATTAATTTTTCGAGTGCTGTGTTTGGCTGAGCGTTTTCACGTATCTCTCCGCCCAACCCGGCGTTCAAGCGGGACTCGCCCAGAAGCGGGCGAGCCCCTTAACTCAACGTTAGCAGGCACATGAACGAAACGAGACAGGCCATGGATGATGCGTTGAAACGTGTTGTCGTACCTTATCTGCGGGATGAAGGATTCAAAGGCTCCCTCCCCAATTTCCGCAGGCCTCTCGAAAAACAGATCGACTTACTGACTTTTCAGTTCAACAAATATGGTGGGTCATTCGTCGTTGAAATAGCGAAGTGTCCACCTGATGGCATAACAACATATTGGGGAAAGCATGTGCCGCCAACCAAGGTCAACGCTCATTCAGTCAACACACGTCAGCGCCTTGGCTCAACACCGGATCATGATCACTGGTTTCATTTTGCGCCACCATCCCATGAGTTTCAGCCTGTTTTTGACGAAGAACACTTCTTGGTGGTGGCCAATAGTGTCATCGCTTTCTACGAATCACAGGCAAAAAGGTGGTGGAATGCCTGCTAACCCTACGCTCAAGCGGGACTGCGCAAAAGCGCGCAGCCCCTTAGCTCCACGTTAGAACTCATGGAAACCACACTGATAATTTTAGGAGCTATTCGTAATTGGCGAGTCTCAATCAGCGTAACTGTATCCATCGCCTTAGCTTTAATTCTTACAAATTGGTTGCCATTTTTCACAGCTAAACATTGTATTTCTCTAGTAATACTAGGTATCACTTTCGGGGTTTATTGGTTGTCACGCTGGCGGTTAGGTTTAACCTTACTCACAAAAGTAGAAGAGCCTACCATTTCAAAACCAGTTAAATTTTTGGGGCTTTCATTTGTCGGTTTCATGTGGGGTGGTTTCTTTGCTATGCAGTTAAACTCATCTATTTTGGGCGCTATTGGGCTCATTTTAAGTGTATTCGCAGTTGGGTTTTGGTATAACTCCATTCCATCAAGGCACGTCTCAACAGAGTCATTGTTATTTTCAACAGTTTCATTATTGTCAGGCTATTCTGGGTTGTTAATTCTTATGGGGGGTTATGGTCGTGTGTTCTAACCCATCTATAAAGACTTCCCTGTCAACCCCAGGGGTTGATTTATTGTAGACGCTTTTTTAGCTCATTTCTTATCCTTACAAGTTTCACTACATAGCGCGATGAGCCATGACAAGTACAGACTGCATTTCTATAATCG
>JAUXUT010000155.1 GCA_030680695.1 bacterium
AGGCGTTGTAGCTGACCGATCACGCTTGCAAGAGGGCTATCGTTCAATGGGAAGAAGCGAAGGCAAGTTCCAAGGCGCCCGCAAGCGCGCCGGCAGCTAAACACTACGTTCGGCAAAAAAGGACAACCTCAAGGGCGTTGCGATGAAAAGCGATCATATGATGACGGACAATGAAATATCTCAGGGATATTATGGATGGTGGAGGATCATCGAGACATCGCAGTGGGATAACAGCGATCTCGACATCATTGGAACAGCGCTACTTTCGCTCACGGGAAGTGACGACAGATTGAGAATGTTCGTTCTTCTCGCTCATGTGAATTGTATTCCCACTAAGGCCGGCGTGTCCTTTACATGGCATGGTGCTTGGGAGTACGACCCTGTGTCTGGAACAGGGAGCGTGAAGCTTCGCAAGGATGGGAGACTTACGGGCAAGATCAAGATAAAGAACGGTGATCAGAGCACATTTATTGCAGAACGAGCAAATGAACCCGTTGAGCATATCCCTGATCCGCCAAACTACCGGGATAAATGGCGGCGCAGAAGGTGAATGTGAACATCATTCACAAGAGATCCAAGAGATGCCGAACCAGGCGTTGTAGCCGACGGTCCGATCTGGTCGAGTAGGCGGAGGGGCTTGCGCCCCCCCGCCTCTCACAGAACCGGACTTGTGGGTCGCACATCCGGCTCTTCAGAACGTTATCCCAAGGCGAGCAGCAATTGCTGTCCCTCCGAGGCCGGTTGGTCGGACCGCTTGGGGTGGCGTTTCTGCCACAGATCCCAGACGGACACGAGGCGCTCGGCAAACCAGGCGTTCGGGTAGGCGCGATGCAACCCGCGCATGTTCCCTTTGGCCCAGCGGCCTTGCCGACTCCATGCCGTCATCGCGGCCGAAGCCTTCGAGACGCCGCGGCGTATCAGGTGATGGTAGAGAAACCGAGGCCGTTTGCGTTGGTGCACGACGATCGTCCGCAGTCGCCTGCGAACGTGTGCATCGTAGTGCGGCCAGCGACTGGCCGACGGTCGGGTGCACAGGTCAAAGTACGCTTCCCATCCGGTCAGGTACTCGTTCAGCCGCTCGATGCAGGCCGCCAGCGAACTACCCCATTTACGGGGCGTGAGCTCCCGTATTCGTTGCATGATCCGCTTGTGCGACCGCTCCGAGAGGTAAACCTGCACCGACCCGTTCCGCGATGTGCGCAGACTGAACCCCAGGAAGTGCACCTTGCCGGGGTGACTCACGCAGCTTTTCTCCTCGTTGAGTTTCAAGCGCAGTTGCCGCTCGATGAATCGCCGAGTTGCCGCCATGACTCGTTCCCCGGCCCGCTGACTACGCACGTAGATGTTGCAATCGTCCGCATAGCGGACAAATCGCAGCCCGCGTCGCGCCAGTTCCTGATCCAACTCGTCCAAGACGATGTTGGACAGCAACGGGCTCAAAGGGCCACCTTGCGGCGTTCCCTCCTGGACGCGGACCTTCGTGCCCTCGGGCATGACCACCTGCGCTTTGAGCATCCCGTGTATCAGCTTCAGAACGCGCCCATCCTTCACCTGCCGGCCCACGCGGGCGAGCAAGCGTTGGTGGTTTACGTGGTCGAAGAACTTGGAAATATCCAGATCAACGACCACGTTGTGTCCCTCGGCCACATACCGTTTTGCCTCCGCGATGGCGGTCTGTGCTCCCCGTGTCGGGCGAAAGCCATGACTGCTGGCGTGGAACAGCGGGTCGAAGATCGGTTCGAGCACGAGCCGGACCGCCTCCTGAACCCATCTGTCGATCACGTTGGGAATGCCCAGCCCCCTTTGACCGCCATCGGGCTTGGGTATCCAAACCCGCCGGATGTCTCCGGGAACGTAGGTCCCCACCAGCAGCGCATAGCGAAGCTTCGGAAGCAGCGATCGAACGTTCATGACCACTTCTTCCACGCTTTGCCCGTCCACTCCCGCCGCCCCCTGATTGGCAGCGACGTTGAGCATCGCCTTGGCCAGTACGGACCAAGACGCCACTCTTTCGAGCAATCCCCCTTCGAGCGGGATTACTCCGGCGGTCAGCCCTTCCGGCGCCTTGGGTCTGGCTCTGTGCCGCAGCCATGCCTTTGCCTCGGGTACGCCCGAGACCGCAGCCGGTCCGCGCCCGCCTTGCGGCGAGTTGTCGGCGAACGCCAGCTCCAGTTGCCGAGGTCTGACTCTTTGCATCCTGTCACCCCCTTCGCTCCATCCCGTTTCCGGGACTTCCTCGCTACTACGAGATGATCCGACTTCTCCACGGACATCGCCGCGCCGTTGCTTCCTCCGGCGCGCCTACTGCACTCGCGCGCAGATCCGTGGAGACCTCCTGGGGTAAGACTGAACAATGTCCTGCCGTTCCCGCCGCCTCTACTTGCCCACCGGCACGACCGAATATCGGGCTTCGCGTTGGTGAGGACGCTGACCCATCCGGTGGAGCCTATAGACGGTTCACTGTTCGTTCGGTTCGGCAGTCTTCCTCCGGCTTCCATCCCACCCGGCCTCACGGCCGCGCAGTTGCCTTCGGATCGCGGTTGCCTTCGGCAGGCCCCGCAGAGGACTTGCTATGCCGTGCCCCTCAGGTTCCAGCTTGGCTGTCTCCGCCGTTTCCAGCTTCGTGCCCGTTTAGCCATCTCCGTAGGCCCGTGTCGCTCACCTCCTATCGTTCAGTCATGCCCAGCGCACTCACGGGGCTTGCCTAGTACAGCAGCAAGCCCCGCGCCCTCGCTACAGGGCTTGGGCAAAAAGAAGTGCGCCGTCCTTGTTTGCGCTCATGATTCTGCTTGTCACCATAGCTTCGTTCTTTATCGATCGGGACCGGGCCGTCACCATGGTTGTTACCTACGTGAAAGAGTATGTTCCGCTCAGCAGTGTCATGCAGGACAACATTTTTGACACCTTTACCGGGGTAATCAGTGCCCGTACGCAGGCAGGTGTTGTCGCGTTTCTGATTCTCATCTGGAGCGCACTTCATTGTTTTATCACGCTCATCATGGCGACCAACCGCGCCTGGGGTACGGACATACACACCCGGTGGCGCTTACCTCTTAAAAGCCTGTTGCTGCTCGGCGCTACGACGAGTGCGATTTTTCTTGGCATTATGGTACCGGCGCTCATGAAAATAACGGAAGGTTGGCTGTCGCCATTGCTTGATTTCTTTTCTCCGGCTTATGCCCTGGTCAGTTATTTTA
>JAUXUT010000013.1 GCA_030680695.1 bacterium
AAGTTTACCAGTTTGCTCTCCGACAAACTGCTAGAACGCTTGCTGAAAAAGGGCGACTTTTACTTTTACCAAAACCTGTGCCGAAAAAAGACAAGCCAATTTTGAAGACCTACACAACCAACCTGGAAAATAGCCAACATAAATGGACACAACCAATCAAAACCATCGCAGACCGAAACGCAAGCCAAAAACCTTGAAGCCGATTTTAGCGACTCGACTCAACCAACCTGAACTTTTGCCAGCGAAGAAAACACCGCCAAACGAAAGAGCCGAGAACTTGAAAACCTGCTTGCTGAGAAAATATTGACCAAAACCGCTTATTTGAAAAGAGCCACCGCTAAAAACAAACTGACCTTATGAACTGAAAACCGCCACGCTGAAAAAAAATATTTTAGCCAAAAACGAAACTTGCGAATCAAAGACGTATTGGGTTTTGCTCTTGGGTTGCCTAACGGTTTGCGTTACCTGCGCTGGGGCGGGGACGGCGGAGCCGTCCAACTGGAAAAATGATAAGGCGTAGAAAACTGCTTGAGATGTGCGCAGACTCCCCAGCGTCAGGTGCACGCTTTGTTAGGCGCGGTTTGATTTTATAGAACTTCATGGTGCAAGAAGCCCTTGTAAATCTTGTTGAATTGCTAACATATATTCAGCCGCTTTTTCTGGAGAAAAATAGTTATTTAGAGTGTTTTGCGCGTCAACTGGCTGCCCTGCTAATAAATAATAGGCTGTAAGTTGATAAAGTGCATTTGACGCTCTGAAATAATCAAGGTTTTCTTTATCGAATTTGAGATACTCTTTGTCTTCGTCGCTTGGATTATTGTAATAATTTGCGCTCAAAAAATGTAATGACATATTTGGATTCTGCTTTGTGAATTGAGCGATAAAATCCGATGCCCATTGAATATCAGCAGAAAGTATATCTTTGAATTTGTAAGTTGCAGGAACGTAGCCTAAACCAGGTTGATATTCATAAATAATGGACACTCTAAGTTGACAATTAGTACAAAACAGTGACAAATTCCTGTATGGGGCTTTGTATTCGTAAGTTCCATCTTCGTTTAAATCGGTAAAAGTCCCTGGGCGGAAGCTACCAATGTCCATAATCTTTTCTAGGCTATCGCCAACTTCATAAACTATAGTTCCTACACAGCAGTTGCCACCGCTCCAATTAATAATGACAATATTAGGCTTTCCGTTTCCTGTTAAATCGGCTCCTGTTTCTTCTCCAAGCCTAGCGGGATAGCCCCAAATTTCAATTTGTTGATTACTCTTCGATGAAATTGTGACAGCGCAATATGGATACAGAGTAAATTTTGAGTCATTGTTGCACCAATTTCTCAACACATATTTACCCAAATACAAGTCATGAAAAGAAAAATCCTGTCTCTGGACGTTATCTTCCATTTTGAAACAGTCAATGGGATTGCATGTGGGCAACACCGCAGGCTGAGAAGTTGGGTAGCCATAGAGCGTTTCTGGCGTTGGAGTATTCCACAGCGTTGGCATTAGTGTTGGTAATTGCTTTGTTGCAGAAACAACAATTGTTGGTGATGCTACCGATAATGTTGGGTAGGGTGTAACTCCACCGCAAGTGGTAAGAAAGAACATACATAAAAGACACTGCAATGCAATTTTAGTTTTCATGTATTTTGACAACGAAGCGCCTAACGGTTTGCGTTACCCGCGTGTGGGCGGGCTGGGAAAAGGCTTGAGATGTAGGAAAAGCCCGAAGCCAGAAAAATGCTTGTAAAACGCGCAGAATCCCACACGTCGGGTGCACGCTTTGTTAGCCAACCTGCCCGCTGACCAGAACCTTTGCAAAAAAAGACGACACCGCAAACTTGACTGAATTTTACCTGCAACTTTGCTTTTGACCAAAACCCAAAAACTTTATGCGAACCAAAACGCTTGCCGAAAAAAGACGAACTTTATTTTGAACCGAAACAATTTCTGAAAAGAGAAAATATTTTGTGCTGACCAAAACGCTTGCTGAAAAAGGCGGCTTTTACTTTTGCCAAAACTTATGCAGAAAATAGACAAGCCGATTTTAGAAACCTTGCCAAGTTAACCACGAACAAAACTGAAGCCACGAAACAAAGCCAATCAAAACCAACGTGAACCGAAACGCCAACAAAAAAACCTTGAAGCCGAATTCAGCGACTCGACAAAACCAACCTGAACTTATGCCAGCGAAGAAACCACCGCCAAACGAAAACGCCGAGAACTTGAAAACCTGCTTGCTGAAAAAATACTGACCAAAAACTTTACTTTGAAAAGCGCCACTGCTAAAAACAAACTGATTTTATGAACTGAAAACTACCACGCCGAAAAAAATACTTTAGCCAAAAAGGAAACCTGCGAATCAAAGACGTATTTGGTTTTGCTCTTGGGTTGGCTAACGGTTTGCGTTACCTGCGCTGGGGTGGGGGACGGCGAAGCCGTCCAGCCAGAAAAATGATAAGGCGTAGAAAACTGCTTGAGATTGCCGCAGAATCCCCAGCGTCAGGTGCACGCTTTGTTGGGCGGATTTTCTGCAAGTGTACTACTCTATCGGAAGACTCACCAAATTATAAGAGTAGGCAGTTATCTCTCGTAAATTGTATTTTTTGCCTATGTAATCGGCTACTGCCTTGCTATTCTTTCTATCTAAAGAAGTAAAGTTATCGGCTACACAACAACGGCTTTTTGACGGCTCAATTATATATAAATTGTTTTCGACAAAAGATTGATAAAGCCTTGTCTGACGAAACTCATCTCGTTGAGCGGAGAAATCATTTACACATAAAATGCTTTCAGTTGGGCTTTGAACAATCACAGCGTCTAATTGTTTATTTCTAAAAAACTCGCTAAATGTGAAGTAATAACATATTGTTTTAAAAAACTCACCATTTACTCTATAACCTTCGATTTCTTGAAGCCCGTAAAGTGTTTTCCCAATCTGTAACGAAAGAGAACCGCCAAAGAAATTTGTGTCTATAAAAAACCAAATTATCCTAAAAACTTTTTCTTGACTGTCATACGAATCAAGTTGGCTTACACCTTCTCTAATAATTCCCGATATAACATTATCGTATTCCAAATTCACTTTGCCATATGTGTTTTTGCCATCAATTAGATCAATGAATTTCTGGTTATCTTTATCTTTCACTTCAATTACATATTGAGAAACTTTGTCGCTAACAAGAAAATCTGGAGTTTGTTGAGACGACTCAGGAATTTTCGTGACAATGAAGCCAAGCGACATTAAGTATTCATATACTTTATTTTCTCCAATTGTCGTCATTTTGCTCCGCTACGTTTTTTTCTCTTCTTTGGTCGCTCAATACTTACATTTACGATTTTAGTTGGACAGTTGATTAACTGTAATGCGTCGTTTTGATCTTCTGTTAACTTAATGGCATTTTCGGACGTAAATGCAACGAGAGCCTTTTGGCTTGCTTGTGCAATTTTTGTTGCAATCTTTACTATAAGTAATGCTGCGTCAAAATATTCATCTTCTGTAATCTCTAGTTTGTCCCTATAAGCCTGTTGCTCTATCGGCTTTCGTCTCAGGCTCTGTTCTGTATACTTAACTGTGTGCCTTCCGCCATGATGAACGAGTAAATTTCTATCGTTCAAAATCATATTATATTTTTGTGCTTCATCTTTTGAAAAAGGAGTAATTTTTAGCAGGGCTTGGTAATATGAGTTGATTTGTTTAGCACTGCCAAAATCATACTTTTCAGCCAGAATTGAGCCTAGCGCAAAATCTATATCTTGCTGAAATAAAACTAAGTGTGTAGCGTCAATCGAAACATCATGCCCGCTTTGTTTAAGTTGTGAAAGTAAACTAGGACAAATGTTGATTATAGAAGCAAACTGGTCTTTACAGAATGCTTCAAAGTATGCAATAAGACCAATAAAACACAACTCTACAGTTTTATCCACAAAGAAAGCATTATATTCAAAAGATGCTACCAGGTCACTTAAGCTATTAAAGTGCCAATGAAATACTTCAATAGGTGGAACGCTCCCAGGAAAGAGTGGCGGCGGATCCCATTCGTATTGGATGGGTTCTACCTCTAAAAAATATGCCGTTTTTGTCACTAATCCTCCACTTGGTATTGTTTATGGATTCTAATATGAGCCATCCGCCCAACGGCTTGCGTTAGCGGCGGGTGGGCGTGGACAATGTTTGAGATGTAGAAAAAGCCCGAAGCCAGAAAAATGCTTGTAAATCGCGCAGACTCCCACCCGTCCGCTGCACGCTTTGTTAGCCCCCGTTACAATCTATCAGACTCTTCTGGTTCAACATCAGGGGCTTTGTTTAGGATTTCCAAAAATCTTTCACGACTGCCACGTTTTGCACGTTTTTCTAAATATTCAATTGTAGAAATTGCTGCAACTTTTTCGGCAACTGCAAGCATGACAAACTGATTAACAGAAATGCCTTCTTCTTGGGCTAATTCACGAAGTTGTTCATGTAAAGATTTTGGCAAACGTAAACTTAATGCGCTCATTCTTTCACCTCACGGATAACTTGAAGAAACTCTTTCGGTGTGATGGCTTGAATTCCAAAATTACCAATATTTTTGAAGTCGTTGACATTGTGCGTCACAATGTACTCACATCCTGCGGTAACAGCCAATTCAAGCACAAGTTCATCGCCTACATCGGATAAGGTTGGACGCCATAAAAAGTAAATCTTGTGATGATGAGCCATCGAACAAAGAGAGTCAATGAAATCTGCAACATCATCTTGCGACAATCCGAGTTCAGTTCGTTGACGCTGGATAACATCTTCATATTCAAGGATAAGTGCTACCGAATCATGGATTTCAAATTGATGAGTACCAACAAGTGATAATAACTTGTTGGATGCGCCTTTCTTTGACCGTAGGGCGGCAATGATGACATTTGTGTCAAGGACAATATCAGGCGTTTTCATATCGGTATTATATATGATGTGCCATGTAATATCAACCGCCTAAAATCTGACATTTGCGAGGAAGGGGGCTAACGGTTTGCGTTACCTGCGCTGGGGCGGGGGACGGCGAAGCCGTCCAGCCAGAAAAATGATAAGGCGTAGGAAACTGCTTGAGATTTTCGCCAGAATCCCCAGCGTCAGGTGCACGCTTTGTTCGGCGGCTTTTTGTTTTCAATCCGAGCCGCTGTATTCAAATAGCGAAAATACCTCACTGGCTAGCCCTACGCATTTCTTGCCGCAATCAATGAAATAGAGAACGCGATTTGAAACAGGCGCTGCCGCCTTTTTCGCTTGTTTTGTGAGTCGCCATAGATTCTGTTCGAAACTCCATTTATTGGAGCGAGGCATTACATCCAAACGTTCCTTGCCGATTCTATCAGCATACCAGCGTAAATCATTGACTATTGCAAACATTCGTTCTGCTTCATCATCGGCGGCTTGTCCAAGAGTTATTAACTCTCGATAAGCCATCTCTAATTGTTCAAACATGACTTCCACGCTTGGACGTGGCTCAGGTTCAATGATTTTCGTTACCCTGCCAAGAATCTCTGTTGCGCTTACCCAACCATTAACTTTACCTAAACTATTTACGATAAGGAATTGGTCGCCTTGTATCTCTCCGACTATATGAAAAATATCACTTTGATGCCATTTGACGAGAACAAGGTCACCGACTTGAATTTCGCTGGGATTTACGATAGGCGACATCGTTAGCGTTTGCCCATGCTTGACCGCTTCACGCATGGATGCTAAATTGCCGCCATCTGGAATCGTCCAAGTATAGGATTTTCCTTCTTTTAGTGCTTCAAGCAAAGGGTCTTTTTTTCGTTTGGACATT
>JAUXUT010000016.1 GCA_030680695.1 bacterium
GCGTTGGGCCTGCGTGTGGACATTCGTGACTTCGCCAAGGAAATCTATGCCTCCGCCGAAGATTGGGTAGCCGCGGCCGCAAACCCGGCAATCGACGGAGTCTCCGCGGGTCTCGAGCGGCCCACGGCAAGCGGGACACACGCACGACACCTTCGAGGGGCCAGGCGAGAGCGGATATGATTTTGAGGCTGTGTCAGTCAGATGAGCGGTGAAATCCATCGCGGCGATCTTACCTTTGGCCCAGGAAATCTGTCAACGCGATCGAATTCGTATGGATTCCGCAACGTTGCAGTCTCCAAAAGGAAAATTCTCCTCGGCCTCTTTTCCTGCCCTCCGATTCTCACTCCACCCGGAGTGGCAGGCCTTTCTCGTGGAGCATTTGCGGTCAGTCAATTCCAATTCAGGTATGAGCCTGAGCGATAAGTAGAAGCCGGGGAGTTCAGGCCACATGTCTGGACCGGCGGTGGATGGACTGGAAGAGTTTGGTTCTCGCCTCGTTGAGCCTCCTGGCAGCCTCGTTGTCGCTGAGCGAGCCGGCGAGCGCATCGAGTTGCTTGAAGCTGAACCCGGCTTTGAGAAAGCTCTCGGCGTTGGGTAAGGATTTTAGTTTTTCATAGGGTGTGTTCATGTTCTCCAAGCGGTAGAGTTTGCGGGTTTTGCCTTTGTCATCGATGACCTCCTGGGCAAAGAAACAAGGGCGATGGAAGTTTACGTAGGGATTGAGAAACTCGCGGCAGAAGGCATTCACAGCGCCGGCGAAGCGCTGGGAAATGTGACCGTAGCCGAGGTGCTTGCGCACGATCGCCCCGTTTTTAGTCTCCGCCAGGGCATTGTCGTTGCTGTGGCGCGGGCGCGACTTGGTGAACTCGACCCGCAATTTATCCAGCATCTTTGAAACTTTCCGGTTGATGTATTCCGAGCCGTTATCCGCATGAAAGCCCAAAATCACGAAGGGGAAGCCTGCGAGCAACTCGCGCAAGACCGGCAGCAGGTAGGCCTCGCTGAGGCGCTCGCAGGTGGCCACGAGTTCGAACTGGGTGACGGTATCCACGGCGTTAATGTGATAGACCCCTTTGACCCCGTCCTGGTCGCCCTGATGCACACTGTCGATGCGAATAAAGCCCGGGCGCCCGTCTGGTGCCGGCGCGCGACGCACGGCGATGGGAACGGCGTATCCTTTTGTTTTGGTCCAGTGAAGACGCTTGGCCTGATAGCCCGCTTGGGCGCGCAAATTGTAGATGTGCGAGACAGAGATGTTGGCAAGCCGTTCGTAGCTGGTATCCCGATAAAGCAACCAAGCGCGCTGCATCAAGACCTTGGTCGCCGGCCCCGAGAGTGTGTTGTGCAGCGCATCCGTGTGCGCCAGCAGTGCCACGTCGGAGGCCGTGAATTTGCGGGCGAAGCCCTGCAGCGGCGGTGAGTATCGTTTCGTCAGGGCCGCCCCCCTGAGGCCGCGACGCACGAGTCGTGTCAGTTGGCTGCGCGAGTAGCCCGTAGTACGGCGCAAATAGCACCCCACCACCCCCTTGTCCGATCGCCCGAGGCGTCGGTAGTTCAGTCGTTTGAGTACAGCGGTGATGAACCCATAGCGCTCGACGTCGTTGCCGGGCGGGCTGAATTTCATCGCCAGGCTGCCGTCGAGAAATGCGCTCAACTGAGCCACAGTTTGGAGCTGAGAATCATTCATGTCGATCACCATGGGTGCCATGATCGACCCAAACGCTATTCTTCAGGCTCACACCTCGGTGGAAACACGGCCCCATGCTCAGGCTCATACCATGTTGGAAGAGACTTCTTCTTGACAAGCTCGGTCCGAAGCCGGAAAATCAGGAGCCATGTCGTGTCGTGCGTTGTTGTTGTCGAGCGCAGTCGTGGCGTTGGTTGCATACATCGCCGTTGTCCCGGCCGACGCCGCAACAAGAGAGTACGATCTCACCATAGAACGGCAGCAGATCAAGATCGCGGGTAGCACCGCCGTCGGCCTGACCGTCAACGGCGGCATCCCCGGCCCCACCCTGCGGTTC
>JAUXUT010000018.1 GCA_030680695.1 bacterium
CCCTTTGAGGGTGAGGCACGCTTGAGTTCAGCGATCAGGCTCGGGCGGAGTCTGAAGCGGCGGCGCTCCCTCACCCCCATCCCCTCTCCCATAGGGCGAGGGGTGATAGCGGCGAGAAAATCCCTGGGAGTTGGAGAAGACTCTGCGGCGTGGCGCAGGGCTTGGGCGTCGAGCGCCGCAATTTCCAATCGTTTTTGGGTGAGGATTTTTTCCAGGATGTTCATGGGTTGTCAACGGATGGGTATCAACGGATTGAAACGGATGCACGGATGGGTGTCAACGGATGGGTAACGGATACACGGATGTTAAACGGATTTTGTAAACTCAATGAGGGAGTTGAGTTTTGCGAGAGCCTTGCCGCTATTGAGGGAGGCTTCGGCTTCGTTGAGCGCGGATTTGAAATCGCCTGTTTCGGCGGCGAGGGCGGCGGCGGCGTTGAGGAGGACGGCATCGCGTCGCGCGCCTTTCAAGTTGCCACTCAAAATCTGACGCATCATCTGCGCTGATTCATCGGGCGTGCCGCCGCGCAGGTCTGCGACGGTGCAGGGCGCGAGACCGAGGTCGGCGGGGTTGAGGTCGTAGGTTTCGACGGTGCCGTTGCGAAGATGACTGACGCGGTTGACGCCCGTGGGATTGAGTTCGTCGAGACCGTTGGCGCCGTGGATGATGAGCGCGGCCTGGCTGCCGAGTTGTTTGAGAACGTGCGCGAGCGGCTCGGTGAGTTTGGCGTCATAGACGCCCGTGAGTTGGATGCTTGCGCCTGCGGGGTTGGTGAGCGGACCGAGGACGTTGAAGATGGTGCGTTGACCCATCTCTTTGCGCGGACCGACAGCGTACTTCATGGCAGGATGAAACTTGGGCGCGAACATGAAGCCGATGCCGATTTGCTCGATAGCTCTGGCGACCTGATTGGGTGTGAGTTCGAGATTCACGCCGAGAGCGGAGAGAACGTCGGCACTGCCGCATTGCGAGGACGCGGCGCGGTTGCCGTGCTTGGCGACTTTGCGTCCCGTGCCTGCAAGGACGAATGCAGCGGCGGTGGAGATGTTGAACGTGTGCGCACCGTCGCCGCCTGTGCCGACGATGTCGTAGATGGTGTCGGTGGATTCGACTTTGACTTTGACCGCAACATTGCGCATGGCGCGGACGGAGCCTGTGATTTCGGGGATGGTCTCGCCTTTCATGCGCAGCGCGGTGAGATAGGAACCGATCTGCGCGGGGGTTGCGCCGCCTGTCATGATGACGGTCATCGCTTCTTCGGCTTCGAGGTCGGTCAGGTCTGTGCGGTTGATGACCTTGGCGATGAACGGCTTGAGCATGACGGGTTCGGTGGATGGCGGCGGGGCGATCTTGATGTCGAGGAAGTTCTTGAGTAGTTGCTTGCCGTGCTCGGTGAGGATGGATTCAGGATGGAACTGCACACCATAGGTCGGGTGCTGCTTGTGCTTGAGTCCCATCACCTCGCCTTCTTCGGTTTGGGCGATGACTTCGAGTTCGGCGGGAATCGGTTCGTAGACGACGAGCGAGTGATAGCGCATGGCTTCAAAGGGAGTCGGGATATCTTTGAAGATGCCTTGCTGATTGTGTTTGACAGGCGAGGTCTTGCCGTGCATGAGACGTGGAGCGCGGTCCACTTTGCCGCCGTAGATGGCACCGAGGCATTGATGCCCGAGGCAGACTCCCAGCACGGGGACTTTGCCCGTGAAGTATTTGACGGCTTCGGGCGAGACTCCGCCATCTTTGAGCGGTTCGCCTGGACCTGGGGAGATGACGAGGTGGTCGGGTTTTAGCGCGATGAGTTCGTTCAGCGAGATCTGGTCGTTGCGGTAGACACGAATGTCCGCGCCGAGTTCGCCGAAGTATTGCACCAAGTTATAGGTAAAAGAATCGTAGTTATCAATTAGAACTAACATGTTGAAATCCTTTCCAGTCGAAGGTCAAAGGTCGAAGGTCGGAGTGACTTTTGACCTTTGACTTTCGACTCTTACTCTTCGTTCCCGAAAATATCCAATTCATCTGCGAACAGATCGAGCGAGTAGGACAAGCCTGTTTTCTCTTGGATAAGTTCCATCGTCGCTTTGGCTTCGGCTTGCATGCGGCGGATGCCGTTGGCGAGGACGTCGCGGGGGATCATGGGATGGGCGAGAAAGTAGGCGCGTTTTTCGCGAATGGGTTCGAGGAAGTTGTTGATGGCGCGGGCGAGTTTTTCCTTGACTTCCACATCGCCGACTTTGCCCTGGCGGTA
>JAUXUT010000022.1 GCA_030680695.1 bacterium
TTTACCTGTGGAAGATATTCTGGCAACAAGTCTGGATGCGTTTCAGCAATATGCGCTTCACGCTCATCCGTTAATTCAACCTCGCTTTTCAAGTAGGGACACGGAAAGATTTGCATGGCGCTCCTTGCTTGTTATTATACAACGATAACCAATTTGCGAATCTTCCCCACCACAGCGGACAAATCCCTCATAACCTCATCATTCCCAAAGCCCTAAAACGGCAATCCTCAGCCCCATCTCTTTCAAAACCTTCTCCCGCCTCGAATCTTCTTCCTGTTGTAAATCATGGATGTCTCCATCCACTTCAATGACCAGCGCCGCCTTGTGACAGTAAAAGTCGACGATAAAACCTTCAATGACCTGCTGCCTCCTGAAATGGACTCCCAACCTATTCCCGCGTAATTCCTGCCAAAGGATTTTCTCGGCAGGAGTCATGTCACGCCGCAGTTCTTTTGCGCGTTGAAGTTTTTCTTTGGTGACGGTTTGACCTGGGATGATGTTTTTTATCGGCATTGCGGGATTGTAATGCAAAATAGGAAAACCCCTCTCCCGTCTACCACTCGCTACGCTCGGGTACGATGTCCCCCAAGGGGGAGAAGCTAATACCACCTGAAACAAAAGTTGCTTTGCCATGGAAAATCACCACAGCCATCACGCGCTCAGCCCCCTTCCCATTTGGGAAGGGCGGGGGGATAGGTCAATCCCTTCCTCATCTCCTCCCCATTCTCTTTCCCAATTCCACCGACATCACTCAACTGTTCTAACCGTCATATCGTCAACACTGTAATAACTGACCTCCTTCTCCGCAACCCGAATCATTTTCCCCATGCGTTTCCTTTTCGTGTCGAACAAGTGATGATCGAACAACTGCCTCAGCCGTTGGGGAATTTCACGCGCCCGCGAATCGGGCAGGGCAAAACAGACCATACAGAATTGATCGTTGATTGTTGCCTTGCGCCAAAAGTCGCTTTCGTTGATCGTCACAAAAGTCGGCTCATTCTCCTGTTGGAGTAATCTTGGGATGGCGTCGTCTTTGATCACCGTATTCGGACGCAGGTCTGTGATGAAACAAACCGCTCCCTGATACCAGCGAGCGATTTGTTTCTCAATGTCACGACCAAGCAATTGTTCGTCAAGGACGATCATTATGCCATCTCTAATTGAGGCAGGGATTTGACGAATTGGTTGGCGATTAACTGGATCGCCTCGACAACCGCCTCATGCGAAACCTTGTCTCGATAGCCTGCAATGATCTCATCCATGGTCTCGCCTGCCGCTAAACGATCAAGCGTTCCCGTGATCTCGATTCGCGTGTACTTAAAAGTTGGGCGACCGCCGCAAATCCCAGGCGCGCGGACCACAAACTTTCCAAGCGGATAGTATTTATAGGGCTCGTTTCCCATTGTTTCAGTAATTATCTTTGCCATTGGGTCTCTCTTTCACTTGCCCTGATTATATAATATCTCTCGATTCATGCAAGCGGTTAAATATCACCCCGAAACCAATTCGCGTATCTTCTCCAAAACAGCGGACAAGTTCTTCATAGCCTCTTCATTCCCAAAGCTGCCCCCACCCGTCCTCCCCCAAATACGACGATTCAAACTTTGAATCATCGTCGTATTTGGGGGAGGTGCCGAAGGCGGAGGGGGTCGCGTTGAAGTTTTTCTTTGGTGACGGTTTGACCTGGGATGATGTTTTTGACTGGCATGATAGGAATTTTACCGCACGAAACCCCTCTCCCGTATCCCCCAAGGGGGAGAAGCTAATACCACCTGAAACAAAAGTTGCTTTGCCATGGAAAATCACCACAGCCATCACGCGCTCAGCCCCCTTCCCACATCGTCCCCGTATGGGGATTTGGGAAGGGCGGGGGGATAGGTCACATCCCATCCTCATCTCCTCCCCATTCTCTTTTCTTCCACTGGCAATCTTATTACTAATCTATCAACAAAGCATCCAAAATATCTTCGATTGCTTGAGAATGATTCACCTGAATAAATAATCTTTTTCCATATTCCAATTTGTAATCGAGTTTACCTAGCGCCTGAGAAACCCCATCACCTTCCGCCGAGATTGAACTCATTTCAAACATAATCTTTGCACCTTCTGACCAATTTCTTTCTGCTTTTTCTACAAGCTGGCTCACAATGTTTTTGTTTGAAATATGAAGGCTTATTATTGTTATTCCAGAATCCTTCAATAAGGTCGTAGCCTCGGGTAAAAATTTATCTGAAAACTCTCCGTCGGATATGGTTATTAATATCTTCTTATGCTGAGAAAAATTTACATCCATTAATCGCAATGAAGCCTTTTTGATTGCGTTATGTATTGGGGTCGTGCCAAACATAAATTTGTCGGAATAAATTTCTTGCTCTAAAGCATCTGGCAAGACATTGACTATATCTTTTATCGACCTTGTAACCTCTCGGCTGGAAGCTAAATCTAACCATTCATAAAATCTTGCTTTCGCATTTTTTCGAAACGCATCTTTAAAAAGATCATCTACAACAACTCTAATAAATCGTCTTAATTTTTCCCATACAATTTTTTGAATTACTTCCTCTGTCATATTTTTAACGCGAGCGTTGTCTATTTTTCCGCCAATTAATTTAGTTATGACATTAAGTCTTGTTCGGTTTGACAGCCAAGTAAGCTGAATTTTTGGACGCACATCCTGCTCAAGATGATCGTATATGGTTTTGGCAAGGCTGAAAACTCTGTCTTCGTTGAAAGTGTCGAAAACTTTCTTGGGAGAGTGTCCGAGAGTCAATAACTCCAGAACCTGGTCGCTTTGTTCTGAAACAAAGGCATCCAAAGTTGTACGAATATATTTCTCGTACTCGCCGACAGAACCATCGGCGATTCTTTTTGCTACAGCATTTATGTTTTCAAGATACGAATCGCTTTCGTTAAACGAAGTAAGTCTTATACGTTTTTCTCTTCCAATAAACCAATTGTTCAATTGCTCAGTTTGATTATTCAGCCATTCACTTTCTGGCAAAATCTTTCTGGTTAATAAATAGCTCAACAGTCTTCCCCGAAAACCATATCTTAGTTTTTTCAGGGCGGTTTGATAAAGACTCTCTCTGATAAGCGATATTAAATCATCGTACAGGCTTTCTCGAAAATCCACTTTTTGCAAAAGCTGATTAGAATAACCTGACCATTTTGCATTAATTACATTCTCAACTTCTTCAAGGTCTGCTTTTGTTGGAATAATTTCTGTCAAAGCCAAAATGTCGCACACAACGGTTGCATCAATTAAGGTCTCTGCCATCTCGTCGAGAGGTTGTTCCTTATTGCGCGACAAGTCAACAAATTGCCACTTTTTTTGTGGGCGTTTGAAACCCATGCCAATGCAAAATAATTCGACCTCTTTAGTTTCTGGCTTTTCGGAATATATGGATTTGATTTTCCTTATTTGGCGATTAAGTCCATCTTTTATTATCTCAATTTGCGGTAAGCGTTTGCCTTCTTTGTTCTTCCAATTTCGTCTCATAGAACTGGAAACATCAATGATTATTCCAACCAACAGAGGCTTGATTGCAGAGGACAAGTTTGGTTTCATGATCAATCTCTGAGTGGGCTAGTTATGATATCAATCAATTCTTCTAGCATCTCTTGTTGATTGACTTGTAAAAACAATTTGGCATGTGTTGGCACTTCCCAAGATTTTTCAACAGCCATTTCTGACACGGCTTTACCTATTTTGCCACTCTTGTCTAATTCTGAAGAACATTGAAATAATGCTTTAGCTTCATCATTCCATTTTGGACGTTCTTTGCCAAACAAAGTTCGAGTTGGCATAATGTCATTTTTGCCAATAAAACCAATTACAACAGTAACGCCATCGTTTTTGATGGCTTTTGCTGCATCTATTAAATCTGAATAATTCCCATCGGTAAATTTTCCATTGGTAATAACAAGTAGCAAAGGCTGGTACTTTCTTTCTTTTTGTTCGTCAGTAAATCGCGCGTGGGCTATTTTCAAAGATTGAACAAGTGGAGCATCGTTGAATTCCATATCAACGTATTGTGCAAGTATGCCAGTTCGATATAGCTTCCAATGTTTGTTTAATTCTGCGGCATTTGGCGTGTATGGCAATTCTTCAGAATCGGCTGCAAGTTTTAGCAAATCTCTCACAGGCTCGGTTGGAATTTCCACATCAGACGTGAGCCCCAATCGTCTTGCAAACGTATCTAATCCTTTTAGTGCGTTTCCAAACCCGAAACCATAGAAGAACAAAGAAAACTTTGGAAGGATATCTTTGGAGTGCGGATGTTCACAATACGAAATCGACTTATTAACCAATGTGTTTAATGCTTTGATCAGTCTCTGAAAAAAATCATCATCTTTTTGGGAAAGTTGATATATTGAATCAAATGCAGTCTTTGACAAATCAAGAACGACACCAATTAAAAACGGCGTAACATTGTCTGTCCTTCTTGTAGTAGGCTTTCTTGAAGCGGCTTGTTGTTTGAATGAGTCATCTTGTATTGATAATGAAATTTCAAGTTTTTCAATATAATTTCCTCCGCCCGTTTGTATATTGCGTGAATTTTCCCCCGTAGAAATTTGCGGTGAATCCCCGCTGATTTCAATTTTTGCTTCTTGCTTTAGTTCTTTACCGATTTTCAGTAATTCAAGCCAATCTTTAATACCTGTTCCCGCGGCAAGAATACCTCCTAATAAAACTCCTACTATCGCCAGCAAATCGCCAATGCTTCTTGATGTTGTCGGTTTTAAAGCAAGGTATGCTGCTGCTCCAAGCAACGCAACGCCAAAAACGAGCAATATGAAAGCGATAATTTTCTTCATTAGCTATATTATATTTCCTCTCAAGAAAGCCTTTGCTCTTGAACCGAAACATTGCTTTGGAAAGTCAATAAATTTATCGACCAACAAGCCCCCTTCCCATTTGGGAAGGGCGGGGGGATAGGTCAAACGGACATGCCGATTATATAACCAATGAATCGAAATCCGTTTGCTATCCGTTTATCCGCTTCCAAAATCCGCTACCCTAATCCACCGTCAACGTCTTGGACAAATTCCTCGGGAAATCAGGATCAAACCCTCTCATCACACTCATGTGATACGACAACAACTGCAACGGCAGGACTCCCAACAACGCGCTGATCTGTGCATCTGATTTCGGGATGACGACCAAATCATCGCCGTTGGCGCGCAGGCGGGAGTCCTCTTCGGCGATGGTGATCGTGCGCGCGCCGCGCACTTTCACTTCGTTGATTCCGCTGATAATGAGCGGCACATCGTTCGGTCCCGCCACAAAGATGATCGGGAAGCCCTTGCTCACCGCGGAGAGCGGTCCGTGTTTGAACTCGGTCGAGAGCATGCCTTCGCAATGGGCATACGTAATTTCTTTTAATTTCAATGCGCCTTCCAATGCGATCGGATAGGTCGCGCCGTAGCCGAGACAGTACATATCGTTCCATTCGTTGATATCTTTCGCAATCGCTTCGATCTGCGGACCAACCATCTCAATCGTCTGCTCCATCAATTCAGGGATGCGGTCAAGAAGCGCGCGCCGCCCTGAGCGGAGCGAGTGATCGTCGAGCGAAGTCGAAGGGTCGAGACCAGCAAGTCGATACGCCAGATATAGGAAGGTCACGACCTGGTTGGTAAATGTCTTCGTGGCGGGCACGCTGATCTCGTATCCGCAGCACAAGGGTAGGCAGAACGAAGTCGCCTTCGTCAAGGTCGAGCCCACCACGTTCGCCAATCCAAAACAAGCCATGCCGCGCTTCTCGGCGGCTTCCAACGCATTCAGCACATCCTTGGTCTCGCCCGATTGGCTGACAAAAATCCCCACGTCTTCATATCCAACCGCGGGCGCGTATTGCGCGATGAACTGCGGCGCAAGCACAGGGATGGCGGTCAGCCCCGCCAACTGCGCGATGTACACCGAACCCACCGCCGCCGCGTGATAACTCGTGCCGCACCCGATCAAATACAGATGACGCGCGTTCTTCATCTTTTCGACCAACGGCTGCACATCGGGGCTGCCATCCAACAAGTGGATTAACTCACGGGCGACTTGTGCCTGCTCGTGGATTTCCTTCAACATAAAATGCGGATACCCGCCCTTCTGCACCGCATCCATCGACTCCGTAACTGTTTCTGGCATACGTTGAATTATTTTTCCATCTTTGACAGAGCGCACTTCCACACGGTCTGCCCACAGCGTCACGATCTCCCCATCCTGCGGGCGGATCACTTCGCGAGTCAATGGCAATATCGAAGGCAGGTCAGACGAAAGACAAGTGAAGCCATCGCCGATGCCGATCACCATGCCCGAGCCTTTTTTGAACGCATATAACTTATCGTCATCCGCGCGCCCGATGACAAAAGCATAATCGCCTTGCAGATCACCATATGCCAAACGGATCGCGTCAATGAATTCATAGCCACGCTTGATGTATCGTTCCACCGCATGGACGCACGTCTCCCCATCATTCTGCGAGCGGACAGTCATCCCCTCCGCCATGAATTCCAGACGCAGCTCAACATTATTCACCACGTTGCCGTTATGCGCGCCAACCATATCCCCATTCGAATCCAAATGCGGCTGTGAATTGACTTGTGACGGCTCGCCAAATGTCGCCCAGCGCAACTGCGTAATCCCACGCTGTCCGCGCATTTCCGCGATGTTATAT
>JAUXUT010000035.1 GCA_030680695.1 bacterium
CGTGCGATTGATCGTATTCCTGAATTGATGGAGCAGACGATTGAGATGGTCGCCCCGCAGATCGAAGCGATTGCCAAAGACATTAACGGGTGGAATGACATGTACTGTCTCGGCTATGGCGCGACCTATCCGATCGCGTTGGAAGGCGCGTTGAAGTTGAAGGAGATCACCTATGCCCATTGCGAAGGGATGCTCTCGACCGAATTCAAACACGGACCGCTCTCTGCGGTAAGCAAGGGCTTCCCGATCATCTTTGTGGCAGGACCGAACGATGTGCCGCTCATCATCAGCGGGATCAATGAAGTGAAAGTCCGCGGCGCACGCACGATCACCATCGCCGAAGAGGACGCCCGTCTGCGCGCTAACGGTGATGATTTGGTGGTGATTCCAAAGTCGGATGCGCAGATCAGTGCATTGCTGGGAGTCCTGCCGTTGCAGTTGCTCTCGTATCACATGAGCGTGCTGAGAGGATTTGATCCTGATTTTCCGAGGAATTTGTCCAAGACGTTGACGGTGGATTGAGGTACAGGTTTGGGGAAACGGATGAATGCAGATATTTGTGTTAAAGTAGGGGTATGAATCTTGTAATGGGAAACATATATGGCTGATAATGCTTTGGTTCGTATTTTGACGGCACTACTCAAACACCAAGTCAAAAAAATAGTGGGGGAAGATGCCCTTGGGGTAATTGGGCAAGAGTTAATTGCTGTTGGAGGAGATAAACTCGACGAGCAAATCAAAACATTGCTTGGCGAAAAATCAACTGCTGAAGAATTGGAAAAAGCGGCAGTCTTTGCACGTGATAATTTTCGGGGAAAAATAAATGATGATGAAATTGAGCAATGGATGGTCATGTTGCCCCTTGATAACTTACCAACCATTATTTCCGCGATAGAAGAATTACCAACTTCTCCTGATGAAAGCAAGCTTGAAAATGCTTTGCAGGAAACAGTTTCTTTAAACTGGAAGAAACTCTCCGCGGAGCAAGTAAATAACGCCGTTAATTCATATATGTTCTGTTTGCGAAGCGCACTTTTGCCGATTGAAAAACAAACATTAATGGTTGTTGGACGTTCAGTGCTAAGAACAGAAGAAAGAGTAAATCTACTTCTCAGTCTCTTTGAAAGATATATCATAAATGACCAAGAAAGATTTCAAAGAAGAGAAAAGAGAAAAAGAAAATCTTCTCAGCTCAAAATCAATAAAAAATATGATGAGGAAATTCCGAGCACAAACACTATTATCAAAGAGGGAAATTTTTTACAAATTGTAGTGTCCCAGATGTTTAGGTTAGCTGATTTACTTACATATCCTGAAGGAGTAAAAGAAAAGAAATTTTACGAAATTATTACAGACAGCAACAAATACAGACGTTTCTTAAATCGAAAAAAAGGTTATGAATTAAAACCCTATGGCGCTCTAAAACCAGCCATTATGACTGACGAACACTTTAATACATTTTGGAAAACGGCTATTCCTGATCTTCGCAAAGATGTTGATCCACTTCGTTTTATACCTTTTGAGTTAGATCTTTCTAATCATCTAAAAACCTTACGACCTGACCCTGGCTCTGTGTTGGAAAGCGCTATAAAAGGCAATTTGGATTTAATTAAAAATATTCAAATAAATGGGAGTTTGAGAATATATCCTCCTGGGACAGGCATTATCTGCATGAAACTTACTTTGGAGTTTACGGGTGGAATTCATGTTGAGATTTCAGGAGAGCTGGCTCGTAATATTGAAAGCCTTTTATTTGTAGACCCGAACAATTCTGTTGATTTAGGAAAGCCTAGTGAATCCATATTCCTGGAAATTATAGACAAAGTTGCTGAAACATTTTTCAAAGATGAAATGTTTACGGGAGCAGAGCGACGTTGGCAACCTCCTGAGACTATGTACAACTTCCGTGATTTTCATGGAAATCAACTCGATGAAAAGGTAAGTGTTTTAGCTCGTTTAATGTCATATGCTCCAGCTAACAATGAAGATTTAGATATGTTAGAGCGAAGAATCGTGAAATCCATAAATTCTTCTCATTGGCAAAAAGAAAAGGTTTTTTCTGCTGTAGGTGAAGGTGTTGCTTTAGTTATCATTCCGACATCTGACGCACTTGGAAAAAAAGAAAGTCAAAAAAAACTGTTAGATTTTTTCATTAACACACGAGAGTTGATAACAGCAGCAAGTTACGCTACTAAATCTTTTGAAGAACGTCTTGATGAATTTAATCTTGAATATAAAATTAACGTGCAAAAAAAGGGTAATGAAAAATCTTTTGAGGAATTATTTAACTTGCTTTCTGCCATGCAACGTGTAATGCTTGCTGTTTCTACTATTCGGGGACATTTGCATCGACTCGGCAAAGGTGAATTAAT
>JAUXUT010000040.1 GCA_030680695.1 bacterium
TCGCCCCGATAAACTATAGCAAGAAGAAGATGCGAGACGGGAGAAGGTTTTGAGAGAGATGGGGCTGAGGACTTGTGCTGAGCCTATCGAAGCATTGTCCGCTTTGGAAATGAAGAGGTTGTGAGGGATTTGTCCGCTGTGGTGGGGAAAATGCGTTCGCTTGTTGCATGATGGGTTTGTTAATTTCCATTCAGAGACAGCATTTTTCGGCTTCCATCTCTGTGCTATACTTTGACCAGACATGACTGACATTGAACCAATTCATGAATTTATTTTCACTGACCATGCCCTGAGCGAAATGGCACGGAGGCAAATTACTGAGAACGATGTGAAAGCGGTATTGGCAAAGCCTGAACAAACAGAAATGGTTCGAGAAGGTCGGGCTGTATATCAGTCAAGACTTGAAATGGGCGAGCCGCCAAAAACGTATCTGTTGCGTGTCTTTGTGGATATTGGTCCCAGCCCGCCTTATGTTGTCACTGTTTATCGAACAAGCAAGATCGAAAAGTATTGGAGATAAACCATGAAAGTAAATTACGATAGCAAAACCGATATCCTTACCATCATCTTTACTGAAACACTCGTTGCCGAAAGCGATGAGGATAAACCCGGTGTGATTCTGGATTATGATGATAAAGGTAACCTTGTGTCGCTTGAAATTCTGGATGCGTCGCGGCGAGTCAATGTGCCAAGCAAGATTGAATATCAAGTCTCGCCTGTAGCGGGATAAACAAAAACGAACTCCGAGGAAACTCGGAGTTTTATTTTGAAAGCGTTATGTCAAGGCGAGGGAGGAAAACATCATCTCAGGTCAAACCGTCACCAAAGAAAAACTTCAGCGCGACCCCTCTGTCCTTCGGACATCTCCCCATTTTCAAAAACCGAAAATGGAGAGAG
Source organism: bacterium (assembly GCA_030680695.1). Lineage (GTDB taxonomy): Bacteria > Patescibacteriota > Minisyncoccia > Phycocordibacterales > UBA6065 > UBA6065. The sequence goes on from JAUXUT010000040.1 coordinate 898, forward strand.
TCGCCGCGACATGACTCCCGCTGAGAAAACTGCGTAGCGTGTGGCAGGAATTGCGTGGGGATAAGTTGGGAGTCCATTTTAGGAGGGTTAAAGACCTGACAGGTTTTATCGTGGCGCGAGTTAATCGGACTTCTGCGTTTTGCTTTGTACGCAGCTGATTGGAATTCTGCAGAAACCTGTCAGGTCTGTGTTAGGGTTTTGAGTGAGATGGGGTTACGGGTTGCCGTTTTAGGGCTTTGGGAATGAAGAGGTTGTGAAGAACTTGTCCGCGGTGGTGGTGAGCATCCGCGAGATCATCACTAGATAAAACTGAAAATCGTGTATCATTAGGTTGGAGATTTAATTATGACAAACCAAGAACTCCTTAACCGAATCACCATCAATCCCAACATGGCATTTGGGAAGCCGACCATTCGCGGACTGCGCTATTCTGTCGAATGGCTTCTCGAAACGCTCAGTTCGGGCATGACAAACGCGGAAATCCTAGCCGATTACGAAGACCTTGAACCTGCCGATATTCAAGCGGTATTGTTTTACGCGGCGCGGTTGAGTCAGGTCAAGCGGATGAGCTTAGTCAACTCATGAACTTTTTGATCGACGCCAATCTGCCAAGGCGCATTGTCCTCATTTTTCAAGAGCGCGGTCATAATGCTGTCCACACACTGGATTTACCCGAAGGTAATGCAACCACAGATGCTGCGCTTTTGGATTACGCGGACGAAAATAACTGTGCCGTTACAACAAAAGATTCTGATTTCAGTACATCTTTCTGGCTGCAAGACCGTCCCAACAAACTATTACTGATTTCCACAGGCAACATCAGAAACGCTGAATTAGACACTCTACTGACCGCAAATTTTGATCAATTGATTTTGGCACTGACGGAGAATCGATACGTTGAATTGACACGAGAGCATGTCATTGTCCATGCATAACGCCGAAAGCGGGAAAAGCAGAATATGACCGAGGAGATTGAAAAAATGACACTCCTAAATAGACTTCTTGCAAAAGTCAGATTTTTACCCTGCTCAAGGCGGCGTCCCCGCCGCCGAGGACTGCGGCGAGAGCTCTTATGCAAGAGGTCTAATAAAGAACTTCAAATTCACTGGAAAAACATAGCTCCCCTGCTGACGATCCGCAACGAGCGTGAATACAACGCGGCAGTCAAGCGTCTCAACGAATTATTGGATGAAATTGAAGATACACGATGCAGTTTAAATGCAAAATTCGGAAGCCTTGGAGACTTCCGAATTCGTTGTTACGCTAATTCCACTTTCAACTTTTTCCCTAATGCAGACGCAGCGCGCTCCAGTGTGAATAGAGTAATCGACGCGTTATCAGGGTCAAGCAGACGTTCCAGTGCGGCACGGCTGGTCTTCATGCGGCTTGCCATTTCGGTTTTTGTCAGTTTCTTGAGTTTCATCTCTTGCTCAATTTGATATGCAACCACACGCTTGATCGCGACGGCTTGCACTTGCTCCAAGAGATTATCCTCTTTGAGGAATTCATCAAATTTGCTTCCAATGTGTTTTTTGTTCATGGTTTAGTCCTTCTCTAAATTACTTAATCGACGACGCGCAGTGTCCAATTCGTTTGGCGGAGTTTTCTGTGATTTCTTCACAAAACCGTGCAGGAGAATCATCACCGCACCTTTGACAGTGAACAGCACTCTTGCAATTCCTGTACTGATGTTGGAACGTACTTCCCAAAGTCCACGTTCCATTTTGCGAATCAAAGGCATTCCCAATGGCCAGCCATA
>JAUXUT010000046.1 GCA_030680695.1 bacterium
CCGTGTAATCGCGCCCGTAGTTCGTATGTTTGAGATGATGCTCCGCCTCGTTTGCGCCCGCGACCAGATTCTGCGATTGCGGGATGAGGTCGTCCACGACGATGAGCGCATCCTGCAACCCAATCGGCGACGCAAACCCCGCCTCCGCGCCCGACCTTTGAACTGCTTCTGTATCTGCCAGTTTTATCTCCCCGACAGCATTGCGGAGTTTCGCTTCGCTCAACGTCATATCCCCGCGCACCACGACGAAAACAAATTTGCCATCTGATATGCGAGTGAACATCAATGCCTTGGCGGTCTTCTCTTTGGGAATATTCAAAAAGTTCGCCAGCGCCTCAATGGTGTGACATTCAGGCGTGAGGATTTTCTCCAGCGGACATTCCTCTTCGCGGGGCAGGGGTGTCTTTTTGAAATTTGCCAGTTCGATCCGCTCAGTATATTTGCACGCTGCGCAATGTGCCACTTCGATGTCACCCGTTGAAAGCGGAAAAAAAACTTCATGGTCAGAGGCAACTGTCCGCAGGGAAAGAAGCGAAAAGAAATCAGCCTTCGCGGATAACTTCTGCAAATGCGCAACCGCCAGTTCGCCCAGCGGCAGGATTTCATTTTCGCGGGTCACATACCCCGCGCGGACGAGCCAGCCGAAGCCTTGTGTCCGCGCGTTGTTGGGGAATTCTCGTTGGGTTTGGATGTTGAGGTCTGTGTATTTCATGGCAATAATATTGTAGGGGCACAGCAGCGCTGTGTCCCTACGCAAGGTGACTATTCTTCTGTTTTCTTTTTGCGCGGCAATCTTTGAGTATTCACAGGTGCAGATGCAGGCATGGAGGTCGGCTCAGGCATTTGGATGGGCGTTTTCGCAATGGATTCTGCCTGGGCGGCTTCCGAAGGCGTGGATTCAGGAGCAGGCTCCAGGTCCAGCTCGACCGTTTCTTCCATCCGAATTTGACCGCGCAGGAACGCGCCTTCCTCGGTCACAAAGGCGGTGGTGATCACGTCGCCCCACACGCGCCCCGAAGAACGGATTTCCAGTTTTTGGGTGGTGATATTACCGCGCACCGCGCCCGCTACGATGACGGTGTTGGCGCGCACGTTCTGGCAGGTTACGCGTCCCGTCTCGCCGACGACGAGCATGCCGCGCAGGGCGATCTCGCCCTCGAACGCGCCTTCGATGCGCACACCGCCCGAGCCGTTGATGCTGCCATGCCAGATCACGCCCGACCCAAGCACCGAAGTGATGCGTTCCACGGCTTGGACAGACTGCGGGGTTTCCGTGGGAGTTGCATTGCGTTTGAACATTAAGCGTTTGCCCCTATTGCGACTTGGAATTCCACAGGGAAAATGTTTTTCAGATTCATACGGTGAGATGCGTCCATGATTTCGATTC
>JAUXUT010000069.1 GCA_030680695.1 bacterium
TTCAATAACTTCTTCGAGACTTTCCAGAGATTGACACATCAGCCCATACAGAACCATCACTACAAAATCCGTTCGCAAATGATTTGACTTGAATAACTGGTGATGCGCCTGTGCAACGGTTCGCGCTATATCCATCACATCTGCATTGGCCAGCGCATCTGCCGACATACGAGGCATGTCAGGAAAACATAACTGGATCAAGTCGGCTAATTCATTTTGGATGTGTTGTGGGAAATCTGCGGCTGGGGATGGCGATTCTGGTTCGGGCTGAACAGGTGGATTAAGCAAATCTGCAACGGAAGTATTTGGATTGACTCTCAATTGCTCCACTGCACGCGGCAGACGCTTGAGGCCGGCTTGAATGGCTTCCGCCAATCTTTCCTGTGCCAGTGGAGGGAGGGCTGTAACTGCTTCCACATTGCGCAGGGATACTTGCTCGCGCAAGCCGACTGGTAAGGTCTCCAATAGCCGCTGCCATCGTTCCCGTTTGGACTGATATGTCTCGCTCATGAGGCGTATGATACAAAAGTGTGTCGGAAGGTGTAGGTGTTGTGTCGCTAGGTGTATCGGGTGGTTATTCCAAACAATTGCTAATTAGGAGTTGGGAGCCATGAAAAAACTAAACACAAAAAACATGCCGTTATTGAGCAACGAGGAGGAATCTATCATTCAAGCCATCGCAGATAAGCTGAGCGAACAGATCAACCAGGCGGTGGCTGCTTCGTTGATTGAGTTGGTCTCGATATTGAAGGAAAACAGAACAAAGCCGGCTGAACTACCTCGTCCTGATGAATTCCTGACTGCAGGCGACATTGCGGGGATTCTGAAGGTTAGCAAAGGGCTGGCATATCGAATGATACAAACAAAAGAAATAGCGTCATTTTCAATTGGAAAAACTGTGCGAGTCAGGCGTGAGGATCTGGATGCCTTTATTCAGGCACATACGGTTCGATAACACCTGTAATAATCTTGAAAAAACACGTGTACACATTTGATATCAGATATAAATTCAGTAAGTCTACCCATAGGTAATAGGGGCGTGAAAAACGTCGCATAAGGGTGAATTGAATTGTTTCTGCCGCCTACGTGCTTTGACAATTCTCCTCATCATCCCTATAATCCCGACCGTTCCTACTTTCCACAATCCATCCCCTCTCTATAGAAGCCCAGCCATTCGCCGGGCTTCTTCCGTTGTATCCATTCTTCATATCCCCATCACTGAAAGGAAATCATACTCAAAAATTCAAAATCATATCCATCGCATTTCCCGCACCAGATCTACAAGAAGTCG
>JAUXUT010000071.1 GCA_030680695.1 bacterium
TTCAAGTGCAGGAAAAGCACTATAAAACTGTGTCAGATAGGCTTTTTACTGCGTTAAAGTGCCTTTTGACTACATCGGCTTAGTGGATGGCTGATCCGCTAGATTGTTGGAAATAGGCGATTTTGGGGTTGATAAAACAGCTTTTTAGCTTGTTATCATCCCCCAAAAACAGCACCAGCAATCAATTTCCAAGGCACTCTGCACCTAGTAGTTTGAATGTTGGGACTTGGCCTTTTAGGTGTTTACATTAAGGAGTTTACGTTGGTGATTATTGTCTCCGCGTAAGTTTTTAAGGTTTGATAAGCTTGTTCAGAAACATGCTTGCCGCGTTGGGCGTCAAGTTCGTTCACGAAGGCGTTTATGTTCTTGAGCGCAGTCTTATACTCGCCTTTGCGATAATTTTTTGTGAAAACGTCGAGCTTCGCCTGGAGGCTTCGCAATATTCCCTGATTGGTAATAAGCGTCGGCAGCTCCGCACCAAAGTTGTCCAACAATGTTGCAACATCAATCTTTTTCTCGCATTTTTTTGCCAAATTCTCTAATACGGTTTTATCCATTAAACCAACGGGAAGGGAGTCATCATTTTCCATAATCATTACCGCATATTTTCCTTTACAAAAACTGAGAATAGCGCGGTCACCCACGTAATCAGGATTAAGAAAACCCACGTTCTTTTCCAACATGAACTCCCACCGAAATGTATGATCGCCAATTTCTACCCCGGAAAAAGAACCTTCTGGCCAAAAATGATAAAATTCAGGGCCATGGTGAATAATTGAGGTTATCGCTCCTTTTCTTGCATATTCTGGTTTCTCAAAAAAACCATATTTAATGAATCCACACAAGTTGGTATTTACAATGAAATTTTGGGAAATACCAATAACTATATCTTCCCAAATCCTTGGTTTTTCAAACGGTTGCCAACCTGCAACGGAAAGCCCCCTATTTTTCAACTCTGGTCCCATTTTTATTGGTTTCCAGGGAAACTCGTTTTCAAGAAGCATTATGTTTCTGATGTTTTCAGGGGGTGAATAAGTTTCAGGCGACCGGTCCAAATATTGGCCGAAGGCTGGGAAAAACACCTGCAAACAAAAAATTGTCACAAAAAAGATTATTAAATAAAGGTTTTTCATTTCTCTTCTCTCCAAATTATGGTAGTGTCCCGTTTTAGCCAAAATCGATATTTCCAAGAAAATTCTCCGCAAGCTATTGTACAACCAAATTGATTCGGGTATCCTTCCTCCAAAAGGAGGATGCAGATGATCGAACAAAGATTTCCTCGTGAGATTGACGCTTTTTGTTGTCAAAACCCGCAATGTTCTGATTTTGGGCTACGCCAGCAAGGTAACCTATGGTTTTGCGGCTGGAGTGGAAAGTCCCAAATGATCCGGATGATCTACTGTCAAACCTGTAGGAAGCAGTTTTCTGAGCGAAAAGGAACGGTTTTTTGGGAATCAAGGTTGCCTCAGGAGAAAGCCTTATCGCTTCTCGAACATATTCGCGAGGGCTGTGGAACCAGGGCAACAAGTCGGTTGGTGCATGTGAGCAAAGATACCGTAACAAGGTATGCCTTAAAAGCCGGTGTTCATGCCCTAAAAGCCCATAATGTGCTGGTTTCTTTTTCCCCCTCAGACGAAAGAGGTTCAGCTCGACGAGAGGTGGTCCTTTGTGGGAAAGAAGGAGAAGGAGATTGAGATGTCGTCCCCAACGGAAACTTTTATGGGGGATCTTTGGGACCATACCGCTATCGACGCCGAGAGTCGCCTGTTGATCAGTCTCGTGCCTGGCAAGCGAACTGCGGAAAACTGTGAAAAGTTGGTTGAGGACGTAAAGAAGAGAACAGCGGCTCGAACAGATATTTTCCTTACCAGTGATGAGCATGCTCCTTACGTGAAGGCTATTGAAAAGGCTTATGGCATTCCGATCATTCCGCCGAGGAAGCCTGGACCGGGTCGAAACCCTAAGGCGCGAATGGAAATGCCTCCAGACCTTTGTTATGCCACAGTAAAGAAAACTCGAAAAAATGGGCGGGTGGTAAAGGTAAGGCGGACTCTTGTTTTCGGGAATTGGCTTCTGTTGACGCTCTGTTTGCTTTGCTCGGTGGTTAGTAATACGATCAACACATCGTTCGTTGAGCGCAACAACGGGACGGAACGGGGAATGAACTCGCGCAAAGGCCGGAAAACTCTGGGTTTTTCGAAAAATGACCAAATCCACAATGCGGTTTCGTATTTCATTGGTTTCGGTTATAACTTTTGTTGGCCAGTAAGAACCTTGGATTTGAAGGTTGAAGGTGTTGGGAAAATCCACAGAACCCCGGCCATGGCTGCTGGCTTGACAGATCATATTTGGACTCTCAGGGAATGGTGCATGTTTCCCGTTCCTTTTGGTTAACTTAGTACACTACCCAAATTATTCCCAATTAATTGCTGGTGGTTTTTGAGTCTCAATATATTCAGGTGCAGGGTTTAGTGAAATTACCCTTCTCTCATTATTATCGAAAACGTCAAATAAATTGTTCACTGAAGATGAAAATTCCGTAGGGGTTGTGTGAAAAGTGGGATCATATGTTCTAAAAAAGGAGGTCTTGGAAAGAATGATTGCATGGTTTGTAAAACTCCAATCTTCCTGTGGAGGATTATATGGGAACATTCTTGGAGTAATATTTCCAACAACTGGCAAATCAATACTTGTGAGTAAAACCATTGCGGGATAATATTTCGGTTTTATTTCATATCCCCTATAAAGAACATCAATTCCTTGAACTTCCAGTAGGCTCTGAAGAAAGGAAGCCCATTCCCCGCACCAACCATTTCTATAACTTTCTTCAAGTAATCTGTCCAGACCCCTTTTTGACAAATCATCGGGAATCTCTTTGGAATAAGAATAAGTGTTTTGCGACCAACAACGATCATAAATTGTTTGCATTATGTTTTCTTCGGAATTAACCGCGCCGGAATTCTTTGCATAATCACAAGAAATTTGGATAATTTCCAGATAGTAGGTGGGTAATTTTTCAACCCAACCTTTTGAGAGACCAAAATTTCCAGAATACAAGGGTTTTTCCCAAGTGGTGTAAATTGTCTGATAGCCGGACTGGGGAGTCCGCTGGGAGCCGAAGAATGTTGCACCCTTGCTGAAAGACCAGTTCAATTCCAAGTTCCAGATTCCGACTACGGCTGGAAGCCCTTCGACGGATTGAAACTCTTTTGCCACTACCAAATCACCCGAGGTCGTAACGGTCTGGGTGTTAAAAGTGAAATTTTGTTGGATCACATTGTTTTCATCTCGCAGGGTTCCGGTCAAAGCCACATCAAACGTAAGGGAAGGAGATTGGAACAAATCAATGAAATGCGCATTGAATTTGAGTTTGCTTGGGCCATTCCCTACGAAATTTGCGCCGCTTCGAACGTATGAAAGTGGCCAACAGTAGACATCTGTAATGTCATTGCCGCTGATTTTTCCCTGCCATTGAATCGGATCAAGAAATTTATCCTGCTTGCCGATATCTTTGGCCGCCAAATCCCCTTTTCTGTCGTAAATTCGATTGTGATTTCCCCCAGATAAAAAATCAAGCATCACAACTTTTGGATTTCCGCTTTTTACAAAAATGGTAATCGAGTGAGAAAAATTTCCGATGGTTTGAGCTCGGATGGCGGCACCAGGGTTTCCCCCTTTCCCAACCGAGGCGACCGGGGGAGTTCCTCCCTGACCCGACAAAGTGATCGTATGAGTCCCAGGGCTGAGATTGTTCTTGACAATGTTCAAGGTATCCGTGCCGAAAACCCCGTCGATGCTACTGGACCAGCGAAGGTTAATGATGTCGCCAATTTTCTCACCAACGAAATTGATGGATTCACCGAAATTGAATTGGCTGTTGTCGGCGGGCTGGGTGATTTTGAGGGAGGGGGGCGGCCCGTAAACTTCCATTTCATAAATTGTTACCGTCCAATTGGGGTGGGGGTTATC
>JAUXUT010000078.1 GCA_030680695.1 bacterium
TGGCGCGTACGCTCTCTCAGCAGGATATTACGACGCGTATTACTTGAAGGCTCAAAAAGTGCGCACGCTTCTTCGTCGGGACTTTGAAACTGCTTTTTCCAAAGTGGACATTCTCCTCGCCCCGACCTGTCCCACCACCGCCTTCAAACTCGGCGAAAAGACCAGCGACCCGCTCGAAATGTACCTCTCGGATATTTACGTCGTCTCCACCAACCCCGCTGGCGTCCCTGCCATTGCGCTCCCCGCTGGTTTTTCAAATAATATGCCCGTCGGCATGCAACTCATCGGAAAACATTTAGATGAGTCAACCCTGTTCCAAGTCGCTCACGCCTACCAGCAAGTCACCGATTGGCATAAGCAGTTGCCGCCGCTCTGAATATAAAGGAGAAAAAGCATTGAGCAAAAAGGATTTGCGAGTTTGGGAAACTGTTTCAAGAGAAGTTATTCTCAATCACAGTAAATTTTTGATAGTTGAAAGCCACACTATAAAACTCCCTGATGGGCAAATAATCCCTGATTGGGTATGGCTCATTATTCCAAGCGCCGCTATCGTTCTTGCCATGACAGATGATGATAAATTTCTCTGCTTTCGGCAAACAAAATACGCAGTGGATGGAACATCACTTGCGCCTGTTGGCGGTATGCTTGAACCAAACGAAGAGCCAATTGATGCCGCAAAACGAGAATTACTTGAAGAAACGGGTTACGAATCGTCAAACTGGATTAGTTTGGGCAACCATATCCTAGACCCCAATCGTGGTATCGCAACTATGCACTTGTTTTTGGCTTTGAATGCAAAAAAGGTAGCCGAACCAAACAGTGATGATTTAGAAGACCAGGAGTTATTATTTCTCAGCCGAGATGAAATTGAAAACGCTTTGAGAGCAGGTGAATTCAAAATTTTGGCATGGTCAGCAGTTGTGGCAATGTCATTGAATTATCTAAATGCTTCTAATTCGCAACAAATAGACTAACACACTGATAACTGCTCACTGATTACTTTCCACTTCCCGACCACAAAACTATTCGACTACGAGACCACCCAACCATGAAACTAACCTACGAACCCGTCATCGGACTTGAAATTCACGGCGAGCTGCTCACAAACTCCAAAATGTTCTGCAGCTGCTCCGCAGACTATGGCTCCGCGCCTGAGCCGAACACGAACATCTGCCCTACATGCACAGGTCTACCTGGCGCCATGCCCGTCGTCAACAAAAAGGCAACCGAACTCGCCGCCCTGGTT
>JAUXUT010000090.1 GCA_030680695.1 bacterium
TTGAATTAATGGCGAAGAACATGCCAAAACAGACAGCAAAGCCTTAATCGGCAGTGTGTGACATTATTTTAAAAAAGGAGGTGAGCTTAAAACGGAACTCAAAAAATGGACGTGCTGGATATGCCAGGCGGAACGAGAAACCTGGCGGGAAATGATGCAACACCTGAAGTTTTTGCACGAGCAGAAATACATGCACACGAGGAACGGCAAAACAATCACAAAACGGGGGATTGTGTTGGCCAGCCTAGAGAAGCAACTGGTAATACCTTATTAGGTCATGGTTTTTAGCAAGTTCCTGGCTAGGCCAGGAACAAGATCGGCGAAAGGAGATGGCTTTTCATCGGGTCCGAGCATCCAAGAGGGGGTGCTCGGACTTTCTTTTTGAGTCAGCTGACTGAAAATATTTTTGGTGTGATGAGATAATTTACGGACCAAAGAACCAATCAATTTATACGCTTTGCGCGTAAGGACATAAAGGGTTGTTTGGAATTGAAGCAAACCGTTTTCGAGTCGCCGAATCCGGCGACGGCGTTTTATGAAACCCTGATCCTCCATGACCCTATAATATCGATTAAGGGTGCGAGTAGAAAAACAAGTGTCATGAAATGTTTTGAGCAACGCAATGGTGTGTGCCTGGGAAGGATAACAATATCTTTTGTGGTACTTTTTTTGGATTGAGTCAAGCGTGTTTAACATGGGAAGAAAATTCTCTTTACGAATCATAATAGACCTCCGAAAAAACTAAGGTTTGGGATCATACTCGATGTGTAAGTGGTCACCTTCCTCAACGACATCAAAATCCTTACCGAGACGTGATTGAATTTTATCGACCAGATTTAACACGTTACCGGCAATCCACCTAACATCGATGGCATCGTTTTGATAGTGTAAAGACGAGGCCATGTGAGTTCCCTCGTAAGTCGAGGTCACAATCAATTCCTTCCCACCGGATAAATAAATAGACTCCAGCGGACCAAGGGCCTGACGGATTGGTTTGTTAAGACGCGAGATATCAACACCAGCTTTTAACAACATAAAAACCTCACTTTCCGGTGACATTAAAGGTTTTAGAAGAAAGGCCCAGGGCAGCCAAAACAACAGAAAGTACAATGTCCCTGGGAGTAACGGCGCCGGCCTGAATAGCAGCAATAACAAGATTCATAACGGCACCGGCAACGCCGACCACGGTAGTCAACCAACTTTTGCCCATAATACACACCTCCAGCATAAAAGATTTTCCTTGACAATACGTTTAAACAAGTAGAATAATCAAGTTGTATTTTTGCAACACTGTGTACATTTTTGAACAAGTGGGATGGAAAGGCTACCTGCAGGTAACTTTTTACCCCCAAAGTGGGATGCCTGATCAGGGGATCCTGCAGCATTTTGACACCAAAGTGGGAAATATTGTTTTTCACAACTTTCAAAAGGAGGGAGAACCATGGCAGAGATAAAAGCAACATCGGCAATTAGAGATAAATGGACTCGAGTCACTCCGATGAGGTCGGAGGACTATAAAATCGGGGTTCAAAATCCACGGAGAAACTGGGAAGACGCAGCACTGGCTCAGAAAGATACGTGGAAGATGGCAATCACTGAAGCCGCGGCAAAGGACATGTTTGCGAAGGGCGTTGCGGGAAAAGCTGAGAAGTGGAAGAAAAACGCACTGTCAAAGGGCCCAGGACGGTTCGCCGAGGGCGTTATGGTTGCGGGTCCCGATTATGAAAAGGGATTCGCTCCGTATGCGGACGTAATCGCCAGCACAAAACTTCCGCCACGGTTCCCGAAGGGTGATCCTCGCAATATTCAACGGGTTAGCGTGATTGCGCTGGCACTGAGAGCAAAGAAACTGAGCGGATAATCATGGCGGTTAAACATACAAACATGAAGACCGATTTTTCTGAAAGGAGGGATAAACATGGCCGTAACACAAGCTATTGCCGTAACAACAGTGCTCGGAGACACGAACCTTGAGTTAAAGGCGGACCCAGGCGAGGCCTTCAGGGTCTGGGATATAATGATAGACAAACCCGCGTCCAACTATATCACCCTGAAGATCGAAAAGACTACTGTAGGATATTTCCGTGTCGGTACCGGGCTGGGAAGTCATTTGCGTTTTCCCAAGGGAAAAC
>JAUXUT010000103.1 GCA_030680695.1 bacterium
CGATACCAGGATCCGCAGTTTGCCTACCCGGTTTTTTACCGATCGTTCAATAAATCCTATTATCACCTTTCAGTCTGGAACGGCATCCGCCAGAGCGGATGGCTCAGCATCGCCAACAAGGTCCCGCAGCTCAAGCAGGCCATCATGAAAAACCAGATGACCATCAAGTATCACATTGAGATACCCGATGATTATTTCATGAACCGGTATCCTTCACCGGATTATACCCGTGAACAGCGTGAGTCGGCAAGAACGAAGGTTCTTTCGGAAATGAACGATTTCCTGTCGGATGTCGAGAATACCGGAAAAGCCTTTCTCACCTTCACCTTCTTCAACAAATTCAAAGGTGAATACCTGGCAGGATGGAAAATTAACGTCATCGATAACAAGTTGAAAGACGATGCTTATCTGCCGGATTCACAGGCTGCAAATTCCGAAATCCTTTTTGCCATCGGTGTTGATCCCTGCCTGGTGGGTTCCGGGCTGCCCGGCGGGAACCTGGGAGCAGGAAGCGGATCGGACAAAAGGGAAGCCTTCTGGCAACTTAATGCCGAAATGGGCATTTACCGGCAAATCAGTTTGGAACCACTGTATTTTATCCGGGATTTTAATAAATGGTCGCCTGACATCGAGTTTGATTATGTGACCGTGGACACCTCCCAAACCATGCAGGACCATCCAACGAAGATTGATAAACGCATCGACAAGAACATCGCATGACAAGACTGATAGACAATCTTTCACAGGTTTTAACGGCTGCTTCTATAAATGTCAGCAACTCCATTGAAAACTGGTTTCCCTATATCGATGAAGCCCAGGAGACCTTCATCAAACCTGTGCTGGGCGATGTTCTCTATGATCAACTTCAAGACATGATGGCCCTTGATCCGGTTCCTCCGGATGATGGAACAACAACAGAAAATTTGGCAGTACTACTCGCTCTGCTCCGCAAACCACTTGCACTTTATGCTTTGTGGCTTGGCGCCGATGAATTCGGGGTGAGCATTTCCTCCCAGGGTATCCAGGTCATAGAAACACCAACCCACAAAACGGCACCGCAATACCGCGTGCAGAACCTCAAAGAGAATTGGATCCGTCGGGCAAACACATCGCTGGATCTTGTTCTCAAATTCCTTGATGAACACAAGGAAGACTACCCCGGTTTCGATCCACAGGATGCCGACCTGTTTATCCGTGGGACCCTTGAGTTCAACAGTGAGGTGGATATACGCGAGAGCAGACGGGTTTTCGTAAGCCTCAAACCGATCATCCGCTCTGTGGAAAAAAAATATATCCGCCCTACACTTTCTGCGGAATTGTTCGACGAGCTTAAAAATGCCTGGAAATCCAATGATGATTTGACAGCCCCACAATTGGTT
>JAUXUT010000104.1 GCA_030680695.1 bacterium
CTGACTTCCAATCAGTTTCCAAGAAAGAGATTGAACAGGCTATGGCAAGGCTGAATTTCAGACCACGAAAAACCCTTCGTTTCAAAACACCCTTTGAGGTGTTCTGTCATTCATCTGTTGCACTTACCAGTTGAATTCACAGTGCTTATTACCCTGTGGGCTGTGGTTAAATCTTTTGGCCAGCCCACAAGATTAGCCACTCCTGCGAATTGTACTACGCCTTATTCTTGCGCTCATCATCTGAAACATAAGAGTTGAAGGCAAGTTTACCATAAGCAGTGTTGCATCATAAAGACTCCGTTTTCATTTACGCGCCTTTCCCACTCAGAACAACCCAGACTGTTTTCAACAGGATATAGAAGTCCATCCACAGGGACCAGTTGCTAACGTAATAATCATCCATTCTTAGGCGCTGTTCGAATGTTGTTTTATGCCTTCCCATGACTTGCCACCAGCCTGTCAAGCCTGGCTGGATACGCAGGATGATCGGCGCATAGCTGCCCATCTTGTTTAATTCAGATGGCAAATAGGCGCGCGGCCCAATTACACTCATGTCGCCTTTTAGCACATTCAACAACTGTGGAAGTTCATCCAGGCTAAATCGGCGCAGCCATTTTCCCACCCGAGTGATGCGCGGATCATTTGTCAGTTTATGATATTTCTTATATTCAGCCCGAGCGGCAGAATCTTTCTGCAAGAGTTTACTTAACCTTTGTTCAGCGTTCACCGCCATCGTGCGAAATTTAATAATGTTAAAACGCTTGAAACCTCTGCCAAGACGTTCCTGGTGGAAAAATATTCGGCCGGGCGAGTCGAAAAAGATAAGCAGGCATAGAATGCCTAAAAGAGGGAGCAGCATGATTGAAAGCGCCAAGCTGATCCCTACATCCATCAGGCGCTTGGTCAACCTGGCAAATCTATTGAAAAGGTTGTAATGGAACTCCAAACCTAATTGCCCATCTAAATCGCGAGGTTCAACCCACACAGAACCGAGATTATCCTTTTGCCTGACCAGAATAACTTTACGAAAATTCGAATTCAATATCCGCGCATAATTGGCTACAGACAATCCGGGTGATGGCGCAAATATCGCTATCTCCATTTGAGTATCCATCCTGCCGCGTTTAATTGCATTGACAGGCAATACCGTTGTTGGCTGCCATCCCAGGCGCCGCATTCGTTTTAGGGAGCCTACAATTTGCTGTGCATAGGCACCATCCCCAAATACCACAACCGGCGTGCCATACCAGGAGAATCTTGAAATAATATTACGTAATATAAAATGGCCTAGCGGCAATAGGACCAGAGCCAGAAACCAGCTGAACAAAAGAAACGCGCGGGAAATATCCTGGAAGGGTTTATTTAGATAAGAAACGACCGCCAGAAAAAAGAAAACCAGCGTAACAGATTTGGACATGCGCCCCAGTTCTTTTACCGCGGTCATGCCATAACCGGGATAAAGTCCCTCGATCATAAAAACAACAATTCCAAACAGAATTCCCAGTTGTACCAGAGGCGCCACCGTTTGCCATATTAAATTGCCGTCAATCAGGGGTGTAAACGCGTTTCGAAGGAGGGCGGCCAGCCGGAAGACCCCATAAAGAATGACCGCGTCGCTGATCATAAGTATGCCGCCAATGACCCAACTTTTTCTATAGCCCATTTTTATCCTTCAGGATTATACCTAAAGATTTATGTTTCGACATGATTGGTCATATATTCACAATAATCATTAAGCACTTTTTCCCTTGACCAGTTTGCAGCAACCCAGGACAGTCCTTTTTTTCCGAGTGAACGCCTCCGTTCGGGATCATCTGCCAACCTAAGGATAGCCTCCGCCAGAGCCAGGGCATCTCCCGGGGGCGCCACCACTCCCAACCGTCCCAGGATCTCAGCTACTTCGGTACCTGGGTTGGCAGCAGCAATGATTGCTTTGCCGCTGGCTAACATGCCGGAAAGTTTGGAAGGCATGACCAAATCTGCAGCGTCCGCCCGCTGTGGGTGAAATTCTACTAAATTGTCTTCAGGATTGATTCAAATCGGTCGCCAATTGTTTGTATGTTAAAGGTATGTTCTGCATACGTCCTTGCATTGTGCGAACACACCTCGCGCAATGCAGCGTCCTTGACGAGTTTCTCTGCAGAGATAATGAAGGCATCCACGTCCCCGGATGGAACTGCAAGCCCGGCATTATTATTGATCACAATTTTTGCGGCCAAGTTATCCAGCGGAATGGCAAGCAATTGGGGCCGTGCGGCGCATAAATAGCTGAGCACTTTTGACGGGACAGAGAAAATCCCGGCATCTGGCTCCAGGGTTGTCACCAATACATCTCCGGAAGCCATGACATCAGGCATTTGTTTGAAGGATTGATAACCAAGCACCATCAAGTTTTCGAGTCCGAATTCGGTCTTTTTTTCCATCAGCCATGCGCCGCCAGGTCCTTCGGATATAACCACTACGCGGATATCTGGATTGCTATTGAAATGTAGTGCGAGTTGGAGCAACATGTCTGGGTTTTGTTTCAACCCCAAGCCTCCAGTATATAAGAAACAGAATTTGTCTTGAATACCGTGTTGATTGGACCAGGGGTTATTTTTTTCGCGAACGGGAAGTTCGTCAAGCGGAGCCCAATTGGGAATCACTGTGATCAGGCTCGAAGCTACCTGCCATTCCTGCACAATAGGCTTGAAGTCCTCTGAAATCAAGACCACCTGCTGGCTGGCGCGTAACATACGGCGTTCCAACTGTATATGATACCTGCCAACCAAAGCGCCCAAGACGGGAATCTTTCTGCTGAGAATTTTCATGGCTGCCAAGCCGCTTACATCCTGAAGCCAAAAAATGAATTTTGTCCCAACTTGACTACATGCTTTCATGATTATCTTTTGAGAATCAAGCGGTGTGTTGGCTGAGAGAAGGAAATCAGGCTTGAAGGTGTTAATACGCGCCGCCATTAAATTGCCGTATTCGATATCCTGAAACCAGCGCTTGATGTATGAATATTTCCGAATGGGTTCTTTTGTGTAGACGCCTTCCACTGTAAACGTATCAGGATCGGATATTCTTTTTTCCAGATTTCCCTTGGGGGTATTGTTATGCCCAAAATACAGATGCAACACTTCATACCCGCGGCGAGCCAGTTCACGGCTGAGTTGAACTTGAAAGGGATGTCCGGCATAATCATGGATTAGTACACGCTTGCTCACTAATTAAATCCGATCAGTTACCACGGGTTTGCCCGCTTTTTGAAGATGGAATTGTTCTTCAATCCATGCATATGTTTTTGCCATCCCATCGCGAAGCTTTGTGTTGGGCTGCCATCCTAATACGGATTGGATGAAGGTGTTATCGCTGCTACGCCCGGCAACGCCGCGCGGCGCAGTCAGGTCGTAATGCCGCACCAGTTTTATTCCGGCAATGTCTTCACAAATATCAACCAGTTCGTTGATCGTGACCATCTCAGCGGAACCCAGGTTAATCGGAGTAGCAATCAACTTATCGCAATGCATAATCATATCAATGCCTTTGATGGCGTCACCGATCCATTGAAAACTGCGCGTCTGCAAACCGTCGCCCCAGATCATGATTTTGTGCTCGCCACTATCTTTTGCCTGTATCACTTTACGGGCGATGGCTGCCGGGGCTTTCTCGCGCCCACCATCCCAGGTACCGTTTGGCCCGTAAACATTGTGGTAGCGCGGAATAAAGGTCTTCATGCCGCGTTCAGCCCAATACTCCTCGCAAAACATTTCTGAGAGCAATTTCTCCCAACCATAGCCGCGCTCTGCCATTGCCGGGTAGGCGTCTGATTCTTTGAGGGCGCGCACATTCGGGTCTTTTTGCAGGTCGGCATTATAGACACAGGCTGATGATGAATATAAATAGCGGCGGGCACCCGCGCGATAGGACGCTTCTATTAAATGGGCATTGATCAAAACACTGCGCAAACACTCGACGCGGAAACGCTCAATAAAGCCCATGCCACCCATATCTGCCGCAAAGTTATAAACTTCCACGGCGTCTTCCACGGCTTTGGCGGCGTTATTTTGATCGCTCAGGTCAAGGCACAGGTTTTCGACATCTGTCGTGCGCTGATACCAATACGGCAGGGGCTTTTTATCCACCGCGCGGATACGCTTAAAGCCCTGTTCGTGAAAATAACGCGCAAGCGAGCCGCCGATGAAGCCGCCTGCGCCAGCGATCACAATCAGGTCGTCCTTGCGAAGTTCAGGGTCTGTTGATGCGGTCATGTTATTCATAAGATGTTTCTCCGTAGTAGATTTATGCGTAATAAATAGCCGTCGGTACAAGATTTTAACGGCAAAGAGTCGATGCGTTTTCAGGGCATACCAGCATCTTATTATGCAGTATCCTCATCTGGATAGTATGACCAATACCCTGACATATCCTTTCTTGTGAACGCTCCGGCATTATGATGCCATGTCGGATGCGTATTTCTTTCAGACCAAGGCCCAATATAATACTCACCCAACGCCAAGCCGGTCCCAGCCCCTATTATTCCCGGCGGTGTTTGATTAAATCTTATTTTCCAATATTTTTCGGAATAAAACAATGCACAGTAATCCGTTCCTACCGCTTCATCAATAAATATATATCCCTTGTCAACCAAATTCGGCCATATGTACCTTACACAAGTGTCCAAACTAGCCTCGAGATCGACGTCGAGAAAAGCAAGCAAAACAGGCGAGTGTAAATAAGGTAAGGTCTCTTCAAACCATCCTTTAACGAATTCACAAGATTCAATTTCTCCGTAACGGAAAATATTCCTTTTGACTTCTTCTAAAGCGCCACAATAGTCCCCTTTTTTATAGTTTTGCGCTTCACGATCTCCAATAGCGCCTTCGGGTAACCCCTCGAAAGAATCAAATATCAATAATTTTCTGCCAACAATATTACAAACAAGGGAGAGATTGGCGGCGCATCCGCCTTTCCAGGTCCCACATTCAATAATATCGCCACACACATCAGGGGGAGTCTCAAGTATCTTTAAGGCCATAACCATATGTGACTTGTATGAAGTTCCGGTGCGAATACGAACGGTATTCAAAAACATTCTGAAACCGAGACCCAGCTTTTTAAGCAGTGTGAATTTATATTTTTTATGAATGTGTTTTGAATTAAGAATAAAGAGAATAGATATAGGGATGCTCAGTACATAATATGCTTTCATAAAGAATCGCGAGACCATTTGAACTCCTTAAGATTTTATGGGTAATCGAACTTGGGTCGAGACCTACGATAAGAGGTTTTACGGTTTTATTCCTCAATTATTCTTTTGGGAAAATAGAAAATCACCTTGTATCGCCCTGCCATTTTTTTTATAATACAGATTGTGGATACCGCTTAATATAAAATTTCTTTGCTCCAGCCATGCGATAATCTGATGCGCGAGCGCCTGGCCTTCATACAACTCGATAAAAGAGCATTCTATGTATAGATACGAAAATTTATCAAGAATGTCTTCGCAGCCTTGTAACACATCCAATTCAAAACCTTGCACATCAATTTTCAAGAGCGAGGCGGGTGGTATGGATATATCCCCAAGCGCTTGGGACAAAGGCAGAACGGTTACCTGGCGTGTTTCTTTTTCAGTTGCGCCGGGGAACATGTTGGATTGCGTCTCCATGATGGGCAACATAGACGAAGAGTCGTCATCCTTGGTTACATGTATGGCGGCAGTCTTTTTCTCCCGCCCAAGGGCACAGGCATGCAATGTTACATTAGGATCATTACTAAAAATTCGTTTGAAGATATGCGCCGGTTCTTCCAAAGGTTCAAAGGAATGGATCTTTGCTCGTGGGAACACTTTGCGGGAAATTAACGCAAATTGACCGCGGTTAGCACCTACATCTACAATGAAATCAAAATTAAATCCCTGCAACACCAATCTATGTTCAGTACCCGCCGCTACGCCCTTCATCAGAGCCGAAACAAGAAAGGGGTCCGAAATGATTTGGCCTAATTTTATTAGTCTTAACCAGAACATGATTTACTTCCGTTGGGTTTTTATTATCAAACAAGCACCGAGACCGTACCAATCACACAATTACTACCGACATAAAATGTGTCGAAAATAATTTTGGGCGAATATGCCCAATCAATATTTAATCAGCATGGGGGCAAGATTCACCTGTGAGCAGACGATGATTTATCAAAGCACACCGCGTCATGGATCGGCATTTAGTTCACCGGCTGTTTCTGGGCAATAATTGCAAATGTATTTTTCATGCCTACCAAAGCGCCTATAGGCTGAAAAAGGCGACTCTGAGTGCTAAAATAAGGCACGACGCGACAATCAAAGTCGTGTTCTCTAAAAAATTCACAAATATCCTCTTGGTCAACGCCATTTCTTATTACATGGTATTCAACATTATCGTGTAGTACATCTTCAAGATAAATTCCGCGAGCACGTCGTATTCGTCGCTTTATGCCACCTAATACATCTCCCCTAAAAACACGCCATGAAAAGTAAGCCAATTGGCTAAACGTCATAGTAGCTTTTCCAACGGTATCATACCGAAGCGGGTCTTGGAAGGAAAAGAATTGTCCATAAGGGCTTAAAACCGTTACTATTTCCTTAATCATTCCCATATAATCGGGCACATGGTGTAAGAATGAATTGAGAACAACGATATCGTACTTCGCGCTCTTATGTTTTAGAGTAATGTTTATGTCTTCGCACCGTACCTCCAACATGTCGCCAAAACGTTCACATTTGACTCTTAGCGCGTCAAGCTGTCCATTTGAGATATCAACAGCAACCACTTTTGCACCAAGTTCCAGAAACGGTAAAGTGACTGACCCTTCGCCAGCGCCTAAATCCAAAACTTTGGGGAGATTGGCATGTTTTTTTGCATCATCGAAAACCTGAACGACCAATTTGCCGTAAAGCGTTCTTAATGAAGCGTGTTTAATATGCGGTGCGCCATCGATATATGTCTTGGTCGCTTCTGCATTGTAAGTCAAATCATTTGCTAGTGCGGCTATTCGGTTAATTCTTTCATCCATTCTATCACCTTTTGGCGCAGGCATCTCTTTCACGATCATCTTTCAAGAGATCTATAGTCAAATAATACTACGCCAGTTTCAATTTATTTCCAAACTCTGCCCTTGTTTTTTAACCACAAGACAGTTTCAGCAATTCCCTGATCCAAGGAATATGGTGGAGCGCCAAATTGTTTAATCACTGTATCAATAGGAACGGGATTTGTAGTAGTAAGATTGAAGTACCTTGGAGAATTCATCGGAAATCGAATATTAATCTTTTCAAAGATATCGCCAATCCTTGCAAGAAAAAAAATCCATTCTTTCGGAATTTTGGGTGTTTGGCGGGCAATTAAAGCCAGTGAAAATGAGTCGATCCATTCCGACTGTTTAATTGGCTCATCTCCCAAATAAAATACGCGCTTGTCCACTATATTTGGCGGGGCATTTAATATTTTCCCTATACCCCAGACAACATTCTTCACATATCCATAACTACGGATAACGGGGTCGTTTTTGGGGTGAAAATAAACTCCTCTTTTCATCATTGTCCAAAGACCGCCCGGCAGAAAGGGATGCCATGGCCCCCAAACGGTTGTGGGACGGATGATTGTCCAGGTACAAGACAACTCGGCGCGCCGGGTCAACTGCTCGGTAATTACTTTACTTTCTCCGTACAAACCATGCGGCGCAAAATCTTCATCATGTTGTGGTAATCCGCTGCCTGGTTTTCGGACATGCTGGCTGGAAGTAATGACCACACGGGAAACACTGGCTGTCTTTTTTACAGCCTCCAAAACATTAGCAGTGCCAACAGTGTTATCTCGAAAATCATCCAGGCTTTTTCCTTCCATCGTAGCGCGAGCCGCTAAATGGACTATATGCGATGGTTGAAATTCTCTGAAAACTTCTTTTAGAGAATCAAGATCAAGGATATTACATTCACGCCAGTAGGCATTGTGAGTTTGCTTTTTGGGTTTTGCAATATCTACATTGATCAGCTCAATTCCTTTGGCAAGAAAACTATCAATCAAGTGCGTGCCAATAAAACCACTTCCGCCGGTACATAAAATCTTCATTGCGTCCAATTGTCACCATCCTGCATATAATCTCTATGGGGTCATTAATCTTTCCGTGTTGAACTCCATGAATCTTCGTAAACCCGAAGTGTCTGACGAGCTGTTTTTTCCCAGGAAAATTGTTGAGAGCGACTTAGTGCTGACTGCACCAGCAAGCTCCGGTATTCCTTATTAGTTAATATTTTGTGGAATGCTGCCGCTAGTGCATCAGGGGCTTCTGGCGGTACTAACAGCCCCGCGCTTTGTAATATTTCGCGATGAATTGGAATATCAGATGCAACAACAGGCAATCCGCAAGCCATTGCCTCTACCAAGGGCATCCCAAATGTTTCTACTTTTGAGAAAAACACAAAAACAGCGGCTGCTGAGTAAATAGGGGGTAATTGTTCGTGAGGTAAAAAAGGGATTACGTTGATACGTGAGCGCATATGCTCAGGATCGTCACTAATATCAGAAATTATTTGCATCAACACAGTCTCTTCTATGTAACCTACCATGACAAGCTGATTCTCAAGACAATAACGCGTTATCAACAAATGATATGCTCTTAATAAATTCGGGATGTTTTTATGAGGGCGTGTATTCGTAATAGTTAATATGGCGTTTGGTTCTATTCCATATTTCTCGCGAACCTTCTCTACTTCGCTACTAGCCACATTTCTAAATATTGAACTCACTCCATGATGAACCGGTTGTACCCGCTCAGGCCGATATCCAAAATATTTTACCAATTCATCTGCATACACTTGCGATGGAGCAATAATTCGGCCGGCTCTTTTAATAATCATTAAAGCAGTGTCGTAATATATGTTTCGTATGCTCGACATGGATATGCGTTGAGTCACCGAATCGTGGTGAACAGTTACCACGTCACTTTGTCTTAGCAAAAAAGATGCTGTTGTGCCCGGATAATGCAACACATCAATTTTTCTTCTGTGCGCATCCAACGGCAGCCACATTTGTTCTAAAAAGATGCGCGGTAATACTTCTTCCGCAAGCGCGGGATAGACAACAAATTCCATTTTATCGCGCGCATTTTCAAAAAGATATTGATTTGCCGGGGTAACAAAAAGGATAAATTCATGAGGGGTTTCCAACATGGACATGGCGCTAACCAGATTGACAAGATATGGTTGGTGAGAGCCACTTTTCCCAGGGCGGACATGAATTGCGCTGATACCAATTTTCATTTCCTAACATCCTGATTTATGATTCGATTGGTAATAGAGCTATTTACAGCCAATGCAACTACTATTAATGATAATCCTGGGGAGAAATAACCTATTCCTCGAAAGAAAAATTCAATAAAGAAAGCAAATGCCAAGCCTAATAACATAAGTCTTTTTTTCATAAGAGCATGGGATTCGACGCTTTTAGAGTTTTTTATTATTAAACAGGCACGATGTGCAAAAAAAATAAATCTTATTAGAAATATTAGATATAAAACTGTAATAAGAATACCAATTAATCCAAACTCCGCAATTAGTTTAGATGCTAAAAACCCACCGTCTTCAATATTGAATACTTTACCGACATCCATCAACATTGTATTTGAATATACTCCAAATTGTGTTCCACCTAGACCTAATTTTTGAAAGCCTAATCCCATGCCACTGGTCTGGACAAAATTTATATAGGCAAGTTCCCATCCTTGTAAAAAAACCAATGTTGTTAAGTTTCTTGTGTTTTGAAATATCAGTCGCGACGCAAAATATTCATTTTTCAAAATCTGAGGGAGAATGACCCAAATAACAAAGATAGGAATAAACAACAAACCTAATATGAAAACAGTGCGTCCGAATCTAAATACATACACACCAAAAAAAAGAATGGCAAATAATAAAAGGGTTAAGTTGGGAAAGAAAATAGATAATACAGTTATATTTATTCCAATGAATATTTTCAAAAACTTCTTCTCTGCTGTGATCGAATATGCCACAGCGAGTGATCCGAGAGCAAGAGCATAATGGCTTTGTTCAGAAAATGGAAATACAGCTTTGCTACGAAATGCATAATTACAGCAGGCGATAGGAAACAATAGTCCCAACCAACCTAACAAGATAAAAATAATTATTACAATTAATATTGAATTTTCAAGCCTCTGATACGAGATGTTTTTTACATGTTGCGCAAACAAAATTGCAGCAAAAAATGATACAAGCAATGCGGGCAATGAGAACAATGGTTTTGTTTCACCGCTAGATAAATAGGTGTACAGTGAAAAAATAAATAAATAAAAGCTAACAACAAGAATGGCTAGAAAGTGGCTCCGGCGTAACCGAAAATTAAAGATTAACTTATAGTTAATTAATATTATTATCACTGAGGATATAAATGTCCCTATCGCATAAGATGACAATTTAAAAGCAACATATGAAAAATTGGAAATAAACCACATTGACAAAATAAAATATATTAGTTTGATGTCAATCCCAGTATTTTGTTTTGCAGTAGGCGCTTGGTTCATCATAGCCAGAGTTTACCTTATTTGTTAAAAACAATATCTAAATATTCAATGGACTTTTTTCTTAAGTCTGCCAAAGTTTTATTAATTTTCGAATATTTAATCTGTTTCTTGAGTACTTCTGGCAATTTTTCTTTTTGATAAACCATTCGTTCTGAAAGATCTAATAGATTTAGCAAATTTTGAATTCGGTTAATGCCTGTTTGAGATATGCCGGTTACAACGAATGGCGAATTAAAAATAATGGAAAATGCGGTTCCGTGATAAGAATTTGTAATTATAAAGCTGGCATTGGCAAACAGGTTTAGAAATTCTTCGGGACTTGCATCTCTAATATGTTTTTTACATTTGTAATTTATAAAAACATCTTGATTTATTGCAATTACATCTAATTTCAAAGTTTCAGCAATGTACTCAACGGATTTTTTTATTTGCAAATCTTTTCCAAAGGCATACACCAGAATGTATGGTTTTGAATATTTAGATTCTCCTATGTGGAGAAGACTTCTCCAGTCCGATGCCGGGAGTAGTAATGTTGGATCAATGTTATGAGTAACAGGTTGATTTAATAATTCTGATAAATATTGACAGGAATCAAGTTCACGAACAGAAATTGCATCAAATTGATTCAGCAAATACACTAACCGTTCTATCTCTTTTCCTTCATAATGATAAGACCCCATACTTGCTGCATACGAAAATTTCTTTTTTCTATGGACAAAATCTAGAAAATATATTTCGTCAATACTGTTTGTTCCATTGACAATTATTGGATTCCAAATTTGGTCACTGCCGCAGACAAAAACATCATAATCTTTTTCAATTTCACTTATATTGCTATCTTTATATGCCTGTGTTAAGTTGAGGTGAATTTTGATAAAGGACTTTAATTTCTTTATTAGCCTATATCTTGGCAACAACCTGGTTATATCCTTTACAGTTCTAAGTATATCGATTGGTTTTAGTCCAAGTCGAATGGGTCGCATTGTCTTGCTTATGTACGGCGTTTTGTAATCAATAATTGAAACGTCACCATACCTTGAAAGTGTTTTACCTAATGCAAAAGCCTGCAGAACACCTCCATAGCTATTAGCATAATGAATTGTAATCAAAGCAATTTTCATTTGTTACTTCCTCTGTTGGGTAGCATATTCTCTTTGGTAGCTAAAACTGCCCTATAATTATCGGTATTGTGGATTGTCAAGAGTGCTATCCTCATAATTTTCTCCTTGCATTTAATGAAGAATACACTTCATCAAGTGGTCGCCTAGCTGATACACATATATTATTATTTTCATCTGGCCAACCGATAGCAAGCATCATCACAACCGTATGATTGGGGCGAATATCTACTAATGATCGCAGCATTTTGTCTTTGGCAGGTGTTTGACTCCAATTTAAACAACACGATGCAACCCCAAGAGAGTGTAAGGCATATATTATTGACATGGCAAATAAACCACCATCAATCCAATGCTGATAACGTTCATACCCTGAAACAAACGCTTTCAAATCAGTCGTTATAATCATTAAATTTGGCACTCTATCGCCAAACCCACGATTGCCTTCTTGGTACTTGAGCGCCAAATATTTTATATCGGAGTCGCTGGTGTGATATACATGCCACGCTTGCCGATTACAAACAGAAGGTGTTTTTAAGGCTAGAGACACGGCTCTTTTGACTACATGCTCAGGAACTATCTCGTTCTTAAATTCTCTAAGTGAATGCCGGCTAAAGAAGAATTTTTCAGGGTTCTCTAACATCCCTTTTCTAAAGTCTTCTAATCTATATATTTGCGAACCGTGTACTTCATCTGAAAAAAAATCAAACGCTAAAAGCTCTTTTCTTATCTGTTCGACCCATTCTACTTTATTGATGCCGTCCAATTCGACAAACCTTGATAAAGTGCTTAGAGCCGCTTTGTCATGAAAACCAATATTATTTGATTTCTTCGCATATTTTAATACATCCAACAATATATAGGCTGACGATTGTCCTGCACCCAATCTTCGATTTTTAAGGCTCATACTTTTCTCAAGGGTATGATAAATCTTGACTGCATTGTAATTGCGCTGTTCAGCATCTTTCATATCTGAACGCCACGCAGAAAATAGATAGAAACGATAAAAATCATATAAAAAACCATTTAGAGCGCTTATTAGGCGGCCATACAATCTTATTTTTTTAATAAAACTTTTCATGCAACCTCCAAAAAAACCATCATCTTTTATTGGCGTTTTCTGATGCCTAGCTCACTAGAAATAAACACTATGTTCTGAGCAGCAAAAAAGTAAATTGCCAACAATGTCAAGTTGCTAAAAACAGTGGTAACCGCTGCGGCTTGGGCCCCGTAACTAGGAATTAATAATATATTTAGTAGAAGGTTCATGATGGCTACTGCCCCCATGAATTTTACTTTTTGTTTCATATGCTCTTGTGTGACCAAAGTTGCCCCTACACTGTGGTTCACAAATACTATCGGTGCTGATACCGCCAAAATATTGAGCAGTACAACAGATTCTTGGTACTGCTCCCCAAAAAGCAACGGTATCGCCCATTGTGAGGTTGCCCATATACCCAGTAGTGTGATAATACCCATGAACAACATAACAACATTGCCTTGGCGATAAACCCGATAAAATTTTGCCCTATCATTGTTTGCCCAGCGATGTATTTTAGGCAATAGGAACTTTTGATAAATTGTACTTGGCATAAGATATACCGCTGTCATAACAAGACCAGCAACGGTATATATTCCGGCCGCATCAGCACCTGTGATGTATTTGACCAAGACGATATCGCTTTGGTAATTAATTAATTGAAACAGCCCTGCCAGTCCAAACGGCCAAACATTGCTAATTACATTTGAAATACCAAGTGTTTCTGTTTGATTCTGTATAGGAGTCGCGTTTCCTTTCTTTGAATGTCCTTTTAATTCAAACGTGCCTAGTTGCATTCGGTAAAGTTGGTATATCCCAATAATTACAGCTATTACAGCAATGCACGCATAAGCATAAGCTATATTTGTGACCTCCATCCATTTTGTAAAAAAATAAGCCAACAAAGCAACTGCAACTAATCGTGCAAAGTGAGGCATAAGCTGCCAAATAGATAGGCGGGTATATTTTTCTTCTAATTGAAACTTTGCACCGACAAGCTCCAAACTCACTTGGCCAAGTACATAAAACGACAAAACGATTAGAATCAGGGTGGTCAGCTTGTCGTTTGGCCCAAATAAAGCCCAGATAATGAGAAATATAAGCACGAACATAGTGCTAAATGCGATATATTTAAATGATGCGGAAAGCCATCGAGTCGCACTCCATCCTTCTGTCCCAAACACTTTTAACCAGTATTGTGGAATACCAAAGCCAGCTAATGGGATGAGCAAGTTTACTGTCGCTAATGCAGCAGCAAACACCCCAAAATCAGTCGGGCCGAGCCGACGCGCCAAAATCACTTGCGTCAAAAAAGCACACCCCGCGCCAAAGATAGCACCCACCCATAGTAGCAAAATGTCTTTTATGGCGTGTTCTTTACTCATAAGTTTCTGCGAAATGATCACCTCGCCGCCGTAGCGCTTAAAGACCAAGTCGCCTACCTTACCGCGGACCTGTTTCAAAATGGAGTTCACCTTGACTTTAGCCAAGCATATGCTCTACTTATTTTGATGATTTGGATTGGTCGTACAAACCGCACCATATATACATTGCGAACAGCCTGCTTCCTGTTTACATCCCGCTTATTTTCTGTTCATCATCCCCGTCATTTTGCCACCAATTCATTGCCAGCGCCCCGAAGACACTCAACATCAACCCGAGCATTCCGGCCAGGGCGGTATTCATCAGCGGTCTTGGCGCCACGCGCCCGCTTTGCTGGAGCACATTTTCCATCACGGCCTGCCGAGAAGAGTTGTTCGCCTGTTTCAAGACACACCCGCGCAGGGACACGCTCGCTGACAAGCAATTTGCCGTCAACATCTATTGTGTATGTCACCTTTTCAGGAACGAAGGTTTCTTTTGGGGTTGTTGTAACCATTATTTTCTCCTTACTTTACTTTGTACTCAATCCAATGCTCAGGGTCAGGACAGTGGTTGCAACAGAGTTCAGGCTCAATATACTTCATCATGTGTGCCAATATCAACCAACACGATCATATCTTCGTCTGCATCCGGATCAGGTTCAAAAGTAAATACAATCCGACAGTCATATTCCACCCAACAAGCCCACAATCCTTCAAGTTGACCCTTAAGTTTGTGTGTCTTCAACTTCGGTCCGAATGTATCTGCAGACAGCAATTCCAGCGCTTCAAAGATGCGCCCCTGCCAACGAGGGTCTTTACGAAGCCATTTCCGATAGGCGCGCTGAAAACTGGCATCCCACGCCAGTTTTCTCAGCGTTCACCAGAAAGATCACCGCGCAGGTCTTCGACACTGCCAAATCGTGCTCGTCCTTCCCGGACAGATCTTATCGTATCTTGCGCATTTTGTTCTATTTCAGAGCGCCTCTGTTCGAGCAGCCGCTGGCGGATGATTTCGATCAACAAGGTTTGATCATCCACCGGCAATTTTTCGACCGTTTCGATAGCGTCCTGGAAATAAGATGTTTGGGTACTCATCACGCCGCCAACCTTTCACTCTTTGACGATTGTCTTCATTAAAATATTCGAGAGATTTTAGCTGCAGATTGCGCCGATTTTTTATCAACCCTGCGCAATCCCCTCTGCGTTATTTGCGGATTATATCACCGGTAAATGGCCTCATCCTGCTGCCATCCTGCTTATTTTTCCTATTCAGCCTGTCCGTTATTCCGCCACCAATCTGTTGCCAGCGCCCAAAACACAGCCAGCATCAGCCCGGCCATTCCAGCCAGGGCGGTATTCATTATCACTCTCGGCGCCGTGGCGAACTGCGGCGCCTTCGCCTCGACGCTAATCTGCGCCATGCGTCCGCTTTGCTGGAGCACGTTTTCCATCACGGCCTGCTGAAAGGTCAACTGTGCATAGAGCGTTGCGGCTTGGTCGCGCTGACGGGTGTACTCGCTGCGCTCGTAGTCCAGCTGCTCCATTTCGACCTGTAATTTCAACACATCGTTCTGCAAGGCGTCCTGCTCGTTTTGGGAATTCGCGATGCGCTGCTGGAGACTCTTGTGCATACCGGTGATCACTTCCATCCCCCGAGACGAACTGAGGCCGGTAAACAACAAGGGCGAGGAGGACTGCAAAATTGTTCCCGGGTTGCCGCAGGTTTCCAACGAGTCAAGATCCTGCTGGATGGAAACCAGGAGAATTGCGTCGGATAAGGAAAGGGGATCGTCCGATTGAACAAGGCGCGTTTCAAAGTCTCCCAGGCGCAGCAAAAGAGAATTGGCGGCTCTTACCCGTCTCTCCAGGCAGGCATAGATATCTTTTTGCGCTCCCAACCGACTAAAGAGGATGGGCGTCTGATCCTGGGCCAGGAAGGCTTCCAAGTCAGATTGGGCCTGGGTGTAATCTTGTTGCGTCGTGGATATTTGCGCATCGAGATTTGCGGTGAACGCGCCGAGGCCGTAGTTGACTTCGATCCACTCGGCCGCTTTCTCAGCCCAAACCGTCGCCAGGATCGCAACCCGCTGCGGGTCGGTATCGGTGACCTGAAAACGGAGTTGAGAGGTGCCGACCGCGGAAACCTGCGTTTTATCGGACCAGCCTTTTCCATCCGAAGTGAGCAGGGGAGTGACGCGGGCATCGCTCATCACCTGATCTAAAATGGCTTTCGTTTGCGCCAGTTCCGGCAGCGCTTTGATATCAGGAGCAGCAGGAACAGCGGCCAATCCCTCCGGACCGGTAAGGTAACGAATTGCAGGCTGGCTTACAGTCACATACGCGACCGCCTCATATTGTTTGGGCAATATCCAGGCGCTGACCGCGAAGGCCACCAGCGCAGCCGCCAGGGTCACGATTAAAATTGGCAGGCGCGCCTTCCAGAGCGTTTGAAAGATCGCACGCAGGTCAATTTCATCGTCGTAATTTTCTGAAGCAGGCTGGATGGTCATAGGAAATTAATACTCCCTGAATTGAATTCATTAAGCAGGCGATTATGCTATCATGCGGCTGTGCTTTCGTCAATAAAAAATCTGGCGAGGGAGCACTCAAAAGTTGTAGATAGCCCAAAGAACAAACCACTGAGTCACGGAGATTCTTAATAGGCTTTTCTCCGTGTTTCCGTGTCTCAGTGGTTAATATTTTATCTTTGTCATAAAAAACCTAACAAACTTTGAGCGCACCATCTGGTGATGCCGCAATTCTCAACAATGCTCGAATACTTCCGTATTGCGCCTGGTAGCGGCAACTTCTGTCACATTTTTGTTTGGCAACCACAAATAAATCCGTCGCTACGGTTACAAATTGAAATTCACTGATAATCGACAGATCTACATGAAAAATCGAAAGCTCACTTTAGCAGGTATACTCAAACAATCTTATGTCAAACTTTATCACCACCAAATGGGAGGTCCTCATCGCGGGCGGGGGCCTGCGGGTTTCTTCGCCGCGATTCGCTGTGCAGAGTTAAACCCGAAACTGCGTGTGTTGATCATCTAGAAATCCAGCCATCGGGCGCGGATTTTCTTCTGTAACTTATACACTTCAAACATCTTTACCCCATCCTCGGTCTGCTCCTCACACCTGAACTAGGCAGGGATCATCGCGGATGGAGGCAATCTGCTGTCCCAAATAGGAGAGGGGCGAAAGGCCATGCCAACGCCGCAGGAGATGATAGGCGGGCGAGGTCAACAAGCGGCAGGCTTCCACTGCCGGAGCCCAATCTGCCCGGCGGATTTCTACGACCATGTCTGCGTTGGGCAACAAGCCAAAATCCCAGGCGGCGCATAAGCGGGCGAGAAAATCCACGCGATCGGGGATTGTTTCCAACGCGTCGGGGGAATCCACATCCGGGTATAAAGCGCCATCCAACCAGGGAGAGTTATTCATCATTTCGACCTTGCTCACATCGTCCCGACGTTTTTTCGGGAATGCAAGCCTTCATCCTGCAAGAATTTACTCAAAAACCAATCCCGAAGCTGTCGCGCCTGGGGTTTCCAACGCCAACATCAACACTTCCGATTCCCCCGCGCCCAAATCGGAAATGAGCGGTAAAGCGCTTTGCCCGGCAGGGCTTTGTACCATGACCCAATCCAGTTGTGCTAGATCGGGCAAGTCCACTCCAGCAACACGGCCAGCGGCGATTTCATCTACAACAGCGGAAGGCACAATAATTTTACCGGCCAGGGCAGGCAAAATATGAAGTTGATCAATTTGATGAAGGTATTGAAATGGGGATGTGTTACAAATGACGTTCGTCACGAATCTTGCTCTTTCAAACGAGTCTGGCGTTGGAGCTCTTCTTCGTTGAGTTGAAACGTATCCACTCCGTAGTCTGCCAGCCTTGATAAAAACACTGCTCTGGGTACACCGGCAAGGTGCGCGGCAACCCCGGAAGAGAGCTTGCCCATTTCATAAAGTTTCACTGCCGAAGCCATACGAAGCATTACCCCAACCTCCTCGGTAGACCCTTTTAAAGCGAATAAAGTTTCGCGCGGGATATTCCAGGTAATCGTGCTCATTTTCTTTCTCCTACAGATTTAGGTTGCTTCTTTGCCATCGGTACCCTCGGTGTCATCGTCCACATATTCCCTATGAGACATCGAGAGACCGGCAAAAGCGCCATGCTTCTCAATATATTCGATCATGGTGTCAAGCAGCCCATCAAAAAAGGATTTCTCGTCAAGCCCTTTCACAATTTCGATAACGCCATCCATAACCACGCTATACTCCTTCATAGCGGGTTCGTCTAAAATAGTTTGCTCGACTCCTGCTTCTGTCATCAGTTCTGTGGTCACATTACACCTCACATCTGTACATACGTTATTGAAATGTTACTCACAAGTCGTTCATCTTATTTTCCTGGCGGCTCTGCGCCTCTGCGGCTTAAGGACTGGCGCTCTTGCAGGCTGCGTTGAAATTGCAGCTTTTCAAGCAATTCCGATCGCTTCACATTTTACCAAATTTCGAGAGCGTTGCAATGAGACGCTTTGGCTGGGGTTGCTGATCTGGTCATCTACAATGCCTGTCCTCCCACTCGCTCTGCTTCGGGGACTACCGTGACTGGCGAAGCCGTGCCGAAGGGCGCAGGGTCTCATTTTGCCTGTGCCATTGTAAAACCTTGGTCACAAAACTGTCAGCGCCCATGCTATAGTCCCAACGGGTGCGAAGAATAGGACACGTCCCCGCCCACAGTTGAGATGTTCTGTTCACCAGCTAGTTTGCTCCTGCCGTAGACGCTCAACATGTCTACCTGTCCGCCGGCGGCGGGCCGCGGTTGGAAAATCGCTCGTCACGTCTCCAAATCGCGGCAATTATTTCGTTTCGAAAAGTGAGCGGGGCAAGCCGGATTGTCTGATAATTCCAAGTAACGTGCCTGTTCTCAGTTCCTGATGATCTGGCACAGGCACGGTTATCGTCGTGTTCCTTTCCTTTTTCTGCATGATGATATGGCTGCCTTTTTGACGAACTTGCTCAAAACCATTGTTGAACATTATTTTGCAAACTGCCTTTCCAGAGAGAACTCGTAATTCAGACATGGCAGAACCTGGCTCCCTATCTGACTTTGATGGCTGGTGCGGTCGGCATAATGGGCATGATGTAGGTTTTCTTCTTTAGCCTGCGCCGAATCTCTGACGGTGATGCGGCTTCAAAAAAACCCTCCACCGCCTCAAGCAGGTTCAAGCGCGCGTGTTCAACCGTATTGCCTTGACTTACAACGTCAAGTTCGGGGCATGTAGCGACATACTCGTCTCCTTCGCATTCAATCAGCGCGGTCAGCTGCAATACTTTTTCCATACTGGTCTCCTGTTTCAATTGACTTTCATTATAAGCCACAAAAGCACGTCAGCGTTCGATTGCCACCTTCACCCTTCGGGTACGCTTCGGCAAGCTCAGTGCAGGCTTCGCGGGCAGCGCCGTCTTCCAGGCCTGCCCTGACGGTTCGACTCGCTTTGCGGCTCACCGTGTCGAAGGGCTTGTCCTGCGACCGAAGGGAGTGTCGAAGGGCGCAGGGTCTCATTTTGCCTGGCCCATCCCAAGACCTTGGTCACGAAACTGTCAGCGTCCATGCTACAGTCCCAACGGGTGCGCAAAATAAGATATGCCCCACCGGCTTTTTGCATGGCCTGTTCGCCTACGAGTTTGCTCTTTCCATATACATTCAACGGGGTCAACCTGTCCGCCGGCGGCATTAATTGCGCTGGCTGCGAGGGTCAATAGACTTCATCGTGAGTGCCCATGGTCAGCAAAAAGATTTCTTCCTCATTTGCATTCGGTTTTTTGGCAAACTCAAACAGGATACGGTTATCGAAGTCCACAGTACAAGCCCACACACCGGATAGTTCTCCCTTCAGCTTATGACTGTGAAGAGTGTGGTAGAAAGGGTCTTCGGCAAGCTGGCGAAGGATGTCTGCGGCTCTCTCTTTCAATGCTGGATCACGCTTTGTGGATCGCTTGAAAGCCCGAACGAATGTGGCGCTCCAAACCAGCGTCTTCACTCATCCAACTCCCTGATAAGCTCTTCTACTGTGCCGCGTCGTACATCGCCGACTCGATAAAGTTGGCGTGCTTCAGCAACTTCGGCTGCCAAATCTTTACGCCGAATTTCGATCAAACGCTGGCGAATAATTTCCAATACCAGCATCTGGTCATCTGGCGGCAATTTTTCAACCGTTTCGATAACATTCTGGAAATAGGATGTCTGTGTTTTCATATCTTTCTTCTCGATTTTTCATCAACTTTCAAAACGAACTTATCCAGCAAACACCAGTGTTGAAAATTATACCGTGTAGTGTTGAGGGTGTTGCAAATTGGTGGGGCGGTTTCAAAGCTCTTTGCTGTTCAAGTTAGCTGTGTTGACCGATGGAGCCCAGACCGATCAAAACCGATGAGTCGGCCACCGCCCAGGTGGGGCTGCTGATCTGGTCAGCTACAATGCGTGTCCTGACTGGCGAAGCCGTGCCGAAGGGCGCAGGATCTCATTTTTGCATGTCCCATTGTAAGACCTTGGTCACGAAACTGTCAGCGTCCATGCTATAGTCCCAACGGGTGCATTGAAGCCTGTCGGCAAGCGCATCCCACGCGGGCCAGTACGCCCAAAAGGTTTAGCCGCTTCCCGCAGTCTGAAGCGTGACGGCGAGCTCGCCTGCTTCAATCAGACGTCTGGCTGAAACATGCAAAAACTCAACGCTAACCGGCTCGCCATCCTCGCCATAACTGATGAGCACCCCGCCTGGTTCTTCAATGGCATCTACCGGCGGCTCATCGCGCAAGATGAAAAGCAATATATCTGCCTCAGGATCGTAACGAATTCGCACTTTCAGCCTCCTTCCAATACTTCTCTACCTTGCTGGTCCAATATACAGTCAGTATCTTTCGCTCATTCTTTGCTTCCACAAAAGGTACACGTAACAAACCGTTTCCTCTTCGGCCTTGAGCCACAAATGCGCCAAGATCACCGGGCACAACCTGTTCGGGCTTGCTCAACAAATCTTCCACCTCCTGCCGACTAATGCCCAATTTCCTCTCCCACTCTTTTTGACGCTCTGCCGCGTGTTTAGTCCAGACGATTTTCACGTCCCAAGCCTCCATGTTTTCCGGAGCAATTTTTCTTGATTATACCTCCTCACGCCAGACGGGGCAGCGAATTTTGCCTACGGTCTCCCAATCCGGCAGGAGGCAGACGCCCAGGTGGGATTGCTGATCTGGTCATCTACCACGCGCAAAGCCTCATTCTGCCTTGCCCACTGTAACACCTTTGTTACAAAACGGTCGCAGCTCACCGTGTCGAAATTGTATCAAAACCATGTTTATAGTTTACTTGTTATTTTGCTTTTTTTGCAGATGCTTTTCACCATACCACCGCTTCCCTCATTTTTTTTAAGATGATATCCCTGCCCAAGACTGCGGCTATTTTCATACTTCATGCATGGCAAGAGCAAGCGCATCCTGCCACTCAGGCAGGCGCAGATCAAAGATGGTTTCAAAGTGCGCGCAGTCCAATGCAGAAAAAAGCGGGCGTTGTGCCGGCGCGGGGAAATCAGCGGTGCGAGCCGGCTGAATGGAAGAAACCAAGCCAGGCTCACGTATTGAAGCCAGCGCGATGATCTCCTTCGCCAGCTCAAAACGAGAAACATACCCGCGCCCTGCCAGATGATACACACCGGCGTTTTTTTCAAAAAAGGCAAATGGGGCATCCCCAGCTTTTGCAAGCAGACGCCCGATCATCTCAGCCAGCGCGCGCGCCCAGGTGGGGTTGCCCACTTGATCATCCACCACACTCCGACTTCGGTTTCTTTCAGGAGGGTGACGATCTGGCTTTCTGAAAACTTTGATTTCTTCATGTGGATCTCTCCTAGCTCTATTTTGCCATGAGTTTTCCACTTTCCACTGGTATGATTTTACGGGAGGCTTACCCCGCGAAACTCGGCTTCCAACTCGTCCCTGCCTAAACCTGTACTGAGCCTGCTGAAGTGCGCCAGGGTGGAACAGCAAAAGGCGTCCTCGTATTGAAGATGTCTTGTTTGCGTTTAATCGCCTGCAAGATTTGACCTGAATTTTCGCTCTGCGCTTGACGTTCAGAGTGAATTCGCATGGAATGACCCATCAGAAGACGAACACAGGGGCACTTGCGATGAAGTTGTTTCTTAGGATGCCGTGTTGGGCAACAGATATAAAAAGCATCAAATTTGACCAGCCAATTTAGCGCGTGCATAAGCAGCGATAGTAAAACCATCTGTGATTTTGTCATCGCGAATTAAATTTTCAAATTCTGATGATGTTACCAATATAAATCTGTCTATTCCTTCTTGGTGTGCTGGCTTACCTATCGAGTTAAGCCGTGCGAAAAATAAGCGGACAGGTTGTCCCTCAAAACTAGAATTGTTGTGCATAGTTCCTAAATCTGTGAGTTCGCCTATTTGCGCGCCGATTTCTTCTTGTAACTCGTTTGCCGCTTGCTTATCAGCAGATATTCCTGGTTCGCCGTATCCTCTTGGAACTTCAAGATGCCAAGAACGAGTAGCGTGCCGAAATTGATGAAGGAGGAGAATTTTTTCATTCATACAAGCCATTACTACCACACCCTGCCCTCCGCTAAAATCGGCACGATTGATAAACCGAATATAACCATTCTTTGTCGAATCAGGAAATTCTACTAAGTCGCGAATAAGCAAAACATAAGGATCTTCAATTACAACACCGATTTCAGCCCATTCAATTGGTAGTCCCTTCTGTTGAAGTTCTGCGCGCCTTTCCTTCTGCCACGCCACGATGATAGAGGGGTTGACAATAATCTTTAGCGGTGCATTTTCATTTTTGAACATCAAGGGGTTGCTTTGCATTAAAGAAAAATATTCTTCAAGGGCGTGCTCCATAATATTATCCTTCCTCTGTTGCTATTTTACCTGACATGTCATGACCTGGATAATTATTAGGAAGTTCGGCGTATAATTTTCTTATGGATTGCCAGACACGGTTAAGTTCATCTCGATTTATATTTTGCTCTCTTTTTACGTTGCGTATTATTTGAGTTCTACGCCAGTCGGTCTGAGCGCGGTCAAAAAGATATAAGCCATTTTCAACGATAACTTTAACATCTTTGTCATCGGGCAGAGGAGGCAAATCCACGCCAGAAGGAGGCAAAATAGGAAACACTTGATTGGCAACTACAAGGAGACCTACAAACCATCTTCCTAGCCTGTATAGTTTTGCTACACCTGACGCCCAATCTCTCCTAAAATTTTCGTTTTTTCCTAACCACCAAAGGCTTAATCTTTTTAGAAACTCATCATAAGATGTATAGAAATTCTTTGTTCCCGTTTCATTTAGCGGAGCATCAAGATATATTTCCATCTCCTTCATCATATTTTTCCACTCGTCCCAACTGCGTATCTCCACGACATCTATATGGGTCAAATCAGCAGGGGATGGAATGCTTAAACCAGCGTTTTTTTGTTTTTGAATAGTATCCCAGGCTTTCCATGTTGCCTGAGTCTTAGCCCGTTCTGCTATATCTTCTAGCACTCCGCCCCCCTCAATGGCTAGTGCAACTTTCTTTTTAACAGTCCAAATGAGACCAACATCTAAAGGAGTAGGAAAGCCAGATGGAACGAAGGTGAGGACATCTAGATGTTTTGGGAGATTGCTGTTGTAAATTAAATCCATCCAGAGTTTCATTTCAAAGGTCAAAGGGTCTGTGCGATAGAGACCATCTGATGGAGGTGTATCTGGAAGTGTGACGAAGTTTTGGTAAAGTGTATTACGGGATGGCTTATTTTCCCTTACCCATCCCGCTAGCGATTCAAGTCGGACAGCTAATGCGCTGACCCTCTCGTCAGTTGGGGCTGGGTAGTGACCTTCTTCTCCCAGTAAAGTAGTAGCAATTTTTTGTGAACGCTCTCGAACATTGTCTCTATTTAGAAAATCAAGTTGATTGCGGAAATCTTCAGTGAAGTCGTCTCTAGCCTTTTTATTTTCTTCTGCATCATCTCCGCCAAGTCGAACACATACTATCTCGGAGAGACTTGGGTCTTTAGTTAGACTTTCAACCGCTTCTCTGCCCAGAGAAAGAATATCGAATTTGGGTTCTTGCTCAAAAGAAGTCTCATCGAACAGAAAGGGTACTATCGAATTTTCTGCCAAGAGAGTGATTAGTCCACTTCTGTCGCTTCCCAACACAGAAGAAATTAACAGTGGGTTATTCCAAAAAGCGTTTCGATTCAAAACAACTTGACGAGAAAACAACAAACTTCGTTTGTACTCGACCTGCGTTGTCTGTTGATAAGATTCTAGCAAATGGTCAGTTTTTTTCTTTAGCAGACCTTCCAAGATTTCTTTCAGTGTAGTATGCCCCGCAATTTGAGAGAAAAACTTTCTTGAGACGAATTGATTGTCGGCACATTGCGGAACAGTGGTGAGAAAAGATAGAAAATCGGGGGACTTAATCGTGGTTTTCATGAATCATTTCTCCTTATTTTATAGAACTAATTGCTGCTGCCGTCGCGGTAGAGAGGGCAGTTACCCGCCCTCTCCCCGCACAGACTTGTACTGAGCCTGTCGAAGTATCCCTGCGTGCGAAATTATCGCACAGGGCTCTTCAGAGATATTCGCTTCCGCATGATAACCTATTCGGCTACCCATTGCTTGTTTTCCGCAGTGAGGTTCGCACAGATTTCCAGCCCAGCATGTCTGGATTGTGTTTCCTCTGCGAATTGCGTATCCCTGTCAACTCCTTCCCCGTGTGAACGGCGTTACCGTCTCAGAGTACTACGAGTTGATCCGACCCCCGATTGTCTTCGGCTTTCCTACTTGTCGTTTCGGATTGCCTACCTGCTCTCGCAGGAACATATCGGGTCTCCCAAGTCCTTTCGCGTTTCTCTCGACGCACGCCACGCTTTTTGTGAACCCCGGCAGACCCTCCAAGAACTCACCAAACCGTTCTCTTTGTGTGGGCTTCCAGTTACACGAGACTGTCGCCATCTGCATTTGTAGGCTTTCACCTAGCACGGATAACGAGGCTATTTCAAGACTTCAGGAAGTGCGGACTTCCTTGTGGCTTACGTCGTTCCCTGTGTACGCTTCAATGATGTTGTTCGTTCGCTGACGGCAGAATTTTGTGTCCCTGTTTCCAGGCTCGTTGAAGTTGCTGTCGTCCCTTCTTCAACGCCGAGATTTTCTCTTCCGACGGTATATCTCGAACCTGCTTTAGCGACCTCCTTCATCATTGCA
>JAUXUT010000108.1 GCA_030680695.1 bacterium
AGGCGAGGTGCATGGCGCCTTCTTCTTGATAGGGATATAACTTTGTGGAAAGAACGTCGAAGGTGCGGCGTCCGCGTTTGACCTGGTCGAGGAACCATTCTTTTTGTTGTTGGATTTCTTCGCGGTCTTGCAAAAGGGACAGATGCTCAAGCGCCGCTTCGTTCACGCGGACGAGGGATTTGTCGCGCGCGGGAAGCGAATCAATGGCGGACAGGAGGGCGGGCAATGCCTGGAGCGGCGCGCCAACTAAAAGTCCAGAAGGATCGAAATATCGGTTGAGCAATTCTTTGATGGGCGCGCGGTCGGGCAATGGCAGGGCGACACGCACGGTCACATCCATTGCATGATGGAGATAAACCTGAGTCCCGCGCGGGCGTTCTTGCGCAAGTTTCTTGAGTTTTTTTCCATGTTCCTTTTCAAGCGAAATCAGCACGCCTTCCATGTGCTTGCAGGTGCCGATGAGATTGTTTTTGTAATCGGGGCAGGTGCAGGAATTTTGCAGTTCGTCCAGCGAACGGATTTCCACGCGGTAGGATTTTTTGGAAATAGAACCTACTTCAAACAAACTAAAGACAGGATGACTGCCTTTGTTGACGATCTTGAGAATTTCCGCGCGGGCGCGTTCGCGCCGGCGTTCGATTTG
Source organism: bacterium (assembly GCA_030680695.1). GTDB lineage: Bacteria > Patescibacteriota > Minisyncoccia > Phycocordibacterales > UBA6065 > UBA6065. The sequence goes on from JAUXUT010000108.1 coordinate 644, forward strand.
TTCCTGGATGTCAGAAGGCATGGGGACTCCGTTTTTTCTGCGGATTATACTTGTTTTGGGAAGGTTAGGGTTCGTAAATTAATAATTTCCCTCACATCGGCTATACTTGCGACATGAGCACCGAGCCAATCATACACCAATGTGAGTGTAAGACTTGTAAAATCGGACTTGACACAGAAATCATAAAAAGCCATCAACGCATCAACCTGTTCTTGAGTCGTCTGAATGAACCGCAACGACGCTGGTACGTGGCAACGTTAGCCGAAGAAACCGATGCGCCAAGCGATCGTCAACTGGCACTCATCACCGGTCTAGATGAAAAGACGATTCGTCGCGGCAAGGTCGAAATGCAAGATCAACTCGTGGCAGCGCCAGTCGGTCGGCAACGACAGGAAGGCGCTGGACGCTGGCGGGCTGAAAAAAAGACCCGCCGCTAGAGTCCAAACTCCTGACGCTGGTGGAGCCGCATACAGCGGGTGACCCGATGGGCAAACGCAAGTGGTTGAATTGCCGTTTGAGCGACATCCAGGAACGTTTGGGAAACCACCGCGTGAGCAGGCCTGTCATCAGCCGTTTATTGAAAGCACACCATTACCGTCTGCGTGCCAACACCAAGCAAATCTGCTCTCGGCAAGACCCGCAACGCAACGAGCAGTTTGAACATATTCAGGAACAACGTCAAGAACATCGAGCGGCAGGCGAGCCTCAGCTCAGCACGGATACGAAGAAAAAAGAGCTGATTGGCAACTTAAAAAACTCTGGGCAGGTCTGGTGTCAGGCGGCAGAACAAGTCACCGCCCATGATTTCAAACAGGATGCTCTTGGACGCGCCGTACCCTATGGCGTTTATGATCTCCAATTCAATCGCGCTACAGTCTACCTCGGACGGTCTGCTGATACACCTGCTTTTGCTGTGGACAATATTGCTGAGTGGTGCGCCACAGAAAGAGTGGAGCGTTTTCCAAACTCAACCCGTTTAATGATTGAGACGGATTGTGGTGGAAGCAATAGTGCAGTTTCCAGAGCCTGGAAATATCATCTGCAAGAGAATATATCGGATCGCTTTGGCTTGATCGTGACGGTTTGTCATTACCCGACTGGAGCTTCCAAATGGAACCCGATTGAACATCGTCTCTTTAGCGAAATCAGCAAGACTTGGGCAGGTTGTCCCTTGCGTACCTTTGTGATTGCCGCTCAATACATTCAAGAAACAAAAACCAAAACTGGATTGACTGTTCGCGCTCATCTTGTCCGAAAAAAGTATGCAACAGGTGAAAAAATCTCTGATGAAATGATGGCAACTTTGAACATTACTCATCACTCTGTCTGTCCACAGTGGAATTACACTATTTCTCCTCGTTGTCTTATCCAGTGACGGAATTTATTCTTTTACGAGCCCTAAGTAGGAAATGGCGTTGGCTGGACTGGTGAAAAACG
>JAUXUT010000114.1 GCA_030680695.1 bacterium
AACACTTCAAACTCCGGGCGGATCTGATCATTTTCAATTTCAAATTCCAGTTCCTGATTTAATTTGTCTGCATGGTACTTGAAAACAATTGTTCCGTATCCGAATTCAAGATCATCAATGGCAATGGTGACCGTCTCTTCAATGGACAACGTGTTGGCGGTTGGCAGAAAATCCGGTTCAGGTTCGTCAAACAAGGATGCCTGTTTTTCAAGTTTTCTGTAATAGGTGTTTCTTTTCAGAAACAATTTATTCAGGTAATCGATCCGGATGTCACAGTAATCATAGATAACCGGGGCGATTTCTGACCGTTGTACCCTTCCGATATATTGTATCAGCTTCCCCTGGAAGGAAAAGGGATAGACAAGGAATAAACGGTCGATGTTTTGAATATCGGTTCCCTCTCCAAGAAATTGTCCGGTTGTGATTAATGCCTGGAAACTACCGTCCTTCAGCATTTTCCATTTCATGGTTCTGCTGCTTTCCGGGTCATCCCCGGACAGGACAATTGTTTCGTACGATTGTTTGAGATATTGGTTCAATGAATCAAGATGCTCTTTCCGTTCGGTAATGATCACAACCTTTTTGCCGGAGGTCAGCTCCGAGATCACATCCTTCAGAATCAGCTTGTTCCTTGCAGAATCATGGACCAGGACCTTTGACAAGGTCTCGAACTTGTCCGTTTTCGAATTGAAAGGGACATCGAGTTCTGTATTGCGGATGATGATTTTTGCAGTCTTGAGGGTAGAGATATCCGGAGCTTTTATTTCAGAAATAATCTCGCCCAGATGAATGAAAATCAGTTTCCCGTCATTGTATTTCCGGAAGGGCGTTGCGGTCAATCCATACAAATAGAATGAAGATAGTTTCCCAATGATCTTTCGATAGGTCTCTGCCGGAATATGATGGCATTCGTCAACGATGATCGTTCCGAATTTGTTCGTTAACCCATTCTGATCTGCGTTTTCGAGCATCTTTGATAAACTCTGGATAAGTGCAATCGTAATCTTCTTGCCGGTTTTACTTTTTCCCTGTCCGATACTTCCAATTTCATTTTTAGGAATTCCAAGAAACGATTGGATCCTCTCAATCCATTGCTCGGCCAGTTGCTTCCTGTGAACAATGATTAAGGCAGGCTGCTGTTTGTCCGCAATGATCTTTAGCCCGACGATGGTTTTCCCTGTTCCAGGTGGGGCAACAATGACGCCCATGTCTTTTTTCGCGGCAGCAGCTACTGCAAGTTTTTGATGTTCCCGGAGCTGAACATCCAGTGTAAAGGAAACAGGTTCGACCTTTTTCCTTTCATCCGCGAAATCATATTCAATGCTGTTATCCCGGCAAAAGCGAAGCACACTGCCGGCCATACCCCTGGGGATGATCACAGAATAGGCTGTTTCTTCAATAAAATTGAAATACCTTTCCGACCCCCAGGTACTTTTCCCAAGTTTCTTTTTGATAACATATTCACTGCTCTGGAAATTCAGACCATCCTTCAGAAAGTTAAACAGTGGGAGTGGAAGAGCACTCTTTGTTATTGTTACAGTCTGGCCGAGTTCTATTTTTATTTTACCGGTTTCCGGTGTTGATTGATTTTTCAGGTCTTTCTGTAACCCCGTTGTTTTATGAATTTGTTCATAAAGGCGATCGAGCAGCGTGACCGATGCTCTTTGAATACTTTGCAGGAAAGCCCATTGGTCGTGATAAGGCTCCAATGTCTCAGGATATACAAAGCAATTGTTCCCTTTATCCGCACAAAGTTTATTTAAGGGCAGCGCAATCAGGTTGCCAAATCCCTTCCCGGACAAGGAATCCTGATTGGGAAAGAGCCTGTCAAAGCTGGAATTTTTATCAAAGGTTGAGAATATGCCAATTCTTTCCAGCAGCGTGATGATGATCTTTCTGCTTTTTGCCGCCGGGTAAGGCTTTTCAAAAAACAGCCATACGTGACCTCCTTTTCCAGACCGGGATCGTTCCAGGTATGCAGGTAATCCCAGGTCATTACAACATGTTAGAAATGATCTGCATTCCTCAATCCAGTTGGCTTTGTCAAAATCAGCAGCAATGAACCAGGAGGTATTGTCTTTCAGTAATGGATAGATGCCAATGAAATGCTCTCCGCTGAGGTGTTTGGAAATCTGTTCATCTGAGAGCGCACGGGGCTGTTTGTCGGCATAATTCTGGATCGTTCCCCCTTTCATCTTATGCAATCGGTATTGATACGGGTCATAATCATATTGAGGGGAATAACCGGACTTGCCTCCCTTTTCCCAGCGTTGGGCAAATATGTCTTCCCTTCCGCGGAAAAGGGATTTGAATAA
>JAUXUT010000120.1 GCA_030680695.1 bacterium
TGTTCGATGGAACTTCTTTTCCGCAATGCCGGCATACCAGGGTGTGCATAGACGTTATTTTGTTACGTCTACGAAATCCACATATTTTGGTGGCATCAATTTATCTCAGGAAGTGGTATCGGTTTGGGTCGGGGCGGAAACTCAAGGACATCCCACAACCGAATAAAATTTGGATTCATGAGAGCAATAGTACAATGGCGGGCATATATAATAAAGGACACTATTTTTCAAGTGCCATCGTGATAAAAATAAAAGCCCCGGTTGCTCCGAGGCTCTCTCTATAGTTTCAAGTTTGTTTTAGTGGGTTTTTCGCTTGAAATTTTGCGAAAGTTTTCTTGTTTATAAAGATACGCTGTCTAAAACCTCCTTTTTTGCAACTTTCTTCAGTGAATGTAAAGTATAAATTTTCTAAAAGAATAGCTGCGTTATTGGAGAATACTTAAGTTATATACTACAGAATAGGATACCCTCTCCCTGATATGTTTTTAAGTCAATTGAAGGTATTGAAGATAAATCAGATTTATACCGTACCTCTGAAACTTCGTTTGGAATATGAATTTCCTCAATTTTCCTTATGTCCTGATGTTTGTAAAATTCCAATGAGTCTTTTGCAATATTATAATCAAATTTTATTCTGATTGATTGTTCTAAAGAATTACCTAGTGTTTTGCAAACAATATTATTAAGTTTGTCTGTAAGGTCAATGTCATTTTGAACTTTTGTTGTAATTGTGTCAACAAGGTGTTGTATACTCAGTCCTCCATTGTTTTGTCGTACGAATATTGAAGCAATTAAAACTTGTGAGCCTGCTGGAGGATTTAATTGTTGTGAAGAAAATGTATGTATCCGTTCAAAGTTTGAATTACTTTTCACTTCTATTTTTTCCTTGCCTGAATTAAAGTCAAACTTTTCCTCTGGCAGGTTATGCCAATAATTTAAAAGCACTTTGGGATTTGTCGATTTGTCAATTAAAAACAACTCTGTCCAAAGTCCATGAACAGTGTTGGTTGGTGTGTCTGTTAAGGCACGAAACACTTCAATAAATTTGTTCAAGGAAGAAATTACTTGTTGCTGGGTAGGGCTATCATTCAAGGTCTTCACAAGTGTCTCCGAGATTCTTAAAAAATATTCTTGCAGATTTCTTTCGTGACTCGTGAACGTGATTACAGTGAAAGTTTGAAAACTGCTTTTACCTTTCTCTGTAATCTTGCATTCAATATTCTGTTCAAGTTGCAAATACTTCAACCTGAAATTTTTCAATGCAATATCCTTTACCGCATTTGCAACTGATAGAAGCAATACGGGATTACCTTCAACATTGATTGCAACCCGATAATTCTGATATTCAGGAATTGGAATTGCGTTAAAAATTTTCTCATTCCCCTCTTCAGGAAAGGAAAGTGAATCAAATAATTCAATTAAATTCATACTTGTCTTATAATGTCTCTGCCTATGTGTTCAGGAACCCAAATAGCAAGTGTTGGTACGCTGGTAAATTCAGTGTCCCTTAGGTCAAGCAGGTGAATTTGAATTGTTAATAGAGTATCATTTTTTATTTCGGAATCCCCAGGATAGATTATTTCTCCTGTCCTTGGGTTTCGCCCTTGAAACAATTGTTGTATCTCATCATTCCTGTCCAACCTACGAATTCTTCTTTTCCAATCACCTAAAGTATTTGCACTCATTAAATAAACTAAACACTCTTCCTCTGGATGTTCTTCAATATACCGTTTTAGAATTCCTCGTAAACTTGAATAAGTTGCCGAATCACTTTCTCTGGTAAATTTAAATTTATTTAGTAAATGATCTAAACAATCTCTTACTGAGACTCTTGCGACTAAATGTTTTTGATCCTCCGTTCTATTAGCATGGCCAACATCTTCGGAAAATAGTGTGATTCTAGGCCTTAAGAATTCAAACAAAGCCGTTCTATTTGTTTCAATAAAATCATCAGTGTCGTGTGGTGCATTAATTCTAAACCAATCGTTACCGAATCGGTCCCGGTCAATCTCATCGTATAAAATATTTGCTCTGGTTAGATTTAACATTTGATCTAACACTGCTTCCCTGTCCCAATCATTTAAATGTTTGTTGTTGATATCAAAATCCTCAAGCCTATTTCTAACATCTTCCTCATGTTCAATTATGAAGTTATATGCGTCAATAGTAACTTGATCAAGGAAAACGCGGCAATAACCCAAATAGGATCTCTTGTATCCAAAAAACCTCGCGCGCTGTTGAATAGTATCGACATTACCGACGCCTAAATTTCTTGGCATGTACGTTACCGTTAACCCTTCAACAGTAAAGCCCCTATCCATCGATTGCCCACCAACTAAAATCCAAGAATAAGAATCTTGCCAATTTATTTGAGGAGTAGCCCCACGTCTAGAATTAACTTCGATAATCGGTGTGTATTGAATTGCATGAACTAAATTGAAATCTGTTAAAATTTCAAAAGGAGGTAAATCAGGAACAGTCATCTGCAAATCGTTGTAAGTTGTTCTGAAATCGCTTAGCAATTCTGATCTTTCTTCATTATCACTTCCTGTTAGTAAACGCCTCCAACTTTCCTTAATAGTATTTACCCATCCGTAAAAAGTTGTATGATCTCCTTGCAGTCGTGATGGATGAACAAGCATAGAACGGTTACGCTGAATCGGTAATCTATATAATTCTAAGATAGTTCCTGCAACTACTCCTAAATAAAAAATCCTCAGGGCTTCAAGCAAACTGTCTGGTGGTTCATAAATAGGTTGGTTTGCATTGGCAATATTATTCAGGGGAATTTCACGAATTAGGTGTGGATTTTCTTGAAAAAATTGAATGCCTCCTGTGTATTCATTCCCAGGTGTAAGCAACTTAATAAAGTTTGGTGATAATCTGTCCATAATGTTGATGAACAAATTTGCTTGTGGAGTTGCAGTGTACTGTAAAAAAGTGTGGTGAAGAAAAATATTCCTTAATCCGGTTATTCGTCTGTAAATAGTTGAAACATCATTCTCAGTTAAATCTTCAACATCTATTCCCTCTCTTGCTGCCCATCTTGCTCTTGTGTTTAGACTTGCTTGGTCTCCTTCATCATCAATTATCAAAGTTGGCACACCGTTCAAATTCATGCCAGTTATTAAATCGGTTAAGTTTCGTAAGTGTGAGCCATTTTTCATTACAGTGATTAAAATTGTTCTGCAACGCTCATTTGGAAAAGTTGGATTAGCCCATTGATCTAAAGCATTTATAATTGTATCAATGTCCTCTTGTGAGTGTGGATTAGTTATTTGAGTCCATTTTTGCTCAAACCCGTAGCGACTGTCAATCCGCAAATCTTTTCTTACTCGTTTGGTTGATTGATCCAGAAGATTTACAGAAGTGCCACCAATGATTATCACGATTTGATAATTATTGTCTCTGGCTAATGCTGTCAGGGTCGTAAATGAAAGTGTTTTGCCACTTTGAACATAACCAATAACGATACCTGTTTCGCTATTGGTTGGAATATTAGGATTTCCACACACTTGCATAATTCGATAAGCCTCATCTAAAACTCGCCCACCATCTTCATTTAGTGTCCTATCGGGATTAGCAAAACCCTTACTCCGTAATAATTCGTTTGTTTCTTCACCAATGAACGGATCCCAATTTCCGTTATTAGCATTGTCTTGAACTTCTATTATTTCAGCCATATTCTATTCTTGCTTTGATAAATTAGAAATAAGGTCATTAAAATTTCTTCTCACTTCACCTTGCGTTTTTACTCCGCTACCTTTTGCAATTACTTCTGAAAGACCTAAAGCTGCAGCAATACGAAGTATTGGTTCAATTTTGCTTGAATCTACACCAGCAAATTCAACCATGAATGGGTGAGTGAGTGAAAGACGAATTCCAATTTGCCTCATTGACTCATCCTTTGATTTTTCCTTAATGAAACTGTCTCCAACTTCAATTAATTCTTTTAAAGATGGGTCGTATGATAGTTCAATTAAAACCTTCCAATTCACTTTATTGAAACGAATTTCAAATTCTCGGTTAAGCGTTTTTTCCGTTTTGGTTAATTCTGTATGTTCAGGTTCAGGAACTTTCGGTGCCGTGTTTACAACGTCAGCCAATGCTTTCGGTGCTTTCTTTTCAAGATCATCAACTGTTTCATCTAATACTTTTTTAGCAGCTTTATACTCATTTTCTGTTGCTCGTACTCTGTATTGTTCTGCTTGTTGTAACAAAGGAAATGTTTTACTGCTTATATCATCTTTTAGGAGTCGTAAAAAAACGTCAAGGTTTTCATCCCATTGGATACCTTTTTTCGTGAAGCTAACATCAAAGCCCTCTAGATGTAATTCACCAAACACTCTTTGGTAACGAAAACTGTTAGGGTTCCCGAAAATAAAATCAGGTCTAAACCCATTATCAAAACTTCCTTCAATAACTCTACCTCTCCGGAACAAAGCAAATCCAGCTTCAGATGTTGATGCTTTTTCTCTGATAGCTACATAGCCGTGAACACTTAACCCATCCTCAATCGGAAATGAAATATCTTTTTTCCAAAGTATCGGCGCTCCTTTAGGTTCATCATACCGTGGAACTTTTAAAATCTTTGGCTCTGTAAAAGTCAATTCTTCGCCGTCGACCTTCAAAATTAAAACCCCTTTGCGAAGAAACTCTCTGTATATACTTTTCAGATGGTCCTTCACTTTACCAATTCCACGTCGCCTTGGCATGCGGTTCACATTCAAAAGTTCAATAATTGTGTAATGATAATTCTTTTTACATAATTGTGTCTCAACGTCTAATTCCTCTAGTTTGTCTTCAAATATTTTTTTCATGTCAAAACAAACTTTCTTTTCAATATTTTCGCCTAAAGCGGTTGTTGTAACACACCATTCATCAGCAAACCAACATGCTGCTGATTTCATTCCCATCCCAAACTCAGAAAGTCCTGAGTTGTCAGGTGGTATTTCTGCAGCACGAAAAGCTCGAGGATAATCTTCTTCATTTATCCCGGCAGCATTATCTCTAACTGTGATTTTATTTTCTGGTTCGTTTATTTCAATACTTATAGTTAATCTGAAATCATCTCCCTGAATAGTTATAAGGTCTTTCTCATATTTAAGATAACTGGCTATCGCATTATCAACAAACTCTGCCAATGCAAACCATGTTTCGTATTCCAAAAATTTTAGAACCGAAAGCATGGTGACTTGTGGTCGGATACTTACTTTATCATGCTGTTTCATGTTGTTCGATAAGTGAATCCTGCTGTGAGTTTAGCATATCAACACCATTTATTTTATTGGGTTGTTGGATCTCGTTGATCAGTTTTTCAGCAATCAATTTGACAATTTTAGAATTGACAGCATTTCCCAAAGCTTTGAAAGCTGCATTATCATTTGAAGGTAACGCTAAACCTTCAAGGGATTGAAGTTTAAGACCTTCTTCTTTTGTAATATAACGATTTTGCCAACCAATGATTGGAATTTGTGTGTTTGTACAGACAAGCGAAGGAAAGAAGTCGTTTTTTTTAATTCTAACTCCGGAAGCTCTGAATTGTAAAATGTAGTTTGTAATAATCCTTTCGTTATCACCAACATTCCATTCTAATTTCTGCCAACTTTGTGAAGGATACTTTGCGATTTCCTTAACCACATCACGAACAAGGATTTTATTGTCCTCAAAGAATGCTCTACTTTGTCTTATGTAACTGCGTTTCCATTCAGGAAATGCTTTTGTAACTCTTGCATAACTTGGTAACTTAGCTATTTGTTCCTTTTTTGAAAGCCCTTTCAAACTGCACCCAAAATTCCCCTTGAACTCTGCCAATACTTTTGCTGAGAGTTTTCTGGGATATGATCTTTCAAAAGGATATGTAGCACCGAATTCCATTCCCCAAATCGGGAATCCAGGAAGTTTTGTCTCTTTCGGGATTTGGTCAATAAACTTTTGCCATAGTTTTATACAGTCCTGATTTGCTTTTGGCAATGACCTAAATTGTTTTGGATTTTCTTCAATGAATTGATTAATGTCAACCAAAGTGGTTTTTTGTTTATTTATCTCGTGGAAGGAAAAATGTTCAAGTCCTTTAAGTGATCCGACAATAAAAATTCTTTTCCTATGTTGTGGAATTCCAAAATCTTGTGGCGAATAAATTTCATGGTTAACCTTATATCCTAGGCTAACCAGTTTGTCTTCAATATATTTCCATGTTTCTTCATTGTCGTGTTTAGCAAGGAATGGCACATTTTCAAGAATGAAATACCTGGGTTTTCTAAATTCCAAAATTCTTGCAATTTCATCAAATAAAGTTCCTCTTTTATCATCTCTTCCCAGTTGTTTTCCTGCCTTTGAAAATGGTTGACAAGGAAAACCAGCACATAAAATGTCATGAGGTGGTATGCTATCTTTTTCTTTATCCACAATTCGTTTTATGTCTCCATGTGCAACAATGCCCCAATTGTCAAAATAAACTTGTCGTAAAGTAGGGTCAAGTTCACTTGCAAAAACGCATTCATGACCTAATTCAGTGAGGGCTTTATGGAAACCGCCGAGTCCGGCGAAAAGATCAATAAATTTCATAATTAATTTTGAATTTCAACAATTCGATCGTTACACCAAGTTAAAATAGCAGGTCTTAAAGTAGCTTCCAATTCATAGTCTGTCGTATTGCGGTAAATCCTCGGTCTATCAAAAAGTAAGTCCGTCTCAAAAGAAATTTCTTCAAATCGCTCACTATCAGTAATGACTACGACAGTAGAAAAACCTCTCACTGGTTTACATCCAAAGGTCATGTACTTTTCAGTCCATGGTCTTAATATTATATCTTGAGTCTTCGTCGTCCAGTTATGCCCACCAGCACATTGCATTAGAATTATAACTTGATTGCCTCTATTATCATTAAAGGGTTTCCAGGCAACGACATCTAATCCCCGATCGTTATAATTTGCAGGTAACTCAGATTTGAATTTTTCATTTGTAAGTTGGCTTAGTTCAACTATCGTAAATTGGGCAGGATGCCCAAAGACAACAGCCTCTCCATTAAGATAATTTTTTACAGCTTCCCTTGAAATTCTCTCAAATAATTTACCCGTTGGAGTGGGATTAAAAGAATTTCCTGTCAAGGAAAGTATTAAACACATTAAGTATTCAGGAATTTCTTCCCAATCTAAATTTGGAGTAACCTCAACACTATCACATGTATAAGGAGGATGATCTCCATATAGTTGCATCCTGACTTCAAGTTCGTCCCAAATGGATGATATGAAGGCATCACTCGGTTCATCACCTGATGCCCCCTCTATCTTAGAGGAAACAGCCGATTTTGAAATTGGTTCTTTTTCAAAGGCAACTGATAATTCAATCCAATCCGCGACAATGCCTATATTCGATGCATCTGGAATATCACAATTAATCATCGACTATTTCTTTATTTTATTAATTGTTTCAATAAGCCTTTCCGTTTCCTGAATTTGGATCTCGACTTCTTCATTGTAATATTTTTCAACCAGTGGCAGACTTCTCCCAAGATCCCTATTTGCTCTTTTAAGAAATTTGATAAGAAGCATTGATTCACCACCACAACGTTCATAGGCTTCCTCTAAAACTCGAAATTCTTTCAAATAAATTGTTGCAGATGCATCTCTCAATACACTGGTTAATTTTCCTGTGATATCACGTGATTCTTCAACAACCTTTGGTTTTTCTTTCCCTTCACCAAATAACCAGGAGAATAGATAAAATGCATTCTCTATTTTATCTGGAGAAATGAAATTCTCAAAATCAATGTTACTCCATTGTTTGGGTAATCCTAAAAAATCTTTTACTGAACCTTGCCCTAAAGCAAGCATTAGATATGAAAAATTATCCTTTGCCTTTGATGTATCATAAAACTCATATTCATTTTCGATTACTTCAATCAATCTATAGCAGACATATGTTTTCCTTGCCGAATTGCTAGTATCACCAACACTATTTTGAATCTCATCAATGGTAAGACCGAAATTTTCTTTCATTGAAGCAATGTATCTTGCTTTAGCGTAAGCGTCCCATTTCTTTACCCCAATTATGTGTCTTACGCCTAAATATGCAATAACATCTTTTCGCTTTGGATAAATAATGACGGGCAAACTACCTAGATCAATTCTAATCCCATCATCAATTTGAGGATAAGAAGAAACCTCGCCGCTTAATAATAGTTTGACAGTGCAAAGCCTTCTATTACCTTCAACAACAATAAATTCAGTCGTTGGATTTAAGAGAAGATCACTATATTGTTTATTGTCCTTTAATTCATCATAGGTTTGTTCCAAAAACTCATCAGGTAAATCCTTTGGAATGGCAACGAGAGGTTCTTCGTCAAAATATCCATTCTTTGCCATTGAATGAGCCAACTCATCAAGGTAGGATTTTCTCAGTGATTCTTTGATTTTTGTTTCATCCTTCCCCTGAGCTTCTAATGGTAAACGAGGATTTTGTGGATCAAGAAACAATCTTTCAGGAGGAATATACAAAAGAGGCCTCTTGCCTCCATATCCTGGAAAATCCCGTAATTTATCGATTTTATTTGACATTTTTTGTCGGCTTTAATTATAACTGCAAAGCTAAACTTTTATGTTGTTTTAGAGAGGGGAAAATAGATCATCAATCAGTAAAATTAATTCAAAATTTCAAAATCAAATGTATTTCCAAGGAGAATACTCCAAAGATAAGACACTCTATGTTGTTTTCTCATAATCTGTAACGGTACGACATCAAAACACTGCCTCGGTCTCTCAGGGCCTATATGGTAGAAAGTATATTCATCCGCAAAGGAATAAAACCGGTAATCCCTTTCATGATATGTTCATGGACTACCGAATGGAAATAAATGTGAATATATTGCCTTTACGATCATTAAAAACGGGAGTTCCGCCCCCAAGGGTGGAACTCCCGAAGGTTCAGAAGTTGATCTTGTCTTCAGCTTCTGAAATGCTTGCATCGAATGATGACTTGAGAAAATCAATCACTTTTTTAACTCCTGGGGTGAAGCTGGTGGTGAAGACATTCCCGTCTGAGTCATTCAGCCGCATGGAACAGTTGAAGTCATTGGATGAAATCTGGAAGCGCTCAAGTTCAGAGCGGGTTTGCACCAACTTAGCCCTTTTTTCGATGATGAGCTGGAGATTTTCAACCTTGAGGATCTTCTCCAGGAGAGTCAATTCCGGCTTTACAATTTTTACTGGTTCCGGCTTCACTTCTGCGACCGGCTCCGGCTTCACTTCGACAATCGGTTCCGGGATAACTTCTGCGACTGGCTCGGGAAGTTCTTCGACTGTAGCTTCTTCGGCTGGTTCAGTCTGAAATGATGTGAAACTTGGTCTGACAACCATGACCTGTCCTGGCTGTGATTTACCGTTTGTCGGCTTGAGAACTGATGATAACTTTGACATGTGTTTTGCCCCTTGCCCAGGGGACCTATTTTGGCATCTGGCTCGCCGGTTAAGAAAAATTTCTGCCTTAAACAATACCGGAATGAAAATTCTGGAACAAAGGTTCGGGTCAGATTGGTTTTTCAATCTGAATGAACCCTACGGGAGGCTCGCTAATTGTCAAGCATATAAAGACAAGCGAGCCGCCTTTAGTGACACGATATTTTCATGAGGTTACCTTTGCAGAAAATTTTGAGTAATGTGAGTGGGCTTTTGGTTGCTTTTTCTTCAAAAGCACCCCGTTTTCATCCGGTTTTCTTTTTGCCAGGCTTTTTCTTTGCCGGTGCAGTAACAAAGAAAAAGCGGTTTTCTGGGAGGTACGAATAAAAAAATCAGTCCCGGTTCCGGCAGTTCGGAACCGGGACTGCCTTCAATCACCAGGATGGATATTGATTGTTGAAGTTCTCTTCATCCTGGAATGACGCCAGCGAATGTCGGTAATCAGCTTCGCCACATGAAAAGTGTTCGGCATGGTTGCCGTTTGGCCAATAAATGATCTCTTCGCCTTTTTTGATCGGTTTCTTGCAGGTGTAACATGTGCCGGCGAAGCGTGATGTCATTTGCCTGGGATCCAGTGATCTTCCTTTGTAACTCATCGTTTTGGTTTTTAATTATTTATGAAAAAGCCGTGAACTCCCGTCCACGGCTTAAAATTTATCTTTCAAAAAGGTGCAACCTCTTCAGCTAATTCAGGTACCTGAGTTACTTCTTCATCAAGGATGATTTGCTCGTTGCCCAGGATATACTCAGCGGCTTTTTCAGCCCTGGAAGCAGCCCACATGATCCATTTTTGATTATCCCGCAGGGATTCTGCCCAATTGCGGATATAGGCATTTGAATTACGCTGTCTGTTTGTCAATCCAGCCCGGTCTGCTAAAAATGAAGAACAAAGCTCAGCAACAAGTTCCTCCTTTGAATACGGTTCGTCTCCAAACTTGTTATGAAAGGCTTCAAATCTGTTCAATCGCTTCGGGTGTCCTGTCGAGTGTGCGTTATGCCGATATCGGCATAACGGTCATAATGCCGCATCCATTATTATGCCGCACCGGTTTTGCTAACCCCTGTTGTTAGTGTTTTTCCGGTGCGGCTATTCGGCATAATTTATAGGTTTTCGAGGAAGCTGAGTAATTTGTCATC
>JAUXUT010000122.1 GCA_030680695.1 bacterium
GTGCAATTCGATGAAGGTAATCAAGAGTGGTGGACTCGTGGGAGTGTGAGATATAATTCAGATATTCCTGTTGCTCCTGAACCAATAAGCTCTATTCTATTTCTTACTGGTGGAGCAACATTGATAGGAAGAAAATATATAAGAAGAAAAAAGATAGAGGTATAACACTTATAAGGCCTCGTGTTGTCAAGGGCAAAGACTCACCGGTCACGGATTTTGATAAAATCCGTCAATCAGAGCGGTACGAATAAAAAACAGATTCTGACTTAGTTTCAAATCAGCGGCATCCAGATCATATTCCAGAAGCATGATTCCGGTTTTTCCGGGATCATGCACTTCTTAAGAACATGTCTGCGCCAAACACTTATAGAGGTTCATTAGCCAGTAGATCCCAAATGCTTCGGGACATCTGACGACAGCAGAGGCGGCGTTACCCAATCCTCCGCGACCTGGAAAATAATCCGTGCCCTTGTGCCGTCCTATTCAAAACAGAGAGGTAATAATCCCGAAGATTCGGGACATTCCCCAGTTAGTTTCAGGATCGGGTAAGGGGCAGAACATGTCGGAACGACTCGTTCCCGAGTTGTACCGCTTTATGTAATTTGGTAGACCGGGCGTCCAATCAAAGCACAAAGGCTGCAGGGCATTTGGTCCATGATGCTCACTTTCGCGGTCGTTGCCGCAGACGGATAGTGCGTAAGAGCATTCATCAGTTTGGCTCTGCCCCATAGTGCTCCAGTTATACGTCAGGCTCGCCCGGTCTGTATTGTTTATTTCTTTTTCAGAAAGGTCTCCAGATTAAACACCTCTTTTCTTTTGAGCATGTAATAGACAGCTCTTCCTATCTTATGGGCCAGGATGGTTAATGCCTTGGCCTTGCCGTGTTTCTTTACAAGCCGGGCCTTGAATTTCTTGACCTCCTCGCTTTCCCTGAGCATCAAAACCGCAGCCTCCGAGAATGCCCATTTCAAATGAGCGTTTCCGATCTTGGCCCCTGAACTGCCGTATCTTTTGCCGGCTGATTCCTTTGCCGATTTCACCAGCCTGCTGTAGGATACGAAATCCTGCACCCTCGGAAATCTCTCCATATCATGTATCTCATAGAGAATTATCAGTGCAAGGGTATGCCCGATGCCCGGAACTGATCGGAGCCGGAAAAGAGCCTCAGGATCATGCACCTTTGCCTTTTTGTCGATGTAGTATTCAAGCTTCTTCAAATGCTGGTCATAATGGTCTATAAGAGAAAGATTCACCTCAATGCTTTTTCTGACACATTCATCACCGAACCTCTCTGCAATCCCGTCCCTGTTGCCCTTGTAGCAGATGCTCTTGTGAAATGGAGAGAGATTGTACTGATGATTGGTGATCTGAATATGGGCCAGCAACTCAGCCCTCTTTCTCATCAAGTGGTTTCTTCTTCTTAAAAGATCACGGGTCGCCCTCATCTCAGACGGATAAACATATGCCATTGGTATCATTCCTCCTCTTAAGAGAGCTGCAATCTTATGGGAGTCAATCCGGTCATTCTTGGCCTTCCCCCCGTGAATGGCTTTCATATACAGGGCATGGCCCAGTACAAAGGGAATACCTTCCGCCCTGCATAAATCAGACAGCCAGTACCAGGCAAACATGCACTCAACCGCCACCACAATATCCTCCCGGTATGGCTCAATTATCTTCAGAAACTCACCGGGTCCGGACTCCATGTTTTTTTGCTTGACTATCGCCCCTTTCTCGTCAATAATACAGACGTACATCGAGCGGGCATGGAGATCAACTCCACAATAATACTTGTGCTGGTTAACATAGAATTTCATACAGGCCTCCTTTTTTAAGGGTTTTGGATATAACATGATACTGCATTGCAGTATCATGTTGGAGGCCTTTATTAGTATCCATAC
>JAUXUT010000132.1 GCA_030680695.1 bacterium
CGAAAAGGTGAAGAACGCGCGTCATCTGTATTTGATCGGATGCGGTACGAGTTATCACGCGGCGGCGGTGGGCTCGGTGTACATCGCGCAACTGGCGGGGCTGACCGCCATCCCCGTGCTTGCGCCGCAGTTCATCGCGCAATACGCGCCCGCGGTTGGGTATGAAGACGTGGGGATTTTCGTCAGCCAATCGGGCGAGACCAAGGATGTGCTCAACGCGTTGGAAGCCGCCGAGAAGCGCGGCATGGCTTGTTTTGGATTGGCGAACGTGGTGGGCTCGACGTTGACGAAGGCGACTTCGTTCTGTCTACCCTTGTGCTGCGGATACGAAATCAGCGTGCCCGCCACGAAGACATTTACCAACCAGGTCGTGACGTTCCTGTATCTGGCGTATCGGATGGCAGGTCCTTCGACTTCGCTCGACAATCACTCGCTCCGCTCAGGACGAATGATTGATCGTATCCCTGAATTGATGGAGCAGACGATCGAGATGGTCGGACCGCAGATCGAAGCGATCGCGAAAGACATCAATGAGTGGAACGACATGTACTGTCTCGGCTATGGTGCGACCTATCCCATCGCGCTCGAAGGCGCGTTGAAGTTGAAAGAGATCACGTACGCGCATTGCGAAGGCATGCTCTCGACCGAGTTCAAACACGGACCGCTCTCCGCGGTGAGCAAGGGATTCCCGATCATCTTCGTCGCGGGACCGAACGATGTGCCGCTCATCATCAGCGGGATCAACGAAGTCAAAGTGCGCGGCGCACGCACGATCACCATCGCCGAAGAGGACACCCGCCTGCGCGCCAACGGCGATGATCTGGTCGTTATTCCCAAATCGGATGCGCAGATCAGTGCATTGTTGGGAGTGTTGCCGTTGCAGTTGCTTTCGTATCACATGAGCGTGATGCGCGGGTTTGATCCTGATTTCCCGAGGAATTTGTCCAAGACGCTGACGGTGGATTGAGAGTTGTAACATGTTTACATGACAAAAGACAATATGATATTCCAGACAAAAATTGTATAATGTTTTTAGAAAGTGATTATCAAGATTAGATTTTGTGCTAATATAATTGTTAATTCAATCTGATTTGGAAACAAGGAGGCGCAATGAAGCACTTCATTGAATATCCACTTGAAGATGGGGGTTCAGTGATAGTTGAAATAGACAATGACAACCAGTTATCTGGATCTGTACAGGCTTCTCGCGGGACAGAATCGATTGTTACAAAGGCTAAGCAAACTTTTGATAATGCCTTGGAAAGAATAAAACCAGCGGCTAACGTAATAATAAAGAAGCTTCGCGGTTTGACTGATGCCCCAGATGAAATTGAAGTTGAGTTTGGAATAAAACTTGGCGCTGAAGCAGGTGCCGTCATTGCTACAACCAGTATGGAAGCCAATTACAAAGTCGTATTGAAGTGGATAAAACCACGAACCCAAGCTAAGAAACCACGAAAAAGATAAGCACTTATTGGTTGTCTTTTATTGGGATAGACCGTGAGCTTGGCTTAGAGTGGCTCTGCCATATTCTCAAGAAAGGAGGCTGAAATGATTAACAAAAAAGGCACAAAGCTTCTTGCCTACATAAAGAAAAACGAAGATGTTCGCAAGAAACTTCAAAGCATTAAGAACGCAAGCCACATTTCAACTGGCACAAGTTAGTAACCTGCGAATCTCATTGTCTTCGGCAGAGCCACTCACGGCAATTTAACCAAAAGGAGCAGATAATGTTTCCTGAATACCGAGAAAACGATGTGTCAGTACTTACCTTCAACCTGACGTGGAATTGCCCTGTAAGGTGTTCTTATTGCTACAGAGCAATGACTGTAAGTCAGAGCAATAAGGACACGCTGAAAATTGAAAGCCTAATCAAAGAATGTAAAATTGCAAGCGAGTATGGAATTAAGGAATATAGATTTTCTGGGGGAGAACCGACGAGTTTGGGAAATGCACTATTTGAGTATGCTGATGTAGTTTTTTCAATTACAGGTCAAAAACCTGTGCTTATGACCTCAGGCTATCACATTGACGATGCGTGGTTAGCAAAAGCAAGAGGAAAATTCTCAGCAATTGCAGTGTCCGTAGAAAACCCCTTGGAACCTCTTCAAAAAGTCGTAAATAATAAGCGCATATTAGAAATAATAAGACAAAATACTTGTGACGAATTACCGCTCTCGTATGGTTTAACCATGATAACAGCCGATCATTTTAAGAACATCCCACAAATATTTGACTTGTTATATGAAAATGTAGATAAAAAATTCTATCCTCAACTTGATTACCCCTGCTTGAAATCTCTTGTAGAGCCGAGTCATACTCAACTAGAGGAGTTGCGAGAATCAACTGCTCATGTATACAAGAATTATGGTGTCATCCCGTATTATTTTGTATATCTGGTCGGTTCGTTATTATGGCTAGAGGAAGATTGTCGCCGAGTCAATATCAATTTACACCCTGAGGGTAATTATCAAATATACGACTCTTTGTTGGAGCGGTGGCAAGTAGAATACAGGTGGCAAAATTATGTATTAGATCAGCAAAGTACAAGTGCCATATGTAACAAGTGCGAATGGCTCGATAGCTGTAAACATCATCCATTTTGGGATCTTCGATATGATTGGTGCAAAATCAGAAAGTCGCTATTTGAAGGTATCTATCAGGGTTTAAACATTGAACAATAGCAATGAGCGACTTTATTTATTTACACTTCTGGGGCAAGAAAATTTTTATATCAATAGACTATAAATGCTATGAGATTAAAAAATACCTTCTTCAACTAAGACATATTTCTGGTATTCCAGTTCAAGTACAAATTTCGTCAAATCCCAATCAAGAACTAGAATGCCCGACACTTCATATCTTTGCCAGTGACACGCCAAAATTAGAATTTCTCGAACAAAATCAGACGTTAAATCTCTATATAAATTGGCAAACCATCGAAAACAGAGTTTCTTCACTAAGCAACATAATCGGACAGCTTATTTCTCTAGCGTGTGTGAATTCGTATGAATTTCCCCTTCATTCAGCAGTAGTAGCCCGTGATGGTAAGGCGTACTTTATTCTTGGCGCTAGTGGAGCAGGAAAAACTAATTTATCCCTTGCTTTGTGTAAAAAAAATAATTTTCTTTGGTTGGCAAATGATTGGTCTGCCCTACGTCTCGACAGAAATAGTGTAATCGTAAGCCAAGGATATGACCTAATAAATTTTCGAACCGCTTCAATCAATCAAATAGCAGACTATTTGCCAGTTCCAGTAATCGAGCAAATACAAGATAACCATAACGATGCTATGGACTTTTCAAGAAAAAGCCGTTTTTATCATTCCGATGAAGTTGAAATTCAAAAAGCAGATTTGCCTTTACTTGTATCCCGTATGTATTTTGTTCAAATAGCCCAAAATGAAGAGAAGAAAATTACTCAATTAGCCCCAAATGAAATTATTGAGAAATTAACTTATGAATTCTTTTGGGTGCTTAGAGGGCTAGGCTCATTTCTCATTAGCCATTCAAGTGAAGTAATCCTACCTTCAGTTGTAATGTGCCCCCTTCGTAATGCATCAAGATAAAATGTTACTTTGACGGTAACGTTGCATCAAGCGGAAATGTTACCGAGAAATTTTCCAAAGTTTGGCGGTTTTCAGGTCAATCGAACGGCGAAGTGCAGCAGGATTGAGTTGGACATACAA
>JAUXUT010000133.1 GCA_030680695.1 bacterium
CGAGTTGGTAACAAATGGAAAACATGCTTTGTTAGTTGAAGTCGGAGATATAGTTGCTTTATCCCGCGCATTATTGAGAGTGGCCGGGGATTCTGCCCTGTCCAGCCGCCTGGGCCGACAAGCTAAGGCGCGGGTTGAAGAGGATTTCTCCCTTTTGGCGCAGGTTGAGGCTACCGCCATGTCTTACATCAAAGCTTGTAAAAAGACATGGTAATGTTTTTCAATCTTTCGTAAACGAGAAAGAAGAGTAAAAAATAACATCATGCTCATGACCCTGTTTCTTTTTGGGATTTCAGCTTTTCTGATCCTATATACTTATTTTGGTTATCCGCTAATGATTTATTTTATAGCGAGAATATGGCCAAGATCCGAGGAGTATATGGAAACATTTCCATGTATTACCATTGTGATCCCGGCCTATAATGAAGAAAAATATATTTCCCAAAAATTAGAGAACACACTCCTGCTTGATTATCCGGCTAATAAACTTCAAATACTGGTTGCAGCAGATGGTTCTTCTGATGGCACGCTGAGAATTGTCGAATCGTACAGTGCAAAAGGTGTCGAAGTAAGTTATATTCCCGAAAGAAACGGAAAGATGGCTGCAATTGTCCGCGCTATGAAACTTTCGCGCGGAGAAATAGTAGTTTTTTCCGATGCCAACAATATGTATGAAAAGCAGGCCATTCGAGAATTAACGCTGCCATTTTCTAATCCAAAAGTTGGAGCAACAACTGGGGCTAAACATATAGTTGAGGATGGGCGTAAGCTTAGTTCTGCTGAAGGGCTTTATTGGAGGTACGAGTCTGCAATTAAGCAAAATGAATCGAAGGTCGATTCGTGCGTAAGCTCCGTAGGTGAAATTTTGGCAATTCGTAAGGAGCTTTTTTCTCCCCCCAGGGAAA
Organism: bacterium; assembly: GCA_030680695.1. Classification (GTDB taxonomy): domain Bacteria; phylum Patescibacteriota; class Minisyncoccia; order Phycocordibacterales; family UBA6065; genus UBA6065. The sequence continues at coordinate 906 of JAUXUT010000133.1, forward strand.
AAATTATTAACGATGACCATTATATAATTCTGGATATTCTTCGGCGTGGTTATCGGGTGATCTATACGCCACAAGCTCGTTCGTTTGAGTACGTATCAATGACTGCGCAAGATGAAGTTGAACGTCGAACTCGTATGAACGCTGGTTTATTTCAGACAATTTCGATGTCCGGTACATTGTTGCCGTTTAACCGTCCTCTCCTGGTGTGGCAGGTGATTTCCCATAAGTATTTTCGCGCTTTTTTACCATTTGCTTTTCTTTTACTTTTTTTTTCTAATCTGGCGGCCGCGGCGTTTTCTGGCAATAATATATCTTCCGCTTTTACAGCGTACAGTCCGTTAATTTTGTTGTTTTTTTACTCTCAGATATCTTTTTATTTATTTGCTCTTGTCGGAAATTTTTTCAAATTTAAGGGCTTGATAGGGAAGTTTCTATATGTACCCGTTTTTTTTGTTAATTCAAATCTAGCAACTTTTATGGGTTTTTACTCTTTTGTAATCAACAGGCAATCCCATATTTGGAAACGTGTTCGTCGATAGGATTTTCCTGTGGCTCAAGAATTTTTGCGGTGTGCTCTCCCAAATAAGCTGTTGGTGATGTTTTGTTTCGTTGTTGATATTCTTTGAGAAAAATGCAGAAGACCAGTTTGTTTCAAAAGCCAGTTTATTATTTTGTGGTGATGCTGTATATTGTGTTGAGTTTTTCGACCCTTTCTATGGGGGATTTGTTTGCCGATTTTATCTTTAGAGAAGACCGCTATTTTGAGATCGTAGGGGCTCTATCTTTTTTTGCGACAAGCTTTATATTTTTTAGGGGCTTTCTGCACACTTTGAAATTATGTCCAATTGACCGATATTTGCGAATAAAGCAGTTTCTATTTTTAGGATTAGCATTGTTGTTTTTATTTGGGGGTGGCGAAGAAATAAGTTGGGGGCAAAGAATTTTTGGTCTGCAAACTCCTGATGCTTTGGCTAAAATTAACTCTCAGGGGGAGATAACAGTACATAATATTCTAATTGTCGGACAGCATATCCCGTACGAAACGATCTTTAACGCCTTCTGGTTTTTCTTGACAATAATCCTTCCAGGGATGAGTTTGGTCATAAGTCCATTTGGGGAATTTGTCGGCCGATTTTTTCCCATTGTTCATCCGGGTATTGGCTTTCTTTTTCTTTTTAATTATGTTTGGTCAAAAATTGCAGAACTCCAATATGAACCCGTTTATGTGTTTTATATAGTTCCATTTACTCAGGCGGTTCAGGAAATTAAGGAAAGTAACTACGCGATTCTATTTATCTTCGTTGCGATTTATTGTTTTCGGAATATATCCGAGAAAGCCCTTAAGGCGGAAGTGATATAATTGAAGTAATTAGGTGCTTAGGGTTCGTAAAAATATAATTTCCCTCACCCGCCGCCGAAGCAATCCCCTCGCTGATATGGAGATTGCTTCGCCGCCAAAGACCAAGAGCGGCGGCTCGCACAGCGTCCCCTTTGGGGAACGACATTGCGGGAAGTTAATTATTTACAGACCCTTAGAAGATTAAATCCTTATTTTTTATGTAAGGATTTAAGACACAACAGACACGAAGCAAGCACTGAGTGAAGTCAAAGTGTAGACAAGGGTTTTGAATCGAGAATAGAATGAACATTAGAAACAACGATTTTCTCTATTTACTGCTCAGTATTAGCCTTGCCGGGCTGGCTGCTATTGCCTTGGGGAATTCAGATGCCAAAGTGGGGTTATATACTGCAGTTGGGGCGCTGGGTATTGTTTTTACGCTTGCAATTATCATAAAACCAAGCTTGGGCGCTAATATCCTTATCATTGCTATCTTTACGAATATTTCTGATAATCTTACTGATCGTGGTTATCCGGGAGTTGTTAAACCATTGGTAGCGGTTGTCTTTATCGCCATCATGGTGCGCAATTATTATGTGGGACAGCTACCTAAAGACCGTAAGAAAACTGTTTTCATTGAAGTATTCCTGTTGCTTTATTTTGTAGCTGTGGCGTCTTCTTATTTAGTTGCATCTAATAAAGAAAGGGCAATGGCTGACATTTTGGATCTGGGCAAGGACATTGTTATTATTTACACTATATTATTTGCCATACGAGAGTGGACTTCCTGGAAACAGGCAATCTGGCTCATTATTGCGACAACTGCAATATTATGTTCGTTGGGACTATATCAAATCGTTTCAGGAAATTACGGTCAGGATTTTTTTGGGCTTGCCCAACTAGAACTTCAAGGTGTGTTTGATGGCGATAACTCATCCACGTTAAGAATTAATGGTCCGATTGGTGACCCTAATATGTGGGGACAGGTCATTGCCGCGGTTATGCCATTGGTTTTATTTCGCATTATTCATGAACCGCATGCAAAAACGAAATTTTTCACGATGGGAGTTGCTGGAATCCTCCTATTTGTTTTACTTAACACTTATAGCCGCGGTGCATATTTGGCGCTATTGGTTGTTGTATTTTTGACATTTTTTGTCCTTGAAAAGAAAATTAATCCATTCGTAATTATTGCCGGTATCGGATTGATGATTCTTGTGATTCCGCTACTGCCTCAAAGTTACTCTGCCCGCTTTCAAAGCTTAACTGCTTTGACCCCTGTTTCCACCAACAGTGGTGGTGTATATCAAGATGGATCCCTTCAGGGCCGAAGCAGTGTGATGCTTACTGCCCTCTCCATGTTTGCTGATAATCCGCTGTTGGGTGTGGGAGCGGGTAATTTTAAGAATAATTATCAAAAATACAATCAAATTCTAGGTATTGAGTTTGAATATGGAGAACGTGATGCTCATTCGCTGTACACACAAGTGCTTGCTGAAACTGGTATCCTGGGCTCCATTATGTTTTTAGGGATTCTTATCTCCCTTATGTCTGGTCTGTCCAAGTCGTTGAAATCTATTAAGGGACTGCCTGACTATAAAGTTTATGGTCCCTGGATTATTTCACTTCAGTTGGCCATCGTAGGATATCTCGTTGCGTCCACATTTCTTCACAATGATTATCTTCGTTATTTCTGGATACTGGTTGCCCTTTCCGTTACTGTAATACAATTGGTGGATGAACAATTCAATTATCGGGAACGGGCCAGTTTATTCGGGACCTCCTTTTATCGACGAATAACGTAAATTTATTTATATATGGATAATAATCAGATCGCCCGCAAGGCTGGGCAAGGGTTTGCGTGGAGCTTCCTGGCCTATGGTTTGGGAAAATTTTTTCTATTGTTAACAACCTCGATCCTTGCTCGGTTGCTCAGTAAGGATGATTTTGGATTAGTTGCGGTTGCGGTGGTTGCTATTAATTACCTGTCTATCGTGAAGGATTTGGGGCTTGGGGTCGCATTAATTCAACGAAGGGAGGATTTAGATGAGGCTGCCCATACGGTTTTTACGATAAATTTAATCCTGGGTTTTGCA
>JAUXUT010000134.1 GCA_030680695.1 bacterium
CGAGTTGGTAACAAATGGAAAACATGCTTTGTTAGTTGAAGTCGGAGATATAGTTGCTTTATCCCGCGCATTATTGAGAGTGGCCGGGGATTCTGCCCTGTCCAGCCGCCTGGGCCGACAAGCTAAGGCGCGGGTTGAAGAAGATTTCTCTCTTTTAGTGCAGGTTGAGGCTACCGCTATGTCTTACATCAAAGCTTGTAAAAAGACATGATATTGTTTTTCAATCTTTCGTGAATGAGAAAGAAGAGTAAAAGAGCATCATTATGTTCATGACCCTATTTCTTTTTGGGATTTCAGCTTTTCTGATCCTATATACTTATTTTGGTTATCCGCTAATGATTTATTTCATAGCAAGAATATGGTCAAGATCCGAGAATTATATGGAAACTTTTCCGTATATTACTATTGTGATCCCAGCCTATAATGAAGAAAAATATATTTCTCAAAAATTAGAAAACACACTCTTGCTTGATTATCCAGCTAATAAACTTCAAATACTGGTTGCGGCGGATGGTTCTTCTGATGACACGCTGAGAATTGTCGAATCCTATAGTGTAAAAGGTGTCGAAGTAAGTTATATTCCCGAAAGAAACGGAAAGATGGCTGCGATTATCCGCGCTATGAAACTTTCGCGCGGAGAAGTAATAGTTTTTTCCGATGCCAACAATATGTATGAAAAGCAGGCCATTCGAGAATTAGTGTTGCCATTTTCTAATCCAAAAGTTGGAGCAACAACTGGAGCTAAACTTATTGTTGAGGATGGGCGTGAACTTAGTTCTGCTGAAGGTTTTTATTGGAGGTACGAGTCTGCAATTAAGCAAAATGAATCGAAGGTCGATTCGTGCGTAAGTTCTGTGGGCGAGATTTTGGCAATTCGTAAGGAATTTTTTTCTCCCCCCAAGGAAAAGATTATTAACGATGACCATTATATAATTCTGGATATTCTTCGGCGTGGTTATCGGGTGATTTATACGCCACATGCGCGTTCGTTTGAGTATGTATCAATGACTGCGCAAGATGAAGTTGAGCGTCGAGCTCGTATGAACGCTGGTTTATTTCAGACAATTTTTATGTCCGGTAAATTGTTGCCGTTTAACCGTCCCCTCCTTGTGTGGCAGGTGGTTTCCCATAAGTATTTCCGCGCTTTTTTACCATTTGCTTTTCTTTTACTTTTTTTTTCTAATCTGGCGGCCGCTGCGTTTTCTGGCGATAATATATCTTCCGCTTTTACAGCCTACAGTCCAATAATTTTGTTATTTTTTTACTCTCAGATATCTTTTTATTTGTTTGCTCTTGTCGGAAATTTTTTCGAATTTAAAGGCTTGATAGGGAAGTTACTATATTTACCCGTTTTTCTCGTTAATTCAAATCTAGCAACTTTTATGGGATTTTACGCTTTTGTAATCAACAAACAATCCCATATTTGGAAACGTGTTCGTCGATAGGTTTTCCTGTGGCTCAAGCATTCTTGCGGTGTGCTCTCCCAAATAAGATATTGGTGATGTTTTGTTTAGTCGTTAATATTCTTTGAGAAAAAAAATGCAGAAGACCAGTTTGTTTCAAAAACCAGTTCATTATTTTGTTATGATGCTGTATATTGTATTGAGCTTTTTGATCCTTTCTATGGGGGATTTGTTTGCCGGTTTTTTTCCCCTCGGAATATATCCGAGAAAGCCCTTAAGGCGGAAGTGATATAATTGTAGTAATTAGGAACTTAGAAGATTAAATCCATGCATAAAAAATAAGGATTTAATCTTCTAAGCGCCTAATTACAATTTTGCCTATAGAGATTAATGAGGAAGATGAGAGATGCGTAAAGTCAAACTGTTTTCAAAGCCGGTTTTGTATGTAACAGCGGTGGTTTATATCTTTGCTGTTTTTTTGACTCTTGCCGCTGGGGATCAATTGGCTGGCGTTTTGTTTGCCGAAGATCGGTATTTTGAAAATATGGGAGCGTTCGGTTTTTTTGCGGCGTCTTTTATATTCTTTTATGGTTTTATAAGAACATTAAAGCGGTATTCCGTTAATGTGTTTTCTCGGATTCGGCAATTCATAATTCTTGGTCTGGCGTTGTTATTCCTTTTCGGAGGGGGGGAAGAAATAAGCTGGGGGCAAAGGATATTTAATATTCAAACTCCTGAGGCTTTGGCTGGAATCAACGCCCAGGAGGAGACGAATATTCATAATATTGAGTTGTTTGAATATAAAGTTCCATTTGAGAGGATGTTTGATCTTTTCTGGTTATCATTGACAGTAATCCTTCCTCTGGTTGTAATGTTTGTGAGTCCGCTCCGGGAATTGATTGGCAAGTTTTTTACCGTCCCCCATTTAGGTATTGGACTTCTTTTTCTTTTTAATTATTTGTGGGCAAAGGTGGCAGAGGTCATATACCGAACCGGATACACATTTACCCAGGTACCGTTTATTCAGGCGATTCAGGAAATTAAAGAAAGCAATTACGCGCTTCTTTTTGTGCTTGTTGCAATATATACTATTCAGGATTTTAACGAGGCCTGAATTTCCCGTTTTTGATCTTTAGATTTAGTCAGGCTATCAATCCAAACCGAAATGTTTATTTACTGATGAGAGCTGCGTGCATTAATAGTTTTATGAAGGAGTAAGAATATGATAGTCAAAAATAATGATTTCCTGTTCCTACTAACAGGCGTTGTCCTTGCTGGACTTGCGGCACTTGCTTTGGGTAGCCCGGATGCCAACGTTGGGTTGTATAGTGTTGCAGGCTTGTTGGGAATTGTTCTGGTGCTGGCGATAATTATTAAACCGAATTTCGGAGCCAACGTTTTAATTATAGCCATCTTTACGAATGTTTCCGCCCAGTTGACCGATTATGGATACCCAGGCATAGTTAAACCCCTTGTCGTGATTGTGTTTTCTGCGATTATGGTTCGTAATTATTATGCCGGTCAACTCCCCAATGACCGCAAGACGACTTCAGTCATTGAGATGTTTTTAATTATGTACTTTATTGTGGTAACAGCGTCCTACTTGGTTGCTTCAAACAAAAGCAGGGCGCTGAATGAAATATTAGAGCTGGGTAAAAATCTCGTTATTATTTACACGATTTTATTTTCTTTGCGTGAGTGGACAACCTGGAAGCAGGCGGTGTGGATAATTATTCTAACAACGGCCGTATTAAGCTTGTTGGGCGTCTATCAGATTGCCGCACATAATTACAGCCAGGAATTTTTTAGGTTTTCCACAGTGGAGATTCAAGGCGTGTTTGACAATGATAACTCTTCCACCGCACGAATTGGCGGCCCGGTTCATGATCCCAATTATTGGGCCCAGATTCTAGTCTCTGTAATACCGCTTGTAATATTTCGCATTATTCATGAACCGCATGCAAAAACGAAATTTTTCAATATAGGGGTTGCTGTAATTCTTCTTTTTGTTTTACTTAACACTTATAGCCGCGGTGCGTATTTGGCGCTGTTGGTCGTTATATTTTTGACATTTTTTGTCCTTGAAAAGAAAATTAATCCATTCGTAACTATTGTCGGTATTGGATTGATAATTTTTGTGATTCCGTTGCTGCCTCAAAGTTACACTGCCCGCTTTCAAAGCTTAACAGCTTTGACCCCTGTTTCCACCAACGGTGGCGGTGTATATCAAGATGGATCCCTTCAGGGCCGAAGCAGTGTGATGCTTACTGCTCTCTCCATGTTTGCTGATAATCCGCTGTTGGGTGTGGGAGCGGGTAATTTTAAGAATAATTATCAGAAATATAATCAAATTCTAGGTATTGAGTTTGAATATGGAGAACGTGATGCTCATTCGCTGTACACACAAGTGCTGTCTGAAACAGGTATCCTGGGCTCCATTACGTTTTTAGGGATTCTTATCTCCCTGATGTCTGCTCTATCCAAGTCATTGAAATCTATTAAGGACCTGCCTGACTATAAAATTTATGGTCCCTGGATTAGGTCACTTCAGTTGTCCATCGTGGGATATCTTGTTGCGTCCACATTCCTTCATAACGACTATCTTCGTTATTTCTGGATACTGGTTGCGCTTTCCATTACTGTAATACAACTGGTGGATGAACAATTCAACTATAGGGAACGGGCCAGTAGTTTGTACGAGTCCCCCTTTTGATCGACGAATAACATAAATTTATTTATATATGGATAATAACCAGATCGCCCGCAAGGCTGGGCAAGGGTTTGCGTGGAACTTCCTAGCCTACGGCTTGGGAAAATTTGTTCTATTGTTGACAACCTCGATCCTTGCTCGGCTGCTCAGTAAGGATGATTTTGGATTGGTTGCGGTTGCGGTGGTTGCTATTAATTACCTGTCTATCGTGAAGGATTTGGGGCTTGGGGTCGCATTAATTCAACGAAGGGAGGATTTAGATGAGGCTGCCCATACGGTTTTTACGATAAATTTAATCCTGGGTTTTGCA
>JAUXUT010000002.1 GCA_030680695.1 bacterium
GCCGATACTCATCCAAAATTTCCTGAGAAATCACCAATTCAAACTCACCTGACTGCCATGCTTGCAGGATTTGATAGGGAGGTCCGCTGAAGAACACTCCAGAAACAAATACATTCGTATCCATCACGATTTTCAAATCCAGGACGACCTTCATTTCTTGCCCCGCGCCTTTGCAACCGCGGACGTGACATCTTCCTCCGTCAGCCCTGCTTCCTTTGCCTGTTGACGAGCCTGCTTGATCAATTCATCGAACTGACTCATATCAGGCAACGTGACCACTTTCAGCACAACCACATCGCCTTCCCCAACGACGATAAATTGTGCGCCTTCTTGCAAATTCAACTGCTTGCGAATGGACTCAGGGATGACAACCTGTCCTTTAGATGACATGCGAGTGGTCGCTAACATATCCATGACTTACTCCTTTCTTACCAGTAAGATTATAGCATGAATATTGATTCTCTGATCTTCCCCACCACCATGGACAACTCCCTCACGACCTCATCATTCCTGAATCGGACAATCCTCAACCCCAGCGCGGACAAAGCCTTCTCCCGCCTGGCATCTTCCTCCTGTTGCAGATCGTGAATATCGCCATCCACTTCAACAACCACCGCCGCTTTGTGGCAGTAAAAATCAACGATGAATCCTTGAATAACTTTCTGCCCCCGAAAGCGGACTCCCAGCTTGTTCGCCTGCAATCACAACTATAGATTTCGGACAAAACGTGTTTCCCCCAATTTTTGTGGGTTTTCCGCAAAAATAAGAAATAAAAATTATTTAGAACAGTTTTTCCATTGATTTTTTGCAGGTTTTGTGTAAAATATTGGCATACAAGGAGACCACATGCTAATAGAATTCCACTTCAAGAACTTCAAGTCGTTTAGAGATGAAGCTGTCTTGAATTTTTTTGCTAGTTCTGACAAAAAGTTGTCAGAGAATTTGCTTGAATGCTCAGATGATAAATCAGCAAAGCTATTAAGTACGGCTGCTATTTATGGGGCAAATGCATCAGGCAAGTCAACAGTTTTTCAAGCTTTTGAGTTTGCTCGCGAATTTATACTTTCGTCTGCAAAAAGAAGCCCTGACTCTCGAATCAAGGTATCACCTTTTTTGCTCGATGATTCAAAGAACCAAGCATCCCAATTTGAATTCACTTTTATTAATAACAAGATAAGATATCAGTATGGCTTCACTGTAACCAGTCAAGTTGTTGAACGAGAGTGGCTTATGGATTATCCAAAAGGGAGGGCTAGGAAATTATTTGATCGGTTCCAAGAAGGTAAGAAAACAGTTTACGAGTTTGGAGCAAACTTCAAAGGCGAAAAAGATAAACTAAAAGAACTGACCAGAAACAATGTTTTATTCCTGTCAGTAGGTGCTACATTTAACAACAGCCAGCTTTTAGATGTCTATAAGTGGTTTGTAGACAAAACTAGCTTTATCGGAACTGCCGACATACCCGAACCCTTAGTATTTGACTTTATTATTGAGCACCCACAAGTAGTTGAGAATCTGAAGTCGTTAATAAAGTATGCCGACTTAGGAATTGTTGATTTTGCTTTGGCAAAATCAGAGCCGAACATAAGTAACCTTCCTGAGGAAGTGCCTGAGGCGCTTCGGAAAGCAATTGAGGCTTTTAGCAAGGTGCTTGAAGAGTCTGGAGATGAAAACATTAAAGCCTTTCAGTCTTACGATCTTAGTATCTCGCATAAATCTGGTGAAAAAAACATGATGTTCCCATGGGAATCTGAATCCGATGGAACACGCCGACTCTTTGGGTTAAGTGCTCCTATTTTTGACGCATTAAACAATGGGAAGGTTTTATTTGTTGATGAAATTGATCGAAGTTTGCATCCGTTGCTAACACGCAAACTAGTGCAACTTTTCCAAAGTGATAATACAAACCCTAGAGGCGCTCAACTAGTATTCAATACTCACGATACAAGCTTATTGGGTTCTGGGCTGCTTCGTCGAGACCAAGTTTGGTTCCTCGAAAAAGATCAAACAGGCGCATCTCATTTATATTCTCTTCTGGATTACAGTCCAAGAAAAGACGAATCCCTCGAAAAAGGATATTTGCAGGGACGCTATGGCGCGATACCATTTCTGGGTGAGTTCTCGTTTGGGGAGAATTAGCTTTGTCAAAGAAAGCAAAGAAACGCGGCAAATCAACTTTTGGTCAAGCGCGTTCAAAAAACGATTTCCAGCGACGCCAAGGTCAAAAACCGCCTGGCAAGGTCGTGATAATTGTGTGTGAAGGGAAAAAAACTGAACCCAATTATTTTGAAGCACTTCGCCATAAATTTCGATTATCAACCCTTAATGTTAGATTGGTGACTGGAAAAGGAGCTCCAATCAATGTGGTCGATTGTGGAATTGATGAAAAAAGAAAAGTTGAGGAACAGACAGACGAAATCTGGTGTGTTTTAGATACAGAAGCTCTTGATAAAAACTCAAGTCTTTTGCCAGCAATTGAAAAAGCCAAAAAGGCTAATCTCAACTTGGCTATCTCGAATCCTTCGTTTGAGTATTGGTACTTTATTCATTTTGAGTGTTCAAACCGCCCATTTGCAAATGGGCAAGAGATGAAACGTAAGATTAAATCCTATATACCTGATTACAATGAAAGAATGAATGTCTTTCCTGTTCTTGATAGCTTAACTCCAGAAGCTATCAAGAATGCTGATAAATTGAGAGAACGGTCTCAAGAAAGTTGGAATGTCTTTCCAAATCCTTCAACAGGTGTTGATAAATTGGTTCAAGAAATCATAGAAATGGGGCGAACAAAAAGATATTGACAATTTGGAGCGAGAAATCGCGTTCCTATTGTTTTGCCAAGCAAGATTCCTCCCTTGATCCATCCCCTCGAAACAGCGACCAACCTCCCCCGTAGCATGAAGCGGGGGAATTTTTTCATCCCAAAACCAAATCTTCCACACCTGATTCCCAAAGTCCCCATTCCCCATCCGCCCCTCCCTTCATCTGATACAATACGCCCGATTTCGGCACGCTCAATCTGAACGTTAAACAACCATGCTCCATTAACCATTCTCTAAAATCTGGAAGAACCCCAATGTCAAACGAATCCCTCGTAATTTACTCCATGAACAAAGTGGGACGCATCGCGCAGAGCGCACACAACAAACACTAACCACCCAAATAAACAGAAAGAACCCAAATTACCATGTCCAATGAATCTTTAGTTATTTACTCAATGAATCGGGTCGGACGCATCGTCCCTCCCAACAAACAAATCCTGCGCGACATCTCGCTCGGCTTCTACTACGGCGCCAAGATCGGCGTGCTCGGTCTTAACGGCGCGGGCAAGTCCACTCTGTTGCGCATTATCGCGGGCATCGACAAAGACTACATCGGCGAGATCTCGCAAGCCAAAGGCTACACCTACGGACTGCTCGAACAGGAACCCAAACTCGACGAAACCAAAACAGTCATCGAGGTCGTGAAAGAAGCGGTGCGTCCCATCGTCGAAATGCTGGCGCGCTACGATGAGGTCAACGCCAAGTTCGCCGAACCCGACGCCGACTTCGACGCCCTCGTCGCCGAACAAGCCAAACTGCAGGAAGAACTCGACAAGCACGACGCCTGGAATCTTGATA
>JAUXUT010000024.1 GCA_030680695.1 bacterium
AGATTCGCCGAGCAGTTTGCCGAGTTTCTTCGGCTCGGTCTTTGAATCGGACTTGCTGGCTTTCTTGAAGAAGGCTTCCATTTCATCCAGCATGGATTTGTATTTATTAATAGCGCTTTTGAATTCTTTGGATTCAAGCGAGGGATAGACGTTGGTCATATCCCAGCGAGGTGCAGAAATGGTCATGATATTCTCCTTGTGTTTCCAAGTATACGACAAAAAGAATATCAATTAAATCGCTATTCTTCCTTGGCAATTTGCGCAGAACGTATAGGTTTAAGTAAGACAGCAAGGAGAGCGGCAAGAACCAATATTAGCCCAGCAATTAAGTACGAAAGGCGAGGACTCGATTTATCGGCTATGATGCCTGAGAGAAACGTTGCAATACTTCCTGAAACCATACTGCCAATACCAAGTGTAGCCCAAACGCGACCACGAAATTCATCACTGACAGTGGCATCCAATAAGGCGAAGATTGGCACATGGATCATAGAAAGAGACCATCCGATAACGAAGCGCAACCCTAAAGCAATAGGTATGGAAGTAGATTGTGAAAATGCTATGGATAAGCAACCCCATATAAAGGCAGCAAGTGCAAAACTCTGACCCGGACGTTGCTTAAACCATTTGTTGTAGCGACCGATGAAATAACCACCAGCGAAGGCTCCAAGTAGGGATGCAGTAGAAAGATACCCATACAACTCCGGCCCGCCCCCCAAGGCTTTTTCTGCAAATAGTGCATGCACGGGCCAGGTAAACGCCGCTCCAAAATCGGTGGATGCAAACAGAATAAATAAACTAATAAGGACTGGCATCGAACGAATATACATCCATCCAGATGCTGTGTCCTGAAAGAAAGCAGCAAAGGTTAATTTATTTGTTTTTGTACCCTGAATTGATTGAGGCGGTTTTATAAATGCCAACAATATAGCTGAGAAAAAGAAACTGACGGCATTAATAAGAATTGCAATTTGAGTTCCAGCAAATGCAATCATTACACCGCTAAATGCGGTGGCTGTTGCACGTAAAAGATTTGATGAACTTACATTTAGAGAGCGACCGATCATAAGTTCATCTTTTTTCAAAATATTTGGTATGAGAGATTGGTATGAGGGTGAGAAAAAAGAAGAAACTGCTGTTAATGCAAATGTTATGAAATAAATGAACCAAAGATTAAAAATGCCGAATAAGATGCTGGATAAAAACAGGATCAATATAAACCCTCTTATCAAGTCGCTAAAGATCATGATCCAACGACGATCCCAGCGATCAGCCACAACGCCAGCTACAGAACTAAAGATCATGCTACTGGTAACGCTAAAAATCACATTGCCGCCAATTTGCAATGCCGATCCCGTTTTTTCGAGAATGAACCAGTTGATTGCAAGAAAATATATCATGTCACCGATAATCGATACACTTTGCCCGACCCATAACAAGGCAAAATTACGGTTGCGAAGTACGTCGCTATAAGTCAATTTCCGCTCAGATATTGTCGTGGTCAATGGCTTTCTCCTTGATCAGGTTGGTTAAAACCAAGTGGTCAATTAATGCATATACTTCATCTACTACTTGCTCTACAGGCGCTGAGAATTGTAGCGCCACTTTAGACGCAACTTGAGAACAGTGCCAAATCGAAGGCTGTTGTGAGAGCAGTCACAATAGATAATGTATCCATTGTGATGTTCTTTTTCAAAAATAACGAAACTTCCGTTTGCTTGCTTTTTGTTTCTAGACCCAATACAATGAAATAAATCTGGAGGTATTTATGAAACAGGATAAATTTCTAACCGGCATTCTGATTGGTATCGGCGTGCTCATCCTGCTCGCGCTGGGGTTGTTCTTCACGCGGCAGGATAAACGCGATTATGTCGCGGATGCGACTCCCGATGGCGTGGTGCATAACTATGTGCTGGCGGTGTTGAACAAGGATTACCAGAAAGCCTACGGCTATCTCGCTGACCTGGAACACAAACCAACCTATGAAGAATTCCGCCGCTCCTTC
>JAUXUT010000026.1 GCA_030680695.1 bacterium
CGGCAGTCGCTCAAGCCGCCGTACCCATATCTGGGCATACATCCTCGGCGGCGTTTTGCGAGGGAAATCCTGCGCCGGGGAAAGTGCCCAGAATGGGTACGGCGCAGGGAGCAAGTCACCTGACATGGTTTGCATGCACACGAGACCCAGCCCAGGCTTTTTTCAAAAGACTCTAATATTACAACGAGATTTCAGGGTACTACGAGACTTTAAGCCACGATTTTGACCCAAATTCGGGCTTAAAAAGGGGTCCGAAATCTCGTAGTACGGCAAAGTCTCGTTGTAATACTAAGGTATAATAGAAATGTATTTGATAAATGACGTGGAGTTTTCAATAGTAATGGCATTGGCTACATTGGAGTTAGTGTTATGCAGCGATCTTGGCTTAAAATTGGTATGATTGTAGTCCTGCTTGTTTTTACCGGGATTCTTTGGGACAGCAGTATGGTATGGGCCAGCCCTGATCAGGCCCCCTTGCGTCAGACGGTTCCGACTCGGGTCAAAACTGACACACCTGGACCGGCCACCAACACACCTGATGTAGTTCCAGCCACCAACACCCCTGGGAAAGGCGGAGCCACGTCGGCGCCCCCCACCAGCGCTAATGCGTCTGCCCTTCCGACGGCAACTCAACTGCAGATCCCGACCCAGACCCAAACGGCGACGGTTACACAACCTGCGCCAACTGCTACGCGGTCAACTTCCACAGCTACGCCGCTGAAGTTGACGACCACATCAGTTTTATCAACAGCAACGCCTGTCCCGCAACCATCAAGAACTACTGATGGGAATGTGCCCGTCATGGCGATTGGCGGCATTATGGTACTCATCCTCGGTGCGCTTGTTTTTGCGTTACGGCGGAGACGCTCGCGTTGACCAAAAGCCTCTCGATAAAAAGAAATGAATAGTTCGACAATGTCAGATTAAGACTGAAAGCAAAGTACCAAACCACAAAGGGTACGAAGTAACACAAAGGAAACTTTCGCGTTTAGCCTTTTGCCCTCCTTTGTGCCCCTTTGCCTGCACCGCCGTTCGCTGCGCGAAGACGCAGTGTAGCAGGCACGCGTGTGGACTTTGTGGTAAAGGTTTTGAAATGTGACATTGTCAAAATAGAAAGTCTTTAAGGAGCAAGAAAATGACACATAGGCGTATGATGATTGTGACAGGAGTATCCATACTGTTCCTGGCTCTTTTGACATGGCACTACTTTCCCGTTCACGCGAATGACAACGCGATGACCGTAAATCTAGACCCGCCTACGAATCAGATATTCCTGCCGCTTGTGTTGAAAAACTATGTCGCGCCAGACCCCCTTTGGCGGTTTGGAGCTGCAAAAACGCGGCGTGGGTTGACCAGTTACGATTCCTACGGCATGGCCTCCATGCGCTTTGGGTGGTACGTGGATTTTACCGTTACTGCGAATCCCTCCACGCCCTATGGGATGGAGTACGTTCCCACAGTGCGGATCAAGCAGCTGAAAGTGACTGGCGGCGGTTCCGATACAAATTGCTGTGTCACTTGTGCTTATAAGACGCCTTACGAATATAGTGTGTCGCCGAGCGTAAGCCAGATTCAATCCGTAGCATCCAGTCACCCTGGAATGACATGGTTAATTGGAAATGAGATGGATCGCGTGGATTATGGTTCCGGTTCCGGTTGCGGACACCAAGATGAAATGCTGCCTGAACTCTATGCGCAAGCCTACCATGATTTGTATTCCGCGATCAAGAGCGCGGATTCCACAGCCCAGGTGGCTATCGGCGGCATGGTCGAGTTCACTGACTTGCGCAGCCAATATCTTGATCGGGTCTGGGCTGAATACTCTCGCTTGTCTACCTTGTATAACTGGGATAGTCCGACGATGCCGGTGGATATCTGGAATATCCATCTTTATGTGCTGCAGGAAGTGAAAGGCAGTTGGGGAGCAGATATTCCCCCGGGATTTAATGAGACGAGCGGCGAGCTATACACAATTTTGGACAACAAGGACTTTACAAAGGCCTGGGCGCAAATCGTATCACTTCGAACGTGGATGCAAGAGCATGGGCAACAAAACAAGCCGCTCATCATTACTGAGTACGGCGTTCTTTGGCCAGCCTGGCTCTATTGCGATGACTACCCAGACACATCGGGATGCCCATTCACGCCAGAACAGGTGCGTGATAGCTTTATGTACCCTTCATTCGACGCTTTCCTGAACCAGACCGATGCAAACATCGGCTATCCTGCCGATGGGTATCGTCTTGTTCAACGTTGGAATTGGTTCAGTGTTGATTATGATCTCGGTAACTGTGGAGACTACAGCGGAACATTCTACTTCAACGAGTATCTTGGTGGGTCTCTGTTCAATTCTGGGTTACCACTATCAGATCCTAATTGCCTGCCCCCGCCTGAGGGGATAACTTCTCTGGGAACCTTTTGGAAGCAATATGTGCAAAACCTCCCAGTAGGTTCTACAAAGCCGTATGCACCATAGGCGCTTTGAGGCAGTGCTGAAATCTGAGACAGGTTTAGGGAGAATAAGTCCGAATACTTCTACCTACCTGGAAGATGTGCGGTCAAGTCTTGAAAGCCGTGTGGCAGGGGATGAAAACTAGGATAGGGGTAATAGTGTTAAGGCGCTCCCCCAAAAAAAATAGGGAGTAGCAGGGCCGTTACCTACACCCTGGGCGTCATCTCCTGACCTACCACCGGACAAGTGCGGGTGCGGCTTGCACTTGTCCGGTGGTGTTTCTCGCCAATCCCACATTTGCCGGTAACCCCGGCTGTTAGCCCGCCAGAAAAGGTAATAGTAACGTAATGCAAAACAAGATGGCTCAACACTCATTATTATTCACAGTTATTTTGTTAGTGTTCGTAAGTTTGTTCCCACTGATTGTTGCGTATCACTATCCTGCCTTTTTGAACGACGACTCCTATATCACGCTTACTTACGCGAAAAATCTTGCCAGCGGGAATGGCTTTGTGTTCAATCACTCCCCCGCCGTTTTGGGAACGACTACGCCGCTATTTACAATAGCCGTTGCGGGATTGGCTTTGATTTTTCCTAAAACAGATATCCCTGTTATTGCAGTATTTCTTACCGCATTCTGCTGGCTCGGTGTAACCTGGACAATCTTTTTCTTTCGCAAAGAATGGGGGTTGGAAAATTGGCAAGTATGCACGCTGGCTTTAGTTTTGATTGGGTCAGGATGGATAGGCTTTTTAGGAATGGAAGCTTATCCATTTGCTTTTCTTTTGGTCTTGTCTCTCTCTATTTTTTTGAGTGGGCGTTATTGGATAACAGGATTCATTACAGGTCTATTATTTCTTATGCGTGGAGAAGGCGTGTTGGTGTTGGCTGTACTCTCGATTGCTGTACTAACACAACATTGGGTTACAAGAAAATCCATTGATGTTGAATTGACGCGAAACATCCTGAAACTTGTAGTTGGTTTTACACTGCCCGTATTACTCTGGGCTATCTATGCTCATTTTACATTTGGGTCTTTTTTACCCAACTCGCTTGCTGCAAAGCAGGCGCAAGGCCAAACTGGTATGTGGCGCCCCTTTTTACAACGACTAATAGAGGATTGGATGCCTTTATGGGGAAAATCATTTACATTTGAAGTATTACCTATTATTAATTTCTGGTGGGTAATAGTGTTTATTGGATTTATTGATGTCTTACTGCGAAAACACAGGTGGTTGATTCTGGTAGGATGGATAATTCTTTACATTTCAGGATACACTTTACTCAATGTGTCGGGTTATTGGTGGTACGGATTTCCGGTTTTATTTGTCTTGAATCTGGGTTTTGGGTTGGGAATTATCACGATTGCCGAAATACTAACCAGGCACATAAAACCTCATAATCTATCTCTGGGCATAGCAGTTCTTTTTACTATCATTCTTGTTTTTGCGTTGGCAAAACCGACTTTCAACGCTGTGTTGACTTATCAGGGCGATGCAAGGGGAGAGAGTTATACAGCTTTGAGCCGATGGTTTCGTGAACATACTAATTCTTCAGAAAGCATTGCTTTTATTGAAATAGGTTATCTCGGTTACTATACAGATAATCGGATTATCGATTTGGCTGGATTAGTTCTGCCTGATGTTGTTCCTCATATTGCGGAAGGGGATTTTGCGTGGAGTTTCTGGCAATATAAACCTGATTACTATGTCTACCTGCCAGATTTTGATTGGGCTTTAGCAGGCATTAGATCCGATCCCCGATTTGACCAACAATACCAACCTGTAGCAACCTTGCGTGGGCCGAGAGAAACCGATTTTATTATTTATGAACGTATCAGCCAGTAAGTTTTCTAAAAAACCGCCGGCTAACAACAAGTTGGTATGTCCTAAATATACGTCGTCTCCTTGCTATAACGAAAGCAATTTATCCGAAAGGTTGCGCATTTATAGCCAGGATGCGGATGGTTGTTCTAATTGCGCTTGAGAATGATAGACAGGGAGATATTTTTTTACCCGGCCGAGATTACGTGTGCAGATTTGGTTACGGCGAACATTTATTTTCCTTGAGAAAAGCTTTATGAATTTCCATCTTGCTCGTAGAGAAAAACTAGGTCTTTTATTCTTGAGTGTTCTTGCCTTGGCAGGTATCTATTTCGGCTGGCGATTGTTTTGGTTTTTAACCGACGATGCGTTTATCTCTTTTCGATATATCAGCAACAGTATCCTAGGATATGGTTACGTCTGGAACCCGGCACCTTTTCGCCCAGTAGAGGGATATACTAGTTTCTTATGGGTAGTTTTTCTAGACGGAGTTTGGCGTCTTTTCGGGGTTGAGCCGCCCGATTCTGCCAACGTCATTTCGTTGGTCCTTTCATGTCTCACGTTGATTGTGGGCGCGTTAATGGTACTTAGGATGGAACTGCACGGCGTACTCAAGCGATATCGCGTGTTCTTGCTGGGTTTGGTGTTTTTAGGCACCTTGACGAATCGCACATTCCTGGCTTGGACCAGTTCTGGCCTTGAGACGGCCCTTTTCAACTTACTGTTTACGCTATTTATCTATTGTGTTCTTTTTTTAAAGGTTTACAAGCGAGAATGGATATGGGGAATCGCAATTCCAACCACTTTGATCTCCCTTACGCGCCCAGATGGAATACTATTTGCAGTGGCGGCGGTGTTTTTAATTGGCGCGGCTTTTTATAAGAAGATGGTTATAAAAGAATTAGCCATTTTGGATTTCATGGCAGCCATGCCGCTTTTGATTATCCCATTTTATTTTATCTGGCGGTACTTGATGTATGGAGCCTGGCTCCCGAATACATACTTTGCAAAGGTCACTGGGCGCATCTGGTTAGAGAGTGGCGTCCGCTATTTTTTGTCGTTTGTGATCGAATACTCTCTTTGGATTTGGTTGTTGTTATTGTTTACAGTTATCGTTTTTCGGTTGATCCAATCCCGTTTCCGTTTATCTACATTGCTCGCACTAAATGTCGGCGTTCCGCAGTTTGTATTAAATCCCGACAGACGGATAACTGAATTAGCTCAAGGCGGGAAGAAGACTCTGAAGTTAGGATGGCTCTTTGGGATAATTGCGCTAAGTGGAATGATTTCATGGTTGACCGGCCATCCTTTTTGGGCAATCTGTTTGTTAGGGGTTTTAGCAATTTGTATCCTCCTGTTGGGTATTCTTGATCTGAGCCTGACTCAGTTTGTGGTCATTTTCCTTATTTTAGTGCATCTCTTTTATTACACAGTTATTGTTGGTGGCGATCATTTCGAGTTTCGGGTTTATAGCCACTTGATCTTGTTATTATTTATCTCGTTCATTTGGCTACTCAATGCTATCAAATTGAGCATTAAAACATCTGTATTTTTTTTGATGATACTCATTTTTTGCTCCTTGCCGATTCCTTGGACACACTGGGTTATCACCCATAAAAAAATCACCCGACAAGAATCGGTTTTTTTGAAAGCGTCTGTTACTGATGCAATCCAACGGAAGATGTCATTTCTCCCTGAATTTGCCTTCCAATATTTAAGAGCTTACGATGATATGCAGTTTTGGTTGATTGACCACGCCGTTTGCATGCGCCATCAGGAGCATAAAGTATTTTATCTCTATCTTGTTGATACATTGCCATCTCGCACCCAAGGTTTGCAAATATCAGGAGATGGCTTCCCAGTTATGGTTGCTTCTTCGGTCGGCGTGATTTCCTGGGTACTGCCTCATGTTAACATTATTGATGGGTTTGGTCTGAACGACTACGTCATAGCTCGTAATATGGAATTGTCGAGTATTCAATATATGGCTCACAGCAGGAGGCCGCCCAAAGGATACGCGGAGTGTTTTTCTCCAAACGTGACTATAGATAGTAAAACTATGATCGTAACCCCGCGCTCAGTTGAGTTAACCGCCGAAAAAATCACTGCGTGTGAAAAGTATTACGAGACGGTAGTGAGTGGGCATTAAATTGTCGGAAAGGCTCTTGGACCCAAGGTAGAGACTCCTGAAAGTTGCTCAATCGTAGCCAGAGGGATATAATCCTTTTATGAAACTCATCATCCAAATCCCCTGCTATAACGAGGCCGAGACCCTGCCCCTTACTCTTAAAGATTTGCCGCGCGCCTTGCCGGGCATTGACGAAATCGAGTGGCTGGTGATGGATGACGGCAGCACGGATCAAACCGCGCAAGTGGCGCGCGCCCTGGGGGTGCATCACGTCGGCCGCTTTCCCCAGCACCAGGGGCTGGGACGCGCCTTTGTCGCCGGGTTGGAACTCGCCCTGCGCGCCGGCGCGGACATTATCGTCAATACCGATGCGGACAATCAGTATGACGCCGGGTATATCCCCCAATTGATTGCGCCAATTCTGGAACATCGCGCCGAAATCGTAGTGGGCGATCGCGGCGTAGCCAACCTGGCGCATTTTTCGCTGCCCAAGCGGTTCTTACAGCGTATGGGTAGTTTGGTGGTGCAAAGCGCCTCTGGCCTAAGTGTGCCGGATGCGACCAGCGGGTTTCGCGCTTTTAGCCGCGAGGCGGCGCTGCGAATTACCGTTCTCAGCGATTATTCCTACACGCTGGAGACACTGATCCAGGCCGGCGCGCGCCACCTGGGGGTTGCCTACGTCCCCGTGCGCACGCGCCCGCAAACGCGCGCATCGCGCCTGATGCGCAGTATTCCCCATTACCTGGTTCAATCGGCGATAACGATTGTGCGCTCTTATGCCATGTATCAGCCCTTGCGCATTTTTCTTATACTGGGCATCGGGATGATCGCCACAGGATTTTTACCAGGGATTCGATTCTTATATTACTTTATCATCGAGCAGAGCACCGGACACGTTCAATCGTTAATCCTCTCGGCTGTTTTGCTAATCGTCGGTTTTCAGATCGTGTTGATCGGCCTGCTCGCAGACCTGATCGGCTTTAACCGTAAGATTCTAGAGGAGATACTTTATCGCCTGCGTAAGTTGGATTCGGCTAAAGATCAGTAACTCGACCGTCTATTTGCGGGCTGGCGGCTGGTTTTCCTGACACGGCTTTCTCTAAGATTTTGTTGACTAACTGAGGTAAGATGGGAATATGAGTAGCTCTTCTTTTTTTGATAAATATTACTATGACCATGGGTGTGGCCGGCCATACGAACGAGATGAAGGCTGGTTGAATTTCTTCGATGAGATTGCGAAGAGGATCATTCAAGAATCTGAGCCCAAGACAGTACTTGATGCTGGCTGCGCATTGGGTTTTTTGGTGGAATCTTTTCGAAAGCATGGAGTGGAAGCCTTTGGAGTTGATATTTCCAAGTTTGCCATAGAGAATGTTTATGCTGATATCAAACCGTATTGCTGGGTCGGGTCAGTAAGCGAGCCGTTCCCTCAAAAATATGACCTGATTACCTGCATCGAAGTATTGGAGCACCTGGCCCAACCGGAATCAGAAAAAGCGATCGCCAATCTTTGCGCGCATACCAACGAAATCATTTTTTCTTCGACACCCTTTGACTATAAAGAGTCAACTCATTTTAATGTTCAACCTCCTGAATACTGGGCGGAGCAATTTGCGCGTTATGGTTTTTACCGAGACTTGGAATCTGACATGTCATTCATCACATCCTGGGCGGTTAAATTTGTAAAAATCAACCGATCGAACCCCAGGCTTGTTAGAGAGTACGAACGCAAGTTCTGGTATTTATGGAAGGAGAATACAGACTTGCGCTCATTATCGGTTAAGATGCGCCAGGATTTAAGTGAACAGGCTGATCAAGTTCGAATTTTAATGCAGCAAAATGAAGTGATAGAACAGTCCATGCAGGCGCTGACAGCGCAGGTGACAGAAATTAAAGGCAACAGGGACTGGAAATTAGTCACGGTAATTTGCAAAATACGAATGTGGCTGATTCCAAGAGGTAGTTATCGCGAATTTCTTATAAAGAAGGTATGGTATGGGATGAAGAAGCTAGGAAAAGGGAATACTTTATGAAGATTAGAAATGCGGTTTGTTATTCGTTTTCTTTGAATAATACTGGCGCGGATGCAATGGGAAGCCTACGGATTGGCGCTCCATTTCAGCAGGCGGGGATTCGCATTGTTTATGGGGTCGAAAATGGTGAAGTTTTTCCAGAGCGAGTCTCGGAAGGCGATATCGTTGTTTTTCAACGGGAACTTCCCGGAAAATTTGCCGAATATCAAAAAATTGTGGAGGCAGCTAGACGGGAAAGAAAGCCAATCGTATTTGATTTGGATGATTTACTCTTTTTCTTACCGGAAAATCATCCAGATCGGTTGGCGCGATATTATACTCCGTCCCTTTTACCAATGTTTCAGGCGTTAACTGAGGTGGATTTGGTCACTGTCGCCACACAGGCTTTGAAGGATGTAGTGTCCAATTACAATAAGAACGTAGTGGTTCTCCCTAACTACTTTGATGATGATCTGTGGCGTTTGAAGCCGCCTCTCCCAAAAGACTCGTCCCATGAAATGCTGACAATTGGCTATATGGGAACCGATTCACACGGACCTGATTTGGACTATATCACCCCGGTTTTGTTGGATTTAATAAAGCGTTACCCCCACAAGATACGTTTTCACTTTTGGGGAATGCAACCGCCCGCAGAGATGCTTTCCTACCCTCAGGTGAAATGGACGCCTCACTATCCTTATTCGTACAAGGATTTTTCAGCCTTTTTCCAAACCCAATCTGCCGATATTTTCATCGCCCCATTGGTTGATAACCTTTTCAACCGATGCAAAAGCCCGCTGAAGTTTTTTGAATACAGCGCTTTGGGCGCGCCAGGAGTGTTTAGTCATCTCGAAACCTATTCTGATGCCGTATCTCATGGAAAGAATGGATTATTAGCCTCCTCGCCTGATGAATGGACAGATTGCTTAATTCAGTTGATTGAAAATGACGAATTAAGGTTTCAATTAGCGACCCGCGCACAGGCAGCGATCAGGAAGAATTGGCTTTTATCTCAAAATGCGTTTCGTTGGGAAGAAACTTTCCAACGCGCCTTTAATATTCCATCTTCAAATAGAGAACAGAACAGCCGCATAGTTAATATTACAAAATCCATTAATCTCCAATTATTTGAGTCATTTAATAAAAAGGATGCAACTGTCCAGACCTTGACGGCACAGGTGGCATCGTTGACCGCGCAAGTGTCGGAGAGGGAACAGACAGTGGCGTCGTTGACTGCGCAAGTGTCGGAGAGGGAACAGACAGTGGCGTCGTTGACCGCGCATGTGGCAGAGATTTACAGCAGCACTACCTGGCGGCTGATGCAAGCGCTTTTGAAAATTCAAACTGTGATCGCTCCACACGGCAGTCGTCGCGAGCGCTGGCTGCGCCTTGGAGTGCGCACAGCAATTTACCTGAAGCGCTTTGGTGTACGCTCACTTACCCGCCAGTCTGTGGAAAAATTGAAACACAAAGACGCTAAATCCGTGGTCAACCCACAGCCCGCCCCGTTCGCGATCACGGCTCAAGACGGTATGCCATGTCCTATGCCCGCGATCAGCGTTGTGATCGAAAAGAACCCTGGGCTTAATCTACCGTCTGTGGGCGAGTCCGATGTGCTGACCTGGGTATCTGGGCAAACTCTCCGTGAGATCGAAGTGGTGGTATGGAACAGTGATACAGGCACGGCGGTTACGCTTGGAGAACCGCTCCGCGCCTGGGATGCACCTGTCCTGGATGAGTTGTGTCGCGGCCTTGCAGGACGTTACCTGTGCATGGCCTCTCCTGATCTCCTTCAGCGCAATCGGGCATATTTAGAGACTAATTTGATTGCATTGGAAAGCGAGGGGCTGGCATTTACGGTGAACGCTCTTGGCAAGCCAGACTGGTTGCTTGCCCCTTTGAGGAGCAGCCATTTGCCGGGTGATCGTATGCTGCCTTATCTTCGCCAGGTGATACGCAGAGATTGCGCGCGTAATGATTTCTCCCTGGATATTACGGGTCGCTTGATAGAGCGGCCGGATATGCCGTCTGTTGCCGGGAAAATAATCGTGCATACGACAGCATTTCCCGACACAGACCATCCTTTCCCTACTGAAACTCTGTTAGCAAAGACTGTGGAATGGAGATTGACGGGAAATTATATTTTGGCGCGAAGTAATTCTCAGATACCCTGGGTACCACTGGAACATGTTGTACATCCGGTCAACACGGTCATTCCTGTACTCCCTGAGTCCTCTAATCTACCTACAATCATAATCTTCATGCCCTTTCTAGCCGTGGGAGGCGCAGAGCGTCTGGCTTTGCAATTGATTCGCCATTTACAGGACCAGGTTCGCTTTGTTGTTGTCACGGTAGAAGGCATGGATGCTGCCCTGGGAACGACAGCGGACGCATTCCACCAAACGGTCCCGTTTGTTTACACAGCGGCCGATTACCTGCTTCCCCCTTTGAATTTCTCTTTTTTGGGTTATTTGATTGAACGCTTTCAGGCAGATACGCTTTATAT
This sequence comes from bacterium, assembly GCA_030680695.1. Taxonomy (GTDB): domain Bacteria; phylum Patescibacteriota; class Minisyncoccia; order Phycocordibacterales; family UBA6065; genus UBA6065. The sequence continues at coordinate 10,922 of JAUXUT010000026.1, forward strand.
TGCGAATGGTTCCAACTGGATTTACGATGCGTTAGGCGCGCTGCGTCAACACTATCCCGGGCTTCGTATTGTTGATCAGGTATACGATCATCAGTTTGGTTGGATCAATCGCTACGACCCAACAGTGGCGGCCGCAATGGATGCGCACATCTCAGCCAACCCCAATATAACCCTGGCATACACCAATCGCGGCATTCGCCCGGAGCGTATCCACTTTGTCGAACATGCCATTAACATGGAAGACATCAATCCGGCAGATTATCCCGTTGAACGCTGCCTCCAAATCAAGCAAAAGCTGGGGTTGCCGCTGGAGAAAAAACTGGTTACCTTTTGCGCGCGCCTGCACCCCCAAAAGCGTCCTCTGGATTTTATCGAATTGGCGCGCCGGTTTGCCGGCGAGGAGAATATTCATTTTCTGATGGTCGGAGATGGCTCGTTGACCTCTGCGGTCGAAGAACAGATTGCGCGTACTGGCTTGAAAAACTTTACCCGCCACAAATTTTATACGCCAATCGCTGATATTTACGCGGTTACAGATGTCATGGTACTGCCATCGGAATATGAGGCGATGCCTTTGGTAATCCTAGAGACTCTGGCGATGGGTAAACCGGTAGTTGCCACCGATGTCGGGCACATTCGTGACGTGGTGGAGATGACCCATGCTGGGGTGGTGGTGCCGAATATTGGCGATGTGGCGGCCCTGCGAATGGGGGTGTTACAGGCTTTAGGCGAGCCGGTAGATTCTGCCGCCATGCGGCAGATCATTGATCAGCGTTTCGGTGTCTCACATATTGCCCGACAATATCTACAGGTCTGGTTGGGAGAAGATCATGCCTGAGATTTCGGTGATCATTCCTTCTTATAATCATGCGGCTTACATTGGTCATGCGGTGGAGAGTGTTTTTTCTCAATCGCACACAGATTTTGAATTGATCGTGGTGGACGACGGCTCAACGGATAACAGCCTGGATGTCTTGGCGGGCTTCAGCGACCCGCGCCTGAGGGTATTGACTCAGCCAAATCAAGGCGCGCATGCCGTCATCAATCGCGGCTTGCGCGAAGCCAGTGGTGAATATCTGGCGATCTTGAATTCTGATGATCTCTACCGTCCACTTCGGCTGGCAAAAACACTCGATGTGTTAAAATCTGACCGTCAGGTCGGGTTAGTGGGGTCGTATATCGAGATTATTGACCGGGATGGGAAGCCTTTGGGGGTCAAACATGGTTATGCCGATGCTTCCCCCTGGCCATTGGAAGCACCCGAACGCAGCTTCCGTGCAGGCAGCGACCTGCATAAGGCTTTGCTTACCGAGAATTATTGGAGCACGACGAGCAATTTCGTTTTTCCCAGGCGCTGGTTTGAGGCTGTCGGAGAATTTCGCCCATTGCGCTTTACCCACGATTGGGATTTTGCCTTGCGAACAGCCAGAGTAGCCCGCATGGTGTTGCTGCCGGATGTTTTGATGCGCTACCGGGTTCATGCAACCAACACCATTCGCAATGATCGGGCGGCGATGATCTTCGAGATTTGCTGGTGCTTGGCCATGCATCTGCCCCAGCATCTGGCAGATCCGGCATTTGTGGATCTCTCCGCTGCGCCTGCTGTAGACGAGTTGCTCCATTCGATTTATACATTCGGCTTGGAGCGGGTGCTGAATGTGATGCTCTTGCAACGCCTGGCTGAAAATCCGCAACTGGCGCTGGATTTGCTTGACCCGGGCAATCCTGTGCGGGTCAGCTATCTGGCTTTTATCCAGCGTGAGTTGGGTAAGGAGCAGCCGACTTCTCCGGCCGTACAACCTGTGGTGCGGGCCAACCTCATTGCGCGAGCGCTGTCGAAGTTAAGGAGTAATGGATTATGAGTCACATTTTGGTTACAGGCGGAAACGGCTTTATCGGCTCACACCTGGTCAATCAATTGGCTGCATCTGAACAACACCGCGTGACGGTGTTTGATCTCTACCCTCGCCCTTATGACATTCTTCCCGATGGGGTGCGATATATTCAGGGTACCCTCGGCAATGCCAATCTGATTCGGCAAACGTTGGTGGATCAGGGAATCGAGGTGGTTTATCACTTGGCCTGGTCAACCATCCACGAGACAGCCTTGAAGAATCCGGCAGCCGATATTGAACAGAATTTGATCCCCAGCGTCAATTTGCTGGAAGCCTGCCTGGATGCGGGTGTCAAACGATTCGTTTATCTCTCCTCAGGGGGCACCGTATACGGCATCCCCGAAGCGTTGCCAATCCGCGAAGACCATCCCACGCGGCCCATCAGCGCTTATGGCGTCACCAAGCTAACCGTGGAGAAGTATGCGCAGATGTATTCGTATTTGCACGGCATGAATTACACCATCTTCCGGCCATCAGTACCCTATGGTCCGTACCAAAACCCTCATCGCCGGCAGGGAGCAGTTTCAGTGTTTATCTATCATGCGCTGCGCGGCGAACCGGTGACCATTTGGGGCGATGGGGAGGTGCAGCGTGATTATTTTTACATAGATGATTTGACCAGGGCACTTCTGGCTTCGTTGGATTCGCCTGCAACGGTCAATGCAGTGATCAATCTGGGCGGAACAGATGTGCATACCCTGAACCAGTTGGTGGCGGCCATCGAACAGACTTTGAAGGTCAAAATCCAGGTTCGATACGAATCTGCCCGGAATTTTGATGTCCCCCGCCTGCAATTGGATATCCGCACTGCCAGCGAGATGCTGCGCTGGCAACCCGAAGTCTCTCTCTCGGAGGGGATTGCCCGCACAGCTGAGTGGATCAAGGCGACGGTGGATTGAGCAATACAATGAACGCTATCAGTATCATCATGCCTTGTTATAACCGCGGATATGATTTGCGGCGCGTGCTGGAGGCCTATGACCAGCAGGATACTGGTATCTCTTTTGAATTGATCGCAGTGGATGATGCTTCCACAGATCATACTTACGAACTATTGACTTCCTATCGCCCAAAGCATTATTCGTTGATCGTAGAACGCCAGGCAGCCAACCAGGGTCCGGCGGCCGCTCGTAACCGGGGCATTGCGATTGCCCAGGCTCCATTGACTCTCTTCGTCGGCGACGACATCCTGCCTGCCCCGGACTTTGTGCGCCAACATATCGAGTCCCATAACCTTCATACAGACTTAACCACGGCGATACTAGGGTACACGACTTGGCCGCCAGACCTTACGATGAATACTCTCATGGCGCATATTGACGGTGTGGGGGCGCAGCAGTTTAGCTATTATTATCTTCGAGATGGGCAGGAGTATGATTTTCGACACTTTTACACGTCGAACATTTCGATCAAAACCAACTTTCTGAAATCGCTCGACCATTGGTTCGATACCGATTTCACCTACGCTGCTTTCGAAGATGCCGAGTTGGCGTATCGCCTGTCGAAAAAAGGGCTGCGAATTCTATATGTTTCCACGCCGATTGCATATCATTATCATTATCACAACATTTGGACGTTCTCGAAGCGGCAATATGTCGCAGGGTTGATGGCCTGCCTGCTGGTGAAGAAGCATCCTCAACTATCTTTATTGATTAAAGGCCGAAGATGGCAAATGCATGCCTGGTTATGGCTGTTTCAAATGATTTTCCTGAGACCAAAAGTGAGCAGTTTTGAACATCTTGAAGCCAAAATTTTATCCCTGGCTAGCTCTTACGAGATGCAATCGCAGGCCAATACAGACTATCTATATCTTCAACTTTTGAATTATTTTTTTACGAAAGGATTAATTCATGGTACTTTTTCCAAAAATATTGCGAAACGTGTGAATGCGATTTACGCCCAGCAGGTATTGGGGCTGTTAGTCTTGGCAAAAGGTTAGTTGCGATAAAAGAAAATGCTGCTATTATTAATCAGGAATGGATCTCACGTAATTTTCCGTGCAAACAAAAAATCCTTCAAAAATTATGTGTTTGTAACTTGGCCTCAAACAGGAAATGCTTCTTGGTTATGATTTGTCTCGATGTGATTGGTTTGATTTTATGAAAACATTTTCTATAGTTGTGCCAGTTTATTATAATGAAATGAATTTACTCGAAACTGTTCCTCGGCTGTTGGAACTTGCAAATATATTGCCAGGTTATCATCTTACTCTTATTTTTGTTGATGATGGCTCTGGGGATCGCTCGCTAGAGGTATTACTTGAATTTAAAAATAAATATCCAGAAAATATTAAGGTAATAAAGCTAACTCGTAATTTTGGATCTATGGCTGCTATTCAGGCAGGTTTCTCAATTGCTTCCAGTGATTGTGTAGGGATGATCTCTGCTGATTTACAAGATCCTCCTGAATTATTCAGGGAAATGTTAGACTATTGGGAGAAGGGTGTTAAGGCTGTATTTGCCGTTCGTCAGGAACGTGAAGAGCCATTTTTCCAGAAGAAATTGTCAAATATTTATTATTCCTTAATACGAAGGTTTGCTATTACAGATTACCCAAATGGTGGATTTGATTTTTTTCTCGTTGATCGTCAGATATTAAATGAAATCAATCGAATCCAAGAAAAAAATACGAACCTTATGACATTAATTTACTGGCTTGGCTTTAAACCCATCATGATCCCTTACACTCGTCGAAGCCGAATAGAGGGAAAATCACGATGGACGCTTCAAAAAAAGATTAAATTGTTTGTTGACACTTTTATTGCTTTTTCATTTGTTCCAATTCGTATGCTTTCCATCCTTGGTTTTGTCGTCGCGATCATTTCATTTATGTATGGTGTGTTCATTCTTTATTATTGGCTTTATTTTGGGATTGATGTTAAAGGATATGTGCCCACCATGCTCATCATGACATTTACATCGGGGATCCAGATGACCATGCTGGGAGTTCTGGGTGAATACCTCTGGCGCACCCTTGATGAAGTGCGCCGACGGCCTTTATTTGTGATTGATAAAATCTACGATCTGCCAAAACCCGATTGCTAAGAAAGGGATTCAGGGAAATGAGTCATACGAAATCATTTTACGCACATCCGAATTCTATCGTGGAATCTTTGAATGTGGGCAAAAATACTCGTGTTTGGGCATTTGCACATATTCTTCCTGGCGCTGTGATCGGCAAAGATTGTAATATGTGCGACCACACTTTCATTGAGAATGATGTGATTGTTGGCGACCGCGTCACTATTAAGAGTGGGGTCCAATTATGGGATGGGATTACTGTTGAGGATGATGTTTTCATAGGACCCAACGCCACTTTTACAAATGACCTGTTTCCTCGCAGTAAACAATATCCCGAATCTTTCACTCGCACAGTAATTCGTAAAGGAGCTTCAATCGGTGCGAATGCTACGATATTGCCAGGATTGACCATTGGTCAATACGCTATGGTTGGCGCGGGAACTGTTGTAACCAAAGATGTTCCACCATTTGCAGTTGTTGTAGGGAATCCAGCCCGAATTACCGGCTATGTTCAGGCAAACAAGAATCGCATAGATAAGCCCAATTTATCCGATGCAATAAAAGAAATAAAGGATAATGTCATCGTTGGTGGTGTAAGATTGTATGACCTCCCTAAGGTGATGGATTTGCGCGGTAGCCTTACTTTTGCTGAATATGATAAGTCATTACCGTTTATGCCCCAAAGATATTTTTTAGTTTTTGATGTTCCAAGTAGAGAAGTTCGTGGGGAACATGCGCATCGCCAATGTCACCAGTTCCTTGTTTGTATAAAAGGTAGTTGTTCGGTTGTTGTAGATGATGGACGAAACCGTGTTGAAGTTTTATTAAACCGCCCGAATCTTGGGCTGCACATCCCTCCCATGGTATGGGCAACTGAGTATAAATATTCAGCAGATGCAGTTTTGTTGGTGCTTGCATCTGATATTTATAACGCAGAAGATTACATTCGAGACTATGATCTATTTCTCAAAGAGGTTGAAGAAAAATGATGCAATATATTTCGTTTCTTGATATGAAGTCTCCCTATCAGGAGCTTAAAGGTGAATTGGATGAAGCTTACCATCGTGTCATGGAGTCCGGCTGGTATATTATGGGAAAAGAATTGGATGCCTTTGAACAGGAATTTGCGGAATACTGCGGTGCTCGCTATTGTATTGGTGTTGGAAACGGATTAGAGGCTCTGCACCTTATCCTGCGTGCCTATGGGATTGGGGATGGTGATGAAGTAATTGCACCTTCTAATACTTATATTGCTACCTGGCTGGCAGTATCTTATGCCGGGGCCAGAGTTGTCCCTGTAGAGCCAAATGCTTTTACTTATAACCTGGATGTTGAACAAGTTGAATCGGCCATTACATCTCGAACCCGTGCAATCCTTCCAGTTCATCTTTATGGCCAACCGGCTGATATGGAACGATTGATGATTCTGGCTGATAAATATGATCTAAAGGTCATAGAGGATTCTGCTCAGGCGCAAGGCGCACACTATAAAGGCAAAATGAGTGGCAATCTTGGCCACGCAGCTGGGTTTAGTTTTTATCCTGGAAAAAACCTGGGAGCTTTAGGTGATGCCGGTGCGATTGTTACAAATGATGAATTGCTTGCTACGCATATTAAAGGTTTAAGAAATTATGGATCAAAGGTCAAATATTACAACGATGAAAAAGGATATAACTCTCGTTTAGACGAAATACAGGCTGCTTTTCTGCGAGTAAAGTTGAAGTATCTTGATGACTGGAATGATCGTCGTAACAAAATCGCCTCTTTTTATCTCGATTCATTGGCTGGCATTCCCGATCTTTTACTGCCCCAGGTGCTTGAGTCAGCATCACCAATTTGGCATATTTTTCCTTTACTCCACCCAAAGCGGGACGATCTTCAACGATATTTAAAAAGCAAAGGTGTGGATACTATGATTCACTATCCCGTACCTCCTCATTTGTCGCGCGCTTATTCAGAAATGAGTATGCAAAAAGGAACGTTTCCCATAGCCGAGAAGATTGCGGAATCTGAGTTGAGCTTGCCTATGGGCCCGCACTTAAAGCTAGAGGAGGCGGAATATATTGTTAATGCCATTCGATCTTACCAATGACCATTGATGTTTAGTCCATCTGTGAACATTATTTGTTGGAAAGCTGCAATATTTTATTGAAATTATCTATTTACTGTATTGGGCAGCAGCGGTGAAGAACCGAAGGTTTTTCGCGCAAGATTTTTCGCAGAATGGGGTAAGGTTGGGGGATGAGCGAAGCAAATGAAGAACAAAGCCACTGGATTGAGGAAGCGGAGCAGGAACTGGATGAGCAAAGAGTCTTGCTGAAAGCCTTTTGCGGCACGCTGTATCATTATTTTGGAGGTTGGCAGAAACTTTTCGAGGGTGTCAGAGATGGACGCCATCCGGGGTTGATCCGGTATCCCTTGGCAGGCTTGCTGAGCGCCGGCGTGCTGATGTACCTGTTTCGGTTGGGGGCGCGGCGACAGATCAACTACCAGTTGCGTGGCAACCCACCATCGCAGACCAAATTTGAAGCCTGGTTCGAGGTGGATGAAGTCCCGCATGGAGACACACTCAACTATGCCTTCAAAAGAATAGAACCGGCGGAGGTGCAGGAAGTGGTGTGTCAGATGGTGGAGACCTTGATCCGCAAGAAAGTCCTGTACCGCTGGCGCGTGTATGGAAATTTTCTCCTGGCCATCGATGGCACGGGGGTGTTGACGTTCCAGAGCCGTCATTGTGAGACCTGTATGGCCAGGAAACTCAAGAATGGCGAGACCCTCTACTACCATCCAGTGCTGGAAGCCAAACTGGTCACGGCCAATGGGTTCGCTTTCTCACTCATGACCGAGTTCATCGAGAATGCGGATCCACAAGCCGACAAACAAGATTGTGAATTGAAGGCTTTCTACCGTTTGAGCAAGCGCCTGAAGGCTCGTTTTCCCCATCTGCCGATCTGCTTGTTGCTGGATGGGCTTTTTGCCGGTGGTCCGACTTTCCAGCTTTGCCAGGAGCACCACTGGCGCTTCATGATCGTACTCCAGCAGGCGGATCTGCCCCAGGTGCATCGCACCTATGACCTGATCCTTTCCCAAACGTCGGAAAATCATAAGCACATACGCCTGGGTCGGCAGCGAAGGACGATAACGCTGTGCTCGATGCGTATGTCCATAAGCACATACGCCTGGGTCGGCAGCAGGAGATCAACCAGGAATATCATTGGGTCAGGCAGATCGATTATCGCGACAGCCAGGATCGTCACCACTCTTTGAATATGCTGGCATGCGAAGAAAGCAAACCCACTCGCCAGGGCGATACCACCACGACCTTCAAGTGGCTGACCAACTTTATCCCAACGGCCCACAATGTCGACACGCTGGCTAATCAGGCTGGCCGGCTGCGTTGGAAGGTCGAGAACGAAGGCTTCAACATCCAGAAAAACGGTGGCTTCCATTTGGAACACCCTTACAGCCAAAACGACACCGCACGCAAGGTCTTCTACTACCTGCTTCAGATCGCCCACTTGCTCTTCCAATTGATGGAAAAGGGCAGTTTGTTTTGCAAGGCATTTCCTCAGGGCGTCGGC
>JAUXUT010000093.1 GCA_030680695.1 bacterium
TGGGCGATTTTTTCCATTGGCCGCCTTGATGCTTTGGGCGCTGACCCGGCTGATTTTCTAAACGAAACATTTTGGCATGTGCCAATTGAAAGGGGCGAATTTATTCAACGAATGCCCTGCGCTCCTCCGAATGCCATCCTGACGTATGCTTTTACGATGGTCCCGATGACGTACATCGGACCGGGGGAAACCATTTACAGCAATGACGGCACGACCATTGCTTACATCGATGCTTGCAAGGTGTTACCTTATGATACTGTTGGAAGTGTTGGTCCGAGGTAGATGATGAAAATAAAAATATTTCATACGCTTGCGCTTTGCGCGCTGTTGATTTCAGCCTGCAATATCCCGATACCCAAGATGGACGGTGGAAATTCTGCTGCCATTATCCATCCAGTGGATGGCGCGCAATTTCAGATCGGCGATGTGGTGGATGTAAAAACATTGGTGGATTTTTCCGCTGGCGCATCTTCCGCCATTTTGTTGGTCAACGACAGCCCGTATCGCGTGGATCATTTTTCCCAACCCATTCCCGCGGGATACATCTTCCAGCCCTGGACTCCGACCGAGCCGGGCACATACACCCTGGGCGTGCGCCTCGTCGGTTCAGACGGGGAGGTTGATTCCAATTCTGTGACAGTTATCGTCGGGGCGTCTGCTCCCGCCGAAGCCCCTACGCTTCCATCTGTGCCGACGGTTGAAACGCCTGCGGCGACTTTATCTTCCGCTGGAACGGCAACCCAAACGCCATTCTTTCCCAGCGCCACCATCCCCGCTGCTGTCGTTCCGACACTTACTCCAACCCCCGCTGCTGTCGTTCCGACACTTACTTCAACTGTAATCGTTGTTTTACCAACTTTTACTGAAATCATTCCCGCGAATGCTTCCATATCAGGGTTGATCTATCGGGACGAGAATGGCAACGGCAATTTCAACCCGGCAGATTCCCCTCTTGCGGGGATAACCGTTCAGTTAGGCGCTGGTTCCTGCCCTGCGAGCGGTTTCCAGGTCGCCCAGACCGGTGGAGACGGAAAATATACCTTCTCCGCACTCACGGCGGGACAATATTGTATTACAGTGGACGCTGCCTCCCTGCCTTCCATCGGCGGGACATGGATGCCGAGCTTGCCCAACCCGAAGGATGTCAACCTTGGAGCGGGAGAAAACAAAGGCGGACAAAATTTCATGTTTCAGCCTGTGATTCAGTAGCGTTTACCAGTTTGCATTTGTTGTGATGAGAGCAATCCCCGATTGATCGGGGATTGCTCGTTTTGTCGGGTATGTGTCGGGTGAGAGACTGCTCGATGGTGAAAAGCAGACCAAAGGGTAGGGAAGATGCGGAGATTTGCCTGGAAGAAGAGTCAAGTCAGTGAGTCGTGTTGGTATGTGAGCTATCCCTTGTTCCTGTTCCGTACTTGCGAAAGAGGAATGCCAACGGAATCCCGGCAAGTAGATATACGCCAAAATATAGCAAGCCGCCCGGTCGTTGGGCAAAGTTAAAGAGAGGGAGGTACCTGAACGCGGCGAGGGTGATAAAAACGATCAGACCATATGAGGCAAAGGAATGATGTAAGACGGTCTTGTGCCCGGCGCGCCAGAAAAAAGGAAGCACTCCCAGCGCAAGCGAAAAATAGAACACGCCAAAACTGCGCAAGGTGAAGAGCGACATGACCTCTGGGAAGATGCCGCCGTTTGTGCCCGCGTCGCCGATCTGGGCGGTTATGCCGTACGCGCCGAGGAAGCCGACAAAGAAAACGAAAAGTAGAGCAGGGGCCTTTTGTGCCCACGATAGAATTTCACCGTTTGGTGTGTTTGCAGGGCGAAGGCGGATGTAGTCTGTAATGCCGACGAAGGCGGTTACTACATTGATGATGAGGGTGAGCAGATACAGCCATGCAACAGGGTGTTGTAAGATGAGTTTTTCACGGAAGGCGAACAAGACGAGTAGTTCTGCAACCCCAAAAAGCCAAAGATACAAAAGGGAGGCGCGGTTCAGCCCCCAATCCCAGCGGCGGGCGGTGATGAACGCCAGCCAGGCATTGCCGAGACACCAGCCGCCGATGGTCATGGTCATGAAGGCGGTCACTTTCCACGCGAAGACAGGGGCAAGGGTTTCGGGAAAGATAAATAAAAG
>JAUXUT010000039.1 GCA_030680695.1 bacterium
CTATAACCTGATCCACCACAAAGGGCTTGGGATTACGCTGTATGTTTTTGGCGCCCTGCTTGCCGTCCCGTGGCTGATGTTCGCTGGCATCTTGCTCTTCGCCCACTCCAGCTTCGACCGCATCCTCGGCTACGGCTTGAAGCACGAAGACTCCTTCCACAACACGCATTTGGGCAGGATAGGGAGGTAGGTTTGGAGTTTGTTTTCCAGAAAAAATAACAAATTGGTGAATCGTGAAAGAATTTGGAATTATTTGTCTCATGCCAGAAGAAATAAACAGTTATTACCAGGAACTACGCCTAAAGGTTGCAGGACAATTTGGTTTTGACGCAAATCTTAATGTGCCTGCTCATATCACAATTAAATATCGTTTTCCTATCGAAGATGATGGCGTGGTTGAGAAGGCAGTTCAAGAATTTTGCGCGTCTCAAATAAAAACAAAGTGGATGTTACACGACTTCAATTACTTTGATAATGGTGATGACTACGTTGTTTTTATAGATGTCATGGCATCTAAGGAAGTCCGCAAAGCCCATTCCGATTTTCTCGATAGATTGCGGGCAATCGAATGGGTAAGTTGGGGTCAGTTTGACAACGCTAATCTACATTACCATGTTACTTTGGCTGCTAATGGAATAACCTCTGAAAATTTTGGAGCAGTTTGGGAGTATGTAAATCAGTTTGAAAAACCAAATTTCGAAGTATTTTTCGATAATTTGGCTTTGGTTAAAATTGAAGAAGACTCACGTTCCATTTACAAGATATTTAGGTTCTGAAAGTTATAAATTTCAAAAGGCAATCCATGACTCTTGAACTCCTTAAATCCAAAACAGGGCGTACCCTTGTCGAGTCTCATCGTGGAGTTGAAGGCGAGGTCCCTGAAAATTCGTGGGCAGCCATCAAAATAGGCCATGAACTTGGCGCAGATTTGATCGAAGTTGATGTGCAAATGAGTTCAGATAGAGTGCCATTTTTACGCCATAATTATCAATTGCCTGATGGGCGATGGTGCAGTCAGTTGACATGGAATGTACTGAAGGAAATTAGGATTGAAAATGAATCTTTGCCGCTTCTTGAAGATGTTCTTGTTTGGGCGCGTGATGTTGGCGTAATCCTGTCTTTGGATTTGAAATCCGTATTCACCCCTGAATTTGCTTTGTCAAAAGAAGTGATTCGCCTGCTCGAACGGACAGGGACAAAAGAAAAGATGTTGCTGCTTTTCCTCGATCATCAAGAGCTATGTCATGCCAAGCAGTCGCACCCCGATTTGACAGTTCGTGCTTTGGTTACTGGCAGACTGGCAGGATACGCGGAATATGTGAAAAAGGTCAATGCGGATTGCATCAGCCTTTCCTATGGCATGTTTCGCCCGCAAGATGTGGAAGAGATTCATTCTGCAGGCTCTTCAATCGTTCTTGGCGGTTTGTGGAATCCAAACACAGAATTGTTTCAGGAATTGGATATTGATATCCTTAATTACGGCAATCCTATTGAGGCGAGAAAAATCCTGGCATCTAAATAAAGGAGAGACAAAATGGAAATCAAATTTGGAAACCGCACAATCGGCTTAAACCACCCCACCTATTTCATTGCCGACATAGCCGCCAATCACGACGGTGACATGGAACGTGCCAAAAAACTTATTCGCCTTGCCAAAGAGGCAGGCGCGGATGCCGCCAAATTTCAGAATTTCGACGCGCCCAAAATCGTCTCAGATTATGGTTTCAAAGCCATGAGCGGCGGGCAAGTTTCACATCAGGCAACCTGGAAGAAGTCTGTGTTTGAGGTTTACAAGGGCGCTTCCATTCCATTCGAATGGTCCATGACCCTGGTTGAGGAATGCAACGAAGTCGGTATTGACTATTTCTCCTCGCCCTATGATTTCGAAGCGATAGATTTCCTCGACCAATATGTGGAAGTGTACAAGGCAGGTTCCGGTGAAATTGACTGGATCGAAGCACTGGAACGTATGGCGGGTAAGGGGAAACCATTTTTCATTGCCACAGGCGCAGCGGATATTGGTGATGTCCAGCGAGCCGTCCACGCGATATTGAAGATTAACAAGCAATTGGTATTGATGCAATGTAACACCAATTACACCGCCAGCCCGAATAATTATGACCACCTGCATATCAACGTGTTGAAAACCTACGCGGCAATGTTCCCCGATGTGATCCTCGGACTCTCCGACCACACCCATTCCGTCGCCCCTGTTCTCGGCGCGGTGACGTTGGGTGCGCGCGTGATCGAACGTCACTTCACCGACAGCAATGACCGCGAAGGTCCCGACCACAAGTTTGCGATGAACCCCGAAAACTGGGCGAAGATGGTCGAAGAGACTCGTCTGCTCGAACGCTCGCTCGGCAGTTCCGACAAATTTATTGCCGACAACGAGCAGGAGACCAAAGTCGTCCAGCGCCGCTGTCTGCGCGCTGCGCGGGATATCAAGGCAGGCGAAGTTTTCACCCGCGATATGATCGACGTGTTGCGTCCCGCCACGATCGGCGCGATCAAACCGTATGAACTCGATAACGTCATCGGCACCAAAGCTCTGGCGGATATGCCCAAAGGCAAAGAACTCCGTTGGACAGATCTGGGTGCGTAAAAAACATGTCATTGCGAGGAGCGCTCTTGCTCTTCGCGACGAAGCAATCTCTTGATTGGCTTGGGGATTGCTTCGGGCGAAAGAACGCCGCCCTCGCAATGACATAAACTACCTTTATGAAACTCATTTATTTCTCCCTCGGCTACTCCACGCACGATTATCGCTTCCTGAAAGCTATCTCTGATGGCGGGCATGATGTGTACTTTGTCCAACTCGAAGGCAATCAGCGGCAGGTGGAGAGCCGCTCTGTGCCAGAAGGCGTGACACAAGTCCTTTGGAAAGGCGGCAGGAAACCTTTT
>JAUXUT010000043.1 GCA_030680695.1 bacterium
ATGAAAGTTCATGATATTTCTCAAATGCAGGCTTACCGTGATGTACACAATTGCACCCGGTGTTTCGGCCCGGTCCGTGGGATGGACCGACAATCCCTGCGCAACATGGTCACGCAATGGGCGATCGAGGATTATCGCAAAGCTTCTGTCATGAATGATTTCAGGGCAAAAGACAAAGCCCTGGATAAAATTATCAAAGCCAACAACCTGGACAAAGAGGATACGGAACAGCCCGACCCTTCCAAGATTCAACCGCCGGTGCAATTGCTGTCAATCAACTACAGTTTTCTAACCTCAGAGTATTTCAAGCTGATCGATCCCAAAGCCCAGGAGGCGCTGCTGAAGCTGAATGAAAAGGTGATGGCATTGATTGACGCTTCACCCATTGCTGAATACAAGAATATTCTGTTGGCCGATGATACCACCTACGAAGATGTTACAGACTGAAGTAAAGCCAGCCCCTTTTTTAAACAATCCGCAGGTGGCCATCCAGCTTTCCAACAGTCCGCACAAAGTATTCATTGGTGGCAGGGGAGTTGGAAAGACAACGATCATCGCCGAAGAGATCATAAAATATTTCGTGGCCATGCCCCGGGGAAAAATCTCCCTCAATGGCCTGACCTATTTCCATATCCGCACGAAATCTCTGCCACCGATCATCGACCACTTTGAACGCCGTGGTCTCTACCGTGGCATTCATTACTTTGTTGGTCACAAAGCCCCAAAGAAGTACGAGTGGCCGGAACCTTATGCACCACCGTTGGATTATACTAACTGCATCCACTTCCATAACGGCTTTGTTGTTGAGTTCAATTCCTTTGATCGTCCGGAGATGGCACGATCAGGCTCTTATGATGGGATGATCTTCGACGAATGCACGAAGCTGCGAAAATCGGCCATTGATGCCGATGTACTGCCGGCAAACCGCGGAAACCGGGACCGGTTTGGTCACCTGCGTTTCCATCATGGCACGTTGTTCCTGGGAACAATGCCATTGACCCCGGATGGTGACTGGGTTTTCGAGTACCAGGAGCTTTCAAAGAAATTCCCATCAAGGTATTGTTACCTTGAAGCTTCTGCATTACAGAACAGAAAGATTCTGGGAGAGATGTATTTCCGTGACCTCAAACGTGTGTTGCCAAAGATCGTATATGATCTGGAAGTACTGAACATCCGCAGGACTCAGAACACAAACGGGTTCTATCCTCAGTTGAATTCGTCTGTTCATGGTTATACTGATTCCTATGAGTACAACTTTATAGATGAGGTAACCAGCCTGTCAAAGGGGAGTACGTTCGATTGTCGTGCTGACAAGGATTGCACTCCCGGCGATCCATTGTATATCTCCTTTGACTTTGGTACCACTCAGAACTGTATGATCGTAGCACAATGGAACAGACCATTGAATGAATTTCGCATCATCCGTAACTTTTTTGTCGAGAATGAAACCTTGTCAGTTTTGGTGCAGCAGTTCATAGATCATTATCAGCATAAGCAGAATACGTTTATATACCTGTATGGTGGCTCGGATGGCAACCGCAGGAATGATGCAGCTTCAAGGGATTCATACTTTGATGATGTACGGGAGCAGTTGGCAAAGGCCAAATGGGAAGTGCAGTTAAGGGCAGAACTGTATGAAGCACACCACATGGACAAGTACCAGTTCTGGGATAAGTTCCTCTCAGGTGATTACCCTTCTCTGCCAGCCTTCCGGATTAACATGAACAATGCCATGGAAACCTTTGTCTCCATGGACAATGCCCCTATCCTTCCCCAAGAGTTTAAGAAAGATAAATCATCGGAGAGAAAAAAAGATCAGCCACGATGGAAAGCAACTGATCTCTCTGATGCTGCCGACAATCTTTTCTATTGGCTTCTCAGCCCATTGTTAGGGGATCAATACCCATCTAACGAGATGATCCTGCTTCCCGGTCGTTAGAAGATACAGCTTCCTGGTCAATCATAGGGGAGCTTCCCGCCTGCCTTCCTGTTTTTATATCGAATATGCTATATATGTAGCATTATTTCATATATACATACCTGAAAACGGGTGGTGCAATTGCATTTTTCAATAGGGCGGGGCGTGCACTCCGTGGGGACTTTGTGAAACAAAAGGGAAATTTAAACCCTTTTCTTTCTCAAAATCAACAGAATAACAAAATATTTTTGTTAAACGGCAAAAATCGACTTCTTTTCTTTGTCCGCTCAAGGAAAAGAAGCAAAAGAAAGAGCTGCATATCGCACCGGCACACAATTTTCGGGTCCGCTTTTTCTTTGATAATCAAGGGC
>JAUXUT010000050.1 GCA_030680695.1 bacterium
CTGACCGCTTAAAGATTCGCCCAACCAGTAGCTATATCCTTAACTTTGTTTCCAGTTGTGGTTCGGCAATTGTAGTTTTAGGTGTGCGCTTAGATGAAAGCAATTCTCGCCGCACCGCCATCGAAAAGCGTAAAAATATAGAAAACTCTAACCTGACTCCTCACTCGGAATTGCCTGGTGCGCTAGTTTATCGGCCTATTGTTGATCTCACCACTGATGATGTATGGGAAATTCTCGCGTCAAATCCACCACCTTGGGGCGGAACGCACAGAGGCTTGATTCAGCTTTACAGAGACGCAGAAGGCGGCGAATGCCCTGTTGTGCTTTCTAAAGAAGACGCGCCTGGGTGCGGAACCAATTCCAGTCGCTTTGGTTGCTGGACATGCACTGTTGTTGAAAAAGACAAAAGCCTTCAAGGTTTTGTTGATAGCGGGAAATTACAGTATGGTTGTCTAATCGATTTTAGGGATTGGTTAAAAAGCATTCGCAACGATACCGCAATGCGGCAAGTGGCACGGCGTAATGGTCAAGTAACTTTCAATAGTGAGAAAGGCAAACATATCCCCGGACCTTTTACGATACAGGCACGCGGAATAATTTTGCAATTGTGCTTGAAACTCAAGCAGAATATGGCGGGCTGTTGATTAGCGAAGCTGGAATTCAAATCATTCGCCGCCCTTGGATAAAAGACTCAGTGCGACAAATAAACTATGTACATTGATTGGTATAAAAAACTTTCAAAGCTGCGCGTTGATAGGGCATCAAAAAATCCTGCTCCACATAAGCCGCTTTTGTTACTAGCCATTTTTGACCAAATCGAAAGCGGTGTGATTACTTCAAACATCGTAAAATTAACTCCAGAGCTTGCCTTTCATTTTTTAGGTTATTGGGAAATAGTGAGTTACAGAGGACGTGGGATTGGTCGAGTTGAATTACCTTTTCTCCATCTTCAAAGCGATGGTTTTCTCAAGCATATTGCTATTCATGGTTTAGAGGCTGCTCTTGGTAGCATTCGTCCAACATCTGTTGATTTACTAAACAAAGTTATTTCACACGCGGAAATTCCCGAAGAATTTTTTGCGCTAATGCTGAATAAAGAAAATCGTGACCGCGCTAGAAAAATTCTAATTGCAGGTAGTTGGTTTTTTCCTGATGAACAAAAAAAGCTTCTTGTTATGCTGGGCTTGGAATCAAATGATGTCTTCTTAAACGAAGATGCCATGTCGGTTACATCAAACGAGGTAGACGTTAAACAAGGTAGAGACATTAGATTCAGATTTCAAATCGTGCCACTTTATCGTTTTTCCTGCGCTCTTTGCGAAGTGAAAATGTTATTACCGTCTGGTATTACGTTAGTTGAAGCGGCACATATTCATCAGTTTGCACACAGTAAAAATGACGATGTTAATAACGGCATGGCATTATGTCGCAATCATCATTGGGCGTTTGACCAAGGACTTTGGTCAATAAATTCTGATTTTGAAATAGTAGTTGCGTGTGGCGCATTTATAGAGCAGGCAATAAATCAATCCAGTTTAGCGTCATACCATTTTAAACAACTCGATTTTTCGTGGTTGCAATCTGAATACCGCCCAAGCCAGAAGAACCTCGAATGGCATAGAAAACACAAGTTTATTGGTTAATCAATGACTCGTCACTACAAACAACTCGCACATAAGCAATAAGTTAATAATATTGTTATTCAGGCAGATGGTAGTTGTCATTTATTTGCCGAGAATGGCAAAGAAGTAAAATTTGACCGTTCAGCAGGTGAAAATCAAATTTTTGCAACTGCGTTATTTGCAGGTCTAGCAGAAGTCTCTGGCTATGATATTCCTTTAGTCGTCGATACACCGCTTGCAAGACTGGATAGCGAACATCGTAAAAAATTACTGGGTTATTGGTGTTCTGACCCTGATAGACAAGTCATTTTATTATCACAAGACAAAGAAGTAGATAAAGAGCTTATGGAATCTGTACGTCCTTATTTGAGTAAAACCTATTTGTTGGAATCCAGTTTAATTGGTGACGGTGTTTATAAAACGATTGCAAAGGCAAATGTCTATTTTGGGGTGCAAGTATGAGTGGCATTGACACCACTAAAGTTTGGTTAGCTAACTTCACTACCAGTGCAGATGCTACTAAACAGGGA
>JAUXUT010000053.1 GCA_030680695.1 bacterium
ATGGGTTATGAGTGGAGTTACTTTCCCTGCTTTTTCTTCCATTCAGGATAAACCCATCGAGATGCGCCGCGGTTTGCTTGCCTCTATTCGCTTTATTCAAATTATTGCAATCCCCATCTCTTTGGGGTTATTATTAGCGGCTGACCCTATTGTAAGAGTCGTATTTGGAGACCAATGGCTGGATGTAATCCCACTCTTGCGTGTTTTGGCGATTTATGCATGGATTTATTCCATTGGTTATCATGTTGGGGATATCTATAAAGCCATTGGACGCCCTGATATTTTATTAAAATTAACCGTACTAACTGTGCTTGTGATCATTCCAGCCTTATTAATTGGATCGCGCTTTGGGCTGGTGGGTATCGCCTGGGGGCATCTGATCGCCATATTGATAAGGCGAATTGTCAGTTTGACAGTAGCAACCCGATTTATCGAAGTATCCATTGTTGATATATTCAAAGAACTTAAACCTTCTTTTCTGGGTGGGTTGGTTATGACTCCGATCGTTGCATTTACGCTATTTCTTACAATGAATGTTGCCCCGGTTTTTCAACTTGCGTTTGTCGTACTGTCCGGGGTCGCAAGCTACGCAGGTGTCCTGTGGTGGGTCGAAAGGGAAAACTTGCTCCGTTTGTTTCGTGTCGTTGTTCCAGCGCGGTAAATTTTCAAAGCGTGATGAAGACAATATATAATGGATTGTGATACTGCCTATGCCAACAATAAATCTCTCAGAGGCTGCCGCTGATAAGTCGCCCATCTTTAATAATATAGATTGGCGTTTCCTGTTGCCGATCTCGTCGAAAAGTCATGTTCTTGTTGCCGGGCGGGGAAGCGATGATTATTCCCGTCTCTTCAATAAATTAGGCGTCACATCTATAGCCTGTTGCGATGGCGGTAACTCGTCACCTTCCAGGATGAATGAGGTGTTGATAAAGCTCGCAGCACAACCAGAGTTTGCGTCGCATTTTGACGCAGTGGCAATACCGGTTGGAATGCCATTCAAGCTATTGGCGGGTGGTGTGTCGCAGCAGATTAAGATTTATCGAACCATAAAGGAGTTACTTCACCCTAAAGGCGTTTTATTAATTGGATTCTCCAACATTTTTGGGATAAGGCGCAGGATTCGCGCAGGATGTTATTATTCCACACCCTGGTATATGACCCGCTTATTGGAGAAGGCAGGATACAAATCTTTTGAATTGTACGGTGTTATTTCAAACTTAAACAGTCCGGATTATATCTTCCCATTATCTCGACATCTATTTAGCTTTGTTTTGAAGCATCGATATCAGTATAAATTTCCGTCAGGCCTTTTGTGGTGGTTGTCCAATTCATTTGTGGCTGGGAGGTTTTTAAATTATTTCCCATCGTATTTTGTCGTCGCCAGTGATGATATATATCAGAATATCTAAACAGGTTGTCAATGATGTTGATTTTATTGATTTCTTGACAGGAACGTTCTCTTTGTATATCGATAGACTTATTTTATAAAGAAAGATAGCTGCTCAGTCGTCATTCCCCAAAGGGGAATGACGACTGAGCAGCTACGAAAGATTGTATTTGAGAATTGATCATAATGAATACGTTTCTTGATGAGCTAACAGACCATGTGTTGTCGATCCAATTGAAAGATCATCCACCTTTTGCTAGACCCTTGCAGTGGGTGTTCTTCCCAAATGGCAGCACGAGCCAGGATGGAAGTCTGATGCTCTTTGGGTTTGAAAACGAAAAGCCCAACCCGACCTTGGCAGTTAAAGTTTCCCGCCTGCTGGTAAATGACTGGATGCTCCAGAACGAATATGATCGCTTGGTTGAGCTATGGGCGCGCTTGGGTGATGAAGCGGTTTATCGCCTTCCGCAGCCTCTTGCCATGGTCTCTATAAAAAAACAACCAACACTGATTACGACCTATTTAAAGGGTGTGAATCTATTACGGGCATCTCAGGATGCCGTGTGGGATAACCCAAAGCAGATGCTTGCATTGGCCGTGGATGTGGCCCAATCTTTGCGTGATGTGATGGACCGAACGGCAACTAAACTTCTTATGGGCGAACAAGTCCCATCAGACTTCAAGCAAAAAGTTGAAAAATTCATACAAATGTACCAGATAACAAATCTTGAAAAGCAGGCGATAGCGGAAGTAATGAATGACATTGAAATTGCCAAAGCACAAGCCGACCACAAGATCCTGTTGCAGGGCGATTTTTGGCATGGTAACATGATTCGCGGGGAGGAATATGGTAGGTTAATGTTTATTGATTGGCAATATTCTTGTTGGGCAACTGATGTTAGTCTTGATCTGTATTTTTTCCTTCTTGCCGGTTCTCTCGCATCTGTTCAGTCCGCGTCATTGGCGGATAGAGCTCGGAAGGCGGTTCGCATATTATTAAAATGGCAGGCAAAGATCATTCCCGCATATTTGGCAGCTTTCGGAAAACCTGATAAATATGCTTTGTTGCCAATAAGATCTGGCATGTTGATGTGTTGCATTGAAAATGCTGTACGTGCCAGCATTGATATTGGGCATGACCAGGTGGAAGATGTAGTTTGGCGTTTTATGTTTTCTGAACTTATGAGCTGGCCGGATGGGCAGGAATCGTATGTTTGAGGAATTGAAATAAGATAATATGGTAAAACAAGGTAGTAAATTCAATATCGTATTTATTATTGATGGTCTTGGTATGGGTGGAGCAGAACGACTCATGGTGCCTATTCTAAAGAACTTGAATAGGGAGTGGTTTGAGCCCCGTGTCTGTTTTTTCCAAATCAGAAATGGAAGTCCGATTGCCGAAGACATTCGCGCATTAAATGTACCTGTAGATTTCCTTCCCATTCCCTACTTGCGGGATATGATGGGCATACTCCGACTCCGCAAATACCTGAAGGATGTCAACGCAGATCTGGTGCATACGCAACTTGAGTTTGCAGATGTTTTTGGGAATATTGCCGCAAAGTTATTGCGATTGCCCAGTGTGTCAACTGTTCATACAATGCCGGCACAGGATATGGAATTGAGATCCAGGATTCATCAGGAAGTGGAATTATTCTGTCTGCGTAAATTTTGTAACGCCATAATCTCAGTGTCTGAGGAGGCGCGGGAATTCTATTTGAAGATCAGTAAAATTCCCCCAGATAAACTTCGAACGATTTATAATGGTGTCGATATTGCCAGCCTTGTTAATGTAACCGCTCAGAAGGATCCCTATTCCATCCGAGAACAATTTGGTATCCCGCAAGACGCCAAATTGTTGGTAACAGTGGCTGTATTGCGGGAGCTAAAAGGAATTCAGTTCATGATTCGCGCTCTTCCCTTGATCCTTTCAAAATATTCGGATGTTTACTATCTTATAGTGGGCAGCGGGCCTTATAAGGATGCGTTGGAGTATGAAGTGGAGAGAGTTGGAGTAAAGAGTCGGGTCATATTTTCGGGACAGCGGAGTGATGTCAACCAAATTTTATTGGCCGCTGACATATTTGCGTTGCCAACACTGACAGAAGCTCTGCCGACCGTGCTTGCTGAAGCTATGGCTGCCCGGCTTCCGATTGTTGCGAGTGCAGTCGGCGGCATTCCGGAAATGATCTTGGATGGTGAAAATGGAATACTTACCTCTCCTTCAGATTCTCAAACATTGGCCGATGCATGTATTTCTTTATTGACCGACACCAAACGCGCAAAAGCCATGGGAGAAGCCGGGTGGCAGGTTGTTAATCGAAAATTTAATATCCAAATACAGGTGAAACAATTGGAGAGCCTGTATCTTGGTTTGGTTAAGGCGCATGAAAAATAAACCGCGTCTTTTTGTTGTGGAGTCGGATGGGACCGGCGGCTTACTCCACTATACTTATCAGCTTTGCACTGCGTTGGCAAACGAAGGATTGGATGTTACTCTGATCACAGCAACCGATTATGAGTTATCGAATCTGCCACATAATTTTCAAGTTGTTAAATTGCTCCATTTATGGAGACGTTTTGATCACGATGCAATGCAACTCCGGTCCACCAACGTATGGGTACGTCGTTTAAAAAAGACCTACTTGCTGTTTCGCAGGGGGATCCGTGCAATTCGCTGGATGATTGCCTGGATGCGCCTGACTATTTTTTTGATTCGTTCAAAACCTGATTTGATTCAGTTCTCAAAACTGGCATTTAGTTTTGAGGCATTTTTTATAGGATTTCTAAGGCGTCAGGGTTTTATTCTAAGCCAGGTTTGCCATGAATTCGAAGAACGAGAAGGGCGGAGTCGTCTGGAGTCTTTGATACTTGGAGTTGGCGGAGATGTTTATACTAATTTTTCCGCTATTTTTTTTCATGCCCAGGAAAATCGCAGCCGTTTTTTATCCATATATTCATCAATCCCTGAGAAAAACACTTATGTAATCCCGCATGGTAATTCAAGCTGGCTTCTGAACTTTAAGGCGACGCCTGATGCCTTGCCAGCCATGAAAAAAAGATATAACCTGAATGATAGTGATCAGGTTGTGTTATTTTTTGGTTTACTTTCTCCTAGCAAGGGGCTTGATGACCTAATTGAGGCTTTTTCCCTTGCGCTTGGATCGTGTACCGCCAAATTGTTAATTGCCGGGCACCCAACAAAGTACATTGATTTAGAAGCATTGCAGATGAGGATCGCTGAATTGAAAATAAAAGACAGCGTAATATTTGACGCACGCTATATTCCGCTGGATGAAATCGAAACCCTGATGAGCCTGGCTACCGTTGTCGTATACCCTTATCGGAGTAGCACACAAAGCGGCGCTTTACAAGTCGCCTATACTTTTGGAAAACCGGTCATTGTCACGAAGGTTGGCGGATTGCCAGAGGCCGTTGAAGATGGTAAATGCGGATTTTTGATCCCTGCGCAAGACCCCCCCGAGTTATCCGATAAAATTGTTGCTTTTGTTAATAATCCAGGTCTCGCAAAAGAAATGGGTGATTATTCCCTTCACTTATCCCAGACTCGATTTAGTTGGCAGTCGATTGCCAGCCAAATTAATCGAGTTTATGATACCCTGATTGATAATTGAATCTGGGATGCACTGTTTTTTTATAAAGAAAATTATCGTGCCTGCATAAAGTGCCTTGTTTCACGGCACGGCAGGAAGTGTTTATTTTCGATAACGATTTATATAACTTGTGAGTGCGGCGAAGTTGGAAAGTGTGTGTGTGTGTGAAATGAAAATCCTTCTTATCGCATATGGATTGCCCTTGACCTCTCTAAGTAATGTGGGACCATTTAATAATGTAAATGCAGCTCGATAGCCTGCTTTTGAAGTAATCAGTTCAATATCCGAATTAAAATTATTGCTCATTCCATTTGGATATGCAAAACTGAGTATTTTTTCCCCCAATTCTTTTTCGATACGTTCTTTTGAGCCCTTTATTTCTGTAAAGGCTTGATCGAGAGGAATTTGGTTGAGGATGGGATGGCTCATTGTGTGTCCGCCAAATCCAATTCCGTTCCTGCTCATTTCCCGCACTTGATCCCAATTCATCATCATATTTTTAAAATAATTTTCTGGTATGGAAACTCGCAATTGCTCCGGCAGGCGGTTGACCCAAATTTGTTTTTCGACATTCGATAGGCTTTTCATGGATTCGATCCATGCATTTCCTACTATTGTTTTTTCAATTGCATTTGTCCATGATCTTTCCTTGGCATTTGGGAAGAGAACATGATCGCTGGCGGTATGATGAAAACAAAAAGCTGCTAAATCCCAAAAAAAAGGATTATCC
>JAUXUT010000075.1 GCA_030680695.1 bacterium
ATGGGCAGCATGTCGGTCTCGTTGACATCGGCTTGATTGCCGAGGCTGACGATGCGCGAGAAGCCGAAGCCCTGACCACGCGCCCAGTCAATGATGGCGGCGGCGAATGCGCCTGAGTGGGAGATAAAACCGATACCGCCCTTTTCGGGCATGGGCGGTTGCAGGAAGGTGGTGTCGAGCGGGAAGTGCGTGTCAATTGTGCCGATGCAGTTGGGACCGAGCAGACGCACGCCATATTTTTGTGCGATCTCAACACATCGTTTTTCCAACTCTGCGCCTTCTTCGCCAACTTCACGGAATCCCGCCGAGACGATGACCGCCGCTTGGATGCCGCGTTTGCCGCACTCTTCGATGGCTTGCGGCGTGGCGGGTGTGGGCACGATGAGAATCGCAAGGTCAACGGGATCGGGGATGTCTTGCAAGCTGGTGTGGATTTGCCTTCCAAAGACTTCGCCACTCTTTTGCGCAACGAGATGGATCGCGCCTTGATATCCGCTTTGGATGAGGTTACGCGCCACACCGTAGCCAAGTTTTTCAGGGGAGGTGGATGCGCCAATAACGACGACGCCTTTGGGTTGAAAGAAGGGGAGCAGTGAGTTGTCCATGTGTGGGATTAAACCATATCCCAGCCAAATTTGCGGATATATTTTGTGAGTATAATTTGTTCTATGTCAAAAGCATCTGATTTCGATAAAAAATTCGATGATGGCGATAGCGTCATCGAAGAACTTGACCTTTCCCAAGCGCGCCGTCCCGCTGAGGAACAAAAGCGCATTGACATGGAAATCCCTGTCTGGATGCTGGATGCGCTGGATAGGGAGGCGAAACGTTTGGGCGTTACGCGCCAGTCGATTATTAAGGTTTGGCTGGCGGAACGACTGGAACAGGTAGGAAGATAGATTGAAAATCCCCGTCTCTTAGGCGGGGATTTTTTGTCCCTGCCTGTTGACACTACCGGAAGGGGAAGATAATCAGTAGGCATTTAGCGTGCTTTCCGTGATAATGAAACTGGATTTTTTCGATAAACATTCACAGGAGACAGACCCATGACCATGCCTGCCGATCTTGCACAATCGACTCTTTTAGGAGAATACACCTACGAAAAACGTCCCGTGGAACGCGGGTATGCGGGGCGGACGTTGTACATCAATTTGGAAAATAACACCTTCCTCGAAAAAACCGTCACCCAGCAGATGAAGGACCTGTTCACAGGTGGGCGCGGATTTGCGCTCAAGCTGCTGTGGGATGCGGTCACACCTGAAACAAAATGGAATGATCCTGAAAATGAACTGGTGATTGCCAACGGTCCCATTTGTGGGATTACGGCATATCCGGGCAGCGGCAAGTCCACGGTGGTGACGTTGAGTCCGCTGACCGAGAATGT
>JAUXUT010000077.1 GCA_030680695.1 bacterium
GAATTGCCGGGTGATTTTATTAGTCAGACTGCTCCAATTGATAAAATAGAAAGACAATACGTTGGTCTAATTAAAATTACTTTAAACGATAATAATGTTCACTACACTATAAAAACAAAAATAACCAAAAAGGAAAAAAATACTCCTGAAATAATCTCTCAAAACTATTCTGCTAAAAAATCTGGAGAAAAAAGGAAAACTCTTAAGTCACATCAGTTTCCATGGGAAAGAATTGTTGTTTGTGGTTATGGAGCTCAAAGAGCCTCTTTAGCAGATAGAAGTTATTTTAAATATAATACGTTAGACGCTGTATATACTTTATTTAACTATGATGCATTGTTGCAAAATCCTGAGCTTGTATTGCTAAGAAAGGAGGATATACTAAATTTAGTTGAAATTTAAAAGAGTGGCTCCCCCGTGGCATAATCCACGGTAACGCAAACATTTAAAAGGAGCCACAGATGAAGGAAAGCACAAAGAAGAGGAAAAAGGCAAGATTTGGAATTGAGGCTACATACGGCAGGCAGTGGATAGACGATCAGATATACCGTATTTTGGTAACAGGCAAACAAGGCTTTGACGCAATGATGAAGGAAATGGGCAGAATGATGGCAGAGACAATCATGTACATCGAGCGGGAAGAGATAGCCGGTCCTGACTATCAGCCCTTCTCCCCCGATATAAGGAAATGGGCGAGCCAGGCAGGGTCAGTCTATATCGGGGATCAAAAGATACGTGCAGAACATCCACGAGTGCGGGGACGGCAGGGAGAAATTGAGTTGAAGAGCTACCAGAAACTCAAAGAGCCTGATGGTTTTTCTGAAGAACTCCTGATGAAAGTACTGAGAGGCATGTCGTGTCAGAAGTATTCCGATACAGTAGTGGAGGCGGCGCAGGCGTTTGGGGTATCGGCCAGTTCAGTATCCCGGCATATAATAGCGGCAACAGCGAAGCAGCTTCAGGAGTTTAAGGAGCGGTCCTTGTCGGCATTCGTCCCCTTTGCGATATTTCTTGATACTATACACCGCGGCGGAGAGGCGTTCATAGTTGGGATGGGGCTTGATACGATGGGGATAAAGATGCCACTGGGATTTTGGCAGGGGGCAACGGAGAATCATGAACTCTGCGAAGAGCTGCTTGCGGACATGGAGCGACGGGGCTTGGCGCTCTCCCGGAAAATCATATGGATTACTGATGGAGGCAAGGGGATTATCAAGACCTTGAAAGATCGCTTTGGCAAGAAACTTATTCATCAGCGTTGCACGATCCACAAAGACCGGAACATTCAGCGTCATCTGGCTAAGCGATATCGTAAGGAGGCCCACAACCGATTCAGAACAGCTCTTGAACAAAACAGCTATGTAGACGCCCGGCAGATGCTTCTGGATTTTGAAACGTGGCTCAGGAGGATCAATGAATCAGCAGCCGATTCGCTCATGGAGGCGATCGAAGAGTTGCTGACGCTCCATCGACTTAAGATCCCTGCGCTACTGAGAAAAACGCTGCATTCTACCAATCCTATTGAGAGCATGTTTTCGACAGTGAGGGATTGTGAAGGTAACATCAAGCGATACCGTGACAGTAGGATGATGCAGCGGTGGCTGGCCTCGGTGCTCCTGTATTGTGAAAAAGGATTCCATCGGATTAAAGGGTTCGCCTCAATCCCCGATGTTGTCAAACAGATTGAAGCAGGTGAAGAAATCACCCAGAGACAAAAGACTCTTGAAAAGGTTGCTTGAGGGAGATACCTGGATATGGCTCCGCTCAAGATAATCGATCATAGCGCATTTGGTGAAACTATTTTTTCGGAAGAACAAATAAAAATGTCGAAAGGAGAAGACAAGGCAATTGAATGGAGTCACTCAGATTATTTCAACTGAAAATTTGACAAGGTCCGTTTTTTCAGTCTCTCTTCCTCATATTTGTCTTTATCACCAGGGGATATTGTTCC
>JAUXUT010000079.1 GCA_030680695.1 bacterium
GGATATTACTTTATATGAAGAATACCCGTCGCGCTATTTGGTGTACGCCCGCCGACTGCGCCGTTGGATTCGCGGCGACTGGCAGTTGCTTCCGTGGTTATTCCCCGTTGTCCACACTCAAAGCGGAACGGCTCTCAACCGTTTGTCCACCATCAATCTCTGGAAAATTTTCGACAATTTACGGCGTAGTCTTATGCCGCCTACGTTGCTGATGTTACTTGCCGCAGGTTGGCTCTTCCTGCCTGGCTTACCCTGGGTTTGGACTGTTTTAGTTTTTCTGCCTTCTGTTCTGCCAATTTTTGTGCAAACGTTTCAGCACGGCAAGCACAACATCGGACGGTTGTCGCTTAAACAAATTCTCAAGACCAGTCAGCTTCCGCTTACACGTTGGGCGCTTGCAGTTCTTTTTCTGCCATACGAAGCGTTGCTGATGTTGGGCGCAATTAGCACAACTTTAATCCGCTTGTTGATCGAACACAAGAATCTTTTACAGTGGACAACGGCGGCGAATACAGCAAGGTCGTTTAGATCGAAGGCGCAATACGAAATCTTGGGCGAAATGTCGGCGTCTTTAGTTTTTGCTATTCTATTGGGTGCGGCTGTTGTCATTTTCAACCCAACTGCGCTTTGGGTTGCTTTGCCTTTTTTGGCTGCCTGGCTTGTTGCGCCGCAAGTCGCCTATGTTATCAGCCAGCCTGTGACCCATGTCACCGCGCCGCTCACGGAGACTCAGCGCAGACAGGTGCGGCGTTTGGCGCGGCGCACTTGGGCTTTCTTTGAACAATTTGCGGGACCCGATGACCACTGGCTGCCGCCCGACCATTATCAAGAGTCGCCGCGCGGAAATGTGGCACACTACACCACGCCAACCAATATTGGGCTGTTCCTCGTCTCCACCTTGTCGGCGTATGATTTTGGGTACATGGGATTGGCTGAACTATCAGTCCGCTTGCGCTCAACTTTTGAGAACATGGACAAGCTGGAACATTATCGCGGACATCTGCTGAACTGGTATGACTCGCAAACGATGACGGCGCTGCCGCCGCGATATATTTCCACGGTGGATAGCGGAAACCTGGCGGTGTGCTTAATCACGCTCAGGCAGGGTTGCCTTGCTTTGAAAGATGCGCCGCTGTTGGGACAAAATCGCTGGCAGGGATTGCTTGTTATTATTGATATTCTGGCAGAGACATTACAAGCGCTTGAGAAAAATAATCCACATGCTTCGCTCGAATCTTTTGAAATTGAGTTGGCCAGCATTTACGAGCGCGTCAGCGCGACCCGGAACCAACCATCAGCGTGGACAGAAACTCTCGTCTGGCTGTCAGGCGAGGGCTGGGAAAGAGTCTCGCGTCGCTTGATCGAATTGCTTAAGAGTCATCCCAATCTCAAATCCGAATCTCTGACCGAACTCCAACTCTATCTCGACTTGCTGCATCACAGTCTGCAGGACATGCAGCGCAGTTTGGATTTGTTCGCGCCCTGGCTGGGTCGGGATATGCCGCCTGCATTACGCGACAGCCTGCCCGTTGAAATGCCCACGTTGGGACAAGCGGGCGCGGTGTACGAAAACATCCAAGCCGCGTTGAGCAATTTAAAATTGCAGGATG
>JAUXUT010000084.1 GCA_030680695.1 bacterium
TATCCACGCGAGCCTTCGGGACGTTTTACGGTAGCAGGTAGCCATGCCATATCGCGGTGATGCTTTTGTGCAAGGGCAGTATTATCATATCTACAATCGCGGGGCGGGGAAGGCGAAGATTTTCTTCAACGAGGGGAACTATCAGTACCTCCTGCGATTGATAAAGGAATATGCCCCAAAGTTCGGCGTGACGGTGATTGCCTATTGCTTGATGCCCAATCACTATCATTTTCTGTTTCGGCAGGAAACCGAAGTTGTCTTGTCAAAGTTTATGCAGGTGTTGTTTAATGCGTATGTGCAGGCGTTGAATTTGCAACAGGGACGCACAGGCACACTGTTCGAGGGACGTTTCAAGCATAAGTGTGTGGATAAATGGGAATACTTGATGGCGCTTTGCAGGTATATTCATCGAAATCCTGTAAAGGCAGGATTGGTGGCGCGACCCGAAGATTGGGCGTATTCGAATTATCGGGAGTGGATTGGGGTGAGGGATGGCGCGTTGGTGGATAACGATTTTGTGCAGGATCATTTTGAGAATGCGGATGAGTATGTGAGATTTGTGAATGATATTGAGGATGAAGAGAAGAGTTATGAGAAGATTAGTAAATACCTTTTTGATTAACCGTCCCGAAGGATTCGGTCAACCGACAAAGTTCTGGAATTCAACCCTTCGGGACGTTCTTCGCATGGCAACGTCCCGAAGGGTTTGTTTTGGCGATAGGATTTTTCTGGTCGAGCCTTCGGGACGAGAGACAGACCTTCGGGACGGTTTTAAGTGCTAACCGACCCTAAACTACGCGCTCAAGTTGATGCCCTCTGGGATAAGTTCTGGACGGGGGGACTGTCCAATCCGCTCGATGCTATCGAGCAGTTTTCGTATTTGTTGTTCTTGAAGCGACTCGATGACCGCGAGAATGCGGCGGAGAGGCAGGCAAAACGCAAGGGGACGACGTATCAACCGTCGGTTAAGAAGGAGATGCGTTGGGGGTATTGGACGCAGATGAAAGCCGAAGAGGCGTTGAGTCATCTGAAGAATGTCGTCTTCCCAAGGTTGGTCGAATTGGCTGACGAGAAGTCGTCGTTTGGGGAGTATATGAAGGGGGCGCAGTGCAAGATCAATAAGGCGGGGTTGTTGATCGAGGCGTGTAATTTGATCGACCAGATGAAGATCG
>JAUXUT010000087.1 GCA_030680695.1 bacterium
GTACCGGCAAAGAAAAAGTCTGGCAAAAAGAAAACCGGATGAAAACGGGCACCTTTTTGAAAAAAAGTAGCAAAAAGCCAGCGCACTATTACTCGAAATCATTGCAAAGTTACCTATGTGAAAATTAAACTGTCAAGGGCGGCCTCCTTTGGGAACTGCCGCTTTCAGTGTATTCAGATTGGGAAGTCAATCTGACCAACACCCGTTGACATTATTTATTTCTCCCCGGTAATGGCCATGCAGCAAGATTTCAGTACTAACCGCAGCCATGATAGCTGCATAAAACTATTCAACGATGAAAAAATCATTCATGGATTCACAACCAGGCCTGCAAAACGGCTCAACCTACGAAAACAGGATCCCGATGCAATTCTGGGCAGAAGATGACATTCCAATCGAAAAACTATTGCTCAAAGGCACAGCAAGCCTCTCTGATGCAGAACTGCTCAGTATTCTGATTGGCTCTGGCACTCCCCAGGAGAACTCTCTTGACATTGCTCAGAAAATCATGGCTTCGTGTCAGAACAACCTTTGCGAATTTTGGAAACTGGGAATCTCTGACCTGCAAAAGGTAAAAGGCATCGGAAAACAACGTGCCTGCCAGATTGCTTCCATGTTTGCACTCTCCCGCAGAAGAAATGCTGCCGAAGTTGTCGTCAAACCTAAAATTTCCCGTAGCCAGGATGCCTATACAATTTTTCACTCCCTGATGGGCGAACTGCCTTATGAAGAGTTCTGGATGCTTCTGCTGAACCGGGCAAACAAGATCATGAAAACTGTGAAGGTTTCCGAAGGCGGAATCTCCGGCACCGTGGTTGATCCTAAAAAGATATTCTGCATCGCCCTGGAGAATCATACAACCTCGATAATCCTCGGGCATTGCCATCCGTCGGGGCAGTGCACCCCAAGTGAAGCCGATATGAAAATTACAAAGAAGCTCAAAGATGCCGGCGCATTACTTGAAATATCTGTACTTGATCACATAATTGTTGCCCATGATGTCTATTATTCCTTTGCTGATGAAGGCTGCATGTGATTTTTTTGCCCCGGGAAACTGGGGCTTTTTTCTCGCTCTTAATCTCCTTATGAAACAAATTGTTACCTGTAAGGTTTAAAAATGTTTTGGATTTGTTAATATTCGTAATTTTGAGTAATGATAAAAAGTATGGTGACAAAAATTGACAAAATGGAAGAAGGCGCAATTACATTACTTGATATTCTAGGATGGAAAGGAATTTGGCAAAGAGAAGAAAATCCACTTGAAAAATTAACTAGGATTATTAATGTCTCGCAGCATTCATTAAACATTTTCAAGGAAAAAGATGAAATTGGAATATTTCAGAAAGAAAAAAATATTTTTAAAAACCTTAAAACTGAAATACTCAGCATCTCAGATACAATTGCCCTAATAACATATGGAGACTGCAATTTATCGCTTGAATTTCATTCTGGATTATCCATTCAAATTATAGTACAGTCCTTACATGAAAATTTGGGAATAAGAGGGGCCACTTGCTATGGAAAAATTTCTAAAAAGAATAATATAATTGTTGGTCCTGCCGTGGATGAAGTTGCATCATGGTACGAATCGGCAAATTGGATTGGGGTGTTCCATACTCCATCAGCTTTATATCGCTTCAAACCGGAATT
Organism: bacterium; assembly: GCA_030680695.1. Taxonomy (GTDB): domain Bacteria; phylum Patescibacteriota; class Minisyncoccia; order Phycocordibacterales; family UBA6065; genus UBA6065. The sequence goes on from JAUXUT010000087.1 coordinate 1,651, forward strand.
AATGAAATATAAATTGAATTTAAAAAAGTATTCGGTTAGTACGAAAAACATTGGAAAATTTTCAACAAACTGTGTAAATTGGGTTCATGCATTTAGAAACAGAAACTCCATACAGGAATCATTCCTGAAAATGGGTCCCATTACTCCGGAGATTGAACCCAAGTTGTCAAATACCTTGGACTTTTTTGATGAAATGGATAAACAACTTGATGCATTAATAGAAATAAAATAGCTTTCGTCATCAAGCCTGTAAAACCAATACTGACACGTGTTTTCAGCCCACAAAAGGTTATAACGACAAATGGTTTTACAGGCAAAGCGTTAAGCAACATTTTCAGGTAATTATGAACAATCTTTGTTTTAATATATCAACTTCAAAGGATTTTCTTAATAAATTAATCCATGAAATAAAGGATTATAAATTGGAACTATCCTCCTCTAGACTTGCAATTAATGCGGCAATGACTGCATGGCATCTTATTGAATGGATTTATTGGGAGTATGATTTTCACTCTACCATTAAAAATTCAGATTTTATCAAGGAAATCAAATTGAAATATCCAAAACTTCAAATAATGCATGATATCTCCAACGGGGCTAAACACTTCCAACTAAATCATCATTCTCCAAAAGTTATGGAAACAAAGCTTGATCATGGTAGTTATAGTGATGATTATAGTAGAGATTATGATATATCAAGACTACAAGTTGTAATTGACGATGAAACTTGTGATTTTATAAATGAACTTGAAAATGTTAGAGACTTTTGGATTGAATATTTTAGAAATGTTTTAAATGTTAATATAGTATTACACGAAAACGTTGCCTAACTTGCACGCAGACTGAAATGCGGGGCTGGTACCTATGTTTAACTAACTAAAAAATATGAACATTGATACGGACTATAAAATAGACGACTTGATACTTATCAAACACTTAAAAAGTATTGGCAGTCCTTTTCTTCCAAAGATTCAAGAAGTTTATGAGCAAGTCAAAGACATTTTGAATAGCAGAGTGCAACATGTTTTCCCAAACCATACCCTTCACAATACTGGACATTCTTTCAGAATTATGGAGTATATGAGCAAATTAGTTAGTGACATTTCCATGCTAAATGAACTTGAGATTACGTTGATGGTTTACGCGGCACTTCTTCATGACATTGGGATGGCAGTTAGTGAAGACGATATAAATTCTATTAAATCAGATTCTTTCCCATTTTGTGATATAAAATTTTCAGCAATGAAAAAAATAATGGGAGGCAATGAATCTTTAGCATTACAGGAATATGTAAGAAGAATTCATGGTTCTTTATCTGGTAGATACATTCGTGAAAATCTAAAAGACAAATTAGTTATTCCTAAACTGACCACACTTGATTTTACAAAGGAACTTGGTTTAATTTGCGAGGCGCATACAGAAGATTACGACTGGATATATGCCAACTTGCGGACCAATGAAATTAGAGGCGACTATTCATTCAATCCACAGTTTATTGCCGCTATTCTTCGTTTAGCTGACATTCTTGATATTGACAGTAACCGAACGCCATACAACCTATACAAACTGATTTCACCCAAAGGAGTAAGTAATGAAGAATGGAAACAGCACTTTGTGATTTTAAACAATGATAAGATAATTCTAAATGAAAAAACACAACAGAAAAAAATTGTCTTTCATGGAAAAGCTACCAATGCAAGCATCCACCGTAAAATCCTTAGTTATATTGGTTGGGTAAAAATAGAATTAACTAAGGCTACAGCCTTAGTTAATGGTATGTCAGCCCAATATTGTTTGGTTTATGATACTAATCCCGAAGTAAATATTCAGACAGAAGGTTATACCTTTTCTGATTACAAAATGACTTTGGAGTTTAAAGCAATTAGTTCCTTACTAATGGGGGAGAAAATATACGGCAGTAAATCTTTAGGACTTAGAGAACTTATTCAAAATTCACTTGACTCATGTAGAATCCGACAAGAAACGGAAGAACTAAGAAAAGAATTTGGACAAGATACTTACCAACCTAAAATAAAGGTGATTTTGGATCAAGAAAAAAACCAAGCAATTATTAAGGATAATGGAACAGGAATGTCAATGGATATTATCAAAAAGCATTTCTTAAACATAGGGGTTTCATATTACAACTCTGATGATTTTTTGCTAAAAGATTTTGATTATAAACCAATCGGAAATTTTGGAATTGGTTTTCTTTCTTGTTTTATGCTGTCTGGAGATGTAAAGGTTTTAACCAGACATTACAAGTCAAAGAATATGTATCTAATCGAACTTGAAAAAGGTAATGAATGGACATCATTGACAGAAACAGAAAATGTAGTTTTTGAGGGCACAGAAGTAATTTTAAATTATTCAAACTTCATCGAGGTTTTTGACAACAAACCACAAAGTATTAAATCATTTTTAGACACTTACTTTCTAACCGATGGAATTGATTTTGAATTGATTGATAAATCAGCAATGCAAATAATAAAGATTGTCAATCCAATTATTTTAAATACTTCCATTGACAAAGGGCTTGTCAAAATTGAACTTCAAGATTATCTCAATGACATTGAAGGCTATGCTTTAATAAAAACCAAGAGTGACTTTATTAAGAAGTTTGAGGAGATTGATTTTCCAGGAACAATATACCGATATAATGAAGCTCAAGGATTTTTAAAAGTAACTGATTTTTCCACACTAAACATTGACGATTATATTGATGGAAAAGAGATAAAATATCTTTCAATTCCATTAGTAGAATCGCAATCAGAGTCCGCCTTTCTTAGCGGAATGAAATTCACAAATGATGATGTAGACGAAGTAATTGAAAAAATGGACCGAGAACTGACTTGGATTTCTATCATCGTTCCAAAAGAGATTCAAAGTTCACTATACAATGAAACTTTAAATAGGGGAGAAAGTATTTTTGACAAATTAGGATTTGATGAACTTGAGGAGATTGGGCACTCAGGATCATGCACTACAAAGGCTTTTGTAAAAACAATTACATTGTTTGAAGGAAGAAAAAATAGTTTGTATTTGCCGTTTGACAAAACAGACCGTGACAGTGAACTATATTGGTGGAGGCCACCCCAAAAAAGAAAAGAGCTTTTTATGCGTAGTGTTCTTATAAAAGATTTTCGATTCACTATTCCGATTTCAGCTTCAATTTTTGAGTTAAATACAATCGTCGTAAACATCAATTCACGAAAGTTTATTCCTGATATTTCTAGGAATAATGTTGATCCTAAAGCAAAGGAATTGATTAACTACATGATAGGTAGAACAATACATAATGGTGTTTCTAATGTTCTGAATTTGGGTACTGATGAAAAAGAAACACTTCAAAATTTCATCAAGACATTTTATACGGAAAAAACTGATTTCGAAAAATAAAATTGCAAACGACGAAAGAAATGATTACCAAAATAAATAAAATAAAGAAATTTGGCATTTTTAAGGATTTCGTTTGGAATAATTCAATTGATACATTTAAAAATCGAAATCTGATATTTGGTTGGAACTATTCAGGCAAAACAACTCTTTCAAAACTCTTTCAGATTTTAGAATTTAAGGACAAAAACAAATATTTCAGTGGTTCAGAGATTGAAATTTCAATTAATGATAATGGAACAATTAAACCAATTAATCAAGATAGTTTAGCAAGTTTCCCATTTATCACAAAAGTTTTCAATAGCGAATTCACTAAACGAATTTTCACTTGGGATGAACCAAAAGAAGGTTTCAATCCTATTGCTTTTTATTTGGGTGACCCCGCTGGTGATTTGAAAGCCAAAATAAAAAAGCTTGAAATCATTAATGAAAGGCTTTTAAAACTTCGTGACAATAAGTACAAATATATTGTTGATACTTTCGAAAATTACAATAAACAGAACGGCAAGTTTACTGATAAAGCAAAGGACATACGTGACAACTATTTGCCTGGGTTATATGACCCAACGACATTTAATAAGTCAGAATTAAAAAGAATAGCAGATGTTGTAAAATATGACTTGGCGCAATACATACTCACTCAAACTGATAGGGATGCTGCCAAGGCAGAAGCAACAGCAATAAAAAAATATGAAAAGCAAAGGGATAACATCCAAGTAACAGAAAACCTTAAATCTTTGGCGGAGAAGGTCAAAAATATTCTAGAAGACTCAGCTCCAAAATCTATTTCATTCCCAAACCTTGATGAAGACTCTGCACTTTTTGATTGGGTGCAAAAAGGTATTCCGCTACATCAAAATTCATCTGATTGTAAATTTTGTACAAAACCACTACCTGAAAACCGTTTAGAAGATTTAAATTCGTATTATTCCAAGAAACTGCAAGAAATTCAAAACGCCATTACCAAGGTGCAAAAAGAAATTTCAGCAGAAAGGGATCTTTTAAAAATCACCTTCCCCAGCAAGAGAGAGATTACTGAAACATACCAGAAATCATATGAAGAAGCAACGGAATCTTTTAATGAAACCAAAAAGGAATATGAAAAACAGTTAAGTATTCTTGAATCGGATTTGAAAAATAAGGGATCAAACATATTTAATTCAATTCCTCCAACTCCAATTGTAAAAATATCATTTGAAAAGGATTTTAATGCTATTGAAACACATTTAAAAAATCATAACTTATTGTTTGACAAATTTGAGGAAAGAAAAGATGAAGCCTTAGTAAAGATTATTAATCATTATGTAGCTGAATACCTAAACACTGAGAAATACAACCAGAAAGAAACTGATAAGAATTCGGCAAATCAAACTATTGGGCTAATTGATACTAAAATTCAAGCCAATGAATTGCTAATAGATGGCTACAATGCACAACTTAGTAATAAGGTTAAAGGACAATCAGAATTAAATAACATTTTAGAAATATTATTGCATCGTGATGATATAAAAATTGAGATTAGAAATGATAAATTTACCCTTGAACGTTCGGGTCATCCTGCAACCGATTTAAGTGAAGGTGAAAAATCGGCAATAGCATTTTCTTATTTCTTAACTGAGCTAAAAGCATTAAGAGATGATGACCCATCCAAGCTTCCAAAGACAATTATTTTTATAGACGACCCAATTTCCAGTTTAGACAGTAATCATATTTTCCAAGTTAGGTCGTTACTGAAAGACTTTTTTAGAACTGATGATTTTGCCCAACTCTTTGTTTCAACTCACAATTTTGAGTTTTTTTCCATAATGTATGATTCAAAAATATTTAGCCAAACAAAAAAAGAAGTAAACCGACCTCTATACTTCATTAAAAGAGACCAAGCAGGTGCATCTACAATAGAAAAAATGCCTAAGACTTTCAGCGACTATAAATCAGAATATGTTGGTTTGTTTTTTATCCTTAAAAATTTTCATGAAAGTCTTGACAAGGAAAATTTCCCATATTTGATCCTTTTGCCAAATGCATTAAGACGCTTTGTTGAGTTGTATACACTTTCTAAATATCCCGGTAATAATGAAAGTACAGTTGATCAGAGAGTTGAAATAGTTTTCAAATCTGAAGATAAACCATATCATAATATTAAATTGTTGAATTGGTTTTCTCATCAAAATCAAATGGAAAAATTGCAAAGACACGATGACAAAATAATTCAAGTTTCAGACGCAATTAACGATTTAATTGAATACTTAAAGAAGCACGATGAGTTACATTGGAAAGGGTTGAATGGAATTTAGCCAACGCAATTGCAAGCTCATTGACAAAGCCCTGAAAGCCGATGCTCAGACCTAAGCGTAGCCATTATCCACTCCTTTTTCTCAATATTCTTTTTGATCGGATCGGCGAGATACAGTTTTCAATAACCAGAATAATTCGACTGACAAATTTACCTTCATATAGTCGCCGTTGAGTTTACGAAGTTGTACGATGAGCTTCATCATATTTACTATTCTCGCGTTTTCAACCTATTCACAAGCTAATCCAAAGACAAACTGCTGAATATTTCCCCACACATAAATGACGATCCCAACCAGTTGCCCGAGTGCTTTTCCCCTCCAGTTTCCCACCAACTTTTCCGATTAATTCAGCGACGGTGCATTTCCGATGTGTTTTTCTACTTATTTTCATGACCGAGTTCAGGTATTAATTATCTGCTAAGCTATTACCTCCTTCCAGGGTACAGTTCCACTCATTCAAGGATTTTCTCGGCATATCCTCAGTGCCTTCCGGTATTCCAATTCCTCCTTGAGTGCCCCTCCAAGAGCTTAATTATACTTGCATAAAATTTAACCCTAAAACACTCTATCATGAAAACATTTGAAAAAAATTACATCGGAAAAGGCACCCAGGTCGCGAATTTTCCGCCCCGACCCAAACCGATACCACTTCCTGAGATAAATTGATGCCACCAAAATATGTGGATTTCGTAGACGTAACAAAATAACGTCTAT
>JAUXUT010000101.1 GCA_030680695.1 bacterium
TGGAGGATGCGCAATTGGAGGAAAGCAATCAGCGTCGCGCAGCCGAGGAGGATAAAAGGAAAGAGGCTCAGGCCAAAGCTGAGGAGGAGCAAAGGCAATATGAAGAAGAACAACAACGCCAACAACGTCAGCGCATGGCGCAAGTCGAGGCATTTCGTCGATCGATAAGGATCGAAACAGAAACCAACTGTGGGCCGGTACTGGAAATCAAAGGGGGTCTGGTAAAGATCTACTCTCCAGTGGCGAACTATGGCAATGAGCATTGGGTAAGAAAGGAGCTGTTGTTCCCGCCGCAGTATACTTGTCGTTTCTTGAACGGCAGCTATCAGCCACCAGCGCTGTAGTTTACGGCTGTATGCCATATCGCTGCCAAAGACCCAACGATTAAGGTTATAGACTCGGCACGATGAAGATTGAACTTTTATCGTACACCCCAGTCAGATGCGTATGGACAAAGAAGATGCAAGATTTCAGACATTGGAGCGGTTGCACGAGCGGCGCAAGCAGGTCGTTCGATTGCATCGCAAAGGGATTGGCGTGATGCGCACAGTTGAGTTGAGTGGGCTTTCCTACCCGACCGTGCGCGGCATCATTGACCGATACGAACAGGACGGAGCGGAAACGATCAAGCCCACGCCGCGCGGCAGGCAAGGTGGAGAAGGCCGCCACCTGACTGACGAGCAAGAGAGGTTGGTTCGGCAAATCATCTGCGACAACCGCCCGGAACAACTGAAGATGGAATTTGCGCTGTGGAACCGTGCTGCCGTCATGCAATTGATTGAGCGCGAATGCGGCATCAAGCTATCGGTGCGCGGTGTAGGCAACTATCTCAAGCGTTGGGGATTCACCCCGCAAAAGCCGATCAAGAAGGCTTACGAGCAACGCCCGGAGGCAGTGCAGAACTGGCTGGAAGAGGAATACCCCACCATTGAGAAACGCGCCAAGACCGAGGGTGCCGAGATTCACTGGGGCGACGAGACGGCGGTAGTGAACACCGATGTGCGCGGTCGCAGCTACGCACCGGCTGGAAAAACACCGGTGACCTTTGCGGTGGGCGGAACGCGCCAGAAGCTGTCGATGATCGCCACCGTCACCAACCAGGGAAAGACGCGCTGGATGATTATTGATGAGGCCTTCAACTCGGACAAACTGATCGAGTTCCTGGAAGCGTTGACCAAAGATGCGGCGAAAAAGGTGTTCCTGATTCTCGATAACTTGCGCGTACATCACAGCAAGCCAGTCAAGAAATGGGTGGAGGAGCATAAAGACAAGATCGAGTTGTTCTACTTGCCCAGCTACAGCCCGGAGCTAAACCCAGAAGAGCGGCTTAACGCAGACTTGAAGCAAGCCATTTACACCAAGGTTCCGGTACGCACCAAGGCCAAACTGAAAGCCGCAACAACCGAGCACATGATGACATTGGAGAAATCGCCTGAGCGCGTCAAGAAATACTTTCAGGATTCTCGCGTGAAATATGCAGCATGAAAACTTCAAACTTCAACTGGCCGGATCAATAGGATAGCGCTTCAAGGCATTATCTCCACATATTCATAAACTTCGCAATCACGCAGGGTTTTGCGTACATCCAGTGGCGCTTTTGCATACCAGGCCTGAGGGTCATGCCGGTCGATTTCTTTTCCGAAAAACCTGATCAGGTCACAGATAGGTTCGACGACGTTTTTCCGGTAATTGTTGTCACCCTTAACATAAGCCATATAGAGATTTTTCATGCAATTGCCACGGCACCAGGGCTGTGCCTCGCAAGTATCGCAAGGCATTTTAGGATCTGGCTGAAGCGGGCTGGGTTTAAGCCAGTTCCCCAACAAATCCCCCTGCAGCATTTCCGGGACGTACATCATGTCAGGGCAGGGGTAGATCTTGCCGTCCGGCATCACATTCAGTATGTGAGTAGACACTCTGCATTGTGTTTTTCCATGATAGAGCTCTGTTGCCCGCGAAGGCAAAACCTTGTTACGCACGATGCCCATGATGGGAATGATGGGGTATAGATGATCGCAGGAAAAAAATTTATCCACCAATTTTGTAATGACTGCTTTTTTCTTTTCCATCGCAGCGGGAGTGTAGGTTCCTTCCCCAGCCACAAACTGGAAATACAGATAATCAAAAGTTTCCGCCAAATCATCCAGTTCTTCGAATGTGGTTTCTTCGCTACTCCAGGTTACCCTGGCTGTAAAAGTGCCTGCCAATCGGTTACGCACCGCCTGGGCATTCTTTACCACCTGTTGATAAACCCCCCGTCCGCGGAAGCCATCGGTGATTTTCTCGCCGCCATCTATCGAGATGAGGATGTTGGAAAGATTGGCAAGAACACTATCCGGCAAGTTATCCAGCAAGGTGCCATTGGTCTGGAGTTGAAACCGGAAGGTTGGGTAGCGCTGCATGATTTCTTTTATGAAATCAAGATTCAAGGTCGGTTCCCCACCATAGAAGGTGATATATACCTCAAGCTCAGACAGATGTTTCTTGATAAAGGCATCCAGATCTTCTATCGAATAGGAAACCTTGCCCTGCGAACCAACTACTTCGCCAACGCCTAGCGAGCAATAAGTACATTTCAGATTACACGTCAATGTAGTCAGCAATTGCAGCTCTACACGGTTACCCACTATGGGCGATGTTCCTGGTGTTATTGCTGTTACGGGAGAGTTTTTTAGCGTATCGGAAGAAAAAAATGTGATGGGTGTAGACATAAGCAAAATTCAAATTCAAGTATTTAAAACATGGCTACGTACAAGTAGCACGATAAAGGAATTACTTTAGGAAGCGCTAATTTATTGGCTGCGCGGACGAACCGCTCGTCGAATAAAGCTGCGCTTCCTTTATTTCTTTATACATCGAGATTCTTTGCACCCAGCGCATTCTTTTCTATGAATGCACGGCGTGGCTCCACGACATCACCCATCAGGGTAGTAAATATTTCATCAGCTGCAATGACGTCTTCAATGCAAACACGGAGCAATATGCGATTTTTCACATCCATGGTCGTTTCCCACAATTGATCCGGGTTCATTTCACCCAGGCCTTTGTAACGTTGAATGCTCACGCCGCGCTTGGCTTCTTCCAGCAACCATTCTATGGCCTGTTTGAAACTGTTCACACCACGCTTTTGCTCACCACGGGCGATATAAGCCGTAGGCGTGATAAGACCGCTCAATGCTTCTGCAGTCTGGCGGATCTGTAAATAGTCACCACCCTGCAAAAAATCTCGATCCAGATAACTAATTGAGTAATTACCGTGAAATAGCTTTTCCAGGCGTAGCTTGTTCTCACCAACTTCATCGATTTCCACTTGAACTTTGATACTGGTGCCACATTCGGCTTCAAGTAATTGTGCGCTTCTCTGCGCTTCCTGTTCAGTGTCCAACGACAAGGTTGGCAAACTCAACAAAGCATAGGTCACCTCAGGTGCAGTGAAACGCGAGAGCCGGTCAATTATGGCTTCCGCCAGAAAATACTCCTTGGCAATCTTTTCAAGCGCTTCGGTCTGAATCGGCGCTGCATCCATGGCAGGGTGCAGCACGGCATTATTGAGCGCCGATTTGAGCATATAACTTTTCAGTTCATGATCATCCTTCAGATAGCGCTCATCTTTACCCTGTTTGATCTTATATAAAGGAGGCTGCGCAATATATATATGGCCGCGCTCGACCAGTTCCGGCATCTGCCTGTAGAAGAAGGTGAGGAGCAGGGTGCGGATATGCGAACCGTCCACGTCCGCGTCCGTCATGATAATGATGCGGTGGTAGCGCAGCTTGTCGGCATTGTATTCATCCTTGCCGATGCCTGTGCCCAGAACAGTAATAAGCGTGGCAATTTCCTGTGAGGCAATAAGCTTTTCAAAGCGCGCCTTTTCCACGTTCAAGATTTTTCCCTTGAGCGGCAATATGGCCTGGAATTTCCGGTCACGCCCCTGTTTGGCGGAGCCACCAGCCGAATCTCCCTCTACAAGGTAAAGTTCGGATAAGGCGGGATCCTTCTCTTGGCAATCTGCCAGTTTTCCCGGCAACCCCATGCCATCCAGCACCCCTTTGCGCCGTGTGAGTTCGCGTGCTTTGCGTGCTGCTTCCCGGGCGCGGGCGGCATCAATGATCTTGCCGCATATAATCTTGGCATCAACGGGGTTTTCAAGCAGGAAATCAGAAAGTTTTTGTGCCACGACCTCCTGTACAGCGGGTTGTACTTCGCTGGAAACGAGCTTGTCTTTGGTTTGGGATGAAAACTTCGGATCGGGCACTTTTACTGACAAGACGCAAGTAAGACCTTCGCGCATATCATCGCCCGTAGTGTCCACTTTGGCCTTTTTAGCCATTTCGTGCTCTTCGATATATTTATTGATAACGCGTGTCATGGCCATGCGCAGACCTGTCATGTGCGTACCGCCATCACGCTGAGGAATATTGTTTGTAAAACATTGCACAATCTCGGAATAGCTATCATTCCACTGCATCGCCACATCAACAACAATATTGTCTTTTTCTCCGGTTGCCTGAAAACACTTTGGATGCAAAACTGTTTTGCTCTTATTCATGTATTCAACAAAGCCACGCACACCACCGGAGTAGGAAAAATTTTCGCTTTTCCCGCTTCGCTCATCAATCAGCTCAATTTTTACACCGTTATTAAGGAAAGACAGTTCGCGCAAACGTTTTGCCAGGATGTCATAGTGAAACTCGACGTTGCCAAAAATTTCCTTATCGGCAAGAAAATGAACTTCCGTACCTCGTTTCTTGGTATCACCCATAACACGCACAGGTGATACTTCCACACCATTCTGCTGTTCGATCAGGCGATCTTTTACCGCGCCACGAGCAAACTCCAGTGAATATTTTTTTCCATCCCGGTATATGGTTAATTTAAGCCACTCGGATAATCCATTGACGCAACTGACACCCACACCGTGCAAACCACCCGATACCTTGTAACTATTCTGGTTAAACTTTCCGCCCGCGTGCAAGACTGTCATCACTATTTCAGCTGCCGAGCGCTTGGGTTCAAATTTATCATCAAACTTGATACCAACAGGTATTCCTCGTCCGTTGTCTGACACAGAAATGGAATTATCGCCATGAATAATGACTTTGATATCATCACAATGCCCGGCAAGAGACTCATCGATGGCATTATCGACCACTTCAAACACCATATGATG
>JAUXUT010000113.1 GCA_030680695.1 bacterium
TTGAATTACATCCATGAAATTTCTTCTTCAAAAAAGAGTAAATCCATTTATGCAAAAGACATTCAGAAAATTGTAGATCAAATTACTCAATTACCTTCGCCCTTTCCTACCAACAAAAAACAAAATCTATTTAACTTATAAAACACTGAACTTTGGCTTCGCCAAAGTTCAGAAGTTGCAACTCAGTTACATATCAACAGGCTACAAGATTGACCAGCATGACTTCTCTCATGCCAAAAGTGCATGGTATTGCTTCCACGCAACACACGATCAAAATATCGTGTCAGCACGTTAAATATCTTACGCAAAGACGACTCTATTTTGCAACGGCACTACAATGTAGGTTTACGCTGCTCACAATTCACATCTGAATCGTGTTAAATATATCCAACAGGATTTACTCAGACTCCTTTATTTAATTGTCACATACACCCCCATTACACGATGCCTCTCGAAAGAGGGGATTAGAAGATCAGCAACATAGATTTTTTTATTCTTATAACTAGGCTGAAGCAGCCTTTAGTGGGTACACCTCCTTGAATATTCTTCGTCTATTTATTGGTCAATTGTAGCGATTTCTGCTGTTTGCCATATCACCACTTAAATAGTGGGCTGACCTCATGCGCAACGAGAACGCTACAAGCTACTCACGCTTGACGAATCAAGCGGAAATGCAACCAAGTTGCATAGATATAATAGCAAACAATCCTGATAAAGTAAACCGTCTCTTGAACTCTTAGTACTATTTGCAGATGAGCGTTTATAAAATTGATGCGTTCGTGGTTGGGGGGAAGAGATTGGGGAGGAGATGAGGAAGGGATGTGACCTATCCCCCCGCCCTTCCCAAATCCCGCTACGGGGACGATGTGGGAAGGGGGCTGGTCGCGTGATGGCTGTGGAGATTGTCCATTCAGTGAGGCGGGTTTTGTGTGATGAGATTGTTTATTTTCGATACCAAAGCAACATTTCGTGCTCGGAAGGGTTTTAGCTTCTCCCCCTTGGGGGAGACGGGAGAGGGGTTTCCCTGTTTTGCATTACAATCCCGCCATGCCAATTAAAAACATCATCCCAGGTCAAACCGTCACAAAAGAAAAACTTCAACGCGCGAAGGAACTGCGGCGCGATATGACTCCTGCTGAGAAAATCCTTTGGCAGGAATTACGCGGGAACAAGTTGGGTGAAAAGACCATCCACGAATTTTTTCACGAATAAACGAATGACGGACTCTAATTCGTGAATTCGTGTTCTATTCGTGGACGGTAATTCATCCTTCATCCTTCCGAATTCATCCGTGTTTTTGCAGCAGGAAGAAGATGCGAGGCGGGAGAAGGTTTTGAGTGAGGTGGGGCTGCGGACTTGTGCTGAGCCTGTCGAAGCATTGTCCGCTTTGGGAATGAAGAGGTTATGAAGAACTTGTCCGCTGTGGTGGGGAAGATACGTGAGATCATTTCTGTAAAGAATTGAAAATCGTGTATCATTGGCACAGGAGATTTAATTATGACAAACCAAGAACTCCTCGCTCGAATTACCATCAATCCCAACATGGCGTTTGGGAAACCCACCATCCGCGGATTGCGATACTCCGTCGAATGGCTTCTCGAAACACTCAGTTCGGGCATGACAAACGCGGAAATCCTAGCCGATTACGAAGACCTTGAACCTGCCGATATTCAAGCGGTAATGTTTTACGCGGCGCGGTTGAGTCAGGTCAAGCGGATGAGCTTAGTCAACTCATGAACTTTTTGATCGACGCCAATCTGCCAA
>JAUXUT010000116.1 GCA_030680695.1 bacterium
CCAGGTGCTGCGCGGCGTGCCCAACACCGCCACATAAATGGGCGGGTTGTTCAAATACTTCAATGAAGGCAAACGCACAATGCTGGGCTGGTCATCTTTATAGCCGGGGAAACGCGGCGCAAAGATGGTGACCTGGTGTCCGCGCTTCTTCAATCCCTCCGAGATCATTTGCAGGGAAACGGATACGCCATTCACCTGCGGCGCGTAGGTATCCGTAAAAAGACCGATACGCAGCGAACCGACGGGCATTTCCTGTTCTATGTGCTGTAATTCCATGAATTCTCCTTGGAATAAGTTCATTGGGGTTGTTGTTGAGAGTAAACGTAACTGCTCAGCCGCCAAATCCATTCTCGATCATGTCACTCCCCAAAGGGTACGATGTCGTCGGGAAGAGCAAGAGCCCTCCTCGCACAGCGTCCCCTTTGGGGAACGACCTTGTGGGAAGTTAATGGTTTCTAGTTTTCAGACACTCTCTAAAGAAGTTATACGCTTTTAGTAATGAGAATTAAATAACTGGGGTGTAGCGCTCGTTTTTGAAACTCGGTCAAGCGAGAAAACCTGGCGCAAAAAGCGCTAAAAACAAAACCTTTAACACGGATTGTACGGATTTCACAGCACTACACGGATTTTTTTAGAAAAATCCGTGAGAATCCTTCTTTTCCGTGTAATCCGTGTAGCAAGGTTTTTTCTGCAGAATGGAAAGTTAATTGATCCGCATTACTTAGGGTCTATTGGCTTCTCGCGTTCCTGTTGAGAAAGGTTGGACTTCATTCGTTTCATCAATTCACGGCGCGTAAGCAGGACACGATGCTGGCAACCCATACACGCCAGCCCAATATCCGCGCCGAGGCGGACAACTTTCCACTCGTATGATCCGCATGGATGGGGTTTGCGCAAGCGCAGGTGGTCATTCATCTGCAAATCGGGAAGCATACAAAGATTATACCGCCGCGCATCGCTCCTCTCTGACGATGGATCGTGGTGGGTGTGCTGCGGACTATCG
>JAUXUT010000123.1 GCA_030680695.1 bacterium
CAAAGCGTGCAGCGGACGGGTGGGTAGAGTACGAATTTTCAGGCTTTTTTCTACACCCGATCATTTTTCTGCTCTCGGGCTTTTATCTTACCCCACCCACCCGCCGCTAACGCAAGCCGTTGGCACGCCCCTTGCACAACAAGGTAAATAAAAACAAATCAAAATGGGAGATGTACAATGCAAACAATTCAGCAATTTCCGTCATGGTTTTCAAAACAGAAACTCAGTGGCAAAGTGGCTATTGGATGTGTAGGTCTTTTTATGCTTTGTTGCTTGTGTAGTGTTCCGTATGCAATTTTGAGTCCATCAACTCCAACACCTGAAGTACAAAATACTTCCATTGCCCAAGTCGAGCCATCCCCAGTTTTGGCTCAAACTGAAAGCGTAGCCGAAGTTGCACCAACTGCCACACCTGAGCCAACAAATACGCCCTTACCTCCAACTCCAACACAAAACCCAAATCTTATTAAGCCAGGAACTTATTTAGTAGGAGTTGATATCAAGCCAGGTATCTACAGGGGAGAAGCGGGAGAAGGCTTGTTTAGTTCTTGTTATTGGGCGAGACTCAAAGATTTGTCAGGAAGTTTTGACGCATTATTGGCAAACGAAAATAGTATTGGGCAATTCTACGTCGAGATTCGAGACAGCGACGCCGCTATAGAAACACGCTGCGAATTAGTTCCACTTGATTCAATCCCCGTAACAGGAGAGTTTCCTCAGATAATCAAAGCAGGTATGTATATCGTAGGTAGAGATATTCAGGCTGGTACTTACAAGGGTCAGGCAGGAACTGATATTACAACATCTTGTTATTGGGGACGCTTAAGCAATGTTGCGGGTGGATTTGATTCCATTCTCGCCAACGACAATGCGATAGGACAATTTTATGTTCAAGTGGCGGCAAGTGATTTTGCGTTATCAACTGCCTGCGAGTTAGAACGAGTTGGAGATTAAAAACAAAAGCTCCTTCAAGTCAAAAGCGTGCCAACAAAGCGTGCACCTGACGTGTGGGATTCTGCGGCATTTTCAAGCATTTTTCTGGCTTCGGGTTTTTCCTGCTCCCAAACAGAATCCACGCCCGCCCACACGCAGGTAACGCAAACCGTTGGACGAACCCTTGCACAATAAAGTGTTTATCTTATGTCTTCTTCCCGCATTTTGATTGGCTATATCGCCGCCTTGAATTTGGATGTATTATGCGATGGCGACGCCTGCATTGTACTGGGGT
>JAUXUT010000128.1 GCA_030680695.1 bacterium
ACCATGTCCCACGATATAACATTTCGACCAGACGCACTAACTGCCGCCTATCTTCTGGCCCGATCCAAACCAGAGAATCACGAACTGATGCTGTTTTAATAAGCGAGCGTTCAAAAAGGTAGGTCAGGTTGCTTTTTGCGCGTGTGATGAACTTGACCTGCGCCAACGTCAACTGGGCGAAAATATCGAAATTGATGTAGCCCATATCGAAAATGAGCAGGGAATTCGTCTTCAAAACGGCTACACCTGCCCTGGCGGGTGGTGCCAAGGAAATTTGCGGCCAGAAGCGTTGATCGTGGGCTTTTGGGTCAGATTCGTACCAAATCTGGGATGGAAGTCGGGAACACAGGTTCAGCAAGCCCGTAATCCGCCCCGCCAATGGGTTTTGCGGCAGGTCTTTGAGCAGTCCGATTTTGCGAATGAGCGCATCCAGTGTCGAGCCATCCACGGCCTGAACTTCACTATAACGCTCCTGCACCCAGGCAATCTCTGGCGGCAAAGGTCGCTTTCGTTCTGCCCAGCGTTTCTGCTTGAGCGGCAAGATCGACAGTAAGATGTTCAGAAATAGACGAGAGGGCAGGCTCGTCAAGCGTTGCGAAAGAGCCTGTTGACTGACCCTGCGCGGCGTTGCCCACAACACGGATTCGGGTTTGGATCATCCGCGCCATCTCATTCACGCCGCTGATCTGCCGCCAGATCATTTCCAATACAAAGGCGACCATCACCACCAGCCCTAATGACCGCTCCCGCAGTCCCAGGCTGCGGAAGTAGTTCACTTGCGCTAATGTCGCGGGATGAACGATCTCTGTGAGGCTTTCCTGAATTTGTTCGGCGCTTGGCGCACTGATAGGATGCTTGGTATGATCGCGTTGGATGGCACGTGTGTGCCGTACGCTGCTGGCTTTTCGGGGTTGCTTTTCGTCGCTCATGCAATGATGTTTACCCGAATCACCCCAAAATCCCTTCTTGACAGGTTGTTAAAGTGCTTAACTTGTGAGCGATGCTTTTAGCCATTGACTAAAACACCTTTGGCTCGCCTTGTAAAATTTTACGAGGTGAGCCAATTGATTTACGCTAATTCATAATTGCTGTACACCAGATCATATACATTCATAAGCTATCTACGCTGATCTTCGTTCCTCCCGGAATCTCAACCGGGACATCCCAAGATCGTATAGTACAACAGCGAAACTGAAATTACGAAATCATATACATCCAAATGAAGCCCATTTCATCGACATTATTCCCAGTCAAACCTTTCCAGGCAAGAGGAAGTTCAAGGTCAAACAGAATTCCATTGTTGAGAACAGAGCATTCAAAAGCGGTTACGTCCCGTGGGAAAGATAACAACGGGTTTCGATTCGCATACTGAGACAATCGATTATGCCTTGCGCGTTTCATAACACTAATCTCGCTAGGCGAGTGTGGCGTAAAAACGACTCTTACACTGCTGTCCTCAGCTGTGCAAATTAATACTCTTGGATTCTCAAGGGCTTCAATCACTTGAAGATTCAGATCGTAACCGCAAACTCTGGCCACAACTTTGTTAAGCCAACCAAGTGGATTTTCAACATGAACATCACGCGCAAGTCTTTCGCGTTTGATTCGCAGATCCTGCATGGCCCAGAGAACAACCTGCTCACGCAGACCGTCAATTGCCTTTCTTTGTCGTTCATTCCCCATGCTGATTAACGCCCCAAAGAAGATCACGGCAGATGCCACTACAATAGCAAGAATTATTTCCATTTTATTTAATCCTTTTGATTTGAATTCTATTCATCGTTTTTCGATGAGTTTATAACATTCTGATTTGAAATCTGATCAACACTTTCTCTCAATCGATCCAATGCCGCAGGGCGAGGATCAACTACGCTGGCCGATGCAATCACGAGAAACAGACCCAACAAACCAAGAAGTTGCCAGAAAGGTATTGATCCTCTTGCTTGAATTGGCTCGGAAGGAATTTCCGGAGATGGCACAACCATTACTGGTGTTGGAGTCGCGGGCATTTGTGTAGCTGTGAATGTTGCCTGTGGAGTCAGCGTAGGTGTCGCAGTCGGCGAAGGAGTCACAGTAACTGTTGAAGTTGCCATCGTTGGGATCACTATGATTCCCGTATCACGACCACATAAATCATGAATGTCACAAGCCACCGCCACAACAGGATATTCCCCAGAAGGAGCCAGCGTTCCGTCCGCAAAGTGACGATTCCAGGACATGGAGTCAGTACTCGTATCAGGGTCAAAACTCATGACCACTGCCGGCCAACGATTTTGTGGATCGCGGATCGTCACTTGGACACTGGCAATCGGGAAATGGTTGGGGGAGACCTTTAGTTCACCAGCTTCCCATATCCACCAACGCTCGGTAATAGAAACACTTGGCGGTCCATTATCAACAACCAAAGTTATGGAAGCTGGACCGCCAACATTGCCGGCCTGATCCAGCCCGTGCATTTGCAATGTGTATTGGCCATTTGGCACTTCATTTGATTGCCAGGTAAAGGACCAGGTATCTCCTGTTCCCATTGACACTGCCTGCCAGGTGTTTCCGCCATCAATTGATAGTTCACCTCCATCTGTGCCTGAGGTCATATCTTCCAAACTTCCCGTCAATAGTACGCTTCCCTGCACCACCTCTCCATTTGAATGAGATGTAAATTGTGAGACCGGAGGAACCGTGTCTACATGAATCACTTCGTTTGCCATTGCTTCGTTTCCAGCGACATCGCGCGCATGGGCAACCACAGGATGAACTCCATCCGTGAGGTGAAATGGGA
>JAUXUT010000131.1 GCA_030680695.1 bacterium
TGACAAATATCACCAATAACACAAAAAAAGTCCCTACCTTTTCAGACAGGGACTATCCGATTTTTTGATCAAAGTCATCAAGCAGCGGGCAGAATCTTCCCTGTCACTTCGCCAAAGCCAACGCGATAGCCGTCTCCTTGACAGTAGCCTTTCATCGTGACGGTATCGCCATCCTGCAAAAATTTCCGCGTTTCTCCATTTGATAATTCAAGCGGTTTTTCACCGCGCCAAGTTAACTCAAGCATCGAGCCGTAACTATCTTTGGTCGGTCCGCTGATGGTGCCAGTGCCACACAGGTCACCCGTGCGCATGTTGCAGCCTGTGACGGTGTGATGCGTGAGCATTTGCGTCAGACTCCAATAGAGATGCTTCATGTTCGAGCGGCTGATGGTCTGCGCTTCGTCCATCGTTGCGGATTGCAGAGTCACTTCGAGCGTAATGTCATATCCATTTGCTGAATCAGATTTGAGGTACGGAAGAGGCGCGGGGTCTTGCTTCGGTCCCTGCACGCGGAAGGGTTCGAGCGCGTCCATCGTCACCACCCACGGCGAGATCGAACTTGCAAAATTTTTCGCGAGGAACGGTCCCAGCGGCTGATATTCCCATGCTTGAATGTCGCGCGCGCTCCAGTCGTTGAGCAAGACCTTGCCGAAGATATGTTCGTGCGCGTTTTCGATGGAGATCGGCTCGCCGAGGTTGTTGCCCGTGCCAATGAAGAAACCCATCTCCAATTCAAAATCGAGCGAGCGGGAGGCGATGAATTCGGGCGGCGAATCTTTGACAGCGACCTGTCCGCGCGGGCGAATGACATCCGTGCCCGAAAGCGCCACCGAACTGGCGCGCCCGTGATAGCCGACGGGCAGGTGCAGCCAGTTGGGCATGAGCGCGTTTTCTTTGCCGCGAAACATGATGCCGACGTTGGTGGCGTGTTCGCGCGAGGCGTAGAAATCGGTGTAATCGCCGATGACGACGGGCAGATGCATTTGGACATTTTCAACGGGGATCAACGCCCGCAGGCGCATCGCCTCTTCCCAGACGGTGTCGCCGCCTTCACTGAGCAGGTCGGTCAATCGCTGACGGATTCTCCCCCACGTCTCCCGCCCCGTGGACATGAAGCGATTGAGCGACGTATCGGCAAAGAAGCCGTATTGCTGGTCGAATAATTTTTGCTCGTCGAGAAAGGCAAGGTCAACGACGAAATCTCCCAGCCGTGTGCCCACGCGCGGGGTTGGATTTTCTTTGGTGGAGAAAATCCCATACGGCAGGTTTTGGATGGGAAAATCGGATTCGGGGGATATTTCGATAAAGGATTTGAGCATTGTACAACCGCAGCCTCCGTCACGTGTTAACTGTAGTTTCGCCTTTTTATGGTTTATGCGAAATTTTCGAACGCTACACCGCCATATTTGGGACTTAAATTCCTTCTTGCTCACCATATATGGCGGTTAAACAAAATAAGCGAAAATACATATATTCGGATCAAAAAAAATATTATACTGGTTAAACTGGGC
>JAUXUT010000007.1 GCA_030680695.1 bacterium
CCGGAGTGGATTGACCAACCAGTCACCAAAAATTGGCGCTTGGAGATAGAAGCAGACGACTTTTTAAAGTCGATTTTCTTTCAGCACGAAGGAGAAACATGGCTAAACATAAAGGGCAGTTGGGAAGAAAGCTCCGGTGAACGGACGGAAAGTTTGTACATCTCTAGTGCTCTAGTGCCAACTGCAACTTCTCAGTCACTCTTAAATGCCTTAACCACATGTTCTGATCCTCATGATTTTAAGTTACCTGATTATCGAGAAGAGGGTATGGAGTTTGAAGCAGACCCCTTTAATCTCAAAGGATGGATTTGGCGCGCTGATACTCATAATGGTCTTGATGAATTTGATCCCTATGCAGCTGGGATTAGCTTTCCGCCATATCAAATCGGCGATTCCGTGATTGAAAAGCTCGGTTTGTCAACGGATCCCGAGCAGCGGAATTGGTTTTTGCCGGGTACTGATAAAGCATCTTTGGTTTGCGAGATTTGGAGGACTCGTCGTCCTCGACTAGAGGAAGAGCCAGCTAGATATGGGGATCGGTTGAATGCATCGATAACATTTTTAAAACATCTTTGCTCAGTTCTAGATTGCGAAATCATTCTTGAGGTACAAATTAATCGACGTTTTAGCTATAACTCGTATAGGAGAAATGAAGATGATGGATACGGACCAACCCACAGCAAAGTTTATATCCTCTCAGCAACTGGAAACCTCAGAGATGCAGAAACGCATTATGAGGTTAGGTAAAGCTTTAGTCAAAGAGCTAGGTTTAGAGCCGGGGGTTGATACTCTGTCGCGCTGGATGGCTCACTATATTGCTGAACAAATAGCAATTGCGAAAAAAGCGAAAGGTGATGCCAAAAGTAACGCGGAACAACAGTGCTTCGAGACGATACTGAAACTCTGGCAACATCGATCACACTTGCCCGCCGGTATGCGCCCTTTCGAAAGTTTTGATCCTATATTTCGGTCTCTTGAAAGACTTGATCCAGAGAACGCAACCCCATATTTTTACGCACGTAAAAATTATTCAGGGCGAGTTACCTCTGAAGAGAATTCGGATGATGTTCAAAAGTGGTTGGACGTTGCGCAAGGAATTGATCAGGCCGCGCGCATTTGGCTTGAATACGTTTTTCAGCAGGCAGCATTATGTGCAACAGATGAAAACACCATTGAATGGTTAGAGCATGCTGTTGATATGCCAGATAACCAAGATGTTTCATTAATCAGTCAGCTCATTGAAGTTGTATACGAAGGCAAAGATACAGAGCTTGTCGAGCCGGAAGCAAAAGCTAGACAAGAGCAGTTCAAAACCAGGATCAAACAACTTGATGTATTTAATAGTTTCAATGAAATGTTGCGTACAACGCTTGCGGCTGAACTCGAGGCCATGACACAGAATAATTCTTCTGCAGATACAGGTGACAAGGATTCGAAATTATAGACTTGCATAAAAAGCGATAGGCTTTGTTTGCAAAACTCAATTCGCTTGAAAAGAAGCTGATTCAAGTAGGCCAAATCGGAAATGTAGTTATGGATAGGGGATTCGATCATTCCATCTACATATTCATTGTTGTTGGCGTTCTACCTGATTCGTGATGCAATGGATACTCCCTAGTCAGTCAATACTCTTTTCTTACCGACACGGACGGATCACCCGTCCGTGTTTTTTTATATCATCACGACATGTCAACCAAACAAGCCGATAACAAGATACTTTTACCCTTCATCATTCGGGGTCAGGAAATTAATTCTGACGAACTGCTGTATCAGAGTCGCGATGGAAAAGTTCAATTCCATTATCCCGATCCGCGTCCGTTACTGGATCAAATCATCCTGCCTGACCCAACTCAACTCCAGCGCGATTTCGCCAATGTCTCTGTGAGCGAGATCATCCGATTCCTTTCTGAAGCCGGCAAAGCCATGACACTTAACAACGCACGCATGGAGCAAGCCTGCCAGTTCAGTATGCCATTCAGCGCTCTACCGCCTTCCATTGTGAAGGGCAGCTACGAGCTGATCCCGATCGTCTTTTCAAAGATGGCACTTCGCACAATGGTCGAGAACGAGATCGGCTCGAAATATCTGGATGGCTGGGTCGAGATGCCCTATGCAGATAAGATCTCAAGAAGGCGGGCATACGGAGCAAGAACTCTGCATTTCATATCAGGCAATGTGCCTGTAGTTGCAGCTCTCAGCATCGCACGCGCCGCATTGATTAAATCAGACAACATCGTGAAGGTCGCGCCCAATGATCCACTCACCGCCTGGGCCATCGTTGGAGCGATGCTGGATGTCGATCCCAATCATCCGGTCACAAAATATTTCTCGGTCGTGTACTGGCCGAAGGACATGCCGGATTTCGAAAACGAATTGATTCAGCCGCGTTATCTGGAAAAGATCATCTCCTGGGGCGGCGAATTGGGTGGAGTCAATTCCACTTTGAATCATGGCAACCTGCAAGCCTCTGGCATCGATGTGATTGCATTAGGTCCAAAATTCAGCATCTCCATTCTGGGTTCAGAAGCATTCAAATCATCTGGAGAGATTGATCGTACTGCAATGCTCACGGCCAAAGACGCGGGTTCCTTCAACATGGAATCCTGCGGCTCCTCGCGTTTTCATTTTGTGCAAGCCACTCCCGAACAGGCGAAGGAATATGCAAAGCGTTTGTACCTGCATATGCAAAAGCAGGACCCGGCGCTGAGCGCCATCCCGAAGAACTTTCCAC
>JAUXUT010000008.1 GCA_030680695.1 bacterium
AAACACCAAATGGATTAATGGTTCAGCAATGCCCCAGTATTCAATTTTTGAGGTTATATTAGTTGATAATCCAGACTTTGATGACTTAGATACATTAACTGAGAGTATAAAAAACAAACTGGTTTCTGTGGCTGAGGATATATCTACTTCAATACATTTGGTAGATTGATAAAATGAAGCACGTAATAAATCGCTACTTATCATGCAGAAGATTTCAGTTAAAAATCAGGGTGTGGCAAAACAAAAACGCCTAACAAAGCGTGCACCCGACGCTGGGGATTCTGGCGCGATTCCAAGCCTTTTTCTACGCCTCAGCATTTTTCCAGTCGGACGGCGTTCCGCCGCCCGCCCCAGCGCAGGTAACGCAAACCGTTGGCTGGCTTCGCGCATAACAAGAAGGGAAAATGCAGGTTCATCTTTTTGGCTCCACTGGTGAGCCACCATTACAAAAAGTCGTAGATACTGTTTTCTCTTTATTGAGAAATCATAGAAATCCTATTGTTCTTTATCTGCCACCCACATTTAGAGATGAACACGCAGAATTAACACGCCAGAAATTTAGAGATGTGGCTGAAGTTAATACAATTGACTTATCAAAAGTAAATCCAAGTTTCATGAAAGCCTCGCTTGAAAAAGCATCTTTCTTATTCATTCCTGGCGGCAACACTTATTTATTAAATCTTCGCCTGCACCAATCAGGTATCTTTGAAGAGATTGCCAAGAGTGTGAAGTCTGGCTTGCCATATTTAGGAATTAGTGCAGGAACTCTTATTTGCGGTGAAAATATCTTAACAACTAGCGACATTAATGGTTGTGGCACTACCTATTTTTCAGGTTTTGGTCTGACGCAATATAATTTTGTGGCTCATTATCCTGATTTAGATAATTTAGAACGTGAAAAGATTGACGATAGAATTTCTGCTTATCATCTTTTCCATGAAAATCCTGTAATTGCACTAAATGACCAAACTTATATACTTATTTCAGAAAATGGGCTTAATGTAAAAAGTGGTGATTGTTGGTTGTTCCGAAAAGATAATGCAAAGGTTCAAATTAAAAGCGGTGGTGCTTTATAATCCAAAACGCCAGCCAACAAAGCGTGCAGCCGACGTGTGGGAGTCTGCGCGGTTTACAAGCATTTTTCTGGCTTCGAGTTTTTTCTACATCTCAAGCCACCACCACGCCCGCCCACACGCGGCTAACGCAAACCGTTATGCGCTAAGTGCAAATGCAAGAACAAGTGCAAAGACAAGTTCCGCATCGCATGAAAACGCCAGAAGGAGAACGGTCATGGAAAACAAAACGCACGCAAGCAATGTTTTCAAGATTGAAAATTGTCGGGCAAAAATACACGGCGCGGGTGATTTGGTTGATTGTCTTGCATTAGAGCAGGTTCGCATGTGTCAGCATGTTTTGCCTTTTGGCGGCGGTTTTTTCTGCAAGCATCCTCAAAGATTAGAGTTTGTGGAAAAGGTGAAAATACAGACTCTTCTCAAAAAGTCGGAATCTGAAAATCAGGAATGAGTCAGTAAAGGCTTGTGTAAGTTTTCAAAATTGGCTGGGGTTCTGCGGTCTATCATCTTTTTGGTAAATTGTGGTTTGGTTGTCGAGCTGGTGGTTGAGCTTGTCGAAACCCTGTCGAGACATTGTGTTTTCTGTTCTTGTCAAAGAAGAAGTTGTGTGTAAAACTTTGTCAAGTTGGCGGTGGTGTCTTGCTCAGTCAGCGAGTCTGGCGCAACAAAAAGCGCATAACAAAGCGTGCAGCGGACAGGTGGGGAGTCTGCGCGGTTTACAAGCATTTTTCTGGTATTCGGCAGTTTTCTCATCTTGAACATTGTCCACGCCCGCCCACCTGCCGCTAACGCAAGCCGTTAGCCCGCTGCCTTTCAGCAGGGTATCATTTCAAAACAAAAGGAGAAGTCAATCAATGTCGAATACATCTTTGGACAATGTTCAGTGGGGAGCAACACTACTTCTGAACTTCTTACGGTCTGTCGCCGCAGGTATTGTATGGTTTGTCATCAGACTATTAATGCAGGATTCGTTTGGTGAAGCGGCAAGTATGTTATTACTTCCAGTATTGTATTTTGCTATTTTATTGCCATTGGGATTGCTGGCTATATTTTTGGCAAATGCAGGTGTTCCATATATAGGGCTTGTTAGTCTAGTTGCCGCTGTCGCTATTGTTGTTGGCGACCCAATATTATTTTTGATAAGCCTTATTAAGCCAAACCTTCTACCTGTACGAAATTACAGCCCGATAAACTTCAAGTTAATCATGCTTGTCACATATTAAAAGGGAAATCATCATGGCAGACGAAATTGGAACAATTCTTGGAAACGCAATGCAGGAATGGGATTTTGCGGGAGAGAAAGACGATATTTCTTCATATAAAAATGCCGAAGGCTTATTTTTATTGGCATTAAAAAAGGCTGGAAAACCGCTACCTCGTGTTCATTCATTCCTTGCAATGCTTTACTATGACCTGGCTATCAGTTATTCAAAGAGACAAGATAGAAATGCCGCTAAATTTTCAAGTGAAGCAGTAAGTTCTGCAACTAAACATGCAGATATAGCCCTTCAAAATGAACATCTCGAATTTAGAGCGCAATTGATAAAGACGTATATTTCTGGCGATAACGTTCTTTTTCTAAATGGCGGAGTTTCAAACTTAATACCTCAAAGCCGAGATATTGTTGGTGCTATCTTTGAAGGCGTTGGAAGGGCAATCGGCACAGGA
Source organism: bacterium (assembly GCA_030680695.1). Lineage (GTDB taxonomy): Bacteria > Patescibacteriota > Minisyncoccia > Phycocordibacterales > UBA6065 > UBA6065. Next base: position 2,742 of record JAUXUT010000008.1, read on the forward strand.
GCAGCAGCAGCACAAGTAAGTATGTCAAAATCTGCTTTTAGAAAAGAGTTAGAAAACCTTCTCGCAATTTATACGGAGATTGATTCAAATTACGTCATGGAAGCAACAGAATTCTTTTTCTTTGCAAATAAGTTACTTGGGATTGCAGACTTCTGCACAGAGAATAAATTATTTGGCGCAAAAGAAATTTACACAATCATCGGAAATGTCAATATTGACGAACTCAATTTCGATGATGTTGACCCAGAAATGAAGGATGAAGCCTTAAGCGAAATTTCCCGTTTCAAAACTTTAGCAGAAGCCCGATTAATGACGTTTTGATTTTCATTACACAACCATACCTAAAGGAGTGCAAAATGGCTAATCGTTTAATACTTCGAGATAGAAGGAATGACCCCTGGGGAAATGTTAATGCCCGTGTTTTTTGGGAAGGTGGCGGACAAGATGGCGTTTGGGTAAACAGTAGTGGCAATGGAGAGTTTGGCGGTTCTGGTGTAGTTTCTTACGTTGATGTTGCAGGCGAAAAAATATATGTTGTTCAAAAGGTAGATGGAAGTAGCACTATTGTAGCAGTATCCCAAAACGCTCATTAATAGCAAAAAGCGGGCTAACAAAGCGTGCAGCGGACGGGTGGGAGTCTGCGCGATTTACAGGCAGTTTTCTACACTCGAACAGAATCCTGCTCTCGGAGTTTTGTCCACGCCCGCCCACCCGCCGCTAACGCAACCGTTAGGCAACCCAAGAGCAAAAACCAAATACGTATTTGATTCACAAGTTTTGTTTTTGGGTTGAAGTCATTTTTTAGCGTGGCGGTTTTCAGGTCATAAAGTTGCTTTTGTTTTTCAGCAAGTGGGCTTTCAAGTTC
>JAUXUT010000027.1 GCA_030680695.1 bacterium
GGAACGAAGCCCTATATTTTTATTTCGGAAGAAACAATCCACCCATTCATAATATCCCATCAGTTTCGAGTTTGAAACTTTTGTCCATTTGAATTCGGCGGTCATGTTGAAATCCTGCCGAACTTTGGACAGGCTTTCCCGTAGTTCCATCTCATGTTGTTGTGGAATCCATAAACCGCCGATCAGCATGTAACGGGCGTTGTGAATATTGCTTTCATCGCAGTAGAGAGAATAGCGCGTTTTTTCCATAGATGGTTTGAAAGTCCACCCTGATAGAGAGTGAGTGTATAATGACATTATAGCACGCATGTTCATAAACAAATCCCGCGAGGAGAATTTGAGGGAGTTGGGGTTTTGATGTAAACTAGATTTACTAGGTCTAAGCGGAGGTAACTATTATGTCAGGACAACAAGTGATAAGCAATTTTATTGAAGAGTCTTTGGTAGAAGCCAAAGCAAGGTTAGATGAATTAAAGAACAAAACAGTTGAAGAGCATAATATAGATGAACTGGAACAAGATATTCAACAAGCGGAATCGGATTTCGCTTTGCTGAGTTCAATTGAGGCTCTGTTTGATAAGGGTCAATTAACTGAAAAACGTCTTCTAGATCACCTTAAGCAATTAAGGGAGGTGTAAAATGACTAAAATTTCATCTATTGCCATATATGGATTCAGAGGGATTAGAAACAAAGTTGTTTTTGATTTTGGAAAAACCGCAAAAAGCTTGACTCTTTCTGCTGAAAATGGAAGAGGCAAAAGTTCATTGGCAGATGCTGTTGAATGGTATTTTCAAGATTCAATATCCCATTTGCAGAAAGAGGGATGCTATGAAGGTTCCTATCGCCATTACAGATTACCTCATAATGAAAGCGCAGTTGTTTCAGTAGTAACAACAGACACAGATGTTTTTGGCGAGAAACATTTGCAGGTCAGTAAAGATTCGTCAGGTGTAGAAAAATATAAATCTGCATGGCAAAACCAAGGCTCCAACCTGATGTCTTTTGTCGGGAATGCTCAGGGAGAAAATGTTATCCTGAGGCACGCTGAATTGAAAAATTTTGTAGTAAACAAAACAAAGACAGAAAAGCTAAAAGCCGTGTCATCAATTATTGGCTTCGATATTGTTACACAGACCAGAGACGTGATAAACAAAGTAAAGGGAAGCATCGAAAAGGATTCGGAGTACACCAAAATAAAAGGTCAAACTTCGGAGAAAGAACGAGATATTGACATGATAATCACCCCGTTTATCGGGGCAGTTATTGATTATCCGTCGGCTGTTTTTGCGGCAGCAGAAAATTTGCGGCTTCTGTTAGGTGGCAGTATCCAAATAGATAATCCTGAATCGTTTCAGAAAAGTCTTGAAGAGTTTGCAAATTTGCCACGGAACGAAAAAGGTAAAGAGATACAAGAAGTTACGAGTATGCAAAATGCGCTTTTGCAGTCTAGTATCTCTTCCAGTCTTGTAATGCAAGTTCAGGTGTATTCCCAAACCCAAAAAGCACTCTTGAGTAAAAAAGAGAATCTTGAAAAACTAACATTGGTTGAACTTTACAAGGCGGGTAGTGCTATCCTTGAAGAAAACCCAGATTTGAACACCTGTCCGTTTTGTGAAAGTACAATTTCAGGAAAATATCTTTTGGTAGAGGTCAATAACAAGCTGCTTGAATTTTCAGAAATTCAAGCAGAGATTGAAAAGGTTAAAACCCAAGCGGATGATACAAGACAAAGGGTGCTATCAAATATTAAGTCGTTGCAAGGGACTAAGAAATTAGTCGTTATAGACAAAGTCGCAATAGATTTATGGGATGCTGCTTTTGCATTGTCTGTCAAGTTGCTTTCTGGCTGGGCAAATACATTAAGTAAAAATATTGAGGATGCTGGTTTGGAAATTTCCGAAGAGGATTTAGCCGTACTTCAGTCTTACAATATTGAAACTGATAAATTGATAAAAATTTCTCAAGCAGAAATAGATAAATTGAGTAATGCTGAAGCTGACAACAAGAAAAATATTGAACTACAGTCTCTCAAAAATCTTTTGGAACATTTTTCGAGATGGCTTGAATTAAAAGCCATTGAAAGACGCTTTCAACGCCAAATTAAAACCTTGGAGTCGCTCGTTTCCTCACTGGAACAACGTGAAAGAGATGAGTTTAAAAAAGCTTTAACTTCTATTTCTGATGAAGTAAATGATTTTTACAAAGCCCTCCATCCTAATGAAGGTTTTGACCAACTAAACCTGACACCTACTGCGGATAGAGGTTTAGAATTTGAATTTTATTTCAAAGGAGATAAAATTTCGCCCCCAAATAAGTTTATGAGCGAATCCCATTTGAATACGTTGGGCTTATGCTTTTTTCTTGCGTCTGCTGTGGAGTTTAATAAAAACTGCGAGTTTATTATTCTGGATGACATTGTAAGTAGTGTAGATGCTGATCACCGTCTTTCATTTGCAAGGCTTCTTCGAGATGATAAACGCCTTAGCCAAAAACAATTTGTAATCCTTTCTCATGATATGCATTGGAGTGAAATATTACGTTCAATATTCCCGAAATGGGAACATAAAAAAATACAGAGTTGGGATTACGACACTGGCGTCTCAATTGATAGCCATTTAGATATAAGAGGACAGATACAGGATGCCATTCAGAGAGGTGACGCTATAGATGCTTCCAGAAAAGTCAGAGATTTGGTGGATATTTCTTGCAGAGATATATGTGAGGATTACGATGTATATTTGCCCTATCGACAGGGTAATGGAAATGAAAAAAGAGAATTGAAGAGTTTTGTAGAAGCAATCGTTAAACATTTTGGAAAAAACAATGTGTTTGATGCTACTCAACCACCTTTTAGTGATATTGTTAATTCGCTTTGGTTAATGAACATTGCGTCTCACCCTGACCCAAGAAAATTAAACATTAGTATGAGCGATGTAAAAATAATTCTGGCTGACTTGGATAAATTTCTTGGCTTCTTTTATGCGCATGCCCCGAAGTGTGCTCATGCCAAAAAACGACTCTCATGGGATGTTAAACTTCAAAAGTTTGTTGCTTGCAGCAAATGCAGTCAACCCGTTTAATCAGTAGTACATTATTCAAGATGCTGCTAGATTTGAATATTGGTAATTTGGATTTATATTCAAACCCAACCCAAAAAATCCGCGTGATGACGGAAGGGTGGGTGGATCGGTCTGCGTTTTGTCCAAATTGCGGGGTAAGTAATAAGTAAGTGTTACCTTTGCAGAGGATTAAATGCCTCCAATATGACATTGGAGGTCAAATTCAAGGAGATATTTCATTTTATAAACTTGCTTTTTGACCTATAATATTCTTTGTTGTCAAATATTTGTGAGGGTTTTATGACTGAGAAGAAAAAAATATTCATAAGTTATAAAAGAAACGTAGAGCCAGATGAGCCAGTTGCGCTTGAACTTTTTTCAAGCTTAAGCAAAGAACATGATGTGTTCATTGACTTGAAAATGATGGTTGGGACAAAGTGGTCTAGGGAAATTCAAGAAAACCTTTTGAGTTCTGATTTTTTTATTAGCTTGATTTCAGAAAATTCTGTCAAAAGCGATATGGTTTCAACTGAAATCCAAATGGCTTATAAGCAGTCAAGAATTAAAGGCTCCCCAATTATTTTACCCGTTCGATTGAACTATTTTGAAGATTTGGAATATGATCTGACTGCGTATTTGGACTCAAGAAACTACTTGTCTTGGAAGAATTATTCAGATACGAAAGATGTAATAAGCCAGTTGCAACAAGTGATAAATGGGGAAAGATATTCAAATGAAAAAGTATTGGATTTAATTCAAAAACGATTGAAAGAAAAAGAAAAACTCATAAGGTCTTTTTTAGCGGCTGGTGAGTTTGATAAAGCACGTATAGAGGGTGAAAAACTTTTAGAACAAAATAACGAACTTCATTTGATACATCTATTAATTGCGGTTGCCATTTTAGGAAAAAAGGGAATTTCTTTTTCATCATTAAGCTCAATAAAACGCCTAGAAAAACATGTGGAAAAAGCTAGCGAAGATATGAAATTACAGGCAACAGCTTTGGTTTTATGGGGCGTTATTAAACATAATCACTATTTCCTAAAGGGATTGTCTCAAGGCACACCCTCGCTGGAAACCATCAAAGGGTTATTAGAAGATACAGACTCTAATTTTATAGATTTTGAATTACTTGAAGTTGTTAATATTGACAAAATAACATCCAAAGCGCTTGGCATCGACAAGGACTTTATAAAGTAATTATGTCTGAATACAAGGTTTATTCGCGAGACTTATGGGATTATCTTGGCGACATGCCGTATATGCCCTCGCGAGTCGATAGAGATAAATTACTTAATAGTGATGATCCTAATAGAGTTCAAATTTGGGGTTTTTTCTTTCAAGTGAATCCGGATGATGTGGGAATGCCACAGAAACAGGAAATTAGTAGTATTGAGAGGAATATTCTTAGTGAAATCGCTAAATACACAGAGACTCAAAAAGATATAAAAGATTTGATCAAAAGATTGAAGAGAACATTATTCTGGAAACGAGTTAAGAGTTTTTTATATGGGATTGCTTGCGTAGCTTTATCTATTGTGGCGTTTCAATTTTTTTCTAGAAATAATGTAGGCGACTACAGCCCGTTAGTATGCTCTTCCCCTTTTTGGGTTGGCGCTCTTATTTTATGGTTGGCGATAGCGTTTGTGGGATGGGATGAGAAAACCGAGATAAGGGAATTAAATTCAAGATCAAGCATTCTTTCTGAAACTCACGAAAGGAGCATTAAGGCGCAGGTTGATAGAAAGAATTTCCTCAAATTGTCTATAAAGGAGCTTAAGAACCAAATCCCTAAACCTCCACCTGGGGCTAAAGTCCGTGAATGGTTATTTGAGCATTTTGATGTAGTTCTTGATGACTCAAAAATACAAACAGGTTTGCTTGATAAGGACTTGCTCCCAATAGAGGGCAATAATCCTATTCAGATTTTAGGTCCTGGAGAGTTGCAAAACCCTAAGAGGTTTCCTCCAACATTTAAAAAAATTAATGCTTCGGATGATGTAAATTTTGATATCAAAAAGCATTTGACCGCCAGAAGGGCATTTGAGGGGACTGGTGGGGCAATCCATGTTTTATACGGTATTTACTATATAGAGTGCATACTTATTGCTAAAGATATGTTAGCGACATATGGTTTATTTTATGATTTTATTACTGGGAAATCCCATGGGACTGAAATAACTGAGCAATACTATGATGACGTTGTTGCAATTGTAATTAATGAAGAGTTTAGATGGATTAAACGTAATAAAAAAGACAGTGCAGAAAAAGACATTTACATTGAGGACGCACCCACTTTTACTATGTCTTTATCAAGTGGAGAAAGTCGAAGAGTAACTTTTGTTAGTGAAAAATACTTTATGAAGATAAAGGATGAAATTGATGTTGCAGAAGAGGATGTTTCTAGAATTTTTTTGGTGCAAACTTCTACTGCGAATACTTATAATGCTATTCGTGCTTTAAGAAGCCAACTCAGACTCCATAAGAAGACAGATGAAATTGAAGAATAAATGAGGCGCAATCCTTGAAAGAAAAAACCTATTTATTGAGTGAGATTGAAACTAGTTTTTGAAGCAAGACCCGAAAAATTCACGTGATGACCGAAGGATGGGTGAATCGGCGGACTAAAGTCCTGCCTTAGTTCGTGGAAGTCCGCTCAAGTGGACTCAGCCCGAAGGGCTTCCATGTACTGAGGGAGGGTTTCAACCCGAACGAAGCGAATAACGAGAGAACACTGGGATGAATGTCCCAGTGTTTTTGGTTTGAGGTGGAATGTCCGAAAATACGACTTGCGCCTGTGTACAATTGTGCATATAATCAAGTTCGATGACCTACCAATGGTATCCCAACAAGGCAAAGTCAAATCAGAAAAAGCATGGCATCAGGTTCGCAGATGCTGTGTCCGTTTTTGAGGATGAAAATGCCATCACCATCGAAGATGAGCATGAAACCGAAAGTCGCTTCATCACCATTGGCAAGGATATTCTATTGAGGATTTTAGTGGTCGTTTATACGTTTCGCGGTCATATCATCCGCATCATTTCCGCTCGAAAAGCAACCACCCGCGAACGGAAAATATACGAGGAACAAAAATGAAAAAGGAATACGATTTTAGCAAAGGCAAACGCGGCGCAGTTGTCCCTGCGCCAAAGGGAAAAACCCGCATCACCATCCGCATCGACGATGATATTTTGGATTGGTTCCGCAATCAAGTTGAAGAATCTGGTGGTGGGAATTATCAGACCTTGATCAACCATGCCTTGCGCGAATATATAATGAATCAACAAGAACCGATTGAGGTTATTCTTAGGCGTGTCGTTCGGGAAGAGTTAACAGCGGCGAGATAACAAGAGAACACTGGGATGAATGTCCCAGTGTTTTGATTTAAAAAACTGATCCTAAACCTACAAAACTGTATTTGACTAGACAACTATTATTGTGTAAAATCCCGAACCTATGACCATCCATCGATTCATTACCCACTTCCTCCAAAAGGACCCGCGCGCCGCAGACATCCTTTCGTCTGCCCGCGCCCTCGGATTTCACCAGGTACAAAGGGTGGAGTGTCAGGACCTCTACTTCATCGAGAGCCAATTGCCGCAGGAAGAATTGCAACAATTGGCTCTCGAACTTTTAAGCGACCCTGTCACTCAAACGATCACATGGGATGAAATTCCCGCGCCTCTTTCTGACCTCGAAGCGGATACGGTTATTCTGGAAGTTTCCCTCCGTCCCGGCGTCACCGACCCCGTCGCCCACGAAATCGTCCGCGCCGCCCATGAGTTGGGACTGGACGGAGTCCACCGCGCCGCCACAGGTCAACGCTTCATCCTCCACTTCGACGAATCCGTTTCCAAGCATCCGCTGTCCGCTTCAAAATCCGCTTTAGACTTGGCGCAAAAATTACTGACAAACCCAGTCATCCAACACTGGAAGATCGGACACATCGAACCCTCTTTCCCCGAAGAAATCGAACCCAGCGGAACGGTCGAAACCATCCCCATCCGCAATTTGTCAAACGACGAACTCCTCACCCTCTCAAAAGACCGCCGCGCCGCGCTCGACCTGGCGGAAATGCAAGCCATCCAAAATTATTTCGTCAAAGAACAGCGCGACCCCACGGACGTTGAATTCGAGACCATCGCCCAAACCTGGAGCGAGCATTGTGTGCATAAGACGTTCAAGGCAAGGATAGAGATCAGAGATCAGAGATCAGGGAATAGTAACCAATCCCAAATCTCCAGTCTCGATTCCCTCATTAAAACCTACCTCAAGTCTGCCACCGACAAGATCAACGCACCCTGGGTCATCTCTGCTTTCGTGGACAACGCAGGCATCATTGCATTCGACGACGAATACGAAGTCTCTTTCAAGGTGGAGACGCACAACCACCCGTCAGCGGTGGAGCCGTTTGGAGGCGCGAACACAGGCGTCGGCGGAGTCATACGCGATATTCTCGGCGTCTCCGCTAAACCGATCGCAAATACAGACATCCTGTGTTTCGGTCCGCAGGATCTAAATCCAAAATCATTGCCTGAAGGCGTCTTGCATCCGCGCCGCATTCAATCGGGAGTTGTCGCGGGCGTGCAGGATTATGGCAACAAGATCGGCATCCCAACCGTCAACGGCGCAATCTTGTACGACGAAGGCTACACGGCAAATCCATTAGTCTTTTGCGGATGCGTCGGCATCGCACCGAAAGGAAAGCATAAAAAGAATCCGCAAATCGGAGATCGCGTCATCGTCCTCGGCGGGCGCACGGGACGCGACGGCTTGCGCGGCGCGACCTTCTCCTCGATGACGATGGATGCGCAGACGGGCGAAGTCTCTGGCGCATCGGTTCAGATTGGCGACCCCATCACCGAAAAAGGCTTGATCGATGTCATCGTCCGCGCCCGCGACCTGGGTTTGTACAACGACATCACCGATTGCGGCGCGGGCGGACTCTCCTCCGCCGTTGGTGAGATGGCATCCAAACTCGGCTGTGATGTGGAGTTGACCAACGTCCGCTTGAAATACCCTGGTCTCGCCCCGTGGGAAATCTGGCTTTCCGAAGCCCAGGAACGCATGGTATTGGCAGTTGCGCCAGAAAATATTTCCGCTTTGCAAACCCTGTGCGACACCTTCGACACCGAACTGACCGATATAGGCAAATTTACAGGCGAAGGTCGACTTGTTGTTCGTTATGGTGGAAAAACCGTCGTGGATATGGATAACGAGTTTTTACATGATGGAATTCCGCAGAGACAGTT
>JAUXUT010000032.1 GCA_030680695.1 bacterium
CTGCTCTTGAAGCGAAAGATCCATGGCATAAAAGTAACCTGTTTCGCCGTCATCTTCAAAAGCTGCCCCGAAATTATTCCGAGGGGATTGTGCTGTCAAGAGAAACGCTTTCCCTGGAAAGAACTCTTCTTGTGTTGCTAGTGTTGCTAGAGGTGGTCTTTGATTGTCTTGAGATTTCATGATTTCCTCAGATAGCAGCCCAACGGTTTGCGTTACCCGCAAGTGGGCGGGCGTGGACAATGTTTGAGATGTAGAAAAAACTCAAAGCCAGAAAACTGCTCCTAAACCGCGCAGAATCCCACTTGTCGGGTGCACGCTTTGTTAGGCGCGTTTTAGCCTTCAGGTGTTTTTTCTTTTGGCTCTGGTAATGAGAGGGCAGAACCTGCTCCAATTTGTAAGCCTGTTAGACTGCCGCCTAATTTGCCTAAAACAACCCGCATATCATCTCGTGAGTTATTCATCATTGTTATAGCCCTTGAAAATCGTCCGTCTAATTCATTTTGTAAATTATTTATACCTTCGTGTGCAGTTTGTAAATAAGCGTCTATTTTCTGCAAATCTATACTTTGGCTATTTTTCAAGGTTGTTTGGAAAACCAATAGCAAATAAGGAATAAACATACTGTAACTTACAAGCACAACATTAAGTTGGAAAGTTTCTGACTGGATGCCAGCGCAGAGGTCGTAAACTGCGTCTGGGATAACTGCGACTCCAAAATTTACAGTGATACTTGGGTCAAGGTATTTTCTAACTTCTTTGGCTTTCAGCAAAACAACATCTTCTATTGCTTTCTTAAGTTTCTGTTGCTCTTGAATGTCTTCTGTATTGATAAACTGTTCAAGTAGATTTGTTGCAGCCCATTTGCTATCAATTGGCATTATTAAGTTATTGGGTAGCCTGAGCGCAAATTCGACAGATTTTCCACCAATTTTGAAATTACGCACTTGCCATTCAATTGGCAATTTGGAAAAGACTAATTCCAAAACATTTTCACCAGCAGAACCTTTTGTTTGCGTACCTGCAATAATGGTTTCAAGTCTGCGTACCGAATCTGCAACTTGGCGCTCGACTTCTTGCCCTGTTTTTACATGAGTATGAAGTTCCGTTAAATCATTCTTAGCACGGGCTAATTCGACTCTCATTGCGCCAGTGGCGTCAGTAAGACCAGTGGTAAGAGATTTTAGTTCTGTAATTGCGGACAGGGCATTTGTGGCTAAGTAACCTACACCTTGATTAACACTATTTTGATTCTTTTCAACGGTTGACAATCTTTCTGCTAATTCTGTTAAGTCATTATTTGCCCGTGCCAACTCAGTTCTTATTGCGTTGGTTGCGACTGTTACTCCAGATGTAAGGGTTTTAAGTTCTGTCATTGATGATAGAGTGTTAGTGGCTAAATATCCTACACCCTGATTTATCATGTTTTGGTTTTTCTCAACTGTTGCAATTCTTTCACCCAATCCACGAACTTCTGTCCCTACAAAATTTACACCTTGATTAGCCGTTCCCTGATTAGTTTCAACTTTTTCAATTCTATCCCCTAAATTTCGGACTTCCAATTGAACGGTATTAAATGTGTGAGTGCTTCCGCGAATATTGCGAAATTGAAAAAACAAAGCAATGATAATTACAATTAATAAAATAACAACAAGAAGAGCGACGCCACCAATTATGATTGTTGTAGTATCTATTTGCATTGTTTTTTCCTTTGTTCATCACGAAGCGCCTAACTATACTTATACGGAAGCATTCCGTATAAGACACCCGTATGGGGGTGATATACAGATGCATTCCGTATAACAGCCTTTATATAACAACCAGTATTATAAGGGTGTCATCATGAAAAATCAATTGCAAACGAAAAGCATTATTCGCATCTTTCGGTAACTTGCAAAAATCGCGTTAAGCCCTGTGCTTTCAAAATGCAGCCCAAAACCCTGCGTGGCTGTAGCAAAGCCTGCTATGCAGGCTGAGCCGCCAAAGGCGGCTTCGTATGAGTAGCCCTGACGTTTATATCATCCCCGTATGGGGACGTCAGGGCGGCGCAAGTCGGAAGGAGATTTGTCTGTGAAAAAACATTTTTGCATAAGGTGAGTAATTTAACGCCAATTCCATGGACGGGGCGAACTTGCGCGAAATCGTTTAAAAATTGGCATTATTCCCCCTTTTCGTATAATTCGCATTAAGGCCTTTC
>JAUXUT010000034.1 GCA_030680695.1 bacterium
CAAGATGGCGTGGATATCATACCCGTAGGGTACGCGTGGTTCGACAAAGCCAAACTCATCTATAATTGACATACCTCACGCACCCGCAGAATCCGTTTAAATCCGTGCATCCGTTATGACATCCGTTGACAACAAACGCCCCCTCAAAGTCTTCCCTTCGACAGGCTCAGGGCAAGCCTCTGCCATATCATCCCCATGCGGGACGCCCACGCGAACCGTGACCCCGTGCGGACTCTCTACTCCCGCCTGACCCAAGATGGCGTGGATATCATACCCGTAGGGTACGCGTGGTTCGACAAAGCCAAACTCATCTATAATTGACATACCTCACGCACCCGCAGAATCCGTTTAAATCCGTGCATCCGTTATGCCATCCGTTGACAACAAACGCCCCCTCAAAGTCTTTCTCTGCCACGCCCACGCGGACCGTGACCCCGTGCGCGGACTTTACGCCCGCCTAACCCAGGACGGCGTGGACGCGTGGCTCGACAAAGCCAAACTCCTCCCAGGGCAGGATTGGGAATTGGAAATCCACAAGGCTGTGCGCGAGAGTGTATAATTTGACTGGAGACAGGTGAGATGGCATCCTTTGAAATCATCAGCGACATCACAGAGATTGAAGTGATCGCCATTGGCAATTCCATTCGTGACTTGGAGCGTCTTCGGGAACAATACGGCGATGGACGCTGGCGTAAGATGAAAGGAATTGCTCTCATCCAACTTTCAAACGGACATGTCCGCAAAGCCGAAATTCATTGGTACGAAGCGCATGGTATTGGACGAAAAGAGTTCAAGCGCAAAGGTTATTTGGAATAAAAATATGACAACTACAAAATCTACTCCCCGTTTTGCAATTTGCGTGGACAATAGCGAATATCCCGCTTCGCTGGAGTTGCACAAGATTTATCGCGTACTTCCTGACAAAGACGCACAGACTGATGGCGACATGCGTATCATTGACGAAAGTGGAGAAGATTATCTTTTCCCTGCTGATTATTTCATTCCCATCGAATTGCCTCAGACAGTCATCCGAGTATTGAACAAATCTTATGCCCATGCCTAAAATCTGAAACGACGCGACCATTATGGTGCGTCGTTTTTTTTTATCCTTCATCTTTCATAATTTATCCTTATGCCTCCCCGCCCCCTCAAAGTCTTCCCTTCGACAGGCTCAGGGCAAGCCTCTGCCATATCATCCCCTTGCGGGACGCCCATGCGGACCGTGACCCCGTGCGCGGACTCTTGGTGGTCGAGTAGGCGGCGGGACTCAACCAGTTTATGGAAAATTACTTTACCTCCGCCGCCGTATCGAGACCCACCCGCCTGACCAAAGACGGCATGAACGCATGGCTCGATTAATTTCGTCAACGGACTCTTAAGCGGACAAGCGGATACAAGCGAACAAAATCCGTTCAACTCCGTTTGTCCGTTTTAAAGTCCGTTGAAAGCCTCTGCCACGCACACGCGGACCGTGACCCCGTCCCACAAGGGGATGATATCCCACAAGGGGATAATGTGCGCGGACTCCCCGCAGGGACCCGCTTGACCAAAGACGGCGTGGACGCGTGGTTCGACAAAACCAAACTCATCTATAATTGACACACTTCACGTAAGCTCAGAATCCGTTTTAAATCCGTGCATCCGTTATGACATCCGTTGACAACAAACGCCCCCTCAAAGTCTTCCCTTCGACAGGCTCAGGGCAAGCCTCTGCCATATCATCCCCTTGCGGGACGCCCACGCGGACCGTGACCCCGTGCGCGGACTCAACGCCCGCCTCACCAAAGACGGCGTGGACGCGTGGCTCGACAAAGCCAAACTCCTCCCCGGGCAGGATTGGGAATTGGAAATCCGCAAGGCTGTACGCGAATAATAGAATGCAACCATCAGTTTTATGAGGAGGCAAAGGCTGTACTTTTATAAGCTACATGAAAGCATAGTTCGGATACAAATATGCTTATGCTATAATAAGTATGGTTAAATATTATAGCTATTGCGCAAGATAAACAGTGTGAGGAAAATGCTATGAAGAAGAACTCTTCTCGCGAAAACATCCTTGATGCTACAGTTTTATCTGAACTATATGAAATTGGTTTGGCTTTAACTTCGAATTTGGATTTAGTTAAAATATTGGAATCAGTAGGGGAAGGAGCTCGTCGAATTCTAGGTGCGGACAGGGCAGTTTGCTATTTATATGATCGAGTGTCTAACCGATATGCATTGGCAACCGATTTAGGAAAGAAGCTTGCTCCTAAATTGAGCCGTATACCGCGTGAAGATGGTCCCACTACCATGATTGTCAAATCTGGTAAGCCATTAATAACTAATGATGCCCAAAATGAAGATACACCTTATCGAGAAAGTCCATTTACTAAGGTTGAAAATGTTCAATCAGTTATGGGATTACCTTTAAAAAAGGGGAATGAGATAGTAGGGGTAATATATATTAACTACCGCAGAAAAGGTGCAATAAATCCGAATATATTAAGTGTGGCTGAGTTGATTGCTAATCAAGCAGCCATAGCAATATATAATGCGCGGCTTTTTCAGGAATTATCTGAACGCCAAGAAACTTTGGTTAGGCTTGTTGATGCTGGTCAGTCCCTTTCTGAATCTATAGCTCAAAGCGAAGAAATCGAGTCCAAACCTATAGTTAAGATCGTTCTCGACGAAATTGCGCGAATAGCTTGCCAGATTACCAAGGCAGCGTGTGCAACTATATACCCGTTTGACCCTACTCGTGAGGAATATTATGACATTGGAGCCGAAGGAACTTGGGGTCTTATTCACCCGCTTAATTTACGAGATAAACCACGCGCAGGTGGTGGAATGGCAGAGCGTGTCAAAAAAGAAGATGTGATGATTATCAATGATGTCACATCTGACGTATCGGGAGTTAGAGAAAGTAAATTTCTTAATCGTGAAGGTATAAAAGCATTTGTAGGCGTAGCTGTACACACGGAAGATACACATTTAGCTGTGCTGTACGTGAGTTTCCGTACACCTTATCTTTTCACTACAGAAGATGTGAATACGATCAGACTCTTTGCTAATCAGGCAGGCGTAGCACTTCAAGTTGCACGTTTACTTGAGAAGGAGCAAAATGCACGCGCAAACTTAGAAATGCTTGCTTTACTGAATAAAATTGGGAGTGCTCTTTCCCATCGAGTTATTGGTATTGTTGGCACAACACCCGTTGAGACGAGCATGATTCGGGAATATCTTAAGCGGCTGGATGTAAAGAGTTCTGAAATCGAACAATCACTCTTGCGAATCGAAGGAGACAATAGCATTCTGAGAGAAATGGCGACTAGCCTCAAAAAATTACCTGAGTTAATGGGCTCTCCAGAACCAGTAGATGTTAACGAAGTGTTATCTCAAATTGTTATTTCAAACAATCACCTATATTCGTCTATAAACCATCATGAGAAGTACAGTTCCACGCTCCCAATAGTTAACGTGCCTAAGACACAGATTAAAGAAGTTTTTGAAAACATAATAAGAAATGCGATAGAACATATGCCAAACGACGGTAGACTAACTATCGAAACCTTGCAATCGGGGAATGGACGCGAAATAGAAGTTCATATTTCAGATACTGGACCAGGGATGAATCAAATTAAACAGGAAAAAATATTTGAATTGTTTTACAGTGAAAAGAAACATGGATTAGGGTTCGGTTTGTGGTGGTCTCGTACATTTATGAGGAAAATCGGTGGTGATGTTCTAGTAAAGAGCGAAATTGGTAAAGGGAGTGTTTTTCAAGTGGTAATACCTTATGTAGCATTATCGTATGGTCGTTTAGATGGCAATAAATAATTAATAGGAGAATTTATCATGGAACAGAAGCCAAAAATACTACTTCTTGAGGATCTGCAAAATTGGCAGGACAGTATATCTCGATTGTTGATTTTGAACGATTATGATGTAGTAACTGCAAGTTCGCTGGATGCAGCAATTGATCTTTTACGAGCAAAAACCTTTGATGTAGCAGTTGTTGATATTCGCTTGAACGAAGGTGATGTTAACAACATGGATGGTATTGTCTTTTTGGATGAGATTGAAAAATATTATCTCGAGGATCGAACGCATGTGATTATGCTGTCAGGTCATGCAACTACAAAACATGCAATTGATGCGCTTGAACGCCCGACAAAAATAGTTACAAAGTTTTTCCTGAAAGAGGAAATTGATAATGATAAATTTATCTCAGAAGTAGCGCGAACTGTACGAATGACTGAAGGGGATAGAGAAAGCCGTGACGAAAAAATATTTCGGACAGATCTTCCTGCAACATTTTATAATCATGTAGATATTCCGTTGCTAATCCAACAATTAATGAAGAAAGATGCTGATCAGGAGACCGCAAAAGACTTTAAATTGATTTTTTATAATTTGCTTTTGCCTGCACTTCCGTTGGCATACAAAAAAGTAGAAAATATTCAAAATGGAGGGGGAAATAACGAAGTATATCTATTGTTTTGGTCTCGGAAGGATTTCCATGCAATTGGATTAACAATTACACTGGCTTCAACTAAAGAACCATCAAGCGAATATTGGGATAGGTTTGGACAAACAGAGATAATTAAACGATCTTCCTCGAAGTTCTACAAAGGCATAGCTGTTAAGCTGCGAGATATGGAGTTTCAGGATTTCTTGTCCGCCTAACCAACATCAATTTCAACCCATTCTCTTATTCATTGGCTGGGAGTAAAAAATGGCAAAAAGCATATTAATCATTGAAGACGATACAAATTGGCAGGACACCTTAGGTCGCTTATTAAAGGATAAAGGATATGAAGTGCAATTATCTGCTGCATATAGTGATGCATTAGGGAAAATACTAAAAACTGGTGCTTGGTTTGTTGAATTTGATATTGGTATTTGCATAGTAGATTTGCGGCTGGGAAATGTAACAGAAGAACCCAATTATGATGGTATGGGGCTTCTTGCTGTCTGTAGATTAAGAAACATACCTACTGTTGTAGTAAGTGGATATCTTACCCAATCTATTACATCGCAGGTGCAAAATGAATTTGGAGTAAAAGCAGTTTTTGATAAAAGCAATTTTGCTGATCGCGCGCAATATTTCCTAGATGTCGTAAAAAAAGAGTTGGCTTTGCAAGGTAAAAAAGCCGTCAAAGGCGATTCTCGAATTGGAGATGTTGATGCGATTAAGTTTTCGAGTAAGCAACAGATTTTGATTGGTAATACTATTGATCATTACAAAAAAGCAATGAGCCACATTAATGAATTACAAGATGAGAGAGTGAGAATACGTCGTCGGGTTGATCCAAATGATGAGGCTTTGTGGCTTCATCAAATCAAAGAACTTGACGAGAAATCTGAAACTTTTATAAATAAGATAAAAAACGCAAAGACTCAGGAAGAGATAGAAGATTTGCACCGTGAATTAACTGAGGAGTTTTTAAAGTGGCTAAATGGTCAATGAAAATAGTGCAGTTCCAGCCAAGTTATTTTGCATTTCTTAGTGGGATTGCAATATCTTTTAGTACAAAGCTGATTATGGGGATTGCCATTGAAGATTATAAAACTCGCTTTGGCTCGATAATTGCTTTGCCCACTGTTTTATTTTTTATTGCTGGACTATCTTTTATATTCTTATCATGGACATTGGAAGAGCCTAACTCAAAATGGAAATCGATAAATAGAGAATTGTGGGCAGAAGAAGAAATTATGCGAGTGGCTGCAAATGGAAAAGCTCCGCTGCTCTGGTCGTTATTCATAGTTGGTGTGATGACTTTTATAGCGAGTTTTGTGACTTTGTTGTTTCGATAAAATCAAGTTTGTACTTTTTGTTTTGATAAAGGCATATACAAAAACCCCTCGAAACAGAACCAACTTCCACCGTCGCATGAAGCGCAAATCGTCCATCATCTTTTCATCAGTTATAATCCCTCCGCACCAAAAACTGAACACTGATCACTGGTAACTGATAACTATGTCTTCCTCCTTCCAATCCATCATCCTCAAACTACAAGACTTCTGGGCATCCCACGGATGCCTAATCACCCAGCCCTACTACACCCAGGTCGGTGCAGGGACGATGAACCCCGCCACCTTCCTGCGTGTGCTCGGACCCGAGCCGTGGAACGTGGCGTACGTCGAGCCGTCTGTCCGCCCCGATGATGGGCGGTACGGTGAGAACCCCAACCGCTTCCAACTGCACACTCAATTTCAGGTCATCCTCAAGCCAGATCCAACGAACCCGCAGGAACTCTACCTCGAGTCGCTCAGAGCCTTGGGCATTGACCCGCGCCAGCACGACATCCGCTTCGTGGAGGATAACTGGGAACAGCCCGCCATCTCCGCGTGGGGTTTGGGTTGGGAGGTCTGGCTCGACGGGCAGGAGATCACGCAGTTCACCTACTTCCAGCAGATGGGCGGCGTCGCGCTCGACCCCGTCTCGGTCGAGATCACCTACGGGCT
>JAUXUT010000036.1 GCA_030680695.1 bacterium
TGAAATCGGGATGGATCATTACGAGATGCGGAGTTGGATGGGATGGCATCATCATATGCTATTAGTCTGTCTGGCTCATCATTTCCTGGTTCGTTTGAGAATTCGTTTTCAAGAACAGGCTCCTGCACTCACCATTTATCAGGTTCGCATTTTGCTTTGCAGTGTTTTGCCATCATTTGTTTCTATTCAATCTGCGATAGATCGAGTGCGCTATTACCAGAAATGCAATTTTGCTGCTTATCTTTCACACCGCAAAAGAAAGCTGGCTCAATTAGCTACTTTCACCCCTAACCTTGCGTTGTAATACTAGAGATAGCACATATTCTCCCTATGAAGCATGGTGGGACAAACGAGCTTGACAACTACACGACTCTTTGTCCAAACTGTCATCGTGAATATGACGCTAATTTTTTACAAAATTACTACTCTGAAAGTATTGTTGAAAACACAAAATATTACGATGTATTTTTGCAAGGCATTGATGATGTTAGGCTTCTGCTATCACAGTCTAAGAATTTAGAAAATGAGCATCTTCAAAAAACATTGTGGAATTTGTTGTTCGCAAATGTAATAACTTCAATGGAAACTTATCTATCTGACGCTTTCATTAACACAGTAGTAAACGATAAAGCATTTATCAAACGTCTTATAGAGACAACCCCAGAGTTTAGTCAAAAAAAGTATACATTGGTAGACATTTTTTCCTGGATGGAAAATGCAAAAAAGACGGCTACCAATTACCTCTTGGATGTCGTTTTTCACAATATTTGGAAGGTAAGTCACATGTACAAGGATGTGCTTAATATTGATTTTCCACAAGATATGGATTACCTCTCAAAGGCAGTGATGACAAGGCACGACCTAGTTCACAGAAATGGAAAAACAAAAGAAGGCGAAAGCGTAGTAATTTCCGAAATAGATATAGTGAGATTAATCGAATATGTAACAGAGTTCATTCAGAATATTGATAAACAAGTTAATGGCTTAATCAAACCAAAAACTGTTGCTCGTAAAAAACATTCGGGCTAACAAAGCGTGCACCTGACGCTGGGGATTCTGCGCACATCCCAAGCAGTTTTCTACGCCTTAGCCTTTTTCTGGCTGGACGGCTTCGCCGTCCCCGCCCCAGCGCAGGTAACGCAAACCGTTAGGCGGCTTCGCTGAAAGACAGCGTTTTGTGTGTTCATCACTCGAATAAAACCATTTAACAGGAGATTTAACACGATGAAACTGATTTCCAAATTTGCTTTGCTAATAATAAACCTTGCATTTCTATACCTCTTGATTTCGGGAAACCTGTTCTCCTCGTCCCCATTCGTCATCGCGGGGCAGTTATTGGCTGTCGCATTGGGCATATGGGGAAGACGGAGTTTTCAAGCGGGGCAGTTTAGTATCCATGCAGAACCAGCGGAAGGAACTCTGCTATCAACAGGACCCTATCAGTTCATTCGACATCCAATGTATGCTTTTGCCTTGCTCCTCATCTGGTCAAGCATTCTGGGACATTTGTCCATCATCAACGTTGTTATTGGCTTGATTGTTACAGGCGTAATTGCCGTTCGTATTGTGACTGAAGAGCAGTTTTTGCAGGCACGCTATCCAGACTATGCAGAGTACTCGCGCAAAACGAAGCGGATCATTCCATTCATAATTTAGAGTTGCCATTTGATTGCCGCATGAGCGTTTTGATTAGCAGATTGCCTTTTTTTCTAGCAAAAGACTAGGCGACATTGTCTTTTTTCGGTTGGCGAGTCTTGAGTTCACAGAGCCGCCTAACAAAGCGTGCACCTGACTTGTGGGAGTCTGCGGCATTTTCGAGCATTTTTCTGGCTTCGGGTTTTTTCTACATCTCAAACATTGTCCACGCCCACCCGCCGCTAACGCAAGCCGTTGGACGAACCCTTGCACAATAAAGTGTTTATCTTATTTCTTCTTCCCGCAGTTTGATTGGCTATATCGCCGCCGTGAATTTGGATGTATTATGCGATGGC
>JAUXUT010000037.1 GCA_030680695.1 bacterium
AAGCCTTTCAGGCGGTAACATTCAAAAGATCGTACTGGCGCGGGAAATTTTCCGCACCCCGCGCGTCATTATTGCCGCGCAACCCACGCGCGGGCTCGACATCGGCGCAACCGAATACGTCCGCGAACAATTGCTCGAACAACGTCGTAAAGGCGTTGCCATCATACTTATCTCGGAAGACCTCGACGAAATCCTCGCCCTCTCCGACCGCATCGCCGTCCTATACGAAGGTCAAATCATGGACATCGTCCCGCGGGACGCTGCCACCCCTGAAAAACTTGGACTGCTTATGGCAGGCGTCCACCCCGAAGAGAGCGCCGCACAACCTTCATAACCAACCCGTAATTTCTCTACCGTACATTTTCCTCGCAAAGAACCCCTAAAGGTCTTTTCGGCGAATCGAGAATCTGCGAAGGAAAAGGAGACCTTTAGGGTTTACGTGTACGGTAGAGAACCTGTAATAAAATTACAAGCATCCATCGGTTCGGTGGTCGCTGATGTAAAGATCAGCGGCGTTGGGCAAACCCATCGAAAAGTGCCGCCGTCTACGTAAGAAAGAGGACACCACCTATGAACCTTTGGCAGGAATACAAACGCCCCGCATCCGTTATGGATGCAATCCAGGCCCTCACGTCAGCCCCAGGTCCCGCGCTGCCCATTGCAGGCGGAACCGACCTGTTGCTCGATTTGAAACAGGGCCGCCATACCCCCGTTCACACTTTAATTGATTTGACCTTTATCCCGGAGATGACTGCCCTCGAATTGAGAGGGGATGAACTCTTCATCGGCGCCGCCGTCCCGGTCAACCGCGTCGCGCTGGACCCGCTCACTGGTGCGCATGCCCAGGCATTGGTCGAAGCCTGTAACTTGATCGCCGGCCCGCAAGTCCGCAACACCGCCACGCTCGGAGGCAACGTTGCCCACGCCCTCCCCGCCGCCGACGGAACCATCGCCCTGACCGCCCTCGAAGCCCAAGCCGAAGTTGCAGACGCTTCAGGATCTCGTCGGATGCCTTTTACCACGCTCTTTCTAGGGCCCGGAAAATCCGCACTCGATAAAAGTACCGAACTCATTGTCGGTTTTTATATCCCCAAAACGAAAAAGGGACAGGCATCCTGCTTCAAACGCATCATGCGACCGCAGGGTGTGGCGCTTCCCATATTGAATTGCGCCGTCTGGCTAGAGCGAGCAGGTACTATCGTCAATGATATTCACATCGCCGTCGGTCCCGGCGGCGCGACTCCCTTCCGCGCCACACAAGCCGAAGACACTTTGCGCGGCAAATCTTTCAACGAAACGACATTCGAATCCGCGCTCGAAGCCTTGCTCGGACAGGCAAAATTCCGCACCAGCGCCCGCCGCGCCAGCGCAGATTATCGCAAACATATTGTCGGCGGTCTGTTCAAGGATGTGATTGAGACTGCTTGGTCAAGAGCAAGCTAACCACGGAGACACGGAGTCACTGAGATTTTTAATGAGTTTTCTTGGCGAAAGGATTAACGATGCAGCGCAACTTTCCTGTTCTTCAGAATAAAAATAATCAACCGCTTCTGGAGAAAGACTTGACCGACAAGATTATTGGTGCGGCGATTGAAGTACATAAAATACTTGGACCGGGATTGCTTGAGTCGGCGTATCAAGCCTGCATGGAACATGAAAGTACATTGCGAAACATTCCATTTGAGCGACTGGTGGATTTACCTTTGAATTACAAAGGTCTTGATTTGGACGCTGGCTATGTGATTGACCTTGTTTACGACAAACGTGTGATCGTCGAATTGAAAGCTGTGGAACGGGTAATTCCTGTCCACGAAGCGCAGTTATTGACCTATATGAAAATCACAGGGATTCGAGTTGGACTACTACTAAACTTCAACGTCCCTGTTCTAAAAGACGGCATTTATCGCCGGGCGCTCTGACGAAAATCGAAACAAGAATTTAAAACTCCGTGTCCCAGTGTCTCCGTGGTTCAAAGATTTTGAGGTAACACCAATGACAAATAAACTCTCCCTAACAATTAACAACATCGAACATACTCTCGACCCCATCCCCGGCGAGACGTTATCCACCCTGCTCCGCGAACGACTGCGCCTGACAGGCACGAAGATCGGCTGTGAAGAAGCTGAGTGCGGCGCATGTACTGTCCTTGTAGATGGCGAGCCGATCATGTCCT
>JAUXUT010000038.1 GCA_030680695.1 bacterium
AAGCCTTTCAGGCGGTAACATTCAAAAGATCGTACTGGCGCGGGAAATTTTCCGCACCCCGCGCGTCATTATTGCCGCGCAACCCACGCGCGGGCTCGACATCGGCGCAACCGAATACGTCCGCGAACAATTGCTCGAACAGCGCCGCAATGGCGTTGCCATCATGCTCATCTCGGAAGACCTTGACGAAATCCTCGCCATCTCTGACCGCATCGCAGTCCTGTACGAGGGCCAGGTCATGGACATTGTTCCGCGTGAGGAAGCCACGCCCGAAAAACTGGGCTTGCTCATGGCAGGCGTGCATCCCGAAGAAAGCGCCAGACAACCTTCGTAGGTAAATGGAAGAGATGAGAAGATTGTCATAAACAGGTAGTAAAATCAAATATCCATCGGTTCGGTGGTCGCTGACGCAAAACTCAGCGGCGTTGGGCAAGCCCATCGAAAAGTACCGCCGTCCACATAAGAAAGAGGACACCACCTATGAACCTTTGGCAGGAATACAAACGCCCCGCATCCGTTATGGATGCAATCCAGGCCCTTGCGTCAGCCTCAGGTCCCGCGCTGCCCATTGCAGGCGGAACCGACCTGTTGCTCGATTTGAAACAGGGCCGCCATACCCCCGTCCACACTTTAATTGATTTGACCTTTATCCCGGAGATGACCGCCCTCGAATTGAGAGGGGATGAACTCTTCATCGGCGCCGCCGTCCCGGTCAACCGCGTCGCACTGGACCCGCTCACTGGTGCGCATGCCCAGGCATTGGTCGAAGCCTGTAACTTGATCGCCGGACCGCAAGTCCGCAATACCGCCACGCTCGGAGGTAACGTTGCCCACGCCCTCCCCGCCGCCGATGGGACTATTGCCCTGACCGCCCTTGAAGCCCAAGCCGAAGTTGCAGATGCTTCAGTATCTCGTCGGATGCCTTTTACCATGCTCTTTCTTGGGCCCGGTAAATCCGCACTCAATAAAAGTACCGAACTCATTGTCGGTTTTTATATCCCCATAACGAAAAAGGGACAGGCATCCTGCTTCAAACGCATCATGCGACCGCAGGGTGTGGCGCTTCCCATTTTGAATTGCGCCGTCTGGCTTGAGCGTGAAGGTACTATCGTCAAAGATATTCACATCGCCGTCGGTCCCGGCGGCGCGACTCCTTTCCGCGCCACACAAGCCGAAGACACTTTGCGCGGCAAATCTTTCAATGAAACGACGTTTGAATCCGCGCTCGAAGCCTTGCTCGGACAGGCAAAATTCCGCACCAGTGCCCGCCGCGCCAGCGCAGATTATCGCAAACATATTGTCGGCGGTCTGTTCAAGGATGTGATTGAGACTGCTTGGTCAAGAGCAAAATAGTATTGTGAGGTGAAAAATGCCTATTTATGAATTAACAAAAGACGAACTAAGGGAAATTGAAGAAACTTCATTTAGTAAAGCAAAGATTCGTGAACGTGCAGATTTGCAACGTTTATTGCGAAATCAAATAGAAATTATTTCCCCTGACACCTTGATTATTGCAGAAGAGTTTGGCGAATGGGATGAGAGTAAGCGTCGTATTGATTTGTTGGGCATAGATAAGGATGCCAATTTGGTTGTCTTTGAATTGAAAAGAACTGAAGATGGTGGGCATATGGATTTGCAGGCATTGCGTTATGCTGCCATGGTTTCAACAATGACCTTTGATAAAACGATCGATATTTACAGTGATTACTTGAAAAGAAACGATAGTGAAGAAGATGCAGAAAGTTCTTTAATGGAATTTCTCGAACGGGATGAAAAAGATGAGGAAAACTTTGCCCAAGATGTGCGGATTGTTTTGGTCTCAGCCGAATTTTCTAAAGAAATTACATCAACTGTTTTGTGGTTGAATGATTATGGTTTAGATATTCGATGTGTCCGTTTGAAACCCTATAGCGACAATGGGCGAACACTGGTTGATATCGAGCAAGTGATTCCATTACCTGAAGCTAGTGCATATCAAGTTGGAGTTAGAGAGAAAAAAATAAAAGAAAAAAATGTTCGTGTTCAAAATAGGGACATGACAAAATATGATGTAACTGTTTTTGGAAATTCTTTGAAGCATTTACCAAAAAGAACCGCTATATTTTTTGTGGTTAAGAATTTGTGCGATTCCAGTGTGTCGCCTGAAAAAATAAATGAGCTAATTTACTGGAAGAGCAATTTATTCCTTCAAGCAGACGGAATACATAATTCCAATGATTTTATTCGGATCATTGTTGAACAGGGAAAGGCAAAGGGTAAAAGGATTGACTACCCTCGTTGGTATTGTGATGATGGTGAATTGATTCACTTTGAGGGAAGAACATATGCTTTTCATAGAATGTGGGGGAATCGATGGAGATCAGCTATGAATTTATTGAAAGATAACTTTCCAGACGCAAAAATCGACTTTAGTGCAAGCGAAGGTGAGTGAAATGAACAATCAAATGGCTCTTGTCATAAATGGACAACAATATACTCTCGACCCCATCCCCGGCGAGACGTTATCCACCCTGCTCCGCGAACGACTGCGCCTGACAGGCACGAAGATCGGCTGTGAAGAAGCTGAGTGCGGCGCATGTACTGTCCTTGTAGATGGCGAGCCGATCATGTCCT
>JAUXUT010000041.1 GCA_030680695.1 bacterium
TCAGTTTTCTATTCACAAGATTCAGTAGAAAACGCTTCTGCATCCTTGAAAGACGGCGCAAATAAAATTGTCGTGGAAAACGGCAAGATAATCAAAGTCTCAAAGGATAAGGCGGGAATTATCACTCGTGAAATTCTCACGAAGAAATGGACAGACTGGATTGATTATTGGGCGGTAGATTTTGATTTTGAAAATAAGCGCGAGATTGTGCGTGTGAAAACAGATGTCGCGCCAAATGAACAGGCAAATCTTCCAAGCATTGAAGATGACCAGAAGAAACTTGCACTTTGGGAAGAAGTTTGGACAGGCGACTTCGTTTTTGAAAATGAATGGCAATCCTTCCGTACCAAGAAAGACCGTTCGCTTGAACTCGTCACGCCGCCGCATGAAGTCCCCGCAGGACGGCGCAAGATTGCCGTCAAAGTTGTGGATATTTTCGGTAATGACACGATGAAAATTTTAGATGTCACTGTGACAGGTAAATAATGGCAATTCATCCCGCGTTCCCCACTTCACCATACGAAGTTTTGAATCCTGAACATCGTTGGTTTCCCGCCGATGAAGATTTGCGCGATTCCAGTTATGACAAACTTGTACCGCCGTTGGTCAATAAAATTCGCAGGGAAGTAAAAACATGGCGCGAGAATCAATACGAAGGTGTAAGCGCAACCAGCAAAGCCTTGTTAAATTGGTGGTTCAACCGTCAGCACATCCGCGAAGACCTGAAAGAGTTTCAATATTATTTTGCCCAGCGTGAAGCCGTTGAAACGGTCATCTATTTATATGAAGTGGCAAAGGTCAAAGATAAATACGACCTCATGCGCTACGATTCATCGGGTGCAGTTTCAACAGGCATGTTCGATGAAGAATGGCTCAGGCTTGTTGTAAAGATGGCAACGGGAAGCGGTAAAACCAAAGTGATGAGTCTTTTCATTACATGGTGTTATTTCCACAAACTCTATGAAGAAGATTCTCAACTTGCCACAAATTTTTTGTTGATTGCCCCCAATATCATCGTGCTTGACCGTTTGCGAACCGATTTTGAAGGGCTGAAAATTTTCTCTCAAGACCCGCTTTTACCTGACAATGGGTACGAAGGGCAAAACTGGCAGGATGATTTTCAAATGACCTGTCACATTCAGGATAATGTTTCTATTGTTCGCAAAACTGGAAATCTATTTCTGACCAACATTCACAGAGTTTATGCGGGAAATGATATAGACCCAAGTTTTGATGACGACAATCTCGAAGATTATTTTCTCGGCACACGTCCCACAGGCAAGACCAATGAATCAAAAATTGATTTGGGCGTGATTGTGCGTGAAATTAATGAATTGGTTGTTATCAATGATGAAGCGCACCACATCCACGACAGCCGCCTTGCATGGTTCAAGTCTATTCAAGATATTCACAACCGATTGAAACAGAAAGACCATTTTCTTTCCATTCAATTGGACGTGACCGCCACGCCGAAACATAATAACGGCGCTATTTTCGTTCAGACCGTTTGTGATTATCCGCTCGTGGAAGCCATCATTCAAAATGTGGTGAAACATCCCATCCTACCCGACTTTGCCAGCCGCGCAAAACTTGTCGAGAAAAAGAGTTCAAACTTTACTGAAAAATACGGCGATTACATTCATCTTGGCGTTGAAGAATGGCGCAAGGTTTAT
>JAUXUT010000048.1 GCA_030680695.1 bacterium
AAGGCAAAGAGTTATCGCAAAGGTTAGCCTGTTCTGGCGCAAGACAAGCGACCAAATCAGCCGCGCTATTTTTTGCCCGACATTATGCGACATCGAAAACCCTGACTATGTTTGTTCCATTTTCCATGACCGTTCCCTTCCTGACGCTTTCGCAAAATGCAGAATTTGTTTTTGAACTTGCATTTGCACTTTACGCGAAGCGGCTAACGGTTTGCGTTACCCGCGCTGGGGCGGGCGGCGGAACGCCGTCCGACTGGGAAAATGCTGAGGCGTAGAAAAATGCTTGGAATCGCGCCAGAATCCCCAGCGTCGGGTGCACGCTTTGTTAGCCCGTTTTTTGCTGGTAGAGGACTTTGCTTGCGTGAATTGTTACCCATTTTTTATAGAAGTGCTAAGATTTAATTCTTGAGTCAAATTATTCTTTAACCTGTCGAAGTGTTCTTTTGGCAAATTTCCAATACCACTGGAAAGGCTATCTAACATAGGCAGGATTAAATCGTTTATCTTTGGTCGTGTCTCATTAAAAAAATCATCTAGTTCAATGTCATTTTTTATTAATTCAATAGGTGCTTTCTTGTTTGTGAATTTTACAAAAATACGCTTGATTTTATTGGCGAAAGTTTTTGTTGCTAATTTAAGATAATATTTTCCAAATTGAAATAGCCATGATGATACAGTACGCACAATACCTTTGCTTGAATAGAAGGTTTTGGAAATTATTTCACGGACTAATCTTGTGTTTGCTCCTACCATCGATTTTTTAATTGCCAACTCGAATTTTGATGCAAATTCGGGTTGGAAATAACCTTGCTCAAAAATATAATCTAAGAGATAGCCAAAATAATATGAACTTGTTGCTAAATCTATGCCGCGCTTCCATTCAAGCCAGAAAAATATTTCACGGAACAGTTCTTTTATTGGTCGGATAATCATAGAACTAAAAACTGTTAAACAGCCCGATTTTTTCTGATTTATCAAATGAGTAATCTGTGCTTTGGAGAGTTTTACGCCATGCCTTTTTGCGATTTCGCTAATCATGTGCTTCCAAAGATAAGCAACAATCCATTCGTCTACAAAAGGAATAGGAATAAGTGGGGCTACGCCTATTAATATCGTGTGATACAGAAGAATAAACTCTCGCGAAGAAGTGTTCATATGTTTGCGGTATGCAAGGTCTTTTGCTTTGGAAGTTACTCTGGCAATTGTTTCCACGGAAGGGTAGGATACGTATCTGAAGGAAAAAATAGCCCAATTATTTTTTCACAAGTAATGCTTTCCACTTCGCTTTCTGATAAATCTTGCATGATAACATCGGCACGCTGTAGAAATTTAAATAATGCGTCTGCCTTTTTGGGCGATTTTTCGTGTGCAATAATGATTACGGCGCGACTTGCTATACTCTTTTGCTTTCGTTTGGTCAATGCCGATATGAATCGCTTAAAATATTTTTCAAGAAGTTTTAAGTTGGGGTTCGCTTTAGTGTAAATTATCTTAACAAGTATATCTGGAGAAACGCCAGAGGGAAAATGTAAAGCAAAATCATATCGTTCTACGAAGTCAGAACTTTCAGTCTCTTGAAGTTCGCAAATGCCCTGAAAGCATTTTTCTATTTTAGATTTTAGTTTGCTTTGGAGTGCCAAGCCCTTCTCTTGTGCTAATTGCACATCTTTATTTTTCATGTTTTTGAATTCAAGCCGTCGTATGTCTCCCTCAAGTTTTTTTTCGAGGATTTCCCCAATTATCCATGTAGGAACACTTACCATTAATAGGGCAGAACCACTCATAAAGAGAAGTGGCGATAAACAAAAAGATAAAAGACTGAGACTTAATGACATAAATTGACGAAGCCATACATTGGCTTGACCAAGCCAAGTAAAATCCGATATTTCGGATGCTTTGATTGTGACCAACAAAGGTTCTTTAAGTACCAGCCAGGGGAGTAGAACGGATAAGGTAATGAGAGCCAATCCGATTGAGGTAAAAAAACG
>JAUXUT010000052.1 GCA_030680695.1 bacterium
AAAGATCCAAAAAAAGAAAATGTTAAACCAAGTAGAGCCCGATTCACGTTTATAAGGAATAGTATTGATTTAAAACCTTTCAAGAGCGGTATTGTGGTAGAGGAAAATAATCTGAGTACTGTGGCCGAAATAATGAAACCTCATATAATAGATACTGTTGATATCAATCGGATTATTGCTAAACCGAAGGAATACTGGGAAAAAGTAATTAAGGATGTCCATTCATTATCAAAAAGTCCTGACTTAGGACATTTAGTGCCCCAAAATCCTTAACTTTTATAGTTATCCACAAATTTTTTTGTAATTTTCTGTGTCATCCCCTCGAAGGAGGGGATCCAGACTATAATTACCTTATATGTTTGATCGGTTTTATTGCGTCTATATTCTATCTTCTCAAAGGAACGGAACATTATATATTGGAGTAACAAATAATCTTGTTAAGCGAGTCTGGGAACATAAAAATAAAAAGGTTGATGGATTTACTAAAAAATATGAAATCCATCGTTTAGTTTATTTTGAACAACACAATAACCCAGAATCAGCTATTAGGCGAGAGAAACAAATAAAGAAATGGAATAGACTATGGAAATTAAGATTGATTGAAGATAAAAATCCTCAATGGAGAGATCTATACCAAGACATTTTATAAGGAATATTTAGTCTGGATTCCCGTCTTCACGGGAATGACATCTACTGTCACAAAGCTATATTCTATAGTTATCCACAAAATGTTTAAAAATACATTAGTACCCCGTTTTTGAAGATTTTGTGCGTAGATTTTAGAGGTGTCCTAAGTCAGGAAAGGTTATGAAAGTAAAAAAAAATTTATAAGAGAGGAGATTTGGAACGATTGGAAATCTGTAATTTATCCACGCCGCTTAAATAAAGAATTACCTTTCTATAACTCTCGCTATCACTATGACACGTCATCAAATCATGAAAGAGGGGGATCTTTTACACTGGATAATATGTTCATTTCTTTAATGGAAAAGGCTGAAAGAGGAGGGCTTAAATTCTATATAAAAAAAATTGCACCCGATGATGTTGTACGGTCAATGTTGGCAACAGCTTTCGCACGCCGAGAAAACGGAATTTTCAATTATTCTGACCTGCTTGTTGTTGGATTCAGGACTCTTTATGATGCAGCGTATGGCAGAGGTTCATTTGATAAAAAACTACAAGGATGTACGGACGATGACTATTGGCCAACCAATGTTGCGGAAAATATCAACCAAGTTGCAGCTGAAAGTAAAGCCCTTACCGAAAAGTTGAAATTGTTGGAAAAACAACTTCTTGAGAAGATATTTTCAAATCAAACTATAAGCATCGCGTCCCCGAAAGAATAGAACCGGAAGTCATTATCAATGGCTGTTTTGTAGAGCTCAACCAGCGTTTTTTTGGCGCCTTTATACTGCAAAAAGGCCTCAACCAACATCATGAGAGACGATTCTGGAAGGTGAAAGTTGGTAAGAAGTCCGTCAACCATTTTGAAATCATGCGGAGGATAAATAAACAGATCGGTTTTATCTTTCTGAAGTCCGGTATAAGCCCAAGATTCCAGCGTCCTGGTAACCGTGGTTCCAACCGAAATCAATTTTCTTCCTCTGGACTTTGACGCTTCAATTAATCGAAGTGTGGTTTCGTCGACTTCATAGTATTCTTTGTGGAGTTTTTTCTTTTCAAGATTTTCGTCACTTAAGGGCGCAAATGTTCCCAAACCAACATGGAGGGTAACAAAATATTTTTCAATCCCTTTGCTTTTTAACCTAGCAAAGACATTATCCGTAAAATGTAATGAGGCGGTCGGCGCAGCACTTGACCCCTTATTGTGAGCAAATATCGTTTGGTACTTTCTTACAAGTTCGTCACGGGAGAGGGAAGTTTTTTTAAGATAGGGAGGGATTGGCATGGTACCCGATTTTTCCAATATGGAAAATAATTTTTGTCTGTCAAACTTAAATTCAAGGTTAAAAATATTTTCTTCCTGGTTTTTAATCCTTAAAACCTCACCTGTTGAAAAATTAAGAAATTCCCCTACGTTTATTTTTCGGTCAACTAATGCGGGAACTATATTTCCATCAATCTCATTAACCAGCAATAAAACCACAACCTTCCCACCGCTTTCTTTGGTCATTGTTATCCTTGCAGGCAGCACCTTGGTATCGTTTAGGACCAAAAATGATTCTTTAGGAATGTATTTGTCCAAGTCAAAAAATTTGTCAAGAATTATCTTGTCTTTTTGCGTGTCGTACACAAAAAGTTTTGAACTGTCACGCGGAACAGCCGGCTTGAGGGCAAGATTTTTTCCCGGTAAATAATAACTGTAATCCTTTTTATTCATGTTAAATATCTTAACAAACAAAAAAGGAAGCGTAAACACGCTTCCTTTTTTACTAATGTGAATCAACTTACTTATAGTAACTTTTTATCTGAAACAGGATATACAAAGAAAGTCCCGTGCCGATAATCAAGCCACCCAAGTTGAAAGTGACCAGGCTTTGGACGCCTCCAAGTAATGACGCATAAAACATCAGTCTCCATGAGCTCACCTTACGGTTGAAAAGTCCCGGCAAGGCAATAACTTCAAGTGCCATCATAGCCAAAGTAAAAATCATGGCAAACCCGAAGCCAACGCCGGCACCAACTCCGGCCAAAATGGCAAATGGGGCAACAATCGCACCCAATCCAAGAGCAAACAATACCATAGGTATGGCCATGACCAACATTACAACAATCAACCACGGCCCGTACTTAACCAGAAACTCCTTAGCCGACTCAGGCATCTGAAACGGTGCCTTATCAACCAGATACATTTCCAGAGTATCCTCAAGTTTGGCAAGAGACGTTTTTAGATCGTCTCCTCCTGTTTTTGTTTTTTGAGACATAACAGTTTTTAATAATTTATAAAAGCAAACCTATGATTATTATAACAATCGGTATCAAAAATAAGAGAGCTGATGTTTTTCCAGCTTGGGGAATAGATTCAACAGTGGTTGGCGAAGTTGATGCTATCACTATTTCCGTCGGAGTGGGCGTTAGTGTTCCAGTTGGGGTCGATGTCAAAGTCCCAGTCGGAGTCGGTGTCAGAGTGCCTGTTGCCGTCGGAGTGAGTGTTCCTGTGGGGGTAGGTGTCAATGTTCCTGTTGCCGTCGGAGTAAGTGTTCCCGTAGGTGTCGGGGTTTGTGTGCCCGATGGTCTTTCGGTTGGAGTTGGAGCTTCGGTTGGGGTTGGCGAAAGTGGTGTTGGCGTCGGCGTTCTTGTTGGAGTTGGTGTTCTTGTAGGAGTTGGTGTCGGTGTGTTTGTTACTGTAGTAGTTGAATTACCATTACTACCACACGCACAGGTGCTTTCATAAGTACCATGCCATTCACCCCCATCAATCTGATTAATTCCACAAAAACAAGAAGGTGGTTTTCCCGTACCAACTGTTTCTACGGAATTAGCTTTTACACATTGGCCGCCTGTATAACCTTTTTGTCCAATCACACACCGGAATCCACCACTACCTTCCCCTCCTCCACCTGTTAGCATAGTAATCCCATTCGCCACCGCTTGAGTTTGACAATTTTGATTTTGTGGAGCGCAAAAACT
>JAUXUT010000106.1 GCA_030680695.1 bacterium
TGTTTTTTACAACGTTCGCAAGTGCATCTATGGATTTTTTGTTTCGTTTTCTTTTGCATTGGGCTTGTCCTGATTTGCTCTTTTCAAGACAAGATTATCATATTTCAAACTGTTCAAGTTATTTTTGGACAAACCCTTAGTCTCACGAGTAATGGTGCTGTGTCGACGAGTGATTAAGAAATCTGGTCAAGTACAAATATCTAAAAACAATATAGGCATAAACAATATGGGCTTATGCAAATTCCAAGAAATTTGGTGGAGCATAAAGCTGGCGTCTGCGCATAGGCTCAGGCGATTGGGTTTCGCAAAGCAAGCGTAAACGTTTCATCTTCTCGGCAGATTGAAGTAGATAAAAAGGTTCTTTTAAAGCCCCAATCTCTTTTGTCCACGAAGGAGGTTCTTGTTTTTGACGGGACGCCAAAAGTTCCGCCAGCGCTGCGGACAAAGCGAGCAGGTGAAAATCGTTTGTTTTCGGTCGTGATATAAGGCTCCAATTAATGTGAGCACGGGCAATATCTTGTACTAAACTACGAAGCCGCAGACTATCTCTTTGAAACGCTGCTTCAGCAAGTTGTTCAATCAGTTCCATACAGAGTCTCCCATAAATCTAGAAAGGCGTATTGCGCAGTTAATTCATCTCCCTGGACAAGATACTGCTCAAGGCTTGCCCATACTTCATCCTTGCCACGTCCCGATACAGTTTCCTGTAAAAGACGACGGGCATCGGAAATATCGAGATCATCACGCCATGCACAAAGTTTCATTGCAAGCAATTGCGCAAGTGATGGGGAGAATGCATCTATTCCTGGTGCGCTAAATAGAAGCGACCCTTCACTGATGCCAACCATATAGCCCTTTGCGCCATCGTTTAGCCAATCTTCGGGCCAATCGCGCTCAGCAGCGATTATTTTCACTAGATTTCTGACAAGTTTTGCTTCAGCAGGGGATAGAATCACAGCATCTACATCACGTGTGGATTGTCTGGCGTTATATCCCAATAGCATCGCCGCGCCACCTACAAGTGCAAGCCGTACATGAATACCCTGACTTTGCGCCAGTTCACCAAGCCGCCGTAAGCCATCTTGAATTTCTTCACGCGAGAATGTTGCCATATAAATATTTTACCTCTAAAAAGAGAGCAGTTCCTATCTATTTGAAATACGCCCGTAATCTAATTGACCAAAACAAGTCAGTAAAAGTAATCGACTTTACCAATCCTATCTGGAACGCACAAAATCGCCGTACCTCCCCGATGCGCATGTCTGCATTGCGTAGTACATCGGTAGATTGGGGATTGGTAAATCGGGGTGTTGAATATTTCTTGCAGCTTGAACACGTTTGCGGATCGACACGCTGGATTTGCCTAATCTGTCACTGCTTAGTTTTTTGTAATCGGCTCTGGGGAGTTCGAAGTGAATGTCAATACGGTCTGGCAATGGACCGGAGATGCGCTTTTGATACTTGGTCACGATCGCAGGGGCACAGGTGCAGGCTTTTTGAGAATCTCCAAAACAGCCACAAGGGCACGGATTCATGGTGGTGATGATGGCATTTTTTTAGCGACATCATGGCGACACCCATTCTGCGTTTTCAACATATTGGAAACAGCAGTCCAATATATTTGACCAAGGAGTCCAAAATGTCTTGCAGAGCAGTGATCTACATCCGTACTTCTTCCGAAATACAAGGTGAAAGATCCAGTCCAGTAGAGCAAGAATCAGATTGTCGTCGTCTTGCAAAAGAAAAAGGACTGCAAGTGGTACGTGTGTATCGCGATGCGGAAAAATATCGGGTGGGTAACAAACTGGTCGAACCCTCAGGCAGTCGTTCAGACCGCCCCGGTTTGTTAGTCATGCTCAAAGATGCATCCCGAGATGAATTTGATGTCATCCTCGCCTGGCGCGAAGACAGACTGTATCGCGGAATATGAGCGATGTTGATGGTATTGGAAACCGCCCAGGACTATAAGATCGAAATCCTGTTGGCAAAAGAAAATTTCGATTCCAAGATCGCTCCTATCCGTGCCTGGGTAGCCCAAATGGAATTGGATGGGATGAAAGATTCTCTACCGGACAAAGTTCGGATAAGCATGAGAAAAGTCGGTGAAGGAAACCGGGATGGGCATGTTGAAATCTAAAAGATGTTCAAGGGTCCGCAGACCTAATTGAAAGAGGCTCAAATCGCAACGGTCAGTACG
>JAUXUT010000060.1 GCA_030680695.1 bacterium
GGGAAACACCCCAAATTATTACAGATTTACATAAAGTAAAAGGAATTTAAAATCATGTTAAAAGCATATTACACAACTGTTGAATATCTAAAGAACAACACCGGTAAGCTCACATCCGAACAAAAGGGAACGGCCATGTCAATGGTCGGAACCAAGACCCATCCGCTACAACCTATACATGTTGATTGGACCCAGATCAATCTGGACAAATTCTTCAATGGCCCCATTGGCTACAGCCCACATGAATTTGAAGGCGGTATCCGCAACAAGAAGAACTATCTTCGAACCAATTTTGTCCTGATAGACATCGACAATGGTATGCCAGCGGACGATTTCATCAAAGTGCTTGAAGGACATCCGTTTCACCCACAATATTATATCAATTTCAGTGCAAATAGTCAACCTGAATACGAAAAATATCACGTTATCATGCCTTTGGATGCTCCAATAGACGGCATTTCCCAACATCGTTTGCTGGCCGACTGGCTTTTACAGGATTTCGGCCAGCACAAACCGGACCTGTCGGTTATCAACGACTGCGCACGTGGCGTCTTGCGGGGGAATGCGGCATTTCCATCGCGCATGGGTGGAACATCACCGCTACCAACCAAGATCATCCTGGACAGCCAGCGCCAGCAAAAGACCATCGAGCACCTGCAGAAGCAGGGCTCGGTGATCGACGGCAAGGTGATGTACGTGTCTTTACAGGACGAAGTCCAATTGGACGGTCCGGAAGGCGACTGGGCACTGCTAAGCGACCTGGATCCCAAGGACAAGCCCCGCATCCTGTGTCACGTGTGTGGGCATCGGCAAGACTTGCGCCAAGGGACTGCCCAGAACGCGGTCTACATGCTGAACCAGCATAACGTCCCCTTCATCTTTTGTTCCAGCTGCCAAAGTCGGGGCTGGGGCATTGGCGGGAAAGGGGTCTACAACCTGGAGCCCGACGAAGCCCGTAGTTATGTCGAAGGCGAGAACGACTTCCGCATCTACCGGGATGTACGGGACAACAAGTTCAAAATGATCCGTCACGACGTGGTCTTCGGCGGCAGGATCATCAGTACGATCACCTGGGACGGCATCCATAACTGGTACGGCGAACTGGGCGTGGATGCTCCGAACACATTCCCCAACATGGACTTCGTCATGGACTTTGGCTGCGATGACTTAGTCGATGAAAAGAAGCACGTGGTCAATTTGTATCAAGCACCGGCAGTCTTGAAAGCAGAGACCAAAGAACAGCTGTACGACATACCCTTCTTCACGGGCCACTTGATCCGTCACATCACGGGGGACGACCCCGAATGCATGGATCGCTTCTTGGATTGGTTGGCTTATATCGTGCAGAATCGAAGGAAGCTCTGCACGACCTGGCTGCTTCAGGGAACGCAGGGCACGGGGAAGGGATTGTTCTTCAACCACGTGCTGGCTCCCCTGTTCGGCAAGACCTATTGCATGATGCAGGACATGAAGTCAATCCTGTCCAACTTCAATGGCAATCTGGAAGACAAGGTCTTCATCGGTTTGGACGAAGTGCAGGCCGATTTCACCGACATCGATCGCAACGTCATCGAAGCCCGCATCAAACACTGGTTGGGTGAAGAACACATCCGCATCGAACGCAAAGGCGTGGATGCGCGCATGGCGCGCACCTGCACCAACTTCCTGTTCTTCAGCAACAAGCGTAACGCGGTGCAACTGGAAGAAGGCGACCGGCGCTTCAACATCTGTCCCAGGCAGGAAGCCAAACTGGAAACCCGTTCCTGGCTACCCAATGGGGGGATCGACGAATTGATCCAACTACTGGAAAAGGAAGTCGCTGAGTTCGTCCAGTTCTTGAAGCAACGGGATGTCGATGTCAGGCATGTGTTCTCGCCGATGGAGAACCAGGCCAAGCGCGATATGATGGCGGTGACGCAGTCCGTGCATGACCTGTTCTTCCAAAAAGTGCGCGAACTGGATTGGGATTGGTTCGAGGAACATATCAATGGATCTTGCGACGATAAACGTAGACCGGCTGCGGATCGTGCCATCGCTTGCCTTGTAGAAGAAAGGGGCGGCAACTGCATCACATTCGGGACGATCTTCGCTTTGTACAACAATATCGTGCATGAAGGGCCAACGGACATATCCAAAAGCCGCTTCAGCAAGAAGCTGACCTATCATGGGTTCAAAATGGAAACACTGAAAGTTAGAGGGCAAAGTGTGAAGGGGTACCGTCCTTGACGGTTACCCCTTCCACCCAAAGGTTACCGAAATTTGGACACTGGGTAACCATGAAGATGTTGATATCCAGAGAGATACACCAATGGTTACCCATTCCACCCATTTTTCAAATCGTTAGAAAGAATCGGATTGTAAATGTTGATAAATGAATGTATTGCGGTGGAATCGGTAACTTGGGTAACCTGAAGAAGTGGGAAGCATCTGCTTCCCACTTTCTTATACCAAAATAGTGTTCGTATCTTGGTGTGTTTTAGTGTTACCGCCCCAATCCCACCATCCTCACAAGTCCAGTTCCATTATCCTCCGACAGGACACGGTAGAACCCACGTTCCTGACCTACCTGGTTGCGGTGAGTGAAAGTGGTTCCTGTTGCGTAGCCAATCCTGGTAAACCGTAGGCCGTCGATGGCAGATGACCACTCGATGCGGTAGGCCGTGGCATTTGCCACAGGCGTCCAACTGATCAGGTAGTCATTCCCTAAGGTTTGGATATCAAGTTCTTGGGGTGGGGAAATAGGTGGGTTGCCTGTGGGGATGCCGTAGACCCTAACTTGATAGCCATTAAAGATAAGGAGATCGTCAAGACCGTCCAGATCATAGTCATAGACCATTAGATCACCTTGGTATTCGAGGTATCCAAGTTGAAGAATAACATCTCCAGAGGCAATGTCTTCAATCACAAGGAAATCAGGGTCGTGCCTTCTCAAAATCCATTCACCTAACCCTGAACTCCTCATTTGTGATACAGTTGCATGACGACTGATCTCATCATAAGCAAAATAATAATTTTCTTCTGCGTTCATTCCTGGTTTATATCTTTGACTAGTTACCGAGTTATAATATCCGCAATGCCAATATGGAATTTCTGGTACTCCATCTTCGTCAACATCTATAGGAACTATCTGTTGAAACACTTGGCCGACATTTCCTTGTGAAGTGAATTCTGCCTTCAACACAATGTCCTGGCCCCAGGCTAACCCACTTCCCACCAGCAAGGTGGCCAAGGCTAACAGCTTCGCATTCATCTCGTGCTCCCAACCATTCTTAAGACCCCAGTGCCGTTATCCTCCGACAGCACCCGGTAGAACCCTCGTTCCTGGCCTGCTTGGTTGCGGTGGGTGAAGGTCGTGCCAGTGGTGTAGCCGATGCGGGTGAAGCGCACCCCACCATCCAAAGCAGAAGACCATTCGATCCGGTATGCGGTGGCATTGGGAACGCTGGACCAGTCGATCACGTAATCCTGACCCACCTGTTGAATGTCGAGTTCCTGGGGAGGAGAAATGGGTGGGTTGCCGGTGGCGATTCCATAAACAGACACAACACCATTAATATAGACAACTGCGTCATCAAGACCATCTAGATCATAATCGAATAATGCATATAATGGAAATAAAGCTCCTGTTAATTGAAGCAAAACTTCTTGAGTAGATAAATCTCTTACAAATACAGTACTAAATGAACTAGGATTCGTACTTGAACCCAGATATTCAAAACTTTGCAATCCTCTAATGTGTCCTACGAATGCTCTTGAATAATCTCCGATGAACTCGTACATAGCCCAGTTAGAAATGTCAAAATAACCATAACTTGTTCGTAACTCTACTATGCCGTCATTGTTAATGTCAATAGATGGCAATTCAAGGATCTGACCTTGCGGAAAGAAAGCAGACGGGAAACTCGCCTTCAACACAATGTCCTGACCCCACGCAAGGCCGACAAGAAACAAGGTGGCTAACCACGTGGACCTCATGATGTGCTCCGCAAGTGACAAGCGATGGATGGCCGGGAGAATAACGTTTCGTTACCAAGATGTCCAGAGTAGAATGTCCCAGCCGACAGATAAGGCTGATGTTCGACGTCTTCGGCTGGCTCGCGTGATCGCTGGGCATAGGATCCTTATCTTGCGCTGGCCAACCTTCATCCTGTCTGACGACCGAGGTATTCATGTTCGAACAAGCTTTCAAGAACATCGATGACATCCTGCACAAGGACGCTGGCATGTCCAGCGAGTTGGACTACACGGAACAGTCATCCTGGTTGCTGTTCTTGAAGTACTTGGACGACCTGGAGAAGGATCGCAAGGATGCGGCGGACCTGAAGGGGGAAGCCTACACCTTCCTGCTGGACGAGCCCTACCATTGGGAGGCCTGGGCCGCGCCCAAGACCTGGGACTGCCGGATTGATCACAGCAAGGCCAAGACCGGCGACGACCTGCGCGACTTCGTCAACGACCGGCTTTTTCCTTACCTGCGGGGCTTCAAGGACCGGGCCAGCGGGTCGAACACCATCGAATACAAGATTGGCGAGATCTTCAGCGAGATCAAGAACAAGATCCAAAGCGGCTACGCCCTGCGGGACGTGGTGGAGATTGTGGACACCCTGCAATTCCGTTCCCAGAAGGAGAAGCACGAGCTGTCCCACCTCTATGAGGCCAAGATCAAGAACATGGGCAACGCGGGGCGCAATGGCGGGGAATACTACACGCCACGTCCGCTGATCCGAGCCATCATCAAGGTGGTGCAGCCCACGATCGGGAAAAGCATCTACGATGGCGCCGTGGGTTCCGCGGGCTTCCTCTGCGAGGCCTTCGAATACCTGAAAGCCAAGCCCGGCTTGACCACCAGCGACCTGAAGACCCTGCAGGACTACACCTTCTACGGCAAGGAAAAGAAGCCGCTGGCCTACGTCATCGCCATCATGAACATGATCCTGCACGGCATCGAAGCGCCCAACATCATCCACACCAACACCTTGTCCGAGAATCTGGCGGACGTGCAGGACAAGGACCGCTACGACATCATTCTGGCCAATCCTCCCTTCGGCGGCAAGGAACGGCAGGAGGTCCAGCAGAACTTCCCCATCCGCACTGGCGAAACGGCCTTTCTCTTCCTGCAACATTTCATCAAGCTGCTGCGGGCGGGCGGCAAGGCGGGCGTGGTGATCAAGAACACCTTCCTGTCCAACACGGACAACGCCTCCGTCAGCCTGCGCAAGCTGCTGCTGGAAAGCTGCAATCTGCACACGGTGCTGGATTGTCCCGGCGGCACCTTTCAAGGGGCGGGTGTGAAGACGGTGGTGCTGTTCTTTGAAAAGGGCGCACCCACCCGCAAGACTTGGTACTACCAGTTGGATCCCGGACGCAACCTGGGCAAGACCAACCCCTTGAACGACGCGGACCTGGCGGAATTCGTGGAGCTGCAGAAGACCCAGGCGGATTCGCCGAAGTCCTGGACCGTGGACGCCGCCACCATTGACCGCAGCACCTGGGACCTGTCCGTCAAGAACCCCAACGGGGGCGAGGAAGTCACCCATCGCAGCCCGCAGGACATCCTGGATGAAATCGCGGCCTTGGATGTG
Organism: bacterium; assembly: GCA_030680695.1. Taxonomy (GTDB): domain Bacteria; phylum Patescibacteriota; class Minisyncoccia; order Phycocordibacterales; family UBA6065; genus UBA6065. Next base: position 5,583 of record JAUXUT010000060.1, read on the forward strand.
GAAAGCGCGGAAGTGTTGCAGCGCATTCGGGGACTGCTGTGAAATCAGGGTGGCAGCAAAAGACCTTTGGCGAAATCCTGTTGAAGACTGAAACAGTTAATCCGCAGGCTTTCCCAAATTCGGAATTCGATTATGTAGATGTGTCCAGTGTTTCCAATCAGACATATGAGATTATGGAAACGCAGAGAATAAGGGGCAAGGATGCTCCTAGTAGGGCTAGGAGATTGATAAAAGCAAATGATGTGATTTTCGCCACAGTTAGGCCAACTTTGCAGAGAATTGCAATTGTACCAGAATATTTGGACAATCAAGTCTGCAGCACAGGCTACTTTGTCCTTAGACCAAAATCGATAATTGGCCATAAATACATGTTTTACTGGCTATTTTCTGAATATTTCATGTCACAAATGGAGATTTTACAAAAAGGCGCAAGTTATCCGGCCGTAACAGATGCTGAGGTCCAATCGCAATCAATTCCCTTCCCTTCATTGGTTGAACAACAGCGCATCGTTGCCATCCTCGACGAAGCATTTGAAGGCATCGCTATTGCAAAGGCAAATGCCGAAAAAAATCTCAAGTATATGAGCGATATTATAAGTGCTGGGTTTATTTCGCTTACATTAAAGGAAAATCAAACGGACTGGCCTTTAGAAACTGTTGCCAGTATTGCCGCTTCTCAAAAGGGATCGATTCGTACTGGACCATTCGGGAGTCAACTTTTACATAGTGAGTTTGTGGATAGTGGCATAGCTGTTCTTGGAATTGACAATGCAGTATTTAATGAATTCCGTTGGGCGAAGAGTAGATATATAACACAAGAAAAATACCAACAACTTCAACGATATCGCGTACATCCAGGGGATGTTTTGATAACTATTATGGGCACTTGTGGTCGTTGCGCTATTGTGCCTGACGATGTTCCCATTGCGATCAACACTAAGCATTTGTGTTGCATTACTTTGAATCGAAAAAAATGTCTTCCGAGATATCTTCATGCCTATTTTCTTTATCATCCCGTGGCACAAGAATTTCTTAGTAGGCAGGCAAAGGGAGCGATCATGGCAGGATTAAACATGGGATTAATTGAAGAATTGCCAGTGATACTTCCATCAGTGGAACAGCAAATTGAAATAGTTAACAGCTTCGATTCCTTGATCTCTGAAACCAAGCATCTAACTTCAATTAATCAACAGAAGATCATCGCATTGGAGTCACTGAAGAAGTCTTTATTAGATCAAGCTTTTAGCGGTAATTTGACTGACAAAGTCACCGATCGATCCCTTGCCGAGGCTGCCCTGTGAAGCTGGAATGGAAGAGCTACGCAGTACTGACTGCGGTTTTCGGCGCGACCCTGACGGCCAAGCTGACACTTTTCCTTGGCCCAGTCTGGCAAGAACTGCTGTCTGCCACTGTCGTGCTGTCGCCTTTGGGGGCCATTGTCCGCTTGGTCTTGGACAACTTGAACCACGAACGCCAGCTACGCCTGCAACGAGATCAGCAGGCCTTTGACTTGGCCGCGTCTTCCCACATGGCCAGCGTGGTTTTCGACAAGCATGTTGGTTTCTGCGAAGCCTACTTGAAGGCAGTAGACGACGTCATGTTGGAACTTGGCCAGAGTGGTGAGTTCGAACGTAGCCTGGACCTGGCCAATCAATTGACGGCTGTTCGGCGTGCTCATAATGCCTGGATCCCCAGCGCTATGCATCGGGATCTGGACCGCTTTGAAAGCGCCCTGCGTGAAGTGGGGGCCAAGCTGAAGGCAAGCGAAGCCATGCGGAAGGAAAGCGAAGCGGAGGCGAGGAAGACATTCATCGAAGAGGCCTTTCTACTACTTGGAAACATCTTCCTTCAAGCGGACCTGGAGAAGAACACAGATGATGCAGAGAAGCGGGCGGACTCCATCCGCAACCTGGTACGGTCGCTGTTGAAGGTGGAGGAACTGGTGCAGCTGCGTGACAGTGTGGTGAATCGGTCCATACGTGTGCTACGGGGTCCTGCGTGAATTACATTTTTAAATCACGATGAGCATTCAATCCTTCAATTGCGCAGTAACAAGACTTAACTCGATGTCTAGTCTAGAACTGTGTTTCCAATCAACCCTGCTCTCGCTTCTAGAATACTATAGAAGCGAGAACGAGCTTTTCGATTTCCTTTTTCCCGTCGTAAACCATTCCAAATCGTTAATGTTAACTCGCGCAATTTTTGCATCAAATGCAGCAGAATATAAATGTAAGCCCTTCAAAGAGAAAGATTTAGTATATGTTCTCAATCACCTCATAGATGCCTCATCAGATATCTCAGAAATGCGTGCTGTCGGCAGGAATAATATTCTAAAATATATCATATGCATGTTCACCTCTTCGCAATTTTGGTATATTGGAAGATCGCATTTTACATTAAGGATATCGCTCTTGTATATTATGCTTGACATTATCCCTTCACGCTTCGAAAATGAACTGAGGGATGATCTGAAGAAAAAATATGTATCTATTGATGAAAAATTTACTGAAATGGCCGGAATTCCATTCAGGAAAATGATGTTGTTGGGAGTTGCTGTTCTTCTAAGAATGAAGTATGCTGCGATTCGTCATGTATTACCAAAACTTAAAGTAGCCATTGAAGGTTGCAAGAGCTTGCCTTTACTTAAAGCAGATAGGTGCAGAGAATTCGCTTACAAAACACTCGCAGAAGATTCGAAAACTCTCGGAATCTGTCTTTCACTGGATCCAAAGGCGCTCGTTCCAGCTGACGCACCAGTGTCAGAATCAGATGTTTCTCACTTCTTAAGCTACTTTTCAAAAACTTTCCAATATATATGTGGACTAAACCATTCGCATCCGCATAATATTGGGTATGTTAGTAGTCAATATCATCCATTAGAAAGATACCCGATCGTGAGGACTGGAGATCAGCTTCTGATCCCTAACCTACGGATGTTTGAAAACGCAATTACTGATTCTCTGATATATAATCTCAGCGAATTTGTTGGCGGTGATTCAGTCAGAATGACGCTTGGAAAAGTACAGGAATACGTTATTTATATGGCAGTTGAGGAATCTAACTTAGGACTAATTACAATTCCCGAATTGAAGTATACTTTAAATGGTGCAGAGGCAAAAGGCCCAGATTTGACTATCATTGATGGAAACACTGTAATTATGATTGAATCTAAGGCGACCATGATTTGGCTTGAGACTAGGGTTAATAATGAATTTCAAGAATTTGCCGATAATTTAAAATCCATTATGGAAGCAGTGGAAACACTTCAAAATGTGAAACTTGAAAAAGTGCTTGATTGTGAAGGTGAATACGCAGGATATCCGCAACTGAAATCTATAAAAGGAGAGAATGTTATTTTGGTAGGTGTTGTCAATGGTGAGTATCACTCTCTTCACGAGATAGCCGTCAGTGCTGCAAAATCTGTTGGAACGTACCCATCATCAGGGTTTAAAAATCCATATTGCTTGATGTCGCTTCAAACATTTATCATGGCTATAGAAGTTGCCAAACAATCCCGATCGTCGTTGTCCGCAGTATTGCTAAATTACCATAAGGTAGCAGAGAACAATGATCCGAAAACACATCCATCAGATGCATTTGAGGGCTTCGAGCTAGAAGCAGAGGATACATTTTTGAAGAAATACTATCATTCACTCGTGAACTCCTTAAGAACAGAAGCAGTATAGTGGCCTCTTGCACTTTGTGTAGCGACGGCCTTGCTGTTTCGCCACTTGCTGAAGATGGATCGGATTGAGAGTCAGTTGGAAGCATGAGGCCAAGAGAAGCGCCTGCTGCATCGCGGATGACGTTTCAGGTATGTCGACGTCATATTAACGTAGTCGACTTGACACGATCGCCATTTCCAATGCCGGGGAAACATGAACGAAGCTGACACCCGCGCCCAACATATCGATCCCGCCCTTGCTGCGGCAGGGTGGGGCGTGGTGCCTGGAAGCAAGATCCTGCGGGAATACCAGATCACTTTGGGTCGCCTGGAAGGCCACGGCCGACGCAGCATGGCGCTGAAGGCCGATTATGTGCTGGTCTACAAGAATCACAAGTTGGCGGTGATTGAAGCCAAGGCCTGGGACAAGCCGCTCACCGAAGGCGTGCAGCAGGCCAAGGACTACGCAGGCAAGTTGACCCTCCGTTTCGCATACTCCAGCAACGGCCAGGGCATCTATGCCATCGACATGGAATCGGGCCAGGAAGGCGAAGTGGCGCAGTATCCCACACCAGAAGAACTGTGGCAAGGGACCTTCGCCCGGCAGGATTACTGGCGGGATCGCTTCGCCGAAGTGCCCTTGGATACCCGCGGCGGATCCTGGACTTCGCGCTACTACCAGGATATCGCAGTGGATCGGGCGCTGGAGGCCATCACGGCCAGGCGGACACGCATCCTGCTGACCTTGGCCACCGGCACAGGGAAGACGGCCATCGCTTTCCAGATCGCATGGAAGTTGTTCAAAACCCGCTGGAATCTGCAGTGGGATGGGGAACGTCAGCCGCGCATCCTCTTCCTGGCGGATCGCAACATCCTGGCCAACCAGGCCTACAACGCATTCTCCGCCTTCCCGGAAGATGCGTTGGTGCGCATCACGCCGGAGGACATCCGCAAGAAGGGCAAGGTGCCCCGCAACGGCGCGGTCTTCTTCACCATCTTCCAGACCTTCATGTGTGAAAAGGACAAGGACGGCACGCCGGAACCCTTCTTTGGCGACTATCCCCCGGACTTCTTCGACTTCATCATCATCGACGAGTGTCACCGTGGCGGCGCCAGCGACGAAAGCAGTTGGCGGGCCATCATGGATTACTTCGCCCCCGCCGTGCAGCTGGGGTTGACGGCCACGCCCAAGCGCACGGACAATGTGGACACCTACGCCTACTTCGGCGATCCGGTCTACACCTATTCGTTGAAGGAAGGCATCAACGATGGCTTCCTGACGCCCTTCCGCGTGAAGCAGATCTCCACGACCCTGGACGAATACATCTACGTGCCTGACGACTTTGTGCTGGAAGGGGAAGTGGAGCCAAGCAAGGTCTACAAGGAGCCGGACTTCAACCGGGTCATCGAAATCCGGGAACGGGAACATCACCGCGTGCAGACCTTCCTGGACATGATCGATCCGCACGAGAAGACCCTGGTCTTCTGCGCCAGCCAGGATCATGCGCTTGCGGTGCGGGACCTGATCAACCAGGCCAAAGCAGGTGGCGACCCCAGTTACTGCGTGCGGGTGACCGCCAATGACGGCAAGCTAGGCGAGCAGTTCCTGCGGGACTACCAGGACAACGAGAAGACCATTCCCACCATCCTGACCACGTCACACAAGCTGTCCACGGGGGTGGATGCGCGCAACGTGCGCAACATCGTGCTGATGCGTCCCATTCGTTCCATGATCGAATTCAAGCAGATCATCGGGCGCGGCACCCGGCTCTACGAAGGCAAGGATTACTTCACGATCTATGATTTCGTGAAGGCCCACCACCATTTCAACGACCCGGAATGGGACGGCGAGCCGGTGGAACCGGAAGCGGGCTATCCCAAACCGGATGCTGCCGGGAAGCCAGCCAAGGAACCCGAGGGAGCCAAGCCGGATCCAGACAGTGAACCCACTGCCAGGCCGACCAAGCTGCGGGTGAAACTGGCGGATGGCAAGGAACGGCAAATCCAGCACATGGTGGCCACCAGCTTCTGGAGTGCCGACGGCAGGCCCATGTCCTCGGCGCAGTTCCTGGAAAGCCTGTTCGGCCTACTTCCGGAGCTGTTCCGCGACGAGGATGAACTGCGCAGGATCTGGAGCGAGGTGGACACCCGCAGAGCCCTGCTGGGGCAACTGACGGATCGAGGCTTTGGTCCCGAGCAACTGGAACAGATGCAGCAAATCATTGCGGCAGAGAACTGCGACCTGTTCGACGTGCTGTCCTACGTGGCCTTCGCCATTCCCCCCAGGACTCGGGAAGACCGGGCCAGCCAAGCGCAAGTGGCCCTGCAAGGTCAGCTAAGCGACAAGCAGCGGGCCTTCCTGGACTTCGTGCTGGGCCAGTATCGTCGGGAGGGAGTGGGACAACTGGACGACCAGAGGCTGCCACTGCTATTGCAACTGAAGTACAAGGCGGTGGCGGATGCGATCCAGGAGCTGGGTCCGACGCCTGCCATCCGCAAGTTCTTCCTGGACTTTCAGAAGTTTTTGTACATCAAAAAAGTTGCATAGTTTGCCTTGACGAATATCTTCGTAAATGAGAACGTCTCAAAGTGACACTAATTGCCTTATGCATTATCCTTCCGCAGTTCATTAGTAAGCGGCGATCCTGATTTGTATGGTACTTTACCAGCTGGAACATATCTTGCTGCAGGTTCAATATGAAGATCTTGATCATCAAAATAGATATGAGGTTTTAAAGCCTTTAATATTTTTGATTTATCTACGCCGCCCAAGAAAAAAATCTCGTTAACATAGACACCCCAGTGCCTTAGGGTTTTAATCACTCGCATCTCGGCGGGTGAATTTCTGGCCGTTACTATCGCCAAATGAACGGGTGAAAATTCGACCATAAAGGGGAGCCTGTTTTGAAGTTTAGACAGTTTTCTTAGCAGCGCGGCATATGGACCATCTGGCATTGGCTCATTCTGTCTTGCATCCTCATCTTCATGAAATTTCGCTAGTCCTTCGTACTTGAATACAATTTCACTGCTGTCATCAAAAAGGACAGCGTCGCCATCAAAAGCAATTCTCACCTGATCATCTCGACATGATTCTGCGTCCTTTGGTGGATCACGCAATATCGCAGCTGGACATGTCTGCCCATCAATAACCCTTTGTGCATCTGTTTTGTTTGTTGTAAGAAACAAATCAACATCAAAGGCATCAAGATATTTAACAACACTTTCACCTCCAGTAAATGCATGTCGCGTGATTTGCAGTTCTCTTTGACGAATAGCATTAAAAATGCGTATTCCTGTTTCTGGGCTATTCCGAGACATTACAACAACTTCCACTAGTGGCGCAACGCGCCCTTCTGAATTGTATTTGTTTAGCCCTAGTAGGGCCTTTACCAACGGCATTCCTGTGCCATCATTAAGATCATCTTCTTCTCGATCCAGCATATATTTACGATATTCAGCAACAGCTGTACATTTATCTTTTTTGAACATTTCTTGGAAAACAGCATCAGCATCCGACATATCAAACAATGCTGTAGAAGAAATTCCGACCACCAGAGTATCGGTGAAATCTAGGGGCATACCGCCTCCTTACGCACTTTAGACAAACTGCATCCTGCTATAGTTGTTTACCACAGATTAAGTGAACCATGCATGTTCTGCACCATTCCAGCCGTAAAATCTCTCTTTAAATGCATTCATTGCGGCAACGTATTGTGACAATATCAGCGTAACATCACTTACTTGCGGAACATCGTCTTCATTGAGTAAATCAAGAAAATCTATAGACTCCTCGTCAACAAGCACTTCTCGCACTTTTTCAAGGAGTCTGTTTGTTATTATCAATTTGTGCTTACTAATTGCGGAATCAGGTTTTTTCTTCGAAATATCTTTAAATTCGGTAAACATCGCCACAAGAAGGGGCATCATGACGTCATGCGTAGAACCCTTTTCTATAGTTGTCTTATTCAACAGTTGCTTCATATTAGCCCCTCAATCGTTTTGGTTGTGAAGTTCGTATATAGATGAAGCCCTCTTTGTCAATTTTATCATCTTCTTCTCCTTTCACTTGCCAATACCATGATCCCGCACGTTGCACAGCGTTGTCAGAGCGGAGTTTTTCAAGACACTGCAAGTATTGCGAGAGAATGAACACGACATCGCTATTCTGAGGGATATCATCCTCCTTGAAGTTTTCGAACTCGTTAAAAGGTCGATAGCGATCCTCAAGAAAGCCATTGCACTCTGCAATTTGTTGATTGATGAATCTTAATTTGAATTTGTTTACTGCATCATTTGGATTTTTCTTTGAGAGCACAGACATTTCTTCATATAGACCGCTTAGCTGTGCCGCAATTTTCTCAAATAGATCGACACTCTCTTTATTCACTTTTTCCTCCTAGGATGGACAATCACGACGAAACTCAATGTATTTCTTCTTGAGAACTTCTATTGGTGTTCTTTGCTTACTATCATAAACATCTACCATTAATTGCACATCGGAATCTGTAAGTGCAATTAAGCATTTGCGTTGCGCCGACCAAAGATCTATTGTGTTAGAGTACATAGCTTTCGGTAAAGGATTTCTTGTGAGAAACACTCCAAATCCTCCGAATCCAGTTTGCAAATAGCGATTGAGTTGATTAATATGGTCACGCTCTATTTTTAATACATTTTTCATTTCAAACACAAGCTGTCTGTTGCCATATTCAGTGAATATTTCGTCAAGGAAATCAATACTCCTATTGTTATAAAAGACGAGGTCTCTAATGTGACAACCAGATTCTGTGCGGCTTTGGCCCTGAGCAAAATCTAAATGTGGGTAAAGTAGAGTTGCCAACAGGTCAGTACAAAGGTCCTCGTACCTACCGTCAGCTCCATCAGTTTTTCCAGAGGCTAGCTTAGTGATGTCACTTAATTTTCGACGAGCTGAAATCACGGGGATTTGACTGAATAGGGGATCATGCGTACAATCTAAGGACGTTCGATCCTTAAGTTCGATATATTTCTCCACAACGCCATAGTTCTCGCGATTATAGTGCAGTACCCGGACTCGATCTTGTGGCTCTCCAGGATTAAAAATTTCATCACGCGGGCAAGCACTTCTAAAGTAATCATCAAAATTAATCCAGGGAGAAAACCTCAACCATCGTTTTGGAGTAAATATGATTGGATCATTATTTATAGGATTTATTGGCAAATTTGTGCAGACTGATCTATCGATTGAATATTTTTGATAATTGTAAACGGCGTCAAGAGTAACTGGACTAGTAGGGATTCCATGAATATCGCATTGTTCAATAGTATAATCAATCAGAAAGGATTTAAGATAGTTGCAGGCGATGTCACTAATTCTATCTTTAGAAATACCAGCCACATAGAGCTGAATCACCTCAAAATGAGTAAATCCATATTGACTGTATTTTGGGATATCATTGAAAAGTCTAACGATGTCATGTGCTTGGGGTTGGCCAATCCTCAAACCACGTCTTGATTTAGAAAGTCCTAAACCGACCTCGTGGCATTCTGACAGCTCTATAATAGTATCTATTGCAAGTCTGTCATTACCTGTTTTTGATAAATAGTTGAGATGATTGAAAGAGTTAATGATAGATGTGTGAAGTGCTTGATCCTGTTGAGAAGGGGACTTCCAAAGAAGAAATGGATCTAAGTAAAGCGGTAAATCTTCATTAAAGAACTGAATTACAAAGTCTAGCTCAGCCTGACATTTGTGAATTCCGAAATGGTCCGTTAACCTCGGCCGTACAAGCACTTACTTCATCTCCATCCTTTGTTCCAGAATGTCCGTCTGTCAGGACTCCTCTGAAAAGTCAGGTACTACTGGTGAGAAGGGCCGGGTGCATCCCCATGTGACTGTTCCAAAAATTGTGCTTTCGAAAAAGGAATTTAGGAGATAGGCATCCAGAGAAGCAAGGACTTCCGTCCTTCAAGGAAAAGAAAAGGGGAGGATCTCTCCTCCCCTTCATCCCTTAGGTAATGGTACCCGTCACGGAGTCATGTCAGCCAGCGTCGCTAAAAACTGGGCGGCTTCAGGTGCCGCAAGGACCAGATCCAACCAAGTGTCAGTACCACTTAGAACCCGGAATGAGAGCCTTAGGTCGGATCCTGCATCAGAGATCCTCAGGGTGTCATCATTGTTGCGCCACACGACGGGGCTTTGATTCAGTGCCTTACGCAGTGCCCCGACCGAGTGCCAGTTCAAACCGACCTCGAGAAATTCGATGATGTCCCCATTCTCCGTAATCCACTCGAGAAACACGCCATCCGGTTGTGCTTCAACGACTCTAAACCTCGGGGCGACCTTTACGTACCTCATGATCTTTCCTTATCTGTTTGCGTGGGATTCACTTCCTTGTTGTTCAATGCCCGCTCCATGATGTTGCCAAACTCCCGGTCCGTCTCCTGGTCGCTGCTGTAGTAGCCCAGGGTGATCTTGGGCGTGGTGTGGCCCACCCGCTTCATCAGGGGGAACATGCGCCCATCTTCGTTGGCGACGGTGGAGATGTAGGTGGCCCGCAGGGCGTGGCTGGCTTTTCCATCCGCCTGGACTCCCGAACGTACGCGGGCCATGCGAATGGCTTCGGAAACGCGCCGGGCATTCATGGGCTTGTCGGGTTTCTCGGGATCCCGGAAGACAGTGCCTTCCCGCTTCCCAGCAATGGCTTCCGCATGTTTCAGGATGGACACAGCATCCTTGCACACGGTGAATTCCCGGATGCTGCCCTTGGTCTTGGGCCTGTAGAACGAACCATCCTCGCGCTGGTAACTGGTAATCTTGATCAGAGCTTCCGTCTCGCTGAGGTAGCGCACGTTCTCCCAGCGCAAGGCCTCAAGTTCGCTCCTGCGCAAACCCGTCAGGGTCAGGAACTTCACCGCATCGAAGTAAGGCGGGTAGATGGTGTTGAGGATCAGGTTGACATCTTCAAGGGTGAAGGCGCGGTCCCTGGGATTGACGCCCAGGTAATTCTTGTCACCCTGGATCTCGCAGCGGCGCACCACGTTTCCCCTGGTCAGCACAGGCACGGGAGCTTCCGCGTCTTCATTCACATCCTCGTGGACCTTGCCCAACCAGGTCCAGAAGGCGGACAGGCGGATCTTGGCCACTTTCCGGGTCTGAAGCGCCAGGCCTTGTCGGACCAGGTCATCCAGGTAGGCCTGGACATGACTCTTGCCGATGTCCTTGACCAGGGCAACATCCAACTTGCGGGACTTGGCCCAAGTGACGAACCTCTTCAACTCCCAGGAATAGCCATAGGCGGTTTGCTCACTTGCGTCGCCTGCCACGACCTGGAGCTTCTTCCAGCGGTTGAATCGTCGAACCATGGTCTTAAGCCTGTAGTCGTCGGGAAGCTCCTCCTCCTGCTTCTGACCAGACTGGGAGGCTCCGAACATTTCCCGCTCCACCCCGGAAATCCCATCCAGGCGCAGGATCTGGTTCATGTGGCGCATCCAAGCGTCCGCCTCGGCCTCTTTGTTCCAGGCAAAGCTCCTAACCGCGTGACCCCGCTTGTTCAAGTTAGGGTTGAAAACCTTGGGACCCTGGATTCTGAAACTTATCCTACTTGTGCCATCTTTCAATTTGTAGGTAGTTCCCCTCACTTTGGTAAAGTATGTGATTCGTGCCATAACGAAACTCCGTATTGTTAATTGTGCGCGGGACCGGTATAAAAACGGCGAAATTCGTCAAAAAGTCAAGGGGTTGGGCGGAAATAATTGGGGGGTAACAGATTCAGAAAACAATCTTCCGAATGCACCAGAAGCAGCCGCCGGCGAAGGTGGCCAAGGTGGTGTTGGCAGAGTGTGGCATGGGGGACTCCTTTCCGCCGGCGCAGCCGCCCAGCAGCGCCAGCAGCAGGGCGCCGGCGCCGAGGAGGCCACCCAGGCGCCTGCTCGTGATCGCGGGATGCGGGGGATTCATGGCAAGCTCCGGCTGGGTCTCCGTGGCACATCTTGTCACCAGGCCCTGCCTGCATTCAAACCGACGAGGGCTCGCTCAACAGGGCAAGGTGCGTGTAGGAATTGGACAAGGCAACACGTTGCGATGAGCGGTGCAATTGGTCCTTGAGAATTCATCCGATAAAAGGAACAATGAAATGTTAAGTTTACTTAGTTAAGTCCGGGGTTCTTCTTCTATAGCACGCAGTATTTCATTCGCTCGTGCGTAAAAAACTGGTAATCGAATTGGGTCGGTGCTTGATGTAAAGATGTTCAATTCTGACCTTGCCATTTCAATATCGCCCTTCGCGCAGTAGTTGATCAATCCCAGGCAAAAATGCAACTGAGTTTGTTCGGGCTCGTCAATAAGCAATAGATTTATAAATTCTTCTGATTGAACAGGGACAGATATATTGCTGACTTCACCTTTAAAAGCTCTATCATAATGTTGAAGACATTTCTTTTCATCTCCAATATAGGCGTACAAAAATGCCAAGCTATATCTCCAGGTTGCATCAGATGATCGCCTACTTTTTTCCAATAACCTTATTGCATGATCGATATCTCGTCTTAATGTGAAATCGCAAATTGCAGCCGTTAGTAAGCCATTATAGTGATTTGGCGACAAAACCAACAACTTACTCGATACAACATCGGCAATATTCAATAAATCATCATTTCTTGTCATTCTATGCTCATCACTGATGGCAATTATCCAGTTATGGTAGAGAATTGTGAGTCTTTGTTGAATCTTCTGTGAAAGATTTGCCAGTGGCCCAGTAACTCTTGGTGGCAATCTTCTCTGAAGATCAATAAATAGAGACTCCGCAAATGCAACGTAGCCAGATATCAAGGCAGAAGTCGCAATAATATAACGCGTAGCTATATTGATTAAATCAGATGCTATTTCAAATGCAAATATATCTCCATCTAAAGATAGAATTGCTCTTTTTGGAATAAATTGCCTCATGTCGTTCCGCAAATCATCTTGTATGTTTGTGTCCACAATTGAATGACCAACAATACTCTGGAAATTCAACACATGCCGTAAGCTGCCTTGTATCTCTCTTTGTCTTCCTCGACAATGAAGAATGAATTGAGATCTTGATTTTCGCATGTAGCGATGGGCCATGCCTGGTTCAGGAATTCTATCTGATATGTGTTTAGGTAACAAGATTACATTAAATCTACTCATGCTATTGCTTTCTTGAAGCAGTTCCTTCAAAGAGAGAAAGAGATCTGCTTCAATTCTCTTCTGTTGTGACTTTTCCTCGCACGATATGGCAATGGCAATACCTATAGTACCTTTTGGAGATCGAGGACACCTATTTGAGAATCCCCAAAAAGTTAAGACTAAAAGGCTTGATACTGGTATGACAGCCCATATAAAATGACTACCTGGAAATGTCTTTGTTAAAAAAAGGGTAACTATCGTACTGGATGTAATGATCGCATAAGCTAGACCAGAAGGACGGTGCCAAATGGGTTCAATGCGATCGAATAATCGAGACAGAATGCCGTCCATAGGCGAGACCTTTCAAAAAATGTGTTCGCCAAATTAATAAGTCTATAAATTGAATGCATTGTGAAATTGGACTTTTACGACTTTACCTACATTCTCCCCACACCCGATCCAGCACCGCCTGGATCTTCCGCTCCATCCGTTCGATCAGTTCCCGATTGGCTGCCACCAAGGCCTGCTCGGCTTCAATTTCAGCGACGATGGCTTGCTGGGTAGCGAAGGGTGGGAGGGGAATCAGATAGGCAGCAAGATTCGTTGCATTAATGTTCGCTTGTCCGATTGCACGACTTGCAAGCTGCTTGATACCTTGCTGAAATCCTTCAGTATTCATGAAAGCGTTTACAAAGTACGGATCTGCCTTGTTTTCAGCAATCGTGAGCCGGATTAGGTAAGAAGCGAAGCAGTAGTCTCCCACCAAATCAAAGATGCCTGTGCGACCAACATGTTCAAAGCTGTTGGTGCGATTGAAGAGAATATCGCCGTGCTTGAGGCGATACTTCTCGAACTCCTTAGTGGGAATGTCGGCGGACTTCATATCGCCTCGATCGACGCACCTTCCTTCGACAAGTTCGTTCATGCGAAAGGTCTTGAAACCTGTGCCATCGATTTTGAGCGGTACGGAAAGTCCATATTGAACCAGCTCACATAGCCCACCCAGTTCTACCATCGGCCAATCAGGATCAATCGAAATGTGTGGTTTGTAGTTGACCAAGACGGCGCGAGCCCCGTCGATGACCTTCTGATAGCCCTCGATCTCCGCCACGATTTCCTGCTGAACTTCCAATGGCGCGAGGGGTATTGGGATGTCGCCAAACTCAAGGCTGATGCCCCCAATGATCCCCTTGATGTAGGGTCTAAGAGCCTATCCGTGAATAATATTTACGTCTCCCGGCACCATGCGGAAAACAATGATGGCTGCGGCAAGCATGACCAGCGCGATGTAGCTGCGGTCGAGTTTTTCATACCGCACCAGAAGCTTTCGAAAGCGGTTGAACC
>JAUXUT010000062.1 GCA_030680695.1 bacterium
CCCTGACTGTCTAACCGTTACATAACATTGTAGTCAGCCTGGAAACCCGCCCATATGGATGGAAAATAGGCAGGAATCGGCTTGTGGATATGGATAACAGGAAACCTCATAGATATCCATGTAACACCAAGACAGTCAGGGAAAAGATCCGCCAAATACAGGTCATTTACGGAGAGAACTACCATATCTGGTGGTTTTGAAATTCGTGATTTCACCAAAAATTTCAGCGAATGGACAGCTATTATCCACCATACTGGCGTTTCAATCGTTGCCAAGCTGCCTTGCACCATATATAGGAGCTATTCGAACGCAAAAAATGCTCGCTATGATGGCGATTCTGTTCAAGCAATCTCTGACCAATACAGAAATTATCTATTTACCCTCATTTTTTGCCTGTTGAAACTATAAAACCACTATTGTAGATGGTGGTTTTATATTATGGCTTTATAAATAATACCCAACAATTTTTTTAGGCAAGCGTATCACGTCTCGAAATAATTTTGGGCAATGTTACCAACAGTCTGGCGTCCATCTGGCGAAAGGGAAATGGATTGCTCCTCTCCATGTAGGTGTCTTCCCCAGCCTGGTTTGTGCAAAAAGCTGGTAAGTGATGTGGAAAAATAATACGGATTTCATACAAATATATCTGAATTACGAAATGGTATTTCAACCTTGTAAAACTGTAAGTTTTTTTAGAGTGAGTTTCCCCTTTTGGTTGGTCATGTTGTACACTATAATTTTATTCGATGACTACTCAATCTGTCCCCTTTATCGCTAAAGGATATGAGTTTTTGCTATGTTAAGTAAAGAAAACTTATAGATTGCTTTAGGTCACATATATTGTATGGAGAGCATTTGTAATGAAAGTTTTTCGTGTAATCTGTTTGGTCTTAGTTGCGCCTGCAATGATCTTTGGGTGGAACCTTTCGCCTACCCATTCGATGCCTCTTGCAACCGCGCCGGTTATTATTCATGTACCGGGCGATGCTGCAAACCTGCAAGTTGCTGTCAATACAGTCAGTGATGGAGGGATTATCGAGCTGGCGGCTGGAACATATGATGCACCAGCTGGCGGCGGATGGATTTTCAACAATTTGGGAAAGGGCTTTACCATTCGAGCAGCATCGGGGGCAACCGTCATATTGAGTGGTGGTGGGACAACCAGTATTCTTCGGATACAGAATGAGCTTATCTCTGCTGGCAAGCCGATTATCTTTAGAAACCTTATTTTTGAAAATGGTTACACTCAAACCGAAGGGCTTGCGGGCGGTCTTACGCTGAGCAAAGCGCTGGCCACCTGTGTTGATTGTACATTTAGAAATAATACGACTAGGGTAACTACATCAGTTGGGGGAGGGGTCTATGTTGCCAATAGTTCTCAAGTTTTCTTCATCAATACGCTTTGGCAGGATAACATCTCCTATTCAGGGGGCGCTGGACTGGGCGTGCGTTTTGGCTCAAAAGTTTATATTCACAATAGCCGCTTTATTCACAATCTTTCAAACCCTCCGAACCACCTTCTCTATGCTTCAGGAGGAGGAATCGCTGTAGGTAATTCGATGGTGCGTATATCTAACACGGTATTTGAAAATAACCAGGCGGCTGGGTTTGGCGCGGGACTATATATCATTGGTACCTGGACTTCTGCACCTGATACGACACCACAATCGGATGTAATCATTGCCAATTCGCTATTCTTGAACAATGAGGCGAAGCCGGACCCTACAGTAGCGCAGGCACTTCCCTCGGAAGGGGGAGGAATCAATATCGAAGACCAATCCATCTTGAAAATCTATAATACCCGCTTGATTAAAAACCGCGCGATGATTGGCGGGGGACTAAATATATTTCGAGCCACAGTTGAGGTTTATAACAGTGCTTTTTTGGGAAACCAGGCCAATGGTCAGGTTTACACGGCCAGTTTTGGTGGTTCCATCTCGATCAATTCGACTGATGGGCCCGCAGATGGGGCGAATAACCGTCCAACCGGCAAGGTCACTGTTGAGGATACCTTGTTTCAAGGTCATTATGGTGATGTAACAGCCCCTGCAAGCCAGGTAGGAGGATGCTTATCGGCGAGTGGAGATGGACATCGTATAGATGGCGATCCATCTGTTCCCGATGTTGGAACGATTGCTGAGAATCGTGCTGTTGTGTCCCTCAACCGAGTGATATTTGATGATTGCGATGTCGAAGCAACGGATGGAAACGGAAGTGTGGGTGGCGCAATTCAAGTGGCGCTCACCGATTTGAGCCTGCAAAATTCGCTGGTTATGCGTTCTGATGCATTGGGTCAAGGCATTGCGGGAGGCGTGGCAGCACTCTATAATTCCAATGCCAACATATCGAGAACAGTGTTTGCATACAACACGGCTGGTCAGTTTGGCGGTGGTTTGTTCATGCAAGGTTCGACAGTACAGGTGGATAATTCGAGATTCTATGGAAATGAGGTTTCACCCGGCGTTATAGAAGCTGTTGCGCAATCTTATGGGGCAGCGATATTTATGACAATAGATGAAGCTCGTAATTTGCCAGCAAACGGCACGATCCAAAATAGTATATTCAGTAGTAATATAGGGATTGCAATTTTCGACGATGATCGTACCAATGGCCCGATCAACGCTGTTGTCTACAACAATAATCAGTTTTACACGAACAATCAATTCCAGCCTCCTACGGATGTGAAAGCGGTTTATCGTAGCAGTATGTCTGCACCTCAAACAGCCTCGGGTTTGAACTCGTTGGTAATCACTCGTTCGAATGGGACTTCGACCGATAAATCCCCGGCGAATAACAACATCGAATTGAGTACTGCTCCAAAATTGGGAGGCGTTGTGGCTGGGCCGGCAAACATCCTCACAACGAATGCAGCGGGTGAAACCCCATTCCCACCTACGCTTGCCTATCTGGGTTATTCCTGGATTGGTGCCTCTGCCACTCTAGATGGGCAGGCAGTGAGCGGCAATGCGGGAGTTTCTTCTGCAAATGTGGGTACTCATACTCTGTCGGTAGGCGGCACAAATTTCACAGCCAGCATTTATCAGGCGCCTACGCCTGCTGCAACGTTCACAGCCAGCGGCAGCTCGCCCGTCACCCTTGGCTGGTCCGTGACCGCCGGAACATTTCTGGATGTTGCCATAGACCATGGCGTTACGATCCCCTCCACATCCAGTGGTTCGGTGCAGATTTCACCACCTGTGGATACAGATTACTGGTTGTATGTAATCACGAAGGAAGGCGGAATTGTAAAATCTGTCAATACAGGTTTGCCCATACTCAATGTGCCATCTACAATTAATACCTTGGCAGGGCTGAATTATCCGGTTAACAAGGGCTACTTTAATATCAAGAATGATGGAGCAAGCACGTTGCAATGGACAGCAACCAGTCAGACCCCCAGCTTGATTACGATGGATACACCTACTGGAGAAACAACTACACTGGGAACGATTGCTTTTACCATGAATGTTGGCTCACTCTCGCCTGGGGACCATGTTGGTACGATTTATGTTGATGCCGGTCCGGGGGGAACTGCTCTTGTGACCGTTAATGTAAAGCTGGTCAGTATTCTGTATAAAATCTTTTTACCCCTTGTTATACGCTAAGCATCTGACAGATTCTTACCTAAGTGGCTGTCTCAATTTGTATAAGGAGACAGCCACTTTTTATGCTATGATTTCATTATTGTGAAAGCAAAGAGTCAATATCTCTGCTTTCAACTTCAAGACTATGCAAACTCACTTCTTGATTTGTTGAGCGAAGCTGGTCATGTAACATGAAGAGGCATGTTTAGTTTAGTATAGATCAGCATTAAATGTTTGCAACCAAATTTAGCCTTCCAGCATCAAGAACAGCAATGCTTGAAACTGCCTGCCCTAACGGGGTATCTCAAATACACGTGTAAAATTGTTAAAGAATGTTGCGTTTTGTTCAATTTATGGTCTTTCTGAATTTATGGGTCTTATGATCTTGAGATTGATGATATTTTTCCTGGAGTAGTGCATGAAATTACTTAAAAGATTTCCGATTATCCTTCGAAAGCAGTGGGCAATTCTGGCTCTGCTGACTTTATCGGCAATATTTATGTGGCGAGTTGTCTTTTTGGGTCAAGTGATGATGCCACTAGACGCTATTTACTCGTTTGAGCCTTGGCACAGTGAAATGCCTGAATTTGTTCCAAATTCGATCTGGAACCCACTTTTAACAGATGCAATCTGGGCAACTTATCCGAACGCAGATTATGCGGCTGAAGCCTACCAACAGAGGAACTACTTCTGGGATCCCTATATTTTGTCGGGTATGCCGGCTATGGCCCGTGGCGAACTTTTTTCCAGTATCTTTTACATTGCATTTAGTATATGGATGCCGCCAGCATATGCTTTGAGTTGGATACTTGTGATTCACGTGTTTTTGGGGGCGTTGTTTATGTTTCTCCTGCTAAGAGAAATGAATTGCAGCCGATTTGGCGCCTTGGCCGGATCCTTGATATTTGCCTTCAACGGTTATCTGATTGGTTGGTTATCGCTACCAACTACAACAGTTACCATGATATGGATACCATTTTTGCTCTTTGGCATTGAGCGATCTATCAACACACGGAATTGGCGTTGGTCACTAGTAAGTTCAGTCGGATTCTTTTTTCAAATAATGTCTGGGTATACCCTTTGGGCGTTCTACGCTGCAGTCACCGTTTGTTTATATCTGGTTTGTCGCAGTATTGTTTTATTGTTCAAGGGAGACAAAAGAGACGCTGCTTTGCCTTTATTCTATGGTGCGCTTGCATTTGGAATTGGTGCGCTGGTTGCCGCGCCGCAACTCCTTATTACGGCTGAACTTTTTTTGCAAACACTACGCACCCAAGCCCTGGGTGCGAATAGTTTTCTTCCGCTGACCCATTTATTGCGATTGATGATTCCGAACCTTCAAGGCAATCATTTACATGGAGGATCTTATATCGGGCCATTTAACTATACGGAAACCGATCTATATTTTGGTATTTTTGGATTGGTTGGTGTTGTTGCAAGCCTGTTCAATCCTAGGCGGCGGTCCGTGAGTTGGACATTCTTTGGTATCGGTTTGACCACACTGCTGGCAGTTTACAATATTGCTCCTTTCCGCCAAATCATAAATTTAGCATACCCCATCTTTTTAAACACATTTCCCGGAAGAATTTTCTATGTAACTGCATTTGTATGGGCGGTTGCGGCGGGTTTGGGTATCGACTGGATAGCTGTGCAACGTCCGCAACGAGTTCTTCGTTTATTGGCCTTTTTCCTCTTTGATGCCGCGTTTATTCTTTTGATTGTATGCGGTATGATCGTATACTTGCATCGATTTGGACCAGGAAATCATTCTTTTCTGCTCACATTAAGCGAGTATTTGTTTAAATACAAGGTGACTAACATCCTGCCTGCCTGCTTATGGTTGTTCGTTTCAGGCGCGCTAACTGGTTTATGGGGTAAAGGTTGGATTAGTGGGCAGGCGTTCAAGGGAGGAGTCTTAATCTTAATCGTCGTGGATTTATTCAGCGCTGGCATTGATTACAATTCCACATTTCGTTCCGAACTTGCATTCCCCAGCACGCCCAGCTTGCAATTTCTCCAAAAGCTATCTGAAAAACAGGAACAGCCTTACCGTATACTCAGCGTTAATAGCGGATTTATCCTACCGGGAAATACTCCGGGACTGTTTAGATTGCCAACCGTCAGCGGTTATTCTTCCTTCATTCCCCAAAGATTTTCAAGTTACGCTGATCTGACCGGTATGCGTGGTCAATTTACACCTAATAACGTCTACTTTTCTGATTGTTGTAATGCACTAATCAATGCGATGAATGTTCAATATGTCTATGTTGGCAGAGGAACGATTCTTTCTTCATCTTCGACGGGTTCATTTGACTTGCAAGCCCAGCTAGGCATGGCAGATGTATCTGTATCACAAGCGGGTGCTGTTGGAAATACCAGTTGGCTGATCAATGGGCAGGAACGTTCTGTGTTATATGCTCATCCCACGTCTCGTATTCGTTATGAAATTACTCCTGCACAATCATCTGTTCTAAGGACTGGAATTGTGATGGATTCATCGTCATGGGATAAAGGTGGAGATGGAGTGTCATTTCAAATCTATGTCAAGGACGATGGACACCCTGATGAGGTGCAGCTTTTCTCACAATATATTAATCCGAAAACAGATATCTCTGATCGTAAGTATCAACCGATTGAAATTGACCTGAGTCAATTTGCAGGCAAAAAAATATTACTGAGTCTTGTAACCAATCCTGGCCCAGCACAGAATAACGACTTTGATTGGGCTGGGTGGGTTGAGCCGCGAATCGACAATTATCTTCCTTCGACCTTAAAGTTGATTTATGATGGGCCGAACAAGGTGTACGAGAATTTGGCCGCCTTTCCCAGAGCCTGGGTTGTACGTAAGATTACCCAAGTTCCCTTGAATGACCAAGATGCAGTCAAATCACGCTTGCTCGCTCCTGATTTTGATCCAGCTACAGAAGCAGTGATCGAGAGCAATGATAAGATTAATCTCGATCTGGGTGGTCAGACGAATACGGCTATAGACAACGTTCAATTCATTTCTTACTCCCCTGAAAGTTTGGAGATAGATGTTGCCTTAGCTAGCCCAGGATTATTAGTGCTCTCCGACACGATCTATCCAGGCTGGCAAGTATATGTTGATGGACAAAAAAAAGCTATTTACCCTACAAATCTGACGATGCGAGGAGTGTGGGTAGATACGGGTCAACATAGAGTATCATATGTCTATGAGCCAATTCTATTTTGGTATGGGCTTGGCGTAAGCAGTTTGACCTGTGTAATTGTCATCATTGTTCTGGTAGGCTATCGAAGAAGGCAACACCTTTATAATAGCTTCTCTACCGGACAAAGTTCGGATAAGCATGAGAAAAGTCGGTGAAGGAAACCGGGATGGGCATGTTGAAATCTAAAAGATGTTCAAGGGTCCGCAGACCTAATTGAAAGAGGCTCAAATCGCAACGGTCAGTACGGTGAACAACTTTATGAAGTTCCTGACCGAAAGACCAAAGGCCGATGTAAACAATCCAAAGATAGGCCAGACAAGCAGCCAGCATCAACTTGGCTAGGCGGCTTGGATCAGAAAGATGGCTCTTGTGTAAGTGGAAGCCTCTGCTCTTTTGGTCGGAAAAGAAGGTCTCGATTTTGAAGCGTTTCTGATACCAATAACAGACTTCTTCTTTCAAGTCGAAATTGGAGACAAGGTAGATCGGTTCGGCGTAGTCTTTGTGCCACCAAGCCACGGCCAGGATCGGCCCATATCGTTGGCGTGTAAAGGATACGTCTGTAATCTCCAAACACATGCCCGGTTTGAGTAGCAAATCTTGAAAGGAAAACTCTGCGCCATCATACAAAATGGTGTTGCTGGCGGTACGACAAGCATACTTCCAGCCAAAATCATCCAGTTTTTGCTGTAATTCTGTGCCATCGAACTCGCCATCGCCCAAAAAGACCACATCTGCACCCGCAGGAACCACGTTTTTGACCTCAGAAACCAACTGGAGATGCCGCTCTTGCGAAAAATGTCCTTTCTTGCCTGAAATCACCAACCAGCCAATCGGCAGGGCGCGTCCATGATATTGTACACTCAGCATCAAGGCCACACAGTTTCGTCCAACATCGCTGCCGTCCATAAGCAATACCAGCGTATGATCCGACAGGTTGGTCAACAATTGCTCTGCATAAGGCATCAGATATATTTCCTGCTCTGGATCCGCTTCGTTGATGTAACGGGAATAGCGTTTGACACGACTCTCCAATTTGGTTCGATCCGGCACTTTGCTGGCAATTTTCGGATAGTTCGTGCTACGGCTACCAACAATACCGCTGATCAAGCAGGCTAAAACATTCAGGCTCTTGGCATCCATCCCTTTCGGTTCAGTTGCGTACATTTGCGAAAGTGCGATTCTTATGCTACGATAGCGTTGGTGGTTGTCACTCATGGTTTTATCCTAGGCTCTGTGATTGGAACCAAGGTTACCAGAGGTCAGCCACTATTTTCTAATTTACATCCTACACGCATTTTGTCCGGTAGAGAATACAAAGAGACGGGTTAGCCAGCCGGCAAGGAGGGCGGACAAGATCAATCCGATTCCCTGGCAGACGAGTGTGATCATGACCGCTGCGGTCCCTTCGCTGTCGCCGAAGCCATTGAGGGCGACAAGGGTCATCACAAAGAGGAATATACCGATGAGGATGAGGAAGATGACCGTAAGTACAACTGAGATGATGGACAAGGTTTTTGTGGGCATGTGAACTGCTCTCCGATGAAAAATTTTTACCTGTGTTGTGCCGATTTTATCGCATCATTCCCGCGAGGTTGGTAGTATTTTGGTACGCTCCAACCCCCAAAGATCATCTTGGACCTAAAAACTTATCGCCATTGAGATGGATCATGTGGGAAGGCATCTCAGCAATCCAAACTTCAGTTTCCCACGCAATATCGTCGATATGTTTCGTGTACGTGGCGAAGTTCCAGAATGCGGTTATGTAGACCTTGCCACATTTGCACTTCTTAAACAAATTTTCAAGTTCGAAACGGCGTTTTGGGGAAATTAAATCTTTAACTGCTACAGCTTCAATCAGGAATAACCACTTTTTCTTCGAGTCATACAAAATCACATCGGGGAAATTTCTGTGTTCTGAAACTGAAACGCCAAGTTTGCCGAAGGAGGTTTCGTCCAACAAAAAGGGCTTTTTCCCCGCGCCACGAAGAAAAAGTGGTTTTGCATTGGGTATGAATCGTGGGGTAAATTCTTCCACAATTGCAGATTCAAGTTTGTTATGTTTGCTTGGCACTTCGGTTCTCCTGTGAGAATATCAAAATTATATTCTCCACTTGCCATCGTACATTCTCCTGCCAAGATAGCTAACCACAAGGCACGAGCCGCTTGCCCAGCACATGAAAACCCTTCGGGTTGACGCATCGAGTACATTTCAATGGACTTTCATGTACTGAGGCTAGGAATTTATCCCGCCAAATCCTGTGCGGGAGATGACCTTTCTTCTTGTGATACCAACTTGCAATACGAATAATATCTTTCAAGACATCGTTATTACGTTTAATAGGCATTATCGGAAACAAGAAAGCCGTCCACGAAGAACACGAATTTTCACGAAAAGTGATTGGAATTCGTGGATAAAAAAGTAATTCCGATAAAGTCTATTCAACAACAATCATTTTTTCAATATATCTTGCCAATCTCTCCTCATATTTTTCAATAATACTTATTGGCGCTAAGCCAATAACTGAGTTTATGGCCTGAAGTAACAGTAGTAACCAAAAAACCCCAAAGGCAACTAGTTTCCAAGTAATTGATAAAACATTATTTGGATCTATATTTAAAGGACCAATCGGAGAAATAACATAACTTAAGTACCCAAAAGCAGCCATTAAGGCTACAGTAACTAATATTTTTACAAATCGAGCAATACTTTTAGCACGTTGCCTGTACTTTACTTGGCGAGCGGTTTCTTTTTCGGCAATATGTCTTTCGATTCTTATTCGAGCATCCCTTTCCTTTTCATAAAGATCCATTGCCTCGAGTTTTGCTTGAGCTTCTGCGTTAGCTCGAGCAACATCTTCTGCTCGGATTTTAAGTTCTACTATATCGAGAAGTTCTTGGACAGTGCCTTCGGTAAACGCTCTTTCTTCACCTTGAGTGCATTCCATTAATTCAGATTTTGCCTGTATCGAGTGGCGTAAAACAAAGTACTGTTCGCTTGAGATTTTTTGTTTTTTTTCCAATGAATCAATTGTGCCTAGGTACTTTTGCCATAACGCTTCAGTTGGCTGAACACTTGCTAAACTGTCTGCAATCAATCTTTTTCGGGGGTAATTCTCTGAAACTGTGGGATCTTTTAGCCACACCAAATTTGTAAGTTCATAATCTATTAATGCTAAAGGCACAGTTCCATATTGAAAGTTGAAGTCTACATATCGCCTTGTGCTATGCGCCAATGACCTATTAGAGGTTACAAACAGAGCAACACACTCTTCCACAGGAACAAATACTTCTCCCCGTCTAAGACGAAGTATTGAAGTGATTGAGTCTTTATCCCTTTCTAGTGGAAGAGGCCTATCTTGAGAATAATGAATGACTTCTTTCAAATACTCAGCGTATCTATCTTCATTAATAATTGTTTTGTACTCTAAATAAGGGGGCTTTTCAACAGTTGTGATATTTAGTTCGCCTAAATCCGATTCTAAATTTTCAATGAACATCATTACATCGACTTCTGTGTAACCTTTTTCAATAAAGTATTCTACACTAGGTCCATACGAATTTTTGTACTGTTTAGTTCTAATTCTGTCTACGCAAGCTGAAAGAATCCCAATTATTTCTTCCAAGGAATGCCGGAATATCTTAATCTGAGCTTTGTTGGCAATCAATAGTTTTAGAAACTCAGTCACTGGAGATTTCCTTGCTTCTCCAGCATAACCTAATGCGAAAATTGCCAATGGAGCATCAAGGTAAACTGTAGTGTTTTTGAATTTTCGCGCATAATTGCTCGGGTCAGCAAAAATTGCGTTTGCTAATAAATTTCCCTTAACAACTGTTTCAAGATAATCAAGGATAGGAGACTTAGATTCTCGAAGATGTATAATAAATTTAGCAATCACATACTGGAGTTGCTGGGTAGGTTCAGGTAAATCTGATGTAGGGTTCTCCTCTCTATCCTCAACCAACTCTCCCAATAATCTTATTTGATGCTCTTCAAGATATGATTGCAATGCTTTTTCGGAATAATCAGAAGTCCATTGCAGTTTGTAGTTATCTGCGACAAAAC
Source organism: bacterium (assembly GCA_030680695.1). Classification (GTDB taxonomy): domain Bacteria; phylum Patescibacteriota; class Minisyncoccia; order Phycocordibacterales; family UBA6065; genus UBA6065. Next base: position 10,839 of record JAUXUT010000062.1, read on the forward strand.
CCCTTAATGCCCCAACGAGCGATTCGTGCGAACTTAAAACTTTTTGTCGAATGTCATCAAAATTCAATTTACTTAAGGCTGAGTTATCTCTAGTGTAAATGCCATGATCAAGATTTATATAGCCGTGTCTTCTGACACGGCTAAGTAGGCTGCTTACAGTGTTTTGTGGTATCTCAAAACCAAAATGGGTACGAATTTTTTTCTGAACATCAAGCGCAGAAACGACATCTTGCGGTAGCTGCCTTATTGCCTCAGCAACAATTAAAATAAAGTTATCAAGGTAATCTTTGCGATCGGGTTGCTCCCAGTTGACCTTCAATATAGCATAGCTTGCAATAGCGGAATTTGTCATTTTAGAATCAATGCCTCCCAATTTGCATTTTTTATTATTTCCCAAAATTATACCTCTTCCCATCAGACTTTCATTAACCTCGAATTGCATCACGGAAAATGTTACTTTGAGAAGTAACGTTGCATCAGGAAAAATGTTACTTTCCGATAGGCAGAACAGCCTGTCGGAGGAGCCACATGATGAGCCTGAACAGCAAACGCGAACTGTTGGAAGTGGT
>JAUXUT010000067.1 GCA_030680695.1 bacterium
TGCTTTTTGCTCCGAAATTACCGCTTTTTAATAACACGGTGTTAGACGAACTCTGCTAAGCGCAAGCCTTTGTAGAGCATAGCAATCCAATTACCCTCCCCCAATTTAGCCCATTGGTCGCCAGCAATGTTTTTCACTTCGTAGACTTTAACTCTGGCACCAAACGCGAGACCATGCACGACATCAAAATTAGTTCCGGGCCCCGCGCGCACTCTCAGACTGCTGACCATAACTTGCGCGACTTTAGGCTTATCAACCGGCGGAACAACTGGTGGCGTTGTGGCTTCGTCTAATCTTAGCCAAGCGCGCATGTCCGCGACTGTGCCGTTGTAGACATCCAAATCAATGAACCTCGCGCCACAACCATAGGAGCGGGACTGGCCTGGGAATTGATTCCGCTCACACTGAAATTGATAGATAGACCAATCGGTGCGACCAGATGGCATTGCTGGATTTCTGTTCTCTGTGCCAAAAGGCCAATTGTAGTATTGCGCAATCCACAACGGCCACTTGGAGCAGTAGCGCCATCCCCATAGTGTATATAGGTTACGGTTGGTGTAGAACACAACTCGCTTTGTCGGCACTTCCTTTTGAACGTACTCCATCCACAAGTTCGCGTGCATGGAGAAGGCAATGCTCATAGTGTTGTTGATACTCTCAAAATCGCAAACATACAAATGGAAGTCTTTTTTGTCTTTTTCCACCTTTTCAAGAAAGACATCCGCTTGCCTTTTCCAGTCGTATCCAGAGCGTAGATAATGATACGCCCCTCTGATTGGTATCTGGCGTACACCAGCCATCATTTTTGAGTATACCGGCTGCGATGAATACAACCCATCGCTTGCCTTGATAATAACAAAATCTATTTGTTTGGTGGCTTTTTGAGGATCAAACGATACATCCCAATGTGAGATATCAATACCTTGCGCTCTATTTGTCATTCTTGCTCTCCTTGTAAGTGTAAAATATGATCAAAATGTCCTCGGCAACCGCTCGGGCCCATGCCTTCTCTTCATCACTCAACCAGACATATTTCTTTGTCATTTTAGTTGTATATTCGTCGCAGGCCTCTTTTGACATTATCCAGCGTCCTTCTATGTCAAAGAAACCCTTGGAAAACATCTGGGTTAGCCAGCGTGTCCAGGTGCGATAAACCAATGCGGCAAGTCGTTCGTTCAACTGTTTTTT
>JAUXUT010000074.1 GCA_030680695.1 bacterium
GAAGCGGGATTCTTCCGGTATCTCACCAAACCTATCAAGATTAATGAATTCATGAATGCCCTGGAAGATGCCCTGAAATTTTCTAAAATGGGAGCAACCGCTGAATTGGCTGACAAAACTGATCAACACAAATATGAAACCGGACAAATACAATGATTAACGAACATGAAATTCTTAACGCCGGCATTCTGATCGTTGACGATCAGCAATCCAATGTGCTTCTGGTTGAGGAAGTGTTGCGTGATGTCGGCTATGCCTGCATTGCGTCGACAAATGATCCCTATGCAGTCTGCGGGTTGTTCAAAAAAAACCACTATGACCTGATCCTGCTTGACTTGCAGATGCCCGGCATGGACGGCTTTGAGGTTATGGAAGGCCTGAAGGGAATCGAAACCGACGGCTATCTTCCAGTGCTCGTGATCACCGCCCAGCCGGAGCACAAACTGCGGGCGCTCCGCGCCGGTGCGAAAGATTTTGTCAGCAAACCGTTTGACCTGGTCGAAGTGCGGACGCGTATCCATAACATGCTGGAAGTGCGGCTGTTGTACAGAAAACTCGAATATTACAACAAGGTTTTGGAACAAACGGTGCTGGAACGGACTGCCGAACTACGTGAAAGCGAAGCGCGTTTTCGCCGTCTGACCGAGCTATCATCCGACTGGTATTGGGAACAGGATGAAAAAGGGCGTTTTACCAAGATTTTCGGGCCGGTGCTGGAAATGCTCGGAATCCGGGTCGACGACGCACTGGGCAAAATCAGGGATGACCAGGGCGCACGCTGGAATGAGGCCGAGCGGGAAATACTGGAAGCTAATCTGGCCGCCAGACGACCGTTCCTGGATTTCGTCTACAGCCGGATCCATCCCGACAACTCGCGGCAATATTTAATGGTGAGCGGGGAACCGATGTTCGACTCCTACGGCCGCTTTACCGGCTACCGCGGGATCGGCAAGGACGTGACCGAAAAGATACGCCCCAACGAGGAATCGCCCGCAAATCAGTAGATCGTTACAATAAAATAACGGCACATTATAGCGGAGTGTTGTATTCGTAATCTTTTTGCCGTAAAAGACTAATCGGGTATGCCGAATGAATAATGCACCCCTGTATCGCATCCGAATAAAAGCCGCTATCAAGGTTTCATGACACAACTCCTTGAAGGTTTTGATAGTCATTTGTATGGTTAGACAAATGTACCGTACTCAAAATTGTAACGGTATAATCCGGAAAATAAATGAAGCCTGCGACCGTCTGGTGAAGAGCGACGTGAAATACCGATTTGTCATTGATTATGGCCTCGTTGAAAGCAGATTTGTGAATGCCGTTAGATTCCTGCACGTAAGTGTCGGTCTTCGTGTCTATAGAAATGAAAACGAAATAACGAACTTCTTCGAATTAATTTTTGTCGACAAGCCAATTAACCCTAATTTTATAGGTAATCATCAATGTTTGAACTTGACCGGACTTTTTGCCAACTTAATACAAAAACAGGCTTGATGGAGTGGTTCTTTAGCGCACGCGAAGGTCTTTACGGCCCCTTTTACAGCAAAGACAAAGCCGAAAAGGAACTTAAAAGATTCATTAAATTCAATGTCGAAAACACCAGTGATGGCGGTCGAACGTTGAAAAGCAACGCTAAACTGACCCTTGCTCCCCTTAATAGCGCCATGAATGCGATAAAACTTAATGACACAAAGAGCAAGAGAGGGGAAGAGAATTAGCTTTGGAGTTAAGAAACAATTTTTGATGCCTTTTTAACCTTAGGCGATTCCCTGCCAAACGCTCAGGCCACGGCAAAGACAAATAGTTGCTCCTGCAATAGACAGGGGTTAAACCGCACGTTATCCATTTCA
>JAUXUT010000081.1 GCA_030680695.1 bacterium
CAAGCCCCAGCGATGCCGCACATCCCAGCGGGGATCGTTCGGGACGTACATATGCACATGGCGAAGGATCATCAATGGGCGGTCAAGGACGATTTTGGAAAGATAGTCTTCTTCAACAACCGCAAAAAAACGGATCGATTCGCTGTTGGCTTCCCTGCCCAGGGCTGCGAAATAATACTTTGACGAAACACCCACCGCCCAAACACTTTGCAGGAAAAATGCAGTCAATAAGATCGAGCAAACTCCCCACTTCACATATCTATTTTTGGCGAAATTTGCAGGCAGAAGATTTTTCCAATTCAGTAAATTCGGCAAGACGGAGAACAATGGCACAACAACGGGCAAAAAGTAATATTTGTGCTTTAACGCCACAAAGAACATCAAGTATCCGCCAAATGCCAGACACCATAAAAGGATCACCATGCTCAACAGGCGTTTTTCCCGGTCTGCAAACCCTGCCAGAAGCGCAAGACCAGCCAAAAGGAGGAAAGAACCGCTGGCGTAATTTCGTCCCAAAATAGGGAGCCAGGTCAGCGGTCCCTTTCCAGCGGCAAGCACAAATCCCGCAGCGGATGCTTCCGATTGATTGGCCTGTATCCTGAGCGCCTCATCCCGCTCAGACTTGAAAGCCAGAAACGGGTTGGAAATAAAAAATGTGACCGCCATTAGCAGAACAAATTTCACGGCGGTCTGCATTGCGCCGCTTATGGAGATTCGTCCCTTCCTCCAGCCATACAAAATAACGGACGGGATGGCGATCACAAAGAAAAGCCCGACAAGTTTTACCGCGGCAGCAAGCCCGCAGAAAATCGCAGCAAAGTAAAAATTCCGTCCAAATGACAGGTCATCTTTTTGTAAAAAATAGATCGTCAATACAACAAAAAACACAGACAAACTCTCCGGATGCCACCAGAGATTATTTTCAACCACCATGGGAATAAACAATAAAAAAAGGAAAAGCAAAACGGATGACCAAAACTTCTGGAATTTTGTCTGCATATAAACCAGCAGCCAAGTGCCTGCCAGCATGGGTAACACGCTCACCATCTGCCTGAGAAGCAGAAGGTCCAGGGAAATGCTCGCCGCCCCAAAAAGCAAACGGGCAGGCAGCATCGCAAACAGGACGGAATATAGGTAGAACGGATAGCCGTAATAATAATGTTCGTATTGAATAAAACGATAGACCGATTGCATAAACGTATCCGCAGGCGGGTCTATCATTTTCAAGGCATGCGGGTACTGACCGAATTCATCGGGCTCAAAAACGGAGAGCATATTCAAATCCTGCGCGCCCTGTCCATTGGGGGATAAAAATGCGAGGAAATATAAAACACTGACGATTGCAAGCGCCGCCAGGGTATGGTTTTTTACTGATTGCCCTGTACTATTTTTCATTCAACGCACTTTCGAGATGGGGGTTAAACACAACTGTAAACCATGACATTACAGGCCGGGCTGGACTTTATCCATTTGGAGATTGGCAAAAAGCAGGGGAGCCAAGGCAAACACTCCAGCACGAGCCAGCCAATGTCAGCCCTGCAAGCAGAATATATCACGATACTCGTACCTTTATCTTTTGGATAAAGTCCAGCTAAAACTCAACTTCAAAACGGCTGCATAAAAAAATTTCGGAGAGTTAATCGCTCTCCGAAATTTACTTAATACCTGCCTC
>JAUXUT010000085.1 GCA_030680695.1 bacterium
AAAGCACTACCAAACAAAGCGGAAAGCCACCTCAGAAGAAAAAGAAAATGTCAATTTACATCCGCACAAGTTGTTTCCTGAATGGAACTATACCATTCGACCAAATTCGAATTGATTAACTTATTTTTGGACAAATACTAACCAACCAAAATCCAGCTATTGTAAGAGCCAATTATATGACTGAATAGTAGAGCCACCGTTGTCAATTTTTCACTTCATAGGCGCAAGCGGATCTGTCCGGCGGGGTACATATCTGGTACACGGGTATAAGTTCCGCCCCACATTGAACCACATTTAATACATACCACATCCTACCCCCATATATGGGGACAGGATGCTAAGAACAGATTAAAACTCTCTATATAGTTGGATGATCGTGTATGGGAATGGGAATTTCTCTCATAAACGATCATGCCGCACTTTCCAACGAACTGTTATGCCGTGTTGAGTATGATCTTTTCCAACACCTTATATTCTTCCCGACAATCTTCACACATATCAAGATGCTGTTGTATCAACGGCATTAATTGCGCGACGTCCTCCCCGCGCGCCGCGAGTTCGGCAAACTGATCGAGCATCTCGAAAACTTCATCACAGGTAAGTTCAACCTCCCGCGTATTGGACAGCATGGTAAGCATTTTTTGCATCATCTCGGATTTATCCGCTTGCATCCTGCTTGGCGGATATGCGGATTTATTTTTGTTTAAGCCAAAGAGCCGCTGGAATATTTGTTTGATTTTCATTCTAATAAATTCCTTCTACGAATGGATAGTAATACCTGTCCATTGTCTTACTTCCCAACCCGTTCAAAAACGGACAATACCTGTTGCGGCGTCAGTCCTTCTTTTTCCAGCCGCTTTTTAAGCCGCAAGCGGGCATCATGCATTAATTTATACAGGGCATTCCGATTCATTCCCAGGCGCTGCGCAGCTTCCTCCAGCGGGAATCCCTCCATCGTTGCCATCATTGCCATGCGCTGTTTTTCAGTCAATTCTTCCATGATGATTCGGTTGACGCGCATCATCATATCTTTTCGATCCATCTGATCTTCGGGACTTGGCTGATGATCTGGCAATTCACGATATGAATTATCTTCATCATCGCTCATTCCCATCTCGGGCAGGAGAACTTCCCGCCAGCGGACACGGCGCAACTCAGTCAACGCTGCCCGCACAGCAATTTTATGCGCCCAAGTGGTGAATTGACTGCGTCCTTCGAAAGTATCCAAATTATCCAAAACACGCATAAGCGTCTCTTGTACTATTTCCTCAACAAGCGCTTCGGACTCGGGACTGTTGGGGGCAATCCGCCCGGCGATGGCATAAGGTAGTCCGCGCAAAATGATCGCGCGCAAATCTTCCAATGCCTGCGCCTGCTGTTCCCCTCCCGCACGTAAATCGGAAACCCATTCTTCATTGGTTCGTTTATTCATGTTTGGATTATAAACCAACGGGTAATAGTTCTTCCACGAATGCCATCCCTAATTTATGAAGCGGAGAATAACATGATCCCATCCCTGACCACCGCCCAAATGATTGAAGTAGACCGAGCCATGATCGAGGATTGTCACATCGAATTGATTCAGATGATGGAAAACGCAGGACGCAATTTTGCGGAGTTGGCGCGCCGTCAGATGGGGGGAGCGGTAAAAGGTCACAGCGTAGCAGTCCTCTGCGGAAACGGGAACAACGGCGGGGGCGGAATGACCGCCGCGCGTCATCTGCATAATTGGGGCGCAAATGTCATCGTCGCATTGACCAAATCAGCGGATGAATTTCGCGGCGTCTCAGCGCATCAATTGGATATTCTCAAGCGGATGAACATCCCCATCGTTGACTCCGCCTCGCTTCCTCCGACCTTCGAGTTGATCCTCGACGCGATCATTGGCTACAGCCTGAGCGGATCTCCGCGCGGCGCGGCGGCTGATTTAATCAATTGGGCAAACAAGCAAACCGCTCCAATTCTGGCATTGGATACACCCTCTGGCTTGGATCCGAACGATGGAAAAACTTACGAACCCACCATTCGCGCAACTGCCACCTTGACTTTGGCGTTACCAAAACAAGGTTTATTGAATCCAAATTCAGCGCCTTATGTTGGCGAACTATATCTTGCAGACATCAGCGTTCCGCCAGAACTCTATGCAAGGATGGGAATTTCCGTGCCGCCGCTGTTTATCGAAAGCGTATTGATTCGAGTGAAAGCATGAAAACAGAAAACGCAACCCCCCCGCGCGACAAAAGTAAAATCATCGCGCTGATTGCCTGGGCGTTATTGCTGATTGGCTACTGGTGGTACACCAGCGCGAATGGCTTGACTCCCATGCAGACCATGCAAGACTTGATTAACTTCGTCTCGGAAAGCCCTTACGGTTTTCCAGTTTACGTGCTTGTTTACATGATTCGTCCAGTATTCTTATTTCCCGCTACGTTGGTGACGATGACTGCGACCTATCTTTATGGTCCTGTGCAGGGCATTGCCTACGCCCTGATCGCCAGCAATCTATCCACGATGGTGGCTTATCTGATTGGGCGGTTCTTCGGCAGTGGATTTTTGAAAAATATCGAAAGGAATGCGCTGATTGGAAAATATGCCGACCGCCTGCGTCAGGATGGTTTTCAGACGACGCTTATCCTGCGCTTTCTTTTCCTGCCGTATGACCTGGTCAGTTATTTTTCTGGTTTTCTACACATTGACATGCGCGCGTTTATGTTCGCAACGGTGATTGGCAGTATCCCCGGCACCATTTCCTTTGGCATGTTGGGCGCGTCCATTGAAGGTAATTTCGCTGCTCAAAGTGTCAGGCTTGATCCGTTATCACTGGTAATTTCTGCAAGCATGTTCGCGGTCAGCATTGGCTTGTATCGAGTTGTGCGTTACCGCGAAAGCAGACTTCCGAAGTCTTGAAGACTTCGGAAGTCTGGATCAACCCGCTGGAAAAGCCTTCCTAAATTCTTCCACTGCTTTGGATCCATTACGCTCAAGGCTTTTGTAAAACTGCTCCCGTTCCTGATTACGGTAATCCAGCCGCTCCACATGAAACGGCGCCAGCCGCTCACCTGCTTTTCGTCGTTGTGGAATTTGGGCGAAGTATTGAATCGCATTTTCCACGCTATGCGCGTCCGTCCAATCGGATTTGTACACGATCAAACCCGAACGCGCGAAGATCCAGGTCATATTTGGCATCGAACCATAAGCGCGATGACATGCGCCATCCAGCGCGTCCGCCAGAATCGGGCGTGTCACACCGAGAACATCCCTCAAGTCCCGCGCATGGCGGAACTTCTGTTCCATCGTAGTCAGGTGTGGATAATTTTCGCCAGGGTGCGCTTCGTGGGTATAGAGAAAGATCGAACCGATATTATGCGCCGCATATCGATCCGCAATCGCATTCATGGATGGCGACGCCATCCCGCAGTAGGGTCAGGTGAAACTGCCAAACTCCACGATGGTGTAATCATACTGCGACCAGATTTCGCTCAGGCGCGTGGATGATTGATCCAGATTCCATAATGGAAAGTCGGGCGCACTTGTTCCTGTTTTCGGGCTGGATTCGAAATTCATCCACGGCTCGAATTTCTCAGGCATGAAGCTATCGTAGTTGTAGCGAGTCAACAAATCATTCATATTTTTTCATTCATTCGGCAGTTGTAATTATTTGGCGCGCGAGAACAGAGTTTGGATCACTTCTTTGTGCATCACAAGTAGATCGGGTTCGGCTTCAAAACCAGCCTGCTCCTCCAGCGCCAATTCCGCCTTCTTCAACAATGGCAGTGACGGATTTTCAGGATCAATCTGATGTTCATTGAAAACAATCGTGATCAACTCATCCAAAGTCTCATCAACCTCTTTGACAGGGACATCGCCCAGACGGCGCTTCACAAAATCGCGGTTGATGCTGAAGAAACAGGCAACAACGCCTTCTTTTACTTCCCTGGGAGTGAGTGTTTCTTTTTGCATAAGCGCTTGAAGAGCAAGGGCGTGTTCGTTCATGATCTTATCCTTCCTTGAATTATTTTACCTTTTTGACGCATCGTTATTCTTCGAACTTACAGCCTTATTTGCAAAAGCACGGAACGGCTCATAGAGGGTAAGAATTTTGGCGGGATGGGTATCACCAGTACATATTCTCAGAAACCGCCGATAAGGAAATCAAGCAGCAGGAGCCGTGATGGAAACTAAAAAAGTAGCATTGGTAATCGCAGATATCAGCGGCTACACCCAGTTTATCCGCTCTGAAAAAATGAGCGCCGTCCACGCCGAGGAGATTATTTTTGAATTGCTCGAAGCGGTGATTGACCACGCCGCCTATCCCCTGACTTTGAACAAACTGGAAGGCGATGCGGCATTATTATATGCCGAATTAAAGTATCATCTCAATAATTTGGGGTGAACTCCCAGACCCTAAAGGTTTTTCTGTCAGATTGGGTACTTTGCTGGCAAAATACGCTGTTCGACAAGATAATTTGGCCAGCGAGGGAAACCTTTAGGGTCTCCGCCCCTGTTT
>JAUXUT010000086.1 GCA_030680695.1 bacterium
CTGCCGAAACATTCGTCCAACATAGCGTGCACTGGACAGGTGGGTAGAGTACGAATTTTCGAGCATTTCTCTGGCTTCGAGTTTGTCCTCCTTCCAAGCATTGTCCACGCCCACCCACCCGCCAGTAACGCAAGCCGTTGGGCAGTTCATAATAAATGAATTCAGGTGAATGTATGACAGAATTACTTCGAATATTTCTTTGTCACTCGTCACAGGACAAACAAAAAGTTCGCGATTTATGCGCCAAACTTTTGTCTGATAGTTTTGATGTGTGGCTTGATGAAAACAAACTTCTACCTGGGCAAGAATGGGAGCAAGAGATACCAAAGGCTGTGAGAAATTCTCATATTGTTATTGTTTGCTTGTCAAAAAAATCTATTAGCAAAGAAGGCTATGTTCAAAAAGAAATAAAGTTTGCGCTTGATGTGTCTGATGAGAAACCAGATGGAGCAATATTTTTGATTCCCATGAGATTAGATGATTGTGAAGTTCCAGATAGATTACGCAAGTGGCAATGGGTAGATTTTTTTGAAGTCAACGGTTATGAAAAGTTGAAAAACTCTCTAAGTTTAAAAATGTTATCATTAGGTCTAAATAAATTTACAGCCCAAGTTGATTCTGTTCAGACAATTCCAAAAGGTGATGTGCCTAATTTAATAGATGCTCAAAAAGTATCAGAAACAAAAAATGATGAAACAAATTTGATAGTTGCCCAAAAAGCAATGGAAACAACGGATAATGGAGAAAAAATTCGTGACGCATTAATTGCTTATTCAGGTCTTATTAGAAAGGGTAAATTACTTGATAAAGTTATCCATGATTTACAGATTGAAGCGAATTCTCATCCAACACAGATCGGTCTTTGGCAAACTTTGGGAGATGCCTATATGCGTGCAGGCAGACTTAAGGAAGCCTTAACTGCCTACAATGAAGCGCAAAGATTGATAAGGTAGTGCTGTTTTTGCGCTCTTTATTAAATCCACAGCCCAACAAAGCGTGCACCCGACGCTGGGGATTCTGGCGCGATTCCAAGCCTTTTTCTACGCCTTATCATTTTCCCAGTCGGACGGCGTTCCGCCGCCCGCCCCAGCGCGGGTAACGCAAACCGTTGGGTGCTTAGTCACTAAAACCACACAAACAGGAAAAAATTATGATTGTCGAATTGGATAGAGAAAACAGGGCGTCTTTACGAAGGCTGTTTGGTGATTATCCTTGTATGCATGGTTGCATAGAAGCAGTCATTGAAGATGGTGCAGGTAGAGTGTTTGCAGACTCACTAGAAAATCCAAGTGTCGCTCTCGCTATCGTCGATTTCCAATTTTTGGCGGGCGATCCGTTCCATGAAAGCGTCCCCTTGCTATTTGACTTACTGCGTGCAAAAGAATGGTTAGTTGTACCTACCCCAGAGTGGGAACACGTGGTATCTACTACCTATCCAGGCAGGATAGAGGTGTATCAAAGAGAAGCATTTCAAGCGGAGCAATTTGATATAAACAAACTGAGGGGATTTATCTCAGACCTGTCTTCTGGTTTTGAATTGCGGAAAGTGAATTTTGAAGATGTGATGAAATTTACGGAATTATCTCCAGCGTTTATCGCTAGTTACACATCTCCCGAAGACTTTATTGACAAAGGTGTGGGTATAGGCATATTTCATGAAGGCAAGTTTATTTCTGGCGCATCCTCGTCACCGCTCGGCGGGGGAAAATTGGAGTTTGAGATTCAGACACACAGGCAATTTCGTCGTCGTGGATTTGCCAGAATCGTTGCCGCAGCCCTGATTTTGTATTGTCTTGAAAATGAGATAGAGCCATGCTGGGATGCAGCGCACGATGACTCTTCAGCCTTGGCACAGCAGTTGGGATTTCGCTCGACTGGAAAGTACAATGCCTTTTGGTTACCACAGCCAGAGGAGCAGGTTTCTACCGCGTAAAAATTGTTATGTCAGAATGCACCCAACAAAGCGTGCACCTGACGCTGGGGATTCTGCGCACATCCCAAGCATTTTCACACGCCTTTTCATTTTTCCAGTTGGACGGCTTCGCCGTCCCCGCCCCAGCGCAGGTAACGCAAACCGTTAGGCGTTTGTCTGATAATAAAAATATCCCGCCAATAAAGACGGGATGAGTCTAAATGATGAGCAGTTTTATTTACTCAGGTTTCAATTTCTGTACATTGGCTCGAAAGTTTTCAAGTTGTAACCAATGCTTTTCTAATGCTTGTTGACCCTTTTTAGTAATTTTAATTTGTGTTTTTGGCTTTTTGTCCACAAATTGTTTCTCATATGTGATTAGTTCTCCTTCTGCAAGTTTCGATAAGTGAACTGAAAGGTTTCCGCTTGTTAAACCAGTTAAGCGTTGTAGTGCAAGGAAATCAGCGCTTTGACTATTGGACAATATTGTCATAATGGCTAGTCTGGCTGGCTCATGGATTAATTTGTCCAATCCCGCAATTTCTTCAAATACATTACTCATCTTTAGCCTCTGCGGCAGGCAAAGATTTTACAAAGAAGGTATGCCATATCACACCTTCTGTAACCATAAGCAAACCGATGAGCATTGTCACGCCGAGAAGGGTTGTTCTTACACCAAAAGTATTCCACCAATTTGCCCCTAAATATAAAGGCGAAATACTCGCCAGAATTATGCAAATTGATAAAATAAGTTTTATGATGGAAAATTTGTTTAAAGGTAATGTTACCTTTGGTTTATCAATCAGCAAGATTACGGCAAACAACAATCCGTAAAAGTTGACTGGCAAGTTATAGGTAACATCCGCCCAAAACGCAACAATTGCGAGAATAGCAAAAGTAAGATACCCTATCCATTGAGTACGGCGGCTGGCAAAAGTTGGTTTTACTTCGCCAAAGGTGCGCTTGTAATATTGGTCAACTGCTATTAGCAACAACAAAGAACCAAACACAAGTATCATTGGCAAAGAAAAATTTTTCGTAGAATCGTGCAGACCATTTGCCCATAAACTTATCAGCAAAAGGCACAGTCCAACAGGCACACCTTTTAAGCCGTGCAAAGTTGAATAGTTTTCTGACAGAAATTTGGTTTGAGAAATAGACTTCATGGAATGCTCCTTTGTTTGAATTGAAAATTACTTTGTATTGCAAACTTGTTTGTATTATAAGCAATTATGCCGTTATGTCAAGACCTATATTTTCAACTGTCAGTTCTTTACAATGAAAAAACGCCTAACAAAGCGTGCAGCGGATTTTTGGGAGTCTGCGGCTTCGAGAAGCATTTTCCTCGCTTCGAGTTTTTTCTGCTCTCAGGCATTTTCCCAGCCCGCCCAAAATCCGCTAACGCAAACCGTTCGGCGGCTGTCCTAACACCAAATTTTATATAACAAGGAGATTTCCAATGTCTGAATCTAAAGTCGTCCTTATTACAGGTGCTTCCTCTGGCAATGGTCAGGCTACGTCGCAATTACTTGCACAACAGGGATACCAGGTGTTTGGAACGAGCCGTAATCCAGCAGACCCAGAACAAGAGTTGAAATACAAAATGTTGGCACTTGATGTCTGCTCTGAAGAATCAGTCGTGGCGTGCGTCAATTCGGTGCTGAAACAAGCAGGTCGGATTGATGTTTTGGTCAATAATGCTGGCTACGAACAAGGTGGCGCACTAGAAGAAATCTCTCTTGATGAAGCGCACGCGCAATTCGAAACAAATTTCTTCGGTGTGATGAGAATGACAAAAGCAATCCTGCCTTCCATGCGAAAGCAAAAAAGTGGGCAAATCATCAACATTAGTTCGCTTGCAGGGCTGGTAGGGACACCATTTTTGGGCATATACACTGCTAGCAAATTCGCGCTTGAAGGATATACCGAAGTTCTACGTCAGGAAGTCAAGCCGTTCAATATTCAAGTCTCTTTGATAGAAGCGGGATTTCTCAATACGCCGTTGAAGGGAAAACGACAACCCGCAGCACTACCCATAAGTGATTATGAAATATGGCGCTCGCGTGCGATGAAATCAGTGCATGATTATGAAGAAAACGGTCCAGACGCAAGATTGATCGCGGATACGATATTCAAAATCGTAGAAAGCAAATCGCCACGCTTGCGTTATATCGTCGGGCAACAGGCAAAACAGATTATGCGGTTCCGTTGGCTACTGTCCGAAACGATGTTTGAGCAAGGAACTCGAAGCACCTTCAATTTAGACAAAGTGAAATAAAGGCGAAACGCCGCCGAACAAAGCGTGCAGCGGATTTGTGGGAGTCTGCGCGGTTTACAAGCAGTTTTCTGACTTTGACTTTTTTCTGCTCTCAAACAGAATCCACGCCCGCCCACAAACCGCTAACGCAACCGTTAGGCAACCCAAGAGCAAAACCCAATGCGCCTTTGATTCGCAAGTTTTGTTTTTTGGTTGAAGATGATTTTTTAGCAACGACAGTTTTCAGGTCATAAAGTTGCTTTTGTTTTTCAGCAAGTGGGCTTTCAAGTTCCCGGCTTTTTTGTTTGGCGGTGTTTTCTGCGCTGGCATAAGTTCAGGTTGGTATTGTCGAGTCGCTAAAATCGGCTTCAAGGTTTTCCGCTGGCGTTTTGGTCTGCGATGGTTTTGATTGGCTTTGTTTCGCGGCTTTGGTTTTGTTCGTGGTCGGTTATGTAGGTTTTCACAATCGGCTTGTCTTTTTTCGGCACGGGTTTTGGTA
>JAUXUT010000092.1 GCA_030680695.1 bacterium
GAAAAAACCTGCCACGCCAAGCGATATGAGGGTGGTCAACCCCACGCACAACAAAGCAAAAACCGTGATCAGGCCGGGAGCTAATAATTCCATTGACACATTCTCCTTGAACAATTGATTGGTCCAAGGATGGTACCATTATTTACACAACCGTAAACTCCCCCGTTTGGGGGAAGGAAGCGATCTGTTTCCTGTCGCCCAAACGGGGGGCGCTACAATTACCAACAACAATTACCGGGTGGGCGTCAGTTTTTTGAAAACTGAGTAGTAGGGAGGAACTTTGCTTTGCCAATCGGAGAACGACGCCAGGGATGATTAGGGGCAGGAATAGAAGATTTGTGCGGCAAGGCTATATTAGAAGGAACGGGCAGGATAGGAATGGGTTGCGGCAAAACAGGTGACTGAATGACTTGGGCTATGATGGGTGGTTGAGGTAATTTTTGGAGGGAGTCCTTCTTGTGTTTTTGGTGAAGTGGAGTACGGCGTTGATATTGTTGTTGACGCAAGGTGATTGTGATTTGTTGCCAGCCCGCCTGCCAACGTTCAGAACAAAATATATTTCGTAAAGTCAGCATCGGATTGACATATGGAATCGCCCAATGCATGCCTGCTCCTTTCAAACGTGCTTCCACCACGACTTTATTTCCACTTTCCATGGCTCCACTTCCGATGGGTAAATGTTGAGCCTGGTAGCGCGGATATTGCATGTGGTCGCTGCGTTTCTCCCAATAGGCTTGGTTCTTTTGCAGAACTTCCAAGGCGGGCTTTTGATTTCTCAACCCCACTATTTCAGAGAACAAATCGGATGGTCCGTCATGCTTCAAGTGCTGTAATTGATCCCGCAACCAATTTTTTGTTTGGTCACTTTCTTCTGCCCACACAGCTTTTCCAATTTGGCTGACTCGTTCAGCCGCATGTGGAAAATCCAAAATACGCTCTGCTTGTGGGCAATGGAAATCGAGAAAGCCCTGTTCACATTCTGCACCATCGGTCACTGCGGCGACTACTTTGGCTTTTTCTATCCCGCGGGCATGAGTTTCCACCAGCGCCAGCCGTCGAAACAGGCTCGCTTCGGTCATCCGCGAGAAATAGGAGTGTGTTTGCTGTGGACTACCCATTCTCCGCGTTCCAAAACAGGCTTCTGGATTTCGCCTAGCGTGAGCGTCTTCACCTCTGCCCACTCTCCTCCTACCAACGGCACCATCGCCCCAGCCACGCTCAAAAACATCTTTTGCAGATTTTTCTTGGCAGGTCTTCTCCAAGCGTTCCACTTCCGCTGTTTGGTATTCTTC
>JAUXUT010000098.1 GCA_030680695.1 bacterium
AAACAACGCAAGATAAATCATGCGCTACATCCACCAACTCGGAAGGGATTTATGGCATTCATTAAAACGGAAGTGCGTTCTGGTGTGTATTACGACTCTGTGGTGCTGATGCACCTGCAGCGTTCCCTGCTGGAACAGCCCGGCATGCTGGATTCCGGCGTGGTCATGGGCACGGATGCGAACAAGGAAGTGCTGGAGCAAAGCGGCTTGCTGGTGGAAGAGATTCAACAGGCAGGCGCGGAAGACCTCATCATCGTCGTCAAAGGGGAGGATGAAGCGCAGGTGGGAGCCGTCCTGCAAAAAGTGGACGAATTGATCGCCGCCCGTCGCGGCGGTGGCATCGAGCAGGATTACCGCGCAAAGACACTTGACACTGCTTTAAAAATGCTCCCTTCCGCGCAGTGGGTGTTGATTTCTGTACCAGGACGTTATGCAGCGGGTATGAGCCGTCAGGCGTTGGGCTTGGGAAAAAATGTTTTTCTTTACAGCGATAACGTCTCGCTGGATGACGAAATCTCCCTCAAAAAGGAAGCCGCCGCAAAACGCTTGATGGTGATGGGACCCGACTGCGGCACAGCCATCGTCAACGGCGTGGGGCTGGGATTTGCCAACAAAGTCCGCCGCGGACCGATCAGTCTGGTGGCGGCTTCGGGGACAGGTTTACAGCAAGTGACGGTCCGCATCCATCAAATGGGCGGCGGCGTCACCCATGCCATCGGCACGGGCGGACGCGACCTTTCGGAAGCGGTGGATGCCGTCACTGCCCGTCAGGCGTTGGATGCCCTGAGCCGCGACCCCGATACCAAAGTGATCGTCCTGCTTTCCAAGCCGCCTTCCCCCAAAGTGGCTGATGAACTCATCGCGGCGGCGCGGCTTGTGAACAAACCCGTCATCGTCAACTTTATCGGTCATGCCACATCCATGCGCCGCGTGGATAACGTCACGTTTGCCACCACCTTCGATGAGACCGCCAAACTGGCAGTGCAGGCGGCAAAAGAAAATATTTCAAATGAAAATGAAAATCTGAATCTCGAACGCTTTATCCCGCAACAGCGTTACCTGCGCGGCTTGTTCTCCGGCGGCACGCTGGCATACGAAGCACAATTGGTTCTGCGTGATTATCTGTCCGCCGTGTACTCCAACGCTCCGCTCTCCAAAGACCTGAGTCTCGAAGACCCGCTCACCAGTCGCGAACACACGTTGATCGATCTCGGCGAGGACATCTTCACCGTCGGGCGTTTGCACCCGATGATGGACAACGACCTGCGTATCCGCCGCCTGGAGAAGGAAGCGAACGACCCGGAAGTTGCGGTCATTTTATTGGATGTGGTGCTGGGATTTGGCGCGCATCCGAACCCCGCCTCTGAACTGGCGCCTGCGATTGCAAACGCGCGCCGCATCGCTTCGGACGGGGGACGGAATCTCGAAGTGGTGGCTTTGGTCTCAGGGACGGATGAAGACCCGCAGAACATGAGCGAGCAAATTCGACAGTTGAAGGAAGCGGGCGCAATCGTGGAACTCAGCAATGACGCCGCTTCCCGCCGCGTGGGACGGCTGACGCGAGCGCTGCATCAGCGTGGATTAACTTCCACCGCGCCGACCAGCCCTCCTGTCCCGCTTGAGGCGTTGAATCATCCAATGGCTGCCATCAACGTCGGGTTGGAATCCTTCCACGAAAGTTTGACATCGCAGGGCGCGGAAGTCATCCACGTGGATTGGAAACCCGCCGCGGGCGGTAATCAGAAATTGATGGATATTTTGGCGCGGATGAAAAAGTAGGACAAAATTTATTTTGTCCCAAAACAGCGCAAAATAAATTTTGCGGCACAAGGAGATAAAAATGAAAGAGTTTATCGCGGCATGTGTGCAAATTGCGATCACGCCCAACGATGTGAAAGCGAACGTCGAGAAGAGTGTGGCGTGGCTGGAGAAGGCGGTCAAGGAAAATGATGGGGAGTTGATCGTCTTCCCCGAAACGGTGACGACGGGATTTGTGACCAATTTGGAAGTGGGCGAACTGTGGGATTTGCTCGATGATAAATTAATTGTGGAAGAGATTCAAAAAGCCGCGAAAGCGTACGGCGTGCATGTGGTCTGGCCCACCTATCGGCGCGGACCGGAACGCAGGGTGATTTACAACTCTTCGATGTTGATCGGTCCCGATGGCGGCATCATCGGCACGTATGACAAGACCCATCCCTTCCCGCTGGAACGCGCAGTATGCGGCGGCTGGGTGACGGTGGGCAACCGCGCCGAAGTCTTCGAGACCGCGCTCGGCACGATTGGCATGATCATCTGCTATGACGGCGACTTCCCCGAACTATCGCGCATTCTGGCGGTGAAGGGCGCGGAGGTCATCACCCGCCCGTCGGCGCTTTTACGCAGTTTCGATATTTGGAACCTGACCACCAGCGCGCGCGCGTATGACAATCATGTCTATATGGTGGCGACCAACTCGGTTGGTCCCGATGCGGGCGGAGCGTATTATTTCGGTCACAGCATGATCGTCAACCCGATTGCGTGGCGGCTGGCGCAGGCGCGCGGCGGGGAGGAGATCATCGCCGCCAAACTCGACCCCGATCCGCTGCGGTATGTGACAACGGGCAGCAAGAGTTTGCAAATGTTCGATCATTTGGAAGACCGTAACCTTGAGTTGTATAAGGAAAGTTTGGTGGAGGCGCGGTCGCGTTTTGAAATTGGGAAACGCCTGCCGCGGAAGTGACGGTGGACCGAGGGCGGAAGACCGTAGACCGTTGACGATATAACGGTCTGCCGTCCACCGTCTACGGTCATTTACAAAGCCAATGTTGTGCAAGTCATGTAAATGTCAGAGGAGTTGACTCTATGGATATTGAAAAGGCAAATGATGAGGCAGTAAACCGAATGATGGAAGCGCGCCCGATGTTGGTGGGGATGGGCAAAGCCATCGACGTTATCCCCGGTATGCGCGACGACCTGCTGCTGCACGCGGGTCCGCCGATCACATGGGAGCGGGCGTCGGGTCCCATGCGCGGCGCGATCACAGGCGCGTTGATCTACGAGGGCAAAGCCAAAAGCATGGAGGAAGCCCAAAGGTTGGTCGAATCAGGCGCGATCAAGTTGGAACCGTGCCATCATCACCAATCGGTGGGACCAATGGCGGGAGTCACCAGCCCGTCCATGTGGGTGTATGTCGTCGAGAACAAGACGCATGGCAACAAGACTTATTCCAATGTCAATGAAGGCTATGGCAAGGTGCTGCGCTACGGCGCGTACAGTGATGAAGTGCTGGAGCGTTTGCGCTGGCTCAATGAAGTCATGTCGCCTGTGCTGGCGAAAGCCATCGAGTTGGGCGGCGGTCTGGACATGCGCAATTTACTTTCAGAAGCGCTGCACATGGGCGATGAAGGGCATAACCGCAACAAGGCGGGGTCGTTCCTTTACACCGCCAAACTTGCGCCGTATATTGTACAAGCCACATCAGATTCGGAACTGGCGTCCAAAATTATCAAGACACTGGGCGATAATGCCTTGAGCGTGTTGAACCCGGTCATGGCGTCCTGCAAGGCAATGGCGGATTCGGCGCACGGCGTGGAGGGCAGTACGATTGTCTCTGTAATGGCGCGCAACGGCACGGACTTTGGAATCCGCGTCAGTGGACTGGGGGAGCGCTGGTTCACCGCCCCGGTGGCGACTCCACGCGGGTTGTATTTCCCCGGCTTTACCGAAGCGGACGCGAGCGGCGACATCGGCGACAGCACCATCACCGAGACGGCAGGCATCGGCGGGTTTGCGATGGCGACCGCGCCGGCAATCGTCAGCTTTGTCAGCGGCAAGCCGAAGGACGCCATCAATGCCTCGTTGGAGATGTATGAGATCACGCACACCGAGCATAAATATTTCACCATCCCGCCGCTCGATTTTCGCGGCACGCCGACGGGCATCGACATCCGCAAGGTGGTCGAGACCGGCATCACCCCGCGCGTGAACACCGGCATCGCTCACAAGGAAGCGGGGGTGGGACAGGTCGGCGCGGGGTTGGTACGTCCGCCCATCGAGATGTTCCAGGAAGCGCTGGTGGCGTTTGCGGAACAGTATGGCTTTGCATAAGGAGAGATTTTCATGGAAAAGTCGATCATTGACATTTTGAGCCGCGCCAAGTGGCATGACTTGAATCAGGCGTTGAGCATTTTCACGCCGCCTTTCCCCGGCGAAATGCCCCTGCAAATTCAGTTCTTCAAGCGACTGACCGGCTCGTACATCGGCGGGCAGGGCGCGAACGGACAGTTGATCGAGTGGAGCAACAACACCGGCACGCATCTGGTCGGACCCCGCGCCTTTCACTCCGGCGCGCGCGCCATCGCCGACATTCCGCTTAGTGACCTGTACGGCGAAGGCGTGATCGTGGATATTTCCGATGCGGTCTCGGATTACAGCCTGTACACGCCGGAGATGATCACTTCCCGCGTGGAGGTAAAGCCGGGCGACACTCTCATCATCAACACGGGCTATCACAAATACGGCTGGGACCAGCCCGATGTCCGCAATGAAAAGGCGCAGGGCGGCGTGGAGAACAAGGAATTCGGTTATTACCTGCGCCATCCCGGTCCTTCTCCTGAGTTCTTCCAATGGGCGCTGGATATGAAGTTGAAACTGGTCGGCGTGGACTGCGGCTGTGCCGAACACCCGATGAACACCAATCTGCGCTATTTGCATCCGCGCGAATTTGCCAAGGCGGAGGAAAAACTCAAGCAGACGCACGGCAAGACGTGGGATGAACTCTTCCCGCCGGAGAAGTATTACGAACTCACGCACGTCGTCATGCCCAAGTCCGGGCTGCTGCTGGTCGAATCGCTCGGCGGGGAGATCGATGCGCTCAAGAATCAACGCGCGTGGATCATGGTCAATCCCATCCCGTTCATGGAAGTGGAAGCGGCATGGAGTCGAGTCGCCGCGCTGCAGCCGCCCGACGGTATGAGCGAAGCGGAGTTCTTCGACGTCATGCGCTCCGCAACCGTTTATGATATGACTGTCCCATTCAGTGTGCAGACGCCCCAATGGGCGAACTATATCCCGCTCAGCGTCAACTACACCAAGCGCACGGGCGGACAGTATTTTGGGCTGGGACGCAACAACGCGCACTGCCGCGCCAGTTTTCACCTCGCCACGCACATGGACGGCGAAAAACATTTCTATACGACTGGGCGTTCCATCGGACAGATGCCGTTCGAGCATTGGTTCGGTCCCGGCGTGATCGCCGATATTTCGGGCATGGTCAGCGATACCAGCGTGTATTCGCCGGAGATGATCGAGAAGGTGGTCGAAGTGCGCAAGGGTGATATTCTCCTTGTCAAGACCGGCTACAACAAATATGGATGGAACAGCCCCGATTCGGATGAGTTCCGCTACATGATTCGCCACCCTGGTCCCTCCGCCGATTTTGCGCAGTGGTGTCTCGAAAAGGAGATCAAATGGCTCGGCGTGGATTGTGTCGCGATGGAACACCCGATGAACACCATCCAGCGCAACTGGCACCCCAAGACCTTCGAGGAAGCCAACCGCAAATTGATCGAAACCTATGGCAAGAGTTGGGATGAGATGTATCCGCTTGATACGTATTATCAGGATATGCACCTGAACCTCTTCCCCAGGGGCATCATCCACGCGGAGAATTTGGGCAGGGACATCGCCCATCTCGAAAGCGGACGTTACTTCATCGGCTGCTTCCCGCAAAAAGCGATGGAACTCGAGTCATGCTGGGCGCGCTTCGTGGCGTTCAAGGAAGGTTAGTAGGTCATGCTTGTAGCATGATACGCTGTTCAGTATGATTTTAGTCACAGGTGCGGCAGGGAAGACCGGGTGGGCAATCATTCGGGCGCTCGCCCGGCGCGGAGAGTCCGTCCGCGCGATGGTGCGCCGCGCCGAACAAGTTGCCAGTCTTGAAGCGATTGGCGCGACAGAAGTGATTCTCGGCGACTTGCTCGATGGGTCAGCCGTGCATCGAGCGGTTCATGGCGTACAAGCGATTTACCACATCGCCCCGAACGTCAGCCCGCATGAGGTGACGATTGGCGAGCGCGTCATCACAGCCGCGCGGTTTGCCGGGGTGGAGCATTTCGTCTTCCACTCCGTGCTGCATCCGCAGGTGGAGGCGATGCCGCATCACTGGCTGAAAATGCGCGTGGAGGAGTTGCTCTTCGCGTCGGGATTGTTCTTTACCATTCTTCAGCCGTCCGCCTACATGCAAAACATGCTGGCGTATTTGGATGCCATCCGTGAGCAGGGCGTGTACAAGATTCCGTATCCGCCGCACACGCGCCTGAGCCTGATCGATTTGGAAGACCTCGCCGAAGCCGCCGCCATCATCCTGAGCGAACCTGAATGGCGTAACGCCACACTGGAGTTGGTCGGCACGTCGGGACTGTCACAGCAGGAGATTGCCCACACGCTTGGCAGGCAACTGTCCCGACCGGTGGAGGCGGAAGCCATTCCAATCGAAACCTGGCAGGCGAACGCCCGTTCCGCCGGGCTGGGCGAATATCAAATCGAAACATTGAGCAAAATGTTCGCGTACTATGCTCAGCATGGATTGGTCGGTAGTCCGCGTGTGTTGGGATGCCTGCTCAAAAGAGAACCAACCTCTTTTGAGGAATTTGTAGAAAGAACGATATAGTAAGCGGGGCGAAAGCCTCCTGCTCAGAACATGGAAGCCCTTCGGGCTAACATAATCAGTCGGATTTATCCGACTTTCATGAACTGAGGCAGGCCTTCAGCCCGCCGATGCGAGTGGAAGATATTATCCTGAGCAGTTACACGATATAAATCTTTGTTTATAACTGGTGAAAAAAGAAAACGAGGAGAGTCTATGAAGCCAGCGCCATTCGAATATCATGCACCCACAACCGTGGAGCAAGCCCTGTCCCTTTTGGCGGAGCACGGCTACGACGCCAAAATTCTGGCGGGCGGGCAAAGCCTGATTCCCATGATGAACTTCCGCCTCGCCCAACCCGCCGTGTTGGTGGATATGAACAACATCCCCGACCTCGCCTTCATCAAAGCGGGCGATGACGGTTTGCGCATCGGCGCGATGACGCGGCATTATCAAGTGGAAACCAGTGACCTTGCGGCGGAACATGCGCCGCTGATTCACGCCACCATGCCCAAGATCGCCTATCCACAAGTGCGCAGCCGAGGCACGTTTGGCGGAAGCATCTCTCATGCCGACCCGGCGGCGGAACTCCCCACGCTGACCTTTGCCCTGGATGCGAAATTCCGCCTCGTCAGCCTGCGGGGTGAGCGGTGGATTCCCGCCCGGGAATTTTTCTTCGGGCTGTTCACCACCGCGCTGGAACCGGACGAAATCCTGGCGGAGGCATCCATCCCGCCCCTGCCGCCGCACTCCGGCTGGTCATTGCAGGAAGTCGCGCGGCGTCCGCACGACTTTGCACTGGTCGGCGCCGCCGCCGTCCTCACACTGGATGCGAATGGACGTTGCGAAGACGCCCGCCTCGTCTTCCTGAGCGTGGGTGACAGACCGATGTTTGCAGAACGCGCCTCGGACCTGCTCAAAGGGCAGGAGGTCACGCCCGAAGCGATTCGCGCCGCGGCGGAACTTGCCTCCACGGAAGAGATCGATCCCAGCAGCGACATTCACGCCAGCGTGGACTTCCGCCGCCATCTTGCGAATGTGTTGTGCCGCCGTGCCATCGAACAGGCGCTCGAACGCGCGAAAGAGAACAAGGAATAGGAGATGAACATGGAATCAACAGCACAAAACCTATTCGAACTGGCTGTGACCGTCAACGGCACGCGCTACGAGCGGACGGTCGAACCGCGCATGTTGTTGAGCGATTTCCTGCGCCACGAACTCGACCTGACCGGCACGCATGTCGGCTGTGAGCATGGCGTGTGCGGCGCATGTTCCGTCCTGATGGATGGCAGACCCGTGCGCTCCTGCCTGATGTTCGCCGTGCAGGCAAACGGACATGAGATCACGACCGTCGAAGGGTTGGGGACGATCGACAACCTGCATCCCGTTCAAAAGTCATTTCAAGAGGCGCACGGCTTGCAATGCGGTTTTTGCACGCCCGGCATCCTCACCACGGTTGTGGCGTTTCTCGAAGAAAACCCCGACCCGAGCGAAGAGGAGATCCGCGAAGCCATCTCCGGCAACCTCTGCCGCTGTACCGGCTACCAGCACATTGTGGACGCCGTCCAATTGGCGGCGGAGAAGATGAAGTAGGACAAACTTCAGTTTGTCATAAGAGGTGCTATGGAAAAGAAATTAATCGGAAAACGCATTCCCCGAAACGAGGACCCGCGCCTGCTCACGGGTCAGGCTCAATTTGTGGACGATGTCAACCTGCCCGGCATGTTGCACGCCGCATTCCTGCGCAGTGAATATGCCCACGCGCGGCTGGTCAGTCTGGATGTATCCAAAGCGCGACAGCATCCCGGTGTGGTGGCGGTCTATACCGCGGAAGACATGGGCAAGGATTGGTTCCCCGGTCCGCCGCTGGTCTCGCCGCCGCCGACAGTGGAGGATGTCGTCTTTCACTCGCGCAGGCAGGTCCCGCTGGTCAAGGACAAGATCCGCCATGCGGGTGAGGCGGTTGCGGTGGTCATCGCCGAAAACCGCTACATTGCCGAAGACGCGGCGGAATTGATCGAAGTCGAATACGAATCCCTGCCTGTGATTATGAATATTGAAAAAGCGTTGGAAGCGGACAGCCCATTGGTGCATGACGACCTCGACTCCAACCTCGCGGCGCAGCTCTCCCAGAAAAAGGGAGATTACGAAGCGGCACTCAAAGAAGCGGATGTCGTCATCCGCCGCCGAATCGTCATCGAGCGCGGCGCAGCGGCGGCAATGGAAAACCGCGGCGTGATCGCGCAGTGGGATGCAAAGGGCGAAGCGCTCACTGTGTGGGATACGACCCAAGCCCCCATCCCCATCCGCAACGGACTGGCGGCGCGTCTCGGACTTTCCGAAAGCCAGGTGCGGGTGATCGCCCCTTACATCGGCGGCGGGTTTGGTCCCAAGATCATGATGTTCTATCCCGAAGAAATGCTCATCCCGTGGCTGGCGATGAAACTCAACCGCCCGATCAAATGGATCGAAGACCGCCGCGAAAATTTCTACGCCACCACACAGGAACGCGGGCAGGTTCACGACGTGGAGATCGCGCTCACACGCGATGGAAAAGTTTTGGGTCTAAAGGACAACTTCCTGCACGACACCGGGGCGTATGATCCCTACGGTCTGACCATCCCCATCAACACGCAATGTCACGTCATGGGCGGGTACGACATCAAGAATTTCACATCCGAGTTCAAGGTGGTCTTCACCAACAAGATCATCGTCACGCCGGTGCGCGGCGCGGGGCGTCCGCAGGGT
This sequence comes from bacterium, assembly GCA_030680695.1. Classification (GTDB taxonomy): domain Bacteria; phylum Patescibacteriota; class Minisyncoccia; order Phycocordibacterales; family UBA6065; genus UBA6065. Next base: position 9,377 of record JAUXUT010000098.1, read on the forward strand.
ATTTTCATCATCGAGCGCATGATGGATTTTGCCGCAAAAGAACTGGGCATCGATCCGGTTGAGATTCGCAAGCGCAACCTGATTCAACCGAACGCCTTTCCCTACGAACACGGCATCATCGATCAGGCGTTTGCGCCGTTGATTTTGGACAGCGGCAACTACCCCGCCGTATTGCAAAAAACGCTCGACGCCATCGGCTACGAAAAATTTATCAAAGAGGAACAGCCGCGCCTGCGCAAGGAAGGCAAATACGTAGGCATCGGCGTCGTGCCGTTCATCGAAACGACGGGTATCGGTCCCTACGAAGGCGCGCGCGTTACAGTGGAAGCCAGCGGCAAGGTTAACGTTGCCACCGGCATTGGCACGCAGGGGCAGGGGCATTTCACCTCCTTCGCGCAGATCGTTGCCGAACAGATCGGCGTGAAAGTGACCGACGTGCGCATCGTCACTGGTGATACCTCCGAATTCCACTGGGGCACGGGCACGTTCGCCAGCCGCGGCGCGGTGGTGGCGGGCAGCGCCATCCATGCGGCATCTTCGATGGTGAGGAAAAAGATTTTTACACTGGCGAGCAAAATCCTCGAAACGCCCGAAGAAGAGTTGGAATTGGAAGATGGCGCTGTGCGCGTGGCGGATATGCCGCAGCGCTTCATTAGCCTCGGCGAACTGGCGCTGCTGGCGAACCCGCTTCGGGGCGCAGTTGAGCCTGGTACTGAACCCGGGCTGGAGTCCACCGCCTATTACGGTCCGCGTTACGGTCCAACCGCGTTTGGCGCGCACGCGATGATTCTTGAACTAGACCCCGATACCATGATGGTGAAAGTCCGCCGCTACGTCGTCACGGAAGACTGCGGCACGGTGCTGAACCCCCTGATTCTGGAAGGGCAGGTGCATGGCGGCGTTTCGATGGGTCTGGGAAATTCCTACTACGAGCAGTTACACTATGACGAGAATGGTCAATTACTCAACGCCTCGTTTGCCGACTATCTGCTGGTGGGAGCTACCGAGATGCCGAACATCGAAGTTCACCATGTCGAAACGCTCTCGCCGTTAAATGAACTGGGCGTAAAAGGAGCGGGCGAGGCGGGCGCGATTCCCGTGCCGGCGGTGTTTGCGCAGGCGGTGGAAAACGCGCTGTCTGACCGCGAATTTGAAATCAACGAAATGCCGCTCAGCCCCAACCGCCTGTTTGAGCTGGTGAAATCGTAGCGCAAGATTTATCTTGCAAAGCGTATCCAAGGAGAATGGTTCATGAAAATCGAAGGCGAATACACTTTCGACGGTCCGCGCGAGGCGGTGTGGAAATTGGTGCGCGACCCAGAGGTGTTGATGAAATGCCTGCCGGGCACGCAGACCGTCAATCAGGTCAGCGACACGGAATTCACGGGCGAGATCACCGTGCGTATCGGTCCGTTTTCGGGGGCGTTTGCGGGGCGGGTGATCGTCAGCGATGAAGTCCCGCCGCAGAGTTGCACACTGACTGTGGAAGGGACGGGCAAAATTGGTTTTCTAAAGGGTGTGGGCAGCATTGCCATGACCGAACTGGAAGATCAAAAAACCCTGATGAAATACACAGGCGAAGCGCAGATCGGCGGCAAGGTTGCCAGCGTCGGTCAACGCCTATTCGATTCGGTCAGTAAGAGCATGGTTAAACAGGGTTTGGATACCCTGAATGAAATCCTGAAATCAAACAACGCCTGACGTTGCTTGGTGATGCGTACGTTTTCCCGGTTCATGATCTCACGTTCGATGAAAGGAGGCGTATCCCGCCGACAGAAACAACATCCAGTTTTGTGCCGTTTCGTTTCAATTTCCACTCATCCAAAGGAGGAACCAATGTTTCAAAGAAAGTCATTTACGATGATGGCGCTGTTAATTATCGCCAGCCTGATATTGGGCGCGTGTGCTCCCGGCGGAGGCGGCGCCCCCGCCGCTGACGATGGGAAGGTTGTGCTTGCCATCGAGCACTTCAGCGTGATTGCCGGCACCACCTGGTCCGGCGCGCATGACCGCGCAGGGAAGCGCATTGCCGAAACCTATGACAATGTGGATTACATCTACCGCGAGAGCGTTGCCCCAGATCAATCCGTGCCGTTTGCGGAGGAAATGATCGCACAGGGCGCAAAGATTGTGGTGGGCAATGCCGAATTCATGGGCATGCCGCTGAAAGACGTCGCCAGCAAATACCCGGATGTGTACTTTGTTTCCATCATCGCCAGCGATCTGAGCACTGAACCGAACTTCATCCGCTACTTCCCGCGCCAGTATCAGGCGTTGTATTTGGAAGGCTTGATCGCCGGCGCGCTGACTCAGACCGGGAATATCGGCATCGTTTCGGCGTTCCCGAACGTTCAGGTCATCCGCCGCACGGCTGGATTCGTGCTTGGCGTGCAGGATGCGGCGAAACTGTTGGATAAGGAAATCAACATCTACGTCAAATATGCCGGCGACTGGTACCTGCCGCAGGAAGAGCGCGACATTGCCACCACGCTGGTGGACCAGTACAACGTGGATGTCTTGACCCAGCAGACCGACTCCGGCTCCACGCTGGATGTGGCGACTGAAAAGGGCGTGTGGTTTGTCGGCAAGGATATGGACATCGTCGGCGAATATGGCTGGTCGAACACCGACACCGTCGCGGTTTCTTTCGACACCCGTTGGGAAGTCGGTTACAACCTGATTCTTCAGGAATACCTGAAGGGCAACAAGACCCCGCCCACCATCCTCTACCCCGGCATGGAAACGACCATGACGCTGGCAGACGGTACGGTTATCCCGACGGTTGACCTGATGAATGACGGCAAAGTTGGCATTGAAGCCATCAGCCCCAAAGCCCTGCCGTTGATTCCGCAGGAAATTCTCGATCTGGTTGAACAACGCCGCGACCAGATGATGAAGGGTGAATGGGACCCGTTCACCGAGCATGAATTGGTCAGTAACGGTACTGGTCTCGATCTGGATGCTCTGCCTGTTCCAGCGGATGGCACAGTGGTCAAACCTGCCGGACAAGTGGCAACTGTCGAATTCCTGCTTGCGCAATTCAACTTTGACCTGCAAGGCACGACGATCCTGCGATAACCATCGCTGTGACGTTTGATGTGAAATGGGAGATGAGGCTTTCCTTATGGAGAGTCTCATCTTCTCATGACTTCCTTTTACCCAGTAAAATGCCCACACCGACGGCAGGGTTCCGTCATTGAATGGTTGATTCCTATGACTGCTGAAATAAAACACGGTGATATCGTCCTGGAGGCGCGCGGGATTACCAAGCGTTATCCGGGGCTGGTGGCAAATGACAACATCGATTTCGAGATTCGGGCGGGCGAGATCCATGCCATTCTCGGAGAGAACGGCGCGGGCAAAACCACGTTGATGAGCATCCTGTTCGGGCTGGTGCGCGCGGACGAAGGCGAGATCCATGTCTTCGGAAAAAAGGTGAACTTCCGCTCGCCGCTGGATGCCATTGATCTTGGGATTGGGATGGTCCACCAGAGCCGTAAACTGATATCCGCCCATTCCGTGCTGGAAAATATTCTTCTCGGACATCCGCAGGCGGGGAGCATCCTGAATTTTAAAAAAGCCGCAGAGGAGGTTGGTCATCTTTGCGACCGTTATGGATATAAACTGGACCTCAACGCCAGGGTCTGGCATCTCTCCGAAGGGGAAAAGCAGATGGTGGAAATCCTGAAAGCCCTATATCGAGGCGCAAAGATCCTCATCATGGACGAGCCGACCTCCGCGCTCGCTCCACCCGAGACGAAGAAACTGCTTAAAACCATCCAGATCATGACGCGCGATGAACTTGCCATCGTCCCTTTTATTACCCACAAACTTCCCATCGTGCTGTCGATCAGCCAGCGGGTGACGGTTCTGCGGCGCGGCAAAGTGGTGGCGCGCCTGAACACCGCCGATGTGACGGAACAGCGGCTGGCAGTGGAAATGGTCGGCAGGGAGGTGATCTTCGAACTGGAACGGGATGTGGTGGAAAAAGGCAAGCCCATCCTGCAGGTGGAAAACCTTTCCGCTCATGACGAGAAGGGCATTCACTCCGTCAAGGACATATCCTTTTCCGTGCATGAAGGCGAGATATTCGGCATCGCCGGCGTTTCGGGGAACGGACAGCAAACCCTGGCGGAAGTGCTTGCAGGTTTGAGGAAAGCTGCAGGCGGAAGGGTCCTCCTCGATGGACTGGATGTAACTCAGACATCCAGCCTTGACCGCTGGAAAAAGGGCATCGGTTATATTCCTTCGGAGCAAAGGGCGGTGGGATCCATCGGCGATTTCTCGCTGGTCGAAAACATGTTGATGAGTTATTACTACGATGACGCATTTTCAAAATGGGGCTTCATTGATTTTCAAAAGACCCGAAGGTTCACAGAGGAACTGATCGCGGAATATGGCGTGGCGACGCCGAACGCGGATGTGAACGCCAGGAATCTTTCCGGTGGAAATTTGCAGAAATTGATTTTGGCGCGGGTGCTTTCGCGCAAGCCGCGCCTGATCATCGCCAACCTGCCTACGCAGGGGCTGGATGTCGGCGCGATGGAATTCGTGCAAAATAAACTGCTGGAGGCAAGGAAATCCGGCGCGGGCATCCTGCTCATCTCCGAAGACCTGGATGAGGTGATGGCGCTCAGCGACCGCGTTGCCCCGATGTACGAAGGGGAGTTCATGGGCATTTTGCCCGGCGAAACGGCGGACCGGGAAACCGTCGGCGCCTGGATGGCTGGACTTAAGCAAAAGGCGGTGGAACAATGAAACTTGCCGGTTACACGCTCAAATTCGAGAAAAAGGAAAATTTCACAGGGGTTGAGGCGGCGGTCATTTCGGTTTTGGCGATCCTGTTCGCGCTGTTTCTCGTCGGGATTATTTTCCTGCAAGCCGGTGTGGATCCGGCAATGGGGTATTATGAAATCTTCTCCTATGCCTTCCTCAATCCGTTCGGTCTGCCGTTGACGATCAACCGCGCGATCTTCCTGCTTTTATGCACTTGTGCGTTCATCGTCCCGATGCGGGCGGGGCTTTGGAACATCGGGATGGCGGGGCAGTTGTATCTGGGCGCATTGAGCGCATTTGCCGTGGCGTTCGCCTTCGGCGCGCGGAGCGACGCGGAACTGCCGGCGGGAGTTGTGCTACCCCTGATGGTGCTTGGCTCGGCGGTGGGCGGAGCCGCGGCGGGAGCCATTCCCGGTCTCCTCAAAGGGAAATTCAACACGAACGAGATCGTTGTGACGATGATGTTGAATTTCATCATGTTCTGGCTGGTCTCTCACATGATCAAGGAAGGCGGACCGTTCATGGGCTCCGGCGGGGAGGGCGAAGGCTACCGGCTTCCCGCTTCGCTTCAACCCCAGCCGAATCTGGGTGTCCCGTTCACATTTTGGTTTGCCATCGGGCTGACCGTCCTGCTGCATGTGTTGTTCGCAAAGACCCGCATCGGATATCAAATTCGGGCGTTTGGTCTCAACCCGGCTGCCGCCCGCTATGCCGGCGTCAGCCCGTTCAAAATTTCATTGCTGGTGTTCATCCTTGGCGGGCTCATTGCCGGGCTGGCGGGCTATCATTATTTTGGCACGGTGCCGGGTCTGTTCAAGATCCCCAAAAATTACGGCGATTTCGGCGACCTTGCGTTTTATGGGATCATCTGCGGCTTGATCTCACAGGGCAATCCGCTGGCTGCCATCCCCCTCGCTTTCCTTTTTGGCGGACTGACCAGCGGGGGGCGCTTCGTGCAGGGGAAACTTCAGTTGGGCTTCGGCATCGACTATGCCATGCTCGGCGTCCTGATGATCATTTTGGTCGCATTCCAGTTCTTCTTTCGGTATCGCATCGTGTTGAAGAAAGACAAGGAGAGATGACATGTGGGAGTTTTGGGTCAGAAGTCTGAACGCATCCACGATTTTTACGGTTGCCGCGCTGGGCGAGATCATCGGTCAACGCGCGGGGATTTTGAATGTGGGGGTGGAAGGCGTCATGCTGTTCGGCGCAACGATCAGTTTCATGGTCGCCAAGACCACCGGCAGTTACCTGCTTGGTTTTCTGGCGGGCATCGCCGTTGGAGCGTTGATCGGACTGCTTCATGCCTTCTTCTCCATCACCCTCGGCGGCGACCAGGTCGTAAACGGCATGGGGATTTGGATCCTCGGCTTTGGCTTAACCGCCTATATCGGGTATCCGTTTACCGGTCCGCTTGGGCTTCCGCGCATCCCGACCATTGCCGGGCTGTCGCCATTCTTTATATTTTCCGTCCTTCTCGCGGTCCTGATGTGGTTCTTTTTGTTCAAGACCAACATGGGGTTGAAACTGCGTTCCGTTGGCGAGAATCCCTCCGTTGCGGAGGTTTCGGGGATCAACGTCGCCCGCACGCGCTATCTCAGCGTGATCTTCAGCGGGATGCTAATGGGGCTGGCTGGCTCCATTTACGCTTTGGATTACAACCCGGTCTGGAATTACAACTTCCTCATGGGCTGGGGCTTCATTGCGCTTGCCCTGGTCTTCTTCGCCATGTGGAATCCGCTCATCCTGCTGGGGGGTTCGATCCTCTTCGGGGTGTTGTGGCAGGTCTCCCTGAATCCTGAAGCGCTGCTTCCCAATGTGTTCTCCCGCTACATCTGGCGGACGTTCCCCTTTGTCATCACCATTGCCGTCCTGGTGATGATGTCCACCCGCTGGTTCAGTTCCCGCTGGGGGGCGGCGAAACCTGAGGCGTTGGGACTGCCCTACGAAAAAGATTAACTTGCCGCGTAGTTGGCGTTCTCTTACGCCCTGCGCATTCACCATGAAAAAGATGACCATCGAAAGGATTATGTCATGAAGTTCATCGATCTCACCATTCCGCTCGGGGTTGCCACCCCCGCCTGGCCCACGTACGAACCGCTGCAACTCAAGTACTTCAAGCGTCTCGCCCCGAATGGAGCGAACGGGCAGCTGCTCACGCATTCCAATCATCTGGGCACGCATCTCGACGGCGAAATCCATTTCCACACGCCCGGCAAGGACATCGCTTCGCTGGAGATGGATTTTCTCATTCACGATGCCGCCATTGTGGATTTGAGCGATGCCTGCGGCGATTACGATATTTACACCAGCAAGATGGTGGAAGAACGCGTCGAAGTCCGCGAAGGGGATATCCTCATCATCCATACCGGGTATCACCATTTCGGCTGGGACTCGCCCTACGCCGACGAGATCCGTTACATGGTCAAGCATCCTGGTCCTGACCGCGAGTTTGCCGAGTGGGCGAAAGCAAAAAAACTGCGCTGGATCGGCGTGGACTGCGGCAGCGCCGACCACCCGATGAACACCATCATCCGCGACTGGATGCCGCGCCAGACGCGCGAAGCGGAACGGGTCTTCAAGAAAAAGTTTGGCAAAGCGCTTGCCGAGGTATTCGACGACACAAAATACCAACTCATGCATCTGGAGATGTTCCCGCACGGCATTATTCATGCAGAGTGCCTGGGTGGCGACATTGACCTGCTGTTGAATCGCCGCATGACCGTCGGCTTCCTCCCCTGGCGTTTCGTGGACGGTGAAGCCAGCATCGGTCGTTGTGTGGCCATGGTGGACGACGCTGAATACGAATCCCTGATGGCAAGGAAAGCCGAACTGCCCAAAACCAAATTCGGCGACGCCAGCGACCCGTCCCACGTCGAGCGCTTGAACGAACTCAGCAAGGCGAACCAGGCGTAACATCTTCCATGCGAGAGGTGGCAATTATCGGCGCGGGGATGATCCCCTTTGGAAGACGTGAGCAGGACGAGCTGATGGACATGCTCGCCACTGCCTCCTTGATAGCGCTCGATGACGCCGGGCTGGGCGATACATCGGTGGATGCGGTCCATGTTGCCAATGTGGGCGGGGGGATGCTTCAGCATCAATCCGCCATTGCCAGCTCGCTGACAGACCGCCTCAGCCTGCTGCCCGCAGCGGCGGAGACAATTGAAAATGGTCCCGCCTCCGGCGCTTCCGCAGTGAAGGCGGGCTTTTTGGCGGTCGCCTCCGGTTATTACGACAAGGTACTGGTCGTTGGCGGCGAAAAGATGCATGATATTTCCGCTCCGCGCGCCACCGATTTTGTCGCCGCCATGACGCACCCACAGGCTGAATATCCCTACGGCATCACCATGGCGGGGCTGGGCGGGATGTTCGCCCGACTGTATATGGAAAAATATAAGATCACCCCGCTGCATCTGCACGCAGTATCGGTCAAGAACCATGAAATGGGCGCGCTCAATCCGTATGCCCACATCAAGTCGCCGATTGTGCCGGAAAGCGTGTTCGAGGGCGATTTTGCGGAGATCAACAATCCCATTGTCGCGGACCCGCTGCGCCTCTACGACTTATGCCCCGTCAGTGACGGCGCGGCGGCTGTCGTGCTTTCCACGGTGGAGGTTGCCAAACGGTCGGGAAGACCCTATGCCGTCGTTGCGGGGTTCGGGCAGGCGACCGACACCCATACGCTGGCACAGCGCGAAGACCCCGTCGAACTCAAGGCTGTGACATTGGCGGCGCGCGCCGCGTTTGACATGGCAAACCTCACCCCGTCCGATATTCACGTGGCGGAGTTGCACGATGCGTTCACCATCCTTGAGATTGCGATCAGTGAACATGTCGGATTCTTCAAGAAAGGGGAAGGCGGCGAAGCGGCGCTGGACGGCAAGACCTGTCTGGGCGGGCAGATCCCCATCAATGTGTCTGGCGGCTTGAAAGCGCGCGGACATCCCCTCGGGGCGACCGGCGTGGCGCAGGTGGCGGAGATCGTCTGGCAGTTGCGCCACGAACTGCCTCCAGAGCGTCAGGTGCAAAACGCAGAGGTTGGACTCACGATCAATCTCGGCGGGTTCGCCAATAATGTGTTGTGCTTCATCCTAAAGCGGGTACAGCCATGAGCAGTGACGTGATGCTGGTCGCCCATCGATGCCAAACGTGTGGAAAAGTCCATTACCCGCGTCATGACCGCTGTTTGCGATGCAAGCGGCGCGAATTCGACGAAATCCATCCGCAGGGGAATGCCAAACTGCTCACCTATACCGCCATCTACAGCCTGCCCTGCGGGTTCGACCAGCCGTTTCTCATCCTCGGCGTGGGGGAGTTTGAAAACAACGTGCGGGCGCTTGGGCAGATCAAAACCGATTCGGTAAAGCGGCTTTGGACCGGCATGGTCGTCAAAGCGGAGTGGGGTCCCATCCGCTTCCAAGCGGACCGCATCGTCTCCGGGTTGGTCTTCGAACCGCTCGAATGAATGAAGCCAACGAGTCCCCGCGCCTTGCGGCTCTTTCCATGGGCGCTTCGATCCCGCAGGCGGGTTTTTCCGGCGTCGTTCACAGCATATTTCGCTCAGCGCTCAATCTTCGCCTTCAAAATGAGGAAGGCTTGTTGACATTGGTCGCCGCCGGCGAAGCCGACCTTCCACAAGGCATCCGCGTGGATACGCCCGCTGGTTTTACCTTCGAGCAGTTCAAGGTGGGCGAATTGGTTTTGTGTGACGCAGAATATCTCCGCCTCGACTCCCTGACGGTTGACCTGCGCGGCGTGCCCCATTGGAAATGCGACCTGCCTTCGCTAAAAGCCGACATGACAAACCCCTCCGTGCGCCAGGCATGGGAAACCGTCTGGCAGGCATTGAACAAGCGCCAGCAAGCCGCGGGCGCCGACATCATCGCGCAGGATTTGATCCATCCAACGAATGGCGCCTCAAATCGGATCAGCCAAAGAGCGGGGGATGCCCTGCGAAAACTTTTACACTCTGCCCGGCGGCATGACCCAACGGACATGGAAACCCCGCTGCGCTTTTTAATCGGGCTTGGTTCCGGTCTCACCCCAAGCGGGGACGACCTTCTGGTCGGGTTCCTCGCAGGGCTTTGGTGTGGCATCCACAAGTCCGATGAACGGAAGGCGTTCATTGATACGCTCGCACAGGCGATATCCCACCTATCGACCCGCACCAATGACATCAGCCGCACCTACCTGATCCATGCCGCCCGCGGACAGGTCTCGAGCCGTCTGGCAAACCTCGCCGGGTCGATTTGCACCGCCGATTCCTCCGACCGCCTGCTCCCCGGATTTGAATCCGCCGCCCAAACGGGTCACTCTTCCGGCATGGACGCCGTCACCGGGCTGTTGCTTGGGCTTGATGTGTGAACTGCAAGCGCGCGC
>JAUXUT010000107.1 GCA_030680695.1 bacterium
CCCACAAATCCGCTGCACGCTTTGTTAGGCAACCTGCCCGCTGACCAGAACCTTTGCCCAAAAAGACGACACCGCCAACATGACCAGATTTTACACGCAACTTCGGTTTTCACCAAAACCCAAAAACTTTATGCTGACTAGAACGCTTGCTGAAAAAGGGCGACTTTTACTTTTACCAAAACCCGTGCCGAAAAAAGACAAGCCGATTTTGAAGACCTTGCATAACCAACCTGGAACACCGCCAACGAAAACAAGCACAGCCAATCAAAACCACCGCAGACCGAAACGCCAGCCAAAAACCTTGAAGCCGATTTTAGCGACTTGACAAAACCAACCTGAATTTATGCCAGCGAAGAAAACACCGCTAAACGAAAAAGACGAGAACTTGAAAACCTGCTTGCTGAAAAGATATTGACCAAAACCGCTTATTTGAAAAGTGCCATCGCTAAAAACAAACTGACCTTATGAACTGAAAATCGCTACGCTGAAAAAAATATTTTAGCCAAAAACGAAACTTGCGAATCAAAGACGTATTGGGTTTTGCTCTTGGGTTGCCTAACGGTTTGCGTTACCTGCGTGTGGGCGGGCGTGGATTCTGTTTGGGAGCAGAGAAAACTCGAAGCCAGAAAAATGCTTGAAAATGCCGCAGAATCCCACACGTCAGGTGCACGCTTTGTTAGACCCCGCCTTTGTATTTAAGACTCACTTTCCTGCCTTACAGAAATTATCTGCCATGTCTCCGATTTCAATCAGAGAACTTTCAATCTCTGGATATGTGACTTCAAAGTTTTCTGTCTTTACTCCATTGTTCGTTAACCAAATTGCATGTATGTTTTTTTCCGACAAGTCAGAAGGGGTAAAGTGCCTAAATATGTTGTAAATCATATTTAGCCTTTCATAGATGCTGCCATCATTAGACTGATATAACTTTTGTCCGCTAACTTTTATGTATATCATGTATGCTTGCCACATCATTGAAATAACCATTTCAAAATGATGTAATGCTTTGAAATACAAAGATGGACTCTTGGGTGATGTGGCTGTAAACGCATTTAATGCTTTACAAGCATACTCGTATTCGGTAAAAGCGGCTTCGGCTCGTCGAAGAAAGAAAAAGGAAAAAGTCCTGCCTTCTTTTGAAACTGTTCCCCCGAAAATTGAATTCAGAGAAAAATTTGACACCCAAAACTCCCTTTGTGGATAACGACTTGACACTTCAAGAGCATTATATTGCGTCAGTTCCGAAAGTTGTTGGGATATAAAGTTATCAAGGGCGTAGTTTGTCAGAGGCACGATTCTCTCCTTTTTGAAAGGGTAACGGTTTAATCGGTCTTTTTGGTTTTCTTTTTTTCTAACCAAACAGATTCTTTTTTGTACACAATATCAAGAAAATCTTTGTAAGTCCTATACTCGTCTTTAATGTTATGGATATTGGTTAGCAAAAATTGACCGCCTGAACCAATTGTTTGCAAACTAAAATGCCTTTCTTCCAAATCTTTCAGGTGATAAGTACCAACTTCTTGAATTGACATGTGAAAACCATCATCAACAATTCTTTCTGGAAGGTAGTGTAAAACTATAAGCAAGAAGTGAGAATTTTCAGGATGACTTTCGTAAAATGCTTTTGTTTTTTGTAGGGAGCATAAATTTGGATTAGACGAACTTCCTGCTTTATGACCTTTCAGACTTATAAGCAATTTTTGAGTTTCAAAACCCTTTGCTTGCCATTCAACAATAATATCTTCCATTGTTCGCCTTCCATCTGGAGCATAGGCTTTTACAATGTTGAATTCTCCGCTTTTCATTACGTGATTGTTTAATTCCGACAAAAGAAAGTCTTCTAAAAATCTTCCGCCAACTTCGCCATAAGTTTTATCGAGAACTCTCCAATTTGTGCTTATTGTCAAAACCTTGTACTTGTTGAAAATTTTCCATAAAGCATTTTGCAAATCGTCTCTAATTTTCTTTTCAAATTCTCGTTGTTTCTTCATTGACGGATTATTTCCTTTTTAGAAAAGTTTTTCTGGTTGAATCATCTGCGGGATATTTTTGACTTTATTTCTAACTAATCCGCTGTTTCTTTCAAAAAACACACCATCTTCATATCCTTGAATTGACTTGTCATATTCCGCCATTTCTAATCTTTTTTCAGATAAGCACGAATATTCTAAATCCTTTTCGATTCCACAATAATTTCTGCCGAGTTTCTTTGCAACTACCGAAGTAGTACCAGAACCTAAAAACGGGTCTAAAATAAAATCGCCAGCATTACTACTTGCTAAAATTATTTTTGCTAGTAATTTCTCTGGTTTCTGCGTTGGATGGTCTGTATTTTCAGGCATAGACCAGAAAGGAACGGTTAAATCTGTCCAAATATTAGAAGGATGAGTTAATCTAAAATTGCCATCATCAGTTGAGTTCCAATCTTTTGCTTTTCCATCATTATCTACATACGGAGCAATAACTTTCCTTTTTAATTTCACATCTTCAATATTGAACGTGTATTCATCATTTACTGTTGCAAACCAAATATCTTCGGATGAGTTTTTCCAATTGGCTTTAGCCCCCCTACCTTTTTCTCGCTCCCAAGTAATTCGATTCTTGATGATGAAATATTTTTCTAAAATCGTATGAATAGAAGTAGAAGATTGCCAATCTCCGCAAATGTAAATAGAGGCATTTGGTTTCAAAACTTTAACCAATTTAGAAAACCAACTTTCTAGCCATTCTGTATAACTAGAAATAGACATTTGCTTAAATGCGTTTCCGTTGAAGTCCTTTGTAAGATTGTACGGAGGGTCAATAAAAAGTAAATCTACAAACCCTTCAGGCAAATATTTAATTGCTTCCATCAAGTCCTGATTTATTGTTTTATTTAGCACATCGTTTACGTTTGCAGGGGATTTAAGATGAAGCAATTTTTTAGACAATGCTTCTTTTTCTCGGTCACTAAGAACGAGAGTTTTATTTAGTTTAGAACGCTCTTTTTCTGTCATTTTTCAGTCCTTTCTTTCAAGGATAACACATCCCCGAATTAACAATAAGACGCTAATTTTGCAAGGAAGGGGTCTAACGGTTTGCGTTAGTGGTTTGTGGGCGGGCTGGGAAAATGCCTGGGAGCAGGAAAAACCCGAAGCCAGAAAAATGCTTGTAAATCGCGCAGACTCCCACAAATCCACTGCACGCTTTGTTAGCCGCGTTTTGTTGTGCAAGACTCGTTGCCTGAAAAAAGACACCGCCGCCAACATGGCAAGATTTTACACACAACTTAACTTTTGGCAAGAATGTCTCGATAAACTCGACAACCGCCAAAAACACGATTTACCAAAACGCCAAATAACCAAAAGCCAACATTGACCTAAAATAAATTGACTCGAAAACTTGCTGACCAAATGAAAATGATAATTTACAAAAAACATTGGCCAAAGAAAACATGTCTCGATAAACTCGACAACCAAGCCAATTTTGAAAACCTACGCAAACCTTACAGACTTATTCTTGATTATCGGATTGCGAAACATTTGGCAAAGAATTTAACTTGCTTCTCAACTTTTCTGTAATCTCAATAAATTCTTTTCGGCGTGGATGCTTACAAAAAAAGCCTTTGCCGAAAGCCAGAGAATTACCGCAAAGATGAGCCTGCTCTGGCGCAAGGCAATCAACCAAATCAGCCGCGCCATTTTTTGCCCGACATTTTGCAACATCGAAAACTCTGACTATATTTGTTTCATTTTCCATGACCGTTCCCTTCCTGACGCTTTCGCAAAATGCAGAACTTGTTTTTGAACTTGCATTTGCACTTTGCGCGAAGCGGCTAACGGTTTGCGTTACTGGCAGGTGGGCGGGATGAGATAAAACTCCAAAAGCAGGATTCTGTTCGGGCGTAGAAAATGCTCGAAAATGCCGCAGAATCCCACCTGTCCAGTGCACGCTTTGTTAGGCAGGTTTTATTGATTAGATTAAAATCCCGCAAGAATAATCCTGCGGGATTTTTTAGAAACTCTTTAATGCTACCGACTTGTGAAAAGTTGGTATACCATGTTACCTGTGCTTTGGCATGTTTTTTGTACATAACTTTTAGTTGTGCCATCAAGGATAGCAAAGCCACCAGATTTGATAATCACGGCTACTCCTAAAACACAACCAGTTGCATTTATTTCATTATTCATTAGCGTCATGAAGAAGTCAAATTTGTTTTCTGGAAGAAAGTTCCAGATAGTTGTAAAGGCGTCTCGAATGGGCTTGACTGCGTCTTTGGCTGGATCCCGCACGCTCCCAGCGTCGCCTCCAACACAACCTTTACTTGAGTAATAAACAATCTCAACACGCGGCGAATTTGCTGGTTGTGCCAAAGTGTCAAAGGTGCAAGTTTTTGATGTCTGTATACCCGCGCTATTTTGAATGGTAAATGAAATTTGAACAAAACTTTCACTCCACCACCAATTTTTTGTATATGCTATAGCGAATCCGTTTTTATCTTGTTTATTCCATGTTGTCCATTGTTTATATTGGTTGTTACCAGAAATGGATACAGAGACGAATTTAGACCCCATATCTCCCGCCATAAGCACAATCTGTTTCCCACTCACCGTTGAACTTGTTGAACTGGCGAGAGCGGGTTGCGCTGATGCCACAAGAAGAACGGCAACAATGAGAAGCATAACAAAGCGGTTAGCGAACCTAATGCGTTTCATAACTTTCTCCTTAATTTAATTGAAAAAATATATTTTTAGACTGGGCATTTGCAAAAGAGAGATTGATTATATTTATAGGGCGTCCTCCTTAAAGTGATTATTGTTATGTGAAATTTACTTTCACTTTATATATGATATAGGTTTTTATCAAAGGCACAAAATCAATATACACCTTACTTCTCTTTGAAAACCAAACACTTCTGAAAGGATGTTCAAAATAAAACTGTGATTTGCAAGGAACTGCCTAACGGTTTGCGTTACCTGCGTGTGGGCGGGCGTGGATTCTGCTTGGGAGCAGGAAAAACTCGAAGCCAGAAAAATGCTTGTAAATCGCGCAGACTCCCACACGTCGGGTGCACGCTTTGTTGGCTGGCTTTGTGCAAGACTTGCTGATTGAAAACCAGAACCACTGCCAACACGCCCAAGTTTTACACACAACATAATTTTCAGCAATGGCAGAAAACAGAATTTGCCAAAACGCCGAACAACCAAAAACGACAACTAACCAAAACGCCTGCTATAAAAATGGACTTTGCCAATCAAAACCACAAACGACCAGAACGAAATTTTTGGAAAACCTGACTTTGACCAAAAAGTGACCAAGCCAACGAAGCCGAGATAATTTTACAAACTCAATTTACCAAAACCTGTGCAGAAAAAAGACAAGCCGATTTTGAAAACCTGCACAACCAACCGCGAACAAAGCCGAAGTCACGAAACAAAGCCAATCAAAACCAAAGTTGACCGAAAGACAAGCGAAAAACCTTGAAGCCGATTTTAGCGACTCGACAAAGCCAACCCGAAACTTTGCCGATAAAAAGAAAACTTGTTGAACAAAAAACGAGAACTTGAAAACCTGCAAATTGAAAATCAGACACAAACACAGATTTGAAAAATGCCACCGCTAAAAACCTGAACTTGTTTTTCCGAACTCAACGATAAAACGAAACTTTGCGATTCAAAGGCGGTTTTGTATTTGCACTTTGACTTGCCAGCCAACGGTTTGCGTTACCTGCGCTGGGGCGGGGACGGCGAAGCCGTCCAACCAGAAAAATGAAAAGGCGTAGAAAACTGCTTGGGATGTGCGCAGACTCCCCAGCGTCAGGTGCACGCTTTGTTGGGCGGTTTTTGCCTACACATGCTTTTGCTTTGAGAATAAGTTAAGTTAAAAAAACAAAAAACTACCTAAATCAACTGATTTGGAAATGAACAAAGCGTTTGTGAAAATTATACGTCAAGTTCCTTAATCCAAAAACCAAATCTCAAGAAAATTTTACCTTAAGTAAACCAAAGCAAAAACCGCTGTTAGCGCAAATATTCGTAATATATTACGTAACCAACAACCGTTTGTAATACATCAAGGCTTTCGTCAGGATACTTTTTCGCAAGGCTTGCTAAAAACTTTTCCGTGTCAACATCTTCCGTTGACGCATAATTCCCTTTTGGTGGACTGAGATAATCTTTGAGAATTGACTTGCCAAACGAGTAAATCGCTTTGTAGTGAAAAGCGAGTTCGATGATTTTATCAGATTCAACCTTTACTCCAAATTTGCGTCGAATTCGCTTTGCCATTTTTTCCGCAAAGCCGGATGGTATCTCTCCATATTTCCGAAGAGTTTCAGTTGCTAAATCGAGGAAAATGCTTTTGTTCACTACGAAAAATCCATTATGCTGATAATGTCAACCGCCCAACGGCTTGCGTTAGCGGCGGGTGGGTGGGGTAAGATAAAAGCCCGAGAGCAGAAAAATGATCGGGTGTAGAAAAAAGCCTGAAAATTCGTACTCTACCCACCCGTCCGCTGCACGCTTTGTTGGACGAACTTTC
>JAUXUT010000118.1 GCA_030680695.1 bacterium
TTGATCGGAGCCGTGCGGCTCCGATTTTTTTCATTAAGGAGAATTCCTATGTCAAAACTCGATAACATGGTTCAGGCCTTTCTCACGCAAAGGAGGATCGCCGTCGTCGGCGTTTCAGATAAACGCGATACAGGTTGTAACCTGGCCTACACAAAATTCAAGGAAAACGGGTATCAGGTGTTCGCGGTCAACCCGCGCATCGCATCCTTCCAGGGCGACGCCTGCTACACCGACCTGGCATCCATCCCCGAAAAAGTGGATGCGGTCTTCATCCTTGCCAGCCCAAAAGTAACCGACCAGATCGTCAACCAGTGTGTGAATCTCGGGGTTAAACACGTCTGGATGCACTGCATGATAGGCACCAAGCCCGGCCTTGCGGCAGGCATGACCAGCGTCTCGCCAGCGGCTGTGGAGACATGCCGCGCCAACGGGATCGCAGTCATTCCAGGGGCATGTCCGAATCAGTTTTTGAAGCCGGATTTCGGTCACAAAATGATGCGCGGATTGTGGGGTCTGCTTGGTTTTATGAATTTGAACTAGGAATATCCTTCCCTGATATATCTTAGAGAGTGTTTCTTAAGTCAATTTGTGGCTAATTTCAACATACGTCGAATGCTGGCGATATAAACAACCGACTCGCTGGATGAAATAGTATGCTCAAAATCACGCGAGAGCCGCCGATAACGGCCCAACCAACCAAAGGTTCGCTCGACAATCCAGCGGTGCGGTAAAAGTTCAAATCCTTTCGCTTTATCGGATCTGCGCACAATGTCCAATTTCCAACCAAAATGCTTACGGACTTCTTCCACAATATAAGCATAGGCGGCATCTGCCCAGATCAATTTCAAACGGCAGTGACCATTGTAAATACTACGCTTGATTTTATCGAACAATTTCTGCAAGATTTGGAAGCCACCTTTGCCATCTTGAATACTGGCGCTATGGACCAAAACTATCAAAAGTAAGCCCAAAGTGTCAACAATAATGTGTCGTTTACGTCCAGGTGTCTGTTTATGTACATCTACGCCGCGTTCTTCGCCACCTTCTGACGTTTTCACGCTTTGGCTGTCAACAATCGCGGCGCTCGGCTCTGGCTCTCGTCCGGCTCTCACGCGCACTTGCTTGACCAGCTCTTTGTTAATGCGTTCCCATAAACCCTGACTCTTCCAACGTCGAAAGTAACCATATACTGTTTGCCAAGGTGCAAAGTCTTTCGGCAACATACGCCACTGGCACCCTGTGCGGACTACATACAGGATTGCGTTGATAATTTGCCACATTTCCCATTTGCGTGGGCGTCCCCTGTGCTTGGTCGGAAAGAAGCCCTCGATTAGCTGCCATTCGGTATACTTGAGGTCGGTCGGGTAGGTTTGGGTGAATTTGGTCATTCTCCTATCTTACCCGACCACTTAAGAAACACTCTCTAAGGAATGTCCGTAGAGTGAATTCAAAAAAGGGCGGGACGGAAACGTCTCGCCCTTAGCTTTTGTTGGTCCCTGGTCAATGAGATTCGTCTCCCCGACGCATTGTCCTGTTACCCCATCACCTGCATCATCCCCTTTCCGTTCAAATACAAATTCAACAGTTCGACGAACCAGCCACAGAATTTTATATTCCCGTCCTGCAGCATTCTCTTCAATTCATCCATGCCTAAATACGCAATGGATTCGATTTCAATTGGATCGAATTTCACCTGTTCGGGTTCAACCATGCCCTGGAACAATTCGCTGATCTCGTTGTCGTTCACGCCGTAGTTCATGCGGAATTTTGTCAGCCGTTCGATCTCGATCCCTTCCAAACCCAATTCCTCTTCCATGCCGCGCACTGCCGCTTCGCGATAACTTTCTCCAGCCTTGACATGCTCCGAGACC
>JAUXUT010000129.1 GCA_030680695.1 bacterium
AAGCTTGCCTTCGTAAACATAGCTAGTAGAACCTTCGGCAAGAAACCGCTGAATGGATAATCGGCAGCCGTGAAAATTAATTTCCAATCCCGGTGATAAAACATCGCAGAGTGTCATAATGCACCACCGAGTTAAAAGGGATTCCCTATAGGTATATACCTCATTTGAAGTGGACTATCATTGCTGTAGAAAATAGGCATTTGGGGATATAACTCAACAGAGAATTTGCGTCCGTCAAAATCAGTACATTCCACAATAACGCTGCGGGATTCAGCATAATTCTCATCTCTCTCATCATCGTAGATCCGACGGGTCCTTCCGTTACCATTGCGAATAACAATTTTTTTGAGTCCTAATTGAGGATAATTTCTAAGCTCCTTTTGGCTTATCACACGAAAATTTTTGCCACTATACAATCCAAATTCGGCAACATACGAGGGACCGTCTTCAAAAACCAGGCCACCGGACACCTTATTTATCCGGATTCTTATCTGGTAAGCAAGAAACAGAATGACTCCGATCGAAATCAGCGCCAGACTCGAAGGCGTTAAGAGCGATGCAATAAAGTTCAATATTGACTCTTTATTGCGGGCTAGAAACTTTACAAACACGATCATAGCCCAAACGAAGGCGGAGGCAATGATGGACCAGCCGATTATTAAGTATGCATACTTTCTTATTACATCTTTTTTCGTCTCCCGCAACGATCTGGATTTATCGATTCTGTCCTGTTCAGACTCCAGCTCCTTGACGAATTCCGAATCGATCTTATTGAAGACCATTTTGAATAAATCCTTGCGATATTCCTGGTCCTGATCATCCCTATTTTGATAATACGCAAACCAATCCTCAAGCTCCCTGCCTGATACACCGACGATTCTCATCCGGATCTGGTGCTGCCAATATGTAGGTATGGTCTGGTGGAAGCCCTTGATTGTGTTTTCCAAGTCCGCGGATGGTGATAATACAATCAAGGTAGCGCTAGCTTCGTTGATCTTGTTCCTTTCTCTATAGGCGTTGGCGGACAGCCAAAGTTCCGCCAAGACCTTCTGCAACCATTCCGTGGATGGATTATGCTCTGCATACTTGATCGCATACACCCGATAAATTCTTCGACCTGATAGGCGTTCATTAATACCTTTTTCGTTCACTGATCTGATAATAACATCATAGTTAAACGATTCAAGTTTCCAGTCCACCAAGATTTGGTAATTATAATTTTGTATATATCTCTCTGAAAATCGTATCAGATCAATCAGGGAATTCCTAGACCCAGTATATTTTGCCAGAATATACTCAAAATCAACAGGCGGAACGGCCTCTTTGCCCGGAGCATTTTCAAAACTGAAATATACTTTAAGCTCTTGAGCCAGTTGCTCCCTGGTTTCCTTATTCTCTATCTTTTCCCATTCCCTCTTTGCTGTCCTAGCTTCCGCATCTTCCTTATCATTGCGCATCTGCTGGCGTTTGTACCAGCCCCAAATCCCTCCGCTCACCACCATTGCCCCAACAAAGAAAAGCCCAGCAGCCATATACTGATAATATCGGGCGATCCACAACAGATACGATTGCTGGTAATTCAGGAACTCCTGTCCAATTGGTGACAGTTTCGAGATTTCCTGCGGGGTTAGAGTAAATGTAAAATTATTTAAAAAGAGAAGGTAAGGCGATATGATTGCAAAGACGATGATGGCTGTCCCCACTGACACCAAAAATTTATAAATATCGGTGAAATCTATCTTGTTCATTATGTATCTCCGACATGCTAATGCACTTGGATTATTACGTAAATTATAGTCTGTTAAATTTCAAAAGCTTTAATACTAAAATATCTACATTCGATTTTATGGGCGCCCTCTTGATAGAGTGATTATAGCACTTTGAAATTGAGTGCAGAAAACTTCTGTTTGGGCTACTAGTATTTTATTGAACTATTGCCTTTTTGCAACATGTTGAAGCGTGCATGGCGGTAGCACAGACAATGAACCTAGTAATGCCAACGATCCACATGAAGATTGGTAAGTTATTAAGGCTCGTATGTTGAAAGATCGGGTTTTAACTGGATAAGGATTAAAAGAGTAGGTGTGCCAACCCTTGGCTTCAAAAGGCTGACACACCATTAATTATTGCCCCGGCCATCCGATCTGGCCCTGTCCTTCACGCACAGCCCAGTAAATGATCCCGCCCCAATTCCAGGAGCGTTGATAGCGCGGACTATCCACGCGATTGTTATCATCCATACGCCGTATAGTTAGGTTGTTGTCCCAATAGGCATCGGGCGTTCCATCATTATTGATGTCGGCCATGATCGCCGTAGGCAAGTCTTGAACAGCGGAGGGTGGAATCTCACCGCCACTGGATTGTCGTTTCCATTCATAGCCCACGATTTCCCTATGTCCTGTTCCGCCTCCACAGTTATAGTTTCCATTACCGCCTGGGCCGGACACACATCCCATTTCTGCCGTGTATTCGAAATAACGCAATTCCCAGAACAACTTATAGGGAGCACGTCCATTGCCAACGAACAGGGGAATATCGCCGGGCAATTCATCCAGCCCGCCAACACTGCCGGCCAATGGTCCGCCTCCAACAGCAGGATGAGAAGGTACTTCCCATTGGATCATGGTGGGATTGCCTGTCCCGCCTTGATTGGTAAGAATCAGGTCTCCAATGTGAGGCAGTGTCACAAACATCGGACCTGCTGGTCGAAGAGTAAGAATTAAACGTAAGTCCTGCCAGTCGCCTTCCTGTGGATTGCTCGGTGAACCACCGCCATAGGGAATGTAATTCACACCGCCTGAACCGCTGGACTCGGGTTGACCTCCATTACGAATCGCAGTCGGCCAGCGAACCAGAGTCGCAGGATAGGGACGCACATCGAGATAGATTTCAGGAAAGGTAACACGCGCGCTCACTTTCCATTCCGTATTTCCACAGGTAATGCCGCCCGCGCTTACTGTGAATGTTGTGCAGGGATGATCGGGTGGCGGTTCTGGTAATTCGCACGGCAGGTCATCGACAGCATCCCCTGCGGCCTCAGTCGGCTCGCCAGTGCAGTTATCCACCCACAACGGAAAGGCGGTGCAAGTACTGGTGGCGGCGTCATATTCGGTCACTTGATAGACCAGATGTTCGCCGGGTGTGCATACGCCTCCCTCGCCATTATCTCCACCGTCATCCCCACCGTCATCGTTCCCGCCCCCGGTTGTGCAGAAGATACTGCCATCCGGTTGAAAGGAACACGATGGAGCAGATTGAGCCTGGACTGCATTCGGCTGAAACAATAGCAAAGCGATCAGAATGAGGAGCAGACTCGCGCGCTTCATGGCGTTGCTCCATTTGGATCAACGGACAATCCATTGAGAATAGCCTGTTTCTCGTTTTCATCGGTCATGGTCTGCCAGTTTTCAGGCGGGGGCTGCATGAGCAGGTGATGGGTATTCAGCAACCACTTCGCATCCCACGGATAAGAATCAAACAGCGTGGCAATGGTTAGTCGTTCATCGGCATTCGCCTGCGGGTCGGTGATTTCCAGTTTTGGATCATCCTGGGTCCCCAGCCAGACCCAATACCCATCGGACAGATAACCGAAAAGCAGGAATGAACGCGTGGGCGTGGCGGTTGAAGTATAAGTATGACCGTTCAATGAATAAACAATATGTGTGTTTTCAGCATCCTCCATCACGATACAGATCACCGGGTAATCGCCGCCCCATATTTCCAGGCGGTTCCCTACAACCGTTGATGTTCGGAAGCAGCCTCGCAAAGCATACGTCACTGCGGCTTCACCATTTTCATTGAGTCGCCATTCAGTGAAATCTGGATTTGGCGGAATGAAACTGACAGGCACCGTCGCCAGCCCATTTGCGTTTGCAGGGATGGGTACCGTTTTCATTTGTCTCATCGGCATTTCAGTCAAGCCAAGTTGTTGTGTTGCTTCCGCGCGGCTATATCCTTCCCGCACAGCCAGCGCCCAGGCAATTGTATTTTCAAGACCCTGATAGACACAGGCGGGTTGGACGACTTTGTAATTCTCGCTGATATAGGATGGCGTGAGTGACCAGTCTGCAGAGTCGGTTGGACAGCCAGTTGATATTGCATCATTCGGTTGTGTGGTTGCTGGTTGATCGGTTTCTATTGTTTCAGTAGCTTGCGTAGTTAATGAAACAGACACCGGCGTGGCTTGCACCCTGCTCATCAACAGATACCGATTGAGCCCGGCCATGCCTCCTGCCATCAAAAGCAGTAGCAGGATCAGCCCGGTCATAACCGTGTAGGCGCGAGGTTGCCTCTTCCCAGCAAGGTCTTTATAGGTCAATCCATCCAGGATTGTTTTCCAAAGTGACTTCATTGTTCTCCAAAAAATTATTGATCGCCCCGCGTGACACCATGCGCCAGATATCCAATGGCGCGCACTGTCACCCATCGGGCAGGTAGTAAATATCCTGCGGAGCGAGTTTGGGCTGTTACAAAACAGGCAGGCCTTCCCTGATGTCTGCCGCAGGATACCGAGATGAGTTGTGAATAGCCCGGTCGTTGGGCGTTGAAATACATGGCGGCAATGCCATTGCCGCCTGTTGTTGCGGTTATCGTGCCATCTGGCAAGACTGTGATCTCCTGCGCGCCCGCATGTGCGGCAAGATCTGCGGCGGCCACGGTCTCCATCACGCGCGCATTGGTCACCATGTAGTCCAGAATGCCCAGAAGGAACAAAGACATCAAGGGCATCAGGATCGCAAACAACAGAATGGACTGACCGCGTTCATTTCGTTTATGTTTCATTGCCATCTTGCCTTCCAGGTTTCGGAACGCGAAATGAACCACTCGCTATTCCAGCCGCCGGCACCCAGTCCAAGCAATCCATTGAACAAGGTCGGCACTTGAAAGGAAACCAGACAGCGACCAGGTAGACCGGGACCGCTGGGCGGTGAGACTTGCACTCGATATTGCACACCTGCCGTGGCAGACCAATCGGCGTTCAGTGTTCTCCATGCCACATTCACTGCGTTGCGTTTCGCCCTGGCTGGATCAGGCGATTGGGATAGGAACTGAGTACAGGCATATGCGGCGGCAGTCGCAGCGGAACGGGCGCGATGTGTTGGTATCCAAGCCAGCAAGCCAAAGGCCATGAGCACAGCCAATATTGCAAACAGGGCAGTCTCTGCCAATGCCTGGCCGCGTTCCCCTCGACGATGAGGAACAGTTTTCATTCGATGCCTCCAGCAGGAGGAGGGCCGGGATAGAAACGCCACAAACGAAAATACGTGGCTGCGCGCTGAGCTTCGATCAGGCGGATGCCGAATATCCAATCGCGCGAATCCTCCACGGTGATCAACGAACGCACCTGGCGCGCACCATTCTGACTCGCGTTAATGCGGTTTGCCAGATCCGGCCACAAGACATTGTCTCTGGCATGCTCTGTTGCAGGAGTGTTATATGATCCAGTGGCGACTCCTGTAATGAACACGCCCCAATCCGTGGAGGCGGAACGAAAGGCATAGAACGCCGCAAAGGTCATGCCGAACAGGAGCAGAATCAGGACTGGCATAATCAGCGCGAACTCTGCCATCGTCTGTCCCTTTTCTTTCCAGCGGAACATTTATCCGCCTCGCGCCATGCGCAGGGCATCAATGCCCGCCTGGAAGGCCGCAATCAATTCGGTCTTGTATTGGGCGATCACCGCAATTGCGACCACACCCACCGCACCCAGAATCAGGGCATACTCTGCAAAGTCCTGACCATCTTCTTCGCGCATAAATCGTTTGAACAACTTGAACATGTGAATCTCCTTTTGAAATAAAAAATCGGTTGGCAGAAATTTCTGCCAACCGAAATAATAAACAAATTAAAGTATAGGTATTCTTAGTATGTCGTTAAAAAATATTCGCTTATTCTCTTTAAATATCTTGTTGCTTTG
>JAUXUT010000112.1 GCA_030680695.1 bacterium
GCGATCTGCGAGTAGCGGACAACATCGCGCGTGGCGCCAGAGTTCGTGCCAGCAATCAGCGTCACCCGCCCGTTGACTTTCTCTTTAGTGAATTTAAAAATGTCCAGCCGTTCGGCTTCGGTGAAGGCGTAGACTTCGCCCGTGGTGCCGCCTGGGACGAGTCCTGCGATCTTGTTGGCGATCAGGTATTCGATCAGTTGTTCGAGAACGGGGTAGTTGATGCTTTCGTCCGCGTTGAAGGGGGTGACGATGGGGGCGTATATTCCTTTGAGGTGCATTGGGTTCTCCGGTTTCAGGTGCTAAGTTTCAGGTTGAAGGTTTGAAAGTTGTGGAAGTTTACTTCCCCCCATAGAAGTGAGCAAGGGATAGAAAAATTACTGCAATTTTGAAAATTACACTTAAACTTATTTTTTTAGTTTCAACCAAAATAGAACTCTAGAAACTACTGCACCAATAGGGAAACCATATAATGCTCCAGCAGCAATAATGAGAGCAAAAAACTCAGTACTACCGCCGTCCCATCCAAAAATTAGAGAAACTATCACTCCAGCGATAAAGTAACCTAAGCCCAATAAAAACAAAGAGAATTTATGAGGATAAGAGATTAATCCTGCTACTCCAGACACAAATATTAATAACATGATGATATCAAAAGACATAAACGTAGCATTGCTTAGCAATCGTGCAATCACACCAACACTCAACCCTAACATACTACCCATAAGAATCCGCGCCCACCACGAATAAATACCTATAGCACTTTTACGCATTACAGAGGGAATATTTGTCTCTCGCTCAGATGTTTCTTTGGACACTGAAGAATTCTGTATTTCGATTTTTGCTTTCTGGTCTACATCCATATTCTTTTCTGTAGCAAACGTTTCATTGGACAAGTTTTTGTCTTCTATTTTTCGTACTGGCACTTCAGAAAAAGCCTTTTTCACTTCTTCACTTTTTTCTTCTTTACGCGCAAGTGTATATTGGCTCGGATTCAATAACTGAACTGAGAAGGCTTTCCTCAAATCTTGCACTAACCCTGTAGTAAACATATGAGCATGATTGACATCAGTATCAAAACTAAGTATTGAAACCCCATTCTGACCTTGGCTAATTGAAATTAAAAACATCTCTGGCACTGGCTCGATAGCTGGATCTGGTGTTATTTTCATACCTGCGACAGTGGTGTATCCGTGTTGAGCAGTCTCCTTAGTACCACTTGCTACAAACCCCCACTGAAAGACATTATGTCCATCAGGGGTAAATGCCTCTATTGTATCTACTTGATAAACGCTATCAAATGCCTCAACAAAAAAAGCAATGCCTGTATAAAGCTGCAATAAATAATCATTAATTGTCTTAGCATCAGCATTTATCTTATACTCAAGATGAATTGCGCGGCGATAAAACTTGGGAAGTATCACATCTTTCTTTTTGATTGAGGTTACTTCGGAAGATGGCAAATTTATGCCTAGCGAATCCGCACGTTTTTTAAAACTACCTAACAATCTTTGAAATGCTCGGTCACGTTGACCTTCAAAGTAATCCGCGTACTGCCAATCTCTCAAACTTCGTGGCGGGCTACATTCTTCCAATCGAAGGGGAATAATAAAAATCGTTTCTTCGGGCATTTCAAGGGCAATATCCAAAGCAAAACGTAGCTCTTTCTGAACATACCCCTTTTTATTGATTGACCCATTGGAAAGACAGACTAAAACAATATCAGAATTTTCTACAGCTTTTTCAATCGCCAAATC
>JAUXUT010000136.1 GCA_030680695.1 bacterium
CCAGGGTACAGTTCCACTCATTCAAGGATTTTCTCGGCATATCCTCAGTGCCTTCCGGTATTCCAATTCCTCCTTGAGTGCCCCTCCATGAGCTTAATTACACTTGCATAAAATTTAACCCTAAAAAACTCTATCATGAAAACATTTGAAAAAAATTACATCGGAAAAGGTACCCAGGTCGCGAATTTATCAATCGTAAAATTCAGTTTCAAACTATCAGAAATTGCAAAGCTCTCT
Source organism: bacterium (assembly GCA_030680695.1). Lineage (GTDB taxonomy): Bacteria > Patescibacteriota > Minisyncoccia > Phycocordibacterales > UBA6065 > UBA6065. The sequence continues at coordinate 238 of JAUXUT010000136.1, forward strand.
CATGTATTCAACGGTGAAGATTACATCACTTTCGAAGTAGCGAAATTGAAAACTCCAGACAGTTTCGGCCACGGATACACTGCATATGTAAATAAGTTGGTCGAAACACCGGAACCTCAGGCAAGCCTGGTTGAAGATGCTCCCAAAAAAAACAACCGCAAACCAAAAAGAACAGCAACTCCAAAAACGGAAGGTTCAATTTTCCCGGACAACACCGATTATCACATGCCGGAGAACACCGACGAACTTCCCTTCTAAACAGCCAACCTGCGAAAAAGAGCCTTGGAAACAAGGCTTTTTTTATGATCACGAGTCCGCTTTTTCTTTGATGGCGCCGGGCAATGAAAAAGCGTAGCAAAAAGAAACCCAATGAAACCGGGCACTTTTTGAAGGAAAAAGTTGCAAAAAGCCAACGCACTGCTACTCAAATTTGATGCAAAGGTAACCTCATAAAAATCTCATGTCTCTTAATGCGACCTCCTGATGGAGCAATCGCCCTTTGGGTTCATTCAGATTGGAAAGCCAATCTGACCCGAACATTTGTTTCAGAATTTTTATTCCGGTTTGATAGTCTGCATAAATTTTTCACTGGCGGGCCAGATGCCGAAATAAGTCTTCCGGGCGGGAAGCATCAAAAATGAACAATGCTGAAGTTTATGCTGCGATTACTGAAAAGATCATTGTCAACCTGGAAACATCCGGAAACTGGCAGAAATTCTGGGACTTGCCATCGCCGGTGAGTCTGAATGGCCATTTTTACCGGGGTATCAACTACCTGATTTTGTCAA
>JAUXUT010000140.1 GCA_030680695.1 bacterium
TAAAGTTCTCTATATAGTTGGATGATCGTGTATGGGAATGGGAATTTCTCTCATAAACGATCATGCCGCACTCTTCGATGGAAGAGTGCGTACTTAATGTGAAATACGCCCTGGCAATCCGTTCCATTTCGCGGGATTGTCAGGGCGTTATCTTTTTCATTAGAAGCTGTTTGCTATAGCCGAATTACAATTTCACCATTATTCGGAAAATCCAGTAGCTGTTTGCTCACCGCCAGATCCATGATTTTGGCTCGAAACTCCACCTGAATATCTCGTTTGCCATCGATCATCGCTTCGAAAACCAGTTCGTCCACCAGTTGTTTTTTCATCACAAAGACACGATGCTGCTCTTCGGGAGTTTTGGGGATAGCGTTGTTCAATTCTTCGGTCCCTGCTTGAAGGTCCCTCACATACTCCTTGACTTTTTCTTCCCAATCCAGCCCGGCATAGGTGTCTATTTCTTGTTCCAGGGTTGCCAGCCTGTGCTTCAATCGTTCTTTTACTTTATTCAGTTCACGCATCTGCTCATCAAAATCGGCGTCCGCCCTCATTTTTTTGCGGGCTTCCGTGATCACTTGCTGGCGCTTGACGAACTCTTTTTCCAGTTCTTCAAGAATCTGTCCCCGATCTTTTTGTAGGTGTTCATACCTTTGCTGGAGTTGCTTGACCAGGTCATTGGCTTGCGCAAGCAAGAAATCCGGGTTCATGGCGAACTCATACAATTTTCCCCAGACTTGCGTTTCTGCACGTTTGGCGCTCACGGATTTGGGACATCTGGCGGTCTGAGTTCCTTATGGGGTTGTGGACAGAAATAGGTGCTAATTGGGGTTTTGCGCTCCACCCACTCCCCCTTGCGGCTACTGCGATGGGTTGCTGCGCCTGCTCGCCAGGTCAGGTCACAGGCAACATTTCAAGTGTCCAGCTAGAAAATCTTTTCATTTATAATCAATCGCATGAAACTCCTTGCGACCAAGCTCCAGCCGCCAGTATTGCCCAAACATTTTCTATCCCGTCCACGTTTGTTAGGGATATTGAGCGAAGCTAGGAATCATAAACTCTCTCTTTTATCTGCGCCAACAGGTTATGGAAAGACATCGTTGGTGCGTGAGTGGGTTTCTAACTTGTCACACTCGCCCGCATCGGCAACCCCGAATGGAAACGAATCCCTGCTGAAGAAGTTCTGCGCGAACTCAACCTCGTCGCCAACCCAAACTATATCCACTTTGCAGGCGACTGGCAATTTACCACTGACAAAGGCGAAATTCTCAACCTAAGCGGATTCACTCCCTCAGTCGGATTTCCAGCCGTGCAAACAGCCACCCTGCAAACTGTCCACGCTGAATCAGTCCTCTGCATCGAAAACCTCACCACCTTCCATCAATACATCCGCCAAACAGAGCAGGTAGATAGGTATACAGGTAAACAAGTAGACAACGGAACACGCAACACGAAACACGCCATCATCTGTACTTTCGGCAACCCATCCCCCGCTGTGCGCCGCGTCTTGCGCCTCCTTCCCGAAACAACGCCTATTTATCTCTGGTCTGATTTGGATTACGGCGGATTTAATATCTTGAGTCAACTGCGCCGATTTGTTAGCGAACAAATTCAACCTTATTTAATGGACATTGATACCCTCGAAAGCAACATCCCCCGCGCGCGTCCGCTTACAACCTCTGACCGAACCAACCTCAAACGACTACTTCTACGACCCGAATTATGCGATGTGCATTCCGTGATCGAACACCTGCTAAAGCGTGGACTGAAATTGGAACAAGAAGGCGTGGAAACCTTCTAATTCATCAAGGTAATTTACAGACACGCTGACTGTATAATCGAAATAATTCGAAACACCAACAGGAAGGGATATTAAATATGCCAACCACCAGCCCCAAACAACACACGCTTGACCTTCTCCGCACCATGCTCGGTACGCACGCGGATTTTCGACCTGGTCAATGGGATGCGATTGAAGCGGTTGCCATTCAAAAGAAACGCGCCCTGGTTGTTCAGCGTACTGGATGGGGGAAAAGTCTTGTTTATTTTCTCGCAACAAAACTTCTCCGCGAACAAGGCGCGGGACCGACACTTCTCATCAGCCCGCTGCTTTCGCTCATGCGGAATCAAATCGAGATGGCACAACGCATCGGTATCCGCGCGCATACCATCCACAGCGCTAACCGCGAGGAATGGGATACCGTCGAAACAGCGTTGAAGGAAAACACCTGCGACGCGCTTCTCATTTCACCAGAACGATTGAACAACGAACGATTTCTGCAATCTGTTCTCCCTGGCATGACTGGCAGCATCGGGCTATTCGTTGTGGATGAAGCCCACTGTATCTCCGATTGGGGACATGATTTCCGCCCAGACTATCGCCGAATCACTCGCATCCTGAATATGCTCCCGAAAAGCGCGCCTGTGTTGGGGACAACTGCCACTGCCAACAATCGCGTCGTCGCGGATGTTCAATCGCAACTCGGCGCGGATTTGCTTGTCTTGCGCGGAACGCTCACACGCGAGTCCCTGCGACTGCAAAACATCACCCTCGCCAACCAAAGCGAACGTCTCGCATGGCTGGTGGAAAACCTGCCTAAGTTGCCTGGCAGTGGAATCGTCTATTGCCTCACCGTTCCCGACACAGAGCGCGTCACGGGCTGGCTCAAGAAAAAAGGATTCTCCGCCGAAGCCTATCACGCCGAAAGCCCCGACCGCCCTGCCCTCGAACAATCCTTTCTCAACAACGAAGTCAAAATTCTTGTCGCCACCGTCGCCCTCGGCATGGGATTTGATAAACCCGACATCGGTTTCGTGATTCACTTTCAGCGTCCTGGCTCTGTCGTAGCGTATTATCAGCAAGTCGGGCGCGCGGGTCGCGCAGTGGAACGCGCCTACGGCATTCTGCTCAGCGGCGCGGAAGATGATGAAATTCAGGATTATTTCATTCAGTCTGCGTTTCCCAGTATTGAAACGATGAATCAAATTCTTGCCGCGCTTGCCAAAACGGAGGGACTTCCCATCAACGACATTCTGGCGCGCGTCAACGTCAGCCGCAGTATGCTCGACAAGGCGCTCAAACTTCTCGAAGTGGATGGCGCGATTGGCACAGCCTTCGAGAATCGCAAGACGGTTTATTTCCGCACGCCCAACCCCTGGCAGCCCGACATCGAGCGCATCGAGCATGTCACCCAACTGCGCCGCGCCGAACAATCTCAAATGCAAGATTACATGGCGCACACGGGCTGCCTCATGGAGTTTCTGCAACGCGCCCTCGACGACGCTCATCCGCAACCTTGCGGGCGCTGCGCCAATTGTCGCAGCAAAGGTCTGCCAAAAACTGTTTCTCACGAACTGGTTATCGAAGCCGAAGCCCACCTCAAAGGCGCGTCCATTCCCATTGCGCCGCGTCACATGCTCCCTGCTGGAATTTTCCCCGACCACAAGCGCAAAATCCTGCCCGAACTTCTCAACGAAGCGGGTCGCTCTCTGTGTTATTATGGCGACGCAGGTTGGGGCACGCTGGTACGTTCGGGCAAGTATGAGCAGAATCATTTTTCGGATGAATTGGTGGAGGCTGCCGCGCATTTAATAATAGATGAGTGGAAGCCCGAGCCTTTCCCTGTTTGGATGACAGCGATTCCGTCCCGACGGCACCCTGAGTTGGTTCGTCGCTTCGCCGAGCGTTTATCCACCCGAATCAGAATCCCGTTTCACCCTGTCCTTGTCCGCATCTCTGACGCCCCGCAACAAAAGACCATGCAGAACAGTTCCATGCAAGCCAACAATGTCTTCAACACAATCGGCATTTCTGGCGACATTCCCAACACGCCCGTCCTGCTGGTGGATGACATCCTCGACTCAGGCTGGACATTAGCCATGGCAGGCTGGCTCCTCCGCTCACACGGTTGCGGACAAGTTTTTCCATTCACCCTCGCGCAAGCCACAGCGAGAAATTCGTGATCAGGTAAACAACGGAACACGCTACACGCTACACGAGAATCCCATGCCCCTCACCCTCGACTCCCAATCCCTGCTTTTACTCTGCTCCCATCTGGGACTTCCCACCGACCCTGAACTCCCCCCGCTTACCCTGCGTGAATGGAATCCGCTGGCGCGCAAATTGCAAGCCGCCTCGCTTCGCCCCGCAGATTTACTCAATCTCTCGCAACAAGATTTACAAACCAAACTCGATATCCCAACGGAACACGCAACACGCATCACGAAACTACTCGAACGCAGCGGCACACTCGCAATCGCCCTCGAACGGCTCAACAACCTCGGCATTTTTGTCCTCACCCGCGCCGACAAAGATTACCCTGAACGGTATCGCCAGCGGTTGAAAGACTCCGCGCCTGCCGTTTTGTTTTATGCGGGCGAAAAAGCCCTGCTTGGGCAACCTGGCATCGCGGTGGTCGGCTCGCGTCATTTAGATGAAGCAGGACAGGAGTGCGCCAAATTTGTCGGCAACGCCTGCGGACTTTCGGGACAAGTCTTGTATTCGGGCGGCGCAAAAGGCGTAGACACCCTCAGCATGGAATCCGCGCTAGAGGCGCGCGGAACAGCCGTTAGCGTGCTGGCAGATAGTTTGGAAAGAACAGTCCGAAGTCAGAAAGAAGCGTTGAGTCGCGGAGATTTATGCCTGGTCACACCCTACAGTCCAAATGCAGGATTCTCTGTCGGCGCGGCAATGGGTCGCAATCGTCTCATTTATACGCTGGCAGATTACGCCATCGTCGTCGCAAGTGACGCAGAAACAGGCGGCACGTGGGCAGGCGCAACTGAAGCGTTGAAAAATAACTGGCTTCCCGTTTTTGTATTGGAGCATGAAGCCATGCCCGATGGGAACAAGTTGTTGTTGCAAAAAGGAGCACTGGCATTCCCTCATCCGTTCAGAGATAAGCCTGTCAAACTGTCTGAGTGGATGAATGAAAAAGCCGCAAGCTTGCCGCCTAAACCTAATCAGCCGAGTCTATTTTAAATGCCCACCTATCCCGAATACGTTTACCAGACCTTAGCCCGCGCGCGTGATATCGGTCAATGGTATTGCGGACAGTCTGATGCGGCGGCATTGTGCTTTGATATATTGGCGTTGTTCTCTGATTGCGAAGAAGCACAGAAACTTGTTTACGAACTCTTCTGTGATAAACGGTTCACTTTATGACCGTATGATGGACTTCATTGACCCCACTGCGCCGAAGACAAAGGATTATATTCGCGAAGCGCGAAATGAAAATCAAAAGGAACGCAGCGCGCCGTATCGTCCAACCATTGATAAAGAATTGGAAAGTTTATTTGACAAATCTTTACCTGAAAAAAAAGAAGCGCCTTTCCCCTCCATTGTGGATTGGAGTTTTCTCGACAAGGATGATGGTCATCAACCTAGCGAACCTGCCGACTGGGTGAAAAAAAGAATCCGCATGTATGAAAAGTAGAAGGATGAACTTCATACAGAAATGCTAGAAGATTTAAAACGCATGCACAAATGGACGCGCAACATCCCACTGCCATCCACGCCGAAGAGATATGATCCCAATGTGCCGCCATTCAATCCCAGTGAAATTCTCGGCGGCACTGAATGGGAGGATCATTTAGATGAAGACACATAAGAACAAAGGTAAAACCATGCAGATGAAGATAAAAATATCTACAAAATAACTGTAATCATCCCAGTGCGGCATGTATCATGTATACGGGTATAAGTTTCGGAAACGCGTAGGCGGCACGTAGGCGGTAAGAACTGATCCAATAAGACTTCAAAAACGCCCTGCAAATAATGCAGGGCGTTTTTGTTCCCACGTATCCATACAATTTCATATTGCAAATTATCACACCTGATTTTCAAATCAGGTATAATAAGGGAGTGATAAACATCGCATTGTCCCGCAAGTCTGTTGAAGTCATATTTCATGATGCCATCCAGCGTGATATAACCACTGCTCGTCGCGCCACTCTACTTCAAATTTTGTGGATTGAACGATACCTCACTCGTGCTCAATTAATTACCAGAGTTGAATACAAGCTGGGAAGAAATTGTTTTGGAACATCTGCCTGGGAAGATACCTTTTACAGAGATATGCGTGTGGTCAAACAGGCATTTCAAGCTGCTGATTACCTGTTGGATTACAGCCGGAGCAGAGAAAATCCTGGTTATTATTTACATGGACAGCCAGCCTTATTACCCGAATTCAGGAAAATAATTAAAGCCAGCGCCGCTGAAGTAGATCAGCGCCAGATTGACATTTACCATCAATTGTCCTCTACAGGACGCTTTCGACAAGGCTGTGCCATTAGCGACACTGCCCGAAAAGTGGTGGCTTACCGCATTCGGCAAGAAAACTCTAAACTTACTCCACAGGAAGCCAATCGAATAGCACTACAAAGAGCATATACGCCATGAATGATCAGCCGTTGGATATTACTGGTTTCCTAAAGCTAATGCTTGAAACCCTGGAAGTTTCTGGGGTCGAATACATGATTGGTGGCGCAATCGCAGAATGGGCTTGGGGCGAACCACGGGCAACACAGGATTTAGATATTGTCATCAACCTCCCCATCAAGGCTATTGGGAGGTTTTCCAAGGAGCTTGAGAAAAGAAAAATGCTCGTTCCAGCCGACATCATTCTGGACGCGATGATGGAGGATCGCGCAGACATCCCACTGAACGCGATCCATATGTACAGTGGTCTCAAAGCAGACCTATATTTGATGCGAGCTGGTGACAATCTTCGGCAGAGCGCGTTCGAACGACGGGTGAAGGTCGACTATGGTCCACCAATCGGAAAAGTATATGTGCATTCTCCGGAGGACCTGATCCTTTACAAGCTTATGTATTTGGGCTTGAGTGGGCAGCCCAAGCACGCCCGTGATATTGCAGCAATTCTTCGAGCAAAAAAAAATCAACTTGACCTTAGGTATATTGAAGAATGGGTTAATCGACTGGGGTTTGGTTCTGTTTGGAATGAAATGTTAGACAGCATTTCATAAATCACGATGGTGGCAATTCTTCACAAAAGGTAAATAAGCGTAACTCTATTTACACCGACCTTCACTCTGGAACGATGGAGACTGGTAAGCGAATAACAGACTTGGGTTAAATTCGGCTGAATTGGGAAAGAATGATGCCGCTAAGTAATTTATGCAACAAGCGGTAGAATAGGACAAGCTGCGAACCGACAGCACATGGCTGACACTTTACCGACAGTTAAATCCTGACAAAAGTTCGAAAGGTACCGACACGTAAGTGCTGACATTCGTGTCGGATGAAACGACACAGATGGCGTAAAGAAAATATCGTTTACAGTAACCCCGTGTGGAGACCGGCATTCATTTGCAACGGAGGTTACCATGAAAGACGAATTCTCAGATCGCCATCAAGCGATCAAAATGCGTTTGGCAGGTCAGTCTGTGGAAGTAATCTGCCAAACTTTGGAACGGTCCCGCGAATGGTTTCATACCTGGTGGCGACGTTATCAAGCGCTGGGCGTGGCAGGATTGTACGACCTAACCCGCGCGCGCCAAAGTGCGTCGCTGATTTCACCAGAGATGGAACGCATGATTTTGTCCATTCGCAAGCGGCTTGAGTCGACCTATCATCCACAAACGCGCTATGCTTTGATTGGCGCGAGCGCCATTCAAGCTGAGTTGAAATCCTTGAATATTCGAGCCGTGCCCTGCGTCCGCACGATCGAACGCGTGTTGCAGCGGAACGGCGTGACCTTGCCGAGAGTGCGTCTGGCGCGTTTCCTGCCAACGCACGTCTACCCTGCGCCGCAAGCGTCAGACTCCAATCACTTGCATCAGGTCGACTTGGTCGGTCCAATTTACCTGAAAGGGCAGAAGCAGCGGTATTACATTTTCGTCTGCAAGGACGTTTTTGACGGTGCAACCTGCCTAAAACTGGGTCGTTCGCGCAAAATCGAGGCCGTTTTGGAGTTTTTGGGCGAATCTTGGAAGACGCTCGGTCGCCCGAAACAAATGCAATTCGATAACGCTCGCGAATACCTCGGCTGGGGACCCGCCGCGCGTTACTTGTCACGGATGATCCGCCTGTGCTTACGCTTTGAGGTCGAGCCGATTTTCACGCGCAGCGCACCAGCCCGACCTCAGCGGAATGGAAGCGTGGAGAATTTCAACGGCTGGTTTCAACCACGTTTGTTCCAGCGTCATTTTACCCGTGTCAGTGCCTTCAAACGCGAGTTGCAACGTTTGCAAGAAACGGTCAACTCTCAAAATGTGCAACGTCGATTGGGCGGCCTAACCCCCGAACAATATCGGCGGCGCAAGAAACTTCAAAAGTTGCCGCCTCGTTTCGTTGTACCCACCGAGGCATTGCCTGTTGCGGCCGGTCGCGTAACGTTCATTCGTCAAGTGACCATTCACGGCAAAATCCATTTGCTCAGCCAGACCTTCAGCGTTGGCAAACGATTGAAAGGTCAGTATGTTAAGGTTGTCTTGGATACGCGGCGCGCGCAATTGACAGTTTATGTCAAAGGTCGCATTTTCACACGCTACCCGTATCCTTTCTTGAAACACTAACCGACATTTATCCCCCATCCGTGTCGGTTTCCACATACATTTATGTCAGCACTTACCTGTCGGTACTTTAGGACTTTTTTGGGTCAGGGATGTGCTGTCGGTTCGCAGATTGCCTATTTGGTTTATCTTTTCAATGTTATATTTCATTTTGAGCCTCGGGTAGTTTGGTTTTGTTCATACCTTAACTATCCTACCAGAGGCTCTTTTTTCCCTGACAACCTTTGCATGCGCACGATTACTAACGCGTCCGCACAAGCCGACCAGAGTATTATTCAAAAGAAGTTGGATGAATATTTGCAGGCTTTTCCCCAAATGCAATCTTTTTTTACATCTTCTTATCGCCTGGTTTTGCGAACCGGCTTGAAGCATTTGAAACTACGAATCAAGGGTTTTAAGGTAAGCCAGAATGGCGCTGATTTCCGTATCCGAAAGTTTGAAATTTGGCATGGCGGTGTCCGGCTTGACCATGCGCGGATTTTGCAGCCAGCGCGCAAGGTCTGCCTCGCTGATAAGGCGCGTCATGCCATTGAGGGAGCGCGCTTTGAGCGAGCCGCTTTCGCCAATTTCGTGGCATTGGCGGCAATGGTAGCGCTCCACCAATTGCGCGCCGCTTTCGGGGCTGACTTCCACCCGTTTGGTTAGGTTCAGCCAAAACCGCGGAGGCGCGATAAAAAACCAAAGGGCGAAGAAAACGGCAACAATGAGAACATACCAACGGAGATTCCGGCGCATGGATTGTAAAATCGGGAATGATGATTTTTCATTCCCGATTTGATTATCGCGTGACAATGCAAACTTATGGCAGCGCGCGAAGGTAGGCTATTACGTCAGCCATTTCCTGGTCGTCGAGCATTTGACTGTTGAAGGCTGGCATTGGCGCGGGGCCGCCACGAACAATGGATATGATGGAGGCGTCATCCGCATGACGCGCTTTGAAATCCGCGGTGTCGAGGAGAATGGCGTTCGGATTTTCTTTTACGTGACAGCCGTAGCATTTTGAACGGAAAAGGTACTCGCCATTTACCGCGTCGCCAGCGGAGACCTCGACGGGGGCGTCGTAGGACGGTCCGATGGCGCGCTCCTGCTTTCCGCTTACAAGCGGAATGAGCAGGGTGAGGATGGATATCAAAGGTAAAAGCACAAACACGGAAATAACATAGTGTCGTGTTGAACTCATGGCAAACTCCTGTTTTTGATCGAGAAAATTGTATGCTGCAGAAAAAATTATTCAGTGTTGGCGTTCAATTCGGTTTGGAGAAATTCGAGCGTGATTTCTCCGACTTTGCCGTAAAAGGGAAGGGTTTGCGCCTGCTTTATTTTTTTTACAAAGCCTGGAAGCCAGGTCAGCAAGCGCTCTCGAAGAAAGGTTTGTTGTTGGCTTCTCCACAACGCGGCTTCTTCCACCTGCCCTTGCGTGGCTGAATTTGCTTCGCAAGCGCACAAGTGATGCATAAATTGCAATTCCAGCGCCAGGTGATCCGGTACGCGCGGTTGTCCCGTTTCGATTTTCAACCCTGCCGCGCGATAAATATCTTCCACAACCGTCGCCTCCGTTCCCCACAGAAGCGCCTTCCCTTCCTGCGGGGAATGGAGATGAATGGAGGCGTAGGGCGGCGTGTAATGTTTGCCGGGTCCGATCAAGAGGCGGGTATATTCCAATTGCAATTCATCCAAACCAATGGACGGCAGGTCGGGAGACATTTCCCGCGCTGTCGCTGCCAAAGCAGGCGTTGGGGCATCTCCGACGGCTGCGGCAAAAAAATTATACAGAGCGGCGCGGGCTAAGGTGTATTCCATCAAGCCTTATATACCTTCACGCAGATTTCTTTGTGCATTGCCATGCCGGAAAGCGGGTCTGAGACGGTTACGTTGAATTGTCCGTCAGACGTTCCCTTGCCGACGGCGCGGGCGCCCAAGCCCCAGTGTCCAAAACCGCGTTGAACGGCAATAACTTCAGGATGGATGCCTTGCGTTAGGCGGGCGACACCCTTTGCCTTCGCGTGAGGCGATTCGATCCATATTTCATCCTGGTCGTTAATTCCCAGTTTTGCGGCAGTGGCTGTATTAATGGACGCGAAATAGGACGCGCTGGCTGTTAGTTCCATCAGCCAAGGGTTATTCTGGGTGCGAGTATGAGTGTGGTTGGCTTCTTTATAAGCGGTGAGAAACAGCGGGAAGTCTGTGGTGGGAGTCCAGTTGCGTTGGGCGTAAGCGGGTTGAGCGTCAACGGGATTACCGTTGCGGTCTTTCTTGGATCCCGCCAATTCCGAGGTAAATTCAACCAGCCGCGAGGGGGTATTCCAACCTTTGATGAATTTTCCATTAGACTTTACCGGAAACAGCTGATTCTGTATAATCTTCCGACTTCCAAATTGGCAGGTAGAGATGATTGTATACCAAGTACTCAAGAACAAACCAGCGGTATTTCGATGCTTTATAGGAATGAACCTTGTGGCGTTTG
>JAUXUT010000143.1 GCA_030680695.1 bacterium
TCATCAGGGATTGGTTCAAATGCCAGCGCTGAAAGTTCTCGCATATAGATATCTTTCAATTGCGCCCACAAGTTATCAAAATCTGCGAACAACGGCGATTCGTGGATTGACTTACCTCCCCATCCATCAGGAATCTCGAACATATTCCTGTCATGCAAAAGTATTTCCTTGAAACGCGCTTGAAACTCAGCAGACCTTACAAATTTAATGCAATCGGGATCATTCATCAAGTAATATAAATCATAGCGCGGCATCCAGCCGCAACCAAAAAGGAATAAAGGTGGCCTGTCTTATGTGAGAAAATGAAGGCTAACGTAACGCCCAAAGGCGCCGATAGGGAGCTCTGAGGCTCAAATGCCAACCATTTTTACACGGACAGGCCATGGAAACATTTCTGAGTATACACCAGGACGAAGTTGTTGGAACGCTTTCGATGTTTGACCGAATGATTTTCAAGGGCTATCTGACAGGCTTCTTTCCAAAGGGAGCCTTTGGAGTGTATCTTTCTCGACAAGGGGTATTGCTAAAGGATTTTAGCAACTTTGTTCAAGAGCGCACGAAGGCCTTGAAGGGGCATATCGAGGGTCTGGCAGAAGCAGCTGGGCGGCCATTGCAATACCTGTCGTCCGCTAAGGGAGCGAGCAAGGAAGATATGGCGCGTTCGATTGCAGAGCGAGACGGCGTGAAAGAAGGATTAGTGTGTGTGTTTTCAGTGTTAGAAACCTGCATGTCGTTTGACGTACAAGGCAATCGCGCAACTCATAAGTTGGAAGTGGTGCGTCGCCAGCGCAAATGCCTGCACTACTATTGTTATTATCTGGACGCCGAATTTGGATTGATGCACATTCGTCTGCAAAGTTGGTTGCCTTTTGACATTCAAATCTATGTGAACGGACGGGAATGGCTGGCTCGGCAGTTGGATCAACGCGGCATTGCCTATGATCGCTACGACAACAAACTGACCCAGATTGCCGATTTGAAAACAGCCCAAACTTTATGTGAACGGTTTACACAGCGAAAATGGCTGCGGGTTCTGCATGCATTGGCTCGGCGGGTCAACCCGTTTTTGGGTGCGATCCGAAAAGCCGGGTTTGGTGATTATTATTGGACGCTGGCCCAGGCGGAATATGCCACTGACATTTTCTTTCGAGATCGTGAAACTTTGGAAGCCTTGCTGCCATCGCTGATGGAAATCTCCATCAGCACATTCAGCGCCGAAGACGTTCTACGTTTTCTAGGGCGCAAACCCCATGGCAACTTCCAGGGTCAAGTCACATCAGATCGCAAGAAACGTCCAGAAGGTCGCCGCGTCAACCATCGCATGAAGGGCAATTCCATCAAGTGGTATGACGCTGTCAACCTATTGCGGATCGAGACCACCATAAATCAACCGCGCGAGTTCCGCGTCTTGCGCGTTGTGGACACTCCCCAAGGTCGCAAACGGCGCTGGCAACCTATGGGCAAAGGGGTCGCTAATCTTTGGCGCTATGCCCAAGTTGGCCGACAAGCTAACTATCGCTACTTGAATTCTCTGGCTCACGCTCAGCCCACAGGCAAGGTCATCGCTGAACTCGAAGGCTTGTGCCACCCTAAAACCAACCAAGGCAAGCGCTACGCCAGATTCAATCCGATCACTCAGGCAGACTGTGACCTCTTTTCTGCGATCTTGGCTGGAGAACATGCCCTCAATGGCTTCCGCAATAAAAACCTCCAAACCTATCTGTATTCCAAATCCGCCAAAACTCCTGCCGAGCAACGTCAACGCAGTGCGCATGTCTCTCGTTTGGTCGCCAAGTTGCATGGGCATGGATTGATTTCCAAAGTCAAAGGTTCTCGCCTCTATCGTTCCACCCCGCGCGGCATTCGCTTGATGTCTGCCGCAATCCTTTGCCGTAACAAAACCTTCCCCGACTATGCTGGGCTGTCCACATAATCTTCGCGGTTGTCGTAGTTTTTAAAGAGCAATACTATAAAAATGTCTGATTTTGGACGCAATGCTTGTTTTTGGGTCTGCATCAAACGAAAAACGGATCAGCGAGACAAGTTTTTCCAATAGCGTTTGCTCTTTATCCAGAACATTGACTTGAAATGGTTGCAAAGTGTATTTTTTGATCAGGGCTTCGTTGTCTGTTTCGATCAGGAAATCGTGCGCAAAGCTTTTTATTATTAACGGGCGAAAGGGAAACGGATTGGCAAACGAGTTGATTTCCACGATCAAGGTATTGGACTTATTGGCCGGGTCAAGGCTTTTGTACTCAAAAACAGATTTACGAAATCTCTGAACCTTTACTCGATACACCTTCGATTGTTCTTTCA
>JAUXUT010000145.1 GCA_030680695.1 bacterium
CGAACTGCGCAAATATTATGTGACGCTGTTGATCGTGGACCAGCGTCCGTCGCAAATTTATGATGAGGTGATGAGTCAGTTGGGCACGCGCATCAGCGGCTGGCTGGGCGATGACCTGGATATTCAGGCGGTGCTTTCGGGTCTTTCGGGGCGCGAATCCCTGCGCGGGATGCTGGCTCGTTTACAGCCGAAGGAAGAGGTGCTGCTGCTCGGCTGGGGCGTGCCGATGCCGCTGCCTGTGCGCTCACGCCGATATGATGAGGCGTTTTGGAAGGAGATGGGGGGAAAGGGCAAGAGGAGTAGTGAGGAGATAAATAGAGAATTAGGGTTTGGCAACCAATAAAATTGCAATGGGAAAAATGGGCTAAATCCTGTATACTAATTGCAGACAAGCGCCACTCGCCACCGAACCCCGTACCTAGTGTACGGTGAGTCTTCCACAAGGAAGCAGTTAGGAGCGGGGGCGTTTGCTTTTAACTTGGGACTGTGCCGATGGACGCCATGCCAAATATTAAAACGAGTGGACGAGGGAGACGTTGATTGTTTGAGGGTGTGCCATCCCAGTCGTTTTTGAATATGAGTAATCAAAGCTAATTTTGCAGGGCTTTCTTTTGAATCATTCCATGAATAGCCAAGCGCGCCGAGTAGTACATCGGTTAATTGCAACAAATCTTCTTTGTGAGATTGGCGTGGCTCTATTCCCCGAAGTGGGGTTGCACTTGCTTGTTTCATCCAGTAATGATTTGTGACGATTTTTAAAACTTCAAGGCGGTTTTTCTTGCGGTTGTTTCTTTCATCGGTGTAAAGCCAGTAAAGATTTTCGGGTTTGATGCTTCGGCTGACCAATTGGTAGTAAAACTTATAAAAGCCAAGTTCCTGATCGTTTTTATGGAAGGTTCGGTAATCTAAAAGGTTTGTGTCTATGACAATGGAACGAAGCCCTATATTTTTATTTCGGAAGAAACAATCCACCCATTCATAATATCCCATCAGTTTCGAGTTTGAAACTTTTGTCCATTTGAATTCGGCGGTCATGTTGAAATCCTGCCGAACTTTGGACAGGCTTTC
>JAUXUT010000146.1 GCA_030680695.1 bacterium
TCAGGTGTTCGCCCGCTATCGTCAATTGCTTGCGGCGCGTTCATCATCACCTGCTTTTCATCCGCACGGCACACAAAGAATTTTAGAAATCGATAAAAGAATTTTCGCTGTCTTACGCGCATCTCCCGATGAAACAAAACAGGTCTTGTGCCTGCAAAATGTATCCGTGCAGGAAGTGCAGATACAAATTCCGAATCAAAAAGCGGCTCGTGACCTGCTCACGAACCGCTCTGTTGATGTGCAAGTAATACTACAGCCGTATCAAACCCTGTGGCTTGCATAAAATCGGAGTGCAGACTTTTGAACTTTTCCAAATTATCCTGACAATATCGTACCGCAAGGCATGTCCTGCCTGCGCCAGTGCCGCAGGCACAGGTGAGTTCATCGAAGGATTCATCTTGCGAGCGGCAAATGGGCTGCCAAAGTACGCGCAATGTGAACATTGCGGTACTTAGTCCGCGCTCCGGGGATTTTTAATCAAGCCTCTGCAAAATATGACTCACCGCTGTGGACGCCGGTCCGCCCAGTGATTGGATCAGCCCGAACTTCGCATCCTTAACTTGATTCGCCTCTGCCTGACCTCGCAGCTGCATCGTCGCTTCGACGGCTTGATACACGCCCGCAGCGCCTCCGGGGAATCCGCGGGCTTTCATGCCGCCCATCGTCGCACAGGGGATTTTTCCCTTAAGTCCGATGGAGCCATCTGCGGCGAGTTTCCATCCGCTTCCCTTAATTGCAAACCCAACCGCTTCGAGTTGCAGCGCGGCATAGATACTGAACGCGTCGTGATATTCGAAGAAATCAATGCCGTCGAGCGTCAGACCGACCTGCTTCATGGCTTTGCCCGCGGAGAGTTGTGCCGTGTCGAAGTACAGCATATCCTTGCGGTCATGCAGCGCCAGCGTATCAGACGAAGCACCGGAGCCAGCGATCTTCACGAGTGGATTGCTGAAACTGGACGGGAGCCCCCTGCGGGGATGATACAACTCGCGGCGAGTTAAAAGAAGCGCGGCAGCGCCATCCGCATTGGGAGCCATGTCGAACATGTTGAGCGGGTCACTGACCATCTCTGCCTTGGCGTAGGTCTCCGCTTTGATGGCTTTGCGGAACATGGCGTTTTTGTTTGCCACGCCATTCGCATGTGCAGTGAGCGCAAAACCTGCGAACCCATCCGCAGAGACTTCGTTCTCGTGCATGTAACGTTTCATCAATAGCGCAGCTTGCGCGGCGGGAGTCATGCCCTGCACGGCTTCAAAGTCCGAGTCGGAGGCGGTGGCGAGGGCTTCGTCCACTTCCGAGCCGACTTTGTCGGTGAACTTCTCCACGCCGACGACGAGCGCCACATCGACAAATCCACTGGCAACGGCAAGATAGCCCTGACGGAGCGCCGCTCCGCCCGATGCGCCCGCCGCTTCGACGGTCACTGCTTCGATGCCAGTCAGACCTGCGTAGTCCGCGATCAGTGCGCCGACATGCGCCTGCCGTGAAAGATTGGGCGCGAGCATGTTACCCACAAAAAGCGACTGCGGTTTGAGTCCGCCCGCATCGTGAATGGCGTCATGGATGGCGGCATAGGCAAGGTCGCGCAGACCAATCTCCCAATGCTCGCCGACTTCAGTTTGTCCGATACCTGCAATGATGACTTCTGTCATGAATGATTTCCTGGTTGTGTAATAGGGAATAGTAAATGGTGAATGGTGAATAGTTGGTTTTACTATTCCCTATGACCTATTCTCTATTCACTGGGTTTTCTATCTCATCGCCAACTTCCCACGGAATCTCACATAAGTGGCGTAGTCAATTTCACTTCGGCGGGCGATGTATTCCTGCGTCTTCGTGGCGAGACCCTGACGGGCGGTTACTTTGTCAGTGACGGTAATGTCGAAGGCGTCTGAGCCAGCCCCGGAGCCGAAAGAGACGACGAGGATTCGGTCACCGGGTTGGGCGATGTCGAGCGTCGCAGTCAGTCCGATCATTGCCGCGCCTGCGTAGGTATTTCCAATCGTGTGGACCAAAAGCCCAGGCTCAATTTGCTCTGCGGAGAATCCAAGCTGCCCCGCCACACGCTGCGGGAATTTTGTATTCGGCTGGTGGAAGATCGCCCACTTGTAATCTTTGGCGGTGGAGCCTATCGCTTCCATGAGATGCGTGGCGGCTTCGGTGATGTGCTTGAAGTAGGCGGGTTCGCCCGTGAAGCGCATGCCGTGTTCGGGGTACTTCTGATATTCGCGCCGCCAGAAATCGGGCGTGTCGGTGACGTAGGAGTACGAGGCGTTGATCGTTGCGAGGGATTCTTCGGCGGGGCCGACGATGTACGCGCCGCCGCCCGCGCCCGCGGTGTATTCGAGCGCATCGCCGGGTTTGCCTTGCGCGGTGTCCATGCCGATGGCCATGGCATAGTGACCCATGCCCGAGCCGACCAATCCCATTGCGGCGACCATCGCTTCGGTGCCCGCTTTGCAGGCGAATTCCCAGTCTGCGGCTTGGGTATTGGGGACAGCGCCAATCGCTTCGGCAACTAAGGTGGAAGTTGGTTTGACCGCATACGGATGCGACTCAGACCCGACCCAGACCGCGCGCAGTTCGGTCGGGTCAATTTGTGCGCGGAGCATGGCATTGCGCGCCGCTTCGATGGACATGGTAATCACATCTTCATCGAGGCCGGGCACGGCTTTCTCTTTGATGGGCAGTCCGCTGGTCTTGCCCGTCCATACGCGGGCGACTTCCTTGGCGGGCAGACGGAAGCGTGGCACATACGCGCCATAGCCGACAATGCCAACGGGCTTGTCCGGTTTGAGGAGGGTGGGGGAGGGTTGGGGGGTTGTCATTTGGGTTGTTGTTTCTTTCGATCATAAAGGTGATGTTGCTGAAAAATGACTCGATCCTTATTAACTTATTTCATCATTACTACTGTGGAATTTTCTATCCATTGGCCATTTATCAAGGCATAAACAACAATTACTAGTCTCCCACGTCTAATTTTTTGTCCACATTCGCTTTCTTTGTCAATTTCTAATTCATTAAAAGAAAGTTGAATTGAACAAATTATTTTGCTGTTGTAGCTATTGTCGTTATTTTGCCAGAATTCCCAAAAGTACTCTTTGGCGTCGGGAACAGGAATGATTTTGAATAAAAAATAGTCATCAAAATTCACGGATTGCCCAAATGTAAGGTTCTCAAAGACAGGTCGAGTAATCGGTGGTGAAGGAACGGCTTCCGTTACGTTGGGATCTATACCCCATAGACGAATCGTCCCATCTACTCCAACGGACAAAACACCAGTTCCGTCGGGGAGAAAAGAGATATTGGAGATCGAGTGCAGAAAGTCATTGGGATAGTACAAGTCCTCGTGCTCGACCGAGAGAACATCCAAACCATCTGGTGAGAAAGATAAAATCGGAATGTAATCATTGACGCCTGTAATGCGCTCGAACAGGTGTGCATGACC
Organism: bacterium; assembly: GCA_030680695.1. Classification (GTDB taxonomy): domain Bacteria; phylum Patescibacteriota; class Minisyncoccia; order Phycocordibacterales; family UBA6065; genus UBA6065. The sequence continues at coordinate 3,449 of JAUXUT010000146.1, forward strand.
TCTCAATTCGGAGAGTTTACTTCCATCTAACGTTTTCCATAGGGAAACAATGCCCGCTCGATTTGCAGTTGCCAATATTTTGCCATCGGGAGAGAAAGTAATTTTGTCGCCAGCAGCATTTATGGTTCCAAGCAATGAGCCATCTTCTGTCTTCCAGAGACGAACAGGTCTGCCATAACTTCTTGTTGCCAACAGCGAATTATCTGGCGAGAATTTCATTACAAAATATGGAGGCCGATAATCTTTTTTAATGTCCTGATCTTTTATCGTGAAAAGTTTTTTTGATTCCTTAATATCCCAAATTACTATTTCACTAGGGACTGAGTCTGCTACGCTTGCGAGCAACCTTCCGTCTAATGAAAAGGCAACCGCAATGACATTCTTTTGATGCAACTTTAGCGCCTGACTTTCTCCAGTGGAAATGGAAACAAGCGTCAAGCGATTTTTTGCCCAAACCGCAAAAGCATCATGAGTCGGCGAAAAGACAATTCCATCGCAAGTAGAATGACCTGAAACAAGAAAATCTTTCTCCTGACCATACGAGTCCAACAATATAATTTTTCCGTTTTCACATCTACCAGATTGAATGCCATCCTCGGAGAAAAACACATCTTCTTCATCCTTAGGAAACTTTACAAATTTATTTTGCTCCGGATACCACCAGTAGAAAAATTCATTCGTGAAGCCCCAGGCGAGAAGTGTATGGTCGGTTAAAACTTTTGCGCCCAATAATCCCCATACATGCGCAGAATCATATAGTGGAATAGGTGGAGTTTCATCTGCCTCATCTAATGACATTCGTTTTATTAATTTGCCGTCTGATAAACTCTTGATCTCACGCACATTTTTTACAGGATAGTCTATCGTATATTCTTTCCAGTCATTTGAAATGTTGTACCGAACTCGTTCGTCTGCAATACTGCTTCTATCATAAACAATGTCTCCGTTATTATCAATCACCCAGAAAACGTTGCCACGTAAGAATCCGAACATTTTTCCATCTGGTGAAAAAGTTGGCTGGACCAAATTGCCACCCAATATTGGCCAACCTGCATTGATCTGCCAAAGCGATCTCCCGTCACTCAATCTCCATAGATTGGTTCCGCTTTCGGACAGGCTCAGCAAAGTGTCACCATCGGGAGAGAATTCGATGCCACGTACGCCAACTCTCCAAGTTGCCAAGGGGGTAATGTAAAGTGTAATAGGATGCTCTGTATCGTTCATGTCCCAAACTACTATTTTTTCGTCTGCAAACCCCGCTGCAATCTTTTTTTCATCACGCGAAATTGCAACATCACCTACTGTGGGAGTGATATTAGGCCCAATACTGTAAAAATCTTTAAGAATCGTCAGTTTATAGTGAATTTCTTTTATCAATTTACCATCAAGTGCATTCCACACCCTTACACTCGCGTCGTTGTGACCTGTGATGATTAAGTTCCCATCAAAAGAGACCTTATAAGCACTTACATTGTCTATTTCATAAAGTAGTGAGCCATCTTCAATGGAATATGCGTAAAGGCCTCTGGGTGTCTCAACTAAGTATAAGTTTCCTTGCACCCTAGTAGCCGAAGATAGCCAAAGTTCACCTAGATCCTTGTTTATTTTTGGATTGTACCAATAAGAGTCTCTCCATGCCCACGGCAAACCTTTTCCCCATATTGCCAGTTGCCGAACCTGATTTGCGTTTTCTGCTGTGATTGGGAAATCAAACTTGGGGTCATCCATATTAATTGTAGAGGATACGGTTGGAGTTGGATCAAGTAGTGCTGCATAATCTAAACTTGGAACAAGAAATTCAAGTTTAGTTAGTTTCACGCTTGAATTTACACCGCTTGATAATTCAACTTCCATAACTTGATTATCGGGGAATAATCCGTTTGGAAAATCACCAACAGTTGACAAAGGGATTTCCATAATAATGTCGTTGTTGTGCTCGATTTTTATGTTCCTGGCTTGGTGGTCAAATGTTACGATTATTTCTCCTGTCGTTATCTCGTCATGGCCTGAAGGAAGGGGAACTTGATTATTGTAAATTGGCTCTTCTTGGGAACCATCGCGTAAATGTACGTTCAGGCTTTGACTCTCGTAGAATATCTCGAATTGCTTGCTCCCTTTCCACCATGGAAAATCTGGACCTGCTTTTGTGGCAGTGAGAATTATCCCATTAACCCCTGTTGATTCCATGTTTAGTTTGAGTTGAAGTTCGCTGGAAAAAGTTATGGCTCTGGCTAGTAATGTGGCGCTCCAATAATCCGTTAAGTTCTCATTTTGAACGATTCTGTTTTCATTAGCAATACCGTTGACGACTTTCCACTCTTCCTCTGTGGTTGAAGTCTCATCAATTAATGCTGCATAGTCTGAACTTGGAACAAGAAATTCAAGTCCAGTCAGTTTAACGCTGGAGTTTGCGCCATTTGATCCTCTAATTTCTGCAATTTGACCGTCGGGAAATAATCCGTTCGGAAAATCCCCAACAGTTGACAGAGATATTTGCATAAGAGTTTTGCCATCATGTTCAATCTTTATGTTCCTGGCATGGTTGTCAAATATTACGATTATTTCCCCTGTTGTTATATAATCATTACTTGAGGGAAGGGAAACTTGATTATTGTAAATTGGCTCTTCTTGGGAGCCGTCGCGTAAATGTACGTTCAGTCTTTGACCCTCGTAGAATATCTCGAGACGTTTGCCGGGTTCTTTCGACTCCAAAAGTATTCCATTAACCCCTTTTGATTCCATATTCAGCCTGATTTGAAGCCCACTTGAAAAAATTATGGTTTCGCTCAATAAAAATTCACTCCAATCATTAGTGAGATTCTCTTGTTGAATGGTTTTATCTTCAGTGGCTATGCTTTTTATTAATTTCCACTCTTCATCGCCCGAAAGTGCTGTGGGAGTAATTGTGCTTGTAGATAGGGTCTCGTTTTCAGGAAGTGTTGTAGAACTTGAAACGCCACAAGCTGAAATAAATATTGCAAGAATGAAAATAATCGTAAAAACTTTCTTCATGTCATTTTCTCCTTAAGTTCTTTCAGATGCTATAGCATCAAGTGAGCTGAAAGGTCAGAATAAATTCTACTTTCCATCCTTCGGTTTGTTCAGGACGGCACTTTCCAATGATTTCAAAATCTCTTCCGCTCTATCAATTCTAACCACCTTCTCCGCCACCATCTGGTTGGCGACCTTCTCAACCAGATCACCGCTTGCGCCAGCCGCAATCGCGACCTGCCTTGCGTGTAGCGACATGTGTCCGCGTTGGATGCTGATAATTCTGACTGCTTTGAGTAGGTAGAAGGATTTTAGCGGGGGTGGGCTTTCAAAAGCTATCTTGTTCGCTATAGACTCCTCAATGGATGTAGTCTCAACTTTAGATCAGAATTCCATATATTTTATCGCTCAATTGCTTGAATAAGCTCATATGGTGAATTAACCACATGCTCTGGATTTCCCCGAAGTAAAGTTTCCAAACTCTGATGTCCCCACGTTACAGCAATGCTGGTAACGCCAACCTCTTTTGCAGCGCGGACGTCACTCAACGCATCGCCAATCATGAATACCACTTCTCCATTTTCCACAAAACGCTCCCGTGCCAGAGAGATTTTCTGCGCTTTGGAGCCAGGCGTATCCACACCATAAACAGCATGGACTAGGCTATCCAAGCCGTGTTTGGTGAGAAACGCATGCACGTTTTGGGATGAATTTGTTGTCACAACTGCGATCTTGTGATTGGCAGAAAAGTGCCTGATAACCTCATCCAAATCTGCGAAGATGGCGGGCGGAGTTTCTTTTTGTGCGAACAGATTCAGGCAAATATTGACGAATTCATCTACAAGATTGTCTGGCACTTCACATGCCCGTCCATAAGTCGCAAAAGACATCACTTCGAGATTGCTCAAGTCATCTTTGGTTACTGCATGGTTTACGCCAAGTTGGTTGCAGGCTTCCTGCCCAAAGTGAATGAGGTCATCGAGTGTGTCTGCAAGGACGCCGTCATAATCAAAGATGATCAATGCCATGAAAATAGTGCCAACTAACTTTCAAACCCTTTCAAAATCTCTTCCGCTCGATCAATTCTAACCACCTTCTCTGCCACCATCTGGCTGGCGACCTTCTCCACCAACTCGCCGCTTGCGCCCGCTGCAATCGCGACCTGCCTTGCGTGTAGTGACATGTGTCCGCGTTGGATGCCTTCGGTGGCGAGGGCATTTTTTAGTCATTACTTTGCGCCTGCATCCATTTGGCGATTTCTTTCAACACGATTTTCAAATCCCGTTTGATATTGCCCGTCAACGACGATTCATAGACGTTACCGTTTTTATCGTGGAAGTGATGCGGAGCATTGGGGAGGTTTCCATAATGAGGTGAGTTGTCCCAGCGCAGGAGTGGGATGGTGGTAAACAGTTGGTAGGCGTAATCCAATGATTCAGGCTCTATGTGAATCCAAATTTGAAGGGTGTGATTCTTTGGGAGTTGACTGCGAAGTTTGGCTTCCAGCCTGCCTGAGGGAGTCTCATCGTAATTGATGACGCGCGTGCTTTGAATGAGTTCGTTGTCTTGCAGGATGTCCAGTATGTCATCAACGATCTTGTTCATGGCGCAAGTCCTGATAGGTTTTTTGCCAGTCCGTCAGCATCGAACGGGCAGACTTCCACGCCAGCCAGTCGTCTTCCTGGGCGGGTGTGGCTTTTCCTTTCAGGCGCGCCGTGAATTTATCGAAGTCCGTCCCATATTTATTTTCCATTTTTCGGATGCGGCGGCGATAATAGTTGACCCTGCCGCGTACGGTCGTGATCGCCATGTCCCAGAGCGCGTCTTCGACGGTGGCGAAGCGCCTGGAAGCCACAAGCGAACGCGCGACTTTGGTCAACACTGAATTGGGCGATGTGTGAAGTGTCATGCTTGCTCCTTTCAAGAATTATACTCTTGAGAAAATTATGCATACCAAAAATCCGATGTCAATCCTGCCTGCGGTTGTCAACGGATGTTGAACGGATGCG
>JAUXUT010000149.1 GCA_030680695.1 bacterium
CCGCAGATGCCGCCACATGCGTAGATTTGTTCCAGGATATAGGCCAAGGCTCTTCTGGTTCAACAGTGCTTTTGTATCAAAATTTCCTTAAGGAACAAGGATTGCTCACCGCCGTTCCAAACGGTCATTTTGGTCCAGCAACCCTCGCCGCAACAAAGGCTTTTCAGGCCTCACGCAATATATCCACAACAGGTTTAGTTGGCCCCCTTACACGTGCGGCTCTTAAGATTGTGAGTTGCACACCGGTAGTCGCGGCACCATCTGGTAATCAAACCGCACCTTCGACCACAGCACCTTCCGTCATGTTTTCGTCTTCGGTGACTGATCAGGTCTTGTATCTCGGTGACACTTACAAAGTGTCGTGGAGCTCGCCAAAAAATTCTGATCTCATCCTCGTTATAGAAGATGCGAACGGAGTGAACAAAGGATCTATCTCTGGTTATCTTGGGTCAGCCCAAAATTATGAGTGGGAGGTTGGACAGGTCAATGTCTCAGGTGTTAATTCTCAGGTTAACCTCGTCCCGGACAGATATCGATTTCGTCTGCAGGGAAGGATGGACGGCAAAATGCAAACTGATGCGGTGTCTCCATATTTTACAGTGCAGGCTCCAAACGTAACCATTTCGCATATGTACCCAACGACGATTGTTGCTGACGGCAAGACACCGGGCGTGTTGTACGGTACGGGATTCACTGCGGGAATCACGGCTTATCTCGACGATTCGCGCGACAAGGCACTCAAACTCATGTATGCGTCGCCAGATGCAAAGCTTATGGTATTTACGGTGCCAAAGGGCATACCGACTGGCCGATACCGCATGGTGCTACGCAACAACTACGGCTCGTCGTTTGAAGGTGGTATGATTCAGGTGACAAACTAGCTCAAAACTAGCTCGGAGGCTTCGAACGCGATACGATATGCCTATGAACGTGAAGGAAATATCTATCGCAGTAATTGCATTGGCCGTGCTCGCGGGTATCGCTGGTGTGGCGAGAGTCGCGTTCGCACCAGAAGTTGTATCAGAATCAGGCACAGAGGGTGAGGTCATATCGGTGCCGCGTGTGCTGGAGGGTCGTGTGACATGTTTGCCTCACAGGGACAGGGCCGGACCACAAACGCTTGAATGCGCGCTTGGGCTCGAGACTGACGCTGGTGAGTTTTATGCGCTCGATGGCAGTGATCTTGAACCGAACGCAATCATCGCCCTTGATCAGAGCGAACGCATTCGCGCGAATGGTCACACTGTGCCAATACAGGCGGTATCGTCTAATTTTTGGTTCAAATACGATATCCTCGGTATTATGCGGGTCGAGTCGGTAGAGATATTGAAGTAAGGTATAAGGTATGGGCGCTTTCACAAAGATAAAAGAATTTGTTTTTAAGTACGAGCGATTCATATCGCCCGTTACTCTCGTGTTGGGATTCATCACCGACAGTTTTATGTTGCGCCGCATTGACGTTTTCTTTAGTAACGCGCTCCTGATTACGTACCTCTCGATTGCAGCCATAGCCATAACATTATTGAATGTGTCGGTGACGCGGCGTGGACATGCTGGCCACGAAGATGTGTTCCACATCATTCTTCTTTTCGTGATGCAATTTAGTTTCGGAGGTCTATTCAGCGCCTCGTTCCTATTTTATTCTCGCTCGGGATCACTTATTGCGAGCTGGCCGTTCCTCGCTCTTATATTCGCCTACATGATAGGAAACGAGCTGTTCAGGAAGAACTACATGATATTGGCTTTCCAGGTCAGCGCCTTTTTCACAGCCCTTTTCTCGTATCTCATATTCTTCTTGCCAGTTATTCTCGGCAAAATGGACGATTCCATATTCCTACTATCTGGTATTTCTTCCCTTATGATTACTGGAATGTTTGTGTATGTTGTTTCGTGGCTTGCACCAGCGCGCATTTTGCGCAGCATACCGTTGTTGTCGGGAAGCATAGCTGTTATTTTCACGGTTATTAACGTTCTTTACTTCACTAACCTTATTCCGCCGATACCGCTTGCCCTAAAAGACATCGCGATATACAGATCGGTTATTAGACTCGACGATGGCATGTATGCAACTCTTTCAGAACAACATTCTTGGCTCGAGCGTGTCTTTGGCAAGTACGAAGTGCGCATGGTTCCTGGTCAGCCGGTGTACGCATGGAGCTCGATTTTTGCTCCATCAAGTCTCAACACGAATGTGTCCCATGTTTGGCAGTACAAAGATGGCGACGATTGGGCAACGGCAACGACTATACGTTTGAACATCGCCGGGGGAAGGGATAGCGGATTCCGCACCTATTCTATGAAGGAGAACGTTTTTCCTGGCAAGTGGCGAGTTAATGTCGAGACTGCTCGTGGCCAGCTTATCGGCCGAATAACCTTTACTTTGGTGCCATCGGACGGAACGGAAGAACTTACGGCCAAGGTTGAGTAGATTTGACTGTACCTGGCCTGTGGTATGATGGTCGGACAGTGCCTATTACTAGATATCCGGCACGGATAACGAAAGATTCAAGAAAATACATGAACAAGAAAGGAATTATCGCTCTCGTCGTGATCGTGGTCCTCATCGTAGTAGGACTCATCGCTTTCGGCGGAGAAGACACCACTGTCAATAACGGTGGTACGGACACAACCTCTAATATCCCAGAGGGTGTAGATAAGAGCGACTACGCTCCGGTTACCAGCGAGTCAACTGACACCACACTCCTCGGACGCCTCAAGAAGGCATCTGTTGGTGTGACTGAAGATGGTAGGAAGGTTGCTCTCACGAACGGAACCGCTTCGTTCACCATTGACGGTACTTCTGACAAGGCGACCGTAACTCTCGGAAACATCGCTATCGAGCAGACTGTGGGCGCCCGCAAGGACGTCATTGCTACCGTTGGTGTAGCACAGACTGGCGGCACCTATACTTACATCGTTCTTTTCGACGATAAGTCAGGCGCGCTAACCGACAAGTCTTACGGCCTAGTTGGCAAGGGAGTCACCGTTACCGGCGTTCGCTCCGACGCAGTCACCCAGAGCGGAGACACCGAATACGTTGTCACCGTTTCGTTCACCGAAGGTGGCGCTGCGAAGAACAAATTCTTCATCGTAGAGAAGGGCGCGTTCAACCTCGCAAAGACGATTGAGCTCTAATCGATTCGTTATACTCATCGAAAAGCGCGCCTTACGGCGCGCTTTTCTTTTATCTTTCCTTTGTCTCGGCCATTCATGATATAGTCGTCCCCATGGAAATACTTGATGGACGAAAAGCACGGGACAGCGAACGCGAAGCGCTCAAGGCGAGGGTTACAGCGCTTGGCCGCGCGCCTGTGCTCGCCATAATCCAAGTTGGTGATATCAAAGAGTCTTCAATATATATCTCCCAAAAGGTCACCTTCGCAAAGACTGTAGGGGCCGATGCCAGGCACGTGCGTTTGGCCGCAGACATATCTTTTGACAACCTGAAAGCCGAAATAAACAAGCACAATGTGGACGCAACCGTCGACGGCATCATCGTTCAACTTCCATTGCCAGCACATCTCGACAAGGACGCGGTTATAAATCTAATTGATCCAAGTAAAGACGTAGACGGACTCACTGACGAAAATCAGCGCCTCCTCGCGGAAGGGAAGCCGCGTTTCGTACCAGCCACCGCCAAGGGCATCATGACTCTCCTGCATTTCTATAACATAGACCCGAAAGGCAAGAAGGTTTGCGTACTTGGCAGGTCGCGCCTTGTGGGATCACCGACGGCGAAAATGCTCGAAATGGCGGGCGCAGATGTTTCCGTGTGCCATTCCAAAACCACAGACGCGCCCGCCGTCGCATGCCAGGCTGAGATCCTCGTTTCAGCCATCGGTAAGCCGGGTCTCGTTGATGCCTCGTACCTCAAAGAAGGGGTGGTCGTCGTGGATGTCGGCCTCACTGTAGTGCCCGATAAAGGTCTTGTGGGCGATGTTGATCGTACGGCCATAGATAGGCTCGCTTCTGCCGCTACACCAGTCCCGGGTGGCGTTGGGCCGATGACAGTACTCTCCTTATTTGCTAATCTGGTATCCTCGGCGGAAACAAGAGGCCGATAATAAATAATCTATGAATAACGAAAATCAAAACTGGCTGAACGATGCACGAGTGCGCAACGTTGCGGTGCTCCTCGGAGCGCTCCTCATCGTGTTTTTTGCCGTAAAGGTTGTGGGCGAGGCCAAGGGCCTTTCTTACATAGGCAAGGGAGAATATCCTACCAACACCATTGTGGTTACTGGCAAGGGTGAAGTAATCGCTACCCCGGACATTGCGAATTTCTCGTTCACTGTTTCCGAGGAAGGTTCTAACGTCGCAGTTGCCCAGAAAAAGGCAACCGACAAGATGAACGCTATTCTCGCCTACATCGAGGATCAGGGCGTTGATAAAAAAGATATAAAGACTTCTTCGTACTCGATCTATCCTCGCTACGAATGGCGAAATGCAACCATGTATGTTTCCGGGACGCAGTATCTCGCGGCATACGTTGTTTCGCAGTCAGTCGAAGTAAAGGTCCGCGACCTCGAAAAGGCAGGCACGCTTCTTTCTGGTATCGGCGAATACGGCGCAACCAATGTATCTGGCCTCAACTTCACCGTTGATGCCCAGGACGAGCTCACACGCGACGCACGCGCCGACGCCATCAAAGACGCCCGCGAGCAGGCCAAGGTTCTCGCCGATTCGCTCGGCGTTCGCCTCGGACGAATCGTTTCGTTCAACGAATCGAGCCCATACTACCCATACCCAATGTATGCGCGCGACGCAGTATACGGCATGGGCGGCATGGAACAGTCAGCAAAGGCACCAAGCCTCCCAGCTGGCGAAAACAAGATAATTTCGAACGTGACGATTACGTACGAGATTAAGTAAGTTTCCGCGAGCGAATCTTCTGAAAGGCACGGATATTTTCTTGCTAGAAAATTCCTCGAGCTCGGCCCGTCGGCCTCGCTAGTCCTTTCAGAAGATTCGCTCGCTACATCCAAAAAACCGCCCAAGAGGGCGGTTTTTTGCGGGTGGGTGGGGTACTTGACAGATACCCCTGCTTGGGTGTATAATAGGGAGAAGGCAACACATCATAAATTGATTGCTTTTTTATGTAAGTAGGGTATTATGTAGGAACCAAGCCCCTCGGGGCGGCTTTTATTACCAAAATTTATCAGCGGAAACCAACAGCGGCTTCACGCAATGAATCTCACGAATCTCATATGAAACTCGTCGAATATATCAAAGACACCAGGGGAGAGCTTAAACATGTAACTTGGCCGACAAAACGCCAGACACTCAATTACAGCCTCATTGTAATCGGCATCTCGCTCGTCACCGCTGCTGTCCTCGCTCTTGCTGATCATATCTTTTCTCTTGGTCTCGAGGCACTCATCCTTGGTAACTAGCCACTAATTTTCACGCATAACACCATGTCAAAGCAGAACACCACCGGAGAGCGCCATTGGTACGCGATCCATACATATGCTGGGTATGAAAACGCCGTTGCGCGAAACCTGCGCCAGCGCATAGACTCGCTCAACATGCAGGAAAAGATTTTCAACGTGCTCGTCCCAACCGAAAAGAAAATCAAGGTTAAGGGAGGCAAGCGAGTAGAGGAAGAAGAGAAAGTGTATCCAGGATATATTCTCGTAGAAATGATCGTGGACGATGAATCGTGGTTCCATGTTCGCAACACACCTCGCGTGACTGGGTTCGTTGGTTCCGGCGTGCACCCTGTGCCGCTCACCGCAAAGGAAATCGAACAGCTCATGGGCCGCATGGATTCTGCGACCGTAAAACACGAGATAAACCTCATCCCAGATGACATCGTGCGCATCGCTGATGGCCCGTTCAAGGACCTCGAAGGCCGTGTTTCCGAAGTCGACGATCAGCGAGGCAAGGTCAAGGTTCTCGTCGCTATGTTCGGCCGAGAAACCCCAGTGGAGCTCGATTTCTTGCAGGTAAAGAAGATTTAAGGTAGTCTAGACACTCTCAATAAAACTTATGGCAAAGAAAGTAACTAAGCAGCTCAAGCTCCAGATCCCAGGCGGAAAGGCCGTTCCTGGCCAGGCGCTCGGTCCTGCGCTCGGTTCGGCAGGCATCAACATCGGAGAATTCGTAAAGCGTTTCAATGACGAGACCAAGACTCGCGTCGGCGAGATTGTCCCTACCATCATCCAGGTTTTCGACGATCGATCGTACAAGATGATTTACAAGACTGAGCCTGCATCAAAGATGATCCTCAAAGTGCTCGGCAAGGAATCAGGTTCAGGCAAGCCTAATACCGTGAAGGTGGGCACCATCACCAAGGCTCAGGTTAAGGCAATCGCCGAGAAGAAGCTCGCCGACCTCAACACTGCAGATGTTAACGCCGCAATGAGGATGGTCGAGGGCACCGCCCGCAATATGGGAGTGGACGTAAAGTAATATACACACAATCGCGTTCGCGCGAATGAAAAAACGCCCAGGAGGGCGTTTTTTTGTTTACATTTATGTGAGGGAGGCGTAATATCTGGTTAAACGTTTTTTAAATCCAAACCCTAAACAATTAAGGAGTGGTTAATGAAGACACCAGCAAGAATCAATATTTACGTGGCCCACGCTCTCACAAAGGCACCACCAGAATTCAAGGAAGCGCTGGAGGGCTTAAAGGCCGATCTTGAAGCACGGCATCCGGAGTGGCGGTTTCTCAAGTTTTTCGGGCAAGGTGCATTGCCACCCGAAGAAGAGTGGAAAATCAGCAGACAAGATTTCCGGAATGTCCTGGAAGCACATCTCGTCGTTGATGTCGTCGACGAGGATTCGACAGGTATGGGTCGTGAGGCCGGGGTGCGCATTGCCCTTGGTCTGCCCCTTCTGTCCGTCGCACATCGTGAATGGAAGAAGTCGCGCATGGTTACCGGGCCTGCCCAGGACTGGCCTCGTTTCTGTGAGTTTGCTCGATATGACAATGTTAAGGACATCGAGCAACTTATCGAGTGGGCGATTCGTTGGTTTGGCATCGACCCCGAAGCGCCTCGGAAGCCACTTCGGGCCGCAATGCATCTCGTGGATCTTTATCACGATGCTGTGGGGCCGGTTGGTACCATGAACACGATTTTTTGTCGGGAGGCACCGGTCTATGACAATCCTTCAGTGGGTCGTCATGGTTGAAAAAGTTTTCGGTCGTCCGAGCCCCGCCGTAAGGCGGGGCTTTTCTTTTTTTAAAACGCGCTATAATCGTGGCATGAGCCAGAATCAGAATACAGAGGTAAAGCACGTTCGCCCAAGCTGGGATGAATATTTCATAAAGATAGGGAGGGATGTCGGGGAGAGGGCGACATGCAACCGAGGATCGGGAGGCTGCGTCATCGTCAAAGACAAGAGGATACTCGTCACTGGATACGTAGGCGCCCCTGCAGGCGTAGCGCATTGTGATGACGTAGGGCACGAGCTCCATACCGTTACCCAGGAAGACGGCACTCAGTCGAAGCACTGCATCAGAACGTCGCACGGCGAGCAAAATGCTATCGCGAATGCGGCTAGGAAGGGCGTCGCGATCGAAGGCGGCACGCTTTACTATTTCATCACGCCTTGCTACACGTGCGCGAAGATGATCATCAATGCGGGAATAGTGAGGGTCGTAGTCGAGAAAGACTATCATGCATCGAAAAGGAGTAAGGAGATATTCAAGGAGGCTGGGGTGGAGCTTATCATCCTGAATCCAGAGGTAGAGACATACGCAGACATGAAATAAAAAAGACCGCCCACCGAGGGCGGCTTTTTGTTTAAACAATGGCTAGGCGACCCGGACGATGTCCTGGGCGCCGCGTTTGATGTTCCAAATCCCTGGCGATCGGTCGTGATGCATAGCGATTCCTGGCACGCATTCGGCGATGGCGTCGCCCATTCGTTGCGCTTCGACACGCAACGTCGGGTGAACCGTGTTGGCTGAACGAAGTTCGGCGATGTAAACCGCCGACGGCAAGGAACAAGACATTTTCACGGTGACGGTGTAACCCATCGCCGTGTAGTATTGTTTGACCTCGTCAGCGACAGGCGCGCCGTTCGCATCAACAAGCTTCGCGATGCGGGCTTCTTGGGTCTTGATCAACGCCTCGGCCTCTGCACGGAGAGTTTCAGGGAGCTGTTCGAGATACCACGGGAAGAAACCGTATCGCGTCGTAAGGAGCGGCATTTCTTGGACTGCACTGCGCTGCCTTTGCAAGTCTCGATACGAGCCGAAGTCGAGTGGGAACGAGAAGACGATGTCTCCATACTGCCTGAAGCGGTTGTGGAGCTCGCTTTTCGCCGGACGCTCGGCAAGAAGGTTTTGATGCACGGACAAACCTTCGAGGTCGAGGCGAGAACGATACGAGAACGCCTTGATCGACGGGTCGTCGAAATAGGCGAACTTGGACATGCTTTTATCAAGATATGCCTCTTGCTCTGGATATTCCTTGTGGAGGAAGCTCGATTTGTATTTTGCCTTGAGCTCGTTGGTCACGGCGTCCGCCACTTCGCGCACTTCGGCGAGAGGATGGTGACGCATTTCCTTGAGGTGATCGCTCGCTTGGCGCAAGTTGGTGTGCCATGCAGCAAGTGTCGTCGCGCCCGCAGGAAGGAATCCTCGGGCGATGTCGAAGGCACGAGCCTTGATCGCCTTTTCATACACGCCTTCTTTCTGGCCTTTCTGGATGGGGAAACGCAGTTTGAGGACAGGCACGAGTTCTTCCAAGGCGTGAACGTAGAAAGCCATCCAGGCATCCTGTATTTCCTCGCCTTCAACACTACCGATCGGATTGAGCACATCTTGCGAAGCCATGTCGAGGTATCGCGTCGAGGCTTCTTGGCCGCTGTAGAGAGGCCAGTCTTGCACTGCCTTTGCGACGAGCATGGACACTTGTTCGACGAAAATCGAAGTAGTGCCGCAGTCGCCGATAGACTTGTGGCCGTACTCGACGTAATAAATCGACATAAACTTGTCTGCGCCGCGCTCCTTGATTTGGGCAAGGTGCTCGGTAACGCTCTTTGGGCTCCTCGAGTAGAGGGCTTGAAGCATAGCGTTCGCTTCGGGTGGAACGTCGTCGATGATGACGATGTTTCGGGGATTTTTCGGTGTTTTCATAGAACTTATTGTATCTGGTTTTCATTCTTCATGGAATGCAGATCAAGTCAATCTTTATTTTCGTGATACAATCCGAGCCATGAAAGATTCTCAGGTTTCAAAGCTGATCAAGGCAGAAAAAGCGAGGCAGAAAAAGGCGACAAACCTCATCGCCTCTGAAAACTACGTGTCGAAAGACGTTCTTGAAGCTCTCGGTTCAGAGCTCACAAACAAATACGCTGAAGGCTATCCAGGCAAGCGATATTACGGCGGCAATTCCGTTGTAGACAAGGTCGAGGAACTGGCAATAAAGCGCGCCCTCGACCTTTTCAAACTCTCGCCAGATGAATGGCATGTGAACACCCAGGCTTTGTCCGGCTCGCCAGCGAATCTTTCTGTGTATGTTGCCTTGCTCGAGAAAGGGGACAAGGTCATGGGAATGTCCCTCGACCACGGTGGACATCTCACTCACGGCCACAAAGTTTCGGCCACGGGCAAATTCTGGACCCAGGTGCCGTACGGCGTTTCGAAGGTCTCTGAAATTCTCGATTACGACGAGATCGAATCCATCGCCCTGCGCGAGAAGCCGAAAATGATCATCGCGGGTTTCACTGCATACCCGCGGGAGATTGATTGGAACCGTTTCCGCGAAATCGCTGATGCATGCGGGGCCATTCTCATGGTGGATATGTCGCATATCGCTGGCCTTGTTGCGGGCGGTGCGTACCCATCACCATTCCCGTTTGCAGATATTGTTACGACAACGACCCACAAGACTCTGCGCGGCCCTCGCGGCGCCCTTATTTTTGCAAAAAAAGACGTGCGCGCCCTGTATAAAAAAATCGACAGGGCAGTGTTTCCTGGACTCCAGGGCGGACCACATATGAATCAGACCGCGGCCATTGCCGTGGCACTGAAAGAAGCGGCCACATCTGCATTCAAAAAATATGCCGCGCAGGTTGTGAAAAATGCTCAGGCTCTCGCCAAGGCTCTCGTGGACCTCGGCTGGCGCGTTATTTCCGGTGGTACCGACAGTCACCTCATCCTCGTAGACGTGTGGATGGACGGAAAAGGAATCGGTGGCAAGGAGGCTTCGGACAGGCTCGAGGCAGCAGGCATCATCGTAAACAAGAACGGCATCCCATATGACACGCGCGGACCTGTGGATCCATCGGGCATACGTTTGGGCACCGCGGGCGAAACCACACGCGGCAAGAAAGAGAAAGACATGCTCGCCCTCGCCAAGAAGATAGATAAGGTGTTGCGCAAAGCATAGTTTCTGATATCGTCGACTCAAATGAGAAACATCTTCATAGTTCTTGAAGGATGCGAAGGTTCAGGTAAGTCGACTCAGTTAAAGAAGCTCCAAGGGCATTTGCCCGAGGCCGTTTTCTTTCGGGAGCCAGGCGGCACTGAGTTTTCCGAAAACGAAATGCGCCGCTTGCTTTTGAGCAAGGATCACGGTCCGCGGATGTCGGCATTCCAACATATGAATCTGTTCTTCACGGGAAGGGCGGATAATATCCGTGAAATTGTCATCCCTGCGCACAAGCAAGGGAAAGTCGCGCTTACAGACCGTTTTGATGCCAGTTCGTTTGCGTATCAAATCTTCGGTCTCGGCGGCCACGAACTCGAGGCTCATTTCGAGAGCAATCGGGCCTTTATGGGTCCTGTCGAGCACCGTCCGTCGCTTTATATCATTCTCGACATTCCCGTCGAGGTTGGTATGGCACGAGTCGCCAAGCGTGAGAATGACAAGAAAGGCACCTCTAATCATTTCGATACGAGAGGCCCAGATTTTCATTCCCGTGTGCGTGACGGATACCGCCGCTTCGCCGAGATCCATGGTCCGAGCGTGGTAATGATTGACGCTTCAGGCACGGTGGAAGAGGTCTGGACGAAGTTGAGGCAGACTGTTGACGAGCATATCGCATCTCTTCGCTCATAGTTTCGAGCCCGCGCACTCCGTGCGCGGGCTTTTCCTTTATCCTTTTTGACGGCCCTGCTTATGTTATAGTTTTCGTATCAAAAAATCCCATGCAAAAAAAGCTCAAAATCGTCCGGCTATCCGATAAAGTCCCTGTACCAAAGTACGCCATGCCGGGCGACGCTGGATTTGACCTCTTTGTCGGCGAACGATTGGAACTCAAACCCCTGCAACGAGCAGCCATCAACACAGGGTATAAGATGGAGATACCGCCAGGCCACGTCGGCATCATATACGAGAAATCCGGCCTCTCGTTCAAGCACGGCATCATCACGTACGGCAATGTCATAGACTCTGGATATCGAGGGGAAGTGCGCGTGGGCGTAATGAACCTTGGCGCGGAAACCTACGTGTTCGAGCCGGGACACAAGGTCGCCCAGATGATTATCCATTCGTACGAAGAAGTGAAATTCGAGGAAGTGACGACCGAAGACCTCTCTGAATCAGAGCGCGGTGCGCGCGGATTCGGCAGTACGGGGAAGTAGTACGAGGAGTATATAAATAAAAAAGCCACCCTTGGGAGGGTAGCTGTAGATGTTTTAGGGAAACCCACCGAAGTGGTGGGTGCTATATTGCGCCCGCATAAAGGATATTTGAGGACTGGGGGTAGAGGCTTAATTGCCCCAGCTCAAGTCGAGCTTTCTATTTATTATATCACAAATACAGAATAATGCAAGCACCTCGCCATCGGCAAAGGTGCTACTATTAAAAGACCTTTATTTAAGGCCCCATATATGGATATCCCGTTTGAACTAACATCTGCAATCAAGTCTGCGCTCAAGTCTCTCGGTATCGAGGCGACTGACGTCGTGCTCGAGCATCCGGCCGACATGTCACACGGCGATTACGCTACAAATGTCGCCCTCGCCTTCTCAAAACAGCTTCAAGTCAACCCGCGTGAGTTGGGGGAGAAGCTCGCCGCCGCCCTTCGCGCGCGTAACATACCGTTCGTCGAGCGTATTGACGTCGCGGGTCCAGGCTTCATCAACTTTCATGTGTCACGGGCGACTCTTTCGAAAGGAATCGAGGAGATACTCAAACGCACGTACCGATATGGAACAGGCAACCTTTGGAGGAACACCAAGGTCCTCATCGAATACACCGATCCGAACCCGTTCAAGGAATTTCACATCGGTCACTTGATGGCGAACGCTATCGGCGAGTCACTCGCTCGCCTTATCGGCAGCCATGGCGCAAAGGTTCGCCGCATGTGCTATCAAGGCGACGTCGGTATGCATGTGGCAAAGGCCATGTGGGCCATTATGCGCCGGGGCAAGTTGCCATCGCGCCTGTCGCCCCTGAAGGAACGCATCGCGTTCATCGGCTCGTGCTATGTCGAGGGATCAAAAGCGTACGAAGAAGACGCTGTGGCCAAAGTTGAAATCGAAGCGGTGAACAAAGCGGTCTTCGAAGGCAAGGATCGCAAGCTCATGAAGGCGTATAAACGCGGTCGCCGCTGGAGCCTCAGTCATTTCGAAGACATATATCGCGAACTCGGCACCAAATTCAATTACTATGTCCTCGAAAGCGAAGTCATCCATGACGGTGTGGCTATTGTGAACGAATTTCTTGATAAAGGTGTGTTTGAAAAGTCCGAAGGCGCTGTCGTTTTCAAGGGCGAGAAATACGATCCATCGCTTCACACCCGAGTATTCATTAATTCACAAGGTTTGCCGACTTACGAGGCCAAGGAACTCGGTCTAAACACGAGAAAATGGAAACGCATGGCCCCTGACCGATCCATCATCGTCACAGCAAACGAACAATCGGATTATTTCCGCGTCGTATTGAAGGCGCTCGAACTTGTTAATCCGGCGGCTCGCAAAGCAACCGAACATATTTCGCACGGCATGCTCCGATTCGCTTCTGGCAAGATGTCTTCACGCACGGGCAATGTCATCACGGGTGAGTCTTTGATTCGCGATGTCGAAGCCATGGTCGCCGAGAAGCTCAAGGATCGAGACATTTCTGAATCTAAAAAGGAAAAAATCGCCTCAATCATCGCCGTGGCTGCCATCAAGTACTCGATTCTGAAACAGGTCACATCGTCCGACATTATCTATGACTTCGAAAAATCCATCTCATTTGAAGGGGATTCTGGACCGTACCTTTTGTATACAGCAGTGCGCGCCAGCTCGGTGCTCGCCAAGGCGAAGTCCGAAAAGATAAAGCCCGTTGTTTCCGTGACTGTACCTGCCACTGCACTCGAGAAACTCCTCGTTCGTTATCCAGAAACCGTTGAACGCGCAGCGATTGAAAAGGCGCCACATCTCCTTGCTGGATATCTCATCGAAACGGCGGCCGCTTTCAATTCGTGGTACGCGAACACCATCATCGTTAAAAAAGATGAACCAGAATCGCCGCATCGTGTTGCTGTTGCCGCCGCGACCCGTGTTGTTATCGAGAACGGTCTCGACCTTTTGGGCATGAAGGTACCGGACGAGATGTAATAAGAAGCCCCTTGACGGGAGCTTTTTTCAGAGGAGAATGGGGAATGAATGAACTTCTCAATCAATCCTGAGGGATCCTCGGGAATAACCAATGTTGGAGAACTGGTCGAGCGTGGGCTCGATGAGTTCGCCGACCTCCGGACCCGTCGCTATGAAGTGACGGGTTTGTGGCCGAGTGGGTATGAACAACTCCTTCGCAGACTAGGAGTTGACGACCTGAGCGACTACAGAAAATATTTCAGGCGAGACACTCGCCTAGGTTTGCCGGAAACAACCACATACATGTTTCAGTGGCTTACACTCGACATGTCGATGCCGGTTCGTGTTCTGACAGCACTTCTGTACCCTGGTCCGGATTTGTACCGGGCGGGGACACTCCAGGCAGCACTGTTCTTCTTGCTGGAGTATGGTGACACTGCCAGGGCGCTTCTCAGGGGAGGGCGCGAGATACTGTTTTTCGGGGATATCAGTGTCCCCGGGACATGTGTCGGTAGGATCACCATGAGGCGCCGCAGGTTCAAGCTCGAAAGATTTAACATCAATCGTATGTCTGACGCCTATGGCGACCGATACCTCTTACTTGAGCGTCCCAAGCGCAAGGTCTGCGCATAGTTTCCAGCCCCTCCGCAAGGAGGGGCTGTTTCTTGTCTGAATCTTTCAAAAACCTCAGAAAATTGCTATTCTTGCCACACATATGCCAGAACCAAAGTCCAAACTCGTTGAATCAGAGGGGAAAGTGCTCGCCTTTTGGCAAAAGGAAAACATATTCAAGAAATCCCTCAAAGGAAAGTCTAAGGACTTTGTGTTTTATGATGGACCGCCGTTTGCTACCGGAACGCCTCACTACGGTCATTTTCTCGCAAGCTTTATCAAAGACACGATCCCGCGATACAAGGCGATGCGTGGATACAAGGTCACGCGACGTTGGGGTTGGGATTGTCACGGCTTGCCAGTCGAGAACCTCATCGAGAAAGAGCTCGGCCTCAAGTCAAAGAAAGACATCGTTGATTATGGTGTAGACAAGTTCAATACCGCTTCAAGAGACAGCGTTCTTCGATATGCCAACGAATGGCGCACACAAATTCCACGCATCGGTCGTTGGGTGGACATGGATGACGATTACCGCACCATGGACGCCTCGTACACCGAATCGGTTTGGTGGGTGTTCAAATCACTTTTTGATAAGGGACTTGTATACGAAGGGTTCAAATCCATGCAGGTTTGTCCTCGATGTGAAACAACTCTTTCGAATTTCGAGGTTAACCTTGGATACAAGGACATCACCGACATCTCGGTCTACGTCGCGCTTGAAAGCAAGAAAGAAAAAGGCACATATTTTCTCGCCTGGACGACAACACCGTGGACTCTGCCTGGTAACGTCGCGCTTGCCGTCGGTGCCGACATTGATTACGCGCGCGTTACACATGCTGGTAAAACATACATCGTCGCGCGCGACCGTGTCGCTGATGTCTTTGCAGGAAAGGAACACAACCTTGTTTCAGTGATGAAGGGAAGTGATCTCGTCGGCACTGTCTACACACCGATTTTCGATTATTACGTCGCCGGTGATACAAAAAATCTTGAAAATGGTTTCAAGGTGTGTGCCGCAGATTTTGTAACCACCACTGACGGAACGGGTATCGTGCATATCGCCCCAGCGTTCGGCGAGGATGACATGAAGCTTGGTGAGCGCGAGAAGCTCCCGTTCATTCAACATGTCGGCATGGACGGCAAGTTCAGGCCAGAAGTTCGCGATTTCGCTGGGCTAGATGTAAAACCCAAAGGTGCCGCCGACGAGAAAGATCCGCACCAGAAAACAGACGTCGAGGTCATAAAATGGCTCGCTCATAACGGCCACCTTTTCGAGAAAAAGAAAATCATCCACTCGTATCCGCATTGTTGGCGTTGCGACACACCGCTTCTAAATTACGCGGCATCATCATGGTTTGTGAAGGTGACGGCATTCAAGGACAAGCTTGTGGCCGCAAACAAAAAAGTTTCATGGACTCCTGAAGATATTCGCGATGGACGCTTCGGTAAGTGGCTTGAAGGCGCTCGTGATTGGGCGATATCCCGCTCGCGATTCTGGGGTGCGCCAATTCCTGTTTGGAAAGCCAAGACGAGCGGCAAACTGTACCCAGTCGGATCGCTCGCTGAATTGAAAAAACTCGTAAAGCGTTCGGGCAACACATACACATTGATGCGCCACGGCGAGGCGGAATCAAATGTTCTCGGTATATCAAATTCAGATCACACCAAGAAATATCACCTCACCGACAACGGCAAGGAACAAACTCGCGCCCGCGCGAAAGAACTGAAGAAGACCGGCATCGACCTCATCATCGCATCGGATTTCATGCGCACAGAAGAAACTGCCCGCATCGTGGCTGAAGAACTTGGCATACCAGCAAAGGATATTGTTTACGATGTACGATTGCGCGAATACAATGTCGGCCCAGAACGTGAAGGCAAGCCTTGGCGCAGCACCGAAGATTATGTGCGCGAGCACGGCCCGTATCCGGGAATGGAAACTCCAGCGTCTCTCAAAAAGCGCGTCTTTGCCGCGATGTACGACATTGATCGAAAATATCAAGGCAAGAAGATACTCATCATAAGCCACGGTTCGCCGCTCAACACCATCATGAACGGTATCACAAACGATATTGATCATGAGGAAATCATGCACGAAACGCGCAGCAATTTCCGCCATCCAGCCGAAGTGCACACCGTTGATTTCGCTCGTTTGCCACACAACGACGATTATGACCTCGACCTTCATCGCCCATATATAGACAAGGTTGAATGTGTCGCACCAGGCGGGGAAGTGCTTGTCCGCGTCCCTGAAGTTTTCGATTGCTGGTTCGAGTCAGGTTCGATGCCGTATGGCGAGGCGCATTATATCGGCAAGGCCAAGCCACATTTCAATCCCAAGGGTATTCTCGGCGGCCTATTCAACTCGCGCACAGGATTTCCGGCGGACTTCATCGCTGAAGGAGTCGACCAGACCCGTGGCTGGTTTTATTCGATGATGGTGCTCGGTACTGGATTGTTTGGTACGAGCCCATTCAAGAATGTCATCGTAAACGGCATCATCCTCGCCGAAAATGGTGAGAAAATGTCCAAGCGCCTCAAAAACTATCCAGATCCAATGGAAGTTGTAGATAAGTACGGCGCGGATGCTTTGCGATATTATCTTCTTTCGTCGCCCGTCGTCGCGGCCCAAGACGTGCGCTTTTCGGAAAAAGGCGTGGACGAGGTTTCAAAGAAGCTCCTTCAACGCCTAGACAACGTCGTCGCTTTCTATGAATTGTATGCGTCGCGAGATACCGCACCTGTCGCTGATTCAACGCATGTGCTCGACCGATGGATCCGTGCTCGCCTGGCCGAAACTGCAGCCGAGGTTGGCCGACAGCTCGACCGATATCAACTCGACAAGGCTTCGCGCCCATTGATGTCTTTTGTTGACGACCTTTCCACCTGGTATTTGCGCCGATCACGCGACAGGTTCAAGTCAGAAGATGTTGCGGACAAGGCGCTCGCGCAGTCTGACCGGGCTCTCGCCCTTGGCACGACTCGACACATATTGCGCGAATTCGCAAAAGTTTCCGCGCCGTTCTTGCCGTTTTACGCCGAGAACCTCTGGGGCAGGGTCAAAGAGCAATCAGACATCGAAAGCGTCCATCTTGCCGAGTGGCCAGAGTACGGCACGGGCAAGAAGGTAGCCCAGGCAGACGCCGACATTCTTGCGTCCATGTCCCTCGTTCGCTCGTTTGCATCCATGGCTCATATGCAACGCTCGGCCGCTAAAATCCCAGTAAGACAGCCGCTCGCAAAACTCATCGTCAAACACGATGGCGGCGAGCCGGCTTATTGGAATGATCTGCGTGATATTTTGAAAGATGAAGCCAACGTAAAGGAAGTCATGCTCATCGAAGGTGTAGCTGAGGTTGAGAAGGGCATCGAGCTCGACACCATTGTCACTGCTGAACTAAAGAAAGAAGGAGTCGTCCGCGACCTCATCCGTTCTGTTCAGGATTTGCGCAAGACCGAAGGCCTCACCATCGGTGACAAAGTCATGCTCCTCCTCGAATCCGACGAGAAAGGAAAGGAGCTCGTCCATGCATATCTGGCCGATATCAAACGCGTTACCCTCGTTACAGGTGTCGAATACGCGCATTTGCCGAATGCGACCGCTTTGGAGGTGGAAGGATATTCGTTTAAGGTCGGATTCAAGAAATAAGTCGTTCTTTCTTGCTTAAACCACTCATTTCTGATATCTTACGCAGGCGTCTAAACAGCGCTATTTATTCAAAAAGCTGTTAGTAACGGCCCGATGCAGGCGATAATACAACGCCACTCACGCACGGAAGCCGCGAAGTCACACCGCTTTTAACCAATTCAATACGAATGCCAACCATTCGCCAACTCGTGAAGAGGAGCCGCAAGTCCCTCAAGCGAAAGTCGAAGTCCGTTGCGCTCACCAAGAGCTTCAACGTTCTTACCAACAAGCCTCGATATTTCTTCTCGCCGTTCAAGCGAGGCGTATGCATCAAGGTTACTACCAAGACCCCTAAGAAGCCGAACTCCGCAATCCGAAAGATCGCTCGTGTTCGACTTTCCAACGGTATGGAAGTCACCGCATACGTTCCAGGCATCGGTCACAACCTCCAGGAACACTCGGTCGTGCTTCTCCGTGGCGGTCGCGTGAAGGACGTCGGTCTCCGATACACCGTAGTGCGCGGGGTGCTCGACGCCGCAGGTGTAGAAACTCGCCGCAAGGGCCGCAGCCAGTACGGCACCAAGAGGCCAAAGAAGGCAAACTAGCTTATTCATTATTAACCCTACAATCAAATGCGACGAAAAATAAAGAATAAGCGAAATATAGTAAATGACGCAAAGTTCGACTCCGCTACCGTAGCGAAGCTTATGAACTACGTTATGCATGACGGTAAGAAAAACACCGCCCGCACTATCGTTTACGACTGCCTTGATATCATCAAGGATAAGGCAAAGGTAGAGAGCCCTGTTGAAATCCTCGAGGCAGCACTCAAGAACACTGCCCCTCAGGTTGAGGTCCGATCACGACGCGTTGGTGGTGCAAACTACCAGGTTCCTGTCGAGGTTCGCCCAGAGCGCCGCGCAGCCCTTTCCATGAAGTGGATTGTGCTCGCCGCTCGTTCCAAGAAAGGTCAGCCTATCGCGTCGAAGCTCGCCGATGAAATCATCGCAGCATCGAAGAACGAAGGTGAGGCCGTCAAGAAGCGCGAGAACGTACACAAGATGGCCGAGGCCAACAAGGCCTTCGCGCACTTTGCGTGGTAGTCGCTTAGACAGAATCAGATTAGAGACAGATGTGAAAACCGCCCAAAGGCGGTTTTTGCTTTATGTATATTTTATGAAGATTTTTGTCTTGTGCTGATATTGTTTATGTATGTCACAAGATGAAGAAAATCTGATAAAGCCAGGGGCACTTGAACAGAGGATATTTATTATGCGTGGAATAAAAGTCATGTTGGATTTTCATTTGTCTGAGCTGTATCAGGTTGATGTCAAAAGATTGAACGAACAGGTCAAACGTAACATCGAGAGGTTTCCTGGGGATTTTATGTTTCAACTTTCATATGACGAAACGGAAGTCCTGATGCGGTCGCAAATTGCGACCGCATCGAAAGAGAAACGAAATGCAAGATTTAGGCCTTATACTTTCACCGAGCACGGCATTGCTATGCTCTCGTCCGTTTTGCGCAGTTCGCGAGCGATACAAATGAATATATTTATCATCCGCGCATTCGTTAAAATGCGGGAAATGCTTGCCACAAACACAGAACTCGCCCTCAAGATAGGGGAGATTGAGGACACACAAGTGGCACACGGCGAAAGGCTCGACACCGTGTATCGAATTGTTAAAAAACTTATTGAAGAGCCAATAAGTCGGCCGGGTAAGATAGGATTCGATGCAAGATAAAATCCTACAAAGGATCTTTCCTTAGTTTGAGACGATATCCAATCCAAGTCGCGAGCGGTGATATCGCGATGGTGAGGAGGTATGTCAATACGATAAGTTTAAGGTCGAGTGATCCAGCGAGTAGGGAAATCACGGCAAATGCGACGATGTAATCACCATGTGTGAGGAACGGCACGTATTCACCGCGGCCTATACCCATGCGACGTTTGATGAAGCTCGCCGCGCAATGCCCGACGCAGGCGGCAATTGGTTTCCAGAATATGAGTGCATGGGCAGGGAAAATCGCCCAAAGCACTGCCCCCATGATGATGGACAGGGAGACGCCTCCCCATGTGGCTGACCCACCAAAGATACGTTCGCTTATTGCTTTATCTCGCGTCCGTATGAAATCGAGTCCTAATAAGTTAAGGGCGACGTTTGAAAACCATAATGGCCACGCATAAGACAGTATTTCAATCATAGGCCTTGGATGTTGGTGATGATTACCGTTTCACCTCGTCCTTTAATCGTTTCATGAAGGATGGATACCGGTCGTGGTGTACATGCAGGCATGTATATCGATTGAGCCTCGGCCACGCCGTCAAAACCACGTACAACAAAAGAAATTTCTGTCGCAGGTGCGGTCGGTAGGCACGTCATCCACGGTACGGAAACTGGATATGTGTTGTCGAGCATTTTGTTTTCTGCGATGATGTCGCCGACTTTTCGCTCGCCCTTGTATTCGTATATGAATATGTCGCCGATTTGTCGTTCGAGAACATACAAAGGATCGTCGTGTTGGATGTACGTGGCAACCTTTGCCCCATAAGCTGACAAGTTTCGATATGAGATGAGGTGAAGCTGCGAAAATGCGGACACGATGAGAACAGCCGTGAAAGTCCAGGCGCATATGGTGCGAAGGCGCGATGTTTCTGGTTCAGGGAAGGCGGATCGCGATATAAAAAATGTCACAAAGCACCACGCACCAAGCGACATGAGCGAGTACAGAAGCCACGTTTCACCAGATTGCGTGTAGAGGCCGGACATTTGCATGATTGCATAGAACAAAAATTGCACGACGAGAGAAATGGACGCAACGCGCCAGAACGATCGTGCATTGGTTGATGCAATGGCGAGCAATAAGCCGAGAGCAATGACTCCATGTTCAGCGAGGATTCCACCATCAAGGGCTGTTTTTACAGCGACAAGAAGTAGGGCCGAGAATCCAAGAGCGTATGAGAAACGTCGCTCTGTAGGTAGATTTCTTTTAAAAGAAATGAACGCGGCGGCCAAAAGCGCGAGGAGCGCAGCCCCGAAAGCAATCTTGCCTGAAATCGGTGCGACTGATGCGATGGCCGAGCCAGGGTCTATTTTTTCGAATCCGCCAGGGACAAACATGTTGGCCAGGTCACCGACGGCTGCTTTGCCAAAATGATTATGCATGAGGGAAGTCGAGGTGACTTCTGGTCCTGATATGACGAGCGCGTATTCGAAAGGGGATATGCCGATGCGGTAAGCGAACGAAATTTGCATGGCCGCCCCGACAATGAGTGCGATGGAGAGAAAGACGAACGGCGCGCGGCCGAAAGGCCGTGCGCCGGCTCCTGGTTTCCTCCATGCAATAGCAAAGGCAATGAGAAAAAATACAGCAAACAAAGCAATTCGCACCATGCTTCGGCCGCCCCCGAACATATTCACCGCGCCATGAAGAAGGAGGAAGGCCTCGCTCATATAACTAGTTGGAGCTGTAACCAACCCTGAATCCGAACGGGCCGTCCTTTGTTTCAAGCACTTGCGCGAAGATGTAGTACCTTATTGTGTCGCATGTTGGGATGCTTGATCCACACGCGTCTGTCATTTGCGCAGGTGCCAGGTATTGGTAAATCGCACGCCAAGACTTGTTGCATGGTTCCCCACATGGATCAATCGGCAATGGGTTCAGGTACGGTTGTAGGTCCTGGGCGAGGCGATTCCAGTTGTCCTGGCCAGTAGATCCAGATCCGTCGGCCGCCGCCAAACAGCTCTGATCTGCTTCGGAGGCCCCACACGTTCCCTGAAGGTCCGGGGCCTTGCCGTTCGCCAAGATGTAGAGCTGTATGGCGTTATTCAGGCTGCGGATATCGCCATATCTTTTTGTGTCGCGCGCCTTCGCCCTCGCTGAATTAAGGGAAGACAACACGACCGAGGAAAGGAGGGCGATTATCGAGATAACGACGAGAAGTTCGATGAGTGTGAATCCTTTTTTCATATCTTTCTATAATAAATGTATTAAATTAATAATACAACCCTTGAGATTGATTATTTCGGCCATTTCCTATACTCTGTACTCCTATTAACAAGAGGTATTATCAGGGTTCCACCCTAATCATTATATGAATCGCGATTATCCACTCGACAAGGTCCGTAACTTCGGCGTTATTGCCCACATTGATGCAGGCAAGACAACCACTTCAGAGCGCATCCTGTACTACACAGGAATGACGCATAAAATCGGAGAAGTGCACGATGGCGAGACCACGACCGATTGGATGGAACAGGAACGAGAGCGCGGCATCACCATTACCGCTGCAGCCATCACATGTTTCTGGAACCCTTCATATATGCCAAAGGGCGACAAGTCATTGATGCACCGCTTCAATGTTATTGACACCCCAGGGCACATCGACTTCACCGTAGAGGTGAAGCGATCGCTCCGCGTCCTCGACGGTGCAGTTGTCGTGTTTGACGGTGTTGCTGGTGTGGAACCTCAGTCCGAGACTAACTGGCGCTATGCCGACGAGTCGAATGTTCCTCGAATCTGCTTCATCAACAAGCTCGACCGCATGGGCGCGTCATACGACAAGTCGTATAAATCAATCATCGAAAGGCTCAACAAGAACGCTGTAAGGATTCAGATCCCTGTAGGTTCAGAAGAGAACTTCAAGGGAGTCATCGACCTCGTGAAGATGAAGTACTACACCTTCGAAGGCGAGATGGGTATGAATGTTATCGAGCAAGAAATTCCTGCCGAATCGCTCGAAGAGGCAAAGAAGTATCGAGCAGAGATGATCGAGAAGATCTCTGAAACCGACGACACCATGATGACCGAATACCTCGAAGGCAAGGAATTCGACATCCCAACCATCAAGTCGATGCTCCGCAAGGCCGTCCTCACATGCAAGATATTCCCAGTCATGACTGGATCTGCACTTAAAAACAAGGGTGTCCAGCTCGTCCTCGACGCAGTTGTTGATTATCTTCCATCGCCACTCGACATCCCAGCCATCAAGTGTATTGACCCTAATACCGGCGCTGAAGTCTTCCGCCATGCAGACGACAGTGAGCCGTTCTCGGCCCTCGCCTTCAAACTTCAGAACGACCCATTCGTCGGCCAGCTCACCTTCTTCCGTGTTTATTCCGGAAGCATCGAGGCAGGTTCGTACATTTACAACTCAACCACAGGCAAGAAGGAACGCCTTTCACGAATCGTTCGCCTTCAGGCAGACAAGAAAGAGGAAGTCCAGAAGGTTTTTGCCGGAGAAATTGCGGCGGCTGTCGGACTCAAAGAGGCTCTCACCTCGCACACTCTCTGTGACGAGAACCAGCCAGTCATCCTCGAAGCCATCAAATTCGTCGAGCCAGTTATCTCGATGCGCATCGAGCCTAAGACCAAGGGCGATCAGGAAAAGATGGGAGGCGCGCTCCGTAAGCTCGCAAACGAGGACCCAACCTTCAAAATCACGTCGAACCCAGAAACTGGTGAGACCCTCATCGCAGGAATGGGCGAACTCCATCTTGAAATCATGGTTGATCGTATGAAGCGCGAGTTTAACGTCGAGGCTAATGTGGGCAAGCCTCAGGTTGCATACCGCGAAACCATCAAGGGAACCGCAGAAGCAGACTACAAGCACGTCAAACAGTCTGGAGGTAAGGGTCAGTACGGTCACGTCCGACTTATCCTCAAACCTATGGAGCCTGTTGTTGAAGGTGAGAAAGTCGCCAAGAATGTATCTCGATATGACGACTTCGAGTTCATCAACTCGATCAAGGGAGGTGTTATTCCTGTCGAGTTCATTCCGGCCGTAGAAAAGGGTGTCAAGGAATCCCTCGACCGCGGAGTGCTCGCTGGATATCGCATGGTCAACATATCGTGTGAACTCATCTTCGGTTCGTACCACGATGTGGACTCGTCGGAAATCGCTTACAAGATCGCTGCTTCGATGGCATTCCAGGACGCGGCAAAACGCGCAAAACCTGCGATTCTCGAGCCAATCATGAAGGTAGAGATTCTCGCCCCAGAGAAATTCATGGGCGACATCACCGGATCGATTGCTTCGAAACGAGGACTTATCGAAGGAACTTCGATGCGAGGCCAGGCTCAGGTCATCACGGCCAAGGTTCCTCTTTCGGAAATGTTCGGATACACGACCGCCCTCAGGTCCATGACCTCGGGACAGGGAAGCTCGACCATGGAATTCGACCATTACGAAATCGTGCCTCCACAGGTTGAAAAGGCCATTATTGAGGCGAGGAAGTAAGTACACGTATCAGTCATATACCCAGTTCCATACAGAAAAACCGCTTTAAATGGCGGTTTTTCTGGGCATGATAGGCTATTGACTTTTTGGCTGCATATGCTATGATAGGGGTTAAGGAGCTTCATTTCGAGGCTTTTGTTATTTGTCAGCAGTAAACATGAAAAAAATCATTCTTGCCGCCTTTGCGGCGCTGATTGTGCTCGCGGGAGCGCTTGTTGTTGTGGCCCCTGGCCATGGCGACAAGCGCATCGCCGCTCCGAAGGGCGAAAGCCTCTCGAAGACCAAGGAACAACCGCGACAAGAGCCCAAGACGGTCAAAGTGACCGTCGAAGGACTCAGCTTCGCTTTCAAGGACTAAGATCAACCCCCAACCACCAACTCAAGATACTCCAAACATGAAAGCAATGAAATCAATCATCGTCGCGGTCGCCATTCTCGGTGCCTGCTCGTCGGCCTTTGCCCAGGACAGTCTCCCGATCAGTTCGACGGGCGCGCTCCGGGCCTACGCAGTTACGCAGACCCGAAACGTTCACATTCAGGCCACGTCGAGCACGAACGACACGTCGTTTTTCCGCTATATCGACCTGGATGGCACGCACGATTCGTCCCAGCTTGCCGCTGTGGTCGAGTCCGTGAAGCCCGTCTTCGATATGACGGATACGTCGGCGTCGGCCTATCTGTATCTCCACTTCACTGACAATGACGGCAATGTGCTCCTTCAGGGCTCATTGACCGTCAAGCCGGTGCAGAATGCATCAGGGGAGTGGGTCGTGCCCGCAGCCGCAGGGAAGTTCGAGCTGTCGCTCGGCGATTTGGTTCGGATTCCGCTCGCAAAGCGGGTTTCGTTCGCATACGTCATCGATGCGAACGGTTCGTATCACAGCATGCCAGTGTCCGACGGGACGATACTCTTCCCGACAGTTTCGGCAGGGCTTCGCGGAGGTCAAGTGAAAGTCTGGTTCGACGATAATACCGTCGGAACGTTTTCGACC
The DNA here is from genome assembly GCA_030680695.1 of bacterium. Lineage (GTDB taxonomy): Bacteria > Patescibacteriota > Minisyncoccia > Phycocordibacterales > UBA6065 > UBA6065. Next base: position 24,964 of record JAUXUT010000149.1, read on the forward strand.
TCGACCGGCAAGCGCGTTCCCGTCATGGCTGTTTCGGCATCCTTGGGCATGGGCATCAAGGACCTCTTGTCGTTCAAGAATCAAACGTTTATCACGGTCACCGTGCAGTCGACCAATCGGAAGGGAGTCATCCCGACCGTGGAAGTCGTCAAATCGGTCCAAGGCAACGTCTGGTTCGATGTTGCGACCTCGGACGGCAAGCGTCCTACGAGGCTCTGGTATCGCCAAGCCACGTCGGACGAATGGCACAGCACCACAGGGGTTTCATGGCCCCAAGGCATCAGTCTTCCTGCCGGGGCGACGTATATCGTCCCCGAATGGAATCCTTCCGATTTTTCGGAGGAGACACGGGCACTGAACTACGGAGACACTGGCAAAGGCTGAGTGTTCCTTGGTTCAGTGAATCAAGCCGCCCTTCACCGGGCGGCTTTTCTTTGATTGACTTCAGTTTCTATTCTGATAGTATGAACCGCATACGCATTTTTTTGCGTCTTTTATTAACTTAGAACTTTAATTTGGTAAGTGACGGAGACCTGCCAATCTCGCGCGCAGATCTCGGCCTCTTACAAAAGAAAACGTTTATGGCAGAATTCAACCGAACAAAGCCACATGTCAACGTCGGTACCATCGGACACGTTGACCACGGCAAGACGACCCTCACGACCGCGATCCTCGCGACTCAGGCTCGTGACGGCCTCGCAGTAGGAAAGGCATACGCAGATATCGCAAAGGGCGGTACTGTTCGAGACGCATCTAAGGTCGTTACCATTTCCCTCGCTCACGTAGAGTACGAGTCGAATGCACGACACTATGCGCACATCGATGCCCCAGGACACGCAGACTACATTAAGAACATGATCACAGGTGCAGCGCAGATGGACGGCGCTATCCTCGTGGTATCGGCAATTGACGGCCCTATGCCACAGACTCGTGAACACATCCTTCTTGCAAAGCAGGTCGGTGTGCCAAAGATCGTCGTATTCCTCAACAAGTGCGACGCAGTAGAGGACAAGGAACTCATCGACCTCGTTGAGGGCGAAGTGAAGGACCTCCTCGCAAAGCAGGGCTACACTGACTCCCCAGTTATCCGCGGATCGGCTCTCAAGGCCCTCGAAGCGGCTAGCAACACGGATGAGTGGGCAATGAAGATCAAGGAACTCATGGACACCCTTGATACCTACATTCCTATGCCAGTCCGAGACACCGACAAGCCATTCCTTATGCCTATCGAGGACATCTTCTCGATTGAAGGCCGCGGAACTGTGGTTACCGGTCGTATCGAACGAGGTCAGGTCAAGGTTGGCGACGAAGTAGAAATCGTCGGTCTCCAGGACACTGCAAAGACCACCATTACTGGTATCGAGATGTTCAACAAGCAGCTCCAGTCTGGCATGGCGGGCGACAACGCAGGTCTCCTCCTCCGAGGAACCGCAAAGGATGCCGTTCATCGCGGACAGGTGCTCGCGAAGTCTGGCTCTGTAACCCCTCACACTGAATTCGACGCTGAAGTTCTCATCCTCAAGAAGGAAGAGGGAGGCCGACACACTCCATTCTTCAATGGATACAAGCCTCAGTTCTACCTCAAGACCACCGACGTTACTGGCGAGGTTACCCTCCCAGAAGGCGTTGAAATGGTTATGCCGGGTGACACCGTTACCTTCAAGGTAAAGCTCCACGCTCCTATCGCTCTCGAGGACAAGCAGCGCTTCGCGATTCGCGAAGGCGGCAAGACCGTCGGTGCAGGTGTTGTGACGAAAATCACGAAATAGCTTGCATTTTAGGGAAAAATCGTTAGACTAGCACCTTATATGGCAGAAGCAATAAAAAAGACGGTAAAGAAGAAGGCGGTAAAGGCAGAAACATCTGCTCCACGCCTTCGCATCCGCGTCCGTGCGTACGAGAATAAAATTCTCGACGCTTCGGTAAAGCAGATCATCGATACCGCCCTTCGTTATGACGTAGAAGTGCTCGGTCCGGTTCCTCTCCCTACGGAAATCAAGAAATACACGGTGAACCGCTCGTCGTTCGTATACAAGAATGCGCGAGAACAGTTCGAGATGCGAGTACACAAGCGCCTCATCGATATCTTGAACCCGAATCCAAAAATCATCGAAGCCTTGACCAACATGTCCCTTCCATCCGGAGTGAACATCGACGTCAAGATGATTTAAAAAGAAAAAGCCCCGCGAAAGCGGGGCTTTTTCTTTGAGTCTTATATGAGATGTCGATAGATAAGAACGAAATGACAGACACTGCCCGCGATGACGAACAGGTGCCAGAGTTAGTGAAAGCCCCACCAGCGACTCTTGCGTGCCATTAAAGTGTCGAGGGCAAAGAACGCGATACCGATAGTGTAGAGGCCCCCTCCAACGAACAGGAGGGCCAAGGCGCTGCCGGACAGGACGTTTACAAGAGGGACAATGGCCACGATTGCCATCCAGCCCATGACGGCATAGAGAACGACGAATATCCAATGGGGAATACGTCGGCGCATGATTTCGAATGATTTTGCGATTATGCCAAACAGAGCAAGTCCCCAGACCGCTCCAAACAGGCTCCAACCCCAGGCCCCACGCAAGGCGACAAGTGCTATTGGGGTGTATGTGCCCGCAATAAGCAGAAATATCATGGAGTGGTCGAGAATCTGGAGACGTTTCTTCCACGGACTTTGCTTGGGAATGAGATGATAGATACTTGAGGCAAGATAGAGAAAGACGAGTGCCGAACCGAATATAGAAAACGATACGATATGTCGAGCCGTGCCGTTTCCAGCTGCTTCAACGATGAGTAAGACCAGTCCCGCGACGGCGAAAAGACCACCTACAAAGTGTGTGAAGAAGCTCGTGGGCTCGTTATCGAGGTGAAACATGGCACAATTGTAGGCTATTTTCAGATAGAGGTATAATACAGTAATGACACACACAAGTTCCACCAAAGATTATCCAGAGACTCAAGAAATATCGCTTCGCCTGGTAGGCGGATACGAAGACATATTTTCGGATTTCGACGTGCGCCCGTATTCACGCCGCTCGCTGTCTGTTGATTTCATAGACGAGATCTGTCGTGCATCTGGCGACAAACATCATGAGGGAATTGACCTTGTAATGCATGTGCCCCTCGCACAAAGGAACGAGTCCCACGAAGCGACGATTCGCGAACGACTCACCGGCCATTTCAAAAAACACTATGCTTTGACGCTTGCCGACCGCCGCCGTGTTCTCAAGAAGGGATTTTTCATGATTGGGATCGGTGCACTGTGTATGATTGCTGCCACCCTCGTCGAACATTACGAATTGGCAAGAAGCATCGTCAATTCGTTCTTTTTGGTCTTTCTTGAACCAGCGGCATGGTTCCTTCTTTGGGAAGGTATGGATCAGGTCATATTCGAGTCTAAATCCAAAGACACCGAACTCAACTTCTACCGCAAAATGGCAGATTCCCGTGGACATATCCATTTCAAGCACGAGGGACCCCAGGCCTAAGACCAGGATTTGCAAAAAGGCCGCCTTTCATGTACCATACTCCGCACTGAAGCGATCGAGCTTCTTTTTAATTTTAAGCATAGAGAGCCTACGGATTCATGCCCATCTGGCTTGAATTCGCGCTCGCGCAACCAATCACCCGTATGAAATTCATACTCGGCATGAAGAAGAGCATGACTCAGGTCTTCGATGCGACCGGCCGCGCCTTTCCGGCGACCGTTCTCACCGCAGGTCCTGTTGTTGTGACACAAGTAAAGACCAAGGCAACCGAAGGCTATGACGCCCTCCAGGTTGGCTTCGGGGAACAAAAAGAACAGCGCCTTTCCCAGGCAGTAAGGGGACATCTCAAGGCCTCTGGTGGAAATTTCCGCCACGTAGGCGAGTTTCGCGTATCCGCAGAAGAAGTCGCCAAGCTCAAAGTCGGCGACAAGGTAGACCTCTCGACCTTTGTAGAAGGCGATGTTGTGTCTGTACGTTCCGAATCGAAGGGCAAGGGCTTCCAGGGTGCCGTAAAGAGGTACCACTTCAAGGGAGGTTCACGAACCCACGGTCAGAAGCACTCGGAACGCGAGGTTGGATCCATCAACGGTAAGGGCCGCCACGGATCGGGCCGCGTCAACAAGGGTAAGCGCATGCCAGGACGCATGGGTGGCGATATGGTCACAGTCAAGAATCTCAAGGTTCTCCAGGTTCGCCCGGAAACCAACGAGCTCGTTATCCACGGATCCCTTCCTGGTCGAAAGGGAGTTCTCGTATCCATAACCGCGTAATAATCTAAATACGCTAACAACAAATATATGGAAGCAACTATCTACAACATAAAGGGAGCATCAGCAGGCACAATTAAGCTCTCGGAAAAAGCATTCGGACTCCCATGGAACGCCGATCTCGTTCATCAGGTTATGACCTCGATGATGTCGAACGCTCGACAGCCTATCGCTCATACCAAAACCCGCGGCGAGGTGCGCGGAGGAGGTAAGAAGCCATGGCGCCAGAAGGGAACCGGCCGCGCCCGACACGGCTCGACCCGATCACCACTCTGGGTCGGCGGAGGTGTCGCACACGGACCTCGAAACGACAAGAACTACGCCCGCAAGGTCAACAAGACCGTCAAGACCAAGGCTTTCTTCACCGTTCTCTCAAAGAAATGGAACGATGGCGAGGTCATCTTCGTAGACTCGATTTCGTTCGCCGCTCCAAAAACAGCTGAAGCCAAGTCAGTACTCGTCGGTCTTTCCAAGGCTAAGGGTTTCGAAACGCTCGCAACCAAGCGCAAGAACGCTGCATTCATCGCTATCGCTTCAAAGGATGCGAACGTTGAAAAAAGCTTCAGGAACATCGGTTCTGTCGTTGTTGATGAGACCCGAAACCTCAACATGCTCGACCTTCTCAATTCGAAGTTCGTCGTGATCGAGAATCCAGTCGAAGCCATTAAAACCCTCGAGGCTAAACTCGCTTAATAACAACCACCACCATGCCACTCTTTGGAAAAAAGCATTTGCAGAAGGAGGTAGTTCCAACCGAGGTAAAACCGGTTAAAAAGGAAGCCGTCAAGAAATCAGCTCCAGTAGTTAAGGCAGAGACCAAGGCTAAGGAGAAAAAGGCTGTCGCCCACGAGGCACAGGCAGCTAACAAGGCCGCCCTCAGGAACGCTGTTATCAAGCGCCCTCGCGTAACCGAAAAGGCCGCTGCTCTCGCCGAGAAAGGCATCTATGTCTTCGAGGTAGCAACCAGCGCCAATGTATATCAAATCGCCCAGGCTATCCGAGCCACGTACAAAGTGACCCCTGCCAAGATATCGACCGCAAGGATCCCTTCGAAGTCCATGTTCGTCCGAGGCAAGCGAGGTAAGACCGTCGCTGGCAAGAAGGCCTACGTGCACCTCAAAAAAGGCGACAAAATTGAGCTCATATAATAAATTATCAACAAAGCCATGAAAACTTATCGTCCAACGAGCCCGGGTCGCAGGCAGATGCAGACCATCAACTTCAAGGAATACATCACCAAGAAGGATCCCGAGAAGTCCCTCACATGGGGAAGGAAGCGAGACCAGGGCCGCAACGCCCACGGCCGCGTAACCGTTCGCCACAAGGGTGGTGGCCACAAGCGCCTCTACCGAGACGTCACCTTCATGTACGACAAGAAGGAAATCCCAGCGACCATCAAGTCTGTCGAGTACGATCCTAACCGATCGGGCTTCATAGGACTCGCCGCATATCGCGACGGAGAGCGACGATACGTCCTCCTTCCAAAGTCAGTCAAGGTTGGCGCCACTATTATCACGAGCCCTACCGCAGCTGTAGAGCCAGGTAACGCTCTTCCACTCAGGAAGATTCCTGTAGGAACTTTCATCTACAATATCGAGCTCAAGCCAAATTCCGGTGCCAAGGCTGCCCGAGCCGCAGGCATTTTCGCCCAGGTTATCGGTAACGACTCTGGTTACTCCATGATCAAGATGCCGTCGTCGGAAATCCGCAAGGTTCACGAAGAGTCTTATGCGACTATCGGTCAGGTATCAAATGACGAACATTGGCTCGTTAATTCCGGAAAGGCCGGACGATCACGATGGCTCGGCATTCGACCAACCGTCCGCGGAACCGCCCAGAACCCAGTAGACCACCCATACGGAGGAGGAGAAGGCGCTACAGGACGAGGTCTCCGAAGGCTCAAGACCCGATGGGGCAAGCCAGCAGGTAAGGGCCAGAAGACTCGAACCCCGAAGAAATACTCGAACGTATTCATCGTTTCCCGCCGCAAGGTCGGAAAGGATCGAAAGAGCAAGCAGTAAAATACCGCACTTCAAAACAAAACCACCCAAAAGGGTGGTTTTTGTTTTCGGTATAAGCCTCAACTGGTTAATCTCTGATATAATCTTAAGCACAATCGAATACCCGGACATGAACAAAAATAAAAGAGCGTTCACACCAATAAGGATTCACCTTGATCGAACTGCTCGTCGTAATTTCCATCATCGCGCTTCTTTCATCCATTGTCATGTCTTCTGTTTCTGTGGCGCGTGCCAGGGCCGTTGATGCTGGGATAAAGCAAAATGTGGCGCAAATCAGGAATCAGATGGAGCTTTCCCGATCGAATACAAATGGATACAGCGGACTCTGTACTGATCCAAGGATACTTGAAATTGGACGAAGGCTGGCAGATCTCACAAAGAAACCCTCAAGCTATTTTGCTGCGGGGCATTCCACTTTCGGTTGTGAGACAAACAAAGATCATTGGGGCGTGTGGGTACCACTACAGGCCAATGTTGGCAAAATGCTCGTGATGAACAGTATGTACGGTGTAAACATTCTCAACACACTTAATTGTGAGAACATTTTCTGTGCTGAGGAAGGTCAAGAAGAGGAAGAGGAGGAGGAAGAAGAGGAAGAGGAAGAAGAGTAGATGATGCTGTATGGTCAGGCCCATTCAATTCTTAAAGCAGCAGATCGACAGGTACTATAAGGCTGCGTTGATTGTCTTTGTATTGTTTTTTGCTTGCGTCGCATATATTGAACACAACATCCTGGATTTTCACCCTGTCAGGGATAATCTTTCCGCCTTTGAAAGTCGATTGGTAGGTTTTCTCGACAAAGGAACCGACAATCGTTTTGGCGGCATGCGCAAATTTTATTATACGGAAGAAGGCTATTTCGGACCTGATGTTGTGAGTGTCTATACGTCCTCGTATCTTTATACAAAGCAATTAAATGGCGATACTGATTTGGACGCCCTAGACTTCCTTTTATCATTACAGGATAAGGTTGGTAGGACAGATGGCGCTTTTTACTATTCTCGTAATTTGGAAACAGGGGATATAGACGAAAGATTCCTGGTCGGCACAAATGCAAAGGTAATTATTTCTCTTCTCCAGGCCTATTCCATAACAGGTGACGATAAATACCTCACGAGCGCGAAAAAATCAGCAGATTTCATACTCACAATGCAAAGGGATGACGGCTGGTTTGATTCCCAGTTAAGAAAATCAAAAGACGGCACTCTTCTCAGGACTAAAAAGGTCTCACTTCTCTATAACGGACAGGTTTTGAGGGCGTTTAGTCAAATATACGAAATATCAAAGGACGAAAAGTATTATGAATCGGCCGGCAAAGTCGCCAGTAACTTGAAAGAAAGGGTTAATCGCGAAGGATGTCTTCTCGGCGACGATTACCGAAAGCCTAACCCTATATCTTCGGCATGGGTCGTGTTTTCGCTCCGAGAATTCAGTTTTTCTGATGGGGAGTACAAAGATATTTATATGAATTGCGCCGACTATTTACTCGAACTTAGGAAAAGTGAGATGAAATCATCCAGTCAATCGCGTGGCAGTTGGCCCGGGGTATATTCATCAAGCGGGGCGAGCTGGATGGCCGAAGTATACTCGTTCCTGTACAGGGATTGTGTATCGGTAGGTGAGAGGGGCTGCAAGAGATACGTGAAGCCCATCATCGAGACCTTGTGGTGGATACAGGGCCATGAAAGGGAGCCGGGGAGGCTGGTATGGAGCCACGCCTCAGATAGTTATGTTCGAATGGATACGCTTTCACATACAATCGCCGCGCTGCGAGCCCTTTTCTAAAGGTCCCTATGATGGATATTTGACATCCCGCGGACTTCTGCTAAGATATCCGAACTAGCTCGTAAGTAGGCACTGACGATGGATTCTAGGCTCAAACCTAGTTTTTGTTTTCTAAAAGGGTTTTAAGGCCCTAGCCTAGCCGCCCGAGCTTCATTCACATTCATCAATGACCCGATCGCTTTCAAAAGGCCCATACGTAGACGAACGCGTGATCAAGAAGATCGCAGGAAAGAAGCCACAGGAAACTGGGGTTATTAAGACATGGATTCGCGCATGCCAGATTTCGCCTGAAATGGTCGGATTCAAGTTCGGCGTGCACAACGGCAAGGATTTCGTCGAAGTTCTCGTGTCGGAAGACATGGTCGGCCACCGCCTCGGTGAGTTCTCTCCTACCAGGAAGTTCGTCAAGCACGGCGGAAAGATGCAGAAGGACCTTGAACAGAAGAAGAAGGAGGGTGAGGTTGCAGCTGCACAGTCCGCTAAGGCCGCTGTCGCTGACAAGAAATAATAAAATTATATGGTCACCGCATCCCTTACAAATTATCGACAGTCTCCTCGCAAAGTGCGCCTTGTTGCAACTTTGATCAAGGGTAAGACGGTTGACCAGGCTCTCAATATGCTCGGCGTTACCACAAAACGCGCTTCCGACCCTCTCGCGAAGCTTCTCCTTTCTGCTGTTGCCAACGCAAAAAACCTCGGCGTCTCAATGGAAGGCCTTTATATCAAGGAATGCACCGTTAATTCAGGTTTCACCATGAAGCGCCATATGCCTGGATCTCGCGGAACTGCGTTCCCGATCCGCAAGAAGACTTCTCATGTAAACCTCGTCCTCGACACCAAGGCAGTAAAGGCGCCGAAGGTTAAGGCGGCCTCTAAAGCCACCAAATAAATCATATGTCCCACACTGTACATCCATACGCTCATAGGCTCGGCATCATCAGGGATTGGAAATCTCGATGGTTCGCAGGTCGCGGCAAGTACCAGTCGAACCTCAAATCAGACGTTCTTCTTCGCGAGATGCTCGACAAGCGTTTCCGCGGCATGTATGTCGCGTCTGTAGATATCGAGCGAAACGAGAAAACTCTTCGCGTCATCATCCGTACTTCTCGCCCAGGTATGCTCATCGGCCGACAGGGTGAGGGAGCACAGAAGCTTCGCACAGACCTTCTTGCGTTCCTCAACAAGGGCGAGCACAAGCTCGGCAAGAACCAGGAGCTCAAAATCGACGTCGAAGAAATCCGCTCGCCTGAATCGAACGCAGCAATCGTCGCCCAGATGATTGCCGAAGGCCTCGAAAAACGCCTTCCATTCCGCCGTGTTATGAAGCAAATGATTGAAAAGGTCATGGCTAACCGCGATGTTAAAGGAGTGCGCATTTTCTGTGGCGGACGCCTCGGAGGTGCAGAAATGGCACGTGTTGAGGACATGAAGAAGGGCCAGGTTCCTCTTCAGACTCTTCGCGCCGACATCGATTTCGCTCGCGAGAAGGCTCATATGACCTATGGTGACATTGGCATCAAGGTTTGGATCTACAAGGGCGAGGTTTTCAACAAAGCTAAGAATTAATAACCACTACCATGCTCGTACCTAAGAAAGTCAAATACCGAAAGTGGCACGTGATGCGCAAGAACCCGGCGAAGGTCGGATTCGACACCCGCGGCACGACCCTTTCTTTCGGATCGTTCGGCCTCAAGGCTACGAGTGCGTTCCGCATTCGATCCCAGCAGATCGAGTCGGCTCGAAAGGTTCTTTCCCGCGAGATCGGCAAGAACGGCAAGATCTGGATCCGTATTTTCCCAGATATGCCATACACCAAGAAGCCTGCCGAAGTTAAGCTCGGAAAGGGTAAGGGAGACCTCGAAGGATACTGCGCGCCGGTCAGGCCTGGCCGCATCCTCTTTGAAGTCGACGGCGTAGCCGAGGCGATCGCTCGTGAGGCGTTCCGCAAGGCTGGAACCAAGCTCCCGGTCACGACCACTGTAGTGTCCCGCGAACTCGTATAGCAAATTCATAAACTGTATGTCTATTTTTAAGAAATCAGCACCAAAATCAGAAACCAAGGCAGATGCAAAGGCATCGGCGGTGGTTTCGCGACCAAAGACCCTCACCGGTATCGTGACCTCGACCAAGATGAAAGACACCATCGTCGTCAAGGTAGACCGCTTCGTAAAGGCCGCAAAGTACGAGAAGTACATGAAGGTCTCCAAGAAGTACAAGGCTCACGACGCAGGCAACACCAAGAAGACGGGGGAAACCGTAACCATCATCGAGTGTGCGCCTATTTCCAAGGACAAGAGTTTCAAAGTAGCCGCATAGTAACTAACATTAAAAGCCATGATACAGCCACGATCAATTGTAGCCATAGCGGATAACTCAGGAGCCAAAGTAGGCCGCATCTTCAAGGTGCTCGGCTCGGCCGCCAAGCGCTATGCCGTCATTGGTGATCTCGTTGTGCTCTCGGTCCAAAAGGCAGAGCCACGAAAGTCGGTCAAGAAAAAGGATGTTCTTCATGCCGTCGTTGTGCGTTCGCGCAACGCAACTCGCCGAAAGGACGGATCATACATCCGCTTTGACGAAAACGCAGTGGTTGTGCTCGAAAAGGGCAAGAAAGAGCCTCTCGCAGGACGCGTCTTCGGACCTATCCCACGCGAGCTTTCCGAGAAGGGCTTCCAGACCATCGTTTCTCGCGCGGCTGAAATCGTATAACCTATCTAACTTCAATTTTATGAATATCAAGAAAGGAGATAAGGTGACGGTTATAGCGGGCAAGGACAAGGGCGTCAAGGGCGAAGTCGTCCGTGCTTTCCCTAAGCTCAACAAGGTCATTGTCGCTGGCGCAAACAAGGTCAAGCGCCACAAGCGCCCAACCAAGGCAGGTCAGAAGGGAAGCGTCATCGAGAAAGAGATGCCTCTCGACGTGTCCAACGTAAAGAAAAACTAATGAAACACCTCACCCTCAAAGACAAGCAGGCTGCAGCATTCGAGGCGATGCAGAAATCGTCTGGAAAGAAGCTTAATGTCATGCAGGCCCCAAAAATCACCAAGGTTATCATCACCTCGGGTGTAGGCTCATTCAAGGACAAGAAGAAGATTGAGCTCGTCGGCGACCGACTTTTGAAAATTACCGGCCAGAAGCCTGTACTCCGCGGCGCCAAGAAATCTATCGCGGCTTTCAAATCCCGAGAAGGCGATCCTATGGGTTACCAGGTTACCCTTCGTGGCGAGAAGATGTGGTCGTTCCTCGAGAAGCTCGTGCACATCGCACTTCCTCGAACTAAGGACTTCCGCGGCCTTTCTCCTGCAGCAGTTGATGGAATGGGCGGTTACACCGTCGGCGTTCGCGAGAACACCATTTTCCCTGAGACTTCAGAAGAAGAGCTCAAAGACGTGTTCGGCCTCGGCGTGAACATTGTCACTACCGCAGGCGGCAAGGATTCCACCAGGGAATTCCTCATGCACCTCGGTTTTCCGATCAAGAAGGCGTAAATCATACAGACACAAAAAAGCGGGCCACAGGGCCCGCTTTTGCTTTAGGGATCAATGAATTGCTTGTGATAGCGGTCGTTTGGATCGAGGAAGCCATGGCTGAACGAGTGGATGCGGTCAGAAGAGCCGTATTTCATCCGGAACCGTTTCCGTCTCGCTTGCCGCTCGGCTTCCGTATCAACTTTCGCTTGTGCTTCTGGTGGAAGCGGTTGATCTTCCTTTTTCTCTGGTTCGGCAGGTGGTTGTTGCATAAGAGCTCCTTGGGGTAAACAGTACCTCGGTCTTCCAAAAGATACAAACTTTTTGCTATGAAAAGAAAACACCAGGGATTGACGCACCCTGGTGATAAACCTTGCCCTTCCTCATATGCAGATACCTCCAGGAGGATTTCTTTCTTATGAAGCGATACCCCGTCGGGCGGGGTAGAGGTTTACTCTCCACGGGCTGCGGGTCACGTTCACAGCCATGATACGAGTTTACTGTGAGAGCCTTTGTGCCTTAACGGGTCGCTTCTTGAGGTCCAGGCTTTCTTGAACCCTGTCCCCAATACTGCCGCACCCAACCAGGAATCAAATGGATTTTATTCAAAGTGATCCCATTGTGCCGGGCTCTATGTACGAGCCTACCACAGACACGGCCCACTGTTTAGTCCATTTGACTTAGTTTGGCTTATTTGCTATCCTCTTGGGACAAGCTTTTTCCAAGGCTTTTTATTTTATCCTTATTACATGGCTAAAACTTCAGTCATAGCGCGCGCAAAAAAGAAGCCTAAGTTCTCGAGCAGGATTGTTCGACGATGCTTCCGATGCGGCCGCAAGAACGGATTTATGCGAGACTTCGGTCTCTGCCGAATCTGCTTCAGGGAGCTCGCCAACGATGGCATGATCCCAGGCGTGAAGAAGTCGTCATGGTAAATCAGGATTTAGTAATTTAGGCAGTAGCGCCTCAACCATCAAGAAGCGGGCGCTAGACGCTAAATACAATGAAAGACCCAATATCTAATCTCATCATTCAGCTCAAGAACGGCAGCGCGGCTCAGAAAGAGTCCACGACCGTTCCGCTTTCGAATTTCGTAGTCGACGTGGTCGCGGCTCTCGCTCGCAAGGGCTATGTGAAGCCAGGCGTTCAGAAGGGCAAGGGAGTCCAGAAGTCTCTTGAAATCGGTCTTATCTATACAGACGGCAAGGCTCGCATCAATGATGTAAAACGCCTTTCCAAGCCTTCCAAGCGACTCTACCGTGGTTATTCTGAAATCTTTGCCGTAAAGCAGGGCTATGGCTCGCTCTTCGTTTCGACCCCTAAGGGCATCCTTTCGGATGACGAGGCACGCGCACAAAAGGTCGGCGGCGAGATCCTCTTCAATATCTGGTAACAAAAAACATATGTCACGCGTAGCAAAGAAACCAATAACGATTCCAGAGAAAACCGAAGTAAAGGTGGATGGTATTACCGTCACCGTGAAAGGCCCTTTGGGCGAGCTCTCGCGCGCTTTTAAGCCTGGTATCGAGGTTAAGTCGGAAAACGGCGCTGTTACCGTTACGCTCAAGCGTCCTGAGGACTATGTTGTTTGGGGCACCACTGCTTCTCACATCAAAAATATGCTCGAAGGTGTCACCAAGGGTTTCACCAAAAAGCTCGTCGTAGAAGGCATCGGATTCAAGTCCGACGTGAAGGGCTCGGACCTCCACCTTTCTCTTGGATTCTCACACCCGGTCAAGGTTTCTATCCCTACCGGTCTCACTGTGACCGCTGACAAGAACATCATTACTGTTTCAGGATCAAGCAACGAGGCAGTTGGACAGTTCGCATCGAAAGTCCGCGCCCTTAAAAAGCCAGAGCCGTACAAGGGTAAGGGCATCCGATACGATGACGAAGTCATCCGCAGGAAGCAGGGCAAGAAGGCCGCGTAGTAAGACGAGATATATCTCATCAACACCATGGCAAACTCAAACATCAACAAGGTAAAGCGAATACGAAGGCATGCGAAGATTCGCACACGTCTTTCTGGTACCGCCGATAAGCCTCGCCTCGCGGTATTCCGCTCGAATCGCTTTATGTACGCTCAGCTTATCGATGACGACGCGAACAAGACGCTCGCATCGGCATCTTCTGTAGAAACAAAGAGCAAGAAGGCAGAGGCGGCATTCAAGGTTGGACAGGAAATTGCCAAGAAGGCTTTGGCCCTCAAGGTTTCGTCTGTCGTATTTGACCGAGGCGGCTTCGGATACAAAGGACGCGTCAAATCCCTTGCCGACGGCGCTCGCGAAGGCGGACTCAAATTCTAATATTTACTATTTATTAATCTCGTCATGAACCCAGAAACAGAAAACAAGGCAGCAGCACCGGTCGCCCCAGAAGCGGCTTCAGTTGCACCAGTGACTGCTCCTGCGGCCAAGGACCAGCGCGGTGGTTTTGGTCGCGACTCTCGCAGCGGCGCTCGACGCGGCGGCCCAGGTGGCCGACGTGGCCCAGAGCGCGCTCCTCGCGCCAAGCCTGAATATGACAGCACGACCCTCAACATCAGGCGTGTGTCTCGAACCGTTTCTGGTGGACGACGCTTCGCTTTCTCGGTCGCTATGGTTGCAGGCAACAGGAAGGGAATGGTTGGCGTAGGCCTCGGTAAGGCAGGCGACACCGCTCTTGCTATCGACAAGGCTTTCCGTGATGCCAAGAAGAACATGGTCAAGATCAATGTCACCAAGGAAATGTCTATCCCTCACGAGGTATTCGCAAAGTACGCATCGGCTCGAGTGAACATTCGACCGGTCAAGGACCGCGGACTTGTGGCTGGATCATCGGCTCGAACCGTTCTCGAACTCGCTGGCATCACTAACGTGGCCGCCAAGATTATCTCTCCTTCGAAAAACAAGCTTAATATCGCACGTGCGGCTATTATCGCGCTCCAGGGCCTCACGCTCTCGCGCCCTACGTCGTCCAAGCAGGCTAAATAACCATTAAAACCATGCAGCTCCACGACATAAAGCGAAAAACTAAGAACAAGAAGCGACCGCTCATCGGTCGCGGTGGCAAGCGAGGCAAGACCTCGGGCAAGGGAACCAAGGGTCAGAAATCTCGATCCGGTCGCAAGATGCGCCCAGAGCTTCGCGACTTCATCAAGCGAATGCCAAAGCTTCGCGGATACGCATTCAAGTCTTTTGCAGACCGCGCTGTAGCACTTCCTCTCTCGGCCCTTGAAAAGAATTTCAAGTCAGGTGATCGTGTAGATCCAAAAACTCTTGTTTCTTCTGGTATCATTCAGAAGCAGGAGAATAAGTTTCCACGCGTAAAGATCCTCGGTTCTGTTCGCAGCACCGAGATCACTAAGAAACTCACAGTTTCTGGTATCGAAGTTTCGGCTTCGGCCAAGGCGGCGATAGAAAAGGCCGGCGGCAAGGTACACGAATAAAGTCATGAACGTATTCATCGATAAGCTCGCACATGTATTCAGGGACAAAAGCCTTAGGAAAAGGGTCATGTTCGTGCTTTTCGTCCTCATTGGCTTCAGGCTTCTTACCACTGTGCCTGTTCCAGGCATCGATATCGCACGACTAGGACAGTTCTTGTCTTCGAGCGAGTTCTTCGGACTTCTCAACATCTTCTCTGGAGGTGGTCTTGCAAACCTTTCTATCGTTATGCTCGGCGTGGGACCATACATCACCGCGTCGATCATCATGCAGCTTGTGACCATCATGTCGCCTCGCATGAAGGCCATGTATCAGGAAGAAGGCGAGGCTGGTCGCGCGAAATTCGCACAGTATTCACGCCGTCTTTCGCTTCCTCTCGCTTTCATCCAGGCATTTTCTTTCATCATCATCCTTCAGAAACAGGCTATCATTCCTGAACTTTCTGCATTCGGCCTTCTCCTTAACGTGACTGTTATCGCCACGGGTTCTATGCTCCTTATGTGGCTTGGCGAGCTCATTACCGAGTTCGGACTTGGTAACGGAACGTCGATTATCATCTTTGCCGGTATCGTAGCGACCCTTCCTCAGCAGCTTCTTGGTCTTGTTGCGACATATGATCCTTCTCAGCTTCCTATGTACGCCGCTATCGCGGTCCTTGCACTGGCCGTAATATACGCGGTCGTATTCATTACCGAGGCAGAGAGGCCGATTCCTGTCACCTATGCCAAGCAGGTGCGCGGCCAGAAGGTTTACGGCGGCGTTTCTACTTATCTTCCTTTGCGCCTTAACCAGGCCGGTGTGATTCCGATCATCTTCGCGCTCTCGATCCTCCTTATTCCTCAGATGGTCTTCAACTTCCTTTCGACGGCTACTAGCCCTATCCTTGCAAACATATCTCGAATTGGACTCAACCTTGTAGACAACCATCTGCTCTATAACTCGATCTATTTCGCCCTTATCTTCGTCTTCACTTACTTCTACACAGCGATTACCTTCGATCCTCAGCAGATTTCGCAGAACCTTCAGAAGTCTGGCGCCTTCGTTCCTGGCGTACGTCCTGGCCAGTCTACTTCGGACTATCTTTCAAAGATTGTCACCAGGATCACCCTTGTCGGCGCACTCTTCCTTGGTGTTATCGCGGTACTTCCGCTCGTCCTACGAACATATACAGGCAATGCAGCGCTTGCCATCGGCGGTACGGCCCTTCTCATCGTGGTGTCTGTAGTCCTCGATGTTACAAAGAAACTCGACGCGCAGGTATCGATGAGGGAATACTAGTTAATAAAACGAAAAAATCCGCAGAAATGCGGATTTTTTCGTTTTACGCTACACTTAGCCGTATGAAACAACTCACGGTCGTTTTCTTTGGAAGGACTGGTTCTGGAAAGGGAACCCAGGCCACTTTGTTCATGGAGACTCTCAAAAAGGCTGATCCGTCGAGGAGGTCGATATATGTCGAAACCGGAGAACGATTACGTCAGTTTATGACGGGAGGCAGTTACAGCGCAGACATCGTCAAGAAAACTTTGGACGATGGCAAGCTTCTTGGTGCGTACTTGCCGATATGGATATGGACAGGACTTCTTATTGATGAATATACAGGGAACGAGCACCTGGTGTTTGATGGCGTGGCAAGGAGGGTTGAGGAGGCTCATATACTCGACTCGGCGATGCAGCTTTATAGCCAAGGTGAGAAGCCGAAGATAATCGTTCTTGATGTGCCGGAACCGGAAGTTAAGACTCGCCTTTTGAAACGCGCTCGTCATGACGATGAAGAGGAAAAGATTGCCAAGAGGCTGGAATCTTACGATACGGACATTGTCCGCTCCATAGCTTATTTTGAGAAGAGCCCGACCGTGGATTTCTTTAAAATAGACGGTCATCAGAGCGTTGAAGCCGTGCATAAAGACGTGCTCAAGGCCCTTGGAATTTAGATAATCATATGGCTATCAGACTTAAGCGACCGGCGGATATAGAGATATTGCGAGAGGGCGGCAAGAGGCATGCCGCGATATTGCGCGCCGTCGCGTCGGCGGTAAAGCCAGGTGTGCGAACCAAGGAATTAGATGATCTTGCGGCGGACCTCATCGCCCAGGGCAGTGATACTGCCGCGTTCCTTGGGTACACTCCATACGGCGCCAAGCGCCCATATCCGGCGAGCCTTTGCGTGTCGGTGAACGACGAGATTGTCCATGGTATTCCAAACGAAAATGACCGTATCCTCGTCGAAGGTGATGTTGTTTCGCTCGACCTCGGCCTTGTACACAATGGCATGTATACCGACGCCGCGGTGACAGTTTCGGTGGGCAAGGCGAGCCGTGATGCCACCAAGCTTTTGAGGGCCGGCAAGGAGGCCTTGGAAAAAGCCATTAAGGCCGCACAGCCCGGCAATACCACTGGCCATATTGGTCAGGCGGTTGAAGAATATGTGAGGCCTTTGGGATTTGGGATAGTACGCGAGCTCGCAGGTCACGGGCTCGGATACAGCGTCCACGAGGACCCGTATGTGCCGAATTATGGAAGGGCCGGAGAGGGCGATGAGCTCGTGCCAGGCATGGTTATCGCAATCGAACCAATGCTTAACGCTGGCACTGAGGCCATCAAGCTCGATAAGGATGGATACACGTATCGAACCAAGGACGGCAGTCTATCAGTCCATTTTGAGCATACGATTCTCATAACAGAAAATGGTCCAGAGGTACTAACAAGATAAAAACTAATACCATGACACATCCAAGGCAAGAAAGGACTCTTATTATCATCAAGCCTGACGGAGTGCAACGGTCGCTTGTCGGCGAAATGATTGGCCGATTCGAACGCATTGGACTTAAGATTGTGGGAATGAAGATGATGCTTGCTGCGCCCGACCATGTTGAAGCGCATTACACCCTCGATCCACAGTGGCGTGTGAAGACTGGTGAGAAGTCCATCAAGTCATACAAGGACCGTGGCGAGAATCATCCACATGGCGATGACCCTGTTGTTGTGACTGGCATTATTTTGGACAAGTTGCGTGACTATATGGCTTCAGGACCTGTCATACCGATGGTGTTGGAAGGTGCGCATGCCGTATCCATTGTGAGGAAGCTTGTTGGTTCGACCGAGCCGTTGTCGTCTGACGTTGGCACCATACGCGGCGATTTCGTTCTCGACTCATATACAATGAGCAACGATGACGAGCGCGCGGTGCGAAATCTCATTCATGCATCCGGGTCTGTGGCCGAGGCAGAGCAGGAAATCAGGCATTGGTTCACGGAAGAGGAGGTTGCCGGGTATCGTCACATTCAAGAAGGAATAATTTACGACGATTTGGATCATATTTTGGGAAAGTAGGGATGTCTGGAGGGGAGGGCGTCGGCGACGGCGGCGGCGGACAGTCATATAACTTTTTCACATACATGGCACATTTGATGAAAAAAGCATCAAATGCGCCACGTATACAAATTTGTATATAAATTTGTATATAACTCGGATATAAAAAAGCCGCCCTGTGAGGGGCGGCTTGAGGTGACCAAAGAACTGGCGGGCAGGTCGGCCGGCGGCGTTAACTGCCGGGTGTGCCGGTGGCGCCGTCGGTAGTGACCGTTGCTTGTGAAGCGATTTTCGTTTTGGCGACGCCGTCGGTGTTTGCGATAATCAGACCGATGGATTGTTGGCTCGGCGTTCGCGGCATAACTTGCTGTTCGCCGAAGGCCTTGGCCATCTGCTCGGCCGTGGCGCGGACGTAGCCGGCCTGGACGATGCGCTGGTCGATGACGGTCTGGTCGGTGAGTTCGGTCCAGGCGAGGCGAATCGTGAGATTCTCGATCGTGGCGACGTAGTCGGTGATCTCGATACCCTCGATGGCCGGCGTCTTGACGGTTTCGGTAGCGACGGACTTCTCGATGGATGGCGTGTCAACGGTGGTCTGAGCGGCGGCGGTGAGGCCGATACACAGGATTCCGGCGATGGCGATGAGCGGGCGGATGTGCTTTTTCATGGGTTTGTGTGGATTTCCCCATAGCCTTTTTCCGACAGGGATAGGGCAGGGGTTCGAAGGCTCTGGTATGGCCATGTGGCCTAGTTAAGCGCTCGAATCCCTGTCCTATCTCTTTTGGGAACAAAAAATCACCTTTCGGTGTGCTTTACCCTCTACTCTCTATTATACACCCCAGGGGGTAATAAGTCAAGCGCCTCACACTGCAAATATCCACATGTTAGACGCGGCGATTATTTCGTTTCATGGTCGGCTGTCCCCATTGCGGGCGCGTCTAACGGGTCTATAATATCAAATAGGGTTGTCTGAAAGATTAACTCTATAACATTTTTTTCGGGAGGAACCCCTTTCGTTCGGCCTCGGCCGCCCGTCGGATCCACCCACCTAGTTAACACTAGGGACAATCTTTCGGATGACCCCCAGAGAAACCGGCTTCGGCCGGTTTTTCTGTTGGTGAGTACATCGTACTCGTCATGATATACTTTCTTCATGCATAAGAGCGCGTATTTTCTTCCAAACTTCATTCTCCTAAT
Source organism: bacterium (assembly GCA_030680695.1). Lineage (GTDB taxonomy): Bacteria > Patescibacteriota > Minisyncoccia > Phycocordibacterales > UBA6065 > UBA6065. Next base: position 44,418 of record JAUXUT010000149.1, read on the forward strand.
CGTGATTGCAGCGCTCCACTGGATAAGCTCGCTTTTTGGATTCTACGAAAGCACCGAATGGTTCGACATCATGATGCACTTCCTTGGCGGTGCATGGGTTTCGGGTACGGCTCTCTGGCTCGCGGCGGTTTACTTGCCTGATTCGCGTCTTTACCTAGTCACAGTAAGGAATCTTGTTCTGTGTGCCATTGTCGTCGGTATCGCATGGGAATTGTTTGAACTCGTCATGGGTTGGACATCATTTGCCATGGAAAATTATTGGGGTGATACGGTGCTCGACCTCGTCATGGATGTGATTGGAGGATGGACCATGGCTAGGATTCTCAAAAAAATATTTTAGGAACCATGAGCGGCTGCACACTTACATGTTGTGGCGGTGTGGATAATGCGACGGGGGCGAATTTTCTCCTCAAGACCCCGAGAGGCAAGTTGCTTGTTGATTGTGGGCTCGTCCAGGGATCGCGTGTAGCCCAGGAAGAAAACCGCGACGCCTTTTCATATGACCCAAAGGAAATTCCTGTTCTCCTTATTACCCATGCTCATATGGACCACATCGGTCGTATACCAAAATTGGTGCGAGAAGGGTTTGAAGGAGTTATATATTCGACCGAAGAGACACGAGACCTTGCGACCGTTATGCTCGCCGACGCCCAGAACCTGATTGCTCGCGAGGCGAGGGAATCGGGCCGTACGCCTATATACGAGAAGGAAGACGTGGCCAGGGCGCTTTCTCTGTGGAAAGTTGTCACATATCATCAGACGCTTGATGTCGTGCCCGGAATATCGGCATTTTGGAAGGACGCGGGACATATTTTAGGCTCGGCTATTATTGAAATTGCCGTAGATCCTGGGACTGGTGCGGATGGCAAGGTTGGCAAGCCATTCCGTATTGCCTTTACGGGTGATTTGGGAAATTCGCCGACGCCTTTGTTGCGAGACACTGAATATGTTAATGATGCGGATTATATGGTCATAGAAAGCGTCTATGGCGATAGGAACCATGAACCAAAGGCCGAACGCGACGAGAAGTTTGCCCGCATATTAAAGGAAAGTCTGCGCGCAGGTGGTACGGTACTCATTCCGGCCTTTTCGCTCGAACGTACTCAGGTTATGTTGTACAAGCTCAACAATCTGGTTGAAGCAGGGGAATTGCCGAAGGTCCCTGTTTACATGGATTCACCTCTTGGCAGTCGTGTGACCGAGATTTACCGCAGGCACGTGAAGGATTTCAATATCGAGACACAGAAAGTTATTGCAGGAGGCGACGACATATTTGATTTTGCGGGATTGCGCATCGTGGAAGACGCCCAGGCGTCGGCCCAGATTCATTCGGTACCGGGTGCAAAAATCATCATCGCCGGTTCGGGTATGTCAGTGGGCGGTAGGGTGCTCGCCCATGAACGAGTGTATCTTTCTGACCCAAAGGCTACCGTCGTGCTGGTCGGTTTTCAAGTCCCGGGATCAATCGGTCGCAGGATAGAGGAAAAATCATCCAACATCGTAATTGATGGCCAGAGGGTGAAGGTCCGATGCCGCATCGAGAAGGTCGGAGGCTATTCGTCACACAAGGATTCTAACGGGCTCGTGGACTTTGTGGCGCATGCCATGCCACGCCTCAAAAAAGTATTCGTTGCTATGGGTGAAAATAAATCCTCGACTTTTCTTGCCCAGAGGATGAATGGGGAATTGGGGGCGAATGCTGTGGTGCCGGAGAAGAACGTGGAATATCCACTGTAGTAATCATCGTGGTATAGTCGGATGCATGGAGACTCTCAAGGACGAGCTTGCGCGAAAATATGGACTGACCAACGGTGTTAGTTTATGTCGGGCGGAGGGAGGTTTTATCAGTACCAATTACATTGTCGAAACAGCGGGGAAGAAGTATTTCCTCAAGCAATATGCCACCAACAAGCTCTCTAAGGTTCAAGTTGTTCATAAAGCCAAGGCATTTTTTGCTTTAAAAGGCCTTCCTGTCATATTACCTATTGAAACGACTGATGGGGATACAGTGATGAGTATTGGCGACAAACATCATGCACTTTTTCCATTTATCGAAGGGGGTGTCCACTTTAAGCGCGGCGAGATACCAGAGACGGCAATCAAGTCTTCGGCGAGACTCTTGGCCGATTTACATCGCACAGGTAAAGAGTGTCCGTTTGTGGCGACCGATGTGATGTCTTATAAAACAAAAGAGGAATTTATGGAGCGCGTAGACGAGCTCATCTCCATCATATCCAAGATTACGACTCCTTCCACATTCGACACGCTTGCCTTCGAATCTCTGATGCTCAAAAAATCTTTGGTCGAGCGCGATTATATGCCCCTTTCGGAACTCAAAGGCGAAGATCCGATCCTAATCCACGGCGACTTCCAGGATGGCAATATTTTCTTCGACCGGGAAGGACGCGTACTCAAAGTATTCGATTTTGATAAGGCTCGCATGGGCTTGCGCGCCGGAGAACTTTGGAGGGCAGTGAACTATATGTTTCTGAACGGGTTCTTTGATGAACACCGCCTTGCTCAGGCACGTCTTTTTATCTATGAGTATCGGAAGGCGATAGATATAGATAGGGATGAACTGGTCAACGGACTAGAGGTGTTCTACCAGCGCATTATCAAGAGCCTTTGGATTGAGACTTTCCATTATCTGGACGGTAATACGCGCACCGACGTGCTCCTTGAGAATCGAACGACGGCATATCTCTCCGATCACAGGAAGCAATTGTTTCAAAGACTTGTCATGTAAAGCAAAAACCGCCTTACGGCGGTTTTTGCCTCCAAGTCCCGTTTGGCGATTGCCTTGCGGCGGACCAGGTTCGTCAGTGATTCAAGGATAGCAGATGCGCTGTTCCTGTCAAATCTATCACGGCCTACGAAGCCGACTAAGGGGATTGAACCCTTGGGACTTGGATGACGAACCTAATCCCGTCGCCAGACAGTCGGCTTAGGTATTAAGGTATCAACCATGTCTTGTTGCCGCGAGATTTTGAGATAAATTATCGATAAAGCAAAAACCGCCAGGGGCGGTTTTTGCGGGGTGGATGACTTTTATTTAATTTGCTATTTGACCTGCGCTACGACGCGGTCGAAAACCTCTGGTTGGAACTCGGCGAGGTCCGCGAGGATCTTGCGATCGACAATGAAACCTTGTTTTTTGAACGAGCCCATGAATTTGCTGTAAGAGATACCCTTGGCATCGAGAGCGGCGTTGATTTTGGTTATGAAGAGATTTCGCTTGTCGCCTTTCTTGTCGCGGCGGTGAGCGAAAGCATACGCACCAGCATGAGAAATCGCCTCGTATGCTGCACGTTCGGTGGTTGAACGGCGGAATCGGTATCCTTTAACCTGCTTGAGGATGTTCCTTCGGGTTTTGAGAGCATTAACGCCCTTTTTTACGCGTGCCATGGCAGTTTAGGTTATTGGTTAGTTAAGGTTGGAAAGGAAACGAGCCTTTTCCTTGTTAGTCATATGGAAAGCCTGCATACCAGATTTCTTGATCTGGGAGCGGCCGCTTTCCTTGGCGTTGAAGTGGCCCTGGCCAGGTTTGCGCACGAGAACCTTCCCGTTACGGGTGACTTTGAGCCTCTTCGCGAATGACTTGTTGGTTTTCATCTCCTTTCTGCTAAATATAGGGAAAAAATAAGAGCCCCTATGACTTGCTGGGCTGTTATTGCGAGTATAGCAGACTTACGGGCTTTGTAAAGCCCGCGAATCGGGGTGGGGCCGTTAGGCGCGCTCGATTATGGTCGACATGCCTTTCGGGCTTTTCTGTGGCCTTTCAGCGAGCTTGTGGGGGACAGTGATGAGGACGAGCAGGCGATTCATGCGTTCCTCGAGGAACTTCGGGTCCATGTATTTGGATCGGCCGGGGAGGAAAAGGTCGAGCTTGATGCGCTGGCCGTCGACAAGCCATTCCGAGGCCTTTTTGGCTTTGAGGGCGAGGTCATGATCGCCGGTACCGATTTTCACCTGAAGGGTTTTAATCTCGATAACATGAGCCTTGGCCTTGGCCGCCTTGGCTTTCTTGCTTTCGTCGTACGAGAACTTGCCATAGTCCTGGATTTTGCAGACTGGAGGGACTGCGTTCGGAGAAATCTCGATAAGGTCGAGGCCAAGCTCCTGCGACTTGAGAAGGGCGTCGCCCATGCGCATTACGCCGAAATTCTCGCCCTCAGGGCCGATTACGCGCACTTCGGGCGACTTGATCTGGAGATTTATTCTAGTCCTTAGTTTACTCAATTCTTTGATGTGTTTATTACTGTCGGTCGCTACATGAAAGCATATTTCGAGACATACGGCAATCAACTCCTCTCTTGTACGGGGCTGTCTGTAAGAGAGGATCGATCGACTAGCATGTCCGCCATCACCACCAATCGGTGAGAGTAGCTTTTCGTTTCCTTGTTCCATATCCCTTCGCAGGTGATGAGGTTAAGGTGCGCCTTGCCGTCTGTTGAATTGAATACCTCAGCAGTCGGGTCATGTTCGCCGTACATCGTGCTCGTGCGAACGATGAACGGTATTACATTTCCATCCTCATCCTCTACATAGATCATGTCTCCAGGCACGAGTTTGTCGAGATCGTCGAAGATAGCCGGTATCCCACCCTTGAATCCCGCGTGACCGTCGATGACCGCACTCCCTATTTCTCCGGGTCGGGGCCCCAGATAGAACCATCCTGCCGTCCGCGGCCCGTATGGCGCATCGAGGGCCCCTTGAGGGGTGATGCCGACTTGCTCGATTTTGGTATCGACTCCGATCTTTGGGATGCTCAAATGCACCGGTATTCCTGCTGCACGGGCCGTCGTGTCTGTCGTTTGGACCGAGGCGACAGGGGGCGATGCCCTCATCTCATGGGGGACAAGTATCACGAGCGCGGCCAAGGCAATCCCGATGAGCAGAGCCTTGGTCGCAGAAAGCAGCCCCTCACAAGACAGGGCCCTCATTAGCGCTTCGAGAACGCTCTCGTAGCCGAGAAGGCGAAGATCGAACTCAGGCTAAGCATGATGATACTGAACACAATCATGTTTTTCGGGGAAGTCTCGCCCGAGAGGCCCGCATTCGGGAAAGAAGGCGCGTATGCTCCAGAGATATCTATCATGATATCTGCGCTCGTGGGCGAAACCGCGTTTACGACAGCCGCCGGGCTGGTGCTCGCTGACGTGGTTTCCACATCGCTTCGTGGGCCTCGCGTGCTTGAACCGCTTCCGCTCGATCCCGTACCGCTCGAATTCAATGCGAATCCTGGTACGCTCACAGGTGCGATGACGAGCGCTGGAGTGCTGATCTGGTTTGCATCGAGAGTCACCTGAGTCTGAGCGAGAGCTCGTCCGTTAAGGACTGCACCGGTCTGGATGATGACCTGGGTTGCGCTTAGGATGGTTCCGTTGAAGGTGGAGAACGTTCCGAGAGTCGCTCCGGTCCCTCCTCCTACCTGCCAAAAGACATTGCCCGCCTGTGCCCCGCCGACTAGATTGACCTTTATGCCTGCAGGCACACTGGCTCCCGATGCTATACTGAGATTTCCGGCGATCTGGAATATCCAGACATCGTTTACACCTCCCGAAAGAGTGACGTCCGTCGGGATAGAGACATTCGTGCTCCATTTATAGAGTCCTGGGGCGAAGGTTTGGCCTCCGAGGTTTCCGGCAAAAAGCTCTGTGCCGTCAGGAAGTGTCCTTCCTGCCGCATCGTTATAGGCGGTTACCATGTCGAGCACCGCGGTGTCTACAAAGGTCTTGTTCGAGAGGGGAGGATTGCCTGCGAAACATGTCTGCGATCCGCTGCCAACATACGCCGCGTTGACGCCGTATATGGTGCCGTTGATCTGAGAACAGAAGACGTCGTTCATCGCTGCCGCCGTTATCGGACTCGAGCCGATGTTGCCGGTTATAGCCGTAGTATGACCACCCGTCTCCGTTATTCCGGTTTGCGAGAGTATAGTGAAGTTGCTCGCCGACAAGAGATTAATCGCGGACGGTCCTGCTGCCAGGGCGATGCTCGGAATTGTTACGCCCATGAAGAAAAACACCGCTGTTGCAGCAAGGGCTGCGGTTCGATTCAACTTTTTCATATTCTTACTTTTATTCGTCATTATATTGATGCATGTACAGCTTGGTAACGGTAGGGATCAGAGGTGTCGTTATTCGGTGCATTACATATGATAGCATTTTTACACAAAAATAGCTTATGATTGTCAATACTAGGACACGCTTTTTAAGAATGCGTTATCGACAGCATATTTAGGGCCTTGGGGCGATGAATCGCGGTCGCTAGAGGGCGTTGAACGCGCGTTCCTTCATATGTCTTTCGGCCTCGTTGACGATTTTCTCCATCATGGCCACGGCCTCGACGGGGTATTTACCCACGGACGTTTCTTCGGAAAGCATGACAGCATCGGAACCCTGGAGTATGGCGTTTGCGACGTCGGTCACTTCAGCGCGAGTGGGGAAAGACTTTTCCTTCATAGACAACAGCATTTCGGTTGCAGTTATGACGGGTTTCCCGGCAGCGTTTGCGACCGCAATGATTTTAGCTTGTGCAAATGGCAGTGTTTCGATGGGAATGTTCGTGCCAAGGTCCCCGCGAGCAACCATGACGGCGTCTGCCGATTCGACGATTGAATCGATGTCGGCGAGGGCTTCGGCTCGCTCGATTTTGGCGATGAGTTTTTGCGTGCCGCCGAGCTTTGTAAGAGCCGCACGCGCATCATCGACATCCTGGGCTGATCCAATAAACGAGAGGGCGATATAATCGACGTTTTTCTCGACGCAGAATTTCATGCTTTCAATATCTTCATTGGTGAGCACCGACGCGCCTTTTTGGTATGTGTGACCGTTCTCGTTCTGGACTCGTGGGCCAGAGAGGTCCGCGATGATTGGTAGTTTCCTGCCAATCTTATTCTCGACCGACCGAACGGTGTCGATCTGGGCGGACTTTTCAGCGAAATCTCCCCATGCGAAGTTGAGACGTGCGATATCGGCCTGGCACGCAGTCATAGAAGTAAATACGGCCTCGTTCGATGATGCGGGTCCGATGGTGACGATTATCTGGGCTTTGGATGGCATGACGTCAGTATATCACTGCGTGAGGCTAGCCGTGCGAATGACCGTGATGCGCACTCGCGTGTTCAAGAGCCCTTTTTTCTGCCTCGATTGTTTCTTCATCAGCTCTTTTTGGCTTCACGAGCATCAACACAGCAATCATGGTTGTCGCAGGCACAGTAAGGATAAGACCAATCGAACCGACCATGGTTCGGACTATTTCAGTTGCGAATATTTCGCGGTTCAAGATGAGCCCAGCCGATTCGGATGTATAAGAGAACATGAGAAGAAGGGGAAGAGATGCGCCGACATAGGCGATGGCGAGGGTATTCACGAGGGCGCCGATGTGTTCGCGACCGATACGAACAGCACGGGCGTATATCGTGCGGCGGGGCAGGTGCGGGGCAACGCGATGCAGTTCCTCTACGGATACAGCTTGGCCGATGGCCGCGTCATACATAACACCAAGAAGACCGATCAGTATTCCGCCTAAGAGAAGTCCGGCGAGGTCTATGGTCCCGCCAGAACTGAAGTTGAGGTATACCGCCTCGTCTGCGCCGAACCCTGTGAGGCTTGCCCATCCGATAGAAAGTTTTGCGAGTAGTCCCACGAGCGACACAGTGGCAATCATACCTACGACCGCGGCCGTTGTGGTCTTGTTGAAACCATGTGTCACATACGAACCAAGGACGATGATGAGCGACGATACACCGACAGCCACCAAGACAGGGGAATGGCCAGCCAGAATACCCGGTATGAGGACGAAGGCAATAACGGCAAATGATCCGGCGAGTGAAAGCAGACCACGCAGACCCTGCTTGCCTCCAAATACAACAGTGGCGATTATGAACATAATCGTGAGCAACCAAAGAGCCGTGCCGCGATATGGATCGGCCACGCCGTATTGAATGATGTTACTGTCCCAATGGGTAACGCGTGAAAGGTAGAACTTGTTGCCTTTGTCGAGCATGACGAGGTCGTTTACAAGTTGAATAATCTGGCCCTTGCTCTCACCTTCGAGTATTTCCGCACGCAGTGTTTGGATGTCGTGCTCGACTTCGGTTCCAGGGATGAACTCGACGCCTTCATTTACGACTTCTACGACCCGAGCCTTGAGTTTCTCGTATTTGTCTTGGACGAGTTCTTGCGCAACCGCCACCATTGGAAAGGTGAAGATGGCGAGGAAGACTATGAAAGCGAGCGCGGCTTTTATGCGCATGATTTGCATATACCAAAGAATTCTAGGGAATGGTCGGTGATGACGGAAAAGCGTTTGGATTTAATGCCGGCCACCGCGCCTTCGATGGCACATGTGTCGATGTCTTCGACTGTGCCGCACGATGTACACACGATGTGGTGATGATGGTGGCGTCCGACGGACATTTCATAGCGCACAGCGTCAGGGCCGAGATGCACCTCGCGCACGATACCCGCCTCGACGAGTGAACGGAGCGACCGGTACAGGGTGCTCTGGTTCGGGACTTTAACTTTTCTTGATATTTCCTTTATCGAGAGGGGATAGCGTTCGGCCACAAGGGCTGCAACAAGGCCAATACGAGCCTTGGTGGCCTTCGTTCCCGTTTCGCGCAGCATGTCTGCTATGGCGTGGGTTTTCATATATGCATTATAGCCGTGCTCCTAGCGAAGCGCCAAGGTCTCTGTGGTTTCGTCGTGGCCGTCTTCCTCGCCTTCGTGTGCATGAGGGGCGACGATTGATACGGCGAGCATAAGGATTAGACCGAGAGCAGCCGCAGCGACGTGCTTGCCAGCCATGCCGTGGTCACGTATTGATTTGACCGTGTTCGGTACAAGGTCCCTTGCGATGAGATATATGAATCCTCCTGCTGATACTGAGATGAGGATTTCTTCAGCACCTTCAGTTGATACAAAGATTGCGGCTACTGCCACACCAACAAGGATGGACGATGCAGCGATAAAGCTTTTGGTCAGAGCTTCCTTGTTGGAATATCCCGCCTCTTTGAGGACGAAGAATTTTGCGGTCTCTTGGACGAGCTCATGAACAAAGATTGCTACGGTCGCGATAAGGCCCGCAATCGGACTGGCGATGTAAGCAGGTACAAGTATGAAGCCGTCAGTGACGTTGTGCACCGCATCGCTTGCCAGAAGTCGGCGGGCATCAATAGGGGTGTGGGTATGAGCCGTGATTTCGTGGTGATGATGGTTGTTGGGGATGAGGCGCGCCGTGATAGCGATAACGGCGGCTCCGATGACGCCTGCAAGCGCGGCGCGCCAGAACCCGGCATGTTCTATGGCCTCGTATCCAAGCGTCCACACAAGGACGCCAAATACACCAATCGAAAATGAAGCAAGGTAATGGATGTTACGAACCATCCATGAAGCAGGGCCGCGGCGAATAAACAGTACACCGACGAGCGAAGGGACCATGATAAGAAGGGCCGAGGCAAATGCAAAATATATCATCGCACTATGCTAACAGGGTCAAAATCTAAATGCAAATCATTTGCATTTAGATATGTTCTAATTTAGATGGCGAGAAAGTATCCGTCGGCAGTTCGGTAGATGCTGAGCGATGCGGGAATACCTCGCACCCAAAGGCCTTTGCGTGGGCCAGCCTGGGTCCATCCTGTATCACGCATATTGGAAGGTTTTACGCTGTACGAGATGTCAGCCCAGATTTGGCGATCGGTAGATGTGGCGATTGCGAGTGAGTCGAGAGAATACGCGCTGATGTGAACCTGGCGGCAACCAGACATTTCCATATATCCGTTCATGAGGTTATCAAAGACCGCACGCGCGATGTCCTCGTCGTTCGAAAAATCAGTCGATGTGGCCCGGAGGAACAGGGCAGTGGCGTCGCCCGTGCATTGGCCGGCGGCTTGTTCCTCGGCGATGGACTGGCCTATGATGCCTTTATGATTCGCGAATCGATATCCTGCGAGAAGGACGATAATAATGGCCGTGACGATTAGTATTTTCTTGTTCATAGTTTCCATGCGGGGATTGTATCACGGCTAGGCGCGCTTTTCGTAGCTTTTTCGTTCAATAGCAATGACGAGAGCAAGCGCCAGAATAAGGATATTTTTGATGATGTATTGTCCTTCGAGGGAAGGCTGAAGAAAACCAGTCCATGACATAGCAGGCGCGAGGAGCAATGGCCCCGTCGTCATAGCGACGTGTGGCACCAACAGTATGAGCGCCGCCAATTGGACATGCGGGATAAGGAGAAGTACGCCAATGATGATCTCGAATATGCCCAGACCAATGATGAATTGTTCGAATCCGATGAACGGTATGGTTCGAGCGAGAAGATCAGCGACGAGGGGATTTGCCGGGCTTGCATCAAATAGTTTGAGTGCACCGAACCATATATAGACCATAGCGAGCGACCAGCGCGCGAAAAGATACATGAACCGTTCCTGTTTTGTCATGAGCACATTGTAGTACGTGGCTCGGCAATGAGGCAATGTTAGGAAAGAAAAAAGGCCCGCGACCGGAGGTCGCGGGCCGAAAATCACGCCCCAAGGAACGTCGTCCTCCGGTGCAGGACATCAAAGTGCACACCGTGTCCCCAAAGTGGGGAAGGCACAGTGACTACCATATCGAGAGCCTTGCCGATTCGGTAAGGGAGCTCTGTGGCGAGCCCCTTGTGGGTGAAAACGACGAGCGTCCTCAACCCGACGAACCGTGAGACCACATCGAATGCGGCTTCAACGTCGCATCTTTCAAAGCTCGAGAAGAGCTCTTCGAATACGGCGTTGCGGGCAGATCTGTTGATGAGGAGGCCAATGGACTGGATGAAGAACCGAAGGCTCTCCACCGCAGAGATGTCGTGCGACGAGATTACTCCCGTGCCGTCCTGTTTGACGATGTCTCGTTCGACGAGGTTTCTTGCTCGATTACCGAGCCTCGTCTGCCCATTGGGCGTGATCGATGCCTTTGTACATTCTTCGTGCCGAAGCACGATGATGTGCTCGAGCGCGCCTGGGAAGGCGTGCGCGGGCGGGGCAACTTTTTTCATGAGGAACTATTTTGTGGGTTGAGGGGGTTTGCGTTAAATTGTGGGGTATATAATTAGGTTATGCAAGAAACAACTGATGACACAAAGAAACCTTGGTTTAAAAGGAAGATATATGGTTGGGGCTGGTATCCTGCAACTTGGCAGGGATGGCTCGTCACGCTCGCCTATGTGGTGGTGATATTCGCGGCGGCTGCGACGGTGGACGATGGTTCGCCTGCACGTGAAGTTATTTTCACTTTTGTGCTTCCGTTGGTATTGGCCACAGGTGCGTTCATTCGCATTGCATACCGCACGGGTGAGAAGCCGAGGTGGCAGTGGGGACGGACGAAGAGTGATGAAGCGGAGCGGAAATAGTGTCCTGGGCATTGATTGCATAAACAGAAACAATATCCGTGATATCAGACGAAACTAAATCAATCCTTAACAGGATATATAAAAGCGAAAACAACTGGAAAGCTACGCATCTCGCTGTTTGGCATTTTGATGATTATTTACAAAAGGAATACCTCGAAGAACGAATCTTTCTTAGTGGGGTAGATTCTGGAACTGCCCATATCCAAAGGTATAAAAAAATAAGCGACGCTGATTTTGTTGTTGATTTTAAACTTCCCGCATCTAAAAGCGGCTTTAAAATATATAAGACGAGTGAGTTGAGGAAGTTTTGACATCCAGTGATAATCAACTTGTCTTCGGACATTTAGTGATTTTAATGTCATTGTTTGAGTCTCTTTTGATTTCTATAAAACCAGATTTTGAAAAGCCTAGTCCGAAAACTGGTTTCTCTCATCGTATTGACAACTTTTTCTCAAGTACTAATTATGGGACGCTTCTAGTTGATAAAGAAAAAGAAGAGCTTCATTTAGCTAGAGAGACCAGAAATTGCTATATACACAACAATGGAAATATAGACACTCGTTTCGTTACAGCCTATAAAAATGCGAGAGGGGATAGCCACAGCGATTTTTCAGGAAAAAGTTTGAGTACAGTATTTCCTGAATTATTCAAAGAAATAGAAACCTGGAATGAACTTATTTCGAGTATTTCAAAAAGGATAGAGGAAGTTTTGTTAGTAAAATGACGTAAAATTGTTTTTGTCGGTCACGGATAATTTCCTCGCCGACGCTCGGAAATTTCCGCGACCCCGGCTCGCGGCCGCGCCTACTGGCGCGGCATCCGCTCCGCCTTTCTACTCCCAGCATCTCTTCTCATTCAGACAATCAAAAAGACTGCCGAAGGGCAGTCTTTTTGATTGTTGTGGAGATGCTGGGAGTCGAACCCAGGTGCACATGATCCTTCTCAACACTTCTACGCGATGTAGCTATTCTTTACCCCGATTAAGGGGTGTTAGGGCCGAGGGCTCGAGGAATAGCAGAACGCCCTTGACCCGATCCTCGTCGGCCGAAGCCGTTTACCGTGGGGAGAGGAGTCCCCGCGGCTATCCTGCATCTATGTCGCTGCTTGCCGGCGCGTCAGGAATGCACCGGGGCATCGTCGCTTAGGCTAGAGCGTAAGCGAATGAGAAATCCTTTGCCGCGAAAAACGGCGATTTGATGGATTTAGCATTTGTGGGTTCGGACAGATTAAAGAGTTATCCGGGCTCTATCGCGCATGAAGAGAAGGGAAGCATATGTCTATGCCTTTCATCCCCATTGTTGTGCCGCCGCGTCGCGCGGCGGCTCGATCGCTATTGTTCTTTCAAGGTTCTCTGAATATGACGGTCGGTCTCGCGTTTCTTTATGGCGTGGCGCTTGTCGAATTGTTTCTTGCCGCGTGCCACTGCAATCTCCATTTTCAGCTTACTCCCCTTATTATACACCCTAACAGGGGTAATTGTCAAGCCAGCACCGCCCTCGAGCGAAGCCATTTTGCGCAGTTCAGCCTTGGTAAGGAGGAGGCGAATAGGCCGGCCCTTTTCGGCATCGGCAGGTATATTGGTTGCCTGGTATGGGGGGATTTCCAGGTTGATGACGAAAGCCTCGCCGCCGCGCACGATGACATGCGAACCGTCGAGCGACGTCTTATGCTTGCGCATGGATTTAACCTCGTGCCCAGCAAGCTCCATGCCTGCCTCGAAGCGTTCGAGGATATCGTAGTTATATTCAGCTTTACGGCTTTCAGTTCGCGCCATTCCGATATGCTATCACATCCAGACGCACTGTTCTGATATACTGTTTTTATGTCACCAAACAATTCCAGACACCCACGCACCCCACGACAGAAGAAAGGTTCAACCCCGCCGCTTTCACCCCTTACAAATATGAGGCGTTTCTTCGGGTCGTTTGGGACGGGCATTATAGTTTTTGTAGCGATCATTGCCTTGTATTCGCTCGTCGCGGATACAGGTGTGCAGAAACCGACGGTTTCTTTGTCAGAACTCGCAGGTGATGTAGCCACGGGAAATATTTCTTCTATCAGTGTTGATGGTGATTCTCTTACCGCGACTTATACAGACGGAGTGGAAAAGATTTCCAAGAAGGAAAGGGACTCATCTTTGACCGAGACACTGACAAATTATGGTGTGACACCGGCGCAAATTGCCGCGGTGTCGATTGATATATCTGATCCGTCTGGATTCGCATATTGGTTTGCGAGCCTTGCGCCGTTTCTCATACCGCTCGTATTTATACTCGTGCTTGTTTGGTTCTTGTCGCGCCAAATGCGCGGGGCAGGTGTTCAGGCCATGTCATTCGGCCAGTCTAAGGCTCGCATCATATTTCCTGACGACAAGAAACAGCGCGTGACATTCAAAGACGTCGCAGGCGCCAAAGAAGCAAAACAGGAATTGTCGGAAATCGTGGACTTCCTCAAGAATCCAAAGAAGTTCCTCGATGTCGGTGCAGTGATTCCTAAAGGCATTCTTCTTATGGGTGCGCCTGGAACAGGCAAGACGTTGCTTGCCCGTGCGGTTGCGGGCGAGGCTGGTGTGGCGTTCTTCTCGATATCGGGATCGGAGTTCGTTGAGATGTTCGTTGGTGTCGGGGCTTCGCGCGTGCGCGATTTGTTTAAGATGGCCAAGGCCGCGGCTCCGGCCATCATATTCGTGGATGAAATAGACGCCGTGGGCCGGAGCCGCGGCGTGGGAACAGGTGGCGGTAACGATGAACGTGAACAAACGTTGAACCAGATTCTCGTCGAGATGGACGGATTCGAGCCAAACGAGAAAGTTATAGTCATGGCTGCTACCAACAGGCCAGACGTACTCGATCCAGCTCTTTTGCGACCAGGACGATTCGACCGACGCGTCACCATCGACGTGCCAGACAGAAACGATCGCGAGGAAATATTGAAAATCCATTCTAAAAAGAAACCTTTCGCCGAGGATGTTAACTTGCGCGTCGTTGCGGAACGAACCCCTGGATTCTCGGGTGCTGATTTGTACTCTCTTATGAATGAGGCTGCGATATTGGCCGCGCGCGAGGATCGTACACAGGTGTCGCAGTACGACCTAATCCGCGCTATCGAGAAAGTTATGCTTGGTCCAGAACGCCAGAGCCATCTTCTCTCGAAAAAGGAAAAGGAAATCACTGCATACCACGAGGCTGGCCATGCTGTCGTTTCGTCGGTCCTTGAATACGCTGACCCAGTGCACAAGATTTCGATTATATCGCGCGGACGCGCCGCTGGTTATGTTCTTCATTTGCCACTCGAAGATAAAAAGCTCCAGTCCAAGAAGGAATTCCTAGACGATATTGCAGTGTCGCTTGGCGGTTACGTCACTGAACGGCTTATGTTTGACGATCTTACCACCGGCCCATCGAACGACCTGCAGGTTTCGACGGCTCTTGCTCGCGACATGGTCACAAAATACGGTATGTCAGAAGTTATGGGCCCAATAGCCCTGGAAGGTGCTGGTGGTAGGACTCTTTTCGGCCGCGGAGTCGAAGAAGGCGAGTATTCAGAACGCGTGGCAGCCGAAATCGACGCTGAAGTGAAGTCAATCATGACAACAGCCATGGAACGTGCAAGAAAGACGATTACCGAGCACAGGAAGGCCCTTGATGCCATCGCCGCGCGCCTTATGGAAGCAGAAACCATCGAAAGGGAGGAGTTCGAGAAGCTTTTGGTGGCTCATGGCATCATCCCTAAGAAGAAAAAGGATATAGAGCATCAGCCATAGGTGAAACTTTTTGCCCCACTATCACGTATAATCATAGTGCGGCAGTCATGAGGCCGTGCTAACTAAAATTGAACATCAGATGAAACAGTCAGTTTGGGCGAGTCTCGCCCTGGTTGCGGGGTTCGCTCTTATATCCGGTGCACAGTATGCGGAGGCACAGACGGTCAATACACGAATGGAGCTTCGAGTTCAAGCCAAAGAAATGGGGATTTATGCCTCGACCACAGGGCTCGAGCGATCCACCACTACTGCTTTGATTGCTCAACGAGTGGCCGAGAGGCCCACAATGGTTAAGCGGTTCGGACTTTTCCTGCGCGAATTCTTCGGATTCAAGACAGACGCGAGGATAGAATAGGCCATACAATTGAATATCGTTACACAAGGTCCCTGTGCTCTGGCACGGGGACTTTTTATATTTATTTTATCTGCTGACCGTTGATATCGGTTGCCACCCGACCTAGCATATGGAACATGAAGCGTCTCACACTAGAAAAAGAAAAAGCCTTGGCCATGCGACGGACAGGCATGAGCTATTCCCAGATACGCGCAGAGCTTCGTGTGAGCAAGAGCACGTTGAGCAAGTGGCTTTCCACGCACCCTTTATCACCTGAACGTATACGGGAGTTACGCGCCAACAGCGAACAGAGGATAGAGCGATGTCGGAACGCAAAGGCTTTTAAACGAGCACAGAGGCATGAAGACGCGTATGCGGAAGCGAAAGCCGTGATAGGTAATCTGTCGGAAAGAGAAATGCATATTGCAGGGTTGTTCTTGTATTGGGGAGAGGGCACAAAGGCATGGCGCGACAGTATTGCTTGCACCAATACGGATCCGGCAATGATGAGATTTTTCCTTTTGTGGACTGATTTACTGGGTATACCTCGTTCAAAGCTGAAAGTTAAACTTCATTTATACGCAGATATGGATATATCCAAGGAAACACTTTTTTGGTCCAGGGAGCTGAATATACCTCACCTAAGCTTTCGGAAGCCCTATATCAAGAAATCTTTGTTTTCCGGCTTGTCTTACAGAAATTCCTTTGGCCATGGTACGTGCTCTATTTCATATGGAAACGCACGTATGTATGAGAGGATTATGATGTCTTTGCGATACCTTCGTGAAGTTGCTTCGCGTTAAGTGTTGGCATAGTATTGAGCGCATGCGCCCTTAGCTCAGTTGGTAGAGCGATCGACTTATACTCGATTGGTCGGGGGTTCGAGTCCCTCAGGGCGCACACGTTTCAGACCCACTATTCAAAATGAATCCCTTGGCGTTCTCGGCGCTCGATTTCAGCTTTCATGAGAGGGAAGCTTGCCAATGATTCATCGCCTTCAATGAGTGCGATTGCCTCTTTGCGCGCGGCTTCAACCATCTTTACGTTCTGAATGGCGTCCATACCAACGTCCGACACACCCCATTGTTTGCCGCCGTACAACTGACCCATGCCACGTTGTTTGAGGTCGAACTCGGCGAGCTCGAATCCGTTCTTTGCTGTGATAAGGGCCTTTAATCGTCCAACAGTTTTGTCGCCCTGGCTTTCAGCAAACAGGAAGCAGTATGCCTGGTGATTTGAACGAACGACGCGACCGCGTAATTGATGGAGCTGTGAAAGTCCGAATCGTTCTGCTCCTTCGATGAGTATTACTGTTGCGTTCGGTACGTTCACACCGACTTCGACGACAGATGTCGCCACAAGCACGTCGATCTTGCCGTTCTTGAATTCCTGCATGACGCGCTCCTTTTCGGAATCTTTCATCTTGCCGTGGAGAGGCGCAACGGAATATTCTTTGAATATCGATGACGCGAGGCGTTTGGCTTCTTCGATGACGGATTTCGCTTGCACGGCCATTTCATTCGCTGGATCTGGCTCGTCTATGCGTGGGCAGATTACGTATGCCTGGCGGCCTTGGGCGAGCTCACGGCGCATTTCTTCATACATGCCGTCGCGTTCGGTGTCAGACGATGCCGCCTCGGTGATAATGGTTTTCCTGCCCGCGGGCATCTCGTCTAGAAGTGATATGTCTAGGTCGCCATATATTGTGAGAGCCAATGTGCGCGGAATCGGTGTTGCTGTCATGGAAAGCAGATGCGGTGTCGTCCCGGGGACATTATTTCGTTCGACGAGCTTCTGCCTCTGCGAGGTACCGAATCGATGTTGTTCGTCCACGATTGCGTACGCAAGGTTTTTGAATTTCACAGATTTCTGGATAAGGGCGTGCGTGCCAATGACGGCGGATATTTCTCCAGACGCCACCCATTTCAATAGTTGTGCGCGAGATATGTCAGTCCAATCCTGACGGACACCGTTTCTGAATGTCGGCACTTTGGCGGGGAACTTGCGACATCCCGATCCCGTGATGAGGGCGATGCTTACAGGCATGTGGCGGAAGTATTGAATGAATGATTCGAAATGCTGTGTCGCAAGGATTTCCGTCGGGGCCATGTATGCGACTTGGAGCGTGCCGAAGTCTTGTCCGCGCGGCCGCGTCGATATGGCGGCATATGCGGTCGTGGCCGCCACGGCGGTCTTGCCAGATCCAACGTCGCCTTCAAGGAGTCTCGCCATGGCATGGCCTTTACGGAAGTCCGCGAGGATGTCGTCAATCGAGCCTTTTTGGGCTGCGGTGAGAGGAAAAGGGAATCGCGATATGAATCCGTTCAGAGATTCCTTTGGCGGATCGATGACGAAAGCGGGATCTTTCTGCCAGGCACGGCGCTCGCGCTGTCGTTCCAGTTGTATGAAGAACACTTCTTCAAATGCGAAACGCTTTCTCGCTGCCATTGCATCGGATTCTTTTATCGGAGCATGTATCCACACAAGGGCCGAGGCGAGAGTTGGCAAATGATACCGATCGAGCGTGTCTTTCGGTAAAGGGTCACGCATTGTATCTATGATTCCGCTCGCGAGAGCTTTCTTCACGGCGTGATATATCCAATTAGAAGTGACGCCGCGCGATTCAGGATACACAGGATAAAGCGTGTGTGCCGGCCCGTCTGCACCGAACAGGGAATCACCGACGCCGTCAGGAATACGTTCAACCTTTTCAACTTGTGGGTTTGAAAGGTACAGTTCACCAGTTTTTTTACGAGCAGACACCTTGCCTTCGATGCGCACAGTGGTGCCATCGGCAATCATTTTGGCGAGATACGGTTGGTTGAACCAGACTGCTTTGATCGAACCTGATCCGTCAGATATGACTCCCTCGCCCATAGGGATTTTGGTGCGGAAACCCTTTGACGTTTTAAGCTTGCCGATTAATCCGAAGACAACCGCCGTGTCGCCTTGGCGCAGGCTTGCAATCGAATGTGCTGTGGCTGTGTCACCGTACCGTGTCGGGAAGTGATACAACAGGTCCTCGATGGTCGAGATACCGAGGCGCTTCAAGGCGGCCTTCTGCGGAGCCTGAAGGCGGAAATGCTCTTCGACTAGCGAATATGGGTTCATGGGTTCTTTGGCGGCATCCATAGGGCGTATTGTACCTCAATCATTGAGCCCCACATGTTAAACAAAAAAGAAACGCCCAATCATGGACGTTTCTTTTTCTTTCAATGTTCCAATCAGGACAAACAGACTACTTGAGGATGTCTGCAGGGTAGTACGTACCGCCATTTCCAGAAGTCGAGGTCGCAGAAGGGCACGCAGCGAACTGGCAGTTCGGAGCGACGCGGCCGACATACGATCCGTCCGGACACATTTTCGCATCCATGGTGCAAACCACCTGGTCTGACGAGTTTGCGTTTTCGTTATCGACATTGTCAGTATCGCGCATGAAATATGCAGATACAGCGATGATAATAACGAGAATTCCGATTATCCAGAGTGCTGACTTGGTTGCTGGGGTCATAATATTGGGTTAATTACTGCTAGGTTGCTGCTGACTATTATTACGCTACAGTGAACCAATTTCTTTTGCAAGCGATGTGGCCATTGTATTTGACGCATGTCAGCACCTTACTTTTCAAAAAGAACCCAGACAGCGCACATGCCTAGGTTTTTCAAGCGTCTGCCGATATGATATTGTCTGTCTTACTGGAGACGTGTCAGAGTGGTCTAACGTGCCTCTTTGCTAAAGAGGTGTACCCCTTAAAAGGTACCGAGGGTTCGAATCCCTCCGTCTCCGCTACAAAAACTTTCTTTCGGAGTGACCCGAGTACCCCGGATTTCGGCTGAAAATAACGCTCGTATAGAACGTTCGAATCCCAGATAGGTGAGGGGACTAGATACAGGGACGGATAGGGTGTAAATGACCCGGAAACGTATACTTGACTTATACGAGTATTGGGTGTATAATATATAAGTAAAAGTACTTTGAGAGACCGCGGTGTTTCGGTTGAGTTTGGAAGGAAATAAGCGATTGACTTGCTGGCACAAAGCCACGCGGATCGTAGGTTTCCTCACTAAACTCAACTCATGAACACCATCACTCAAATCCCTGCTTGGGAAATCATCCGTCTTATCGCGAGAGCTCGTGCGAACTTCGTTCAGACTGTATGGAAAGAACTCAAACGCCAATCTGGCAAGCAACCGTCTGAGAACGAAGAAAGCTATATTCGACAGGCTGCGGAAAACTTCGTCGGGCGCACTAGCGTCACGGGCGAGGCGATTGAAGCGGGCGAATACAGCCGGTCGTGCTCGATCGTTTTTCTGGGGGAGGCCCATAAGCAACTTGCCTACTTCGTGCCCTCCAAACTTCTGCTGCGCGATGTCGTCATTAACGATCAGGAAAAGGGTAATCTTCACGAGGGTTACTTGGTCACCGTGACCGTGCCCGAAGGCACGGACATCATCGAGTTCGATGGACGGAATGAGCCGCTCTGCCTGAAAGGAACGGTGTCGGCCGTGTTCGGGACATGCCTCCATGGCGAAGACGGATTCATTGTCTCGAGCTTCAAGCATACGACCTAATAGCGGTATCCCGCTCCAGTTCCTTGAGAGTCTGGCCAAACACTCTCTGCAACCCGCATTCGTGCGGGTTTTGTTTTGTCTGGAAAGAAAAACTACGTGGGATTCGAACGAAATTTTTAAAGGGAAGGGGTCATATTTTAAGCCACGCAATTCGCGCCGTTCGAATCGCTTTTAACCCGCTACAAAAACTTTCTTTCGGAGTGACCCGAGTACTTCGATTTTCAGCTTGTTTATTAGTTAGAAAAGAACGTTCGAATCCCAGGTGGGTAGGGAACTAGATACAGGGTAGCTTTTGGTGATTTAGCAAATCTTTCAATTATTGTGAAAACAATTCTCGTTGACGCAGTCGATTGTTTTTCTCAGACCTAGGAGAAAATCCACATTGTTATTGTCAACGAAAGTGGTGAGGGATACATAGCATGACGCCAAGAAAAATATGCACTCTAAAATGATCTCCTTAGTTCTACTCTCCGGCTCAGAGAGAAGAGACTTGTATCAATAGATGACTCCGAAGTGCGTGGGAAGTCCAGAGCGGGGTGTTGGCAACTAATCTTTAATGATCCTACTTAAAAAAGGATTAATATTAGTCGCAATGTCATCTGGTATCGTACCGCATTCTCTTGCAATATTCATAATAGAATTCTGGTCTCTCGCATCACTGCTAATGACTGTAACAGGGCTACCGAGTTTTACATCCTTGATTTCCGTCACATCAATTATTGTCGTATTCATACTTACCAAACCGATTATTTTCGCAAAGTTATTGCCAATTTTTACCACGCCTTTATTTGATAGTCGTCTATCAACTCCCGTATCGTAGCCAACAGGTATTATGGCAATCTTTTTAGCTGAATCTGAAATATATGTCCCGCTGTAACCAACTTTTGAGTTTGGTTCAATATTTTTTAATCCTGATATAACCGTTGTCAATTCCAGCACAGGCTTCAAATGAACTAACGAGTCAACTTTTCCATTGCCAGCAAAACCATATAGACCCATTCCAGGGCGAGTCACATTCGCACTGATCTTTTCGTTATAGCCATGGCCAGCTGAATTACTTACATGAAAGTATCGGATGTTAGTAAAATTGGTTTTGAAAATATCGACAGCAGAATTCCATGCTTCAATTTGGATATTTGTATAAGTCGAATCTGTATTACCTGCATCAGAAAAATGAGAATAAAGTCCTTCTAGTTTAAGAGTCGGTGATTTTTTTATGAGCTCAATCGATTGAGAGATTTGAGACAGAGAGATTCCTTGCCTATTCATTCCCGTATCAATTTTTATATGCACATTAGTTTTTTTACTTATTCTGCTTTGCCATTCGTAAAGCATGTCTAGACTCGTAACAGCGAATGATATATTTTTTTGGGTCGATTTGTTTACGGTTTCAGCTTGAATGTATCCAATTACGAGAATTGGGTTCGTTATTTTGTTCTGCCTGAGAGCTATGGCCTCCTCGTACGAATCAATAATAAAAAAAGGAATTTTTTCTTTACTTAATAATTTTGCAATATCGATTAATCCATGGCCGTAGGCGTTGCTTTTTAATACTGGAGCTATGGCAGGTGAAAGTTTTTGAAATTCTTGGAAATTGTGGATAAGAGCCCGTCGAGAAAGTGATATGAGAGTGTACGGAGTTGATGGAGACTTTAACTTAAATGTGATTTTTATCATTGAGATATTTTGATATTTATACTATTATACCCTTATGTCAAGTGAACTAAAAAACAACAAGGTTGAAAAAAAGATTACCGGTAGGAATGAGGATTATTCCCAGTGGTATCTCGATATAGTTGCATCTGCCGATCTCGCAGAATGGGGCCCTGTAAAGGGATGTATGGTCATCAAGCCTTATGGATATGCATTATGGGAAAAGACGCAGCAAATCCTCAATGAAAAATTCAAGGAGACTGGGGTACAGAATGCATATTTCCCGATTTTTATTCCCGAAAAATTTCTCAATAAAGAGAAAGACCATATCGAGGGTTTTGCACCAGAGGTTGCGGTTGTCACTCATGCCGGCGGCAAGAAGCTCGACGAGCCTTTGATTGTGAGGCCGACATCAGAGACTATAATGTACGAAACTTTTTCTCGTTGGATACATTCTTATCGAGATCTGCCATTGTTGATTAATCAATGGGCAAATGTGGTTAGGTGGGAGATGCGTCCCCGCATATTTTTACGTACGGTTGAATTTCTTTGGCAAGAAGGACATACGGTTCACGAAACTGAAAGTGAGGCAGATGGACGGGCACGCCAGATGTTGGAAATTTATAAAGATATTGCCGAAAATATTATGGCCATTCCAGTTATTACTGGAACAAAATCTGATTCGGAAAAGTTTGCTGGTGCGTTTAAGACTTATTCGCTTGAAGCCATGATGCAAGACGGCAAAGCTTTGCAGTTTGCCACCTCACACAATTTGGGACAAAATTTTGCAAAAGCGTTTGATGTTAAATTTCTCGATAAAAACAACACCGTCCAATATGGATGGCAAACCAGCTGGGGGCTAAGCACGCGAACCATAGGCGGTCTTATCATGACTCATAGTGATGATAAAGGATTAGTATTGCCACCAAAAATCGCCTCAATTCAAACGGTTATTACAACCATCGTTCCTTCCGAAAAAGACAGAGAAATGATAAATCAGAAAGCCCAAGAGCTTAACATACTCTTAAAGAAAGCAGGCGTTAGAACCCATGTTGATAGTCGCGATATACGCCCTGGTGAAAAATATTATGAATGGGAAAAAAAAGGTGTTCCGATACGTATAGAGCTTGGGCCAAGAGATGTAGCCAGCGATTCCGCCATGCTTGTTAGACGCGATACTGGGGAAAAGACAAAGACAACCATGAGTTCTCTGGTCGGGGATATCAATTCTCTGTTAAATAACATACAGCAAAATTTGTACGTGCGAGCACTAGATTATCGCAAAGCAAAGACAAAAAAAGTTGATTCTTGGGATGAGTTTGTAAAAGCGATTGAGGAAGGCAATTTTGTTTTAGCTCATTGGTCTGGTGAGAAGAACGTCGAGGCTCAGATAAAAGAAGAAACGGGAGCCACTATTCGATGCATTCCGTTTGATCAGACAAATGAGTCTGGAAAATGTATAAAATCAGGCATGCCTTCTACGGGTCGGGTGATATTTGCGAAGTCTTATTAACCCACTTTATGCCCTTTAAGGTATCTATACATGATGATCTGTCTATAAAAGATCTGATAGATATTAAAGATAAGGGAGGGGTGGTGTTAAAAACACCGCATGTCGGCAATATCTACCCTAACAATCTTGCAATTGCGTCTTTAGGTATACCAATGCTCTTTTACGATAGGACTTTGGGGGTCAAAGATATAAGTTTTCATCCAGATAAAATTATTATTGGTGGCAGGTCAACGTTAATAGCCGACCCAAACATTTTAACCACGCATTCAATAGTCAAAAAGCTTCCAGGTTTAGCGTTTAAAGATGCAGCTGTCGGTATGAAGCTGGTGGATTTTCATATGTCCTCATTTAAACGTGCGTTACCTCAGGCGGACTGTTTTACCTACACGGAATATATTCAAAATAATAAAAGTCAGATTCTCCAGATTTTAGAAAAAATCACAGAATTTCATCCATATTTGTGGAGCAGAGGTGTTGATGAAAGCGGAAAGACTTTTAAATCTCAAGCAAAAAATTGGGACGACATCATTAGGTCGGGAGTCCTGGGGCTTACCAGTATGAAAAGTGGTTGGATTATACCTAATCCGGTCAGCATCCTTTTTCATGGAACCGTTGATACGCTAAAGGCAAACGCAGAAGATGTGTATCTCTTATCGGGTCCAGACATGTATCGATACATAGAGGGATACCAACTCGAACTTAACGAGGCGTACGACTATTTAAGAAAAAGCTTAAAGTGTGAACTTCCTGAAATGGTTCGTTGTCATATTATTCCTGTCATTTGCATGAGATTTATCGTTGAGGTTGATTATAGGAAAGTGCTAGATAATTTGGTCGATGCATACTTGAGATATGTATCTGTCGATGATGCTATCAGAAAAATACTAAAGAGTGGCGCTCAAAACATGAGCATCGATGGGCACATAAATAAAAAGGATAAAATAAAAGAGGAAATCTATTCTTGTATCAAAGGTCAATTTGATGCATTCAAAACTACCATGTTTTATGATGTCGAGGAGGCGGGCAGTTTTAGTCAGTATGATCTCGCCAATAGTAAGGGACTATACGTTCATCCGTGGGCGGTCAATAGTAAACTAAGCGATGTATCCAAGGCTTATAGTTTTTTATTGAGGTGCTATTTGCTCGTAAGAGATAGGCTACAGGAAGAGATGTAGCTACTGATATGTCAATGGAATATGATCCAATTTTATACGATTCCGATCCAAGGCCTTTTCTTAAAGATGAGATAGAATTTTACGTGAAACTAGTCAATAAATTAAAAGCTAAAACGATACTAGAGCTCGGTGTAGGAACAGGAAGAATTTTTTCAAAGTTACTTCCGTTGGTTAAATTTGCCGAGGGGCTTGATATTTCGGAATCAATGTTAACCGCATGCAGAAATAAGTGTTCTGGTAGCATGAACTACAAATTACATAAAGCGAGTTTTACGGATTTTAATTTGCAAACTACATTTGATTTGATATACCTGCCCTTTAATACTTTTCAACACCTGCTTACGCAGGAAGAGCAAATTGAGTGCTTGATAAATATTAAAAATCACATGCACGTGGGCAGTCGATTCATCCTTGATGTAATGAATGGCGATAATTTAATTTTTGATTTTGAAAACTGGAAACAGGACTATGTGGGCACTTTGGCTGAAGGTGGATCAGTTGAGCGCGAACAAAAAACGATTAAAGTAGATTCAAAGAATTTTATCATCCATAAAATATTCAGGTATAAAGAAATTGTCGCTGGTAAGATTGATAAAATTCTTGAATTTAATGCACAGATGAAAGTAACTCCAAATAAGAAGATGGGGGAAATTTTACAGATGACTGGCTTTAAGATAGAAGACGTATGGTCTGATTACGCTTTCAGTTATACGTGCGACGCGAAGAAAATAATTTATTGCTTAAAATTAAATGGAGTTTAAACCAACTACTATAAAGCTAGAAAAAGGACAGGTGGTCACATCAATTTACCATAGTCCATTTGACTACAATCTTCTGTACCTTATTTGTCTCGCAAAAACTGGGTTGAAGGTAAGAATCATCCTGGACGATATAGATAATTTGGGAGTGGATAAAAGCTTTCCTGAGGGGCCATATTCTTTCAGTGAAAAGTTTTTTATGAGTAAAACAGAAAGAACAAATATTCGAGCCCTGTCACTGATAACCCCAAAACATCTCTTTGCAAATTTGTCGCACCCAAACCTTAAGGAGTTTGACTCGAAAATCGGTATATCCACGTTCAAAGAAAACATCAGATATAGAGATACTGTTGAGCACTGGATCAGGGATGTTACGAAAGATTTCGGCACTTTTTCTCTTATTGGGCCAGATAGATCGTACGCTTTTACCATAGTCGATCATTTTTTTGTTCAAGCAATTAGCGATGCTAAGCAGCAAATAATTGATATCTTGAAAAAATTCCCTGATCATAAAGATAACTCGATTGAATTTATTGAATGGCTTTTTGATGAAAAAGCCATTTCAATCGGCACGCCTGTCTCTGATTATTTTTTATCAGTGATGCAAAAGATCGTTGATAAATTTGATTTGCGCGATACCGTATCAGTAGAAAGGATGTCGGACTCGGGTATTGAAGCGAATACAAAAAAACTTATGGATTCATTTACCAACAAAGATTCCCTGTGGGAGACGTATAATTATGCGGTGGTAATTGAAGGTAAAAAAAATACGGAGGATTTTCCATTTTACGCCATATCTAAGATGGACGGGAAAAGATTGCTACCTACTGATAAATACACAAATGATCCTACCAGTTATTTTCTTGCACCGAAGGTGTTGATGCTTAACAATTTTGAAAACCTCGTCTTGCCATATCATGCAATGGGTAGCATGAATGTCCGCGCCAGACAGGCAATGTATCAAAACAAAGAAATAAATTGCAATCAAATTTTCTGTGACGACGAATGGATGAAACACATAGGTTCTTTCAATATCAAGGCACAACTCGATACTGAGGAGCAAAAGATATATGATATGGATACAGTAAATTTATCTTCACTAGGAGATTTATTTGCGAAAGGGAAAAAATCATACGGAGACAGCGTAAATACAGAAGAGGCCTATAAGGGTTGGATAATTACCTCGACTTTCAATGCTATTGATCGCGTCAAATACCCACTAATTTTTATGGCACTCCTCCAAAAAGAAGTTTTTCCTACAAAAATTCCTATTTTTTACAAATTAGCATGATGTTGACTCTTCTCGAAAAAACGGCCGCGGCATTAATTTTAAAATTCAAACCCACGGTCGTGTGCATCACGGGTAGCGTGGGCAAGACTTCAACTAAGGAAGCAATAGCCTCTGCATTATCGACCTCCTACACAGTCAGAAAGACTTCCCGAAATTATAATAATGATTACGGAGTACCGATAGCCGTTATCGGAGGATTTGAATCAGAAGAGGGCTATTTGGCATTACTTACGATACTTGGCTACGGTTTATGGCAATTATACTTTCGATCAAGATTTCCACAGATTTTAGTCATAGAAGTCGGTGCCGGAAAATTTGGAGAAATCGAGAGAATCTCCCGATGGCTAAAACCTGATATGGTCGTAGTGACCAATCTCCCAGATGTTCCATCCCATCTTGGTGTTTTCGGGTCAAAAGAGATGATTATTAAGGAAAAGAAATTTCTTGTCAGTGCAATGGATAAAGAAGGAATTTTGATAATCGATAAAAACGAAAGAAATGCGAGGTATTTTTACGAGGATTTCTCCGGTAAAATTGTATTTTTTGATGCAGATAAATTTATTGAAGGCAGTAAATATACTATTGTGTATGAAGATCGAAACGATTTTAATTATCCGCTCGGTTTTAAATTTGAGGTTGAATTAAACAACGCTGTAGACAGAAAATCCGTGACTTTTGAAGGATTTTTGGGTATTCAAAATATGAAGGCTGTTGGAATAGCGGTTTTGGTCGCTAAACAGTTAAATTGTCGAGTAGAAGATACTTTGCAAGGTATAAAAAAATATAAACCTGAGTGCGGACGCCTCAGAATAATCCCAGAGCTTAATGGAAAAATAATAGTGCTCGACGATACGTTTAATGCTTCGCCACGCGCGATTGAAAACTCATTAAGAACGCTTCTATCTTTGGAATTAAAAAAAAGCCAACGACGGATCGCTGTTTTGGGAGATATGCTTAATTTTGGAAAAGAGGTAGAAAAGATTCACAGACAAACTGCCACGGAAGAATTACCACAGGTCGATATTCTTATAACGGTAGGAAACATATCAGTTGTCTGGCAAGAATTTAATAGAAATAAATACCATTTGAACAAGCATTTTAAAAATGCGACTAACGCCGCTCGGTATATAGAGAAATTTCAAAAAGAAGGCAATATTATCCTTTTTAAAGGAGGTCATTTAACACGTCTTGAGAAAGCGGTTGCCATTCTAACTGGATGCCCCTCCGAGTATCTTGTTCGACAAGAGAAGTACTACGAGATACACGAACTCGATCTTAATCCAATATCCGCCGACAATGAATAAATACAAATCAAAAATTACTCCAATTTTGTTGAAGTTGGCCGAAAAATACAACGCTGAATTTCATGTAATGGATCACGATTCTGACGCTGGTTATATCGTAGGGCAAGATCACAGCAGACATTATTTTTCCTATGGAACACTGGATTTGAATAATGATGCCGCTACTGATTTTGCGAGAAGTAAGATTCTATCCTCTGAAGTCGTTTCGGCGATTAGGATCAGGGTTCCGAAGGAAAAGATGGTTAAATTCTCAATAAATTTAAAGGCCCCTATCATTAGTGTTTTGGAGGAAATCGGAACACCCGCGATAATAAAACCAGTACATGGAGCACAGGGAAAAAATATATTTAAGATAGATTCCTTAAATAATTTTGAGCTAGTTATTAAGAATAACGATTTGAGGGATGATTTAATCATTCAAGAATATATTGACTCTCCAAATGAGATCAGGGTCGTTCTTTTAGACGGTGAAGTAATACAGGCATATAAGAGAGATTATGCGTGTGTTATCGGCGACGCGGTAAAAACGATAAAAGAATTGATCGAAGAAAAGAATAAATATTTTCAGAACAGACAACGTAATACTGTTATCGATACAAATGACACCCAGATAGCTGTCATTCTTCAGCAACGTGGATACGATTTGAATTACATACTACAAAAAAATGAAAGACTAAATATTTCTTATGGGCGTAATTTATCGAGAGGCGGAGAGTATGAGTTTATTACCAAGCTCAGTCCGATAATCATAGAAGTTTCTAAAAAGATTGCTGAGGCCTCCGCTCTGAGGCTGGTGGGCATTGATTTGTTTGTTGTGGGAGATCTTGACCATGTAGAGAGCGAGAATCAAATTATCTTCATAGAATATAATGCATCACCAGATATGGAGAATAATTTCTATTATGATGCTGGCTACGAACAACAATTATTTTTGATATATGAAAAAATCTTTAGTGGAATGTGCAAATATTCCTTATTGTAAGTAAGTGGTGACGGTCAGCGAATACATCGATCCGTATTCAGGAAACTTGACGCAATCTATTTCGAGCACAGCCCTGAGGCGGTCGAGAGCGCACAAAAAGCTGGCGTTGCCTCATATCTTTATGGCCACATCAAAAAAAGACTTGATTGCGCTAAAGACTTTTTTGATTCGAGCTTGTAGAGCCTGTGGGCGAAGGTTATCTGGGATTCGAACGGAATCTCGGAGAGGCGTATTCATATTTTAAGCCACAAAATCCGCTCCGTTCGAATCGCTTTAAACCCGCCTTGACAATTTAGTATCGGCGTGACCCTATTACTCGCGAGAGTAGTGCGACCCACGAACCTGCTAGATTGTACAAAACACCAAGAGAATTCTCTTGGTGTTTTGTTGTTTATATAATTATGAAATGGATTTTGAGAAAGCTATTAAAATTATCACTAAACTCCTCAATAAAGAAAAGCCCAAAACATTTAGCAGTTCTTGGATTTCCTCTTGCTCTCCTAGGGTATATCACTACGTTCGTACTAACTTCAGGACTGAAAACGATTACATAGACTGGGACAAGGTCACAGCAGCACTCGATCCCGAGTACGCAAAGCGCTGGGTGCGTTACAAACGCAAAGTTGCCAAGCCATACGAGAATCAGACTGAGGTGGATATCATACTTACGAAATACAAAGACAAACTCTACACCTTTGTCGCCTTAGTTAATGACGATGACAAAGAAAAAAGAAATCAGCTCATCATCGCTCTCGTCAGAATCGCCCAGAAAGGAAATGTTCTCGCTCAACAAGAACTTACGAAGTGGTTGAAGTACGTCGTCGATGATTGGGTTGATAAATACTACCCGCTATTTAAATGGAAAGGATACACGGACGACATCGAAGACAAGATCCATGGGTGTATTCGCTGTTACAAGTACACAGGATCGTTTCTTGGCTACCTATTCAAAACACTCGAGTACTCTGGTCGTGGCATACGACCACTTCAAGCATGGTCGCTTGATAAGAATGTCGGTGATGACGGAGCGACAATGATTGATTTTATAGCTCAAGATACAGAGACGGGAGAGGTGAAATTGTTCGGGAGGTAATTATTGGTACTAGTTCTGTCTAAATTATCCTCCCATCAATTTCGTGGAATAAATTGCTGACCATGATAAGGCGACCGAGTGCATCGTGATGCGGAAGCTGATCTTCATCGCCGTGACTAAGATTATTCCTCCACCAGTGCATGATGCCCATAGTGGTAAGTTTGAAGCCGAGTTGCTTATTGATCTCCTGCGGTGTTGATAGAGCGTTGAACTTTATTTTCGGGTTCTGCTCACTGAAAACAGCCGCCATCAAATCAGACCCTTGCTTATCATGAGTGCTTGTAAGGTCTTGGATCGTCTTCTCGAACCTTTCAAGGGCTTTCCGCACTGACTCGTTGATATGACCCTCGATGAACATTTTTTTGCAGTCAGGCAGAAGCGATGGATGAAGAACAAACGCATCAAGTATTTTTTGAATCGCTATCGGAGGTGGCACTGTCCTCGGTCTTTCCTTTGGAAGATTCATTGCTACAATTTCTGATTCAAGATCAATATTGAGAGCCTTAAGTCGGGTTGAAAGTTCGAGTGCTTCAGCTTCCAATACAGGATCGCCTTTCTCGTGTCGCTTTTCTATTGCCTTCGGTAGCATCTCCCGCACGAGGATTTTTATTGTTCTTGGCTTCTGGCAATAAAGATTTCGCAAGAACTCATAGAAAGACTCCTTCTTGTTGGCTGCTTTCGTAGGAAGATATTTCGACAAACCCCTTTCTTTTGCAATTGTCGTCAAAGAAAAGGAACTTCGGAATCCTGAAAGAGCGATGAGCTTTCCGAGCTGTTCTGCCAGTGCACGGATCGCCTGCGCTTGCGGTGCTGTGACGGTCACTCTTTTCTTTGCAATCTTTTTCTTGGTCTTCTTTTTCATAAATTATTTGGTTGTATGGACGTGGAATCCGCAGGCTCGGCAAATGCCGTTGATGTTCGCATCTCCATTTACATGGAATTCGAAATTTTCTTTGCCACAAACGGAACAGACCACTCGGCCACCAGTGCGTTTCGTTGCATCAATCGTATCCAGTATGTCTCTCACATTCAGAACATATTTGTTCACCTGTTCTCGATCATTCAAGTACCCCTGTACCCAGAGGTTCGTGGTGATCCGCCCCGCCGATGTTTCCTTGTAGTGAATCTTTCCCTCGTTCAGCAGCTTCTCCCAGTACTGCCGTGTCTTGCCATATTCTCTAGCCACATCGCCAGAAGACATGAGTGAGGCGTTGTGGGGAATATATCCTTGGCTTTCCATGTTTTCTACGCAGGCTCGGATACCTTCAGCGAGCGCATTCTCTTTTTCTTCTTTAGAAAACTCTCCTGTTAGATCAAGTCCAAGGCTCAAAGTGCCGCCACTGCTCGTGTTGGCGTGCCAATAGAATTTTCGTTTGTCGTCTTTGGGTGCAGACATGCCAGAAGTATACGCTTATAGGTTTCTAAATGCAACCAACTATCTGATACGCGTGGTATATCAGATCGTATTAGTTTGTATCAGATCAATACGGCTATAAGGTATGTAGCCGATTATGGCGGATTGTAGCTGAAAGGTTTATTCCGTCACCAAGGTCAGAGTCTTGTCCTTGTAGATGATTCTCGATCGCAGATTCGCTAACAGCTCCCGCTTCTCGCTCGTCATACCTTCCTTGAGAATGTACTTGGCATAGTTGCGGATATCGGTATCCTTGTCGGTCTTGATCTTTTCCGTTGCTCCAAGCACCGATCTCTGGAATATATTGTATCGGTTGATCTCTTCCTCAAGCTTCTGCCTCATGCCAAGCTCGTTGATGTTCACCTTGTCGAGAATTTTCAGAAGCTCCGTGATGAGTTCCTCCTCACGGATATATTTGTTCTTGCAATTTCTGTCTCTTGCTCGTGAACATGAGTAGTAGATGTAGCGGTTGGCACCACCATCTTTCAATTGCTTCCATTTCTCCTCCGCCGATATTCCACTCTGGCAATATCCGCAGGTAAATAATTTGGTGAAGGCAAACTCTTTCGTCTCTCGCACGATCTGATCACGCTTCAGTTGTGCTTTCACTTTTTCAAACAATTCCTGCGTGATGAGTGGCTGATGTTTTCCTTGATACCAGTTGCCACTCTCCCTCGGTCTCTCAAAGATTCCGTAGTAGAAGGGATTCTCAAGTATTCGATAGACTCCACTTAAGGTCAGTGGCTTGTTGCCTCTGGTGTAGAAGTTCAGCTCGAACCTCATCCAGTTGTAGACCTTCCGTCCACTCCATTGCTCGTATGCGACTTTCTCAAACATCTTTTTGATGGTCGGCGCTCTTTGCGGATCGACAAGCACCTGTCCTTTCTTATCCATGTGCTTTTGGTTTAGATATCCAAGGGGCGCCGTTCCGACCCATAGTCCCATCTCGCATCGCGTTCTAAGTCCTCGCTTCACGTTGATGCCTCGGTTGTCGTTTTCCAATTTCGCTTGAGAACAGAGAATCATCAGCATGAATTTGTCGTTCGGGCTGTTCGTGAATCTCTGTCCGTAGGTGCGGATGTCCTGCAAATAATTTCCATCCATGAGGTCGATGACTTTCCCGAGATCGCCTGCGTTTCTTGAAATACGGTCTGGTGCCCATGTTAGTATTCCGTTGAATTTTCCTTGCTTGATCTCATCCACGATCTCGTTGAAGACGGGGCGTTGCCCAGTCTCCTTGGCCGAGTGCGACTCTCGCTTCATGGTCACGATCTCCAACCCCTCACGCTCGGCAAGCTGAAGCATCTCATTGATTTGGCTATCTATGGAGAGGACTTGCCGTTCCTCCGATTCCGTCGACTTTCTTGCGTAAAGGCAGTATTTCACCTTTACGGGGCTTGCTACTTTGGCCGCAGTCCCTAATGGCTCTGGTCCTTGTATTCTTGTCATACAACACAAGGAATGACGCAACTCGCCCCAGGAGTCCAGAGCGCCCCAAGAACCCAGAAGTTGGTAGCTTTTGCCTGTGGAAAACCCGAGAGGTGGTTAAGGAAGTTAACCGATATCGGTAAAGCTCGTTAACCAGAACTGGTTAACTTTGTTAACACACAAAAGAAAGAGAAAGATAGAGAAACTTAGTATTAGGCGGAGGGTGTGGATAAAGTGGTTTAGTAAGTAGACTAGTCTAAAATTCAGACCACTCTTGGTCTATTAAGTAGACCGCAAGTGGTCTACAAGGTAGACATACAAAATCTAGGAAACAAAGGGAAACCTAGTATTAGGGTTCAGGTGTGGATAAAGGGTCAAAAGCGACGATCTCTTTCCTCAACTTTTCAAAGTCCCTGAACACACGGTTGTATATTCTAATCACTTTTCTTTTGTGCTTCTTGGTATCAGAACTCTCAAGAAAATCGACGAGGTCATCGTCGATGAAGGAAGCTAAAGAAATGTACGAACCTACCAGTAGCCTGATCCGCTCCTTGATCGCCATTTTCAGATGCTGTTTGGATTCAGGCAACTTCGAGATACGGTTAAAGTGAGTAGGGCCTGTCGGCTCATGATATTTGAAATGCTTGCTCGTATTTATTATTGCTTCGATGTCATCATCTTTCACATCCTAATGGATGACGCTGACGCTATTAATTGTCTAGGTTGTATTAGATATAAAAAAGGAACCCTCAAGCTTGTGGCCTGAGGGTTCACGGAGAGGTAGGGTTCTTATTCTCTTAGACTTGTCTTTTGTGGATCAGCCGAAGCGGATCAACTACTAACAAATCGGAATTATCCCTTTATGAAAAGCGGATGCTTTTCAACCTTGTCCGTTGTGTGACTACTTGATCGAGTCGAGTTCGGCCATCGTTTTATCGAAGGCGTCCTTGATCATGATCTTCGCGAATTCAGCCAGTTCGGGAGCGGGAATGCCGAGGTTCTTGGCCTCGTTGGCGATCTCGCGCTTGATCTCTTTCGAGTTCAGGCGGATGCCATCTTGACCCATCTTCCTCTGCAATGCGAGCATTGCGATCTGACCGATTCTTTCTGTGCTGAGTGACATAATGTATGTCTCCTTTCAATGAACTAACATGCCTTTGCGTAAGGCAACCGGTTGATTACTAGGATTTCATCAACAGGTACAGTATATCACCTCTTATCACTCTTGTCAAGAGCTAAAATTCGTGTTGTTGGTTACCGACTACACAAAAAATTGAATGTAAGCTAGGGTACAAAATGCCCCTCAAAAGGCTTCAAAAAGGTCGAAGAAACTGCTAAAATAGCAATAATTATGTAAATACCTCCTACTGGATTTTATTACCACTACAAACACGATCCGAATGGTCCATTCAACGACTATTCTTATGAGGTGATTGGCACTGCTCGTCACACAGAGGAAAAGACGTTCACTGTGCTGTATCGACCTCTATACGAAAATGATTGGTTCAAACCTGCTACCTACCAAGCAAGGCCGCTAGAAATGTTCAACGAAAGTGTCACGAAAGATGGCAAGGCGATTCCTCGTTTTCAGCAGATAACCGATCCAGAGTTAATTGCAAAACTCGAAAAGATGCGAGATCAAATTTATGGAAAATAATAAAGAGCAAAATATAAAAATACTAAAAGCAATTCCAGAAGACGCTCTGGGTATTACGACTGTTCTATATAAAACCTGGCTCGATACATATCCAAACGAAGAAATTGGCATCACCAAGGAAGATGTTGAGGAAAGTTATAAAGACCACTTCATGGAGGAGCGAGTGAAAAAGCAACAGGAGAATATTGCAAATGCTCCAGCGAATCAACTGCGACTTGTTGCAAAATCTGGTGATCAGATTGTTGGAGTCTCAACGATGATTCGTAATGAAAATAATAATCAGCTAAGGACAATTTATGTTCTCCCTGAATTTCAAGGAAGGGGCATCGGTCAAATGTTGTGGAAAGAAGCGCAAAAGTTTTGTGATTCGACAAAAGATACTATTGTTCAAGTTGCTACCTACAACAAAAATGCCATATCTTTTTACGAAAAATTAGGTTTTACAGATACTGGTAAAAGATGGTCCGATGATAAATGGAAGATGAAGAGTGGTGCAACTATTCCAGAAATGGAGCTAATCATAAAAGTAAATAATTTATAAACGTATGCCCTTAATGACTTATGACGAATATCAAAAGAATCGACACAAAACTCCCTATCTTCTTACGATAAGAGCGGGTTCAAATTTTCTCTATTATTTTGGAGAACGCCACTCATTTAATCCAGAAGACACCCAATGGGTTGAAGAAAAAGAATTTTGGGACAAGTTTTTGTCTGACACAGAAAATCAGAAAAGAATCGTCTTTGTTGAAGGCGGTAAGCGACCAGATGAAGTAGACGAAAAACAATCGATTCTCAAACATGGTGGAATGGGTCTCACGACATATTTCGCACATCAAGCAGGCATAGAGACATATTCACCTGAACCAGATGAAAAATGGGAACGCTCTGAACTGGAAAAAGAATTTACGAGAGAACAAATCCAGTGCTATTACTTCTCTCGTGTCGTTCATCAATGGGGTCGCAAGCAAAATCCAAAACCAGTATTTGAAGAATATATAACACACTTTCTAGAGGGTGATAAAAAAGAAAGTGGGTGGAGTGATTTTGATTTCTCACTTGAATCAATGAAGAAGATTTATGTCGATATTTTTCATACTGCTTTTAATGAGAATAATACTGATTTTTTCTATAGTGTAGTTAATCCTGTCGAGCTGAAGACGATTGTTAACAAAGTATCTCGCGCCTCAAGCGAAATACGCGATAAATATATCGTTGGAAAAATAGAGGAATATATCAAACAAGAATACTCAATCTTCGCTCAATACGGATGCAGCCACGTTGTAATGCAGGAACCTCTATTAAAGGAAATTTTTTCAGAGTCTCAAAAAGATTGGTCAGACTACTACAAGGCAACCAAAGCAAAACCTCCACGCCCCTTGTTGGTGAAGGCGTTTGAATATGTTGCCGAGAAAAATAAGGCAATCGATATTGGCGGTGGTGCACTCAACGATACGAAGTATCTTCTTAAACAAGGCTTTGATGTTACCGTGATCGATAAAAGCCCTCTCATGGAACAAGAGGCTAAGAATATTCCGAGTGACAGGCTGCATGCTTTCACTGTCGGGTTTGAAGATTTCGATTTTTTAGAGAATGAATATGATCTCGCGTCCGCAATGTATGCTTTGCCATTTATTGATCCCGCTCATTTCGATTCCATCTTTACCAAAATAAAAAGTTCTCTCAAGACAGGTGGCATATTCTGCGGTCAGTTTTTTGGAGAGCGTGATGAGTGGTCAACGAATCCAAAAATGACTTTTCACACAAAAGAGCAAGCGGAAAATCTACTCAGCGATTTAGAGATCATTTCTTTCAAGGAAGAAGAAAAGGAAGATAAAACAGCCAAGGGCGATATGAAGCATTGGCATATCTTTCACATAATCGCTCGGAAAAAATAATATGGAAGCCATTTTACAAAAAATAACAGATCAATACGGACTTCGACTACAGCATCTACAAAAAGTAGACCAAGGTTTTTTGACTGATAATCATATCCATCACGGATGGAGCGACCAAGTATTTTTTAAAGAAGTACAGGTTTAAAAATGTAGAGAAAATTAAGGAAATCCATTCCGTTAAGAAATATTTCTCAGACGGAGGGATTTCTGTCATCATGCCGATTAACACGAAAGACGGGAATAGCTTCTTCGAACTAGAGGAAAGCTTTTATGCTCTATTTCCTTTTATCGATGATCGGCAAATGCAAGGCGAACAAATTACAAACAAAGCGGTTATCTCCTTGGCTGAAACCTTGGCAAGAATGCACCTCTTGGGTCGGGATGCCAAAATACCAGTAAGTGATTCTTTCAAGATGTGGGACAGGCAAAAGAGACTATCTGCCATTGAACAGATTTTGGAGAAGATAAGCCAAATAAAAAATAAATCCGATTTTGATATTCGAGCCGAAAAGAACATTCTTTTCAAGAAAAATATTATTGAGTCGAAAAAAGAGGAGTATGAAAACTTGAAATTCAATAATGATCACTTGATACATGGTGATTATATGATCCAAAATGTGTTCTTTGATGGAAACGATAATGTTTCCTACGTTTTTGATTTTGAGAAAACGCAATACGCACCGCGATTTTTCGAACTATTCCGAGCAATGATTTATAGTTCATTTTTCGATAAGGAAATTACTGAAGCAATGGTGGCGCGCACAAAGCTCTTTTTGGATTCGTATCTCGAAATATATCCCGCAACTAAAGAAGATCTCGTAGAGAATTTTGAGATGTATTATTTGAGATCAGCCCATTCCGTATGGGTAGAAGAAGAGCACTATTTGAGGAATAATGACAGAGTTGATGAGCTCCTGAAAAGTGACATCGTACGAGTTAATTATCTGACGAATAATTTAGAAAGCCTGAAGCTATTTTTGTTTAAATAATATGAAAACCTGGACTCTGCGATTTCGAGTGATAGATAAAAAGAACTTTGATGAGGTTAAGAACGGATCAAAGCCTATTGAAACTCGTGCCGCAACTGTGAAGTATCAACCAATTGAAGTTGGCGACACACTTCTCTTTGTTTGCGGAAAGGAACGTCTAGAGAAAAAGATTACCAAGAAGCATCACTTTGGAAGTATTGATGCAATGATTAAGAAGATTCCTTACAAGGAAATTATGCCTTCTGTGGAATCTGTCGAGGAAATGAAGAAGGCTTATTCCTCATATTCTGGATACGATGAAAAGATAAAGGAGTTTGGCATTTTCGCCTTTGAACTTGAATAAACATATGAATGTTATTGAATCTGTAAAAAAGCTAAATTTTCCTTCAGATGAATATATTGTCGTCGGCACCGGCATCATGGCCGTACTCGGTTTGAAAGAGTCTCATGATATCGATATTGTCGTGTCACCTAGACTGTTTGAGCTGTCAAAATCTAATGGCTGGCTAGAAACGCCATATACCTATCCAGATAAAATCGGTCAGATCTATCTGAAAAAAGATGATATGGAACTTTACCTCGATGTGAATTGTGGGCAGTTCAATCCAACGCTCAATGAACTTCTTTCAAGAAAGGAAGTATTCGACGATATAAACTTTATAAGTTTCGGTGACTTGTTGCGATTCAAAAAGGAATATAATCGACCAAAAGATGCCAAGGATATAGCTCTTATAGAAAAGCATCTTGCGGAACAGCTTAAGAAAGAAGGTTTTGCCAGTGTCTATGAATGGACAGATGTGCCTAACACAAAATATTCCGAACATGCTCACAAAGGTAAAGTCTCATTCTTCGTGATTCGCGGATCTGTGACATTTTCGGGAAATATAACCAAAACAGTAAGCACGGGAGAACGATTTGATGTTCCCGTCGGAGCAAATCACTTTGCTGTCGTTGGCCCTGAAGGTTGTGATTGGGTTGTTGGAGAAGAAGTTGAGGGAGATTCTTAGCTCATATCCCAATATACGGAAACTGCGGTAAGTCATCCTCCCCAAAATCCTCCTGTTGCGTTGGCCTCTGAATAATTCTCTTGTCTTTGGCAATCGTCAGAGCAAGTGCGTCAGGAATGGATGAATCAATACCTTCTTCCATCAATGTCTCTCGGTCAGTCATCTTTCTCTTGCTGTTGGTATCGGTGTAAACCATGTAAAGCAAATCATCGAATAAATATCGCCCCACAAGCTTTCCGATTCGGAGCCATCCTGCCAATTTTGAGTATGCTCTAGCCCAGTTGTCGGCAAACAAATTGTTCTCGAATTGAGGTTGCTCGTTCATCGTAATTCCATATCGCTGGCGGTTTCCATATTTGTTTACGTTGAAATGCCCGACCGCAAGCTGTCTCAACAAGTTACATAATTCCTGCCCTCGATCTACATTATCAATAAATATGTTCTCATCCGATATCGGCACGTCATGTATCTTTGCGAGTTCGATAACTTTTAAAGCCATTGTTGTCGCATCTTGAATCGGCTCATGATACAAAACCTCGGCTGCATTCTCGCCTCTAAGCACGATAGTTGAGTGAGTCCTGTTCTTGTCAGCCAATACCACTCCCAATCTTTTGTCTCCAAAACACGAAACCCTTTCCTGATAGCTATCGTTCAATAGTCTTTCGTCAAAAAGTGCATGATAGCCTTTAGGTATATTCGATTCCTGATCCACGACACTTGATACGAGAATACAGAACGCATCCGAAAGGTCGTCGTGCTTTTCCGTACCGAATCCCACGAGTTGTTCAATCAGCTTCTCTGCACCATATCGGGGGAAGAGTACCGTGCCAGACTGAATATGGTGTGAGACGAGAGAAAGTCTTGCACGCTTGTCTGACCCTTGCGTTCTATACTCCTTCGCAGGAAAGTTCTCGGATTTCAGATGGTCGATGATTGATTTTTGGTATCCTACGTTCTCGATCCAAACATGGGCATTTCCGAGAGTTTTTGAAAGTGACTTAATCTTCTCGATCGTCTTCGGAAAATCCATTCTCTCGTTCACAAGATTAGGTAGAATATAAATCTTCAACGCTTTCTTCCTGCCGTATATCTTTCCCGAAACCATCGCTGTGTAGTCCGCATTGTCCTTCTCGCTGATTGCAGGATCGATACCAGTCGCTGTAAATCTGCACGCATCACTTGGCAGAGAATCGTAATAGCGAATCCATTCAGGTCTGATCACCTGATCGTCATCGGCAATGATCTGAAGCATGTACTCTCGTTGCCATGCTTGGAGGCTTGGTACGGATTTTCGTAATGTCTCAACTTCGGCGTCCGTTCTATACTTGTCTTTCCATAATGGCTGATTGTTCTCGTCGAGGAAGGGGTACGCCTTTGCAATGCCGTCCATGCGACCTTCTAGAATAGCCTTCTTCAATCGCATGATAATCGAGTCATTGTGGAGCTTCGTACCAATAACAATAAGTCTCGTGTCCTTGTCTCCCAATGGAATAATATCTCCCATGAGCCAGTTGAACATTTTGTCTCGGCTTTCCTGCGTTTTCACGATATCCAAATCTTCCAAGTCATCTGCGATGATAAGATCGGGTCTGTGAGCACCGTGCTTGATTCCACGAATCGAGTTGTCGATAGAGGCTACCGTTACTCTTGCTCCGTACTTAGGAAGTACGATCGACACTGCACGCCATTCATCATTAGGTTCCTCGAATGGTCCGAGGTCTAATCTTAGAAGTCTGTTATGTTCAAGTTCCAGTTTAATGTTCGCCAAGTACTGCCTTGCTTGGCTTTCGGTCTTTGCAATAATCAAAACAAATTTCCTTTGCTGCATTCCAAGAATAGACCAGATGGCGTAGGAAGTACCCATGATAGTGGTCTTGCCCGATCCTCGAAAGGCTTCGATGACCATAGTCTTGTGAGTTGCCTCTGTCAGCTCAAATAATTCCTTATGAAATTGCGCTGTTTTGTATTTAACATAATGCGAGAAGTAGATATGGAAGAACCAGTAATGACATGCTCTGGTCGTCGCACGTCTTACTCGCTGATTCTTCACGATCTCATCAATCTTCTCAGCCGATACTTCGGAGTCGTGGTTATGCATGTTCTGTGACGGTTAGACCGAGAGCTTCACGAACCATCTTTTCTTCCTGTGGTGTGAGTGCTTCTTCCTCTGCGGTCTTGGTGGTAAGTTCGACCTTGTTTCGATACTTAGGGTGATGCTGACGAAGCCAGAGTTGGATAGCTGGGAAGTTTTTCTCTTTAATCAGAGTGATCAATTGTGATTCGCTCAAATCATTGATCATCTCCTCGCCATCCTGCATTGCCTCGTCAGTCGCTTTCTTGAATTTCTCATCGTCTCGTCGCCATCGGTAGTATGTGCTTCGCCCGATGTTCGATCGCTCGCAGGCGATCTGCACGATCGGTATCTTTCTTAGTTGTTCCAAGACAACTTTCTGCTCTACCTTGTTCCTTTTTAGAGTTGATTCTCTTTTCATAGTTTTATTGCTTTTAAATTTGTTAATTTTCCCCATCTAGTAATTGCTGTCTGCACATACTCTGGATCAAGCTCAATAGCGATGCATACTCGCTTGGTCTGCTCGCATGCCAAGAGGCATGTCCCAGAGCCAAGGAAGGCATCGTAAACAACATCGCCAATGCGAGTGCTGTTCAGAATCAAATGCCGTATCAATGGCACAGGCTTGGTCGTCGGGTGGAACGGGCTTTTGTTAGGCTTTGGATGAACGATGACGCTCTTATCCTTCGATTTCAGGAACTCGTGCGTGCCGTACCAACCGTATGCGATAAGTTCGTGCATCGGTGCGTAATCCATTCTTCCGACGACTGCTTGGGTTTTCACCCACACGATGAGTTGAGCAAACTTGCATCCAATACTTTTCATTCCATCTCGCAAAGCAAATATCATCTTGTCCGAGTTGAAGATGTAGAGGGCGTTCTTCTTTTCGAGGAATGGTGTGACTGCTCCGAGCCAGTCCTCGGTGAATTTTTTGTATTCTTCGTCAGATTGTAGATGATCGTTCTCGATCTTCTTGTCTTTCAACAGTGCTTTGAAATTCTGCTTGCTTTCGGCAACGGCGACACCGTACGGAGGATCGGAAATAATGGCTTTGATTTTGTGTTTGCCTACAACTTTTGCAACAAACTCCTTGTCTCTCGAATCGCCACAAGCAATCACATGTTCGCCTAACTGAAAAATGTCCCCAATCTTAATTGAGTTTAGTGACTTTTTCATGTGGTGTGATTTGCTTAAAGCGGTTGATAATGAGCTGGCAGAATATCGGCTCCATCTCACAGAGATAAGCTGTGCGTTTCAGTTGTTCGCATGCAGACAGGATGCTTCCTGATCCGCCTGTAACGTCGAGAACAATATCGCCAGGTCTTGAACACCTACGCAATGCCTTTTCGTGAAGTGTTGGTGGTTTCTGGGTAGGATGTGCGTACTCTTGAGAAGGTAGTCGCTTCACAAGCCAGATGTTAAGCATGTCCGAGATATCCTCAACTAATCTGTTGCCAGTCGTGGTTTCCTTGTTCAGGACTTCATTGAGATTCTTAACTTTGTCAGAGAGATATGGCTTGCCACGAGTTCCGTATACGCAGTATTCAGTGACTTTGTTGAAAGCAACTTGCGGTGTTGGGGAAGCGTTGTCTTTGACCCAGAGACACAGTCGTTTGGAATCAGTGCCGAGTTCTCTGTACAGTTCCTGAAAAAGCCAGACATATCGCTCGTCGCACCAGAAGAAAACGTGAGCGTCTGGTTTGGTCACGCTCAATGCATTTTGGATAAGTGCCTTTGCGAATGTTTTGTATTCATCATCAGTCTTGCTGTCGTTTGTAGTTCCGCCATACTTCGCCTTGTTGCCGACTCCTTTGTCGTATGAGAGTCCAATGTTATATGGTGGATCTGTATTAATCATGTCTGCAAGATTTCCGTCCATGAGGAACTTGATCATGCTCTGATCTGTCGAATTGCCGCAGAGCAATCGATGACGACCGAGCGCGAAGTAGTCGCCGAATTTAATATCAGTTTCCTTTATCTTCTCCAGTTCTTTTTCCTCGTCGAAGTTGTCATCTGTCACTTCGAGATTGTCATCGAATATATTTGTCAGATCGCCTGAATCAAATCCTGCCGTAAGCAAAGTGTCGATATCGAAGTCGCTTGCGAGGATTTCCCAATCCCAAGAACCGCCAGAGCGATTGCTTGTAAGTAAGTACTGCTTGAACTCCATGACTGATAATTTTCTATTGGGAATACGGACTTCGATTTCTTCCTCTCCTCGACCCATGAGTTGTAGTGCCTTAATGCGCTGATGACCTGCGACTATCTTTCCGTCTGTATTTATTGCAGGCAGCTCTGCAAGATTGAACTTCTTGAGGGATTCCTTTAAATCCTCCATCTGCTTGTCAGTGATCTTCCTCGGATTCTTCTCGTATGGAAGCAGATCATTGACTCTGCGTTTTTCGGTGCGCCACACCAGTGGTTCTAATTTGGACATATATTTTCTTCGTTATTAATAATGG
The DNA here is from genome assembly GCA_030680695.1 of bacterium. Taxonomy (GTDB): domain Bacteria; phylum Patescibacteriota; class Minisyncoccia; order Phycocordibacterales; family UBA6065; genus UBA6065. The sequence goes on from JAUXUT010000149.1 coordinate 87,176, forward strand.
GCACAGTATGCGTTCTTAATTCGAGCAGAAGTGTAGGAATTGCTTTTCTGCTCTTGGCACTATGGTAAATCCCAAAAAGTGACAAATCGTGGTGCATTACTTTTGCCTCCTACAATGCTACTCGTGAAAAAATGCAAAAAGGTGTGCATTACTTTCGCCACCCAGAATCGTATGCTGGCCAACGCATCCAATTAGTGGGTATTGAAATCGTATCGGGCCAAAAGCCTCCTGTCTGGGGGAATTACCTGGCAAGAAATAGATATAAAAATTAGTCCAGTGATCCTCTGAAAATATGCAAAATCAAAATGGCACACTGCTTTGGCACAGTGTGCTGTTTCAATACCTCTAAAATACCCTTATGTGGCTTGGTGGATGATATCTAAACCGCCTTGCAAACACTCATTTGAAACACTGCCCCTGCGTGTGCCAAATTGTGCCAATTTGGAAAAACTAGACCCCGACCCACGAACTTCAAATTGGTCAGTCCGAATATGCTAAAATACCCTTACAAGGTCTTACTTGTGGGGTACTTAACCCACGATGCCCGCTACAAAAACTTTCTTTCGGAGTGTCCCAGGTACGTCGACTCTCACCTGAAAACAACATCCCAATCCAGCGTCACAATCTCAGATGGCTTCGGAACCAGATGTGGACAGGTTTTACCACTACCACACGTTATACTTACCTTATGAAAAACAAATACGTAGACGGATTCTTGCTTGTCATCCCAAAAGACAAGGTCGCCGAATATAAGAATATGGCTGAGCTGGGAAGGTAAGTATGGATGAAGCACGGGGCGCTGGATTACAAGGAATGCATGGGAGACGATGTGCACCCTAAAGGCATGGGCATGAAGCCTCGTTCATTCATGAGCGCCGCAGATGCGAAAGACGATGAAACGGTCTGGTTCTCGTTCATAGTATTCAAGTCGCGCGAACATCGTGACGAGGTCAACGCGAAGGTCATGAGTGACCCTGCCATGAACGATCCAGAGATGAAGAACATGGCGATGCCGTTCGACGCGAAACGCTTCTGCTACGGCGGCTTTCAAGTTGAAGTAGGTTCAGAATAAGCGGCCTATCACGGCCCAATCTGCTATTATCAATCGGTGAGCGACCAACCGACATATAGACACGCATTTTTCGAGATAACGCCTCTTCCTGACAAGGCTGTGTCAGTCATGTCGTCTCGCACAGGGAAGCAGGCGGTGCTTTCGCCGCGAGAAGCCGGCATACTCTTGTCCTGCAGCTCGTTCGACACCATCGACACCCACGCGCTGTCATATGCTGCCAAATTCGGGTTGCCTGAAGGATTCGTGCGCGAATCGCTTTCCCTGTTCGTCGATCAGGGCTTCCTCGTGAGCAAATCGGAGTTCGTGGAGGCGATACGTCAGAACGTGGCGTCCGCAGGCATAGTCCCCGAAGACGCAGCATCCGAAGCTATAGGCGTCATCGCTATCCCGACAACCGACCGGCCCGATGAACTATCTCGATGTATCGCGAGCATCCTGCGCAATCTTTCCGCGCATGGTCGGACACCCCTGATCGTCATCGCGGACGGCTCTGTGGGCGAATCTCTCGAGACGAATAAGCAAGAGGTCGCGAGGTTCAAAGGTATGTACGCGGGCGAGATCCTGCATCTCGACCTTGATACGCGAGAAAAGATGGCCGAACGCCTCGCTAAGGCGAGCGGCGTAGACAGTTCGCTCGTCAGATACGCGATCTGCGGCGAGGGCGACACATCGATCAGGACCGGGGCCCTGCGCAACGCCGCTCTTCTGTCTGCGGCCGGTAAGAAGATGATCTTCGTAGACGATGACGTCATATGGGACCTCCATGTCGCCCCTGGATCAGAAGGCCTCGCACCGGTCGAACGCCTCGCCCTCACAAGCGCTCCTCCGCGGCAGACGTGGATATTCGATTCGTACGACGAGGCGACGGCGACTTTCCCGAAGGTCGAGCTCGACTATCTCGCCGCGCACGAAGCATTGCTCGGCAAACGCGCCGCAGGCGCAATCGCCTCTGCGGTCGCCGAATCGTCGTTCATCGACGAGCCCGGCGCATGTTCCGATTCATTCGTCCGCAAGCTCGAAGCTTTGCCGCGCGATGACGGAATGGTAGTCACAACTTATTCCGGCGCTGTCGGGCATTCATGGATGCGCGTCCATGCCCCGACCATGACATATGGGCCGAAAGGGGATCATCACATCTGGTCTTCTGACGAAGAGACGTACAAGAAAAGAAGGAAGAGCCCGTTCATCGGACGCGTGTCCGAAGGATACGCCCTGTATGACGGACCCAACTGCGTGTCGTTCAATATGGGCATCGACGCGCGGGAAGAGGTCCCGCCCTTCACCCCGACCTATCGGAGCCAGGATGCTGTGTTCGGATATGCTCTCTACTGGGCGCGTCCGTGCGATTGGAACGGCTTCGTCCCAGTCCTTGTCGAGCATCGACGGCACGAGGAACGCGCGCCGCGAACAGACCCTGTCGAGTCGTTCACAACCGTTGGTAAGATGGTCATCCATGCACTATCCGCAGTGCGCAAATCCCTCATCGAGCAGGGCCGACCGGCCACTTTGGCACATATGGGCATGGAATTGTCGCGCATGGCGCGAGAAGATAGAAAGACTCTGATACAGGCAACAGAGAAAGAATGCGCCCGCAGACTCTATGGATTCGCGGAATATTGTCGGTCGATAGCCTCTCAGCACCCCGAAGGGCCAGCATATTGGCAGGCAGGGGTCGAGGCCGCAAAGCTCAAAGCGCAGGGTCTGGGTGACGATATAGGCAAAGCTCCGATCTTCTGGGATGTGCCAGAATGGGCGAAGCAGCAGAGAAGCGCCTGGAACAGCTTTGCGGATGTGTTTGGACGCTATGGCGAGCTTCTCGCGGCGTGGCCGGCGATATTTAGCTCAGCTCAGAGCACGAACCGGCATAGTTTCCCTGGGCGCTAGATTGGACGCGGGCGACACCCTTGCTGTCGACGCACCAATATGTGCCGTTCGAGAGGCGAACGGACGCAGTGAAGTCCTTTCTGTCTACTGTGACGGTGCATCGTCCCGTGCCATTCGCGGTCGTAGGATAGTTGCTCGAGAGCATGAAAGAGCGGATCGAGGCGCTTGCGAACATATTCGTCGCGCATCCCATGCCTATGGTTGCGGTTGCGCCAGAACCAGATGATTCATTGCCAGCAACTGCCGGTCCGTAGGTCATCTGACCAGTGGTGTCGTAATATAGCGCTGCTGCCGCACGTAGGTTCGAGAGTTGCTGTTTGGATTTTGTGTCATTCGCCTTCTCGCGAGCGGAGCGTAGGGACGATAGGACGACCGACGACAAGAGGCTTATAATCGATATGACCACAAGGAGCTCTATGAGGGTAAATCCGAGCACCAGCTTTCGCTTGTAGTCCTTCATTATTCTGACCATTGTCCTTATATACTATCACAAACCGTTGTGCGCGGTCTTCATAAGCCACTTCACCCCACCAAAACAACACGGCCGGCGCTTGCCTTTTGCGAGCATATCAATACCTTTCTTGATGCGGCGTACGCGAGTCTCGGCGAGCTTGGCCGTGACGATCCAAAGAATCCATTCCTGTCGGGCGAGCGGCGTGATGTCGTCCCATGTTGCGTGCGCGCGGGGAAGCGGCAAGGGCCTTTTGTAGGTCTATCGGCGTTTTAGTTGGCATCTTCATGTCGTCATGATAGCCCACATTGCCCGTCAGCGCATATATAAACTAACGATATATATTTATTGTTTTACGATAAGTGATGTGCTAGTATAAATTCGTTATTAATTAAGCAATCAGATATGAAACGAGGCTCAACCCTTTTCTTGAAAATAGTCGTCTGCGTTCTCGCACTTATCGCGCTTGCCGTGCTTACCTTTGCCATGTGGCTCACGTATAACGTTGAGGGCGGCGGCGCAGAGTATCGCCCGATCGTCATCGGAATGTTTGTTGGCGCGATTCCATTCTTAATTGCGCTCTGGCAGTCGATGAAGCTCCTTATTCTTATAGAGAAAGGTACAGCGTTTTCTGACCTTGCGGTCGATGCTTTGAAGAAGATTAAATATTGCGGCATCGCCATAAGTATTATTGTCGTGCTCGGCTCGCCATATATAATCGGCGTAGCCCATGAAGATGATGCCCCAGGCGTGGTCTTGATCGGACTCATCATTGCCTTCACCTCAGCTGTAATTGCGACGTTTGCCGCGCTTTTGCAAAAGCTTCTCAAGAACGTCATTGATATCAAGTCCGAGAATGAGCTCACCGTCTAAGCGAACCACTATGCCCATCATCATCAACATAGACGTAATGCTCGCCAAACGAAAAATGAGTCTCACGGAACTCACAGACAAGGTCGGTATCACTATGGCTAATTTGTCGATACTCAAAAACGGCAAGGCCAAGGCGGTTAGGCTTTCGACTCTCGAGGCGATATGTAAGGCGTTGAATTGTCAGCCGGGAGATGTTCTGGAATATCGAAAGTAACGATTACCTAATAATGGACACAAATATGTTTAATAAGAGAACTATCTTGATCACGCTCGCGCCGCTTTTGTTGCTCATCATTCCGCTCGTTGGTGTTTTCTCGAGCCAGGAGTGGCAGTGGGGTATCGAGGACTTTGTTTTGATGGGAGTTATTCTTGTTGGTTGTGGGTTTGCGTATGCGTTCATATCAAGGTATGGAAATTTCACATATCGAGCCGCTGTTGGTATTGCGGTCGTGGCATCGTTCCTGATTGTCTGGGTGAACATGGCTGTCGGCATCATAGGCAGTGAAGACAACGCGGCGAACCTCATGTACTTTGCAGTTCCGTTTATTGGGTTGATCGGCGCGGGCATATCGCGATTCGAGCCGCGTGGCATGTCTTGGTCTGCATTTGCCGCAGCCATAGCCGTTATCCTTATTCCAGTTATTGCCGCGTTCGGCATAGGCGTCACGTTTGAGCGGGATCTCGTGCAAATCGTTGGCCTTTCATCTTTTTTCGCGTTGCTTTATGCGGTGTCAGCATACCTGTTCAGGATGAAATTGGGTTAGGTAATGAGCGTCAGCAACAGCGAGGGCCCCCATTCGTGAGAACGGCCCGAGAAGTATTAACCCAACTAAACACCATGCTCAGCACAATCGCCATCATCCTGCTCGTGCTCTGGTTACTCGGAGTCGTCAGCTCATACACTGTCGGCGGATTCATCCATATCCTTCTCGTCGCCGCGGTGATTATGTTCCTGGTGCGCATCGTGCAGGGAAGGAATCCGGTCGCATAATACAGGCGGCAGATTTTTTCGGACGGGACCCCGCGCATGCGGGGCTTCGTCTTCAGTATCCGATTGATACCAGAAGCACGTTGCGCGCGCCGCCCGAAAGGGCGGCGCGCTCCGCTTCTCGCAATGTCGCACCAGTCGTCGCTACATCATCGAGGATTATTACGTCCCGTCCGCGTACAATTTCGCATCCTTTTTTATCAGCACTCATACTCGCCCCAAAAGATCCTTTCATGTTTGCCGCACGTTCTGTTTTGTCCATCCCGACTTGGTCTTCGGTCTCGCGCGTGCGACACAGAGCATTCTCTATATATATAAATGTTCTGCCACCAGTGTTTTTTCCGTCGATTTGATCCAATTCTCTGCATATCAGTTCGCATTGATTCCAACCACGTTCACGTCGTCGCTTTTTTGTCATCGGCATTGGTGCAAGAATAGGCAGTGATCCGTCGGGCGACGAGGCGGCGAATCTGGCGAGATGTTCACACACCTTTATATAAGTCGCTTCTGCTAGTGTGCGCACGACACGACGATTCATATTGGTTTTTATCTCGACGATGGCTGCCTTGGCGAGCCGTGCGCGATAGGGAAAGGCAACAACCAGACCATCAACCGGCAGCGACCGAGGCTTGGCCGATTCCTTGTCCAGCGCAATTGCCTCAATGAGGCCCTTAGGAGTCATGGACTCAAGTTCGCGCACACCTTCATAGGGCGGCATTATGCAGTCGAGTATCATTTTGAGGATGCGCATCACGACATGATATACTTCATATACGAGACATTGCCATGGGATTCCTTCAAAATTTGTTCAAGAATCAAGAAGACAGCGTTATCGGCGTCGATATCGGTGCTTCTTCTATAAAAGTGGTTCAACTGCGCAAAAAAGGCGGCAAGGCCATACTTGAAACGTATGGCGAGCTCGCTCTTGGGCCTTATGCTGGCGTCGAAATTGGACGTGCCACAAATTTACCGGCCGAAAAAGTCGCAGCCGCGCTTGCCGACGTTATTAAGGAGGCCAATGTGACCGCCTCGACTGCAGTTATGTCCATTGCCGCGTCATCGAGTCTGCTCTCGTTCATTCGTATGCCGGATATGGATCGCAAGCGCCTCGACGATATGATTCCTATCGAAGCGAGAAAATACATACCGGTACCGATTACAGAGGTCGCCATCGACTGGTTGCCAATTCCAAAGGAAGAAAATTCATTCTCGTCATTCGAGAAGCCTTCTATACCAGGATCAGGTCCAAAAGAAAAAACCATAGAGATAATTCTCGTTGTTATACACAACGACGTTATTGCCCGCATGACACAGATAAGCGAGCTTGCAAGACTCGCAACACAATACTTCGAGGTTGAGGTGTTCAGCTCGATACGTTCTGTTGTCGATATCTCGACTGAAAGTCATCTGCTTTTCGACATGGGTGCAGGTTCGACTAAACTTTACATAATCGAACGAGGCATTCTTCGAAGTTCACACATGGTCAATCGTGGATCGCAAGACATAACACTCGCCATCTCGCGCTCGCTCGGTCTGCCCGTCGGCGATGCTGAAAGGGTGAAAAGGACTGTTGGTATATCTGCAGAGCCAGATAACAAGGCATTGGCAGAAGTAATATCCCTCAACCTCGACTATATATTTACTGAAACGAATCGGGTCATTGCTGCTTACCAACAGAAGCATCGCAAAAACATATCAAAAGTCATACTCACTGGCGGCGGATCGCTTCTCAAAGGCTTTCTTGATGTCGCACGTAAGCGATTAGAGACCGAAGTGGTGATGGGGGATCCGTTCTCGAAGACCGAGGCTCCGGCATTTCTTGAACCAGTCCTTCGAAACGCGGGTCCCGAGTTCGCGGTGGCCATCGGGGCGGCATTGCGCAAGCTTGAAGAGATGTCATAGACATTTGGGGATAGCGTCCCTATGCGCATGGTAGTATAATCTTAAGGTACCGACCATGGATCCTCGAATGCAAACATCGTTCATACCGAAGAAACCTATCGTCGCATCGCCGAGGATGGGCGATACTTCGGCCCCAATAAATCTCCTTTCGCTTTTGGCGACTGTGCTATTAATTGTTGCCGTCGCTCTTTCTGGTGGCGTCTATTTCTATAAGAATATTCTTATTAAACAGATTGAGGCTGACAAAGTATTTCTCGAGCAGGCCAGGGAAGCTTTTGAGCCTGAAGCCATAAACAGCATAGTTCGCCTCGATTCTCGCATTGAGACCGCAAAGAAGCTTTTTGCATCGCATGTTGCAGTGACGCCTCTCTTTGACTTCTTGTCTTCTATAACTCTGCCATCGGTTCGATTCAGGGACTTCAGTTTTTCATATGTGAGCCCAACCGAAATCACTGTGTCAATGCGCGGCCAGGCCCAAAGCTATGCGACCGTCGCACTCCAGTCCGATGTTTTTAATCGTCAGACAAAAGGCCTCTCAGGAACAATTGTCAGTGACATGGCCCTTGATCCGTCAGGGCTTGTGAACTTCTCGGTTACAACCAAAGTGAATCCTTCTCTCGTATCGTACAAGACTTCTATTTCGGCCCCAGTGTCTGCTTCACCTAGCACCCAAACACAATGAACATCGTATCAATAATCATGGTGTTGGCATCCTTCGGACTCTTCTTTGCCTATGTTGATCCAACTTACAGCGAGATAAAGACACTGTCAGCTGAAAGGACGGGTCTCCAGCTCATGCTCGATAACTCCAAAGAGCTCCAGGCTGAGCGAGATAAGTTTCTCGAGATATATAACGGTGTTACCAGCACCAACCGTGAACGTCTTCTCAAGGCTTTGCCGGACAATATCGACAACGTTCGCCTTATCATAGATATCGACGAGGTCGCCAAGAAATATGGCATGCGCATAAGGAATTTCAGCGCGAATTCGTCTGAGGAAAGCAAGGTGGTGGGCGATAGTTCTAAGGCGCATGGCACTTTGACCTTGTCTTTCACAACCACGGCCACTTACAACACTTTTCTGGCGTTCCTAAAATCTTTGGAACAGAGTCTCCGTGTGATAGATATATCGTCGATATCTTTCACGGCGAGCGACACCAATCCGCTCCATGATTACAGTGTTACGATAAAGACCTATTGGCTCAAATAATATGAAAGAGTCTACTTCAAACAAGAGTCTGGCCATCTTCCTCATCATTCTCGTCGCCATCGGCGTGGCTGGATATTTCTATACCACCCGGGACCGGTCATCTGATCAACTTCTCGTTGGTGTGCCTGTAAACACGACCGCGATCGGAAGCGATCTTTTGAAGGCTCTTGGCCAACTCAACACCATTCGTCTCGATGTCAAGATTTTTGAAGACAAAGTTTTCATGAGTCTTAACGATATAGGAACCAAACTCACGCCGCAGACCCCAGGCCGACCGAATCCGTTTGCCCCAATAAACACCTCCGCTATAGTATCTCCAGCCGCTACCACAACCTCCAACTAAGAGTAACAACACATGAGCATACTCGACTCACTCGTACAGAAGAAGCTCATAGATAAGAAGGAAGCCGCATCGGTGTCAGAAGAGGCGCGTCTGACGGGCGAGACGCTCGAACAGGTCCTAAAGAAGAAAGGTGTTAAAGATATGGATGTGCTCGAAGCCAAGGGCGAATATTTAGGCATCCCAGTCAGGTCACTCAAGGACCAAAACATTCCGTTCGATATATTGAAATACATCCCGGAAGAATCAGCTCTTCATTATCGATTCATACCAATTGCGGTAAGAGATAATGTTCTTGAGGTTGGAGCTGTTGATCCGGATGATATCGAAGTCCGCGACGCTCTCAACTTCATTGCCGCCAAAGTCGGCATGCCTTTCAAGGCATTTCTTATATCAGAAGAAGATTTTTCAGAGGCCATTGGCTTGTACAAAGGTCTGTCTGGCGAGGTGACCCGTGCTCTCGACGAGCTCGAGACCGACATTGCTGGTGTCGAAATCGAGCCAAGTGCAGAGATACACAAAAGTGAGTCCAAGCAGGGAACCACTATCATCGAAGACGCGCCGGTAACAAAAATTGTGGCGACGATATTGCGCTATGCGGCCGAAGGCCAGGCATCTGATATTCACGTTGAACGCCTTGTAGACAAGGTTCGTGTGCGTTTCCGTGTCGATGGAGACCTTCATACTTCGCTCGTACTTCCAGTCAAGGTTCATGATGCTGTGGTCGCTCGTATAAAAATACTCTCGAACATGAAGCTCGACGAGAAACGCAAACCACAAGACGGGCGATTCTCTGCTCGCATTGAAGGGCGCAAGATAGATTTCCGTGTGTCCACATTCCCAGCTTATTACGGTGAGAAGGTGGTGATGCGAATTCTCGATTCCGAAAAAGGCGTTCGTTCGTTGGATGAGATTGGATTCTCGCCAAGGAACCTCGAGGCGATTCGCCGTGCAATGGCCCGTCCATACGGATTAATTCTCATATCTGGACCAACAGGATCCGGAAAATCTACGACACTTTACGCCATGCTAAAAGAAATTAACGATGAGTCCAAGAACATCTTATCTCTCGAAGACCCGATTGAATACAACATGGAGGGCGTTTCACAGTCACAGGTAAGGCCAGAAATCGGATATACATTTGCATCTGGACTACGCACAACCCTTCGACAGGATCCAGATATCATCATGGTGGGAGAAATTCGTGATAAAGAGACGGCGGCACTGGCAATCCAGGCGGCCCTCACAGGACATCTCGTCCTTTCAACCATTCACACCAACAACGTCTTTGGTGTCGTGCCACGCCTTATTGACATGGGTGTAGATCCCTACCTTATCGCGCCGACACTTATTCTTTCTATGGCCCAGCGCCTTGCAGCTAAAATTTGCGAGGGTGGGGGAGAGATTACGGTCGAAGGTGCTCTGGCTATGCAGGTCGAGAAACAGTTCGCTGACTTACCAGCTGAGTTCAAGAAAGACATTGTCATTCCGGAGGTCGTGTACGAGCCAAAACCATCAGGCGTCTGTCCTAACGGCGTTCGCGGTCGAATGGCAGTGGCGGAAGTACTCGAGAAGGATCGTGAGCTCGAGCGCCTTATCCTTTCTAATGCAGGTGAGGAGGTTATATATAAGTATGCTCGAGGCAAGGGCATGTTATCAATGAAGGAAGATGCCATGCTGAAGGCGTTCAGGGGCGAGATACCGTGGGGAGAAGTGAACAAGCTCTAGAATCGACGTGATATAATCATTGATACAAATATGGAAAATAAAGGAAAAGTTCTCATAGTTGACGACGACAAGTTCCTCCTCGGGATGTACTCGTTGAAGTTCTCGAATAATGGTTACGATGTCGACACTTCGGTTGGATCTGTTCCAGCTCTCGAGAAACTGCGAGATGGGGCAAAGCCAGATATCGTCTTGCTCGACATCATCATGCCGCACATGACCGGCCTTGAGCTTCTAAAGACTATGCGTGATGAAAACCTCGCCCCTGGAGCGATTATCGTGATGCTCACAAACCAGAGCGCGTCGTCTGATATCGAAACAGCAAAGGAATTGAAGGTAGATGGTTATATCGTTAAGGCTGCGACTATTCCATCCGAGGTTCTTCGCGAGGTAGAGAAAATCGCAGCGGCAAAGAACGGCAAGTAAGGGCTTTAAAATATCATCATGGCAAACGATTATAAAAAAGAGTTCGAAGAGCTCGTGGGTGTGGTGGTTAAGGAGTCCGCATCGGACCTTCACATCTCGACAGGGCGCTATCCGACTATTCGTGTCGGCGGCTTCCTTATACCGCTCATGAACAAGAAGACCATCACCGAAGAGGATACCGAAGGCTTCATGTCCGTCGTTATTACTCCTGAGGATCGCGCGCTCTTTCTTAAGAACAAAGAAATAGACTTTTCATACAGCACCAAGGAGGCACGTTTTCGTGGCAACGGATTCTTCCAGCAAGGAACGATTTCATTTGCTTTTCGTCTCATTCCAAAACAAATAAGGACCTTCGAGGAGCTCAACTTGCCGAAGGCAATCGAACAGTTCTGCGACATGCAACAGGGCTTCTTCCTTGTTGTGGGTCCAGTGGGACACGGCAAGACCACCACTTTGGCTGCTATGGTCGAACGCATCAACCAGACCCGCGCTGAACATATTGTCACCATCGAAGACCCAATCGAATATATATACGAGCAAAAGAAGTCTGTTATTGACCAACGTGAGGTGCGCATAGACACCCATGACTTTGCGGCCGCACTTCGATCAATATTCCGTCAGGACGTGGATGTGATACTCATCGGCGAGATGCGTGGCAATGACACCATGGCAACCGCGGTGACCGCAGCAGAGACCGGACATCTCGTTCTCTCGACTTTGCACACTAACAACGCGGCACAGACTATAAACCGCATTATTGACTCGTTCCCTGGCTCGCAACAAGATCAGATCCGTATTCAACTATCGAGCACACTTTCAGGCATATTCTCACAACGCCTCGTGCCGCGTATATCCGGTGGGCTTGTTCCGGCATATGAGCTCCTCATCACGAACCCAGCTGTGCAGAATCTTATCCGTGAGAAGCGCGTACACGAGATAAATACCGTAATCGAAACTGGCGCCGAGCTTGGTATGATTGACATGAACCGATCTCTCGCTGACCTTGTAAGAAGAGGGGAGATAACCGTCGAGAACGCCTACCTGTATTCGCCTAATCCTAAGATTCTCGAACGCCTCATCTAGTATTTCGAACAGCTATGCCACTATTCAACTACAACGCAATAGATCAAGCAGGATCAGAATCGAAGGGATCAATCGACACGATATCTCTCGATGTCGCGATTGCATCATTGCAACGACGCGGATTGGTTATTAAATCAATTGACCCTGCAGACGCGACCGGTTCCATTTTCTCGAAAGAGTTCGCCCTATTTTCTGGTGTATCGTCGAAAGACGTGGTCGTTTTGTCTCGTCAGCTCTCAACGCTATTCGAGGCACAGGTTTCCGCATTACGCATTTTCCGTCTCCTTGCTTCCGAATCCGAAAATCCAACACTTGGAAAGGCGCTCACCCAGGTCGCTGACGATCTTCAGGCAGGATCATCTATATCAAAGGCACTTTCCAAACATCCAAAAATCTTCTCCGATTTCTATGTGAATATGGTGAAGTCTGGCGAGGAATCAGGAAAGCTCGATGAAATATTCGTGTTCCTTGCAGATCACCTCGATCGAACGTATGAAGTTAACTCAAAAGCAAGAAATGCTCTCATATATCCAGCTTTCGTTATATTCACTTTCGTGGTGGTGATGGCTCTGATGCTCACTGTTGTTATTCCAAAAATCAGTACGATACTCACTGACTCTGGACAGGACATACCTCTTTATACCCAAGTGGTCATCGGTCTATCGCAGTTTTTGGTGAGCTACGGCTTGTTCATAGTAGTCGCCTTCATCGTTGGTGGATTCTTCCTGTGGCGATTCCTTGGTACAGAGGCGGGCAAGTTGTCGCTCGATTCCGCCAAGATCAATACTCCTTTCGTGAGGAATCTTTATCGCAAGCTCTACCTTTCGCGCATCGCCGATAACATGAATACCATGCTCTCATCTGGTATACCTATGGTGCGCGCACTCGAACTTACTTCTGGTGTGGTCGGAAACAGCATATATAAACGCATTCTCGATGAAGGGACCGAGGCGGTAAAGGGAGGACGAACGGTTTCAGATGCTCTTGGTAACAGGAAAGAAATACCAGGCATCATGATTCAGATGATTAAAGTAGGTGAGGAATCCGGTGAGCTCGGAAAGATATTGAAAACCTTGTCTGCGTTCTATCGCCGTGAAGTGGTGAACGCTGTCGACACACTCGTCGACCTCATTGAACCTGCTATGATCGTTCTCCTTGGCCTTGGTGTGGGATTCCTGCTCGCATCTGTGCTCATTCCGATATACAACATCTCATCAAATATCTCGTAAGTACATGGGCCGCCCGGGAGGGCGGTTTTTTGTTATCCCCAGTACTCTTAGGCATCAAAATAAGCATTTTGTATAATAGGGATACCGATTATACAGATTCGGTCGCTTCCCGGCCCGCCCAAGCGCTTGCAGTCCAGGTGCAACAAGACGGGTTCGAGCATTTGAGCGGAGCGGGGAATCGGTTTAAAAGATTAATAACTTAATTCATATAATAATGAATTCCAAGATAAAGGGTTTCACCCTCATCGAACTCCTTGTGGTCATCGCGATCATAGGAATCCTCTCGTCGGTCGTACTCGCGTCCCTTAACAGCGCACGATCGCGTGGTGCTGATGCTGCAGTCAAGTCTAATCTCGCCAACATTCGTGCGCAGGCTGAGATTTTCTATGATTCGACCAACAATAGCTACACCAACCTATGTTCGAATCCTACGGTCTTTAACATGGTAACAGCAGCGGCAAGCGCTGGAGGATCGGCACATTGTGTTGCTTCAACCACGGGTCAGGGATGGGTTGTCAGCGCTAATCTAAAGAACCCTACTGTGACCAACGGAAAGTGGTGTGTTGACTACACTGGTGCTGCAAAGGAAGTCACCGCTACGACTAACGCGATGTGCATCTAGTCTCACACTAGAGCATCGAAAAAAGCCACCCGTTGCGGGTGGCTTTTTGTCTGTTAGAATAGATGGTATATGAAACAGAAAGGTTTTACCCTTATTGAACTCCTTGTAGTTATATCGATCATCGCCCTACTTTCGTCTGTCGTTCTGTCAGCTCTCGGGTCGGCACGATCAAAGGCAGCCGACAATGCGGTCAAAGTCGCCATGAATCAGTTGCGTGTACAAGCCCAGGTTTATCGAGATCAGAATAACAATGCCTCTTTTGGCACGAGTGTGAATCAGGCCCCGGCTGCCGGTAGCATATGCACCTCTGGTGTTTTCGGTGACCAACGTTTCCAGCTCATACAGACGAACATTCTCGCGAACGCAGCTGCTGGTGCATCGATAACATGCACGACTGATTCGATTGGAAACCAATGGGCTTTATCTGTATCGGCTTTGAGAGGAGGTGGCACATGGTGTATCGATAACTCACAGGGCTGGTTTAAGGCTGGCACAACCAACACGAGTGGACGTTGTCAATAAATCTAACGACCATGCAAACTCCCAAGCGTTCCGGATTCACCCTCGTAGAACTCCTCATTGTTGCCGCCATCATCGGCATACTTGGGTCTATCGTCGTCGCGTCGATCAGTGGATCGAAGGAGAAGGCTCGTGATTCGCGCCGTGCCTCTGATATGCGCGAAATTCAAATCGCCCTCGCTTTGTATTACGACGTGAATAGGGTGTATCCAGATTCACTGGCGACTTTGGCAGAAGTTAACCAAAGATTCTTGCCTTCTGTGCCGAAAGATCCTTATACAGGTGCTGATTATGAGTATGTTGCTGCGGCAGGTTTCAAGAATTACTGCATCGGCGTTACATTTGAGGGATCGAAGCCTTCGGATTTACCCGACACTTCTGACTGTACGCTTTCCGGTGGTTCGACAGCAAATTATAAAGCAAGTCCACAACGATAAAATATATGCACGGAGACTATCTCGTATTCGCAATCCTTTTCATCTTCGGAGCCATCATCGGTAGTTTCCTCAATGTGGTGATATTGCGTTTTGGTACAGGTATGCCGATAGCAACTGGCCGTTCTAAATGTTTCTCGTGTGGAAAAACTTTGTCTTGGTACGAGCTCGTGCCGATTCTTAGTTTCGTTGTTCAGTGGGGAAAGTGTAGATCTTGTGGGGCGCGACTCTCGGTCCAGTATCCGATTGTTGAGCTTGCAGGGGCAGTGGCATTACCGCTCGCATATGTATCAACGACGGTTGTTTCTGGATTGACGCAGTCCCTTATACTTTTTGCGCTTCTCGCCGTTCTTCTTTTTATCTATATCGTTATTTTTGTCTACGATTTGCGCCACAAGCTCATTCCTGATGCCTTTTCTTATACTGCGGCTCTTGTTGCCCTTGCCATGATTGCGGTGAAGGGCTGGGCTTCTGGTTTCATTGATTTGTATGCAGTCATTGCGGGTCCAACATTCTTTCTTTTCTTCTTTGCTTTCTGGTATTTCTCGCAGGGAAGGTGGATGGGTCTCGGTGATGGCAAGTTGGCCTTGTCAGTTGGATGGGCGCTTGGTATTGGGGCGGGCACGGCGGCGCTTCTTTTTGCCTTTTGGATCGGGGCTATTGTCGCCTTGCTCATTATGGTTTTGCAGAGGACCGGTGTATTCAAAGGGCCAGCACTAGGATTAAGAAGCGAACTACCATTTGGGCCGTTCATTGTTATCGGATTCGTGCTTTCCCTCGCCGCACCAAGCCTTTTCCCATATCTTATGTCGCTTTTGGCGGTATAATGGATGGAGCATGAAGAAAGTTACGAACATCAAAGGGTTCACTCTCGTCGAACTTCTTGTATCAATATCTATATTCACGGTTATAACATCGGTCGCGGTGTTTAATCACGCCCAGTTCAACGGCAGCGTTCTCCTTACTAACCTTGCTTATGAGATTGCGCTGTCAGTTCGCCAAGCACAGTTCTATGGCATTACTGTGCGTCAGAGCACAGTTATGCCAGGGGCGTTCGATTCGGGTTATGGTATACGTTTCGATTTAGGCGAGTCCGTCACTCGATATAGTCTTTATGAGGATCGTTTGCCACAGAACCATGTTTATGACGGTGCTGGGGAGCTCTTGGAGTCTTTCCAAATCCAGAAAGGTAATCGTATATCGAAGATATTGGTGACATCTGGGTCGGGATCACCTGTGACGGCGAATATTGTCGACATTTCGTTCATACGACCAAATCCTGACACATACATTACGGTCGGGGGAAACACTTCCATTTTTTACTCGAAAGCAGAGATATGCGTTTCGTCACCACAGGGCTCGAGCCGCATCATTGTGGTCGAAGCGACTGGTCAGATATCAGTTACGATAGATCAGACTGATAAATGCAGCAGCTAATCATGACTAATTCAGATAAAAACAAAGGATTCACACTTGTCGAGGTACTCGTCGCTGTTTCGATATTCGCTATGGTGATGCTTGTTGCTACCGGGGCAGTGTTCAGCATCGTGGAGGCGAACAAGAAGACACATTCGCTCAAGTCCGTTATGACCAACTTGAATTTCGCGCTTGAAAGCATGGCCCGTGATATGCGTGTTGGTAGTCAGTATTCATGCTCCGGCGAATGCGACCCTGATTTCGGAACGGATGTATTTTCATACAAAGCTAATCGTAGTGTTGATGGAGATGGTGTTTACGATCCGGAAAGTTCGACCGATCGTATCGAATACAGCTTGGATAACGGGAGGATCTTCAAGTACATTACGGGATTGTCAGCTTATCCAATAACAGCCGAAGAGATTCATATAGAGTCCCTTCGCTTTTACGCAGTCGGTACGGCCGAGGGTGATCGTATACAGCCGAAAGTTCTTATCTCGATACGTGGATACGCGGGCGTGGGGGTGACGAGGTCAGAGTTCAACATACAGACGACCGTTTCGCAGCGTTCCATTGATTCATAAAGCAATGATAAAGGAAACCTCAACAAAAAATAAAGGATTTACCCTCGTCGAAGCCATGGTGGCGATTTCGATACTATCGCTTGCCGTGACGGGTCCGCTTGTTATCGCTCAAAAGGGTATAGGTTCAGCAGTGTACGCCCGCGATCAGATAACAGCATCGTATCTTGCCCAGGAAGCAGTTGAATACGTGCGCAATGTGCGTGACACGAACAGGATAGAAGGGGATCCGTGGCTTACCAACCTATTCAACTGTCTGGAAACAGGCGCTGGTCAGCGTTGCACAATCGACGCTCGTTTCAAGGATCCGTCAGTAGAG
Organism: bacterium; assembly: GCA_030680695.1. Lineage (GTDB taxonomy): Bacteria > Patescibacteriota > Minisyncoccia > Phycocordibacterales > UBA6065 > UBA6065. Next base: position 104,249 of record JAUXUT010000149.1, read on the forward strand.
GGTGCCATCACAGCGTGTCCCCCCGGCCTCTGCCCAATACTTATGATCGGTACAGAACACAACCTTTACGGGTACGGGACTGGTGAGGGTTGGAGGGCGACACCTTTCACAAGGACGGTGTATGTAGATAATCGCATCTTTGATAGGGAGGCGATGGTTTCTGTGACGGTTGAATGGTCAACGTCTTTGTTCGCCCCAAAGAGGACATTTACAGTCAAGGAATATCTGCTTGATTTCTAATATGAACATTAACCGACCACAGCAGGTGAAATATACGGAGGCAAGAAAAAATCAGGGTGGTTTCGCCATGCTCTTTGCTGTACTTACATCGAGCGTTCTGCTTTCAATAGGGCTTTCAATATTCAACCTTACAATCAAAGAAATTGTTCTGTCGTCTTCGGGGCGCGAATCCCAGTTCGCATTTTATGCGGCCGATACAGGTATCGAGTGCGCTTTCTATTGGGACTTCAAGGGTGTGAACGTATTTGCAACATCATCCGAATCAGGCAGTCGCAATCCATTGCCAGCTAGTCCGGATTGTGTGAGCGTAGATAGCGAGTCTCCACAAACTATCAACATTACACCGAGTGTGACTGACTTTGAATCAGCTACGACGCGTTTCAGTCTTTCCATACCCAACGTTGACGCCCAAGGGTCTTCTGCCCCTTATTGCGTATTTGTGACGGTTACAAAAGAATTAGATGACTCCATCATTCTGACAACCATAGACTCTCGTGGCTACAACGTTGGCGAGGCAATAGGCAATGAATGTGTGTCCGATGACCCCAATCGCGTAGAGCGCGCCATTCGGGTAAAATATTAGGCATGCCAAACAAAGGGGGTGCCGCTCCAAGCAAAGACATCAAGGAACGCGCCATAAGGCTGCGTGCAGAGATTGATCGCCATAGGCGGCTTTATCATACGTTAGACGAGCCGGAGATTTCTGATACGGCGTATGACTCGCTTATTAAAGAGCTTGAAGATATAGAGGCAGAATGGCCTGTGCTCCAGACACCTGATTCGCCAACTCAACGCGTCGGTGCTGAACCGTTGGAGGAGTTCTTGAAGGTTAAGCACAAGGTTCCGCAATGGTCATTTAATGACGCTTTCAGTGAGGAAGATATGATTGCCTTTGATGAGCGCGTGAAGCGATTCATCAAGGCTGAGACGGGCTCGACCGCGAATCCGACTTACATTTGCGAGCTTAAAATAGACGGCCTTAAACTCGTCCTCGAATATGAGAAGGGTGTATTGGTTCGTGCTGCGACCCGTGGCGATGGTACAACCGGCGAAGATGTCACCCAGAATGCTCGCACCATCGGAGCGGTGCCGCGTCGCCTCACGAAACCTGTGGACATCATTGTCGAAGGCGAGGTATGGATGTCCAAATCGAATCTCGCTCGCCTTAACGTCGAACAAGAAAAGGCAGGGAAGCCCCTTTTTGCCAATCCGAGAAACGTCGCAGCAGGATCCATGCGCCAGCTCGACCCGAAAATCACGGCCGCCCGCAGACTTGATAATTTCGTGTACGACATCGCTCGTTATTCATCGGTTGACGGAAGCGCCATGCCAAAGACCCAGTCCGAAGAATTGAACCTTCTTGAAGAGCTTGGATTCAAGGTCAATAAACATCGCAGGCATGTAAATGACATTGCCGGGACTATCGCATATTGGAAAGAATGGCAGAAGAAGGCTCCGAAAGAAGACTATCTCATTGATGGTGTTGTTGTGAAAGTGGATGAGCGCGTGTTTCAGGAAGCGTTGGGATACACAGGCAAGGCGCCACGTTGGGGTATCGCCTTTAAGTTCCCGGCCGAACAAGTTACGACCGTGGTCGAGGATATTGTTTTCCAGGTTGGCAGAACTGGTGTCATCACGCCGGTTGCAGAACTGCGACCGGTATTGGTTGCTGGTTCGACGGTGTCTCGCGCTACTTTACATAATGAAGACGAGATAAAACGTCTCGATGTTCGCATTGGCGACACCGTTATTTTGCAGAAGGCGGGCGACGTCATTCCAGACATCGTAAAGGTTGTGACAGAATTGCGCACAGGCAAGGAAAAACCATTTGCATTTCCGACGCATATCAATGAATGTGGCGGTGATGGCAGGATTGAACGCGTGCCCGGTCAGGCCGCCCATCGATGTGTCGTTCGAGATTCACAGACACTTTTACGTCGCAAGTTCCATTATTTTGCTTCAAGGACGGCCCTCGATATTGATGGTTGTGGGCCGGCCGTGATTGACGCATTGCTCGACGCCGGTCTCATCTCGACTTTCCCTGATTTGTTCAGACTCAAGAAAGGGGACGTGCTCGCCCTGCCGCGATTTGCCGAAAAGTCTGCAGATAATTTGCTCGCTTCAATTAATGCGGCTCGTAAGACGACATTGCCGCGAGTTCTAACCGGACTTTCCATTGATCACGTAGGCGAGGAGACCGCACATGACCTTGCTGCACATTTCAAAACCATGGACGCACTCGCGGTTGCGGCTGCCGCCGGCCCCGAGGCACTGGAAGCTATCGACGGTGTCGGCCCTGTGGTCGCTGCATCGGCTCATGCTTGGTTCAAAGATCCATTGCACAAGAAAATGCTCGCTCGTCTTATGGCCGAGCTTGATATTGAAAAAGTTGCTGACCTGTCTGGCGGCAAGCTCGCCGGCCTTACATTTGTTCTGACCGGCACCATGCCGACCTTGGAGCGAGCCGAAGCCGAGGATTTGATACGTGCCGCAGGCGGCAGTGTTTCAGGATCGGTGTCAAAGAATACCTCGTATGTGGTCGCGGGTGAATCTGCCGGGTCAAAACTGGAAAAGGCCCAATCATTGGGCGTGAAAGTGATAGGGGAGGAAGAACTGAGGAGAATGCTGAAATAGGCCCTTTTTGTTTTTATGAATTTTTTGATATTTCTTTAGATTTTCTTGAGCGTGGTCTGTTATGCTCTCGGCATGGAAAAGGATTTCGACCGATGGAACGGCTTCAAGCGAAATCTAGACGGACGCATCAACGCGCCGAACTTTCACGAGCGCGACATCTGGTGGTGCTCCATAGGTGTGAATGTCGGGAGGGAACAGCAATCTCAGACTTCCGACTTCAGTAGGCCGGTTCTGGTCCTTAAGAGGTTCAATGCGAGCACTTTTTGGGGCGTGCCGCTCACAACCAAGGTCAAAGAGGACGGATTCAGGTTTCGATTCCTCATTGACGGCATCGAGAATGATGCGCTCATCCTGCATATGCGCTCGTTCGATAGGAGACGCCTCGTTAGAAAAATAGGGATGCTCTCGATTGGTGAATTCGAATCGGTTCGGGAAATAGCTGCAACTGTTCTGAAAAACGAAATCCCCCTTACGGGGGAAATCTCGGAGGCCGAAGCCAAGGTGTAGATATAGTCTAGCAGGGTAAGTGTCCCTGTCAACAATGAGGCCTTTCTCGCCCAAAACAGCTTGATTTGATATAGTAAAACCCAACATGATTAACCGCCAGGACATAGATAAGCTCGCAACACTTTCACGCCTCAAGCTTTCGGATGAGGAAAAGGCTGTTATGGAAAAGGATATGGTAAATATTCTCGCGTATGTTGATACCCTTAAATCCGCTCCGACAGGCGGTGCGTCTGGTCCTATCATGACTGACAACAGAAACGTCATGCGCGAGGACGCGAATCCAAACGAGGGCGGCAAGAACACGAAAAAGCTCGTCTCGCTCGCCCCGAAAAGCCAGGGCGATCTGGTGAAAGTGAAGAAGATACTCGGAGGCACGCAATAACATGATCGACCTATCCAAGCTAACTATACAGACCGCTCATGAATTCCTTGTGAAGGGCGATTTCACAGCGCGCGAGCTCGCCCAGGCGTATCTCGACGCCGTTGCCGCGAAGGATGGAGGCAAGAACGGAGAGAATGGCATAGGTGCGTATCTCGGTGTCTATGACGATGTGCTGGCCCAGGCGGACGTGGCCCAAAAGCTCATAGAAGCAGAACGTGCCGGCGGTCCCACATATCCTCTTGCCGGTATTCCGCTCGCCGTGAAGGACAACATTTTAATTGAAGGTAAGCCGGCCCAGTCCGCGTCAAAAATCCTCGAAGGATATATTGCCCCGTACGACGCGACAGCGATTAAGAAATTGAAAGAGGCGGGCGCCGTGTTCATTGGCCGCGCCAACATGGACGAGTTTGCTATGGGCGGTTCTACTGAAAATTCGGCATATCAGACAACCAAGAATCCGCACGACCTTTCGCGCGTTGCAGGCGGGTCATCTGGCGGTTCTGCGGCGGCTGTGGCGGCGGATATGGCCCTAGGAGCCCTTGGATCTGATACAGGTGGGTCAGTGCGCCAGCCGGCATCATATTGCGGCGTGGTGGGCCTCAAGCCGACCTACGGATCTATTTCGCGCTACGGTCTCATGGCCATGGGATCTTCGCTCGACGTGATTGGTCCGATTGCAAAGTCTGTCGGAGACGTTGAAATTCTTTTCAATGCGATGAAAGGTAAGGATGCATTCGATGGAACGTCAATAGATGTGGAGGAGTACCGATCCGGGGCGATAAAAGATGACACAACCGGCAAAAAGCCGGTCATTGGCGTGCCACGAGCGTTTCTTGTAGGCGACGGCATCGACACAGATGTAATGAAAGCATTCGACGCATCGATTGCGCGATTCAAAGAACTTGGTTATGAGGTGAAAGACATTGAATTGCCGAACATTGGATATTCGCTCGCTGTGTATTACGTCGTTATGCCGGCGGAGGTGTCGTCCAATCTTGCTCGCTTTGACGGAGTGAAATACGGAGCTTATAAGGAAGGTGCTACGGGCATCGAAGATTATTTCGAGACGCGCGGTGAGTATTTCGGCCGCGAAGCCCGCCGACGCGTCATGCTCGGCACATATGTTTTGTCGTCGGGTTATTACGACGCCTATTACAACAAGGCGAATGCTGTACGCGATCTCATTAAGGCTGATTTCGCCAAGGCATTCTCACCAGAAGGCTTCGGTGTCGATGCCATTATCACCCCGACCGCTCCTGCCGTCGCGTTCAAAGTCGGCGAGAAGGTCTCGGACCCGGTCTCCATGTACCTTGAAGACATATTCACGGTGACGGCAAATCTTGTTGGCGTGCCGGCGATATCATTGCCTGCAGGCCACAAAGAAGTAGATGGAAAAAGAATGCCGATTGGTATGCAGCTCACATCAGCACATGGCAGGGAAGACGTATTGTTCGCGTTGGGCAAGGACCTTCTCGGCGAGAAGGCAGCATAAATAACATAGTGCGGTACAATAAGGGGCAGTCATGGACGCAGTTAATTTCCTCAACCTCGAATACATAATCCTGAGCATCGCGAATTTCTTCAGGAATTTCGATGTCAACGCGATATTAAATGCGGTTATCGCATTCATCGAGACAATCCGTCCGTTCGCCATCTTTGTGACGATTTTGCTCGTCTACGTTATTGTTTACTCATATATCAGACTCGGGCAGGTGGATAAGGAAGAGGAGCGTAAGTTCAATTCAATCCGTCTCAAGGACGCTATCAACGAGCCTGGCCACGACGCGGTACTTAATAAAAAATGGGAGAGTGTCCAAAAGCATATCAATTCGGACAACCCTGCCGAATGGAGGCTTGCCATACTTGAGGCGGACATCATGCTGGGCGACATACTAGAGAAAATGGGGTATCAAGGCGATTCGATAGGCGAGCGATTAAAGGGCATAGAGAAGAGCGACTTCCTAACCCTCGATTTGGCGTGGGAAGCACACAAGGTGAGGAACCAAATTGCCCACGAGGGTACAGAATTCCTTCTGAATGATCGTGATGCACGCCGCATAATCGACCTGTATAAACAGGTATTCGAGGAGTTCTATTATATTTAATCTTTATTTAAGGCTGATATATCGGCTTGCGCGGAAAATTTCGGCGTTGTATACTATAGGGAACATTCGCATTGTGCGAAGACCAGCGAATGAACGATAGCGGGGTAGAGCACCGGTAGCTCGACAGGCTCATAACCTGTAGGAGGTGGTTCAATTCCACCCCCCGCAACAAGGACTAGGAAAAGCCGCCATTACGGCGGCTTTTCCTTTGGTATAATGGATTCATGCAAAAGCATCATTATGTTGCCCGAGAGTCGGCTCTATCACACTTCTTTTTCAGCAATACTAAGTCGGCGTGGATTTGGTTAGTTATACGTCTCTATGTTGGATGGGAATGGCTCGTAGCTGGTTGGAACAAGGTTGGTGCTCCTGCGTGGACCGGCGACCAGGCGGGTGCTGCCGTCACTGGATTCGTGCGTGGAGCGCTCGAGAAGACTGGTGGAGCCCATCCAGACGTCCAGGGTTGGTATGCATCGTTCCTCGAACAGATCGTCTTGCCAAACGCTTCTGCCTGGGCCCATGCAGTAGCCTGGGGAGAGGTTTTCGTAGGTATCGGTCTCATCATTGGAGCCTTTGTTGGGGTCGCTGCCTTCTTTGGGCTTTTCATGAATCTCAATTATCTGCTTGCGGGAACAGTCAGCACCAACCCGATTCTCTTCACGCTCTCAATCGGTCTTATCCTTGCCTGGAAAGTGGCGGGCTACTTGGGAGCCGATCGGTTCATATTGCCTCGCATATCGACCATGGCCCTTGGCGCACCTCCACGGGAAGATGGTGCCCGGAACGACGGATAGCCTGGCCAAGCAACAAAAAACCCGCTCATCAGGCGGGTTTTTTGTGGGAAAGTGACGTTTGCTGCGCGAATGTCGACTCTACGGCTTGAAGTACACATAGATATTACGGGGCAAGGGGACTTTTTCTTTCAAATACGCCCTTTGCCTTGGAAAAGGCTCTGTGGTGTGATATCTTGTTCAAACTGTCGGCGTAGCTCAGTTGGTTAGAGCGTGGGACTCATAAGCCCAAGGTCGGAGGTTCGATCCCTCCCGCCGACACACGTGATTTTTTAGGCATTTTATGCTTAAATGGTCGCGCATGTACATATGCATATGCGGGTGTAGCTCAGTTGGTTAGAGCGCTTCCCTGTCACGGAAGAGGTCGCGGGTTCGAGTCCCGTCACTCGCGCATTAGATGATGTTCTCATACGGCTCTGTAAGGGCCACGTTGTACGTACGGCTTATCGAATATGGCCGTATAAATAACATATATGTACCCAGAGAACAGCAACGCAACGACCAACGCGATACTCGTCATACTTCTCGTAATTATTGTAGGCCTCGCCGTATGGTTTATTGTGGACCGAAGACAGCCAGCGCCAGAGCCTGGTGGTGCGAGCCTCGAGATCAATCTCGACGGAAACGTCTTACCGAAAGACAACGAGTAATGTTTCAAGCAAAGGCGCCCGCTTTCGCGGGCGCCTTTGTATTTCTATGAATCAAGCTCAAGCGCGAAATATGCGGATTGATTGAAAAATATCGTTAAATAGTCTATTCTTTGTGGACGTCGCGAGACGTTACATCATAAGCCGATGTAGCTCAGTTGGTAGAGCACGTCATTGGTAATGACGAGGTCACCAGTTCGATCCTGGTCGTCGGCTCCGGTAGAAGGTGCGCGCACCGGCTGCCACCTTAGCTCAGCTGGTAGAGCAATACTTTCGTAAAGTAGAGGTCCCGAGTTCGATTCTCGGAGGTGGCTCAGACAGGGCATCATTTGACTTTTTCATATTTTGTATTAAGATAAGTTTAGAAGGGATCCGGAGTTCTAGCCGGGTCCCGACAGGCCCACAGGCGATTTTTGGGTTTGCGAGCTGCCATAGTGACTGCTTTGGATAGCGAACCACTTTTTGTCGGTGGGTCAGGGCCAGGGCCGGCGTGCGAACGCCGGCCCTTTTTTATTGCCGTATCGCTGATATGATGTCCTTGCATGAATGAAAAGCTTAAAGAAATAGCTGCGATTGAAGCCCAGATGGCTGACTCGACGTTCTGGGACAACAAAGACAAGGCTCAGGCGGCGCTTAAGGACCTCAACAGGCTCAAGGCCGAGCTCGCCGAATACGAAAAATATGAGCGCGGTAATGCCGTTATGACAATTTTTTCTGGCGCTGGGGGCGATGACGCCGAAGATTTCTCGCGCATGCTTCTTGATATGTACACGAAGTACGCTGCGGCCAAGGGTTGGGGCATTTCTTTTATACACGAGCACAAGAACGAGCGGGGAGGATACCGCAACGTCACTATGGAAATCGCGGGCAAGGGGGCGTATGGCACGCTCAAAAATGAATCAGGTGTGCATCGCCTGGTCCGCATCTCGCCATTCAATGCCAAATCCCAACGCCACACTTCGTTTTCGCTTGTCGAAGTTGTACCAAAATTTGAAAAAGCCGAGCATTTTAAAATAAACCCCGACGATCTAAAAATAGATTTTGCTCGTTCATCTGGTCCTGGCGGCCAAAATGTGAATAAACGCGAGACGGCTGTGCGTATAGTGCATCTGCCGACCAAGCTCGCCGTTCATGTCGATTCTGAAAGGTCGCAGGCAGACAACCGTGCTCGGGCCATGGATATCCTCCAGGCCAAGCTGTACAAGTTGCAAGAAGACGAGCGCAAAGCCAAGGAACGCGGAATGCATATATCAAAGACCACGGATATCGAATGGGGTAATCAGATTCGCTCGTATGTCGTTCATCCATACAAGATGGTCAAAGACCACCGAACTGATGCAGAGACTTCTAATGTTGATGCTGTACTGGCAGGTGAAATAGATTTGTTTATTGAGGCGGAAAGGGGATTGTAGGCGAGCGCCGCCATCTGGCGGATAAATTATTGCGAAGATTTCCGGAAAAGAAAAAGGCCGCCGCGCTCTGGGGAGCGGGGCGGCCTTGTCGGTCGGGACCTATTGGGCCACGGCCGTTTTTTTTGGCGTCCGGATTTCGGCGTCAATCTCGTCGATGCTTGAAGGCTTCGAGAGGTAGACGTCGGCCCGGCTGTGCGGCGGACGGGCACGTCCGGAGAAAAGAATGGTCTTCATCTCCGGATAGCGCTCGTTCACATACGCGATGAGGCGGTCGCCGTCGCCGTTGATAGGCAGGTGTTGAGAAGTGATAAGTACGTCGAAACGTCCCTTCTCCAACTCCTCCTTCGCGTTCTCGATGGCAATCGTGGCAACGAGTTCGTGACCACATTGTTGGAGCGCGCTGAAGAGCATGGAACCGGTATCCATGTCGCCTTCGGCGAGAAGGACCCGAAGGCCCTTTGGGGATTTTGATGAGCTCATTAATCTTAATTATATCATATACAGTTTCAAAGTCAAGGGCCTATCCGTGGCCAATTTTAGCCATAGGCGAGCCGCGAGCCAATATGGTACGATAGAGAGACCTGAACGGCTTCGGATGCTGAAACACCCATTTCAAACCCTATGATTAAATTTGAAAAAGTAACCAAGGTTTACGCGGACGACTCCGTGGCCCTCGAGGACGTTTCGCTCCATATCGAGTCAAAGGAATTCGTCTCCATCGTCGGCCATTCTGGCGCCGGCAAGACGACGCTTATCAAAATGATCCTCGCTGAGGAGAAGCCGACGCGTGGGACGGTCCATTTTGAGTCTGTAGACATACACAGTCTTAAGAAGTCCGATATGCCGAAGTTTCGCCGCCGCATCGGAACGGTATTTCAGGATTTTCGTCTTATTCCTAACAAGACGGTGTTTGAGAACATTGCTTTCGCCATGGAGGCGGCGGGCCGTACCGACGAAGAAATCGCATCGGACGTTCCGCATGTTTTGGAACTCGTGGACCTCGGCAGGAAAATTTGGAGCTTTCCGCACGAACTTTCGGGAGGCGAGAAACAGCGCGTCGCCTTGGCTCGCGCCATCGTGAACCAGCCAGACATCATCATTGCTGACGAACCGACAGGTAACCTCGATCCGGTCAATACATACGAAATCGTGCAGATTTTGAAGAAAATCAACGACCTCGGTACGACGGTTATTCTTACCACCCACAACAAAGGTGTCATTGAAACTGTCGGCCGCAGGGTTATCACTATGGAAAGAGGTCGCCTCGTCCGCGACGACAAGGATGGTAAATACGCGATTTAAGACTCTTTAATCCTTGCTATAATCAAATCATCGATGCTCTGGATAAACACTAAAAGGATATTGAAGGCAGGGTTCGTATCGTTCGCGCGAAACGGCCTTGTTTCGCTCTCGTCCGTGCTCATCATCACGGTCACGTTGTTTGTTCTCGGCGGCATCTTGTTCTCTGGCGCTCTCCTTAATTCGTCTCTCGAAGAGATTAAGTCCAAGGTCGATGTGAACGTATATTTCGTGCCTGTTGCGAATGAAAGCGACGTGCTTGCCCTGCAAAATCGTCTTATGGCACTGCCGGAAGTCGCTTCGGCCGATTATGTGTCGAGCGAGCAGGCCCTGGAGAATTTCAGGAATCGACACGCGAACGACGCGGTGACGTTGCAGGCCCTTGATGAACTTGGCACGAACCCATTGGGTGCCATTATCAATATCAAGGCTACTGATCCATCACAGTACGAAGGCATTGCTCGGTTTCTTGATGGCGAGAACGAGGCGCGACCAGGCTTCATTGATCGCATCAATTACTATCAGAACAAGGTCGCCATAGACACTTTGTCGAGCATGATTGATGGGGGAAGGAAAATCGCCTTTGCCATCGCCCTCGCTTTCATAATTATATCGATGGTTATTGCGTTTAACACCATCCGGCTTACGATATACATCGCTCGTGAAGAGATTTCCGTCATGAGGCTGGTCGGTGCATCGAACAAATACATTCGCGGACCGTTCGTCGTCGCCGGTATCATGTACGGCATCGTATCTGCCTTTATCACTCTTATCCTGTTGTATCCTGCGACTTTCTGGATTTCGTCGGTGACTGGAACATTTTTCAGCGGCTTCAGCATCTTTGCGTACTACCTACATGAGTTCCCGATGATATTCGGACTTCTTGTTGGGGCAGGTGTGTTCCTTGGAGGTGTGTCTAGTTATCTTGCCGTTCGTCGATACCTTCGCCTCTAGTTTTACAACTATTATGAACAAGACAGCGCTCGCGCTCGTCATCGCCGCAGTGTGCGTTGGGGCATTGCTGTCCGGCGAGTACAGTGTGTATGTGTTTGCACCGGAACGTCCGACACGCATAGCATTTGTCGGCGACATGATGTTTGATCGCACCATGCGCACCATAGCCGAAAGGGAAGGCTATGAGTATCTGCTTTCATGCACGCGTGATTATCTGCGTGGGTTTGATATGGCAGTTGGTAACCTGGAAGGCCCGATCACGGCGCATCCGTCTGTGAGCCAAGGCAAGAAGCCAGGCGAACCAGACAATACCCGATTCACCTTCGATTTCGCGGTCGCGGCGGCGCTTGCGGATGCAGGTTTTGGCGCGGTGAGTCTGGGCAACAACCATATATACGATTTTGGACGCGAAGGTATCGATTCGACCGCATCAGCGCTTGATACTGTTGGCCTTTTGCACTTCGGTGCTCCGGGCAAGGGCGATGTCGTCACTACGACCGTGAACGGCTTACAGCTTGCCTTCGTGGCTTTTAACCAATTCGTAGGAGCAGCAAATCCCGTTATCACAGAAACGTTTATACGCGATGTGCGAACTACGGCTGATTTCGTTACTGTGTATGCGCATTGGGGTGATGAGTATGAGGCAGAGAACGAATACCAGCGCGCCCTGGCTCGCCGATTTATTGATGCTGGTGCAGATATCGTAATCGGATCTCATCCACATGTAGTGCAGGGGCACGAGGTATACAAAGGAAAGCACATCTACTATTCTCTTGGTAATTTTATATTCGACCAGTATTGGGAAGAAGCGGTGCGCACAGGACTCGTCGTCGAGGTTTCGATTGACCAGGGTGAGGTTTCGGTCTCTGAACGGATCATCGATATCGCACGCACTGGGCTTTCGTGCCTGCGTTAATCGTTTCGTCTGTCATATTGCCCGGTTCTTCTCGTCACCGTCACGGGGAGCCAGGCCCTTTCCCATCCAGTTATCAGCTAGATCAGAAAACTTATGCGCATTATAAAAACCCTAGCAGCGACATTCGTCGCGGCGGGACTCGCACTTACGGCTCCGGCCGCGAGCGCCCAAATTAATCTTGATGTAAACACCGATTCCGTCGGGGCGACGACTTCTGTTGGAGCGACGACTTCAATTGGAGCCTCCGCGACATCGGGCACTTCGACTGGCGCTATGGCGACCGGATCGATTACCGTCAACGGCATGGATGATTCCGTGGTCGTCACTCGGGGCGACGTCGTCTCAGATTTCGGGACAACGTCAGTATCGTCCGTGTTGACCCCTCAGGACCTCAACAATTACGCGATCGCCTTCATTAGCTCGGACGAGAACGTCACACGCGTCGAAGCTGAAGCCGATAGTGTTTCGGTCTGGTACAAGTTACCAGCGAAGCTCATTGGGTTCATACCAGTGACCGTGTCCACCAAAGGATCGGTATCAGCGGACGGCACCGTGGACGTCGATTATCCATGGTACAGATTTCTCACCACATATGACAATGAAAGGCTCGAGAGCGAGCTCGATACGACTGCAGGGGCGATAGCTCGTGCCGAATCGACATCGACTTTCTCGGTCAACGTCCAAGCACGCCTCATTGAGGCAATTCACTCGGTCATGAGGGCTCATGCGGGTGTATCAGCTAACGTAGAATCCTCTTCAGAGATTGAGCTTGAATAGGACAACAAGGATCCCCGCTGATGCGGGGATTTTCTTTGTCTGACTGCACCTCAAGGTTATTTCTCGACGCAATTTTTGTACACGGTTTCGCCGTCCCTCTCGATGAAAGCTGTCTTGCCTTTGTTCCAAAAAACGATTGACTCGTCGGACACCGCGTAACGAGCACCAGATGCGGATGTAGCGTGGGGAAGGGTGATGCTCGATCCATCCGAGAGCGAGAGTGATACAGAGCCATCCTTGCCATATGTGGCCCAGATACTCTTGTCATCATCGCATCGATACGTTGTCACGATACCGGTGGTTTCATTTAGCAGTGCTCCAGAAGGGCCTTCCTTGGTCAAGGAAGACGTGTACCAAGCCCCGAGCGCGAACGCGATAGCGAATGTGGTTATGAAAATGGTGGCTTTCTTCATTTCTCAAGTGTACCACGAAGGAAAGCGCCCGACCTTACGGTCGGGCGCGTGGTCTATTTGGGGTTCGGGGCATATCCCCGAATCTGCGCGATGAGTCTGTGGGCATTTTCCGGAACAATCCTGTCGGTCAGAATGAACGGCCCTGGTCGTAGACGTCTGTTGGCGACGATGACGCCCTGCTCGCTTCCGGGACGCACAAAGTCTTTGACGAAATCCATACAACCCATGGGCTTGAGCCAACGGTAGAACGGATCAGGGTCATCAGATTCGATGACGACCGGCAATCCGAAGAACATGTCGCAGTATAGGGTTACGTCCCTGAACGAAGCCATCCATGTAGGTGGCGTAGTAAGCGCATCCTGAACAATTATGGTGGGCATAAATAATAAAGGTGTTTGAGAAAGATTCTATGCCTCATAGCGGAAAAACTCAATAGCTGTAATCCAAGACTTTTCTCAGCGTCCCAGTAAGGTATTTAAGGCATGCCTATGAAGAAGCGACACCGACTGACCACCATCGTCTGGACGATTGCAATCGCCGCCGTCGCTATAGGCGCCGTTATCCAACTTGCGTTCAATTGGCGCACAGTTCTAGACACGAAGCCGCCGGAGTTCTCGCCAAAGAACATGCTCCAGGCTTTGTGGCATCAATACAAGTTTGACTATCTCGAGCCAGGAACGCTCCGTAGCCTCGACAAACAGAGGGACAACGTCACCACGTCTGAAGGACAGAGCTACAGCATGATGCGTGCAGTTTGGATGGACGACAAGACTACTTTCGATCAAGCATGGCAGTGGACTAAGGACAACATACAAAGGAGGGGGGATTTTCTCATCGCCTGGATTTTCGGTGAGAGGGAGGATGGTACGTACGGCATCCTCACGGACAGAGGGGGATACAACACTGCGTCTGATGCGGACGTCGACATCTCCGTCGCCTTACTTTTTGCATCTAAACGATGGAACGAGCCAACATATTACGGCGACGCCATCGTTCTTATACGATCTATCTGGGAACGCGAGGTCGTCGAGGTTCTCGGGCGGCCCTACCTTGCCGCAAATAACGTCGAGAAGACTTTGCCAAAACAGGTCATCATACTCAATCCATCATATTTCGCGCCTTATGCATACAAGATATTCAAGGAAGTAGACCCTAGTCATGATTGGCTTGGCGTGGCGGCAACTTCGTACGAAGTTGCAAAGGCAAGCATGGTTTCGCCACTCGATAAAGAAAGTTCGGCCCACTTGCCGCCGGATTGGGTTGGCATAGATAGGACGACAGGCGAGCTGGTGGCCGTGCCTCAGCCGACATCGCTTACCACTAATTATAGTTATGACGCCCTGCGCACGGCTTGGCGTTTTGCCCTCGACTGGCAATGGAATGGTGATCCGCGCGCCAAGGACGTTCTGAAGGAAATGTCTTTTCTCGCCGAGGAATGGCGCAAAAAAGGATATATCGGAAGCTCTTATTCGCACGATGGAACGGAGCTTTTGAGAACTGAATCACCGGCGATGTATGGCGGCTCGCTCGGATATTTTATGGTTGAAGAACCGCGTCTGGCCGCGGATGTATATTCGCGTACGCTCGAACGGCTTTACGACCCGAACATGTCTAAATGGCGCGAGCCGTTGAGTTATTACGACGATAACTGGGCGTGGTTCGGTGTGGCTCTTTATCATGGTGAGCTTCGAAACATCTATGCAGAAGAATAGCCTCATAGCACCAATCGTCTTTGTTTGTGTGGCCGCGGCCTTCGTGGCATCTCTTTCGTGGGGCATATGGATGCGAGATAGCATTCGCCTAGACGAGGCACAGAGCATCTGGCAGACGTCTCGCAGCTTACCTGGTGTGATGACAATCATCGCGCGTGACGTGCACACGCCGCTGTATTTTGTGATTCTCCATTTCTGGGAAATAGCTTTCGGTACTTCGGTGGCGGCCATCAGGACGCTGTCGCTCATATTCTTCGTGCTCTGTATCCCAGCCATATTCCGCTTGGCCGAGCTTGCCTATGATTGTAAGACCGCATATGCGGTGTCTGTGTTCACGGTGGTTTCACCATTTCTCAACTGGTATGGGTCGGAAGCGAGGATGTATTCGCTTTTACTGCTTCTTACAATCGCGAGCCACATTTGTTTTGTGCTTTTGTGGAGATCGCCGACACGAAAAGTTTGGATTGGATATTCAGTTGTGGCCCTTCTCGGCACGATGACTCATTTCTTTTTCTATTTCGTTATAGCCGCGCAGGTGGCGTTTTTCCTGTCTCATCGTCGCTTGTTTGTGGAAGGGGCGTGGCGCAAATTCGCATGGGCCGGAGCACCGACGATGATTGCGACTGCCGCGTGGTTTGCGTTTCGTGAGATGGTCGGGCTTGGTACGACGAACCCAATCCTTGAACGTCCATCGACCGTGGACCTTTCGAACGTGTTCTCACATTTCTTCATCGGCTTTCAGGGTGATGCTGTGAACACCATGTATCTGTCGCTCTGGCCGGTGCTCGTGTTTGTGGGGTTCACGTTTCTCGCACGCCGAAAATGGGCGGGCCCAGAAACGGTATACCTCGCCATAGCCGCGCTCGTGCCCATTGCCCTGGCATTTATCGTGAGCTTCACATATCGGCCAATATTTCTTTCACGCTATCTTCTTGTCTGTTTGCCGCCGCTTTATCTGCTCGTCGCACATTTTCTCCTTTCATATAGACGAGCTTTATCGAACGCATTGGTTGCAGGAGTTGCGACCTTGATGGTGGTGATGCTCGCCATTCAGGCAGTTAATCCGATGTCGCCAGTGAAAGAAGACTACCGGTCAGCCGTCGCATACCTTGAGGGGTCCGCAAAGTCCCAAGACCTCATCGTAGCATCGGCACCATTCATCACTTATCCCATCGAATATTATTACCGAGGCCCGTCCCGCATAGCGACATTCCCGAGATGGGAGCGGTATACCGATGTCGTTCTCCCTCCGCCGTATTCTGAAGAAAGCCTTGCCGAAGCAATGGACGAGTGGTCCCTTATTTATCGCGACGTATATTTCCTCTTCGGTTACGACCAAGGATACGAGGAAGATGTCCGTATCCATCTCGATACAAATTATCAGCGCGTCGATATGCGCGAATTTTCTCCGGGGCTCTCGCTCTATGCATATCGTCTGCGATACATCGAATAAACATCGAACGAAGCCATGCCGACACTGCCATCCAAGACATCGTTCCTCCATAGCGATCCGAGTCGATTCTTGCTCTGGGCGAACCTTGGCATGTCGATTATCTACTTTTTCGTAATTGCTTTTCTTTTTCCGCACGGGAATGAGGTTTTGTTTTGGATACTTATCGCGGGTGAGGTGTTTCATACTTGGCAGGCGCTTACTTATATCTGTACCGTTTGGAGGTTGGATCACAAACCCAAGCGTGACGACTTGTTTGCGCCGCCTGTCGATGTGTACATAACAGTTTGCGGTGAGCCGGTTGATATCGTTGAAGAAACTGCTCTTGCGGCCAAGGCCATGGATTACCCAAACCACAGGGTATTTCTTTTAAACGATGGATACGTAGCCAAGAAAGACAATTGGAAAGATATGGAAGATATGGCTGTGCGTATCGGTGTTGGCTGCATCACACGCCAGACGCCAGGCGGAGCCAAAGCAGGGAACATAAATAACGCCATGGGTGTTACGGATGCGCCGTACATCGTCATTTTTGACGCTGATCACGTCCCGCACGATGATTTCTTGGCTCGTACCATGGGATATTTTGTGGACGAGCGCCTGGCATACGTCCAGACACCGCAGTATTACAAGAACGCCTACGAGAACGCGATTACTTTGTCGGCTTGGGAACAGCAGGAGCTTTTCTTTGGACCGATTTGTCGCGGCAAGAATCGATTCAACTCGGCGACGATGTGTGGTACGAACATGGTTATCCGGAGGCAGGCGCTCGACGAGGTTGGGGGAATGTGTACTGAATCCATCGCTGAGGACTTTGTGACGGGACTTTTCATCCACGAGAAAGGATGGAGGTCTTTGTACGTACCAGAAGTACTGGCCGAGGGCCTTGCTCCAGAAGATTTCCTTTCGTATACCAAACAGCAGTTTCGATGGGCTCGTGGCGCACTCGATGTGATTTTCCGGTATAACCTGTTGTTCCGGCGTGGTTTAAGTTTTATCCAAAAGATACAGTACATGTCGTCGGTCAGTTTCTTCCTGTCTGGGGTCATAGTGCTCATGAATGCGGCTTTGCCGATACTTTTCCTTTTCTTCGGCATAACGCCAGTGCGGATAGACACGATGCTCCTTGCCATAGTTTTCATCCCATACATATTCACCACGATCGGGCTCTTGTCATCGACTTCTAATCATCGATTCTCGTTCCGGGCGGTGTCATTCTCGATGAGCTCGTTCTGGATACACATACAGGCGCTGTGGTCGGCACTCACTGGTCGAAAGGTGACGTTCTCTGTTACATCCAAAGTCGGTGTACAGGGCAATTACGTACATCTGGCTGCGCCGCATCTTATATATATCGGATTATTCGTCTTTGGATTGTTCATCGCCTTGGCGCGAGAAGGAGTGTCGTCGTCGGTTATCAACAACGTGGCTTGGGCAGCCTTCAACATCGGCGTATTCATGCCTTACATATTCGCAGCCATCCCACGCGAAGCTGTGAGCGGCTTCATGATGAGGCATTTGTACAAGATTATGTTCATACCTGAACGGACGGTGAATGTCGCAAGCCCCGTTAAACTGAAAGTGGTTTCTAAGGGCAGGGAAGGCGCTGTTCAGAGGGGTACTTGACAAAACAGGGTGCTTGGGTGTATAATGTAAAGATAAGTCAAAAGCCGCGCACTTCGTGCGCGGCTTTTGCTTACTATCGAATCTGGCTAGTACCCAGCAGTCTTCGCGAGGCCGAGGGCATATTCCGCCCACCATTCTCCCGCGTTTGGACCACCGTTACATGTTCCGTCGGATTCACCTGGCTTCTTGACCCACAGGTATGCGTCGACAAGAGATTTTCCGGTCGAGAGGGTCGGGGCTTCGCCCAGGGCGCGTCCCCACGGGTTACACCACTCGCCGTTGCCTCCGACGCCGTTTCGCGACGTGTCTACTATGAATCGTGCACCATTGGTCAACTTCGACACACGTTCACCATAGGATACGTTTTCGCTCGTCCTGATGTAGTTCGAGACGTTAAGTGCGAATCCTGCAGCCTTGGATATGCCAGCCTTGTTGAGGCGCTGGGCCATATCCGCGTCACCGATCCAGTTTGCATGACCTGCGTCGAGATATACCGATGCTGCGGTCTTTGACTTGAATATGTCGAGGGCCGACGAGAGCACGGCCAATCGGTCAGCCTTGCCCTGGTCGTTTAGACAATCCATGCCTGCGAGGGCGTCTGGTTCAAGGACAACAATAGCCTTGCCACCTGCACCGATACCGTCGGCGATTTTGTTGATCCAGGTCATATATGCGTCCTTCGAGGCTACACCACCGGCCGAATAGCTTCCACAGTCTCGGCTCGGGATGTTGTAAGGGACGAACACCGGCAGGGCACCCTGGGATTTTGCGTTAGCCATGGCCTTTGCCACGTCTGCCCTCACATCTGCATTCCAACCGCCGAGCCAAATGCCCGATGAGTGCGCACCTATTTTTTCCATAATAGCTGCGTCTGCTGGTCGAGAATTCTTCCATGCGATCGCCTGGGCGAGCGCAGGGGAATTAGGGTCCACGTAGAGCTTTGATGACAACACGGGACTTGTTGCGACTGGCTCTGTCACCGTCGGTGTCGACGGCGCAGTCGATGGTGCGACTGCGGTCGCTGCCATTACTGTAATCGATGATTTCGCAGTAGCGATGACATTACCATTCGATTTATCCTTGGCGGTGAAGGCGATGACGTATGGGCCCTGGCCTTTCCAGGTCCAGCCCGAGAAGTCTATAATGGACTCATTATTCACCATCTCGTTATCCGATCCACCATCCACGTTCCAATACATTCGATACGATGACGTATCCGCATTGGTAAGGGTGGCTTTGAAGGTTCCACTGCCAGACACCTGCGAATTGTTCACAGGGTAGGCGATAGACACTTCCTTTTTCACAACTATCGGGGCGGGGGCAGGTGCTGGTGCAGGAGCCGGCGTCGCGCCGCTCGTCACACCCTGCTTGCTGATGTTCATATCCTTGCGAGCGATTTCCTTGCCAGATTTGTCCTTGGCAACGAAGGTGATGCGATACTTTCCGTCTGATTTCCAGTTCCAACCAGAAAGGTCAACGGACGCATATTTATGAGGGTAGCCGTCCCACGAATCATCCATTTTTACGAGACCACCACCGTCTACCTGCCAATACATGTAATAATCTCCGACTTGTGCGTCAGGTACTATGCCCTTGAACGGCTGAGTACCCTGCACCACCGCACCATCCACCGGCCACCAGGCATCAACCCTCCTTTCTGCGGCTGACACCGAAGAATGGGGGACGAAAGCCAAGGCACAGAAAACAAGCACGGATAACGCTAACGCACCCTTAAAAGAAAGGGCGCACCGACGTACGCTCTGCTTCATGTATTCTATTTTATTGTTACCGTCTTCTAAAGGCGGTTCGAGAGTGGTTGGTCAACCAGATACGGGGACATTATACCAATGACCTTCCATTCACTTCCATGCCTTTTCGTGAGGTGGTTTTTGGCGTCTTGGCGGTGTTTTCTAGCTTGGTTTTCTCTGCCATATATACGCGTTCACGTAGTTGTGAGGTCGAGTATGGATGGTCTCGTTTATGAAAGTATGCCTTATGGGGCAAATCATGTCCGGTGTACGGTTTGCCCTCCCAATCCGACCCAAGTATACGGACGTCATATTTATTGTTTTTGAGCCAATTCCGGAGGTCTTCCTCGTTTGAATATATAAATATCTCGTCGACGTATTTTACGGCTTCCAATATCTCGCGCCGTTCGTCGAGCGACATAATCGGCACATTTTTTGGTTTTTCGCCGGTTTTGAGGCGGTAAGCAATGTCATGGGCGGACGACGGATCGTCCTGGAGGCCAACTATGAGATAGTCGCATTGGCGTTTACAGTCCTTGAGCATGCGCATGTGGCCGGCATGGCATAGGTCGAAGGCACTGAAGGTCACACCGATTTTTTTTGGTTTGTCTTGCATTGCTTCTTGAGACGATTATATCACGCGGTGCTTTCAGTTCTTGGTGTGACCCAGTGATATATTGACCAGTCCACGTACGCGATGTAATGTCACAAACAAGACTTTCGTCCTTAATAGCAAGGACAGTTCTTCAAAAAGCAACCCCAACGAAAGGCCCAAAATGTCTGAGCAAGTCGTCCCAATCGTCCCTCTCATTGCCCTTGGTGGCGGTCCTGGTGCAGGAAAGTCAGAAATGAAAGAAATCCTCACCGAGAGACTCCGTCACTACGGCGTTAACGTCTGGTTCATCGAGGAAGTGGCGACAAGCCTCATTCTCAATGGCATCAGACCCGATGTTCACGGCAAGTATTTCCAACAGATGCTTGCCAAGATTCAAATCGCTCATGAAGACAGTCAACTGAGCGAGGCGCGCAGCGCGCTCAGGCGATGGTCATGGAAACGCATCGTTGCCTTCGTGGACCGCGGTCTCCCTGATGGGGCCGGGTATCTCGCGGGAGATGATGTGCGGGCGGCGTTCGAGCACGACATCCTGGTTGGGGATTCGGTCCTTGGTCTTAAAATGACCATGGACGATGTCTTTGCCCGGTATGTTGCCAATATTCACCTTGTGACCGCCGCGGACGGCGCACCCAAGGCGTATATGAGATTCCGGAAGAATAACCCTGCTCGGACCGAGACGGTCAAGCAGGCAAAATACCGGGACAGGCGTATTCTCGCCGCTTGGAACGATCACCCCAACGTCCGCGTCGTCAAAAACGTGAATGAGAGAGGAAAGACCATTTCTTTCGAACAGAAGACGGAGGTTGTCCTTGGGCACATTTTCGATATCCTTGGCATCCAGCCAGGTGAGAAGGTGTCCGAGATTGATCTCTCTGTCGGTTAGTTCGTGGCCTCGTCGAAAGACGAGGCCACTTTTTATTTTCTTACGCGAAATATCCAACCCACGAAAGGTATGCGCCGATGACAAGCGCGATCACACCAGCGGCAGGCACTACTTTCGCATGAATCGCCCAGTCGCCACTGCGGTCAGCGAGGCCAGGGAATGTGACACAGATGATGCCTTTTACGAGCAGTCCCCATCCAAGTAATGAGACGACGACCTGCGAGAGGTTTCCCCATACATTGTGCCCCATGATGTGCACGATACCCGCAGCCATTGCAACCATTCCGAAGAAAAGTACGGCGAACGATTCCTTTTCGAGGTCACGATAGATGGTGATGT
Organism: bacterium; assembly: GCA_030680695.1. Lineage (GTDB taxonomy): Bacteria > Patescibacteriota > Minisyncoccia > Phycocordibacterales > UBA6065 > UBA6065. Next base: position 125,700 of record JAUXUT010000149.1, read on the forward strand.
AATATTTCCTGCTGAAGAAGAATCCAAGAGCAACCGCTACAAGAATCGGCCCCCAGATCTGCGCGAAAAACGAAGTGAGTTCCATAGACATATGTATTATCTTCTAACTACTTAAGCATAGCACCCTGGATTTTGTTGGCGACTGCCTCGGCGAGCTTGAGGTGCGCATCCTCGCCCAGAATCGCCGATAATGAGAATCCTTTTGGCGCCGGGTGTTTCCATATTTCAATTGTACTACGACTCGTCGTAGGTGATATAGCCGCAAGCCGCGCTACTGCTCGATCAATTCTGTGAATACAACGAGCCTTTTTCCGTAGCTTTGGCTTATTGGATCCCATGCGCCAAAACACGACACGAGATTTAACCGCGTGCCTTGTTCGGAATGAAAAATCTCTGATGTGTCTGCTGTTGCATAGTACACTCGCTTTTCCTTAACGGCGAAACTGATGATGTTCCCATCGATGTCTTCGTAGGAAACAATGTCACCTATGACAAGATCTGACAGATTGTCGAATACTGCCGCGCGTTTTTGGAACCAGCCATAGTGGCCGGTGATGACCGAGCTACCTTTTTCTCCTGGGACTGGGCCCTCTGAATATACAGACACATCGTCTGGGGAAATTGGTGCGTCCATTGATCCGTCAGGCAGAAGTCCCGCATATCCAATTTTCGCATTCACACCAATAGCGGGAATGATGAGACGAGAGTGGGGTCCAAGCAGGGGACGGCTCGTCTCTGTCACTTCATCGGGCCCTATGCCAGAGTTTGGCATATGCGGCGTCACTGGCGAATCGATAATAATTATCGGATCATAATTCGAGACAGTTGTTGGTGGATAGGGGAAAATCCTGTTTACACCACTTCTGCCTCCTGATCTGCTGTTTGATCCAGAACTTGATTGAACTATAGGATCTGGATCGGTGCCTGGATCCGGGTCTGGCGTCACAGATGCACAGTCAGGAACCGAAACCACGTTCGAATCCAACGTGACCGCGCCATTTTGAGCCAGGACCCTGCCTTCAACCTCTGCTCCAGTGTCGAGCGTTACAGATGTGAGGGCAAGCAAGCTGCCTTTAAAGGTTGAATTGACGCCAAGGGTGGCTGAGCTTCCGACTTGCCAGAATACGTTGCACGCCTGAGCATCTCCTTCCAGGACGATCGAGCTGGAAACAGCTGTAATCAATGTTGATGCTGACTTGAATATAAACACCGCACCTGGATTACCTGAAGCATCGAGTCTTAATGCACCTGTTATTTGAAAAGTTCCGTCTGCAGAGTCATATATTCCTGGACCTATTGTGGTCGCGCCAAGCTCGCTCGGTATGGTGGTTACTGGAGTTTGTCCTGCCGCATCATTGTACGCCGTGACCAATGCCGCCTTTGCAGATAGGGCAGTCGAATCGGCAATATATTGAACACCGTTTACTATTCCTGGTCCAAAGCCAGTGACTGTGTTGTCCGGGCTTATACCGATGTCACCGTTGATAACCGTGAGACCGGTGTTCGTGATGGCGGATCCTGCCAAAACGGCGAATCCTCCAGCTGTACCAAAACCAACGGCTGTCGGGCCGACAGCATATGCCACAGGGCTGCTCACGAGGGTGGATATCAAGATGATAGCCACAACACGTATTCTACGTTGGATTGATACGTGCATAATTTATGTTTTAGGGGACCGTTCCTTAATTTGATTCTATCATAAATATATACATTTTGTCAAGACCACACCTCGAGGGCTTTTACATGTCTATTATCGTTCCGAGTTCGAGCCCATGACGGGTGCTCAAAACCTTTCCTCCTAAACGGCGATTTCAGCCGTCCTGGTCGGTCTCACATGACTGTTGCCGTCCTCTCCATCGGTCCTTACAGGACCAGTACCCTGATTGGATTTTTTCTTCGCCACAAGAAGGAGAGTGGCTCGAAAAAATGCTCAATCAGGTTTCGATTCCAAGACGCGAGTCCACTGGACTCGCTTCACCTTCAGACACGCAGCAAAATACCCAGATATCATCTGGGTATTTTGCTGCGTGTTGCCGGACTTGGAATCGAACCAAAATTTTCGCTTTCAGAGAGCGACGTCCTACCTTTAGACGATCCGGCAATTTATGATGCGGCCCGGCGAGGGGCGGGAAGTGGGCGTACCGTACGCCCGCATGGCCGCGATGTCCATAGAAATTAACACAATTGGCGTTTAAAATAAAGCCTATTCTCTGATATCATACTGTCCATGATTCTCACAACGGTCGTGATGCCGGTCTTGGCCCTGGTTCTGATATTCCTTTTCAGTATCCAGAAGTTCTCGAACCAGATACGCAAAATTGCGGGCGAGAAGTTCAAGGGCTACCTGAACGCGTTCACAGAGACACCTATTAAAGGCTTTCTGGCTGGTACGTTTTTCACCGCGCTTGTTCAATCTTCGACTGCGACCACTGTTCTTGTTGTATCGCTCGTCAACGCGGGCGTTCTTACTTTTTACAAGGCTCTGGGCGTAATATTCGGTGCGAACCTTGGCACGTCGCTTATCACCCAGTTGGTCGCGTTCAATGTGGCGAACATCGCGCCGTACTTTATCGTACTCGGATTTCTCGTCGGGTACCTGGGCCGTGGGTACAAACATTGGGGCAAGCCGATATTTTATTTCGGTATGGTGTTTCTCTCGCTATCGCTTATCACAAGCTATGTCGAGCCTTTGCGCACCAATCCAGAAGTGTTGGTTTTCTTTGCCAACATCACGAATATTTATTGGGCGATAATTGTCGGCACTATATTCACCATTATTGTTCAGGCGTCGACTGTGACCTCTGGCATGACGGTACTTCTCGCTGCATCGGGTCTTCTTTCGATGGAGCAGGCGGTCGGTCTTATCCTTGGTGCAAACTTGGGTACGACCGTGACGGCGCTCGTGGCATCGATCGGTATGAATAACGCCGCGTACAAGGCGGCGCTCGCACATTTCTTGTTTAACCTCATTGGGACAATTATTTTGTTGCCGTTCGTTGTTCCGTTCAGTGCGCTCATTGGGTCTTTGGGTGGCTCGCTCGAGCATCAGGTGGCGAACATACATCTCATCTTCAACTTCTTGATGGCGGTTACGTTCCTCATATTCATCAGTCCGTTCGAGAAACTTGTGAACAAAATCGCGGGGTCGCAATCATAAAATAAACATGGAAGAGTTCGAGAAAATGGCAGCAGATGCATACGAACGCTTGCCAGACTGGGTGAAAGCCAAGGTTAAAAACGTCGCCATCATTGTCGAGGACGTGGTATCCGCGGACACCATGCAAGAAATGAAACTCGAATCGAATATGGATTTGCTCGGACTTTATACTGGCATATCGCTCGTTGATCGCGACTATGGCTCGCCATTTGCCTTGCCCGACACCATACATCTGTATCGTTTGCCGATTGAGGAAGAGGCGGCACTGTCAGGCGAGCCCGTCGCCGATGTTGTTTACGAGACGATTTGGCACGAAATTGCCCATCATTTTGGCCTTGACGAGGACGGGGTAGAGAAGCGCGAGAAGGAGGAATTTGGTGGCTGAACGAGGCCGTCTTTTCCATGCTTGACTTCTCTAGTCAAATTTGCTATAATAGAAGGATAGTAACTTAATGGTTGGCGCTACGGCGTAAACCATGACTTGAATCTCTCGTCATATCTTGTGACTTGGCAGACTCGGGTCACCAATAAAGATAATGACCAAACCAAAAATAGTAGGCGCCTCCACGGAGGCTGTTGTTGCCGTTCCTGTAGAGTTTAAAGACCTCGGTATTCAACCTGACATACTCGAAATCCTTAACAAGGCAGGCTTTGTGACGCCGACACCTATCCAGCACAAGGTGATCCCAACGGGCATCGAAGGCAAGGACATCATTGGTATCGCTCAGACGGGAACCGGCAAGACGCTCGGCTTCGGTATTCCAATGCTTCATCGTATTCGCGGCGACAAGGGCCGTGGTCTTGTTGTTCTCCCAACGCGTGAACTCGCGTTGCAGGTTGACGAAACTTTGCGCAAGATCGGAGGTCCTCTTGGCCTTGTGACTTCCGTTTGTATCGGTGGTGATTCTATGACTCGCCAGATGCGCGAGCTCAAACATGATCCGCATGTCGTTATCGGCACACCTGGACGCCTTATCGACCATCTCAAACGCGCGACCCTTAACCTCGCCAAAATAAATTGCCTCGTCCTCGACGAAGCAGACCACATGTTTGACATCGGTTTCGCCCCACAGATTCGCGAGATTTTGAAACGCGTACCAAAGGAGCGCCAGACGATGTTGTTTTCGGCTACCATGCCAAATGAAATCGCATCGCTTGCTATGGAGCACATGAAGTTGCCTTTGCGCATCGAAGTTGCCCCTGCCGGAACTGCTGCAGAAAAAGTAGAGCAGGAAATAATCGTCGTTGAAAAGCGCGCGAAGTTTAACCTTCTCGTAAAGCTTCTCGGTGAATATGCAGGATCGGTGCTTGTGTTCAATCGTACTAAACACGGTGCGGCAGATATTTCTCGTGACTTGCGCCAGATTGGCATCACCGCGACTGAAATCCACTCGAACCGATCGCTCGGACAGAGGCGCATGGCCCTCGACGGATTCAAGAAGGGCACATATCGCGTGTTGGTTGCGACCGACATTGCGGCTCGCGGCATCGATGTCAAAAACATCTCGCTCGTCGTGAACTTCGACCTTCCAGAGCAGTCCGAAGACTATGTGCACCGCATCGGCCGAACTGGCCGTGCTGGTGCAGAAGGTAAGGCGATTTCATTTGCCATGCCTGACCAGAAACGCGACATCATGTCGATCGAGCGTCTGATCAAGAGGGTTATCCCAACGAAAAGCCATGAAGGTGCGGCAATGTATGACGGTGGTTTCAGTGGCCCGTCTCGCGGCGGATATCGCGGTCGCGGTGGATACCGTGGCGGCGCATCGCGCGGTGGTAGTGGTGGTGGATACCGCGGCGGAAGCTCTCGCGGATATAACAGTGGTGCCCCAGCGCGCTCTGCCGGTCCATCTCGATTCGGTCCTCGCCCTTCATACGGCGGATCATCACGATCGGCGGCCCCAGGCGCATCCACCGGCCCGTCTCGTGGTTTCTCGCGTGGAGGCGGCGGCGGACGATCTGCATTCCCACGCCCACGCAACACTGACTCTTCTAAGTCAGGCAATGGCGGCATCGGTGCAGGCTATCGCCGCGTGTTCCGAAAAGGAGTTCGATAGAAAAGGCCGTTGACACGCCTCGTCAGCAGGCGTAGTCTTCGCAATAGAATGTCCTCTAAAAACGACTTTTACGTCGTGCGGGAGACGAAATTCCCGCAACCAATAGGTCATCCAGTTTTTATTATGGCGAGCCCGATTCTCCAGTTTGTCTGGCAAGCTAGCCATATAAAACATGTTTTCAGGTCAGGGATGTTGAAGCGTAGAGTCCCGGCTGAGCGGTGCGAGACGACGGCGGATCACACCGCTGTCGGCTTTATTATGATGTCCGTTCTCGTCGGCAAGGAATACAATCCGGCCTTCCGGCTCCGTACCTTCGAGCAGTGGTCTGTTCATGACTTGGCAGAGAGCGGGCCGTTCGGCGACACACCGCCGGGCGAGATACCCGAATATCACAAGAAATGGATGGAGCACACGTGGTTTAAAATAATCACGGAGTCTGTTCCAGGTAAGGATCGTCTCAGGGCACTGTTTGCGGCATACGATACGGGCATCACGCCCGAAGCCATCGTCGACAAGCAGACAGACAAGCTTGAGGCGGTCGCATATTCGGTGCCGATGAGCTGGCGATACCACGGGGTCGTGCCAGAGAGATTCATCGAACGACGCAAGGGATATTTCTCTGTCGAGCCCCACAAGGGCTTGTATGAGGAAATCGCTCGTATCGTCATGGAGAATCCTCCGCGACGCATGCAAGAGCGCACGTATGCCCGTATGTCGGGACGTGCGAAGCATCCGCGACCGTGCGATCTTCCCATGTTCGCAAAGGCGAGCCCGCTCCTCCAGTTTGTTTGGCAGGCGAGCAACATCAAGCATGTCTACAATCCGAGGTTCCTTCACTCCGCCATTCCTCCGGAAAAGCGAGAGACTGTCGGTGATCACATCACTGGTGGACTCTCGATCATTGTGTCGCTCTTCGGTGGTGGGTGCGATCCGTGCAAACGGTTACGTATTTATGAACTGTGGGCGGTGGCGCATCTTGATGATGTGTTGCTCGAAGTAGTCGGGCCGCGGATTCCTGGTTGGGGTCGTATCAAGGCCTTGGTTGTCGAATTAAGGGAAGGCAAGACAGAGGAAGCGCAGATAGTGAGGCAGCTTGGACCGCTCGAGACTGCACTGTATGCGATTACTCTGGGTTGGCATATTCCCGAGTTCGACCCATGGCCACATCTAGACAGGTTGGAAGGGTTCCTTACGGTCCCGGCCTTCGTCGAGTTATACCAGGAGGCGCGGACACTGCTCGAGAAATCCCGGCCGCGTTCGGCCCAGTCGACATGAAGTTAACATGACAACAGTTTGATCATTTTGGTTTTTGTTTTGCGAGACCGCCCAGTAATGGGTGGTCTTTTTTCATACCTGGGACATTTGATTAGTTTTTCATCAAATAAACCACGGTGTCGGAAATCATATATGTGCGCGGCGGCGCCTCGCGCCGCTTCGCGGCGCACCGGCGCCGCGCACCCACTGTCAATAATTCCCAAAATACGTTAGTATGGCCGTCTATGGCCAACGGCAAGCAGGGCGACGTCGTCCTTAGGTTCGACGAGGTGTCCTTCAATTTTGGGCACAACCATCCGATTCTCACAGAAGCGGACTTTTCCGTGCGCCGCGGATCGAAGGTAACCCTGATGGGCCAGAACGGCGCGGGCAAGTCTACGATATTCAAGCTCATCACAGGCGAGCATAAGGCCGAGGCGGGCTCTGTCATCGTCACTCCGGGCAACTCTATCGCCATATCGCGCCAGGTTATACCGCGATCGGAAATGGAACTGACCGTACGGGACTTTTTTCTCAAGGCCCTTACAGGTAAAACAGGCCAGGATGCCATAGACGAGTTCAAGATATACGACATAGACCCCCGTATGGACAGGGTCCTCGATGCTGTGGATTTCCCAGGACGTTCGCAGGCTCAGGGCACGGGCAAGGCCCAGGTCGCGGGCATTTCCGAACGCATCGTGAAATCCTTTTCCGGCGGCCAGCAGGCGCGGCTTTTGCTCGCGTCGGCCCTTATACAAGATCCGGGAATACTGCTTTTGGACGAGCCAACCAACAACTTGGATCATTCGGGAATTGATCACCTGAAAACTTTCCTTAAGGCGTATCCGAAAACCGTTCTCGTCATTTCCCACGATGCTGAATTCCTCAATTCATTCACCGACGGCGTTTTGTATCTCGACATTCATACCAAAAAGGTGGAACAGTACATGGGCGACTATTACGACGTGTTGAAAGACATCACGGCCCGCGTGGAAAGGGAAAATCGCGCCAACGCATTGCTTGCCAAAGAAATTCAGGCCAAGAAAGACCAGGCAAACATGTTCGCGAACAAAGGAGGCCAGATGCGTATCGTGGCAAAACGCATGCGCGAGAAGGCCGAAGCCCTGGAAGAAGAAATCGTCGAGGTGCGCCAGGAAGACAAGACCATCAGGAAATTCGTCATCCCATCCCAGCCTGAATTCACGGGGGAAATCATGAACATATCGTCATACCTCGTCATTAAAAACCACAAGCCGACGCGCCGCACGTGCTCGATTGTCCTCAAACGGAAACAACACCTTCTGTTAAAGGGCCCGAACGGCATAGGGAAGTCGACGCTCCTCGAATCATTGGCTCGCGGCACGGCAGAAGGAGCGACCATCGCCGACGGCGTGCGCGTCGGATATTATCGCCAGGATTTCTCGACCCTCAATTTCGAACACACGGTCCATGATGCGTTGTTCGCGGCGTCTGCCACCCATATCGAACAGGACATACGGTCTGTAGCGGCAGGATTTTTAATCCGCGGCGACATGATGGACACCAAAGTAGGGGCATTGTCGGAAGGGCAGAAGGGGTTGGTGGCCTTTGCCTGCCTCGTCTTGCAGAAGCCGGGACTTTTGATACTCGACGAGCCGACCAACCATATAAATTTCCGCCATATTCCAGTCATAGCCCAAGCCCTGCATGATTATGAAGGGGCCATGATATTGGTGTCGCACGTCCCAGAATTCGTGGAGAAGATTAGGATTGATGAGACTCTCGATCTCGGAAAATAGCTTTTGAACTAGCCTTGAATTTCTCCTATATTGCCAGGATAGTTCCTGCGTTCAGAGTGGCTATACCTGTGAGCTTGAGAGCATTAATAATTGCAGGCCGATTTATTTTACAGCAAAGAATAACGGAGAAAATTACTTGGAGCTCCATCATTTAATCCCCAAGGAATTTCGGAATGATTTCAGCTATTCCATAGAAGTATTGGCAAATTATGTAACTTTATGTCCTAGATGCCATAGGCAGATACATCTGAGTGTTGATCGGGAAAGAAAGCATCTTATTAACGCCCTTCTGGAAGAACGAAAGAACCGATTAAACCTGGTTGGTTTACCAGTGGATTTGAGGCAAATGTATGAGTATTACAAAATAGATTCTTAATCACTAGTTGATGACCCCCAAAGACCCCATCCAGCGCATCGAGAAAATCATCAAAGACACCCACGACAAGGCGGGCGTCTATACTGAACCGGTCCTCAAGCGATATCCATTGCTTTTCGCTTTCCTCGTCATCTTTTCTGTCGCCGCTATCCTCCATGGCTTCGAGCTTTGGTCGAATCAGATACAACTGTTCACGGAACACCCGATCACCCTCATAGGCATCGGTGTAATCCTGCTCGTCCTCACGGGACAGCTTTATAAGTCTCTTGATAGAATGTAGGCATGGAAAACTACACCCTCTACGCAGATTTCATCAAACCCTCATGGGCCCCTCCGGCAGAACTGTTTGGCCCGGTGTGGACTGTTTTGTACATCATCATCGCCATTTCGTTTGGATATGCGGCGTACCTCGCCATCAAAAAGCGCATATCGTTCACGACCTTTCTGCCTTTTCTTTTGAATCTCGCATTCAACGTCATATTCACCCCGATACAGTTCGGCTTGCAGTCCAACATCCTCGCTTCGATAGACATCGTATTGGTGCTCGGCACCTTGATCTGGGCCATGGCTGCCATCTGGAAGCATGCACGATGGGTCGCGCTCGCCAACATCCCATACCTTGCATGGGTGTCGTTTGCTACGGTATTGCAGTTTACGATCACGTACCTTAAGTGGTAACGACCACAGAAAATGCGAAGGGTGAAAAGGGCGCTTCGTAAGAAATATTCCCGAATTCCGTCCATAACCTCGTATCAAATATACATATGAAACCCACAACCCTTGCTTTCGCTATCGGGGCTGTCGCGCTTGTCCTCGTCATTATTGGCGTGGCTGGCTTTATGTCCGTTCGGCCCGATACTGACGTGCCAGACCAGGCAAGCGCAGACCCCGGACGCTATGAAAACGCGACGTATGGATATTCTTTTGCTTATCCTGAAGGCCACGAGGCGAGGGCGTATACACCGGATTATGTGGCGGTCGGCCGAACAACTGGCGGCAGTTTCGATAGTTCGGCCGACGTCACAATCGTGCGCGGCGATATCATCGAAAGCATGCTCGCTATGTGCGCCGCCGACGGTCCAAACGAAAGCATGTCGTGTACGAGCATCCGCAGACAAGATCCTGTCGAGACCAGCACAGGATTTTCTGGCGTGCGGTATTTTTTAAACGAGGCCGTGACCGACACCAGCACGGGAATCACGTCCGTGCGCGAAAAGGGGCCTTTCTTCGCTTTCGACATCTCGCCTAACGTGCCTGAATCTGCTCGCGGATATCTCGTCATCCATGCGCCGATCGCTTCAGGGGCGTCGGGAACGTCGCAACTGGACCAGAACCTCATCTCGGGCATAGTAGACAGCTTGCGTGTAAGCAGGGTAGAGAATGGTTTATAATACAAAAATGGAACCGCGTAAAAAACTGTACAGATCGAGAACCGACCGCGTATTCGCGGGTATTTGTGGCGGCTTGGCCCAGTATTTCAATGTCGATACAGGACTTTTGCGCCTTATATGGGTGGTGGTCGTGATATTTTCTGGGCTTTTTCCTGGGGTCGTCGTGTACCTGTTTGCAATTGCGTTGATACCCGAAGAACCTTTCGTCGAGCCTAAGGCATAGCATGTATCACGTTTATATCTTGCGTTGTGCCGACGGATCGCTCTATACGGGCATAACCACGGAACTTGAACGCCGTGTCAAGGAGCATAATGCAAATGATTCGCATTTAGGCTCGAAGTACGTATACGCCCGCAGGCCGGCGGTTCTTGTCTGGAGCCGCACCTTTGCCGACCGTTCCTTTGCATCGGTCGAGGAGGCCAGAATCAAGCGTTTGGACCGGAAAGGCAAGCTTGCCATCATCGAAACTGGAAGTGTGGTAATGTAGGGCGATGAAAGATATGAAAGACACGAGAAATACGAACGATTCTGAAGGCGCAGACGAGCCCAAATACCCAATGCGCATCAATAAATACCTCGCCATGCAAGGCCGAGGCTCGCGCCGTGAAATGGATGTGTTGGTAGGCGAGGGCAAGGTCATGGTTAACGGTACGCCGGCCGTCCTGGGCCAGAAAGTAGACGAGGGTGACAAGATAGAAATCAGGTTCCGTGGACCCAAGGGCCCGCGTCCAGCGCACGGCTAGTTTTTGCCCACAATTTTGCCGTAATCCCACCTGACACCCCTCGTCATTGGTGGCGTATGAGGCAGACTTTACCCACGATTTCCTTGGCGATCGCCATTTTGGCGCTCGCTCCGATAAGCGCGCAAGCTGCGCGTGAGGAGGCGCGATTACAGATATATCGCCCCGTGGTTTCCGTTGTTATGGACAACGTTACGCGTACCGCCACCACGACCATCGTTGTGGCGAACGTAGGTAAAGGAACAGCCGAGTCGGTCATACTACGCGATATCATGCGCGCACCGGAAGATTACATTATTGGTGTTGAGGACTGGGATCTTGGTGCCATCGGTCCGGGCGAGATCGTGCAGCTTTCCTATGGCATCACCTTTGCAGATGATGCCAAAGATGGGATATACCGATTTCTCGCAACGGTCGAGGGCCGCAACATTGCCACAATTGCCATGAATTCAAATGGCTTTGTGACGGTAGGTACAGAAGAAGTAGTAAAGGCGCGTGTATCGACGGCATCAACACGAGCGGCACCCGAGAGGGGCCGTTTCATGTTCGGATTATTAGCTAAGAAAGCGTTGGCGTTTCTAGAGTAGGAAATATTTACCCCTGACTTATCCCCAGGTGGACTCGTCGCCCCTCTTGTAAGTGAACTATAGTTCACCTATACTACATACATACGAATAAACGAAACCATGTATGAGCAAGAACCAAATGATAGGGGCGATAGAGCGTGAGATAAAGGCGTTGAATTGGCGAATAGACCTGAAAATTGTACAGGGTCTATCGTATGCAGCCGAGTCGAGGAGGCACAAGAGGCTGGTATCCCAGCTGCGTATGCTCGCCCCTCGTCGCTTTGGCATCTTCAGCAGGATGACACAGGCCATGGCCATGTTCACGCTATAATCTAAGGGATGATCGATCAACACAAGAAAAAAATCCAGGATTTCTTCACGAAGCATAGGCGCATGCCTGGCTACAAGGAGCTCATGGCCATAACGGGCTTCAAGTCGAAAAACGCGGTGTACAAGCTTATCAACAAGCTGGTTGATGTTGGTGTTCTCAGAAAAGATTCAGAAGGACGCATAAGTTTTGCCCAGCCGATTGGCGAGATACCGGTTCTCGGTCTCGTCGAGGCCGGCATACCGATGACAGCAGAAGAATCAGTGCTCGACACCCTCGACATCAACGCATATCTCGTCGAGGACCGAACGGAATCATACCTTCTCGAGGTGAAGGGAGATTCCATGATAGATGAAGGAATCAAAGAAGGTGACCTCGTGGTTGCGGAGAAGGTTGGTCCACGCCTTACGCCCAAGGTGGACGACATCGTCATCGCCGAAATTGACGGTGGCTGGACGATGAAATATCTCAAGAAAAAAGGTTCACAGACATATCTAATGCCTGCGAACGCTGCATACAAACCTATTTATCCCGAGTATGACCTCAAAATTGCAGCAGTGGTGAAAGGGGTCATTAGAAAGTATTAAAGGTATAATCGGTTTTATGCCGAAGCCTCATCAGAAGACCGTCGTTGTAAACGACATCATGCAGTCTGGCTATTCGTACGATCTTGTCGCGCCGATAGGGCGCGACTTTGACCCCGAGTTCAGGCCAGATCTTACCCCGAAAGAATGTCTCGCCCTTGGTGTATTTGGCGGCAAATACATGACTGATTGCACCGCAGAGTTTCCGTCGGATTGGTTCACGGATGCAAAACTCTGCCACGAACGGCACGATGCGAGCCTTAACTTTTTCAAAGTGAACGCATCTCAGCCTTTGTCGGTGTGGCGCAAGAAAGGTTGGATATATGCAGACGATCCGCGTGGTTGGTTCCAGTGGTATTGCAGATACTATATGGGCCGTCGCATCGCGGGCGAAGATGCGCTCCAGATCAAGCGTTGGAAAGCCATGCGCCGTCACGTGGCGCAGGTCGTTCAGAAGTGCAGGAAAGGGGATTTCTCGTGCAATACACAACAAAGGCAGGCTTTGCTGCATTGGGCATATGATTCGCGTCGCATGTAAGGTTCGCACGGCGCCCGATACCCTGTAGAATAGGAATCTATGACCCAGAAGGAAGCACTCGACATCCTCAAAACCGGCCGCAGCGTTTTCCTCACTGGCGCTGCAGGTTCCGGCAAGACGCATGTTCTGCGCGAATACATCGCACACCTCCAAAAAGAATTCATCCCGGCCGGCATCACTGCATCGACGGGCATCGCCGCCACCCACATGGGCGGACAGACTATCCATGCGTGGTCCGGCATCGGCATCCACAGCAATCTTCACGAAGACCAAATCGAGGCCATCGTCGAGAAATCTTACCTTAAATCCCGTCTTTCCAAGGCTCAGGTTCTGATCGTTGACGAGGTGTCTATGCTCCACCATTTCCGTCTCGATCTCGTTGATGCTGTATTGCGTCGGGCCAAGCGTGGCCAGACAGATTCGGCAGGAAACGACATGTCTGAACTGCCGTTTGGCGGTGTGCAGGTGATATTCTGCGGTGACTTTTTCCAATTGCCGCCCGTCATGCGCCCAGGCGAGGAACAGGCCCGTTTTGCGTATCACTCCGAGGCATGGAAAATGCTTTCGCCCGCCGTGTGTTATCTCCACGAATCCCATCGCCAGGAAGATGATCGTTTCTTGCGTGTTCTTTCAGCCATCCGTGCAGGCGAGGCCGCATCAGACGACGCCGAAGCCATAGGTGAAATCTTGACCGAACGCATGCACGCGCCAGTCAAAGGCGGCATGGTTGTGACCAAACTTTACACCCACAACAAGGATGTTGATGCCGAGAATGAGAAAGAGCTCGCCAAACTTCCCGGCGAGGCCGCCGAATATTATATGGACGAAAGCGGGCGCGAGGCCGTGGCCGCGCTTCTTAAAAAGGGCTGCCTCGCGCCCGAGGTCCTGCGCCTTAAACGTGGCGCCAAGGTTATGTTTGTGAAGAACAGTTTCGACAAGGGATATGCCAACGGCACGTTGGGCGAGGTGACCCGGTGCGACGCTTCGAAAATAACGGTAAAGACTTTCGACGGCGAGCTCATAGACGTCGAACCAGAAGCGTGGAAGGTCGAGGACAACGGCCGTGTCTTGGCCGAAATCAAGCAATATCCGATCCGCCTCGCCTGGGCAATCACCGTCCACAAGAGTCAGGGCATGTCCCTCGACGCCGCCGAGATAGACCTGTCCAAATCGTTCGAACGCGGCATGGGATATGTGGCGCTTTCACGCGTGCGCTCGCTCGAAGGGCTTTCCATTAAGGGCATGAACAACATGGCCATGCAGATTCACGAGGAGGCCCTCGACATTGATCGCGACTTTAAACGAATGTCAGACGAACACGCCTTCGCCTTGCAAGAAATGGGTGCCGCCCGGCTCGCCCAGATGCATGATGAATTCATCGCCCGTGCCGGCAAGCGTGAAGGGGGTGGTCGCAGCAAAGGCAGTCACGGCGGTGCGCCCAAAAAAGACACAGTCGAGGCGACCCGCGAACTTTTGGAGGCAGGGAAGTCGCTCGCCGAAATCGCAGCTGAGCGCGAACTCACCGTCGGAACCGTTCTCGACCATATCGAGAAAATCCGCGCAGAGGATCCTAATTTAAATATTCACCATTTGCGCGAGGCGATTCCTGCGACACGGTTCAAGAAAATCCGCGCCGCCTTCCAAAAAGTCGGCACGGTGGACGGCGGCAAGCGTCCGCTCTCGCCTGTGATGGCTATCCTTGGCAAAGGTTATAATTTTGAGGATCTGAGGGTTGTGCGGCTGTTTTTGTAGGATACGGTCAGAATTTGGCTTAAAATCGTGGTTTTGTGCCTATTGACAAGTAGGGGTGTTTGGGTGTATAATGTAGAGATAAATGGTAAAAGCCCGCGAACATTGCAATGCGTTCGCGGGTTTGTGCGCCTCCTAACTACATGTTTTTCGCACTATCTAATATTTGATTAAAAATTAATCAAATATTAGATAGATGTCCAAAAGATACATAGAGAGGCGGGCACCATGAGCACTGCCCGCCTTTTTATTTATCTTTTCGCACGCTTTTAGCTGCGCCTCCAGTAGCGGCCGCGGCTGCCGTCGACCCTGCAACCCATCCTGTAGACCAGCACAACTGCAAGCTGTAGCCGCCTGAAGGTCTGTCTATGTCGAGCACGTCGCCGATGATGTAAAGGTTTGGATACAGGCGCGATTGCATGGTGCGGAAATCAATTTCTTCCAACTTTACGCCGCCCGATGCCACGATTGCTTTGTCTGCACCCAAAAAACCGATGGGCGTCATGCGCATGTCTTTGAGCAACTTACCGAGGCCGAGGCGTTCCTCACGCGTCACAAGGTTGATTTCTTTGTCGGCGTCGAGCTTGGCGAGTTTGATCACGGCGTCGGCCATCGCCGGGGTCACGAGCTTACCGATAGCGTTCTTAACTTTCTTGTTGGAATGTTCGGCAAAATCGGCCAAGATTTTCTTGTCGAGGGCTGCAGGGTCGAGGTCTGGGAATATGTCGAGGGAAAGCTCGACCTTTGTGCCATTAGGGCCCGGCTGGGCGTAATGCATAGCTTCGCGGATTTCTTTGGAAAACGACAGGACGAGCGGACCCGACATGCCAAAATGGGCGAATACCATGCGGCCGATGCGCGAATCGGTGCGCTTGCCATTTTCCATGATGGAAAGTTTGGCGTGCTGATGCGATACGCCGGCGAGGTCGCGGACCCATTTTTCGGCGATTTTAACAGGGACAAGCGCGGCGTCAGCCTCGATTATGGTGTGGCCGATTCGTTTAAGCCATTCGAATCCTTCTCCGGTCGAGCCGGTTTCCGGGTGCGAGGTGCCGCCGGTCGCCAATATATATGAGTCTGCGACCACCGTGCCTCGGTCTGTATTGAGGCCTACGACCTTGCCGTCATAGGCATGAAGGCCTTTTCCAGCAAAGCCGTGATGTACCTCGACCCCGCCTTCCTTCATGTATTTGACCAGAACGTCCCAGACCGAACGGGCGGTGTCGGTGACAGGGAAGATGCGACCCTCGTTCTCTACTTTCGTCTTCATGCCCTTGCTGTGGAAGAAGTCGAGAGATTCCTTGACCGAATGTTCAGCGAAAGTTGAAAAAAGAAACTTACCCTTACCTTTTAGTTTTGCGAGAAAAGATCTGGCATCAGGCTCGTCGTTCGTAACATTGCATCGGCCACCACCAGTGATGAGGAGTTTTTTGCCTAGTCCGTCGTTCTTCTCGAGTAGGATGACCGATCCGCCCTTGCCACCGTTCCTTGCCGAAAGGAGTTCTGCAGCGCGTCCGGCCGCTATCATGCCCGCAGGCCCGCCACCGATAACGGCGACATCATAACGTTCGCTAAGTTTCGCCTTCGGTGCTTTGGCTTGTTTTGGTGCGGTCTTTCGTTCCATAATGCATCTAGGCTACCACGGGACGGCAAAAACAGATATCATAGGCATACATTCCCAATACCAAACCCACTTAACCAAATTATGAAAGACATCAAACCAATACTTGCTCTGGTCCTCGGTATTGCCGCCGTCTGGTACATCATCAGTATTCTTGTCGTATCAGAAAGTGATGCGCCACTCGATCAGTCTAGTCAGCAAGTTCAAACTGTCATGCAGGATTATTCGACCAACGATTGGCGAGTTGGATTCAAATACCCTGATACATATACTTTGACGGAAACCGATCTTTCAACACCTCAACGAAACCGTATTTCTCTCGCCCTTATCGAGAAGGGATATGTGCCACCTGAAATGGGCGAGGGCCCGACGGCCATCACGGTGGATATTTTCCGCAACGTCCAGAACGAACGGTATACAGCCGAAGAATGGATCAAGGGCAATTCAGCGTCGAATTATAAGCTCGGACCAGGTGAACTTACGGCACGCACTGTCAATAATCATCAGGCTTACGAATATCGCTGGTCTGGGCTCTATGAAGGCAAGTCGGTCGTCGTAGCAACGGACGATTTCGTGTACATGTTCTCGGTTACATTCAACAGTCCTGATGACATTACCATGAGCGATTTTGAATCCGTTCTTTCAACGGCTCGATTTGGCACGCTGTAATTGATAAACTGTAATACACAGCAACAGAACCTATGGAAGAAAAAATCAAACCAATAATAGGTCTCCTGTTGCTCGTGCTCACCATCGTCATGTTTTGGGTAGTTTTTAATCCTCTACCTAGGAATTTTCCCAACATAGGGTAACTGTAATAGTAATGTCTAATCGATCACCTTGGATACACCAGCTTAACAACGACCGAAAAGTAGTACCTCTCAAAGAGGACATCGAGACTGATGTGGCAATCATCGGAGCCGGTATCGCCGGTATATCCACTGCCTTTTTCGTGCTCAAGCACACAGACAAGAAGGTGGCCATGATCGAGAAGGGCAAGTTCGCTCACGGTGCCACAGGACATAACGCGGGCCAAATCGCAAGCTATTTCGAGCGTCCGTTCCATGAGCTTGCCGAAGAATTCGGTCTTGAAAAGGCGGCCAAGGCCCAAGTCGCTATCGAGACTTCGTGGCAGCTTCTCGATGAGATGTATACAGAGGCGGGCCTCTCGATTCCTATATCTCGATTCATGGGACAAGCAGGATTCACCACAGGCGATCAGGTACTGCGCCATTTGAAGGATAATTTTTATCGCCGGAAAGCATGTATAAGAACAGAGGGTTTTAAAATATCCAATAACGCGCCATTTCTCGATTCTATACCGGCAGAATATGATGGATTGTACAGCCTTGTACCACATGAAGAGGTTCTTAAGGATCTCCAGACCATGAACAGGGAATATATCGCCACGCTTTCATATCAGAAGGGATGTCTAAATTCGGCACTATTCTGTCAGGAAATCATTTCTCATCTTAAAAAGACATACCCAGAACGTTTCGCTCTTTACGAGCACACTGCCATATCGAAGGCTGTGCTGCATGAAGGCAGGGCGATTCTTGATGCCGGCAAGCATACCGTGGTCGCTCAGCGCGTCGCTCTCTGTACTAATGGTTTTGAGGGAGTGAACATTATTAACGAAGGTGGGCTCGCCGTGGACACCAAGTTCCATCACCTCGTAAAGGGCATGGTTGGATATATGTCGGCATATCTCGAGCCGATGAACAAATCAGCCATCGCTGTGAGTTATTTTCCGCCCAATCATATCGACTCAAGCGACCCGTTTGACGAGGATCCATACTTTTATATGACTCGCAGACCATACGATTTTCCAGGCAACGATAACTCAAACCTTATCAGCGTGGGCGGACCGGAATTTCCCATGGAAAACCGTATCGAATACAACGCCGATCTCGACTACCCTGAGGATGCCAAGAAACGCATCAACTCTTTCGTGAAGTCGACATATGACCCTGATCCGAACAAGAAGATCGATTATCAATTCACTTGGCACGGACTCATGGGTTACACACCATCTGGCGTTCGCTTGGTAGGTGAGGAACCTAAGAACCGGACCCTCATGTACAACCTTGGATGCAACGGTGTTGGTATCTTGCCTTCGATATATGGTGCGCGTCGCATTGCCGCGATAGTTTCTGGTGAGAAAGTCGAGCCGATGATATTTGATCCGAAGGCGTAGGCAATGTGCAGGTAAGGTATTTCAAAAAGGCGGATAAGAAAAAGGCCCGGAACGAAAGTTCCGGGCCTTGTTTGAATTAGACCGCAAGACGTTGCCCGACGATGCTCTCGGGCAGAGCCTCGATGTCAGTGATTCGAACAATCGCATGCGTGCCACGGACCGACACGACGGCGAAGTCGCCGAACGTCTCGATCAAGGACACCTCATCGTAAATTTGAATATGCACCGTTTCGTCCGGTTTGCCGTCGAGCGGAACGTTAAGTTCTCGCAAGACAGAGTAGGGACGGGACGGACATTGTTGGACGCAACAGAGTGTCAGCGATTCGTCGATCAGGATTGAACGTTCTTCGACCTTGGTAGGGTCGAGCGCGTGCATCCTGCCGTCGTAGCTTCGCATCGTTAACGTGAGCCTCGTCATAGCCTTGAGTTTGACTTCGACGTGGTGGTCTCCGATCGCGATACAGTCCGCAATGACGCGGACGTTGATTGGGTGGGGCAGTTTGGTAAAACCTACCATAGGTTGTTTGGCGGGGTTGAAGGTTGAATCCGAAAGAACCGTTGAAAGAACAGCTTTGGGACTGATAGTTTGCTTTGCTGGGGCTGGTTAGTCAATTGTGGATAACGGACGAGGGAATAATATTGACATCATACAAATAGCGTTGCGCACTACAATTATGGTTTTAGGCTTGATTAGTGCCAGAAAAATAGCGCAGTTGCCGAATGTCTTTTACAAGATTTTTTAATACCTTGTCAAGGGGCAGGTTTCATAAAGGACAAATTATACGGCTATGAATATATGTCCTTTATAGTGTCCTTTAGACACCGTGAAATGCCGCTGATATAACTCCGTCATGTTTTGCAAGATTTGACTAGAACTCAAAAGTGTTTAATGTGGGTTATACGAATCTTCATATGAACCGCTTCACCATAACTGTTGCCCGAGCCACGAAAAAGGCGCTCCTTGGAGCGTTGATGTTCGCGTCTGCGATCCTGCCATCCATACAGGCCTTCATGCCGACGGTGGTTTCTGCTGATACTGCAGTGGTTAACCAGGTCTTCGTGTTTGACCAGCCAAGGAGCGGCACCTTCGTTGTCCCTTCAAATGCGACATCGATTACGGTGCGTGCATGGGGCGCGGGCGGTAAGGGTGGTGATGGTACAACTATCTCTGGGATCACCTATGCTGGCCAAGGTGGAGGTGCGGGCGGATTTGCGGCACAAACAGTCAATGTGACCGGCGGAGCCTCGTTTGGATACATTGTAGGGCAAGGAGGCACCAGTGCTGACCGTACTGGGGGCCAATCCTCATTTAATTCTATTGTTTCAGCTTCAGGAGGAAATGGGGGCGCGAATTGGGACGAGATATCAGGTAACGGCCCGACCAGCCCCCCTACTCCAACTGGAACAAATTGTTACTGGACTCATGTCAACGAAGAGACTGGTAACGAATATGGTGTGACTTGTCGTGATCTCAGTGCGGCAATGAAAGGTTTTTTTTCCTTCTTTTCAACGGCAGTCGCTTACGCGCAGGTTGTATTTGATGGCCGAGGCGGCGAAGGGCTTGTTGGTTCTGATCTCCACAACGGCGGTGATGCCGCGGCTGTCATAGCTGGCCCTAACTCTTCACCTACCGCGGGCGGTGCGAGCGCTCTCGGTGGACGCGCTCGAGGCGGAGACGGTTCTTCGAGCGGCACTGGCTCTAATGGAAATAACGGACGTATCGAAGTCATCATAACTTCGGTTGTAGGAAGCCCATCGGATGTTCGTCCAGATGGCCACCTCGATACCGCTTCGTGTTCAGCTATAACTGGCTGGGCATATGACCCAGATGACGCTACGGCCAATATACCAGTGCATTTCTATGCAGGAGGCCCTGCTGGTAGCGGCACGTTCATTGGAAGCGCTGTCGCCAATGTACCTCGTCCAGACGTGAACACAGCATTGGGTATACCAGGAGATCACGGTTTCATTTTCGATACCCCAAATAGTCTTAAGGATGGTGGAACACACCAGATTTACGCTTATGGCATAAATATTGTCGAGCTTATACCTACGAACAATTATCTCCTTGCATCGACCACTCCAGTATTTGTGTCTGGTTGCCAGGGTGGGACGAGCAATGCTGTTCCCGTGGTTGTTTCAGTTACGGGCACAACTACTGGATCGGTGAATGTTTCGTATGTATTCACAGCCACAGCTACTGATCCTGAGGGTCAGGACATCGAATACGGTTTTGATTGGAACAACAACGGCACCATAGAAGGTTCCGAGGGTTGGACCCCTGCTGTGACTTCAGGAACGCCAGCTTCACGCTCATTCTCATGGAGCATGCCTGGTGTTCAGAATTTTCAGGTGTTCGCACGTGATTCCCAGGGTGGTGTGTCCACAGCTTTCCCGTTCCAGATAACTATATCCGGAGGCTCGTCTAATATTGGTCTCACCCTGCTGAATACGACGGGTCTTTCGACGAGCGAGTCCGGAGGAACAGCAAACTTCGGTGTTGTTCTCAATTCAGCCCCTCTTGCAAACGTTACTTTGCCGGTTGTAAGCACTGACACGACAGAAGGAGTCGTTTCTACGCCTCTTCTTGTATTCACCCCTGCAAACTGGAATATCGCACAGTTTGTTACCGTGACAGGTGTTGACGACACCATTGTTGATGGCCCAATAGCATACAGTATCATTATTGGTGGTTCTTCCTCGGACGATATAAATTTCAATAATCTTCCTGTTCAGACTGTCAATCTCATCAATCATGACGATGATAAAGCTCCTTCTACAGGAGGCAGTCGTGGTGGTTATCGTGGCGGCGGACCATGTTTTGGCTTCGGATGTCCAGTCCCGGTTGCAAGCACAACTCCTGACATCATAATCATTATTGATGGTCCTGTTGTGGCTGGCCCTGTAACTTCTGTTACGCCGACCGTGCCAAAATACTGCCTTGTTGATGACTTTATAGCCGATTATGCGCGAATAGGTGCATCAAACAACCCTAACGAGGTTAGGAAGATTCAGTATTTCCTTAATACATATGAGAACGCCGGTCTTCCTGTGGACGGTGAGTTCGGCGTATCTACAGAGGCTGCGGTGATGGCATTCCAGGCCAAGTACGCCGGATCAGTTCTTTCACCATGGGGAACGAATGTTCCTACTGGTATTGTTTATATAACGACCCGTGCAGAGATGAATCGAATATACTGCGCGGACAACCCTAACTATAGGGACGGAGACCTATCGGACATTCTTGACGGTGTCCTTTACCCACCGGCTAATCCTATCGATTTCGATGGCGTAATTGGCTCTACGGAGGCCACAAGCACCAATATAGCCGGTGTATTTGGGGCTATAACAGAGGATATTCTGAATCTTCTACGGAACATACCGTGGTACCCACTACTCGTGATACTTCTTGTCCTTATAGGGGCAGGACTTATGACGCAAGGAATCATAAAGGACATATGGAACAAGGATAATATCCTGTCCTTTACACAGGGATCCGCAACATTCGGTATAGGCTCTGTCCTTAATGTCCTTAACGTGGTGGCTTATATGATCAGCCCTGCTTGGCTCGCCGCTTACCTGGGTGTGGATATCTCATGGCTTCTTGTCCTTGTACTCATCAATCTCCTCGTGCTTGTCGCACTCCTTATCGTTACTCTTTTCGCGATTAATCGCAGACTTGCCAAGGGCGAGCCGGTAAGTGTGCCGAGCGTGCCCGTTCAGCCAATTAAATAATAAACGGATTTTCCGGCCGCGCACTGTGTCTTCACAGGGCGCGGCCTTTCCGTTTCTTTTATACTTGCGTATACTCTGAACATGGCAAAATACGCATCATGGATATTATCGGTCGGGGCGGTCGTGCTTATTGTATTCGGTATGATTTGGTATGCTTCGAAACCAGGACAATATGACACGTTCGCTTCGTGCATCGCCGATAGTGGCGCGAAATTCTATGGAGCGTTCTGGTGTCAGCATTGCCAGGACCAGAAGGCAATCTTCGGAAAGTCCGCATCCAAGCTGCCTTACATTGAATGTGCTCAACCTTCAGGCAATGGTCAGCTGCAGGTGTGCATCGATGCAGATATCCAGAGTTATCCGACTTGGGATACACCCGAAGGCGATCGCTTGAAAGGTGTGCTTTCAATGGCACAGCTTGCTTCCATGACGCAGTGCGTCTTGGAAAAGGATAGTGATAAACGATAATCATTCGCATTTATATGGAACTCGCTGCATTTATGAACGGTCTCTGGAGCATCATGGCAATCGTTGCTCAAGTGCTCGTCCTTTTTGGCATAATCGCCCTTGTATCGCCACGCGTACGCAGAACGGCGCCAGCTCAGTTTATGGGTAAGTGGGGAGTATGGATTGCATTTATTGCCGCCACACTCGCAACTGTCGGCAGCCTGATATATTCGGATATTATCGGATATGATCCATGCAAGCTATGTTGGATCCAGCGCATATTCATGTATCCGACCGCCATCGTTCTCGGACTCGCACTATGGAAAAGGGATGCCTCGGCGCGTTTGTATGGAATCGTATTTTCATCTCTTGGCGCGATTGTCGCGGCATACCACTATGTAAGCCAGCTTGGTTGGAATCCTCTTGATTTGGAATGCGCATCGGTAGGATATTCTGTGTCATGTGCAAAGGTTTTTGTTATGGAGTTCGGATATATAACGTTACCTGTCATGGCACTCTCGGCTTTCTTGCTCGCCATCGTGTCGCTTAGCCTCAACAGAGAATGGCCGATTCGATAGGACTAGCAGTCGCCATCGTATTGTTAGCACCGGCCATATTTATGGCGCTTATACCTATGTTGCCGGCGCTTGCGTATATGTTCCTCATAACGCTCGTCTATGCATTTGTAGGAGGCTTTTCTGTGATAACTGGGGCGGAACTAGCCTTCCTTTTTGCGTTTGTTGTCGCATCGTTTATTGTGGACAACGTGGCAGGAATTCTAGGTGCGAAGTACGGCGGAGCGCATACCAAATCGCTCCTTTGGGGAATCTTTGGTAGTATCGTCGGCACGCTCGTTATGCCACCATTCGGTTCGCTCGTCGGACTTTTTGTGGCGATATTCATCGCAGAGATTCATTATCAGAGAAAGGGAAATCATGCTGCCAAGGCCGCATCGGGTGCTTTGTTGGGTGCGGTTGCTGGAGTTGTTGTGAACGTGGTTCTTGCGATCGGTTTCCTGGGCACATTCATCTTTTTGGCCTTAAGGTAAGGGGATTTTTAGACGTGGTATCATAGGGATATATGAACAACTCTATGCATCCAATCTCAAAACTAGTAATCGGGTTTGTCGTTATAGGACTCCTTGTATATGGTTTTTTGGCCTTTGATATTGGTCGGTCTGCAGAAGTCACCGATTATGAGTCGTGTGTCGCGGCAGGGTTTCCGATCATGGAATCCTATCCAGAAAAGTGTGCAGACGGTGAAGGCAACACATATACTCGCATTATTGGGGAACCTGCAATTGAAGACATGATATCTGTCGCCGTCCCGACATCCGGCGCAACCATATCGTCGCCTGTTTCCGTGAGCGGTATCGCCCGCGGAAACTGGTATTTCGAGGCGTCTTTCCCGGTAGAGATCATTGATGATAGGGGCAACCTTCTCGGCATTGCACCGGCCCAGGCAGAGGGCGAGTGGATGACCACAGAATTTGTGCCGTTTAAGGCGACCATATCGTTTTCTGCACCAACAACCACGACATCAGGGTTTGTTCGTTTCAAGAAAGATAACCCGAGCGGCCTCCCGGAGTACGATATGCACATAGATGTACCAGTTATGTTCAGGCAAGCCGGCGGCACAGCGACCACTACGTCTGCCGCGTGCCGTCCTACGGGCTGCAGCAGCCAGATTTGTTCGGATCAGGACGTGGCGAGCACCTGCGAATACCGTGAGGCCTATGCATGTTACAAGACCGCGGAATGCAAGCGCCAGGCGAGCGGCCAGTGTGGGTGGATACAGACCACGGCCCTTGCCCAGTGCTTGTCGGCCGCTAATTAGGTAATATGTATAGGTAAGAAATAAACAATGCCAAACGAATCCCTCATCCACGCAGACGCTTTCTTCTTCATATCGACCATCGCACTTGTTGTGATATCGATCGGCATAGCAGTCGCCCTGTATTACCTCATCAAAATCCTGCGCAACGCCCGTGACGTATCAGACCGCATCAAGGCCGAGAGCGCCGAAATTGTAACAGATGTACGGAAATTGCGGGCAGTGCTCAAGGAAGAGGGCGTCAAATGGAAGACCATCGCTCAACTTATCCGCTCGTTCTTTATGAGGGGTTCACAAAAAAAGACGTCAAAGAAGAAGGCCGAGACCACTGAATAGGCGCAGTAGTAAGTACCGGGGCAGTTTTATACCCATAATTCAACAACCATCATGGCAGACAAAAAGAAGGGCGCACCAGTAGGTGCCATAGCAGCAGGAATAGCAGCAGTGTCAGCGGCGGCAATCGGCGCATATTATCTGTATGGCCACAAGGACGCCAAGAAGCATCGAACGACGGTGAAGGGATGGATGCTCAAAGCTAAGGGCGAGGTGTTAGAAGAGCTTGAGAAAGTAAAGGATGTGTCAGAATCGACATATGCAAGCGCAGTAGATGCCGTGGCCAAGAAATATCATCAGCTCAAGCAGGTTGATCCAGCAGAGCTCGAGATATTCATAAGAGAAATGCGAGACCACTGGGACGGAATACGCAGGACCGTATCAAAGACCAGCAAGAAGCCAAAGGCCACTGCGGCGAAGAAGCCAGCAAAGAAGGGCACCAAGAAGGCATCTAAGAAATAAAGTGAAGACTTCCTGGGGCAATGTCGCGAATTGGTATGATGGCGTCGTAAACGACGAGGACTCGTATCAGAACAAGATCCTCTTGCCGAATATTTTGCGCATTGTTGAACCGGCCAAGGGCAAGACTTTGCTCGATATCGCTTGCGGCCAAGGATTTTTCTCGCACGCAATGGCAGCCAAAGGTGCACGGGTTTTCGGCATAGACATATCGCCGGAACTTGTTGAAATCGCGACGAAACATGCTGGGCATGCCGAGGAATTCCACACAATGTCGGCCGAAGACATAGGTAAGCTTAAGACCGCTTCGTTTGACGCTGCATTTTCAGTGCTCGCCATTCAGAATATCGAGCACATGGCCAAGGCCTTCAAAGAAGCATCGCGTGTATTAAAGCCCGGCGGCAAGCTCGTCCTCGTCCTTAATCACCCAGCATTTCGCATACCAGGAAAATCGGCATGGGGTAACGATGATGCAGCTGGGGTTCAATATCGCCGCGTGGACGAATATCTTTCGGAATCTCGTAAAGATATGGACATGAATCCCGCTAATCCCGGCAAAGAAATGACCGTGTCGTTCCACCGCCCGCTTCAGGCGTATTCAAAATCGCTCGCCAATGCAGGATTTTCGATAGCTCGCATCGAGGAGTGGACTTCTCACAAGGAAAGCCAGAAAGGTCCGCACAAGATTGTAGAGGACCGGGCAAGGAAGGAGATACCTCTGTTTATGTGTTTGGAGTGTGTAAAGGTGGCGTCACACGCATAAATAAAAAAGCGCCCGTAAGGGCGGCGTGGTCTTTATCGTCTTTATCTTGTAATTATACACCCGCACTTGCCTTTTGTCAAGCGCAGCACTTCTTTTTTCAGAAGGCGATATTGTATAATCCTTTATCTTTTCTTTATCTCGTTTTTGGGCCCAGATTGATAGAATGTCTCCATGAATACGAGATACACTATCAAAAATCACGACCTCTTGATGACAACCCATCCACATGGAGTTCATCAGGGCGAACGGCAGTATGTTTATAAGCTCCGTGACCTCCCAGAGGCCGATAAACCGCGAGAAAAGCTCATTGCGCACGGTCCAGCCATGCTTTCCTTGGTCGAACTGGTGGCGATCATTTTGAATACAGGAACGGTCAAGGAAGATGTTATGACGATGGCATCGCGCATGATACGCGAGTATGGCGAGAAAAGTTTTGCTTCTTTTGATGATCCGAAGAAAATATCCGACGACCTTGGGATACCTATGGGTAAGGCGTGTCAAATCGTCGCATCGAGCGAACTCGGTCGTAGGTTCTTCAAACGTCCTGGCGGCAGGAGCGTCAGCGTCCGCAATGCCAAAGATGTGTCGGCATATGTAGCTGATATGCATGGTTTGCCCAAGGAATACTTGCGCGGCATATATTTGAACGGCCATCATCGCGTAATTCATGACGAAGTGTTGTCCATGGGGACGATTGATGCAAATATTGTTCATCCACGCGAGGTGTTCAAGCCCGCCATCGAATACGGGGCAGCCGCGATTATTCTCGTTCATAATCATCCGTCGGGCGTTATCACACCTTCGGCTGCTGATGTCGAGATAACTCAACAGATAGTTGAGGCGGGCAAGATTATCGGCATATCAGTTATTGACCACGTTGTCGTGGGTAAAGGAAAGTACGCCAGTGTCCCTGCAGTTTACGAACATTAATTTAATAACCATTCATGACAACGAAAATGACAACAAAAATAGCGACAAGAACATATCGGAAATGGACCGTTCCTTCCGTATATCTTTTCAGGGACCAGCCAGATATAGATCAGTCTATACAAGGAAACCATTTCAATAATATGTCCGCTTTGTTTCTACGTAGGTTCGCCAAAATGTATGCAGCGGGTGGCATATCGCAAGACGAACGGGCACGCATACGCCGACAACTCGAACGAGTTTTTGACGCCTATGACGCACTTTATCCAATCGAACCAGAGGGAGGCATGTATTTGCGCGGCGCAGACCGTTAAACGCCCATCTTGATTCTACGCAGACAAGCGACTTGGCGGGGTATCGCGAATGGCAAGGGAATATCGCAAACCATAGAGCATCACGAAACCGAGTACGATAAACAGGGTCTTCATGTCGGCAACGGTGAACAAAAGCGTGGCCACGACTGGGCCCAATACGTATGCGAACGGCCTCGCCATCCTCGAGAATCCGATCAAGTGGCTCTTGCTTGCGTCGACTTTTTTGAAGAAATAAGCCTCAATCATAGTCTCAGCAATCGATGCACCGATACGAGTGACGAACAGTATTCCCGCCCAAACGAATGGATTTCCGTTCGTGACGAATGCTGTGGCAATGGTCGCGACGCCCATGATTATGAATCCGAGCGACAGCAGTTTCTTCTCGCCATGCGCGTCTGCAAGCTTGCCCCACCAGCTTTCGAAAAGGAACGGTATGAGCATAAATGAAAGGATGAAGCCGATGGTGTCCCATTCGAACCCGACATACTGATGCAAATACAGGGGCGCGTATATGACCATCCAGGCATAGAAGAACTGGAGCAGTACCTGCGCGAACAGTATGGATTTGATGTCTTTGTCGCCAGATATATCGACAATGCTTTTCCAAAATGGCGTACGACTGTACTGCGGATCCTTGAAGTCTCGCAATTGGAATAACATGAGTGATATGACAGGTAACAGCATCAAGGCGCTCGCCATATAAACGTACGAAAAATGAATCTCCTGAAGTATGAATGAGGCGAGGACAGGGGAGACGAGCCACGCGACCGCACCCATGGACAGGTATGCGCCGCGGATACTGCCTGTTTTCGAGTCTGGCGAGAAGCTTTCTAGGAATATGTCGACGCAGAAGTTTATGAGGGCAATGGCAACGAAGTTTAGTATGAAAGCCGATATGGCAATCATGACGCCGAGTCCCGAAACAAGTCCAATAAGCGACAAGAGGCACAATGACAGAAGTAACAGTGCGAGTTTCAGGTTTCCGAAGCGGCGCAAGAAGCGCGGCATTTCAATGAAGGCCGCGAGCGCAACGATAGACGATGCGGTATACACGATTCCCACCAACCCTTCGGGCAGGAAGCTCGCCAAGAAAGACGAGTTTATGTATGTCGGAATCGCGTGCGAGAGGGTGAACAGGAAGCCGAGGATATATATGATGCCGCGCTTTTGCGAAAGTGTCTTGTCTTCGAGCATGGTTCGGTGGATTGCAGACTATTATACCAAAGAAAAAGCACCCAATCGGGCGCTTTTTCACGATCCACGTTTGCGTTTAAGTCTAGACGGTCAGCAACACCGGAATAACCACCGGCCTTTTGGCGGTCTCCTGGAACAGATGGCGCGCTACAGCGTCGGTCACATTGGTTTTGATCATATCGACGTCGATTGGGTTCATGCCCTCGGCAGTGCGCTCGATTGATTCCTTGATGATAGTCCTCGTTTCTCGGAGGAGGTCCTGCGATTCACGCAGATACACGAAGCCTCGTGATATGATGTCTGGTGACTTGCGCAAGCGTCCGGTCTGGGAATCGAGTATACCGAAGACAATAAACATACCGTCCTGGGCGAGCATCTGGCGGTCGCGGAGAACCACTTCCTGGGCGTCTCCCACGGCGAATCCGTCTACGAGCACGAGATTCGAAGGGGCTTTCTCCTTGAGGACCGTGATGGTCTTGCCTTCGTCGCGGATTTCGATGACTGATCCGTTATCTGGGATGATGACGTTTTCCCTTGGTACGCCAAGACTGTAGGCGAGGTCAGTGTGCTGGCGGAGCATGTAGTGATGACCATGCACTGGCATGAAGAAGCGATATTTCATCTGCTGATGGATCCATTTCAGCTCGTCGCGGTTTCCGTGACCAGACGCATGGATGTCGGAATCGAGATACGTGATGATTTTTGCATCCGTTCGATAGAGGTTGTCCTTCAATTTAACAACAGCCGAATGGTTTGTCGGGATGATAGATGACGAGAGCAGAATGGTGTCTGTTTTTCGGAGCTTGAGATATTTGTGCTGGTTTGTCGCCATGCGCATAAGTGCCGCAAATTCCTCGCCCTGGGCGCCGGTCACGAGCATCACGATGCGATCAGGCGGATATTGTTCGATGTCCTCGACAGGAATGATGTTTGTGAGTTTGGCGAGGTCGAGATGCTTTATGATTTCCACATTGTTTTTCATCGAGCGGCCTTCAACAACGACTTTCTTGCCGTATTTTTCAGCAGAATTGATGATGGCGAGTATGCGTTCCACCTGGGACGCGAAAGTTCCAATGACCAGGCGGCCAGTCACAGTTTTGATGTATTTATCGATGTTTTCGATCACGACAGATTCAGACAACGAGAAACCTGTCTTTTCGACTGATGTTGAGTCGAGGGTGAGCAGGAGCACGTTCATGTCCTTGAACTGCTTGTACTGTTCTACTTCTTCTTCGGTCGGTACACCGTTGATGTTGTCGACGCGCACGTCCTCGATGAATACGATGTTGCCATACGGCGTCTCGATGATGAGTCCCATTGCGTCTGGAATGGTGTGCGAGATAGGGAAGGTCTTCACGCGTATCTTGCCCGCCGTGATGGTTTCGTTACCCTTGATCACTTTGATGTCGAGAGGCTTGAGGTGAGGGAATTCGGTCTGGCGTTTCTCGATCATAATGGCGCCGAACTGCCTGGTGTACAGGGTTGGGTAGCCGATGCGGTCGATGATGAAAGGGATACCGCCGATGTGGTCGAGGTGTCCGTGGGTGATGAAGAGTGCGCGGATTTTATCTTTGCGTTCCTCGAGGTATCGGGTGTTAGGAAGTATATAGTCGATGCCAGGAGTGGATTCGTCCTTGAACTGGAAACCTGCATCAACAACGATGATATCGTCGCCGATTTCAAAGGCGGTCATGTTCTTGCCGATTTCTTCTACGCCTCCGATAGGAATGATGCGAATGTTACCTGGTGCGAGTGGTGGAATGACGTCTGCAGGGCGTGCCTCAGCAATTGGTGCAGATTCAAGCCTGTTGAAGCCACCAGCCATAGGTCGGCGGTCGTGGCTTCGTCTGTCGCGTCCCATACCACCACCGTTACCGCGGCCTCCTCGGCCACGCGATCCGCCCATGCCTGGACCTCCTCGGCCTCGTCCTCCACGGCCGCCGCGTCGGCGTGGCCCGCCAGTTTCTGCTCCTCCTCGTCCGTGGCTGTGGTGCGGCGCTCTGTGTGACGACGATGCTGGTGTCGCGCTCGCTGCCGAAACCGTCTGCTTGTTCTCTGAATCCATTTCTATGTTAGTTACTTTCTAATGTTTGTAATCGCAAATATTTTCCACACTCGTTCCTTCGAGAGATGCCATTTTTCTACTCCCTGGAATCGGTCGGATGGAGTGGTAATTTGGCCGAGCTCTACGCCCTGGAGCCTGTCCGGTACAGCGTATATAAAGTCTGGGCTCCAAAGGAAGATCGCAGGGGTGTCCGCCGCAACCTCAGCAGCAAATGCAGCATAGTCGCCCTGGAAGGTCGAGGAATCAGTCGCCTGCCTCATTCGGGTGAGTATGTTGTCAGCCTTGCTGTTGGTGTAAAGGGCGATATTTAGACCGGGATCGTTTCTTTGTGATGAGTGCCAGAATGCGTATAGGTCAGGATTCTTGCCTGTGACGATGCCGAAAAGAAGAGCATCGTATTTTCTTGGTCTGATTACGGCCTGGTTGAGGTCGGTTGGTTCGAAGACCTTAACATCTACTTCTGCACCGATGGCTTTCCAGTTTTCTTCGATATGACGAGCTGCTTCGACGAGTTCTGGTACGTTTGCAGTCGCAAGAGAAAGCGAAAGCGTTGTGGTTGCAGTTGTCTTGTTTGTTTTATATCCAAATATTCCGGTTTCAGGGTCCATCTTCCAGCCTCCTTTTATAAGGAGAGCCTGTGCATCTTCGATGTTCGAGATCTGATCTGGACGTGTGGCCATGGACGCTTCTTCCGATCCCGAAAGTGCTGGCGGCAAAGGACCATCCGCGACGGTCGCAAAGCCCTTCAAGACGTTCTCGACAATATTTTGCTTGTCTATGGCCGCATCGAGCGCCTTTCGTGCCTCTTTGTGGGTAAGTATTTCGCGCTGGTTATGGTTGAAGAAGATTCCGAAAACGCGGGTGTATGGTGCGCGCATGAGGCGTTCGCCAGCAATGGCTTCGTTTCCGGCTGTAGGACCGAGGTTTGACGCACTTTCAATTTCCTTGCTACGAAGGGCGTTCATGAGGGCGTTGTCGCTCGCATAGAAACGAACTACGATGCGCGATATGTAAGGTTCGCCCGCGGTATACTTTTTGTTTGCGGAAAGAGAATATGAGGTCGGCAAACCGTCCGCAGCGCGCTGAATCGATGATATACGGTATGGTCCAGATCCTATCGCGTCTACGTTGCTCGAGCTAAATGGGAATTGGTCGCTCGAATAAGACTGCCAGATATGGCGAGGAAGTATACCGAGCGAGAGGTTGCCGATGAACGGCGCGTATGGCTGTTTGAGTCGGAATGCGATTTCGTGGGTGCCTTTTTTCTCGACGGTGACACCTTCCCAACTTACACGGCGAGGACTTTTCAAGGTTGAGTCCTGGGCTTTTAGTACGGTGAATTCAATATCGTCGGCTGTGAGAGGCTCACCATCATGGAATACGGCGTCTTTGCGTATGGTGAATGAATACAAGAGACCGTCGTCCGATATTGTGAAGCTTTCGGACAGGTCGTTTACATATCCACCGTCGGGCGTTGCCTTAAGGAGACCAGAATATACCAGTGCAACAAGGTCGCGGTCGGCGTCGGACGATGCGAGCAGGGGATTAATGAAGCGCGGTGTACCTACGACGCCTTCAACGAGGGTTCCACCACGATGTGGTACGTCGACCATGAAATGTCCGCTTGCTTTTACGGTGAGCGAAAGGACAGATCCAGCGAATACAGCAAAAGCTACAAGGAATATGGCCTTGCTTGTTATGCTAAACGATTCGAACGCCTTGTGGAGCTCGTGGAGGCCTTTAATGCGGCGCTCGCGGATGAATGGTTCCATTATGTTGTCCTGCGCGGGCAGGTTCGTTAGATAAGGTAAAGGTGAAGTCTAGAACATGAGTGACAGGACTGCGGTGACTGCAAAAAGTACGCCGAGCACGACGGTCGAGATGAAGAGCAGCTTTTCGAAGCCGCGTCGCGTGTGGAATACCGAGCTCATGTCGCCTCCGCCACCGAGCGCCCCGCCATTCATAGCACCCGACTGCTGGAGAAGGATGGCTGCGATGAGGAGTACCGAGATGATTAGCTGCACGTACGGCAGGATGCCAGAAATACTCATGGGTCAAAGGTTAGCACGAGGTAGGGCAATAGGCAAGAACCTACCACACATGTGACTTTTCCTTGACGCAGCCCTAAAAATGCTATACTTGAAGCCTACATGAAGGCTATAACCACGTTTTTCGAAACGTACCTAAACGTTCCCGAATCCAAGGTCCGCTACCTTACCCGTCCCACGGCCATAGATCGTTTTTTAGAGAAAACGTTCATAAAACTCTTGCCAGAGTCTGTTACCCCGAACCAGATAACTAGGTTTAGGCTGTTATCGATACCTGTTATTGCCATTTGTCTTGTTTTGGAATGGTACGCAGTCGGAACTGTCCTTTTCTTGTTTTCGGCTTTTTCTGATGCCATTGACGGAGCGTTGGCTCGTACTAAAAAGCAGGTTACGGTGTGGGGTACGTTTTATGACCCAATTGCCGACAAGCTCCTTATCGGAATGGTTGCGACGATTGTCATCACAAAATATGTCAGTCCATATCTTGCCCTTTTCATAATCATTCTCGAGATACTACTTGTTGCCTCCGCATATTACCGATACAAGGGCAGGGTCGTGCCAGCCAAGACCATGGGCAAGAGCAAGATGGTGTTGCAATGTGTCGGCGTGATATTGCTCTTGTTCTATATATTGTTCCCGGTGGCTTGGCTTTTTGCCGTCGCTACATGGGCACTGTACATATCCGTCGTATTTTCGCTCTTGTCGCTTCTGGTTTTCAGGTCTATATAGAAAAGTTATAATATCGATCATGAGAAATAAGATCATCCTGATTTTTGTAATTGTCTTGGTGGTGCTTGCGGCATGGTCTGCAGTCAGCCATTCACGGATCGTTGCCGCCGATGCTCTCGCGACTAAACAGTGGCTCGCGGCAGATTCTGCGTATGCGGCGCGCTTCGCGCGCATGGCGGATGCTCTTTCAAGTACAGATGCGGCTGGTTTCGCCGCGGCCGTGAACAGGTATGTATCGTCACAGGGCATGGACACCAAAGCCCTCGCCGCCGCCGATGTCGAGGCAGAATATGCGCAGGCGGTATTTGCCAAAGACGGCGATCTGACCGTTCCATCGTCCTTGTCTGCGGCCCGTTTGGAAGCCGTGCAGGCAACAGATGCGGCCGTTTCAGCGGCGAGGGGCTCGTATAATGAGGCCGTAAGGGTTTATAATACGAGTATATCGGGATTTCCTGGCTCTGTGGTTGCAAGGATGTTCGGATATGGGCCGCGCACGTATCTGCGTGCAACCGACGGATTCTAATTAACAAAACTCATCATGAAATACATACTTATTGCTGTTGGTGTCATCGTTGTTTGGGCGGTATTCGCCTATAACTCGTTTATAAGTCTCATTAACAGGGCCAAGGAGGCTTGGTCTGACATCGACGTACAGCTCAAGAGGCGCTATGACCTCATCCCTAATCTCGTGAACTCGGTCAAGGGATATGCGACCCATGAAAAATCGGTCTTCGAGAACGTTACCGCGGCGAGGGCTGCTGCAATCGGCGCCCAGACCCCAGAAGAAAAGGGTAAGGCAGAAAACATGCTCACAGGCGCGCTCAAATCAGTGTTCGCGGTCGCCGAGGCATATCCTGACCTCAAGGCCAATACCAATTTCATTGAACTCCAGCGCGAGCTTTCAGACACCGAGAACAAAATACAGTCTGCTCGAAGGTTCTACAACTCGAACGTCAGGGCTCTTAACACCAAGGTCGATTCGTTCCCATCAAATATCATCGCCTCGATGTTCAAGTTTGGCCACATGGAGCTTTTCTCGCTCGACGAAGCTGACGCGGCGGCTAGGAATCCGGTCGAGGTCAAGTTCTAGCTTTCCCAACCGTGACTCTCTATTCACAGCAGTCACATAATGTTTGGAAGACATGGCTACTCATGGCATGTTTCCTTGCCGTGCTCGCCGGTGTGGGATATTTCTTAAGCCTTTATTATGGCAATCCGCTGATATTTACTATCGCGATTGTTATATCGGTGCTCATGAATATCGGCAGTTACTGGTTCTCAGATAAAATCGTCCTCAAGCTTTCCCACGCACGTGCTGTGACGCGACAGGAATTCCCAGATCTGTGGAACGTGACAGAAAACCTCGCAATCGCGGCCGGTCTGCCAATGCCAAAACTGTATATCATCGATGATCCATCACCGAACGCGTTCGCCACGGGCAGGAACAAACAACATTCGGCTGTGGCCGTAACCACAGGTCTCATGGCAATCCTTGACCGGCCCGAACTGGAGGGCGTTGTCGCGCATGAACTAGCCCATATCGGTAACAGGGACATACTTCTCATGTCGGTAGTGGCAGTACTCGTCGGTTGCATCGCCCTTGCCGGGGATTTCTTCCTACGTTCGCAGATATTCGGTGGCGGTGGCAGGAGCAAGGATAACGGTAATCAGCTCGTTATGATCATTGGTATCGTGTTTCTCATCCTTTCACCAATCGTTGCGACTGTGATCAAATTAGCCGTGTCGAGAAGGCGCGAATTCCTCGCCGATGCGACGGGCGCCCTTATGACGAGGTATCCAGAAGGCCTCGCTGGGGCATTGCGCAAGATATCGTCCCACGGCAAGCCATTGCGCCACGCCCACGCGGCGACGGCCCACATGTTCATATCAAACCCCTTGAAAGAAGGAGGGGACGAAAAGGTTTCAGGGTTCGCCAAACTTTTCATGACGCATCCACCGACAGGGGAGCGAATCGCGGCGTTGTTGGGACAGAAGGTGTAATCGCCGCAGCGGCACGCGCGGCGAGCCGACAGATTTGGAAAATTTCGGGTTTTGCCTCATATTAGTACCTGCCGACGGCAAGATGCGCGGCAAACGGAGAGATGGCAGAGCGGTCTAATGCACCACCTTGGAAAGGTGGCGTGCCTGAAAGGGTACCGGGAGTTCGAATCTCCCTCTCTCCGCAAGACCAAAAAATACAGGCCGGGGCCTGTATTTTTTGTGTCTCTGCGGTTAGAGATAGGAGATGAGAAAGGCGGAGCGCGCCGAGGTCGCGAATATGCAGATATACCCTTATTATACACCCGTCAACATCATTTGTCAATACCCTATTCAAACCCAACCTTAAAGCCATACATTCCCATAGAACACGTTCCTTCAAGGGTCGTACCGGCCTCAGGTACTCCTAGGTCTATGACTTCTTCTTGTGTTTGGGTAAGCATCTTGCGATATCCGAGTGATGGGATGGCGAGCGCGGCCGAACAATCATATGCGCGAGCGGCGTCGACTACGAGCATGGTAGGCATACCAGCCTGCGCCGTCGTCACTGATGGATGATAGCCTCTTCCTGCGCGGATGGTTATGTATTGCACTCCGTCGCGGATTTCCACGTTCTGACCTTGCTGAACAGAATCAACAGATGATGCCGGTGTGTCAGCCGTAAACAACGGACGAATGATGCCAAGTCCAGCGAGCCCGCCAAGAAGGGCATAGATACCGAGGGCAATCACGATGACGCCGGCGGCTTTGAAAAGTGTTGGCGCGTGTTTTGAACGGATAAACGATGCAGATCCGAACGAAAGGGCGAGAAGCATCGGCAAGGTGCCGAGCGCGAACACCAGCATGATGAGGAGGCCGGTCATGAACGATCCACTGCCAAGAGCAGCCGCTTGCGCCGATTGCGTGAATCCGCAGGGCAAGAAAAACGTTGCGGCGCCGAGGGCGAGCGGCGCACCGGAACGGTGCGCCGCATCTTTGAGGCGAGCAAAAATCCGTTCAGGGAGCATGATGCCGCTTTTCGGGAGCGCTCCGACGAGGCTCAGTCCAAGGAGAATCATCACGATGGATGCGAATATTCCGAGGAATGCGCTCAAGGTAAGTCCAAATGAACCGATGGCCCCACCAATTGCACCAAGCACGCCGCCGAGCACGGCGAATGTGCCAAGTCTTCCGGCATGGAACAGGACGAATGTTCTCGTGCTACCTACGCCTTCTTGCGTGACCTTGGCCGACAATGACAGCACAAGGCCGCCTACGACCGCAAGGCAGCTTGAAATGGAGGCAAGGAGGCCGATGATGAGGGCGGTGGTCAGGGTCATAGCTCGCAGCCGCTTATCTCGGCAAGGCGTTCGAGGCCCTGCTGGCCCTCGTATTTAGTTCCAGCAGCATCGACCCAGGTTGGATATCCATTGATACCTTTGTCGAGACAGATTTTCGTATTTTCAGGGCATTCGACATAGGGAACGTACGAGAACGCCGCGCCGAATCGGGCCTTCTCGGCCTTGCAGTGCGAGCACCATTCAGCGCCGTACATGGTGAGGCCCTTCGATGCTATGCATTGGGCGAACGCGGTCAGTGCAGGGTTTGGCGCCGAGCTATCCTTGGCATATTTGGCTACCCAGAACGCTCCCAGGACGATGAGCGCGATCACAACCGCCGTAATAATCGTGTTGTTGATATTCATACAGACACATTATGCCGTTTCTTATTCTTTACAGCAATCTATGAGGCCTTTGACGATGTCTTCGTGGGACATTGTGGCTTTTTCGTTCATAGCATTCACCACATGCGGCGCCTGGATGATTTTTAGCCTAAGTGCAAAAAATACGTTGAAAGCTTTGTATGCATAGGCAAATGTTTCTTCGGCTTCTTTTTTCTTGCCAGATGATTGGAGTTTGGTGCCGACTTCCATGAGACGCATGGTTGTGGAAAGGAGGTGTTTGGATATGCACCAGCTCTCACCCTCGGTCCTCTCGATCATACGTCCGAGCAGCGCCTTGCGCATTTCGCGCACCTCGTTCAACGTATCGTAATATTCTGACTTGCCCGTCTTTGCTCCTGTAAAGAAGAAATGTTCCTCGAGCGATATGAGGTTCATGATCGCAATGGCGAGATCTTCCTCGACCGATAGGTCAATACCGCTTTTCTTTGTTGCCTCGATTTTCGCGAGAAGTTCTTTGTAGTCTTTCATGTCTGTATTATAAACTGATGAATAATGCCACAGCTATGGCGAGCAGGACGACGTCAAATATAATTCGGCCTTTCTTTGTTTCTATGCGGCGCAATCGATCTGCTTTTTCGAGGGCTGTCTTGCTCGTAGATGCAAGGAGAATAAGGATGAGCGGCAGGACAAACACTGCATTGTACACAAGCAGATATCCGAATCCTTGCCAGAACGTCGCCTGATCGTGCAAGAGGGAGAGCACGAAAAGATATGGCCCGCCCGTGCACGGAAACTCGAAGAGGCCAACGAGGATACCGAGCAGGAACGCCGCAGGCATGGTGCCTTTGCTGATGATTTTCGCCAATATCGGATGACTCACCGTCGGCATTTTTAGCCTGATTGGAAAGGAAGGGAAGAATTCACCTGCGAGTCCGATTACACTGTACAAGCCGAGAATCACCGCACCAATCTTACCCAAAGCATTCGGCACAGCGAGGATCGACAATACATGGAGTATTCCCAGTCCGATGAGGATATAGACGAAGGCGATACCCAAGACGTACAAACCTCCTGCTGCGAGGATATGTTTGCGACCCTTGTTAAGACTGAATAGGAAAGCAATGGAAAGGAAAAGCACCGAGAAGGCGCACGGGTTGATGCTGTCGGCTGCGGCCGCTCCAAGAATCACCGGAAGGAACCAGGTTTCGGTACCTGTCATATGAGTGAACGGTTATGAGTCTTGTTGGTCTGAGCACGTAGACGTAAGTATCGGACACCATATGTGACCAGACCATATGCCCCAAACAGCGACCATGAATACCAGATGTCGCCAGCTAATGCGTTGCGGAAGAACGGCAGTCCAGCCACCAGCGATGCGGTCAGTCCTTCGATACCCGGCGCGTAGGACGATCCGAAAAACCATACTGCCGCGTTGGTGATAAAGAAGAACAAGGTCGATCCAGCCATAGCGGCAAGTCCAATCGAAACTGGGTTTTTGCGATTACGTATGGCGAGGCCAAGCAATCCAGAAAGGGCCATAGCCGCGTATACCGTCGCATTCATTTGCCATGCGTAGAATCCGATGAATATGTCGCTTACCACCATAGCTGTCACAGGCACAATGAACGCGAATCGCGGTCCAAGATACGCACCCGCAAAAAGTCCAATCGCGATAATCGGCGTAAAGTTCCACGCGTGAGGCATCAATCGTCCAGCCACACCAAGGGCGACAAGAACCGTTGCGAGTATGATTTTAGTTCGAGTGCTCATGGTTTAAACCCTGGAAGGAAGTGAATGCAAGATATCTACGTATGAACTCCTCGATAGGTATGTCTAGTATTATAAGCGGGTCATCAACAATTAGCTCTGTAGTCGTCTGTGTGACGGGCGTCGGTGTGGTCAATACACCCGTTTGTTCATTAGTCGTTGAATTAACCGCTGTTGGTGTCTGTCGGTTGCCGTGAGAAGAACCAGACGAGCCCGATGAACTCGATCCGTTGGTTGGTGTCTGGGCAGGTGCTGGCTCGGTGACGACTAGTATTTCTGCCGGATAGTAATAATCCGATGCGATGCCGACGCTGTAAGTTCCAGGTACCGTAACAGCGATGCGAGCGATGCCGTCAGAGCCGCTTTTTCCTGAGAAGCGGACAAGAGGGGAGTATGGATCGTCTGGATTAGGTTGAGTTACGCCGATATCTGCACCAGAAAGAGGTTTCCATACGCCGTTCATGTGGTCATATGATTCAGCGAGAGCCTCGACAGTATTCGAAGCATTTATGTTGGACTGTGCGAGCGTCACTTTGCGAGGGCTTCCGAAGTAAAAATACACAGTGTCACCATTTGATAACACATATTTATCTGATCCGATTGGTGGATATGTCGATCCGACGACATACTGCCAGTTTCCACAAGCATTACCAGATATGGCCGCGATGCTTATGCAATCAACAAAGAGCGAACCGAAGTCGGCATAGTATCGAAGTCCAGACAATGTGAATTCTGCAGACGCAGAATCAGCAGCTGCAAGCGCGGCGAGGGCACTGTTAGAAGGTATGTCGCGCAGATTTCCGCTATTGTCCAAAACTTGGGTAGTGACACCGGAATGGATCGATACCGGACCTTCCCACACGAGCGATGATTTGTGTCTGAGGTTCACAGTCACTGATATCGATGGAGGGGACAGGGTTTCGATTGGTTCGGTAGAGCTCGCCGATTCATCGGCTATTACGTTGATAGGGGTAATTAAGAAGACTGACAAAATCAGCGCGGTGATGGTTCTCATGAATCGATTGTAGCCCTTCCGCTATTCGGTTTCAATGTTTCGAAATCTTTAAACTATAGGGTAAAGAAAAGCGCAAGGCGTTCCGCCTTGCGCCGTGGTTCCCATGATGGTCTTGTGATGACTAGGCCACCAGTTTCTTGTGCCTCAGATCGTGGAGAATCTTGCACGGCTCGACGATGCGTGGATCAACGATGCGGTAAAAGATGTTGAGACCATTCCTGCGAGGCACCACAAGGCCATTATGGCGCATCAAGGCCAGGTGCTGGGACAGGTTCGCCTTTGGCAAACGTGTGGTTTTGCGCAATTCCTCTACAGAAGTCTCGCGTTTTTTGAGGATGTTGAGGATTTCGAGCCTTTTTGAGTTCGAAAGCAGTTTGTATATGAGCGCGTTCTTCTGGTACGCCTCCTTTGGCAGGGGAGATTTCATAGTTTCGATAATGGAATACTTATGTCGACACTATACCATCCCCGTCAGGCGCTCGCCAGAGGCCTCGACATGACGACTTATCCCCGAATTTTTGACCTCATCCTTGCTGCTCTCGTGGACGCACGTGTATAATAGTTTCAATATTACGAAATAACGAAATTAATCACACTTAGACATGGCGACACAGCAAACGAACCTGTGGGGCAAGGCGGATGACACGTCAGGAGCATCGCTCGTAAAAAGAGTGCAGAAGAGGAATGGCACCATCGTCGCATTCAACCGTGAGAAGATTGTAAGAGCCGTCGATCGAGCCATGCGCTCGGCACATGAAGGTTCTCTCGATGAAGCCGACAAAGTTGCTGATGCTGTCATTCGTGATATTGCATCCATCGCCATCAAGTACCGTACGTTCGTACCAACTGTAGAAGGTATTCAAGACACCGTTGAACGAGAACTCATCATTGGTCAGTATGCTCAGGCAGCAAAAGCCTTCATCTTGTACAGGAACGAGCGCGCCAAGGCGCGCCAAACGCGTCGCGAAGTGCCTGAAGGTGTTAAACGCCTCGCCGAAGAGAGCAAGAAGCACTTCAAAAATCCGCTCGGTGAATTTGTTTACTATCGAACATATGCTCGATGGATTGAATCTGAATCGCGCCGCGAAACCTGGGTCGAGACAGTGGATCGATACATAGGATTCATGAAAGAAAATCTCGGCGAGAAACTCACAGAAGCAGAATACGCGGAAGTACGCGAGGCCATCTTGCGCCAAGAAGTGATGCCATCGATGCGTTTGCTCCAATTTGCCGGACCAGCCGCAAGAAAAACTAATGTCTGCGCGTATAACTGCTCGTTCATCGCACCTGAAAGTTATCGCGACCTCGCCGAAATCATGTACGTGTCTATGTGTGGCACTGGTGTCGGATGGTCGGTCGAGAGCAGAAACGTACAGAAGTTTGATCAGATCAAGTTCCAGACGGGCAAGAAGCGTCCAACACACGTTGTTGCCGACAGTAAGGAAGGTTGGGCCGACTCCCTTGTTGCAGGCATGGACGCATGGGTTGGCGGTGAAGACATCGAATTCGACTTCAGTCTTTTGCGTCCTTCTGGTGCGCGCCTAAAAACTATGGGAGGCAAGGCGTCTGGTCCAGAGCCGCTCAAGAGGCTTCTTGCTTTCGCTCGCCAGAAGATGCTCGCCAGCCAGGGCAAGCGCCTGCGCAACATCGATGTTCACGACATTATTTGCATGATCGGCGATTGCGTCGTTTCTGGTGGAGTGAGGCGCAGCGCCATGATTTCGCTCTCGGACCTTGATGACACTGACATCCGCGACTCCAAAAAAGGTGCGTTTTATACGACCGAATCCCAGCGAATGCTCGCCAACAACTCGGCTGTATATCTGTCCAAGCCAACTAACGTCGAGTTCATGGAAGAATGGATCGCACTCATGAAATCTGGGTCCGGTGAGCGAGGAATATTCAACCGCGGATCGCTTGCGGCCACATTGCCTGCGCGTCGCATCGAACACCTCAAAACCTATGACGGATATTTTGACGCCTCCGGCTCGATCATCGGACCTTTGGGCACCAATCCGTGCGGCGAAATTATTTTGCAGTCCAAACAGTTCTGTAACTTGTCTGAAGTTGTGGCTCGTAAGGGCGACACCCGCGAAGATCTTCTGCGCAAGGCGCGTCTTGCCGCCATCATCGGCACATATCAAGCGACACTCACAAATTTCCAATACTTGTCTAGGGAGTGGAAGGATCATTGCGAGGCCGAAAGATTGCTCGGTGTATCTGTGACCGGCCTTTGGGACTGTCACGAAGCGCGCGACCCAGACAGTCTGCGAGCAATGCGTGAAGAATCAGTACGGGCCAATGCCGAATATTCCGCAAAGTTTGGTATCAACGCGTCTACATGCGTTACCTGCGTTAAACCATCAGGCACAGTGTCGCAAACCGTAGATTGTTCGTCTGGCATGCACCCTCGCCATGCGCCTTATTACATCCGACGTGTGCGTATTGCCGCTACTGATTCACTATTCAAGATGCTTCGTGACCAAGGCGTGCCATACCAGCCAGAGGTCGGACAATCCGCAGACAGTGCCGTCACTTATGTATTGGAATTTCCGGTCAAGGCACCTGAAGATTCCATGTATAAAGACGACCTATCCGCAATTCAACTGCTCGAATTCTGGAAGACGGTAAAGATTAATTTCACTGAACACAATCCATCGGTCACTATTTCGGTCGGCGAAGACGAATGGATCGAAGTCGGAAACTGGGTGTATAGAAATTGGGATATCGTCGGAGGTCTTTCATTCCTGCCACGCGACAACCATGTATATCAGCTAGCACCTTATGAAGAGATATCCCGGGAACGATACGAAGAACTATCTCGCGCACTCGACCACATAGACTATTCAAAAATTATGGGCTACGAGAAGTCAGACGAGATCGACGTAAAAAAAGAACTCGCCTGCATGGGTAACGTTTGCGAGATAGCTCTCTAAAAATATACCGCCATGATCATCATCTTTACAGGAAACGGCAAAGGTAAGACCACGGCGGCAATAGGGCAGGCAGTTCGTGCTGTGGGCAACGGCAGTTGCGTTCTTATGGTGCAACTTATAAAAGGGCCATGGAAGTCAGGTGAAGATAATTCAGTCAAGATATTTGGATCGAGTTTTAAGATCGAGAAGATGGGTAAAGGTTTTGTAAGACCAGACAGCGACGGGCCATCAATCGCTCTGCATGCGAAAGCGGCAAGAAAGGCTCTTGATTTCTCAATAGGCGAACTAGAGAAAGGCACGTGGAAGATACTCATCCTCGACGAAGTTTGGGTGGCTTTGTCACTCAGGCTTCTTACTGAGAAAGAAGTGAAAACGTTTATTGAACAGGCTGAAAAGCACTGTGACCATCTCATCATGACAGGCCGTGGTTGCCCTCAGGTTTTCATGGACAGGGCCGACCTCGTCACCGAGATGAAGGAAGTGAAACATCCATTCTCGAAGGGCGTCCAGGCAGCGAAATGTGTGGAATATTAAAGAGCCAGCGATAGATGATCGATGATTTTTCCTGCGGCTGCGACAGCCATCTGGTCTCTGATACTCTGGCGAGCCGATGCGATGTGAGGCGTCAGGATGACGTTAGATAGTTTGGAGAGGCCGCGGGCAAGGCGTGGTTCGTGTTCGAACACGTCGAGGCCGGCACCAGCAATGACACCGTCTTTCAACGCTTGAACAAGCGCATCTTCGTCGACGACTGGCCCGCGGGAGGTATTTATAAGAAAGGCACTGCGTTTCATTAAATGCAAACGATTTGCATTTAGAAGATGATGGGTCGATTCTAGAAGTGGAACGTGCAGGCTCACGAAATCAGATTCGGCGAGCAGATCATCAATGTTTTCAAAGCGGACAGCCCCAAGAGATGACTCGATTTCTTCGTTCGGTTTGGCATCGAAATATATTATGCGAGCACCGAATCCGTGTTTCATAATGCGCGCCGTGTGCGATCCAATACTACCAGTACCGACGATACCAACAACTTTACCTGAAAGGTCTGTGCCGATGAGGTTCATAGGGTCCCAGCCTATGTACTTTCCCTTACGCATGAACGCATCTGCCTCGACCATGCGCGTGGTGAGTCCGAGCATCAAAGCAACAGCGTGTTCGGCCACAGCTTGGCTTGAAACGTTCGGAGTGTTGGTCACAGTTATACCGCGTTTTGTAGCCTCGACGATATCAATGTTGTCCATTCCTGCGGCATAGTTTGCATAAATCTTGACCGATGGAGCTGCATCAAATATTTCCGCATCAATCGTGTCGGTAAGGAGGCAAAGCACCGCGTCGTATG
This sequence comes from bacterium, assembly GCA_030680695.1. Taxonomy (GTDB): domain Bacteria; phylum Patescibacteriota; class Minisyncoccia; order Phycocordibacterales; family UBA6065; genus UBA6065. The sequence goes on from JAUXUT010000149.1 coordinate 169,605, forward strand.
GCTTACTGCGGAGCTCACGGATGAGTTCTCGGCGAGACGGTGCCCTTTTTTTAGACCAAACATCAACTTCGAAACCTTTGCCGCGGAGTATGTCTAATCCTACGGCTGGTATATTTCTGGTGACAAAGACTTTCTTGTTCATGATGTTACGGTTATGCGTTAACTTTCGATTTTACGGATACTGTTTTCTTGTCGAGCATGAGGCCGGAATTGTCGAGGCGGTATATACGCATTTCACCGAAAGGCATTTCGACATCTTTGATTCCCTCATCAGATATGCTCTCAATATGTTTTATGAGAGCTCGGCAAGAATTACCATGGGCAACAACGAGGACGCTTTCGCCTTTTTGAAGGGCAGGCAAGACGTGTTCGAGGAAATACGGGAGTGAGCGAGCGGACACGTCCTTTAGTGTTTCACCATTCGGGACCGGATAGTCCCATTCGCGGCGCAAACGTTCCCAGTTCTCCGTACCAAGAAGCTTTTGCATCTCCCATTTGTCCTTGCCAGTATAGTCGCCGTAGTCTCGTTCATTGAGTGTAGATGCGTGTTCTGTAGGCACATCATAAAAGCCCAAAGTGTTGAGCATGCACGATAGTGTTTCAATTGATCGCACCTGCATCGATGCAAAGGCACGGTCTACGCGGTTATTCCATGAGTCTGGCGCATCTTTCAACATTTGACCCATTTCGTTTGATTTCTCGAAACCGTATTCTGTGAGATGGCGGTCTCTCTTCCCAGTCCAAAGACCGAGCTTGTTCCATTCCGACTCGTGGTGCCGGGCTAGTATGAGGACGCCTTGCTCTTTCATATCTGGTTTTATTCTACGCCGAGGAGTTGCACCTGGAAGATGAGGGTCGAGCCCGCAGGAATCGAGCCGATGGCGCGGTCTCCGTAGGCGAGGTTGGCTGGAATGACGAGGCGTCGCACACCGCCCACCTTCATGCCTTCGACACCGAGGTCCCAGCCTCGGATAACCTGACCTGCCCCAAGGGCGAAAGTAAACGGCTGGCCGCGATCGAGAGAACTATCGAATTTCTCGCCGTTGGTCAGTATGCCTACGTAATGAACAGTCACGGCATTTCCTGATGATGCGACAGTGCCGGTGCCTACAGTTTCGTCGTATATTTCAAGTCCTGGGATAGTGGAAATGTTATTCATAGTTTGCTGGTTAGCGGAAGGCTGTATTGAATTTGACGACTGATTAGTTGGGCCGATTGGTCCGGTTCCTCTGGCGAAGTAATTCCAGATGGAGTTTCCATAAAAGAGGGTAATCGCCACAACGACGCCTACTGCAGCCGCTATCCATTCGCGCGTTCCGAATTTTCTCATAAGATTTCTCTTAGCTAATACCCATACATTGTACTATAATATCTCCCATCATGCTCAAAAGAATTTGGAAAAAGGTGTCTGGGAACTACAAAGGCAATAGTGATATGTCTGATACTCATATTCATGTCGATCAGATGGCCGCCAAAAAGTTCAAGGATGGTATGCGCCGCCGCATGGCCACCATCAACAGCGAGTTCCGTCACACTTTCAAGTTTCTTGAGCACTATCCAAAGTCGGTGACGTTTTTCGGTTCAGCACGGTTCCTTGAGGATCATCCCGATTATGTAAGGGCACGCAATCTTGCGAAAAAAGTCGTGAACGAAACGGGGTATACGGTTATTACGGGTGGAGGTCCCGGTATTATGGAAGCAGGTAATCGTGGCGCATACGAGGCTGGTGGAAAATCCATCGGCATGAATATTGTCCTTCCGCACGAGCAAAAGGTGAATGAATATCTCACTGCCAACATTCGTTTTTATTATTTCTTCATACGCAAGGTCGCACTTTCGTTCTCGGCCGAGGTGTATGTCTTCTTTCCTGGCGGCTATGGCACTCTCGATGAGTTTTATGAGATGCTCACCCTCGTCCAAACCAAGAAAATTCCTCCAACGCCAATCATTTGCATCGGGCGCGATTTTTGGAAAAGAGTTATGGATGTAACACTTGCTATGCGTGATGAATATCAGACCATATCGCCTGGCGATGAACGTCTCTTTAATATTGTTGATACCGACGAGGAGGTGATTGAAATTATCAAGAAAACACCGATCAAGAAGTTATAGGTTTACTGTACTGGTACAAGTCGGAGAAAGAAAAAGCGCGGTCCGTAAGGACCGCGCTTTGTGCGCCATCAGAATGGCGAATTTTTATGGAGCCAGTAGGCTCCGTAGACGAGCGTGGCGAGGATGCTCAACGCGAAGAACCATGAGAAGAACACCTGGGCAGGGCTCTTTGGACGGTCTTCGGGATTGTCCTGGCCGGGCTCGAACTCATCATCGAACGTTTTCATGGGAAGGGCTGATGTTCAGGATTCTCTAATAATGTTACGTCACCTGTCGCGTCTGTGCTAGTCTATCCGTATGTCAGATTCTCAGAAGAAACCCCTCGCATTCCATATAGACAAACGACTCGACGGCACGATGGCTCGCGCCGGTCGTATTGAAACACCGCACGGCGTCATAGAAACGCCCGCTTTCGTGGCGGTTGGAACCAAGGCAACCGTGCGCGCCCTCACACCAGACATGCTTCGCGACATTGGACTGCAGGCGATTATTTCGAACACATATCATCTGTTCATGCAGCCAGGCGACAACAAGATGAAATCTATGGGTGGTTTGCATGCGGTCATGGGTTGGCATGGTCCAACAATGACGGATTCCGGCGGCTTTCAGGTTTTCTCGCTCGGCGCGGGGTATGGAAAAAATGTATCCAAAGTGCTGAAAGACGCGCCAGCAGTGCCGCTCCTTAAAGACAAGGAAGACGAGGAAGCGGGGAAGCCAAAGCTCGTCGAAATAGACTACGACGGAGCCGCCTTCAAAGATCCGTTCAGTGGAGTAATCCACTACTTCACGCCAGAACGTTCAATCGAAATGCAGCACAACATCGGCGCAGATATTATTTTTGCTTTTGATGAATGCACTTCGCCGTCAGAGCCGCGCGCATATCAACGCGAAGCGCTCGACCGAACGCATCGTTGGGCCAAACGCAGTCTTGATTTTCACAAGTCCAAACCAAATGCTGGATTTCAAGCCCTTTTCGGCATTGTTCAAGGTGGTCGACATGAAGACTTGCGCAAGGAAAGCGCGGAAGCGATTGGATCAATGGATTTTGATGGCTTCGGTATCGGTGGCTCGTTCGATAAAGACGACCTCCACACCGCAGTTAAATGGGTGAATGGAATTTTGCCTGAAGGTAAGCCGCGCCATTTGCTCGGCATTGGCGAACCGGAAGATATGTTTGAAGGAGTCGAGAACGGATGCGATACATTTGACTGCGTTGTCCCGACGCGCCTCGGACGTCATGGCACTTTGTATACAAAGAGGGGAAAGATTCATATTGGCAACGCCAAGTTCACCGACGACCTTGGACCAATCGATGAAGGCTGTTCCTGCTACACGTGTCGCAACTATACCCGTGCATATGTTTCGCATTTGCATCGATCGCATGAAATTCTCGGCCCGATGCTTTCATCGCTTCACAATATGCATTTCCTTGTGAGTCTCGTGAAGAAAATGCGCGAGGCCATACTGGACGGCACTTTCCTGGAGTTCAAGAAGGATTTCCTTTCGACATACCTCAGTTAGTTTTTTGACAAGAAGCCGAAACTGGTTAACCTGTATATTGAATGACTGCACAATCAAATAAAAGCCGCACGACGCCTCGGCGCGTGCGTACGGTTACGGTCCCGCTTATCCCCACGCTCGAGGAATTCCTTGCAGATGTGGTCCGCATGCAGCGGAAATACGCCAAGGGTCATCGCAGGACGAGGCGACCAGTGTTCACGGCTATGATCAGGGGCGGCTTCAAGAGTCCCCCAGCCTCGACGCCGCAGGCGGCGCTGGAAGAGCTGTTCCAGTCGATCCGGGAATCGTTTCCGGATCAGTTAGCAGTGAGTGGCGTCGTCATCCGAGTTGGCATCAAGGGCTGTTCGTTCGACCACTCGATCCCTTGCGCGATCGCACAATCGATTGCCGATGAAGCCGCGAAGCCTTTCGGCCTTCAGGTCAGATACGATTGTTGACAACGAGTCCCCATCAACAGCCTACCAAGGCCGTCGATGGGGACTTTTATTTTCAACTTCCATCTTCCTTGTGCGTCAACTTAAGGAGGGGTATAATTAAGGGGTAATGTCATATTTCGCACAATTTATTATTTCCATTGCCAAGCTTTGGGCCGTTAACGGTCGAAGGTTCGCTTATGGATTTGTGCGGATATAGGACACCATTCTCCTCCCGAAATCATAGCCGAGCCCTCGACCAGAGGGCTCGGCTTCGTTTTATAGCGAGGCAGTGGAATAGTTCTTCACAGTCAGCAAACATCAACCCCGATAATACATCATGAATATTGATGGAAAGTCCGACATGCCCTGCAAAGTCCTGAGAATGTTCGTTCCCGGCCTCGGCCTCGGAACTGTTTACCGGCACAAGTCCGGAAGCCAATCGCCGAAAACCATCGCTCACTACAAACAGCACGGTCGCAGTTTCTGGTTCCAACCGGATTCCGGCGGCCCGCGCGAAGAAGTTCTGGCGTTTCTGCACTGGCTCAACGACGTGCGGCTGTATCGCAAAGACCGCTTTGATAAGTTCATGGCTATTCGACGCCGTGAACGTCATCAAGCACGAATTACAGAGCGTCGGTCGGAACGGCCAGTGCCGTCCAATGACCGGTTCCTGCGCGGATACGTGTCGCCGAAGGATTGTGTTCGACACGGCTTCGTCAAGACGAGCGTGGCCGATGTTTCTGGCGCGATCAAGGCTACGGCCTGATTGTGCAAGCAGCCCCTAGCGCCCTCCGATAGGAGGGCGCTAGGGGCTTTTTCTTGTTCGGGCCGTGCGCTATAGTGGAGCCTTAACCACATCAGTATGGCTTCTCCTTTCACTATATATACAGGCGGTCATACGCCAGCGGGTGACCAACCCAGGGCGATACAGGCCCTCACCAAAGGGCTGAAATCTGGCATGCGCCACCAGACCTTGTTTGGCGTGACTGGATCAGGCAAGACATTCACGGCGGCGAACGTCATCGCGGACTATGGCAAACCGACACTCGTCATCGCCCACAACAAAACTCTCGCCGCCCAGCTCGCCCAGGAATACCGCGAGTTTTTCCCGAACAACGCCGTTCATTATTTTGTCTCGTACTACGATTACTATCAGCCCGAGGCATACATGCCGGTGACCGATACATATATCGAGAAGGAGGCGATGATCAACGCCGAAATTGAACGTCTACGCCACGCCTCGACCCAGGCTTTGCTCACAAGAAAAGACGTCATCATAGTAGCGTCGGTGTCTTGTATCTACGGTCTCGGCTCGCCAGATGAATACGAGAAGGTGAACATGAAGATATCGAAAGGTATGAAGGCCGATCGTGCAGAAATCATTCGCCGCCTTGTTGGTATTCATTTCGAACGCACGAATGCTGACCTCGAGCCGGGCAATTTCCGCGCCATCGGCAACACCATCGAAATCATGCCAGTCAGCGAGAAAACCATATTCAGGCTTTCTCTCGACGACGACAAAGTTTCATCAATAGACAAAATAGATGCGGTGACACGCGCCATCATCGAACCGCTCGAAGTTTTTTTCTTGTTCCCGGCCAAACATTTCATAACCGACAAGGCGCAAGTAGAAAAGGCATTCAAATCAATCAAGGCTGAGCTCGACCGTCGCCTCGAAGAATTGAAAGCAGAAGGGAAGCCGTTGGAGGCCGAGCGTCTCAAACGCCGCGTCTCGTATGACCTTGCCATGATTCGCGAAGTTGGATACACGAACGGTATTGAAAACTACTCGCGTCATTTTTCAGGCATGGCCCCAGGCGAGCCACCAGACACGCTCCTTTCATATTTTCCTCACAAGGCCGATGGCACGCCGGACTTCCTTACCATAATCGACGAATCGCATGTTACCTTGCCTCAAATCGGCGGTATGCAGGCGGGCGATGCTTCGCGCAAGAAAACCTTGATCGAACACGGTTTCCGCTTGCCTTCGGCCGCGGACAACAGACCGCTCAAATTCGACGAGTTTGAAGAACGTGTGGGCCAGTGCATATACACCTCGGCCACGCCTGGCACATTTGAAAAAGAACATTGCACACCCGAGGCAGGCGGCCAGATTGTCGAGCAAGTTATCCGTCCGACCGGTCTCATTGACCCAATCATCACCATCAAGCCCGTTGTTGAACGCGCGGATTTTGAAGGCCGTCCGTTCAAAGGCCAGATTGCCGATTCCATAGCAGAGGCAGAAAAAACCGTGAAGGCCGGTTTCCGCGTTATTCTCACGACGCTTACCAAAAAAATGGCCGAGGACCTCACCGACTATTTGAAAGATAAAGGCATCAAGTCTGAATATTTGCACAGCGATATCAAGACCATTGACCGCATCACCATTTTGACTGAATTCCGAAAGGGAACGTTTGACGTGCTCGTCGGTGTGAACTTGTTGCGAGAAGGCCTCGACTTACCTGAAGTCGCCCTCATCTGCATCCTCGATGCCGACAAGGAAGGATTCTTGCGATCTGAAACTTCTCTCATTCAGATAATTGGACGAGCAGCCCGCAACGTCGAAGGTCGAGTCATCATATATGCCGACACGGTTACAGGTTCGATCGAAAGGGCAGTGAAGGAAACCGACCGCCGTCGCGCTATCCAGGTCGCATACAACAAGGAACACGGCATCACGCCAAAAACTATCATCAAGGCGATCAAAGATATCACCGATCAACTCCAGACCGAGCACAAGAAGGCCGTCGCAACAGAGCTTGCCATAGACCAAGCATTGTTCGAGAAAGACCCCAAGAAACTCATCAGGCAAAAAGAGCAAGCGATGGAAGAGGCTGTGAAGGTCCTCAACTTTGAAACCGCCGCCATATTGCGCGACGAGATATTGCAATTGCGCGAGAAGCTCGAAGAGCTCACCTCCGCGTCGAAAAAACCGGCCAAAGAAAGCCCTCGCAAGAAGAGGTCGGCCAAAGACTAGCTATTGACAATTACACCGTAAAGGTGTATAATGGATAAAGAGTACGTTGAGGTTGAAAAGAGGGGCGTAACAAAGCCATTTCTCTCTTTTCACCCTCAACCCACCAGTTCTATGAAAATCAAGTGTATCGTCGGACTCATCATCGCGGCCTTGTTCGCATTCATTTCTAACGTCGCCAACGCCGAAAATGCCACGACCGACAGGTTCGAACCCGGATTCGCGGCCAAGGCCCAGTGCTACATGAAGGTCAACGTCGCAAAATCCCGCCTCGGTCACGGTTACATCGTGCCTGGCATGAAGGTCGCTGTGACGGCAAAGGAAACGGACGGCCTCTATCTGGTCTCGTGTCAGATGGAGGATGGTAGTAAGCAGTTGCTCCAGGTCCCCGACGGCACCATCGTCCGGCTCACCGAGGATCAGCTCACTCTCTTGGTCACCGACCATGGGGCCGAGCTCGTCAAAGCAGTCGCCGACCTCAACCAGAGTTCCGATAAGGACTGAGTCCTTAGCGGACACACATTTCGCGCCCAAGCTTTGCTTGGGCGCTTTTTTATCTTTAATCTCGCTTTCGCGGCATACGCGACTTGTTTTGGTCGGCGATTTTCCACAATATTCGCGCCGCATAGGTGCGATATGGGGACCAGGCGGCGAGCGCCGCGGCAATTTTCTTCTCGCTCGGCAATTTTTTCCAGCCGTGGAGATTCATGAGTTCTTTGCGCAGAACAAGATCGCCGATTGAAAACACGTCCATGCGACCGAGCGAGAACATAAGGAGCATTTCGGCCGTCCATGGCCCGATGCCTTTGACCTTTGTAAGGTTCAAGACGACTTCGGCGTCAGGAAGGGATGGCAGGGAAGCAAGGTTGAGCTCGCCCGACAGGACATGCTCGGCGAGTGACTTGATTGCGCGCGACTTGGCACCTGAAAGCCCGGCGGATCGCATCTGTGCATCGGAGAGTTTCAATATTACCTTCGGCTCAACCTTCTTGCGCGGTAGGAGAATTTCAAAGCGGGCGAATATGGTGTCGGCCGCCTTGCCCGACAGTTGTTGGCCGATGATGGTCCAGCAGATGTCGCGGAAAAGGTCTTTCGACGCCTTCACATCAGGTATGTCAAAAGCGAGCGATACCTTGTGAAGGCGCGGGTCGGTCTTTTTGAAATGGGCTTGTGCGAGGGAATACATACACTGGATGCTAACAGATATAGGACACAAACGACAAGAAAGCCTTGTGATACAACATGGCGTGTATGTCCTTGAGAAAGGCCTAGCGAGCCTGACGAGGCGAGCTCGAGGAATTTTCTAGCAAGAAAATATCCGTGCCTTTCGATGGGACATACACACCATGTTGACACCATCAGGTCTTTCCTATAGTATCAACCCCACTTCGAGCAGGATTGTGTTATGGGGGAAACACGAAGTAAATTTACAAGGATTCCAATCCTTTTCTTGCTAAAACTCGCTTAAACGATTCTTAAACGTCATTACGGCCAACCCCTGGCCATTTTTGCGTTTTTGTCGTCTATGCGCGTCGATGGCCCGAAAGTGGGTGGAATATGGCAGATTTTGCCAGCTTTATAAGCACGCACACCATGCGCACGCAGAAATATTTCGGGCGGTTCAAGGATGCCCTCGCAGAGATTCCGAATCTCGTACAGGCGCAGACCGACTCGTTCAAGTGGCTCGTAGAAAAGGGTCTCGGCGACCTTTTCAAGGAGTTTTCGCAGATTAAAGACTATTCCGAGAAGAAGTTCGAGCTCTCATTCACGGGCTTCGAACTCGGTGAACCTAAAAACGATGAGCATTTCGCCAAGGCGAACAAGCTTTCGTATGAGGCCCCCCTCAAGGTTCGTATCAAGCTTAAGAACAAAACATTCAACAGCGAGAAAGAGCAGGAGATTTTCCTTGCTGATTTCCCGTTGATGACCGATCACGGAACATTCATCGTGAACGGAATCGAGCGCGTCGTCGTCCCTCAGCTCGCTCGATCATTCGGCGTGTTCTTCACGTCTGACGAGGTTAAGACCAAGACAGTTTTCGGCGCCAAAGTCATCCCAGCCCGTGGAGTATGGCTCGAAGTCGAGACCGATAACGACGGTACTTTGTACGCCCGCATCGACCGCAAGAGGAAGTTCATGGTGACTTCGCTTTTGCGCGTTCTTGGTGCTGACACTGACGAAAAAATCCTCGCTTACTTCAAAGGCGATGAGTCTGCCCAGAAGGTTATTGCCGCATCGCTCGCCAAGGATACTGCCAAGACCGTTTCTGACGCATATATAGAGATTCACAAGAGGCTCCGCGACGGTGACCTCGCGACTGCTGATAACGCACGCGAATTCATCCAGGGCCTTTTCCACAAGGACCGATACGACCTTTCGTCTGTCGGACGATTCCGCTTTAACAAGCGTTTCGGCAAGGGTATGGACGAGAAATCGCTTGCAGAAAAGACTATAACCGCCGATGACCTCGCTATAATTCTCGGTCACATCATCCACCTCAACAACAAGCTCGACGCTATTGAGGACGATATCGACCACCTCGGTTCTCGCCGCGTGCGATATGTTGGTGAGCTCATGCAGCAGAAGCTTCGCGTTGGTCTCTCGCAGATGAAGCGAAACATCCAGGACAGGATGTCGACCATCGAACCTGATACCACTCAACCTTTGACGTTCGTATCCCCACGACCGCTCCAGGCGCGACTCAAGGAATTCTTCACGACCAACCAGCTCTCGCAGTTCATGCAGCAGGAAAACATCCTCACTGAACTCGAGCATCTCCGCACCCTTTCGGCTCTCGGTCCAGGCGGACTCACCCGAGAACGCGCAGGCTTCGAAGTCCGCGACGTGCATCCATCGCACTACGGACGCCTCTGCCCAATCCACACCCCTGAAGGTCCGAACATCGGACTTATCCTTCGCCTTTCGACCTATGCGCGTCTTAACGACTTCGGCATGATCGAAACGCCTTACGCTCGCGTAAAGGCAGGTAAGGTCACCAAGGAAATCGTATTCCTCAACGCTCTCGAGGAAGAGAACTACAAAATCGCCCACGCCGCGACCGAATACGACAAGGACGGCAGGATAACTGAAGACAACGTAGAAGTTCGCCAGAACGGCAGCCCTATCATGGCTCGCCGCGATGAAGTGGACTTTATTGACGTATCGACGAACCAGGCGTTCTCGATTGCGACGAACATGATTCCGTTCCTAAACCACGATGACGCTAACCGCGCATTGATGGGTTCGAACATGCAGAAGCAGGCTACGCCTTGTATCATTCCTGAAGCACCTCTCGTTGCCACCGGCATCGAAGCCAAGGCTGCGGAATATTCCGGACGAATCGTTCTTGCCCCAGAAGACGGTGTCATCACCGCAGTCGACGCACAGAAGGTCACGTTCAAGGGAACCAAGATAAAGGAAAAGACCTACAAACTCGTTAATTTCGAGCGAACCAACGGTTTCACCTCGTATCACCAGCGACCAACAGTATCTCTCAATCAGAAGGTCAATAAAGGAGATGTGCTTGTAGACGCATCTTCTTCTGACGGCGGTCAGATTGCCCTCGGACAGAACATGCTTGTAGCGTTCATGTCTTGGTCCGGTGCAAACTACGAAGACGCAATCATCATTTCCGAGCGCGTCATAAAGAATTCCAAGTTCACATCGATCCATATCGAAGAGTTCGTGGTAAACGTTCGTGACACCAAACTCGGACCAGAAGTCACCACACACGACATTCCAAACGTCGGCGAAGGAAAGCTCCGAAACCTCGACGAGGACGGCGTTATCCGCATCGGTGCAGAAGTACGATCCGGCGACATACTCGTTGGAAAAATTACACCAAAGGGCGAAACCCAGCTCACACCTGAGGAACGCCTCCTCCGATCGATCTTCGGCGAGAAAGCTCGCGATGTGAAAGACACCTCGAAACGAATGGAAGGTGGCAAGAAGGGTCGCGTCGTTTCAGTCAAAGTCTTCTCTCGAGAGAAGGGCGACAAACTCGAGTCAGGCATCATCAAGCGCATCCACGTTGAAGTTGCTCAGCTCCGAACAGTATCGGTGGGCGACAAGCTCGCAGGACGACACGGAAACAAGGGAGTTATCTCGCGAATCCTTCCAGAAGAAGATATGCCGTACATGGCTGACGGAACACCTATCGACGTCATTCTCACCCCATTGGGCGTTCCATCTCGAATGAACCTTGGACAGATTCTCGAGCTTCATCTCGGACTCGCGGCTAACACCCTCAACTATCAGGCAATCGTTCCGCCATTCGCAGGTGCGACCGGTGATGAAATCAAACAGGAGCTCGTAAAGGCGGGTCTTCCAGAGAACGGTAAGATGACCCTCTTTGACGGACGCACTGGTGACAAATTCCAGCAGGATATCTCGGTTGGATACATGTATATCCTCAAGTTGCATCACATGGTTGAGGACAAGATCCACATGCGATCGATTGGACCGTACAGCCTCATTACCCAGCAACCGCTCGGCGGAAAGGCTCAGGGTGGAGGACAGAGGTTCGGAGAAATGGAAGTCTGGGCTCTCCTCGGTCACGGTGTTGCCCACACTCTCCGCGAAATCCTTACCATCAAGTCCGACGACATTCAGGGACGATCGGCGGCATTCGATGCCATCGTCAAGGGCGACAGACTACAACAGCCTAACCTGCCGGCATCGTTCAACGTGCTTCTTAACTCGCTTCGAGGTCTTTCGCTCGACGTAGAGCTCAGGAAGGATGGAAAGGACACTAAACCTAACAAGAATTAATATGGCATACGTACCAAAGAACAGGGGTGGCGAGTTCACCGACTTCGATACGGTAGCCCTCCGCATCGCATCGCCAGAGCGCATTAAGGAATGGTCGTTCGGCGAGGTCACGAAGCCAGAGACTATCAACTATCGAACCCAGCGTTCCGAAAAGAACGGCCTCTTCGACGAGAAAATCTTCGGCCCGGACAAGGACTTCGAATGTTACTGCGGAAAGTACCGCGGCATCAGGTATAAGGGAATCGTTTGCGAGAAGTGCGGGGTCGAGATAACTCGATCAATCGTACGGCGCGAGCGCATGGGCCATATCGAGCTTTCAAGCCCGGTATCGCACATCTGGTTCCTCCGATCGATGCCTTCGCGCCTCGGTCTCATCCTTGGCATGACGACGGCAGACCTTGAAAAGGTCATTTACTTCGCAGGATATATCATCACAGCGGTATCTGAATCTGCTCGTAATGAAATCATGCGCGACCTCGAGTCAGAGTTCAAAGCAAAGTCCAAGTCTATTCAGGACGAGAAGACCAAGGAAGCCCTCAAGAACATGTACCAGGGCGCCAAGAAGGAAATTGATGGCATACAGCAAGGGGCGGTTCTCGACGAGCTCGAATACGGCAAGTTCTCGATGAAGTACTCGACTTTGTTCGAGGCAGGCATTGGTGCGGAAGCAATCTACAATATCTGCAAGAACATTGACCTCAAGAAGCTTGAAGCAGAGCTTTCGACGAGCCTCGAAAAGGCCGGTGCACTTGAAAGCGAGAAGCTCAACCGACGTCTTTCAGTGGTCCGTGCGATGATCAAGTCTCAGATTCGTCCAGAATGGATGTTCCTTTCACGAATCCCAGTTATCCCACCAGCTCTACGTCCTATGGTTCCGTTGGACGGCGGACGATACGCAACATCTGACGTGAACGATCTTTATCGACGCGTCATCAACCGAAACAACCGACTTCAGAAGCTCAAGGAAATCAATGCGCCTGACGTCATCCTTCGAAACGAGAAGCGTATCCTTCAGGAAGCAGTAGACGCCCTCATCGACAACTCGATTCGACACGGAAATTCGACCACTCAGGCAGGTTCGCTCGCATCAAAGCGCGCGCTCAAGTCGCTCGCCGACAACCTCAAGGGTAAGCGAGGACTTCTTCGAGGAAACCTTCTCGGAAAGCGTGTCGACTATTCGGGACGATCGGTTATCGTTGTTGGTCCAGACCTTCCACTCGACATGTGTGGACTTCCAAAGCACATGGCATTGGAACTCTTCAAGCCATTCGTTATTTCGGAACTTCTCCGAACCGAGCTCGCATACAACATCCGCGGAGCGTCGCGCCTCATCGAGGACGGCATTCCAGAGGTGTGGGCTATTCTCGAAAAGGTGATTGAAGGTAAGTATGTGCTCCTCAACCGAGCGCCTACACTCCACCGACTCGGTATTCAGGCCTTCCGACCAAAACTCATTGAAGGAAACGCTATCCAGGTTCACCCACTCGTATGTACTGCGTTCAACGCGGACTTCGACGGAGACCAGATGGCAGTTCACGTACCGCTTTCTCCAGAGGCCCAGAAAGAGGCAAAGGAGATTATGGCCTCAGACAAGAACATCCTCAAACCTGGTTCAGGCGACCCTACGCTTGCCTCTAAGATGCTCGACATCATTCTCGGTGTGTATTGGATGACCAAGAATGTGAAAGGCGAGCTCGGTGAAGGAAAGGTATTCGAATCTCCTGAGGCTGCAATACTTGCGACTGATTTCGGTGTTGTGTCTTTCAGGGCGACAGTAAAGGTCCTTGCTCCTAATACGCCTAAGTTTGCGGAATTCGGTGGCAAAATCTTCGAGACCACCATCGGCCGACTCCTCTTTAACGAGGTTCTTCCGGCGGAATATCCGTTCATCAACAAGGAAGTCGAACGAAAGGCAATGTCAGTCGTGATAGATGACCTCGTGGTTCGATACGGTGTAGACAGCGTTCCTGCGGTACTTGATCGCGTCAAAAACTTCGGCTTCAAGTACGCGACATATTCAGGTGTTACCTGGGGTATCGACGATGTTCAGACACCTGCAGGCAAGACTAATGTTGTCGACAAGGCCAAGGCGGAGTCCGCAACGGTCAGTGGCCAGTTCAACGACGGTCTTCTTTCCGAAGACGAGCGTGTACGAAAGAACGTGGAGATTTGGCACAAGGCCAAGTCTGATATCGAGAAGCTTATCCCTGGTTCTCTTGATGTGAACGGACCGGTTAACGACATGGTTAAGTCCGGAGCTCGAGGATCCATCGGTAACATCACCCAGATGGTGGGTATGAAGGGCCTCATCACCAACACAGCAGGCGAGACCATCGAGTTCCCGATTATTTCGGGCATGAAAGACGGTCTTACCCCGATTGAGTACTTCATCACAACCCACGGAGCTCGAAAGGGTCTCACAGACACCGCTCTTAACACGGCGCGTGCCGGATACCTTACTCGAAGGCTCTTCGATGTTGCGCAGGACGTGATGATCACAGAGGAAGATTGTGGAACCAAAGACGTAATCCACATCAAAAAGGAAAGCGCATTGGGTATCGAAGTTTCTATCGCCAAGAATATCCGCGGACGAGTGCTTGCGGAAGACGTAAAGTCAGCAGATGGCAAGGTATCGTTCAAGAAAGGAGTTATCCTCTCCAAGCAGGATGCTGCAGCTATCGAGGCAGCAGGTATCACAGAGGTGTCGGTACGAAGCCCTCTGGCATGTAAGACTCTTCACGGCGTCTGTCAGCAGTGCTATGGAATCGACCTTGGAAAGAATCACCTCATTGACGTTGGCGAGGCGGTTGGAACCGTCGCCGCACAGGCGATCGGTGAGCCAGGTACACAGCTTACTATGCGTACCTTCCACGCGGGAGGAACAGCATCGGTCGGTGGAGACATCACGGCCGGACTTCCTCGAGTTGAAGAGGTCTTCGAGAAACGACGTCCAAAGAATCCTGCGGTCATCGCAACTGTTTCTGGAACCGTTACATCCATAAAGGATCACGGCAAAGAGAAGACCATATCGGTCATCCCAGACCTTGAAGACAAGGGCAAAACCAAGAAGGGTGCTGCAGAAATCGAGTACACATTCAGCTTTAGGCGAATGCCGCTCGTTAAGGCTGGCGATAAGATTCAGAAAGGTCAGTTCCTCACCGACGGATCTGCGGACATCGACGAGGTGTTCGAGTACGGAGGCAGGGAGCGTGCGATGGAATACATTATTCACGAAATCGGTAAGATTTACGAGCTTCAGGGAGAAACCGTGTCCCGAAAGCATATCGAAATCATCGTCAAGCAGATGTTTTCGCGACAGCGCATCACAGATGCTGGCGATACCAAGTACTCGATGGATGACGTTGCTAACGGATTCGATGTTCGAACCGAGAACGATAAGGCTAAGGAGGCAGGAAAGACGATTGCTACTTCAGAATCTGTTGTGATGGGAATCACAGAAGTGTCGCTCTCGCGCCAGTCGTTCCTTTCAGCAGCATCGTTCCAGCACACGACCAGGATCTTCATCTCGGCCGCTATTCGCGGAACCGAAGACAAGCTTTCTGGCCTCAAAGAAAACGTTATCATCGGTCGCCTCATCCCAGCAGGAACTGGATATAAGGGCAGCAAGAAGCATGCGATGATAGAGAAAGTGTCGGAGAGGGATACAAGGGAACAGTACGACCTCTAATCGCGCGCAAGCGCAAAAACAATGGCAACCAGCCATGTAGAAGAGATAAAGGAGCGCCTCAAGGTAGAGGATGTAGTGGCCTCCTATATAAAGCTCGACAAATCGGGCGCCAATTTCAAGGCCCGGTGTCCTTTCCACAACGAAAAGACGCCGTCCTTCTACGTGTCTCCAGATCGCGGCTCGTTCTATTGCTTCGGATGCCAAGCCAAGGGAGACATATTCACCTTTGTCGAAAAGTTCGAGGGCCTAGATTTCATGGGTGCTTTGAAAGTGCTCGCAGAAAGGGCTGGTGTACAGTTGGATCGCCGTGCAGCGCAAAAAGATAACCGAAAGGAAGCGCTGTACCAGATAATGGAGGACGCAGCTGTGTTCTATGAAGCAGAGCTCGCGGCGTCGGAAACAGCCAAAACATATATTGCTGGACGTGGCCTCACAGACAAGACTGTAGCGGATTTCCGTGTCGGGTTCGCGGCTGACGAATGGAGGTCTCTGCGCAATCATCTGAAGGGCAAAGGTCATTCGGATGCGGATGTCGAGGCGGTCGGGCTTGTTAAAAAGTCCGAGAAGGCAGGCGGATCGAGTAACGACCCGTATTACGACACCTTCAGGAACCGAATCATATTCCCGATCGCAGATTCATCTGGTCGCGTTGTGGCCTTCACAGGTCGCACTCTCGACGAGGCAAGCAATCCGCCGAAGTACCTCAACAGCCCAGAGACAGTTCTGTTTACGAAGTCCAAGGTTTTGTTCGCCCTCGACCGGGCAAAAATGGACGTGCGCAAGCGAGGCTACGCGATCATCGTCGAAGGGCAAATGGACGCAGTTATGCTCCATCAGGCCGGATACACGAACACGGTGGCGGCTTCTGGTACGGCCTTTGTTGACGATGTTAGTGATGATTCGGCATTCAACTTGCTCACCAGACTTTCCGACAATATAGTGGTCGCGTTCGACTCTGATTCAGCAGGACAAAAAGCAGTTCGCCGCATTGTTCCGGCGATTTCCCTTGGCATGAACGTGAAGATTGTTGATGTGAAGGGAGGTAAGGATCCCGCAGACATTGTAAAATCCGACCCTGCGGCGTGGCATGCGCTCCTTGAAGGCAAAAAGGATTTCGTGGATTATCTCGTAGATACTTTGGTTGACGCCAAGGCGAGCCCAGCCGAGGTATCACGTCTCGTCCGTCAGGATATATTCCCGTATCTTGCCGCAATCCCACAGGAAACCCCGCGATACCAGGCGGTACGCAGGGTCGCTGATCGGCTCGCGATATCAGAAGATGCACTATGGAAGGACTTTGGTGCATATGTCGCCGCCCAAAAGACTGCGGACAGGACGGGTATACCAGCAGGGCAGTCAGGTGGTTCAGCGCAGGCCGGCAAGAAAGGAATTGCTCGCCTTGAGGCGATTGAACGGAAAGCGCTCGGGCTGCTCCATTCGAAATCACACCTCAAAGGCGATGCGGTTCGAAAGTCCGAGCTTGCGGCAGTAGTAGGCGAGAAGAGGATGTTGGAATTCGAAGCCCTCTCGCCAGAAAGTATTGCCGAGCTCACCCTGGAAGCCGAGATAACCTTTCCTGCCGACGACGAAAAGCGTAGCAGTGAGCGCGAGTATAAGATTCTCCTGCTTTATCTCGAGGAAGAGATGCTCAGGAAGTCGCTCGAAGATATGATGGGAGCGATTCACAGGCACGAGAAGGGTAAGGACGAGACAGCGACGAGGCAGGCGATGGAAGGAATCCAGAAAGCGACGGAAAGGATGCAGGAAATAAAAAAGCAAATAACTTTGGTATAATAAAGCCCACATAAATGGCAAAGAAGGACATCAAAAAATCAAAAAAGGGTGCTAAGGGAGCGGCGAAAAAGCCGTCTCCGAAGAAAGTACCAAAGAAGGCCAAGGCAGCTCCGCTCTCGCCTAAGATGAAGAAGCTGAAGGATAAGGCGAGGGAGGCTAATCACAAGGCCGACAAGCTTGTCCACAAAGGCAAAGAACGCGGTTTCATAACATACGACGAGATTCTCAAGGAATTTCCTAATATCGAGAACGATATTATTTTTCTCGACGATTTGTATACGCGCCTCGCAGGTGCAGGTATCGACGTCCTTGAATCTGGCGGAATGCTTGACCTCGAGCCAGAGAAAGATTCTCATGGCAAGAAATACGGCCTCGGCCGATCAGGTGAAGGTTCGTACGATTCGATTCAGATGTACCTCAAGGAAATCGGTCAGTATCCGCTCGTCCCTGCATCCATGGAAAAAGAACTCGCAAGGAGAATCGAGTCCGGCGACGATGAGGCAAAAAATTTGCTCGCAAAGGCAAACCTGCGCCTCGTGGTTTCGATTGCCAAGAAATACGTTGGCCGATCGGCAGACCTCACATTGCTCGACCTTATTCAGGAAGGAAATCTCGGTCTTTTCAAGGCCGTAGACAAATTCGACTGGACCAAAGGTTTCAAGTTCTCTACATACGCAACATGGTGGATTCGCCAGGCCATCACTCGCGCCCTCGCAGACCAATCGCGAACGATTCGCGTTCCCGTGCACATGGTTGAAACCATCGCCAAATATAAACAAGTTGTACGCCGCTTGTCTCAGGACCTCGGTCGCGACCCATTGCCAGACGAAATCGCCGTCGAGATGGGACTTGAAGTCGAAAAGGTATATCAGATCGAGAAAATTGATCAGGATACTGTTTCTCTTGAATCACCGGTAGGCGATGAGGATGACGGCAAGTCGTCTCTCGGCGACTTCCTCTCGGACGACAAGATACTTTCGCCGGATCAGGAATCGTCACGACGCATTCTTTCAGATCAGGTGAAGGGCATCCTCGACGATCTCTCGCCAAAGGAACGCAAGATTTTGGAAATGCGCCACGGATTGAACGACGGCATCACCCACACCCTCGAGGAAGTGGGCAAGGAGTTCGGCGTCACCCGTGAACGTATTCGCCAGATCGAGGCCAAGGCGCATGAGAAAATTCGTCAGCACGAGAAAATCAATCAATTGAAGAACTATTAATCGGCATTAGGCATTGTAAGCTAAGTCCGCCAAAAAACCGCCAAGAATGGCGGTTTTTTGGCGGACGAAATATGGTGGGGTAATGCTACTTGACAAAATGGTATACTAGGGTGTATAATATAGAGATAGTTAGTAACTTTATTAAGTCCCGCCGTACGGCGGGACTTTTTCTTGTCAGCGCGCCAATTTCGAATATTTTGCTATACTGACCACATGTATACGGACACATCCGTGGCGACATACGCAAGCGGCACATATCACAACATGGGCCCGAGGACTTTTTGGTATCAATTTTATAAACAAGCGAGCCTGCCGTTCGGTGTTTTCGCTGTAGCTCTTGTCCTCGCTATTGCTCGCGCCCAAGGTTTCGTCCCAGCCGACATCGCGGTGCAAGTGCGAATGGCGGAACGATTCGGTATTTTGATTGCGGTGATTCTCGGCCTCATCGCATATTTCGTCGCCAAAATTGTTCATCGAAACAACACGTTTGCCCTTACGGATGATGCGCTCAAGATACGTCGCGGCGTTTTCAGGAAGGAAGAGTTCGCTATTCCGTATCGCCAGATCCAGAATACAGAAATCGAACGTACATTGACCCAACGCGTGCTCGGTCTTTCGACACTTATTATTCTCACGGCCGCACAGGAGCACGAGTTAAGTCGCCGTGATGAACCAGAGAGCATTATTCCGTCCATAGACCGCGACAGGGCGGCGTCTCTTCAGGACGAGCTCCTAAAGCGTTCGAATACCCAGAAGGTGTCGCAAACCAACCTTCATGCGTTCACAACCCCACCAGGGCAATAAGTCATGCAAGAAGCCATCGCAAATCTCGACAACATCATACTGTACGCGGTACAAGCCGTGGGATCTTTCTGGTATTATCCCGCATGGTTTTTTTCTGAGGTCGTGGTTTCTACTCATTGGCTCGCACCGGCGCTTGCCTTGGCGTTGCTCCTTATCGGCAAGCGACGCGTGGCGCTCGAACTCATTCTTATATTCATTGTTGCGACAGGCTTCATCGTCGGTACCAAACAGCTTGTTGAATCGCCTCGTCCATATTGGAACGATACGCAGGTCGTTCAGTATGTCGTTGATGAGGATTTCGGAATGCCTTCAGGACACGCGGTTGTGTCGGTGGTGATACTGGGCTGGTTGTGGTGGAGGCACCCAAAGAGCATTATTTTGTCGGCCGCAGTGCCGTTTTTCATACTTATGGTCGGTCTTTCACGCGTGTACCTCGGCCTTCATTATCCGTCCCAAGTGATTGCAGGATGGGTACTTGGCGCGCTACTTTTGTGGCTGTTCTTGTGGCTTGATCGATGGTATTTTCGTCCGCGCGATACACACCATATATAAACCGGATATAAAGTCGGGTTTAAATTTTAAATCTTGCGCGGATTATAGTCCGCCGGGGCCTTGGCGAGCCACTCGCCGAGCGCGCTTTCCGTAAGAAGTCCGCGTTGTGCGCCGATGTCTTGCACTACTGATGCCGAGTTGATTGGGGCCCAGGCGAGGGCATCTTCGAGGCTTTTACCCTTGGCAAGAGCAATGACAAATGTCGAGGCGAAGGCGTCACCCGCACCAGTCCTTTCAAACGGAGCCTTTGGATCAGGGTAGGTGGGCATGAAATATGCATCCGTGCCATCGAACGTATACGCCCCACGTGGCCCATCCGTTATGACGACTGTTTTTGGTCCCTGCTCGCGCATAAGTGACATCAATTTTTTCACATCAGATTCATCTGTTCTCAAAATTTTCTGGGCCTCTTCCTTGTTGCAGAAAAAGATATCCGAACGTTCATATAGGCCTTTCAATTTTTCGATGCCGAGCGATATTTGGAAAGTGCCTGGTTGGAAGGCAACTTTTATTTCTGGATTTGCTTTGAGCCACTCGATGATGGCGGTGTGATATTCGTACGATGTCGAGCCGAGCGAGCTTACATAAACCCATTTCGGCTTGCGCGAGAAGCGGGGCAGGGTATATGGATATTCCTGATGTTTTACCAATATGGTCCTTTCATCGCCATACCACAGAACATAATGATAGTTAGTGGGCATGCCTTTGTGCGTGCGGACGTATTGCGTTTCTACGCCATCTTTGCGTAGCGAGGCGAGGCTTTCATCCGCATATCGGTCGCCGCCAAGGTCGGTGAGCAAGGCCGAGCGCAGTCCAAGGCGAGCGGCAGACACCGCAGCATTTGCACTGTTACCAACGGCCGCTACAACGGTAGCTGATTCGAACGGAATCTTGTCGCCGAATTTCATGCAGATTTCGCAGTTGTCCTTGTCTACTGAACAGGTCACATGCGCCTCCTTGAGTTTTATAAACGCGTCAACGACCGTGTCACCGATGGCGAGAAAATCGATTGGTTTGGAAAACATGGGCATATTGTATCAGGGTTTGTACGGTTGCAAACGGGTCGGGTGGGCGTATGATGGTCCTCAAACCCTGTTCTTCTCTTTATGAAAATCAAACTGCCTAGTAACTTCAAAGAGAGCTGGCAAGCCTTTTCGTTCTATGTGGTCATTGGTCTTTTCATTGCGAGTGTCGACAAGGTCGCCATAGGTGTGGTTGTGATCTTGCTCGGTATCTTCTTCCTTGTGACCCAATTCCTGCCGAAGGGCGACGAGGTCGATGATGAAAATGATGAAAGTCCTTGGACCATGAGCCGAAAAAATTCCTTGTCCACCCATCTGGCTCTTGGAGGTGTGATGGTGGAAGTCAGAACTCATGACGGAGGAGTCTTCATCGGCAAGCTCGCCGAGGCCAACAACTTCAGGATCACAAAAGGTTTCCTACTCTTGCTCGATGTGGAAACTGTGCGGGCCAACTATGCGGACGACGAGGACATCGGCGACCTCAAAGCCGCTATCCGTAGAGGTGATCAAAAGACAGACACGTTCAAATACGTGGATGTCGACATGGTGACCTCGATTGAGTCCGTGACGCGATAGTAGCGAGCCCGCCCCGAAGGGGCGGGCTTTTTATTTGATTTTTGTCTAAAAATCAACGCTATTGACTTTTGCATGAAATGGGTATATAATAGGGGATGAAGGGTGTGATTCCGGGATACGGGATGCATCAATCTGAGCCAACTGATTGGGCTCTCTAAACATTCGATCATTGTTCGTTTACAGGGAGGGTTATTATGAAAACTTTAAATATGCCTTTGGCGGCGTTCGGCGGTTTGTTGCATTTCGAAGGCGTGGATGCAAACAATACCGTCGGTGATCACCAAGGCACGGTCATGATTTCGGCTGAGGGTCTGAAAGTCCGTCGGTTGTCCGGGGACTTCATCGAGAGTCTCAAATCCGAGATTGAGAGGACCTTTCATGGGAACTGCACCATTGCGATCGAGGGCGACAACCGAATCACTTCGGTTTTCACCTGTAGGATTCGTGGTGGATCCGTCCGTGATAAGGCTCGCTTTATGCGCGCTGTTCGTTCCCGTCTCGGCGACTGCATCAAGCATGTCGAGCAGGGTATCGACGCAAGGTCCGCTTTCCCTAAAACGGCATAGCGGTACGGCGCTATCACCAGTTTCATCAGGAGCCCAGTTCGCTGAGCTCCTTTTTATTTGTGCTAAAATGGCGCCATGTCAAAATCCCTTCGCTCGTACATCGAAGACGCCCTCGCCAACAAGGTTGCTATTGGTCATTTCAATATTTCGGACGACCAAGGCTTTTGGGCGGTGGTGAATGCAACCAAGAAGCTTTCAGCCGAGACGGGCCGCGAGATTCCAGTCATCATTGGCGTATCCGAAGGCGAGCGTGATTTTATTGGGGTCCCACAGATCAAAGCGCTCGTTGATAGTGTCCGCCAGGACGGATATCCGATATTTCTTAACGCCGACCACACGTATTCTTTTGATCGTGTGAAAGAAGTCGTGGACGCGGGTTTTGATGCTTTCATATACGACGGCACTGAACAGAGTTTTGACGACAACGTGGCGGCGACCAAGAAATGCGTCGAATATGCACGGACCAAGGCACATGAACAGGGTCGCGATATCGTTATCGAGGCAGAAATCGGATTTATCGGTAAATCTTCTAAAATGCTCGATGCGATACCAGAAGGAGTACAAATAACGGAAGAATTTCTAACTAAACCAGACGAAGCAAAAGCGTTCGCTGAAACCACCGGTGTCGATATGCTTGCACCAGCTGTGGGTAATATTCACGGCATGCTCAAGGGTGGCAAGAACCCGGCGCTCAACATCAGCCGAATAAAGGCGATATCAGAGGCGGCTCGCGTACCATTAGTCCTTCATGGCGGATCAGGCAATTCGGCCGAGGACTTTAAGGCCGCGATTGATGCGGGTGTCGCCATCATCCATGTGAATACCGAGATACGCGTGGCCTACCGTGATGCTTTGGCCAAGGAGATGGCGGCGAATCCAGATCAGATTGCACCTTACAAGTTTTTGAAACCAGCCGTAGAGGCCATGGAAAAAGTAGTAGAGGAAAAACTGAAAATTTTCAACAAGCTTTCATAAAATATTTATAAATTTTTAAACCCATGGATTCCATATCAGCACTCAAGGCTTTTCTTAAAGATTCGTTCAAAGGCGAGTGGGAAGATTCATCTGCAACCATCACAAAATACAGCCGCGACGCTGGTCTTTTCGAAGTAACGCCACGCATCGTTCTATTTCCAAAAGACGCAGAAGACATCAAAGCTGTCGTGCATTTTGTCCGCGTAAATAAGGCGACGTATCCTGACTTGTCCATCACCGCACGCGCCGCAGGAACTGATATGTCTGGCGGGCCGATTAACGACTCGATCATTCTCGATATTGCTCGCAACATGCATGGCGTTATTTCTATGACCAAAGACCGCGCCACTGTTTTGCCAGGCACGTATTATCGTGACTTCGAGAAGGAAAGCCTCAAACAGGGCGTTATTTTGCCTTGCTATACCGCTTCGAAGAATCTCAACACCGTTGGTGGAATGGTTGCCAACAATTCGGCAGGCGAGAAAACCCTCAAATATGGCCAGACCAAAGACTATGTCGAATCTCTTAAAGTCGTTTTTGCTGACGGTAATGAATACGAGGTCAAGGCACTCGATAAAGAAGGACTCAAAGCAAAGCTTGAACAACAGGACTTTGAAGGCCAACTGTATCGCGATGTTTGGGACATCGTTTCGCGCAACGAGGCTCTTCTCGCAAACGCCAAGCCGAAGGTGAGCAAGAACGCTGCCGGATATTATCTTTGGAACGTTTGGGATCCGACAGCTGATGGCGGCAAAGGCCGTTTCGATATGGCTCAGCTTGTTGTTGGGTCACAGGGAACTCTTGGTATTGTGACCGAGGCGACCATTCGTCTTGTTCCGGTCAAGCCACTTTCCAAACTTTTCGTGATATTCATGCCGACAATCGACCGTCTCGGCGATGTCGTGAACGATCTCTTGCCGTTCAAGCCAGAAAGCCTTGAATCGTATGACGACAGCACCATGGCCCTCGCCGTTAAGTTCTTGCCGTCGATGGTCAAATCCTTGGGGCTTGTTCATTTCCTTCATCTTGCATGGAAATTTATTCCCGAGGCGTGGATGGCAATCCGCGGCGGTTTCCCAAAGCTCGTCCTTCTTGTAGAGTTCTCTGGTGATAATCTCGCCGAAATTGACGCACAAATCGACGCTGCCGAAGCCAAAGTCAAAGGTTATGGATTTAAAATGCGCCGCGCCGCCGACGAATTCGATTCCGAAAAATATTGGACCATCCGTCGCGAGAGTTTTAATCTTTTGCGCCGTCACGTAACTGGTCGTCGTACAGCGCCGTTCGTTGACGACGTGGTTGTGCCGCCGCACGCTATGCCAGACTTCTTGCCTAAAATGCGAGCCATCCTCGACGAGTACAAATTGATGTACACAATCGCCGGTCACGCGGGTAACGGAAATTTCCACATTATTCCTCTTATGGACATGGCTGATCCCGCTTCCTTTGCGTTAAACCGCAAAGCTATCGATGAAGTTTCAGACAAAGTTTATGAACTCGTGCTTTCGTATGGCGGATCGATTACTGGTGAGCACAACGACGGCATTGTCCGCACACCATACTTGCCAAAAATGTTTTCACCAGAAATCATGACTTTGTTCAAGCAGGCCAAGGACGCTTTCGATCCGACGAATATATTCAATCCAGGCAAGAAGATAGGTGCCACCAAGGAGTTCATGCTGAAGCACCTGTCGCGGAGTTAATCATTATATTTTTGGGATATAGAAAAAATATTCTCTCTTATTTTGTTTAGGATTCAATTTACCTGCGGTGCTTTATCGTAATAAGACGAAGCTTAAGGTGCAAACCATCTTTTGGCGTCCTCGTGTTATACTTCTCTGTATTAAAGCTTAAGTAATAAAATCATGGGAGTAGAATTTAACGAAGAAAATATCGGAAGGAGGGACTTTGGCGGAACGAAGGTTCCAAAGCTCGCGGGATGGCTCATATCAAGAGGTCTCGCAAAGGACGAAGCTGGCGCCAACAAGATCCAACTTATCGTCGCGCTTGTATTTTTCGCGCTCGCGATCCTCCTCTTTATTAAATAGCACATCTATGGAATACGGCTTTTGGAACAAGCTCCGACGGCCGTTTTTTGTGTTGGCGCCTATGGCGGACGTCACTGACGCTGCTTTTCGCCGTATCATTGCCAAGCGTGGCAGGCCAGATGTGTTCTGGACCGAATTCGTCTCGGCCGACGGTCTCTGCTCGCCCGGAAGGAAGGTCTTGCTCAAGGATCTAAAGTTCACGCGCAAGGAACGGCCCATTGTCGCACAATTGTTTTCGTCGCACCCAGACAAGATGCGTGAGGCCGCACGACTTGTCGCAAAGCTCGGCTTCGACGGCATAGACATAAACATGGGTTGTCCGGACAAATCAATCGAAAAGCAAGGCGCGGGCGCGGCCATGATAAAAAATCCGGAAAGCGCCCGCGCCATAATCCGTGCCACAAAGGAAGGCATCGTCCTTGCTCGCAAGAAAATTCCTGTTTCTGTAAAAACTCGCATCGGTTATAACGAGAATCAGATCGAGACCTGGATTCCGCAGATATTGGAAGAAGGCGTGGCGGCGCTCACAATCCATTGCCGTACTCGAAAGGAGATGTCGCTCGTTCCAGCCCGTTGGGAACATGTTCGCGAGGTTGCTGCATTACGCGATCGCATCGCTCCACAGACCCTCGTTATTGGAAATGGAGATGTTAAAGATCTCGCCGACGCACGGGCAAAGGCGGTCGAATTCGGCGCCGATGGGGTGATGCTTGGGCGCGCTATTTTCGGTAACCCATGGCTTTTTTCGGAACTTCACACCAAGGATGGAAAACCATACGTTCCAACCCTTGAAGAGCGCCTCGACACCCTGGTCAAGCACACGCGTCTTTACGAGAAGCTCCTTGGCGACGTTAAAAGCTTTGCGGTCATGAAGAAGCATTTTAAGGCGTATGTATCCAATTTTGTAGATGCAAATCATTTGCGTTTACAATTGATGGAATGTCATGATTCAAAAGGCATGAAAAGGGAAATTAAGGCCTTCTTGAAGGCTCGCAAGGCATCAGATACAATATAACTACTATGAAAAATAAGAACATACTGACTGCCGTCGCCGTAATTCTGGTAATCCTCATTGGAATTGTTATTTGGAGGTCATCGGATAAGGAGGCGACTTTGGTACCGGTCGTTGATATGTCCACCTCTACTGCTGTCGCCAAATTGACGGCTGCGACTTGGGTTTGGACAGGTACGTTTATGAACGACGGGTCATCATCGATCACGCCGCGTCAGGCCAACGCTTTCACCGTTACTTTCACGGAGGACGGCAGTGTATCTGGTACCACCGACTGTAACTCGTTCATGGGCGCATATTCAGTCAATGTTGGCGGCGCCATTTCTTTCGGTCCTCTCGGCATGACCAAGATGTTTTGTCAGGGATCACAGGAATCTGCATTCGTCGGTGCCATCGCCCAGGCGAGCAGCACCAATTTCACTGATGCGGGTGACCTCGTTCTTAATCTCGCCATGGATTCAGGCAACATGACGTTCCGCCAGAAGGCTTCTCCATCGATTCCCGTGGTCAGATCTTCAGACGAACCTGTTGGGTTCGCGAATCTCTCGTACCGACTCATCGGCTACAAGAACATGTCTATGCCGACCGGAAACGACTACATCCTGACTTTCTCGGGATCGAATGGCATTTCAGCCAAGTTCTGTAACAGCATGTCTGGCACGTATTCTGAAAGTAAGGGCAAGATAACCGCCAACCTCATCTCGACGCTCATGTTCTGTGGCGAGCCAGATGGTCTCATGGATGTCGAGGCTGCATTTGCCACGGCATTGTCAGAAGGTGTGACCCCGATTATTCAGGGCAATTATCTCGCCCTCACCGACAAGGATTGGAATCGATTTACGTTTGAACTCGTTCGTAAACGATAGTCAGGGTTTTAGGCTCACACGGCTGTTTTGGCGTTACGAGCTTCATTTTTTATTGATATTTTGCTAAGCTGGTCCCGTCAATAACTCATACCTACCCCTAGGAGCAATCCTCGGGGCAAACCCATATGTCAGCAGCGAGAAAGACCACAAAGACCGATTCAAAGAGCGATTTCAACCCAGGGGCCGATAAGCTCATTGTTAAAGGCGCGCGTACCCATAACCTTAAAAACATCACGGTCGAGATGCCGCGCAACAAGATGGTGGTATTCACAGGCCTTTCTGGTTCTGGCAAATCATCTCTTGCATTCGACACGATATTCGCCGAAGGCCAGCGCCGCTACGTGGAATCACTTTCGTCATACGCCCGCCAGTTCTTGCGCCAGATGCAAAAGCCAGACGTGGACGAGATTTCAGGTCTCTCGCCGGCGATTTCTATCGATCAAAAATCTCATTCGAATAATCCGCGATCAACTGTCGCAACTCAAACTGAAATATACGATTATCTGCGCGTGCTTTTTGCTCGCATTGGACGTCCGCATTGTCTCGTCTGCAATCGTGAGATAAAACGCCTAAGTAACGAGGAAATCCTTGAAACCATTATCCATTCGGTGACGCACATCAAGACCGAGGAAAAGGGCACGAAAGTTATGGGTGTTGCTATCGACAAAGCCAAGGTACGAATTTTTGCACCAGTTGTTGTCGGTAGGAAAGGCGAGTACTATCAAATGCTCTATGACTATCTCGGCAAGGGTTTCGAGAACGCAAAGGTAGATGGCAAGATGTATAAATTACGCGAGCGTATCGAACTCGAAAAGAATAAAAAACACGATATCGATATCCTTATTGATGAGTTCTATGTTAGCGAATTCAAGAACGATCCAAAGGGCGTTCGTGAAAGGCTTTCGGAGGCAGTAGAACGCGCCATCCATGAAACTGGGGGTATGATCAAGATCGAAAGCCCCGGCAAAGACGAGAACGGCGCACCGGCACCGCAGGAGAAACTCATGTCCGTTCGATTCATGTGCCCATACGACGGTTACGCTTTTCCAGAAGTCGAGCCGCGGCTTTTCTCGTTCAACTCGCCATACGGAGCCTGCCCGACCTGTAACGGACTTGGAACGAAATACATTTTCGGTGATGAACCATGTGATTCTTGCAAGGGCGCACGATTACGTGAGGAAGCGATGCACGTATTAATCGGAGGCAAGAATATTGTTCAAGTGACAAGTCTTTCCATCAAATACGCTTGGGAGTACTTTAACGAACTCAACCTCACCGAAAAAGAAAAAGCCATCGCTAAGGCAGTCTTGCGCGAGATCGAATCTCGTTTGCGATTTATGCTCGATGTAGGTATCGAATATCTAACCCTCGACCGCAGGGCACACACATTGTCAGGGGGCGAAGCTCAACGTATCAGACTGGCATCCCAGCTTGGCTCGGGCCTTGTGGGCGCGTTGTATGTTTTGGACGAGCCGACCATCGGTCTTCATCAGCGCGATAACGACCGCCTTATCAAGACCTTGGTGAATCTCAGAGATTTAGGAAACACCATATTGATAGTCGAGCATGATGAGGACACCATATTCGCCTCGGACTATATTGTGGATATCGGGCCTGGCGCCGGAACTCATGGCGGAAATGTTGTCGTGGCTGGATATCTCGAACCGCTGCTTACCGCAAAAACTAATCCGTCGAACTCGCTCACCCTTTCATATCTACGTGGTGAGACGAGTATCGAGTTGCCTGATTCACGTCGATCAATTGACCGCGGCAAGCTGGCCATCCGCGGAGGACATTCTTTCAACATCAAGGGGCTTGATGCCGATATTCCTCTGGGCAAACTCGTGTGCATTACAGGCGTATCAGGTTCAGGTAAGTCTTCGTTCATGTACGAGATCCTTCACAAGAACCTCCAGGCTCGTTTGGAAAAAAGGCATCGCACTAATGAGACTTTCAACACCAAAACCTTTACTGGAACCGAATACGTTTCGCGTACTATTTTGATTGACCAGTCGCCGATTGGTCGTACCCCGCGCTCTAATCCCGCAACTTATACTGGCGCATGGACGTATATTCGTGACCTTTTTGCCGAGACCGTCGAATCGCGAGCCCGTGGTTGGAAAGCTAATCGATTCTCATTCAACGTCAAAGGCGGCCGTTGCGAGGCGTGCCAAGGAAACGGCGAAATAGCCGTCGAAATGCATTTCTTACCGACCGTATATGTGCCGTGCGAGGTGTGTCAGGGCAAACGCTTCACCAAGGACACTTTGGAGGTCGAGTACAAGGGCAAGAACGTTTTTGATGTTCTCAACATGACGGTGGAAGAAAGCATCAAGTTCTTCGAAGATATTCCTGCCATATATGATCGCCTGAAATCACTTGCCGACGTCGGTCTTGGATATCTCGAGCTCGGACAGTCGGCAACGACGCTTTCCGGAGGCGAGGCTCAGCGCGTGAAAATATCGTCCGAGTTGTACCGCCCAGACACCCATAAAACAGTTTTCCTTTTGGACGAGCCAACAGTAGGTCTGCATTACGAGGATGTTCGTAAGCTAATCGAGATATTGCAAAAGCTTGTTGATCACGGCAACACCGTCGTTGTCATCGAGCACAATCTCGACCTCATCAAATGTGCCGATTATGTTCTCGACATGGGACCAGAAGGCGGGGAAGGCGGAGGGCATATCGTCGCCAAGGGTACACCAGAAGATGTTGCCATGAATGCAAAGAGCCACACCGGGACGTACCTCAAGAAGATATTAAAGAGGGGTCGATAGGGTACAAAAAGATATAAAAAAAGCCACACACGTGTGCGGCTTTGTTTTTCAGGTGCGTCGGTTTGGTTAGACAGCGCGCCGGAGGGCCACGAGACTCTTGCGTCTGATTTCCGTCGGCCCAGTCATGCTGCGCTGCAGACGGTCATGTTTGGCCCGATGATGAGCCAATTTTGCCTTGCGTGCGGCGAGCTTTTGGGCGAGCATCGAGCGATCGTAGTCGAGACGGGTCGTCTCGCCGCTGTTTTTGTTCTTGGCAAACGCTTTCTCGAACCTGGCCGTGAGCCGGCTGAGCTTCGTCTCCAAGACGAAAATTTGTTCCGTGAGCGGATTGATGAACTGGGACACAATCCTGTCCATCTTGCGGCGGGTCGAGGCGAACGGGTGAGAACGGAAGAGCTTTCCAGAGTAGGTCATACTTTAGCTAGGGGTTGATGTTGATGAACCTGATTCGGATAAGAGATTGGCACATTTTCTGGAAAATAGCAAGTCCGGGCGTTTTCAGATATAGTATGGGTATGACCTTGGAAGATATCAAAAAACTCGATATTCCAGACGCTCCAGGCGTTTATTTTTGGCGTTTAAAGGGCGGAAAAGGCAGGCCTGGGCAGATTCTGTACATCGGCAAGGCGACCAGCCTCAAGGACCGTGTGCGGAGTTATTTTGCACCAGACCTTATCGAGACGCGCGGACCGCGCATGGTGGATATGGTGTTCAAAGCGCATTCCGTGGACTGGCAAGAAACCGATTCCGTGCTCGAAGCGATGATTGCCGAGGCGAATCTCATAAAAAAGCACTGGCCGGATTACAATGTGCGCGACAAAGACGACAAGAGTTTCAACTATGTGGTAATCACCAAAGAAGATTTTCCACGCATACTCGTTCTGCGCGGGCGATCCATGTTTGCCGAATTGGAGGAAAGCGTCCTTGAGCCCAAAAAGACTTTTGGTCCGTTCCCGAATGGCGCCGCACTGCGCGAGGCGCTAAAAATAATTCGCAAGATGTTTCCGTACATTGACCGACATTCATACGGCAAAGATAAATATAATTTCTATCGCCAGCTTGGACTCACGCCTGATACTTCGTCTGAAGAAGCACGAATCGAGTATGCAAAGACGGTTCGTCACATTTGCTTGTTTTTCGAAGGCAAGAAAGGTGAGCTCGTGAAAGAATTGGAGCGTGAAATGAAAGCATACGCAAAGGCCCAGGAATTCGAGAAGGCTCAAGGCGCACGAAACAAGCTGTATGCCCTCGACCATATCCAAGATATCGCCTTGGTTAAGGAAGACATCGAAGCTCTATCCAGACCATCAAGCCGAACCGGTGGGACGGACGAGCCGATGATTGTATATGAAGGCGGGTATCGTATAGAGGCATATGACACCGCACATATGTCTGGCAAAGAATCTGCAGGCGTGATGACGGTTGTCATTGATGGTGAGGTGGCGAAATCGGAGTATCGCAAGTTCAAACTCTCGCCTGATATCGGTAACAATGACGTGGCATCGTTGCGAGAAATTATCGAAAGGCGCCTCAATCATACGGAATGGCCTTTGCCTCACCTTATGGTGATTGATGGTGGGGAAGCACAAAGGAATCTCGCCCAGGAAGTTTTAAACGAGCGGGACCAGGATATTGCCTTGGTGGCGGTGGTAAAAGACGCACGTCATAAACCGAAGGGACTCATCGGTGCAGCCAACATCGTCGAAACACACAAAAAGGCAATACTTCTCGCTAATGCCGAGGCGCACCGATTCGCCTTGGCATACCACAGAAAATTGCGTCGCATGCGCGACGATCTACGCGGCAAACTCTAGTCGCGTGATATAATCTCGGCATGTCATTCTCGAAGAAGATTCGCGTCGCCGTGCTCCGCGGAGGACCGTCATCCGAATACGAGGTTTCGCTCAAGACGGGCGAGGAGGTTTTACGTCATCTTCCATCTGATCGATATCAGGGTGTGGATGTTTTTATAGACAAAAGTGGTGTTTGGCACGTTCACGGCATTGAAAGGAAGCCGGCGGATGCCCTGAATCATGTTGATGTAGCTTTTGTAGCCCTGCATGGCCAATTCGGTGAGGATGGCAAGATACAACGCATTCTTGAGCACCTTGGTATTCCGTACACCGGTTCACAGGCGTTTCCGTCGGCGATTGCTATGAACAAGCACCTGACCAAGGGTGCGCTTACTCGCCTCAAAGACAAGGTCAAGCTCGCTTTTCATAAAATCTACAATAAAGAAGAGGTCGAAAATAAAGGCGCGCACGTCATATTTCGCGAGGTCATGATGCCAGCCATCGTCAAGCCGAATGCGTCTGGATCGTCTCATGGCGTATCGCTTGTCCGCACATATCCGGAACTTGAAGCCGCACTTTCAAAGGCACTCGAACATTCCGATTCCGTCATGGTCGAGGAATTGATTGAAGGCAGGGAAGCTACTTGTGGTGTCGTTGAAGGATTCCGTGGGCAGTCCCATTACACATTGCTCCCGGTCGAAATTATTCCGCATGAATCTGCAGATTTTTTTGATTATAGTGCGAAATACGGTGGCGGCACGCAGGAAATCTGTCCAGGCAATTTCACCGACGAGACCAAGCGAAAAATACAAGAAGCAGCCGAAGCTGTGCACAAGGAGCTCGGCCTGCGCCATTATTCTCGATCAGATTTCATGGTTCATCCACGACGCGGGGTGTATTTCCTTGAAGTTAACACATTACCTGGCCTTACCTCAGAATCTCTGTTGCCAAAATCAGTGCGCGCAGTAGGCTCGACGTTTCCAGAATTCCTAGACCATGTTATTCAGCTTTCACTTAAACAGCGATGAAAATTATCTTTCTTGATACTGAAACGACAGGTCTCCAGAACGGCCGCATGATACAACTCGCCTACAAAGAGCGCGGCTCTTCTGATATGTTCGTTGAATACTACAAGCCGCCAGTGCCAATTGAATTTGAGGCAATGGGCACGCATCATATCACCGAAAAAATGGTGGCTGATAAAAAACCGTTTTCAGAGTCCGCCGTATATAAGAAATTGCCGGGCATATTGGCCGAATCAATCCTCGTGGCCCATAATGCGCCTTTTGACATAGGCATATTGAAAACCGAAGGTGTCGAGACAAAGGCATTCATCGATACATGCAAAGTAGCCATGGCTTTGTATGATTTCCCAAATTACAAAATGCAGTCATTGCGATATCGTTGGGGCATAGAAATTCCTGCTACGATCGCCCATGATGCAGCTGGCGACGTGGAAGTGCTTGAAAAGGTTTTCGAGCACATGCTCAAGGACTATATGACAAAAGAAGGTGTGAACGAGGATGAGGCGATTCAGGCATTTGTTCGCATCAGTGCCGAGCCGCTCCTTCTCAAGAAAATTTCTTTCGGTAAACATTTCGGCAAGACGTTTGACGAGTTACGTGAGACCGAGTTCAGCTATCTCGAATGGCTAGCAGGCAAACTTGCGTCTGATGGTGACAAGGATGTGGACCTGGTCCACACTGTCTCGTTCCATATCAAGAAGGGTAAGGGGGTTCGTGAAAAGCCGACCGAGGCGCCGTTCTAGGCGAGTACTGGCAACGCATCTGGGGCGCCCGTGTTGAGTTTTCGGCAATTCTGGTTTATAGTATCTCGGCCCACAAGTTGATTAATTTGACGGGCCTGTAGCTCAGTTGGTAGAGCAGCGCTTTTGCAAAGCGAAGGTCGCAGGTTCAAATCCTGTCAGGTCCACAGAATTCAAGGTATACTTCTTTCATCGAATTCTATAAGAACGATGATACTGAGACGCGTGATTTTGTCGGTGACTGGCATCATGGTCGTTTTTTCCTCGATGCCTTTATCTGTCCGTTCGGAAACGATTGGTATTGATCCGTGCCCAGCGAGTACAGACCTTGCGACTGTTATGATCCAGTCCATCGACGAGAGGTTGGTTGGCAAGAATGCCGCGACAGATATTCAACTTTATACCTCTTACGAAACAGGTAGCACATCTCCAACGTTTACAAGAAACACCAGTGTGTGGACAGAAGACATAGACTGGACCGGTCTTTCTCCATGGAACTCGACCGCATACGGCCAGCGAGCTGGAACTCTCATATCTCCGCGTCATATTATCTTTGCGACACACTATCCGATTGGGGTGGGTGCAGAAGTCATTTTCGTCACTGCTAATAATACTGTTGTGTCTAGAACAATGACCGCATCTCAATCTATTGGCAGTACTGATATTAGGGTCGGTATTCTTGATTCTGATGTTCCTGAGACAATCGCATACTATCCGATCATGACCTACGACCAGATGAAGGCGTATTTGTCCCCGGTATACATACCTATCGTGGGTTTCGATCAAGAAGAACATGCCATTGTTCGTCATGCGGCAGCGGGCGGTTTTGCGATAAGTGACGGCATTGGACATTCCCAGGCGACGACAAGTGTTCGACAGCCTTTCACAGAGACATTCATTGACGGAGACTCAGGAAATCCAATTTTCGCGATTATAGGGGACCAGCCTGTACTCCTTTCGGCTCACTACTCGGCAGCTGCGGGACCAAGTTATTCTTATTATCGATCAGAGATAGCGTCCGCCATGAGTTCGCTTGGTGGAGGATACGCACCAGCGGACATCGACTTGTCTTGTTTCGATTCTTATCCTTATATTGCTAATTCATTTGCACGCATTCCTGAAACGGCGCCTGTTGGACATGTCGTAGATGATTTTGACGCCCTATCATTTGATGAAGAACAAAACATTGCATATTCGATAACCGGTGGAGATTCGAACGGCGTTTTCACAATCAACTCATCAACCGGTGTGGTCACAGTCGCAGATCCGGCCAAGCTTGCCGCACGGACCCAGTCATATTTCAATCTTGAGATTTCAACTGTCGACGACGGACCATTTCAAAGAACAGGTTCCGCATATTTGGTCGTATATGTAGACGAAGAATTTTCTAATACGTCTTTCACCTTAGGAAACACATATCGCGCATCTCTTTCTGATTCAGAAGGGCAGTCGACTGCGGCTGTAGGAACGTCTCGAATTTCGCAAAGTGGAAGATATGTTGCTTTCACATCTTCTGATTCGGGATTAGTTTCAGGTCTTACTGGAACGACTACTCATGTGTTCCTCAGAGATTTGTTGAGTGGAACAACCAAGCTTGTGACTGAGTCGGCAGGGGGTGTCCCGCAGAACGCCAATGCGACCACTATCGGTGGACCTTCTGATGATGGACGATATGTCGCGTTCCGCTCTACGGCCACTAACCTTATAGAAAATGACCAAAACGGATCTGGTGCAGATATATTCGTCAAAGATATGCAGACTGGCGAAGTCATACTTGCGAGCGTTTCTGCCGACAGGCTTACACAATCAGCGGCGGTGCCATTGCAGCTCATTGCTCTTTCTGGCAACGGCAGGTATGTGGTGTTTAGGTCAACGACAGCTCTTGTACCGGAAGATACGAATAATGTCGCAAATCTTTATAGAAAAGATATATTGACCGGCGCGATCGCTGCAGTTGATGTGACTGCGTCAGGTGGATTTGTTTCTACGGCTATTGGTTCCGTGACACAGCCGGCAATATCTTCGGACGGAAACCTAGTGTTGTTTCCACATTTTTCTTCAGAGCTTGTAACTGATGACACGCAGCCTTCGGACACAAACTATTTTCTGAAAAACATGATGACGGGGGAGATTCAAATAGTCGACAGGGACGAGAATGGCGCTGTGGGAACGTATATTGACGCACAGAGCGCACTGTCGGCTGACGGTCGCTATGTCGCATGGAATACATTAGCGTCTCTCGTTTCGACCGATACGGATGTTGCAAGGGATATATATCTGCGCGATGTGCAAGCCGGCACCACAAAAAGGGTCAGTGCAACACCAAAAGGCTTTTCTCTCGTAGAAAATCCGAATTCCATTACGAGCGTCACAATGAATCTTGGTGGCATCGCTGTATTGCCAAGCGGCCGGGTCCTCGTTACTTTCGTCACTAACGCAAAAAATGCTATTCCGTCGGCAGATGAATACGACGGGAATTTCCAGATATTCGTCAAAGATATGACGACGGGAATGCTTGCTCACGTGTCCAAAAATCTCAGTGGAGGCACAGATGGATCGGCAAATGGTTCCTCCATATCTTCCTCTGGCGACAGGATTCTTTTCCGATCCAGCTCAGATAATCTTGTGGCTGGAGATACGAACGGAGTCGTTGACGCATTCTATGTGGACTTGGATGTATCAGAGCCATCCGTCGAGGCTTTTTATACAAATTCATCATCCGGAACATACTCCACAAGTCAGACCATAAACATATCAGCCCAGTTTTCCGAGGTCCTTGTGGCAACATCTTCGATAACTGTCGGACTGAGTTCCGGCGCAACGGTCACATTGTCAGATGTCTCGGGCTCGATCATTTCCGGCTCTTATGTGGTTGAGAGCGGCCAGACTGCTTCACCTCTCGGTGTTTCATCAATTGAATCAAGTAATGTGCGTGTGGTGTCCAACGGACATGTATTCAGCAATACCAGTTTGCCTGTCACTAATTTATGGTCCACCAAGAACATTAAAGTAGCTGCAGCTGCTGCAAGTTCTCGTCCAATGGGCGGTGGTGGAGGAGGTGGAGGAGGCCGCTTGGTGCCTGTGGTCACGAGTACTGTTTTGACTCCATCTGGTATTTCACTTAGCCCTGCGGATATCGCAAGACTTAAAGCAATGCCATTTGATCAGTTGATTTTGTTTATTATGCAGTTCTTGGCAGGCCAGCCTCCTGCTGCGGTTTCCTCACCAACATCTACGGTGGTACCACGGGCAATAACCGTCTCGGTCCCAGTTCAAAATCTTATGGCGGCCAACGCAACGAGTCTGCAGGTTGATTTCGGTGTCGGGTCACGCGGCGAAGGAGTTCGAGAGCTTCAGAGATTCCTCAATATGAACGGCTACACGATTGTTGTTTCCGGGATAGGCTCGCCAGGTAATGAGAGTGATTATTTTGGCGCTATGACACAGGCGGCTCTGACCAAGTATCAACGCGAACACGGGGTGTCCGCAACAGGTTATTTTGGACCTATCACACGTAAGACGATTTTCGCGCAGTAAGCCTTCTTAACTTTTCTGTGCGTCTGATATAATCTGGGACAAATACCTCAAATCCCCGCACCTCTCATGAAAACAATCTCTTGGGTTCTGCTGTTGCTTTTTGCAACAGCTGGATACTCCGCGGAGAGCTTTCGCCCTCCGCTGTTCACTTACGATCCGACCGCCTCGCTCGAGGATGACGAGGAACAAAAGGGAATAAAGTTCCCTGTGCGCCTCATCGATTTCGAACGAGCGGTCATCCACAAAAAAAGGAAGAACTGGGTGGATTCATTTCCTGTCGTAATCTGGGGCAATGGCCTCAAAAAAGGCCTGTACATTATCAAGCTCGGACGTGCGAACTTGTCATTCGCTTCGACCGAGAAACATAGTCAGGCCGTTAGGTACAATCTGCGGTTCTGATGCGAGCCCCGCGCATGCGCGGGGCTTTTATTTCCTTGGCGCCGTGCTGTTGGTCTGGTAGGATATCCGAACTGCGGGCCATTAGCTCATTTGGTAGAGCGCATCCATGGCATGGATGAGGCGACCGGTTCGATCCCGGTATGGTCCACCACCAAACTAAACATTTCTCTCTTTACGCGTTTTCTCTAGAATGCTCACAATTTCCTGGGCGATGTATTTAACATCAACACGCTTTCTGAGGTTGTTCATCTGTTTGGCGAGAATAGCTTGTCCACAAAGTTCACGTACACGTTGGAGCACAGCCTTTGTGTCATTGAAGTCAATCACAAACTTGCTGAGGTTCGCTTCTCGGAATACCTGGGCGCATCCCATAGTTTCATTTACGAGTACGGGCACACCCACACACGCGGCTTCGACTGGAACATTTCCAAATGTCTCAAACTCGGAGGGACAGATAACAAGTCCTTGTGTAGCATAGAAAGTTCTCAGGGCCTTTGGGTCCATGCTTGGAATAACGTTAATACTCTTTGGAACCTTTTTACGCAGTTTCGGGGTGTGGAAATCGGTAACCATGATCGCTTCGTGGTCCCAGCCCGCCTTTTTCAAAAGTTCATGGATGCGAATAAATTTCTTGGGGCGCTTGATGCGGGAGAATCGCCCCACAAAGGTTATGCGTCTCTCAACGGTGAAGTCGAGTTTGTCTGCATGTGTGAACACGGGTGATATTGGATTTGGTATGACCACTGCGTCTCGTACGTTGTTACGGTCGATAACGACTTCAAGTACGGTTTGCCTGCAAATCTCGGATGGAAATATGATTTTACTTGCTCTGCGGACCACTGAACGTTCCATGTCCCGCATTATTTTCCTGTCTTTTTTAGGAAAGTACGATGTTTCCTTCGTGAGGACTCCTGCATACCAGAGAACCACCGGGATTCTTTCCTTACGGCAGGCAATAGATAGAATCCAGGGCACGTAGTATGTACCGTTTATGAGCATGATGTCGGGGCGCTCTTTCCGCAGGATTTCTCGAACCTTCTCGATAATCGGCTTGAAATGTTTTTCGAGATCCGAAAGACTCTTACTTTTCTTTAGGAGGTCGCTGAGTCCGTAGTCGCATATACCCACAATATGATGTGAGAACCACTCAGGCGAGAGATGTCTAAAGATGGAGGCTGCTTTGAATGAGCGGAACGGGTTAAGTTCGATACCAGCGAACGATACATCTGACCCATGAAGATGTGTTAAAAGACTAAGATTTGTTGTAGTGATGCCTCCAAGTGCCTCACGGGTGATGTTTATTGCTACTTTCATATAGTTTCTTATAGTACCACATTGTTATAAATATGTCGATATAGTCGTGCCAAAGCGCGGCCTTTTCTATATACTAGCTCGCATGAACGAGAACCGACCGGTAACCATCCTTGTCTTCGGCGCCACCGGCGACCTTGCAACGACCAAACTTTTTCCTGCGCTCGAAGAACTGTGGGATGCAGGTGCTATTCATGACGAAGTACGAATCGTGGGACTTTCG
The DNA here is from genome assembly GCA_030680695.1 of bacterium. Taxonomy (GTDB): domain Bacteria; phylum Patescibacteriota; class Minisyncoccia; order Phycocordibacterales; family UBA6065; genus UBA6065. Next base: position 208,329 of record JAUXUT010000149.1, read on the forward strand.
AGAAGGCGCTGGACAGATAAGGATTTTCGCGAGTTCCTGCGCGAAACAGGCGACAGACGTTATTCCAAGAAGTTCCTCGACCAGGTCTCGTTTTCTATGCTCGACATAGATAAAGGCGAAGGTTTTTCGGCAATACCGGCAATCGTGTTGGGTGAGCCTGTTGTGTTTCTTGCTCTTGCTCCATCAAATCACGAAAAGACCATCGCAGGATTGCGTGATGCCGGAGTGCTCGCTCGTGGTAAGGGTCTTCTTATGATCGAAAAGCCATTCGGTACTGACGAAAAATCCGCACGAGCATTGACGCATCTCATCACATCCTTTCTTGACGAGTCACAGATACGTCGTATTGACCATTACTTCGGCAAGGCCGCAGTTACGTCGCTTATGAACCTTCAAGAACGATCGCCTGACCTCGGCTCACTTCTTGTTCGTGCCAATGTTTCAACTATACGAATCCGTCTTTTTGAGGAAAAGGGAATAGGCGATCGTGCCGCTTCGTATGAAGGTGTCGGTGCGTTTCGTGATGTTGGTCAAAATCATATGCTCGAGATGCTCGCCATTATTGCAGCAGATATACCTGAGAACGTCCGCACGAGCGGCATGCCTGTGCCGTGGCAAATGCTTCGCGCAGATGCATTGTCGACGCTTGCCCCGCCGGCCATTACTTGTGACCTTTCGCGTCGTGGTCAGTATGAAGGGTATTTGCGCGAGCATGGCGTGGCCAAAGGTTCGCAGACCGAAACTGCCTTTGAGGTGACGACGACGCTGTATGGTGGAAAATTGGCCCGTGTACCAGTCATCCTTGAGTCCGGTAAGAAGATGGGAAAGTCAGAGGCGTCTATCCGCATCGATTTCAAGGATATCGAGGACGTCCCAAGGCGTATCGAAATATTCATCCAGCCAGAGCCGCGTATCGAAATCGAACACCGCGACGGTAGCCGTCTCGTGAAGAAAGCAAAACAGAAAGAGACTGCATATGCCGCGATTATGCACGCTGCGCTTTTTGGTTCGACTCGCGAGTTCGTCGGCGCGGAAGAAATACAGGCATTGTGGCGTTATGCAGATCGCATCGTCGCGTGTTGGGGCAAGGTGCCACTCGAGGCCTATAGCAAGGAAAAGCCGTTTTTGGTACAGTGAGACCTCAATATTGGTTCAAAAACATATAAAGAAATGCTCAAAAAATTCTTAATGAAGCAAGCAATGAAGTCGCAACTTAAGGACGTTCCTCAGGATCAGCAGGATATGCTTATCGATTTGGTCGAGAGGAATCCGGCCTTTTTCGAGAATCTTGCAAAGGAAATGCAGGAAGGCGTGGCATCAGGCAAAGACCAGCAGACAGTGATGATGGAGCTCATGCAAAAGCACCGTGACGAGCTCGCGAAGATGATGGGCAAATAAATCGATCATGGCGCAGTCTAAAAAAATATTCATACTTGTCGGCAACCCAGACAAAGATTCGCTCTCGACGGCGCTCGCCGAAGCGTACGTCGATGGTGCACGCAAGGCTGGTCACGAGGTCCGCCTCACTCAGATTTCTGATATGCGATTCGATCCAATCCTCCACAAGGGATACAAGGTTGTTCAGGAGCTCGAGCCGGATCTTGTGAAATTCCAAGAAGATGTGCGATGGTGCGAGACATACGTCACGTTCTTCCCGATATGGTGGTCTGATGTGCCGGCACTGCTCAAAGGCCTCGTCGATCGCGCATGGATGCCTGGATTCGGTTTTCGTTTTAATCACGGACGAATGCCGGGGTGGCAGCGCCTATTAAAGGGCCGCCGTGCTCGCGTCATTGTGACGTCCGACACGCATCCAGCGATACTTTGGGTATTGTTTGGCGGCAACATCAATTCATATGTTCGCGGTGTGTTGCGATTCTCTGGCTTTGCGCCACTGCGCAAGACGTGGATATCGGGCATGAAAAATTTGTCTCCTGATCGCATCGAACGCTTAAAGGTAAAAATGGCGCGCATAGGCGCGAAGGCGAAGTAAAGAAAAACTGGTGAAAAAATGGGGCGCGAGTCGTGAGTCACGGTGTAGCTGGAGTATGTCTTTTTGTTACTTTTCGGTTTTATGGTGTTTACGTCATAAACTCTGATATTTTTGACATCCTTTAACATTTTTTAATCTTTTTAAGGTCTTTAATTTTTCTTGATTTGCGGCTATGACCCAAATGTCATATTTTTGAAATATGAGAAAAAGACACATACAAGACGCCGCTGATGGATTCGTAAGCATATTCCGTAAATCGGCCAGGGAATCACGCAGATTCATGAGATTAAGCCAACAAGAAGTCGCTAGTTGTATGGGCACAAGTCAAGCAGTAATAGCGCGCTTCGAATCGGGCAAAAACAAAAATCCCGGCATTCAATTCATATTCGGCCTGGTGCGCACACTTGGCATGCGCCTCGACTTCCGCATCGTTTTGAAAAATGGCCGCAAGGTGTTATCGTGATGGCCTAATGCGGCTCTGCCGCTTACCCATCAATCTATGGCACTCTCAATCGGAATCGTCGGTCTCCCAAACGTCGGCAAATCAACGCTCTTTAATGCGCTCACCAAAAAGGGCGTCCTTATCGCAAACTATCCGTTCGCGACTATAGACCCGTCCGTGGGAGTCGTGGCCGTTCCTGACGACCGCCTTTACAAGCTCGCTGAGTTTTCTAAGACACAAAAAACCGTGCCCGCGGCCGTTGAGTTCGTGGACATTGCAGGTCTCGTGAAAGGCGCGTCCGCGGGCGAAGGCCTCGGCAACCAGTTCCTCACCAACATTCGCGAAACTGACGCCATCGCGGAAGTTGTGCGCATCTTTGAAGATACCGACATCATTCACGTGGATAACAAAGTGGACCCGATGAGCGACATCGGAGTCATAAATCTCGAGCTCATCATGGCCGACCTCCAGACCGTGACCAAGCGCGCATCAAACGTCGCTCGCGAAGCAAAGTCCGGCAAAAAAGAGGCCTTGATCGAGGCGGGACTACTCGCCAAGGTTCAGGCGGCGCTCGAGGCGGGCAAGCTCGCCAATACTGTCCCTGTCGAGCAGGCTGAAGAACCGTATTTCAAAGGCGTGCATCTTCTCACGGGCAAAAAGATTTTGTATGTATTGAATAAGAAATCGGGCGGGGTGAATCTCGATGAAATTAAGGATGCGAACGGATCGCCAGACCCGCGCTGGACCAAGCTCATGGATTTCATGAAAGAAACTGGATCGAACTATGTCGTCGTGGACGCGGGCACCGAAAACGAACTGCGCGACATGACAGACACCGAAAAACAAGAGATGCGCGAAGGTTTGGGTGCGCGAAACGGCATTGATGACCTTATTCGTGCCGGGTATGACATGCTCGGGCTTATAACTTATTTCACTACAGGCGAGAAAGAAACGCGTGGCTGGACGGTTAAGAAGGATTCGACCGCTCCGATTGCTGCTGGTGCCATCCATACCGATTTCACAACCAAATTCATCCGCGCCGAGGTCATCGAATGGGACAAGCTTCTCGAATCTGGATCATTTGCGACTGCTCGTGAAAAAGGTCTCCTGCGCGTGGAAGGGAAGGAATATATTGTGAAGGACGGAGATGTGATGGAGTTCAAGATTTAATAAAAGAAAGATAAAGTCCCTGTGCATAACTCGTCCGCGCCAAAGGCTTGCCAAGTTGATATGATTAATGGGTAAAAGTCGCATTATCAGAACATCACGAACGAACATGAAGTCTACCCATTTCATCGCTTCGCTTCTCGTCTGGATCGGCGGAATAAACTGGGGCCTCTTTGGTCTCGGCTCATTCTTCGATAGCAACTGGAACGTGGTCAACCAGCTCCTCGGCTCATGGGCCGCAGTGGAGTGGATTGTCTACATTCTCGTTGGCGTATCCGCCATCTATCTTGTAGTCACCCACAAGGCGCACTGCAGGGCATGCGAGGGGTCGGATGCGGCTCCGGTCATGTAACCGGCCGGATTAGCGACACACAGGAAAGCCTGGCGAATAGCCAGGCTTTCGCATATGATAGGTAGACCAGCTAACCAACAACATTATGACGAACGAACGACCTTCTCTGGCTCAGGACTTCTTCCTTAATCTCGGTGTTATGGCGACGCTCTATGCCGTCGTTGTCGCCTTTCTTTCACTTGTGTTCAGCATCGTGAACCGCGTGTTTCCTGATGCTCTCAATGGATACTATGGTGATCCGTACTCATCGGGAGTGCGTTTTGCCATGGCGACCCTTATCATCGTCTTTCCACTTTTCGTCTGGCTTTCGCGATCAATCACCAAGGCGATTCTCGACAACGCAGAGCGCAGGAATTCAGTAATTCGACGTTGGATGGTCTACATCACGCTTTTTCTCGCATCGGCCACTCTTGTCGTCGATCTTGTTGTTGCTTTAAACTCGTTCTTGTCAGGTGACCTCACGACCAGATTTGCCCTCAAGGCGTTGGCTGTTCTCATCGTCGCAGGCATGATTTTCTGGCACTATCTTGGCGAGATTCGGGAGACCAATACATACAAGAAATACGTGGTAAGCGTTTCAGTTGCTGGAATTCTCGTTCTTGCGGGCATCATCACAGCTTTCGCTGTCTTTGGATCGCCATCATCGGTACGAGCAATTCGTTTCGACGACCAGCGCGTCTCTCATCTCCAGCAGATTCAGTGGCAGGTTGTTAATTATTATCAAGGTAAGGGCGAGGTGCCTGCGAACTTGGATTATCTCAAAGATCCTATTTCGAGTTTCATGGTGCCAGTAGATCCTCAGACTAGCACTGCCTACGCATATTCAAAGACCGGTCCGCTTTCGTTCCGTCTTTGCGCGACCTTCAATAAGGCGAGTGACGGCAAGAGGAATTCATACGGCATGGATTACGGATACCCACTTCCTGTTGGCGGTCATGAATTAGAAAACTGGAAACACGAGGCCGGCGAACACTGCTTTGACCGCACGATTGACCCTGATTTCTATCCGGTGAATGATGTGCTCATACAGAAACGTGCTGCATCCATGGTTCGATAGACGCATCACATGAAGTCGTACGACCACAAAAAAATCGAGAAGCATTGGCAGAAGGAATGGGCCAAAAAAGGTACGTATGAGACCGCCTTGGCGAGCGACAAGCCAAAGTTCTATATCCTCGACATGTTCCCGTATCCTTCTGGCGAGGGACTTCATGTCGGCCATCCAAAAGGGTACATAGCGACCGATATTGTCTCGCGCATGAAAAGGATGCAGGGCTTCAACGTGCTCCATCCTATGGGTTTTGATGCGTTCGGATTGCCTGCAGAAAACTACGCCATCAAGACAAAGACCAATCCGATGGATTCGGTGGCCAAGAACGTTGAGCGATACAAGAATCAACTCGAGATTCTCGGCTTTGATTACGACTGGTCGCGCGAGGTGAACACCACCGACCCAAAGTTTTACAAATGGACACAGTGGATATTTTTGAAATTGCTTGAAAAAGGCCTGGCATATGAATCGCACGAGCCGATCAACTGGTGCCCTTCGTGCAAGACCGGCCTAGCGAATGAAGATGTTGAGGATGGCCGTTGCGAGCGATGCTCAACCCCAGTAGAAAAGAAACCGATGCGCCAGTGGGTTTTGCGCATCACGAAATATGCCGACAGACTCTTGCAGGACCTAGATACTTTGGATTGGCCAGAGTCTATCAAGGAGAGCCAGAGGAATTGGATTGGCAGATCAGAAGGCGCCGAAATAGATTTCGCCGTCAAAGGAAGGAAAGATGTGCTCAAGGTGTTCACCACAAGGCCGGACACTTTGTTTGGCGTGACATATGTCGTCGTTGCGCCTGAACATGATTTCGTAACTGAGCTTTTGAAGGAAGCGGCGGCGCTCAAAAATCGTGGCGAGGTCATCAAATACGTCGCCGCCGCCCGCGTTATGACCCAAATCGAGCGCACCGACGCCAAAAAAGACAAGACCGGAGTGAGGCTCGAAGGAGTTTTCGCAATTAATCCAGCAAACAACGAAGAAGTGCCAGTGTACGTCGCCGACTATGTGCTCGCCGAATACGGAACTGGCGCAGTTATGGCGGTTCCTGCGCATGATGATCGAGATTTCGAGTTCGCCAAGAAGTACGATCTGCCGATTGAAATAGTTATCCGCTGTGAAGATCATATTCTCACTGCCTGGACGGAAGAGGGCGTCCTTGTTGATTCCGGACCTTTCAGTGGCATGTCTTCTGAAGAAGCAAAACGTAAAATAACCGAATCTGTCGGCGGCAAGTGGGTCGTAAAATATAAACTCAAGGAATGGGTATTTTCGCGTCAAAGATACTGGGGCGAGCCGTTCCCGGTTCTACATGACGGTGATAAAATCGTGCCAGTTCCAGAAGAAGACCTTCCCGTCGAGCTTCCTAAAGTAAAATCATATGAACCAACAGGCACGGGCGAATCTCCGCTCGCTGATGTCGAGGATTGGGTGAACGTGAAGGTCGGCAAGGGCAAGGATGCGCGAATCATGCGTCGTGAGACGAATACAATGCCGCAGTGGGCCGGATCTTCTTGGTATTACTTGCGCTATATGGACCCGCAAAACGATACAGCGCTTGTGGACCCAAAGGCAGAGAAATACTGGAATCAGGTGGACTTTTATGTCGGCGGTGCAGAGCACGCTACGCGTCATCTCATCTATGCGCGCTTCTGGCATAAGTTTCTGTACGACATTGGTGTGGTGACGACCACAGAGCCTTTCAAGCGCCTTCAGTCAGTCGGCCTCATCATGGGCGAGGACGGCAGAAAGATGTCCAAACGATTCGGCAACGTGGTGAATCCTGATGACATCGTCGAGACGTATGGTGCGGACACCTTGCGCCTTTATGAGATGTTCATGGGACCTTTCGATCAAGCCATTTCTTGGTCCACTGGAGGCATAATGGGAACACGCCGTTTTATTGAACGTGTTTGGAAGATGCGTGAAAAAGTTGCGGACGGCGACGGTTCACCAGCAGCAACGCTTTCAAAGGAAGCCGAGGTGCTCCTTAATAAAACTATAGCCAAAGTTACTGACGATATTGGCGCCGTGCGTCATAACACTGCTGTCTCGGCTCTCATGATTTTGTCAAACGAACTCGATAAATCGGAATTTATCCCGCGACCAGCATACGAATCTTTCCTCAAGCTTTTGGCACCGTTTGCACCGCATGTTGCAGATGAGCTTTGGTCTGATTTAGGTAACAACAATTCAATCCACCAAGCGACATGGCCTGTTGCCGATGCCACTAAAATAGCGGATGAGGAAGACATTATTGCCGTACAAGTGAATGGCAAGACTCGCGCCACATTCAAGGCCGTAAAAGGCTCTGATAAGACCACACTGGAGGCTTCTGCGCTCGCCCTTGATGAGATTAAGAAGTGGGTGGGGGACGCACAACCAAAGAAAGTCATTGTTGTGCAAGGTAGGATGGTTTCAATCGTCCTTTAGTTCGACGGTTCGCATTAGACAATCCGCGCAAGACTTGACAAGTTTCGCACGAGCCTATATGCTTGACTTTATAGTAAGTCAGTGATAATTTATTAGGCACAAACAAATCGCAGTTATGGCAACCACGCTTACTATCAAGCCGAAACAGGTCGTTAAAGCCCTTCTTAAGAGCCTCCCAGAACGCGCCCAGGAAGTCATAACCAAGCGATATGGCCTCGGCAAAGACCCAGATAAGATGACCCTCGAGGCCATCGGCCAGACTTACGGCATCACCCGTGAGCGAGTTCGCCAGATTGAAAACTACGCAATCGCGAACATCCAGAAGTCCAAGGAATTTGAATCTCAGACTTCTGCGTTTAAGGAGCTCGAAGAGCTCGTGCACGAGATGGGTGGCGTTATGGCCGAAGAAGACCTTCTCGATTCGGTTTCCAAGGATATTTCAATCCAGAACCACGTTTATTTCCTCCTCGTCCTTGGACGCGCCTTTAAATGGCAGAAGGAAGACGACCATTTCAAGCATCGATGGCATATTGATGATGCGCACTCGAAGAAAATCGAAGACGCGCTTCGCAAGTTGTACAAGAACCTAAAAGACGATGACATCATCCCTGAGTCTGAAATGATTGATACTTTCCTCAATCACGTCGAAGACCTCAATGACAAGTTCAGGAACGACGAGATCCTCAAGCGATGGCTCTCGATTTCAAAGAAGGTCGGCAAGAACCCTCTCGGTGAATGGGGCGTATCTCATTCTCCAAACATCAAGGCTAAGGGCATGCGAGACTACGCGTTCCTCGTTATCCGCAAGCATGGATCGCCTATACATTTCCGCGAAGTAGCTATGCAGATTCAGAAGATGTTCGGCAAGAAGGCTCACGTTGCAACTACTCACAACGAACTCATCAAGGATCCTCGATTTGTTCTCGTTGGACGTGGACTTTACGCGCTCTCTGAATGGGGCTATATGTCAGGTGTTGTGAAGGATGTCATCAAGAACGTAATCGAGAAAAATGGTCCTCTCACCAAAAAGGAAGTTATCGAGAAGGTCATGAAGGAACGATACGTCAAGGAAAACACCATCCTCGTTAATCTCCAGAACCCTAAGTTTTTCAAGAAGGATAAGGAAAACAGGTACTCGATCGTCGGTTAAGACCGCAAGAGTTATATACAAGCAAACCGCCCGCTCATCTACCCGATGTCGGGCGGTTTTGCTATCATATGCATGTGTCCGCTTTCTTCTCTTACATCGTCATGGCCTCGGAGTTCCTCATGCAAATCGTTTTGCCGGAGGTCTGGCGTTGGCTCGCATTCTTTGCGATCGTCTGGGTGCCGATTGTTATATTCGAAACAGCTTGGCTTATGTGGGTGCGATATGTTCGCACTGCGTGGATAAATAAGCAGGAGAAAATTCTGCTTGAAGTGAAACTCCCACAAGAGACCATGAAGTCGCCTCTCGCCATGGAGCTTGTTTTGCTCGCCTTGTATCAGACCGGCGGCGAGGGAACACCTCTTGATAGGTATTGGGAAGGAAAGGTGCGTCCGTGGTTCTCGCTTGAAATTGCTTCGCATGGAGGTGATATGCATTTCTATATTTGGACATTCAAGAGCCAGAAGGCAGTGCTTGAAGCGAACATATATGCCCAGTACCCAGAAGTCGAGGTGCATCAGGTTTCCGATTATACCGAGAAGTTTTTCTTTGATCCGGCCAAATATGAAATCGCAGGTTGTAGGTTCGAAGCTACTGGTCCTGATCCTTTGCCAATAAAAACGTACGTTGATTATGGACTTGATAAGGATCCTAAAGAAGAGTTCAAGATAGATCCGATGGCACCATTAATTGAGTTCATGGGCAGCCTTAAGGCTGGACATGAAGCTTGGGTGCAGATTGTGGTGCGTGCTCACACCCAAGAAAAGACGCCGACTAACGACAAATATCCGGACAAGTGGAAGGATGAGGCGAAGGAACTCATCAAAAAAATCATCGAAGAATCGGCAGTTGAAGAGAAAGATGAGAAAGGCAAGATTGTGAAAAAGGTTCCGAACGCCGTTAAACTCACCAAGGGTCAGAAGGATCGTATTGACGCCATCGAGCGCAGCCTTTCGAAGTATGCATTCGATGCGGGTGTACGCATTCTTTACATCGCACCGAAAGATATATTCGACAAGGGTAATGGCGGAGGTCTTACAGGTTCGTTCAAGCAATTCAATGCGCCTAACCTCAATGGTTTCAAACCAGAAGGCGGCATGTCCTTTGATTACAAGTGGGAGGATTGGACGGGCAAGAAACTGCTCAGGAGGAAAATCGGACATTTCAACGCATATTGCCAACGTGGGTTTTTCCATTATCCATTCATGGAGAAATGGACAGTTCTCAACACCGAGGAACTCGCCACCCTTTATCACTTCCCAGGATCAGCCGTAAGGACTCCAACGCTCAAGCGCATACCGTCAAAGCGTGTCGACGCACCAGCCAATCTTCCTATTTAACGCTGAATGGAACACGAACCGTTGAAATATATCTCCGAGCCGGAGCGCGAAGTACTTCTTTTGCCGCCGAAGAAGCGTCACGGCCTTATAAAGGCTATCTTGCTTGGGGTTGTGCCGCTTGCGCTGATTCTCGTGTTTTATTTTTTATTTATGTCGGCTCCTTCCAAATTCCCGGAAGACACTGTATATGCAGTTATGAGAGGAGACACAGCATCGGGGACTGCGATCAAGCTCGCGGAAAAAGACATTGTGCGTTCACCACTTGTTTTCAAGATCTTGATGAGGGTTTTTGGCGGCACGAAAGGATTAATTGCAGGCGATTATTACCTGCGCAATTCAGAAGGAGCCATTGGTGTCGCTTGGCGATTCTCCCACGGCACGTACGCCATAAGTGATATCACAGTAACCATTCCTGAAGGATGGAATTCGCGCGAAATCGCCGCTTTTTTCGCAAAGAGCGGCAAGTTCGTTCATTTCGACGAAAAGGAGTTTCGAGCCATGGCGGCGCCTTACGAAGGATATCTTTTCCCGGATACGTATCGTTTTTTGCCTGATGCCACAGCCGAAGTTGTGTTTAAAACAATGACCGACACATACAAGCGTCGCATCCAAACTCTTGCCGATGAAATCGCCGCCTTCAAACGACCAATCTCAGACATTATAAAAATGGCTTCTATCATCGAAGAGGAGGCTCGTACCGAAGAGTCTCGCCGCATCATCGCGGGAATTCTGTGGAAACGTTTTGACGAAGGCTTGCTACTTCAGGTTGATGCGGCCTTTGCTTTGGTGAATGGCAAGACGGCAAGCAAGGATCTTACCCTCGATGACCTCAAGATTGATTCGCCATACAATACTTATGTTTACAAAGGCTTGCCTCCGACACCGATATCAAATCCTGGGCTAGATTCCATCAGGGCTACGATTTCTCCTGTCACAACTCCATACTATTTTTATCTCACCGATAATGACGGTGTGATGCGTTATGGTGTGAATCACGATCAGCACGTCGCAAACAAGGCCAGATATCTTCGCTAGAAAAAAGGCCGCCCCGTAGGGGCGGCCTGTTGATTTGCGCCGGAAGTAAGACTAGACAGTATTGGCCCCGTCAGTCACCTCGTCCACAGCTTTGTGTCCCGCTCGGATTTTTTCCGCGATTTCCGCAGCATAGATCCACGCACGACGGGTGAGATCATCATCCATGAAGCCTCTGGAGAAGTACCCGCACATGAGACAAAGCTCTTTGCGGCGGGACTCGACACCGAGCTCGATTTCGAGCTTCCTCACTTCGGATCCTGCGTGAGGGGGCGGTTCGGGATAGGCGAGGATACGCCCGACCATTTCGGCGTCTTGGACGAAGCGCTTTGAACGGACGGCTGACAACCAATCTCTTCCGGCATTTTCAAGAACAACGATGCTCTCGACAATTCGTCTATGAATGTCGGGGCTCGTGGTGAACGCTGGGTTTTCACCCAACTTTACGAGGAGCAGGTCTGATAGACAGGCCTGGTCCTTATTCCTTGTTTTCATAAATTGAACGATTCCTTCACTCATGCTACCTTTCGGTGGTGCGAAGTCAACCTACAAAGAAAGTCTTCGTCGGCATGTCAGGGGGAGTGGATTCCTCGGTTTCGGCCGCACTTCTCAAAGAGCGTGGCTTTGACGTGACAGGAGTTTTCATCAAAGTCTGGCAGCCTGAATGGCTCGAAGCGACGGGCGGATGCACTTGGAGGGAAGATCGCCTCGATGCCATGCGCGTATGTGTCAAACTCGGCATTCCATTTCAAACTCTCGACCTCGAGAAAGAATACAAGAAAGAAGTCGTGGATTACATGATCGCAGAATACAAGGCCGGCAAGACGCCGAACCCCGATATCATGTGTAATCGTCATGTGAAATTCGGTGGCTTCTTCGATTGGGCCATGAATCAGGGTGCGGATTTTGTTGCAACGGGACATTATGTACGCGTCGAATCCAATCGTTTGTTGGCTGGGCGAGACACAGGCAAGGACCAGTCATATTTCCTGTGGACACTGACCGAACGAGAGCTTTCGAAAACTCTTTTTCCAGTTGGGGATATTGAAAAGTCAGAAGTGCGCCGTCTTGCGGCTCGATTTGACTTGCCTGTGGCGAGCAAAAAAGACAGTCAGGGACTTTGCTTCATTGGCAAGGTAGACATCAAGGAATTTCTTTCTCATTATATCGAGCCAAAGAAGGGGCGGGTGCTCGACGAATCTGGCGCGCAGATCGGCGAGCATGACGGCGCGATTTTTCTCACCTTGGGCGAGCGTCATGGCTTCAGGATCGTAGCAAAACGTCCGGACGATAAACCGTACTATGTCGTCGCGCGTGACATTGCCAAGAACGAGGTCGTTGTATCGCATGAATCCCTGGACAACGCGCCCTCCGCGGACGGCAGTACGTGCGCAGTTTCCTCGACAAATTGGATATCGGGTTCGCCAGAACAAGGTAAGCAGTATTTTGCGCGCATTCGACATCTTGGTGCATTGATGCCGTGTACGGTCGAGATTCATAGCGGCGACAAAGCAATGCTCGCCTTTGAAAAGCCTCTTGTTGTGGCCGCGGGGCAGTCAGTGGTCGTGTACGATGGCGGTGTGTGTATGGGTGGAGGAATCGCAGATTAAGGGCTCAGTAAGGGCGTGCAAATGCCTATTGACTTTTGATACACAAAGGAGTATAATTAGGTAATAGGGTATTACTCCGCAAGAAAAAGCCGCGCACTTCGTGCGCGGCTTTTTCTTGCCATCTTGCTATAATTGCTCTGTACAATTTTCTCATGCAACCAACCCACAACATTCTTATTACCAAGTCCACGGGAGAACTCGAACCGTTCGACCCAACCAAACTCGTAACATCGCTTAAACATGCTGGCGCCAAGGATGAGGTCGCCAACAGAATCAGCGAACATGTTCAAAGGGAGCTCCGTCAGAGTATGACGACCGATGAGATATACAGCCACGCCTTCGAATTGTTGCGGGCATCGTCGCGCCGCGCCGCCGCAAAGTATTCTATGAAGCGAGCCATTTCCGAGCTTGGTCCAGAAGGCTATCCCTTCGAACGACTTCTTGCCGAAATTTGGAAAGCTAAAGGATACGAAGCAATGACTGGTCAAGTAGTGCAGGGTGCATGCGTTGAACATGAAGTGGATCTTGTGGCGTGGAAGGGCGAGGAACTTATCATGGCCGAGGCAAAGTTTCATAACGAGCCCGGCATTAAATCCGATCTCAAAGTCGCTCTGTATGTGAAAGCACGTTTTGACGACCTAAAAGGCGAAACATATGAATACGGCGGCAAGAAGCGTTCTATCACCGAATGGTATCTTGTCACCAATACGAAGTTTTCAGATCACGCATTGCGATACGCCAAATGCCAAGGACTTTCGCTTATTGGTTGGAATTATCCAACACACGGAAATCTCGAGGACCTAATCCATGATGCGCACCTCCATCCATTGACGTGCCTCGCGTCGCTTTCGATGTCAGAAAAACGCGCCCTTCTCGGTGCGGGTCTTATCTTGTGCAAGGACGTGGCTGCGAACAAGATGCGTCTTCTGGAACTCGGCGTTGATCCAAGTAAAGTCACGGCTGTGCTCGACGACGTGCGTCATATTTGCATATAATGCCCGTATGAAACTGCCAACTTTTAAACAGCGCGTTGAACGCGTCGTCCGCGACATACCCAAGGGTGCGACGCTGACCTATGCCGAGGTTGCTTTGCGCGCCGGCAGTCCAAACGGTGCTCGTGCCGTGGGGACCATCATGGCTCGCAACACGGATTCATCCGTGCCGTGTCATCGTGTTATTCGCTCTGATGGCACCGTTGGTGGCTATAACGGAATTCGCGGCGGCAGGCAGGGCAGTGATGCCAAGAAAGCTTTGCTCGACAATGAAAAAAGCAAATCTCAAATCTGAAGAGATGAAGGCGGTGCGTGACGATATTCTCGCTCTCACGAACTCGCCTTTGTATGACTTTCGCGTCGAAAACGGATATTTTCCTGTCGTAGGCGAGGGAAACCTTGATGCCCATATCGTGTTTGTGGGCGAGGCGCCAGGCAAGAATGAGGCCGAGAAAGATCGGCCATTTTGTGGCGCGTCTGGACGTATTCTCGACGAACTGCTCGCATCAATTGGCATGGATCGGGCCAAAGTGTACATAACAAATCTGGTAAAGGACCGTCCGCCGGAAAATCGCGATCCATCACGAGATGAAATTGCCTTGTACGCGCCGTTTCTCGACCGACAGATCGCCATCATCGAGCCGCGCATCATCGCAACTCTTGGTCGCCATCCCATGAAATATATATTCGAACGCTTCGGCTTGTCATCAAAACTTAAACCCATATCGCAAATTCACGGCAAGGGATTCAAAGCCACGGGCCCGCATGGCGAGGTGACCATCATCGCCTTGTACCATCCGGCAGCCGCGCTCTATAATGGCTCCATAAAAAAAGATCTCGTGAAAGATTTCAAAATACTCAAAAAATATGTCTGAACCTCACCAGACACGCAAAGCTTTTTCTGAGAGGCTCTGTTTTTTTATGTCTGAATCCGTGTTAAATTAAGCCCACTATGACCTCAGCCGAAGTACGCACACGATTTCTCGCTTTCTTTGAAAAGCGCGGCCATGCCATATTGCCGTCGTCACCTCTTGTGCCCGAAAACGATCCAACTGTGCTTTTCAACACGGCTGGAATGCAACCTCTTGTTCCGTATCTTATGGGCAGGCCCCATCCGCAGGGCGAGCGGCTTGCCAACGTACAAAAATGCGTACGCACGGGCGACATTGACGACATCGGCGACAATCGTCATCTGACTTTTTTTGAAATGCTCGGCAACTGGTCGCTCGGAAATTATTTTAAGGCAGAGGCAATCACCTGGAGTTATGAACTCCTCACATCCAAAACCGAAGGCTTTGGGCTCGATCCAAAACGTCTTTATGTGACGGTGTTTGCTGGAGACCAGGAAAACAATGTGCCACGCGACGACGAAGCTGCTCGTGCATGGGAATCAGTCGGTATACCGAAGCATCGAATATATTTCAAAGACGCGTCTGCCAACTGGTGGCCCGCGGTCAAAGGAAAGGATACATGGACTGGCCCGACCGGTCCGTGTTCAGAGATGTTTTATGACGTCACCGAGGAAGGTCTCGGCGATTTGACTCCCACTGAATACAACAAAGCAGACGATGAGGGCAAGGTTATCGAAATCTGGAACGATGTCTTCATGGAGTTCGAGAAAAAAGACGGAAAAATCGTCGGCAAGCTCGCCAAAAAAAACGTGGACACCGGTTCCGGTCTTGAACGAGTGGCCGCAATCCTTCAGAACAAGACAAATATTTTCGAGAACGATGTTTTTGCGCCGATTATGGCAATTGCCACAACCCTCGCATCAGACCTGCGCCGCCAGCGCATCATTTCGGACCATATCCGTACGGCGATCTTCCTCATCTCTGATGGCGTCTTGCCGGCAAACACAGATCAGGGCTATGTCTTGCGTCGCATCATTCGCCGAATGGTATTCAACACTGATGCAAAAAAGCTCGACCGTGCAAATGTTGAGGCACTCGTCGGAGCAGTCGTAGAAAAGCTTGGCGGATTTTATACGAACGTGGCAGACCAACGCGCAAACATTGTTGACGTCATCGCCCAGGAGGCAGAAAAGTTTGCCAAGGCTCTCGATCAAGGACTCAAAGAGTTTGAAAAACTTGTCACCGTAGGCAAAGGTGTAGACGGCAAGTCGGTTTTCGATCTGTATCAATCGCACGGATTTCCGCTCGAACTTACCCAAGAGCTCGCGCGTCTGCGTGGCATCGATGTAGACGTGGAAGGTGCGCGAAACGAGTTCAAGAAACATCAGGATCTTTCACGCGCAGGTGCCGAGCAAAAATTCAAAGGTGGCCTCGGCGACACATCCGAGATGTCTCTTAAATACCACACTGCAACGCATCTTCTTCACCAGGCCTTGCGTCAGGTCCTCGGCACCACTGTGTCGCAGAAAGGCTCGAACATCACACCTGAACGCCTTCGTTTTGACTTCACTCACGGTGCAAAAATGACCGACGATGAAAAGAAAAGGGTAGAAGACATCGTGAACGCGAACATCCAGGCCAAATTGCCGGTACATCGCGTCGAATTACCAAAGGCCGAGGCCGAGAAAACCGGCGCACTTCATTTCTTTGGCGACAAATACGGCGACGTCGTATCCGTTTATTACATCGGCGAGTCACTTGACGGAGCCATTTCAAAAGAATTCTGTGGTGGACCACACGTCGAGAATACAGGGACACTTGGTACGTTCAAGATTCAGAAAGAAGAGGCTGTTTCGGCGGGTGTGAGGCGCATCAAGGCGGTACTTTCGTAGTTTGCTTTTTCTTGTCCGTTTTCTGCCGTATACTTACTTGCATGTTTTCCTTCTTTAGTTCCCAGACCGAACTCGAAGCCGTGTTCGACATCGGCTCATCATCGGTGCGTGGCGGCCTTGTGCGCAAGGAAAAAGGCAAAGCACCGCACATAGAGTTCACGGTGCGCGAGGCGATACCATTTCCAATCGACCTCACACCAAAGCGATTCTTCCAAGCCATGATCAGCGCGCTCGACCGCGCCAACACGGCGGTTGTCAAGGCATCTGCAGGCAGGCGAGTACGACGCGTTGCATACGCGTTCTCGTCGCCATGGTCAGCAACCCAGACCAAAGTCGCAACCATCGAACGGCCAGAACCTTTTGTTCTCACCAAAGCCATAGCTGACGAAGTGATATCCCAGGCCGAGAAAACTTTCGAGGCCGAGGCACTGCATACCACACCAGACGGCGTCGCAGATCGTCTTGTCACCATGGAACGCCGTGTGATTCAGGTCCTCCTTAATGGATATCCAGTCACAGAACCATACGGCAAGAAGGCGCGCCGTGCCGACATATCTTTCTTCACAAGTATTGTCCCGAAAGCAGTCATCGACAAGGTCTTTGAAACCTCGATGAAGGCGCATCATCCAAAAGGTACGAGCGCTTATTCGTTCCCACTGGTGGCGTTTTCATTGCTGCGCGATATACATCATGACCTTGATGATTTTATATTCCTCGACGTGGGTGGCGAACTCACAGACGTATCGGCGGTAAAGAACGGCCTCATTGTTGAATCGGCAAGTTTCCCGCTCGGTTTTAATTTCCTCATCAGGTCCGTGTCCAAGGCGTTTGCGATGAGCCCCGAACAATCCGAATCGCTCCTACGTCTTCATTTCGAAGAACACGGCGATGATAATTTAGCTAAAAAACTCGAACCAGTGCTCATCGCAGCTTCAAAGGAATGGGCAAATGCCCTACACGGACTTCTCACACGCCTTTCTGATGCGATGTCTCTGCCGCAAAAACTATTCCTCATCGTAGGCAGTGACCTCGTACGTTTCTTTGTGGAAAGCGCAAAGGACGAGAAGGTCGCCCAGCTCGGACTTGAAGAAGTTCCGTTCTCAGTGACGCTTCTTAATGCAGATAAACTCAAAGGTCACGTGACATTTGCACCCAATACGAGGAAAGATCCTCTTATTGCCATGATAACTGCCTTCTTGCATACACACGGGGCATTGGAAGGCGAGGGAAGATAGCGTATAATACGACCAACAATGCCAAAGCGACCAATCCAAGATATCGTTCCCGGCAACTCCCGATCAATTCGCAACATTCCTTTGCCAAGCCATCGTACGCCGGCCAAACCAATCCGCCCTATGGCGGCGAAACCAGTTGCTCCAAAGGCGACCGTGGCACCTTCTTCTGTGACGATGGCTGATATCGCCGCAATTGATCGTGAATCAGTTGATGAATCTCGCGACATGTCGTCTTATGGCACTTCACCTGACCGTGAGACACTGCAAAGTGTACGCCGTGAGTTCGAGGCGCGCGGGGAAGAACGTATCATCAAAAATAAACGTGGCAAAGGTTTTTTGCTCTTTCTCCTTGCTCTCATAGCTGTCATCGCGCTTGCGCTTGTCCTTTCCAGTGTCTTCCATTCTGTTACTGTGACATTAACTCCAAGGACTGCTTCGGCCGCGCTTAACGAGGCGGTCACAACGACCAATGCCCAAACTGCAAATTCGATACTCCCGTATCAGGTTGTCACGGTTAAAACAGTGGGAACCCAGAAAGTCGCAGCCACCGGTGAGGAAAAAGTAGACAAGGCCGCCACAGGAACCATCATCATCTATAACAACTACAACGCGAATTCTCAGAGGCTCGTAAAAAACACTCGTTTCGAAACGCCAGAAGGTCTCATATATCGCATCACGGACTCAGTTACTGTTCCAGGCAAAGTTGGCGGCACACCAGGATCAGTAGAAGCTACAGTTGTCGCTGATGCTACTGGCGACAAATACAACGCTGGACTCAAGGACTTCACCATACCTGGCTTCAAAAACGACCCTCGATACACAACATTCTATGCGCGCTCAAAAACTCCTCTTGCGGGCGGATTCACAGGTACAGTTAAAGTCGTCGCTGACGCGGATCGCATCAAAGCCCAGAATGATATAACAGCAAGAGCTACAGCCGAACTTCTCAAGAAAGTCGGGGTAGAAAAATCTGCTGATTCTGTATTCTTCTCCAACGCCTACTCTGTATCATGTACACCTCTCCAACAAGAAACACTCTCGGATAAAGAAGCTCTTATTAAAATGGATTGCTCGCTTTCTGCCGTCATGTTCGATATGCAGGTCCTTGCAAGCTTCCTCGCCAAGAAACATGTGAACGGATACACGAATGATGCCGTCAAGGTAGATAATATCTCCGACCTTGTATTCACCCCAAAGGCGGGTTTTGCCCCAGCGACATCCGAAACAATATCATTCACCATAACGGGAAATGCAGCCATAGAATGGGTCTATGACGGAGAGGCCCTTAAATCAGCCCTCACCGGCAAACGCCGAACAGAAGTTCCTTCCATCCTCCAGGCTTATCCTATGATTGAAAGAGCAGATATTTCCGTCCGTCCGGCGTGGAGAAGGTCTCTTCCAGTCGATCCAACCGACATACACTTGGTCAAGGCCCAATAAAGCCACTTGAAAGCCATTTGACATTACGGCCCCTTTGGTTTAATCTTATCGAACCTTTAATGGATACCACCAAGCCAAGCGTAAACGGAGTCGTCACTGAAGCATTGCCGAACACCTTCTTTCGAGTGAAGCTCGAAGACGGTACCGAGATATTGACCTATCTCGCCGGTAAGATGAGGATGAATCGAATTCGCGTCCTCATTGGGGACAAGGTGCGTGTGGAGCCAGAACCGTACGGCGGGAAAGGAAGGATAGTGCAGCGAATGTAATAATCATCATATGCGAGTAAAATCATCCGTAAAGAAAAAGTGCGCAAACTGCAAGGTCGTCCGTCGTAAGGGTGCGATTTTCGTTGTGTGCAAGTCCAACCCTCGCCATAAGCAGCGCCAGGGCTAAATAAGTCAAGAGTTTACAGGATTTTTATTCCGTGCTAGGATAAAAATCCGTTTTTATTAAATCCAATCAAGCCAATATATGCGAATCCTCGGCATACCTCTCCCAGACGAAAAGCGCATCGACATCGCGCTCACGACCCTTTATGGAGTCGGCCGCTCACGAGCGCTTGCGATAATGAAAGAGGCCAAGGTGGCACTCAAGAAAGCTAAGGAAGTCACTGCAGACGAAGAGAACGCAATCAAGAAGGCTATGGAGACCTTTAAGATCGAGGGAGACCTTAAACGTCAGGTCGCTGCAAACATCAAACGCCTCAAGGACATCAAGGCATACCGCGGAACTCGTCACGCCAAGAATCTTCCTGTGAACGGACAGAGGACCAAGACCAATTCCCGAACTCGCCGTGGAAATGCCCGAAAGACCATGGGAACCGGTCGCAAGGTGGCTGACAAGAAGTAATTTTCCTTTAATAGAACAACATCATCATGGCCAAGACCAAGAATCCAGAAGATAAGAAGGCAGAAGCTCCAAAGGAGGTCGTGGCTCCTGCTGCGAAGCTTTCCAAGAAAAGGATTGATTCAGGAATTCTGTATGTACAGTCGACCTACAACAACACTCTCTGTCTCGTCACCGATGTAAAAGGCAATGCGGTTGCCGCATCATCGGCTGGCGCTTTGGGATTCAGGGGCGCCAAGAAAGGCACGCCGTTCGCAGCTGCTAAGGTTGGCGAAGTCCTCGCAGACAAGGTCAAGCTTATGGGTATGAAGGAAGTCGCCGTTATTATAAAGGGCGTCGGATCGGGACGAGAGTCTGCTGTCCGCAGTTTTATAACCAAGGGAATCAATATCACGGGCCTCAAGGACGTGACGCCGGTCCCTCACAACGGCCCTAAGAAGCCTCGCCCTCGACACGTATAGCTTTATATTTTAATAGAGACCATGAAAATCGGACCAAAATACAAGATAGCGCGCCGTCTCGGAGCAAACATTTTCGAGAAGACGCAGACCGCCAAGTACGCCCTCCGCGCCGACAGGAAGGTGGGCAAGAGGTCTATGCGACCAAAAGGACAGTTCGCAACTCAGATGCTCGAAAAACAGAAGGCACGCCTCACATATTTCGTGAACGAACGACAGTTCAAGAAGTATGTCAAAGAATCTCTTGCTAAAAAGGGCAATACCACCCAGGCTCTCTTCGAGCGCCTCGAAAGGCGATTGGACAACGTGGTGTACCGCCTTGGCTGGGCTCCGACCCGCCAGGCTGCGCGCCAGATGGTAAATCACGGACACATCACCGTGAACGGCCGCAAGCTCGACATTCCTTCTTATGTCGTCGAGGCTGGTGACAAGATCACTCCTCGCGCTGGTTCTCTAAAGAAGCCGCTCTTCGCCGATTTCGACGAGAAAGCCAAGAAAGTCCAGGTGCCTTCATGGCTCTCGTTCGATGCGGACAAGAAGACTGCATCGGTCGACGGTTCGCCGAAGTATGCCCCGTCGGAGCATCTCTTCAACCTCGGACAGGTGATCGAGTTTTATAGCAGGTAGTAATTGATAATCGGGTAATAAAAATCATATGACCGATACCAACATTGTTCTTCCATCGAAGCCAAAGATAGTAGTCGAGAAAGGATTTCTCGGCAGCTATGAGATAGACGGCCTCTATCCAGGCTACGGCCACACCCTTGGAAACTCCTTGCGACGCATCATTCTGTCGTCCCTTCCAGGCATCGCAGTAACTCACGTCAAAATCGAGGGTGTAGACCACGAGTTTTCAACCATTTCTGGCGTTAAAGAAGACGTCATCACCATTCTTCTTAACCTCAAGAGGCTCCGCATCAAGATGACTTCTGACGAGCCACAGACCCTTTCTATCAAGGTAAAGGGTGTTAAAGATATCACTGCAGGCGACATCACTGTCCCTGGCCAGGTTGAAATCCTCAACCCAGAGCTCCACATCGCATCTGTCACCGACAAAGGCGCTGAATTCAACGCCGACATCACCATTTCTCGAGGTCTTGGATATGTATCAAAGGATGTTCACCAGAAGGAACGTGTGGACGTTGGCACCATCGCACTTGATGCAACTTTCACCCCTATCCGCCGCGTGAACTACGAAGTAGAAAACATGCGCGTTGGAGACCGAACAGATTTCAACCGCCTCAAGATCACTATCGAGACCGACGGAACCGTCACCCCACACGAAGCGCTCGAGCGATCGATTGCTATCATGATTAATCAGCTCAAGGCCATTGTCGGCTTCAAGGAAGAGGAAGTTGTCGCTCCAGCAGCCGCAGAAGAGGTATCTTCAGCAGCTCCAAAGAAAGAGCTCGACACCGAGTTCCTCAAAACTCGCATCGAAACTCTCGGTCTTTCACAGAGGACCTCAAACGCCCTTGAAGGAGCGAACATTCGCACCGTAGGTGGTCTTGCTCGCAAGAAGGAATCCGATCTTGAAACTGTTGAAGGCCTAGGACCTAAGGGCATTCAGGAAATCAAGAAAGCCCTCTCGGAATTTGGCATTACGCTTAAATAATGCTAAGGTAGCTATCCAACGAAACCATCATGCGACATCACGATGCATATAAGAAACTTGGTAGGGAGAAAGGACAGCGCGTAGCGTTGGTTCGCTCTCTTGTGCGTTCACTCGTGATTCATGAAGGCATCACGACCACTGAATCGAAGGCTAAGGAACTCAGGAAGTACGTTGAGCCTATGGTTACCCTCGCAAAGAAGGGGACCCTCGCCGCTCGCCGAACCCTCGTTTCGAGGACCGATGACGCAAAGGTAGCCAAGAAGCTCGTCGAAGTGCTTGCCCCACAGTACAAGGACCGAAAGGGAGGCTATACTCGTGTTATCAAGCTTCCTCTCAGGAAATCTGATGGCGCCAAGATGGCTCATATTCAGTTCGTAAAGTAATACGACTATCATGCGAACAACTCACACAATCAACGCAGAGAACAAGAAAATCGGACGCATCGCGAGCGAGGCGGCTAAGATTCTCATGGGCAAGAATTCTGTTACTTATCAGCCCAACGTCGTTGCAGACGTAGAGGTCCATATCACCAACGCCTCAAAGGCGGACATCACTTCAAAGAAGAAGGATGAGAAGGTATACACCCGATATTCTGGCTTCCCAGGTGGCCTTATCAGCCAGACCCTCGGTCATATGATTGAAAGGAAGGGTTACAGCGAGGCGTTCCGCGTTGCCGTCAAGGGAATGCTCCCGAAGAACAAGCTTCAGGACCGCATGCTGAAGAATCTCATTGTCACTGAATAATCAACTTTAATATTATTATGAGCACCACCGAGAAATATTTTGAAGCGATTGGCCGACGCAAGGAGGCCCGCGCCCGCGCCCGCATCACTCCTGCGGCCAAAATGTCGTACGAGCTCAACGGTAAGTCGCTTGAGGTATATTTCCCAACGGAAGAACTCCAGCAGATCGCCCAGGCTCCATTCGTTGAGACAAAGCTAGCCCAGAAGTTCAAGGTTACCGGCCAGCTTTCTGGCGGTGGAATCCACGGCCAGGCCGAGTCTCTTCGACACGCAATCTCCCGTGCTCTTCTCGTTTACGATATCGAACTCCGAAAGAAGCTCAAGAAGCTCACATTCCTCAAGCGAGACCCTCGCGCAAAGGAGCGCCGAAAGTTCGGCCTCAAGAAGGCGCGAAAGTCTCCTCAGTGGAGCAAGCGTTAGTCATACGAGAAACAGCCGCCGCAAGGCGGTTTTCTCTTTATGTGCAAAGAAAAGCCGCTCCGGTGAGGGAGCGGCTTGCAATTCAAATTGTTTATTTAGGCTGCGTTGGCCTGCTCGATGGCTTGGGGAGGCATCTCGAGAAAAGCAGACAGCTCCTTGTAAATCTCCTTGCAGACCGGGGATTTTTTCTTTTGGAGGGCCTCGACCACCGGTCCGAAATTGATTCTGACGAGTGCCACCACCTTCTCGATGATGACTTCGTCGCTCACGCGGCTTTCGACAATATCCACAAAGCGTTCGGCCGCTTCGGTTTTGGTGCAAAGGTTTTTCAACAGTTCTACCGGCTCTGTGCCGGTGCGTTTGCACAGGGTCGGGAGCTTGGGGTCGCTCTCGGCCCTCGCAATAAAGTGTTTGAGGCACCCCTCAAAGCTCTCGAGCACAGACCGGGTGCGGTCGGTGCGCCGATCGTAGTCCAACACTCCGTCGACAATGTTTTGGGCCAGGTTCCTTACGTTCTGATTCTGGGGCATGTTCACTGATTTGACGTATTGCTCGGACGCCGGGTACTCCTTTGAATACCGCTGCCGTTTTTATATTCGAAGAACAGACAAGGCTAAATCTAGCTCTTACAAGACCATATGTCAATCATTGACACAAGGTATCGCGGTAAATACAATGTCATTACTAACTATGAGCGACGACACCAAAAAAGAGGCCGCCGCAACAGAAGTGAGCCACGCAAAAAAGCAGCCTTCTGAAATAGACAAGATTAAAGCCGAAAGGGACGAGTACCTTGCGGGTTGGCAACGTGCCAAGGCAGATGCCGTCAACGCAAGCAAGCGCATGGCCGAAGACATGAAGACTTTCCGCGCCATGGCGACTGAAGGACTTATCGAAGAGCTTCTGCCGGTGCTCCAGAGCTTTGAAATGGCCTTTGCCAACAAAGAAGCTTGGGAAAAAGCAGATAAAAATTGGCGAACAGGTATAGAACACATTCACGCACAGCTCAAAGGTGTTCTTGCGGCTAATGGCCTCGCCGAGATTGATCCGATTAGCAAGCCATTTGATCCAAATCTCCACGAAGCTGTTGAATACGAGAAAGTTAAGGATGTGAAGCAAGAAAATATGGTTGTAAAAGTTATTGAAAAAGGATACTCGCTCGGCGGCAAGCTAGTAAGGCCGGCCAAGGTCGTTGTCGGAGAGAAAAACTCATAGCCCTTGAAAAGGGAAGGAAGGACGGGTAATATTCGTAGTATCAACATGCTCATCAAGCAGCCACAAGTAGAAATAGCTTCAAAAGTCGTCAAGGACGCCTCTGGTGTGTTTGTACGCGCCTATTTTGCCCTTATGACCATTGAGGGCCACACTGAGGTTAGATTTCTCGGCACCAGGCCGCTCGAGGCAGAAATCGCTGCTCCTACGGCTGTTTTGAGCCTTCCAGGCACCTCTGTTACTTCGTTCGGCGAATCCGTCATCAGTCATTTTGAATCCATCCTGTCGCCACTTTCCTCGCTCGCATTTTTCGTATCCCAACCTACACGCGCTCCATCGTTTGCGTAATTCCTGCCTGATACGGACGTGCATTGGCCAAGCCATGCTCGCGCCGTCTTACTCGCGCTAATTACGCACTCATAATGTCAAAAATCATAGGTATCGACCTCGGTACCACCAATTCCGCTATTGCCGTCATGGAAGGCGGCGAGGCCAAAATCCTCGAGAACGCAGAAGGTATGCGCACAACGCCTTCGATCGTCGCTCAAACCAAAACCGGTGAGCGCGTCGTTGGTGTCGTCGCTAAACGACAATCTGTCACCAATCCAAAAAACACGATTTATCAGATCAAGCGATTCATCGGCCACAACTTCGATGAGTCTCTCGTCCAAAAGGACGCAAAGGCTGTGCCGTTTGAGACTCGAAAGTCTGAAAACGGCGGTGTGGAGGTAAAAATGGGCGACAAATGGATGCGCCCAGAAGAGCTTTCCGCGATGATACTCGCCAAGCTCAAGGCAGATGCAGAGGCGCGCCTGGGCGAGCCGGTAACCGAAGCAGTCATCACTGTTCCAGCATACTTTAACGATTCCCAGCGCCAGGCCACCAAAGATGCAGGCAAGATTGCCGGCCTCGACGTAAAACGAATCATAAACGAGCCGACAGCGGCCGCGCTCGCGTACGGATTCAACAAAAAGAAGGACGAGAAGATTGCTGTCTTCGACTTCGGAGGCGGAACTTTCGACATATCTATCCTCGAAGTGGGTGATGACGTGGTGGAAGTTAAGTCTACCGACGGCGACGCGCACCTCGGAGGAAAAGATATTGATCAGAAGGTCATTGATTGGCTTGCAGAAGAGTTCCAGAAAGAAAACGGCATAGACTTGCGCAAGGACACTCTTGCCAAACAGCGCCTCGACGACGCGGCCGAAAAAGCCAAAATCGAGCTTTCAACTGCTGTCGAAACTGAAATCAATATTCCGTTCATATCGGTTGGATCAGATGGCCCGCTCCATCTCGTGAAAAAGATGACTCGTTCGAAGCTCGAGGAACTCACTCGCGAATTCATAGACCGCGCCATGGAAATCACCAAGCGCGCAATGGAAGCGTCGCCGTTCAAGCTCGATCAGATAGACGAAATCATTCTTGTTGGTGGACAGACTCGTATGCCATCCATGCAGAAAGCCGTCGAGGATTACTTCAAGAAGAAACCTCACATGGGTGTGAATCCTGATGAAGTCGTGGCCATTGGCGCTGCGATCCAGGGAGGCGTGCTCAAGGGCGACGTGAAAGATGTGCTTTTGCTCGACGTGATTCCATTGTCGTTCGGTATTGAAACGATGGGCGGTGTTTCAACGAAACTTATCGAGAAAAACACCACTATCCCTGCGTCGAAATCTCAGATATTCTCGACCGCGGCAGATAACCAAACTTCGGTAGAAATTCATGTGGTGCAAGGAGATCGTGCCATGGCCAAGGACAACAAATCCCTCGGCAAGTTCGTACTCGACGGCATTCCGCCAGCTCCGCGCGGCATACCACAGGTCGAAGTAACCTTCGACATTGACGCGAACGGCATCCTTCATGTGAAAGCCAAGGAGAAAGCCACGGGCAAGGAACAGTCCATCAAAATTCAAGGATCGTCGGGACTTTCCAAGGAAGATATCGAGAAAATGAAGAAAGATGCCGAGATGAATGCGGCCGAAGACGAAAAGAAGAAGGCTGAGGTAGAAGCCAAGAATGTTGCAGAACAGATGGTTTATACCGCCGAGAAAGGACTGAAGGACGGCGGTGACAAGGTTCCTGCTGACGTGAAGGCCGATGTTGAAGCCAAGGTCGCAGATCTCAAGAAAGCCAAGGAAGGCAACGACATCGAGGCTATCAAGAAGGCGAGCGAGGCTCTTTCAGGCTCGATGTCTAAGATCGGTGAGGCGATGGTAAAGGCCCAGCAGGCTGAAGCAGCCGCAAAGGGCGACCAGGGCGGTACCGACGGCAAGGCTGGTCAAACAGGCTCGGACAAGAAAGACGGCGGTCAGGATGGAAACGTGAAGGACGCGGAGTTCACTGAGAAAAAGTAATTGAAATAAGCGAGAAGTGAGGGGGTAAGGGAGGGGTATAACCATCGTTTTCTCGAACAGTGGGACATTTGATGAAAATCTCATCAAATGTCCCACGCAAGAAAAAAGCAGACAGCCCATCCCCTGTGATCCGAGAGGATCGTAGGGGAGAGGGTGTCTGTTTCCACATCATCACACAATGTCAAAAGATTATTACAAAATACTGGGGGTACAAAAAAGCGCGTCTCATGACGAGATAAAGAAGGCGTTCAGGAAGCTCGCACATGAACATCACCCGGACAAGAAGGGCGGGGACGACGCGAAGTTCAAAGAGGCGAACGAAGCGTATTCTGTTCTATCGGACGAGAAGAAACGCGCCCAGTACGACCAGTTCGGGTCTGCTGGCATGGGCGGGGCCGGATTCGGAGGCTTCGGTGGTCAAGGCTTCAATCCAAACGACTTCGGATTCGACTTCTCTAACTTCTCGCGCAACGGGTTCCAGGGCGGCTTTGGCCAAAACGGCCAAGTGGAATTCGACCTCAATGACATTCTTGGAGGCATCTTTGGTGGCGGAAGACAACGTGTTCGCCGTGGCCGCGACATACAAGTGGATGTGGACCTTACGTTTGAGGAATCTGTATTCGGCACTGAACGAGAACTACCTGTCCGCAAAGGTCTCAAGGTTAAGATTCCGCCAGGTCTCGATACAGGCGAGATGGTGCGCCTTTCAGGAGCAGGCGAAGAGATCGAGGGTGGCCATCCGGGCGACTTATACGTCCGTGTTCACGTAAAACGCCATCCTACTTTCCGCAAAGAAGGCCACAACCTTGTCGCTGACATGGAAATCAAGCTCACCGATGCAATCATGGGCACAACATACAACCTAAAGACCCTCGACGGCGATATCGCTCTCAAGGTACCAGAAGGCGTTGCGAATGGAGAAGTTCTGCGTGTAAAGGGCAAGGGTGTACCAACGACTGCGCACGGCAAGGACGGCCACCGCGGCGACATATACATCAGGGTTTCGGTTAAGATGCCGCGCAAGCTTTCGAAGGCAGCTAAGGCGGCGGTGGAGGAGCTCAAGAAAGAAGGAGTCTAGCATTACCTGGATTCTTCCCGCCTAATTTCAGTAACCTCTCGATATGAAGAAGATATTCGTCCGTTAAAGAATGGTCCGCGTCCTTAACTAGACAGAATTTTTTCTTTCCAGCATACCGAGAAAATATACTACGGGCTTTTTCAATCGCCACAGGCCAGTCATTTTCTCCAAAAATGAAGAATGCTGATGTCGTTGATGAATCAGGATAATGATTGTCTTTCAAACTCGACATGAACCTCTTTCCGAATGCTCTGGATACGCTCTTCGGCAGATCAACCAGATCCTTTGAAAAATATGGAGAAAGGGAACAGAGAAAGACTTTGTTCAAAGCGATTTTTTGGGAAGCCTGAAGCGCGATGATTGCGCCAAAAGAGAATCCTATTACAATTGATTTCTTACTAGTCCGATCATCAACTGCTTCAAGAAAGGTGTTTGTCCAATGCTCAAAAGAGCCTTTGCTCCAATCAGGGTTCACCTTGACGGCTTCGTAGCCGAATTTGGTTGCTATATCAGCGAGTTTCCTGTACTCCTTACAGCGGGTGGACTGTCCGTAGCCAGGTATGATGTAAGCCTTTCGATCTCTTTTCATTACCCTACTTTTCCATATATACAGATATTTAGCCAGGTTGCCGAGCATCGGACAGGTCACCGATCGGGACTCTAGAGCTTTTTTGATTATTTGCTCATCATAATAAATCGTGTATCATTAAATTTGAAGCTCTCAGCGCTAACTTGCGAGGGGAGTAAGTAAACCATCAACCAAAGGAAATCGCACGATGAAGGCATATGCTTTCCGTACTGGTCCTGACGAAGACGCCGAAGACGACGCGCCGGACCACGATGATTACTCCGAAGAATCCAAACCTTAAAGGTTCGGACTTCGGTCACGGTCCGTCTCAAGTGACGGACCTTTTGTTTACTTACAACTAGTTTATAATCAAGCCATGAAAACCATACGTCTAACCAATGGCTTAAAGGTTGTCTTCGTACCGACCAATGGTCCCACTCTAGGGGTTAGTTTCTTGGGCAAGGCAGGTTCGTTGTACGGCAAACCCGGACTCGCTCACTTCCTTGAACATACAGTATTGTGCGCCACTGAAAAATACCCGGACTTTGCTTCGCTGGCGGGTAGTCTTGATAATCTTGGTTTATACAGAAACGCGTATACTTCGCACGAAAACATGTGTTTTGTTTTCCGAGGCCTACCTGAACATCTAGGCGGTATATGCAATTTCCTTTCAGAGGTGACGATACGACCACTTTTGCTGGAATCCGATATCGAAAAGCAAAAGAAAATCATTCTTCAGGAGATACGGAAACAGCAAAGTGACCCTCAATCAGTCGCCAGACTTGCATCTATGAGGCAAATGTTCGGAAATGAAGGGGCGGGGATGCCAGTTCTCGGAACAGAGGATGCTGTTATGTCTGTCAGGCGAGATGATCTTGTTTCTTTTTTTAACGCAAACTTTAATGCGGAAAACTTTGTTCTAGTGATTGCCGGTAAAATTGATGAGGAAGAGACACTTGATATCCTTGAGCGTACGATGGCGCAGATGCCCAAAGCCATAAAACAAAACACCCTCAGTAAACTCCCAGTATTGGGCGCGAATTCGGAAAACATCATAAAGGATGGTCTCAAACAGGCTATATTGACCGTAAGCTGGGAAGCTCCATTGGCGATTGATAAGTCCCGTTACCCTGTATATCTCATCAGGCTAGTTATGGCCGATGGTAGGTTATCCAGACTTTGGCAGGAGCTTAGGCAGAAGAATGCCTTCGTATATTCAATATCCAGCACCTCTTTCCATAAAGAGAGCCATGGAAAATTCACTATATCTACTGGTCTCGACCTCCCAAACATAGACGCTGCCGCTTCAAAAATAATCGAAACGCTTGAATCGATTGCGAAACAAGGAATCACTGAGGAAGAACTTGTGCGAGCCAAAAATCTTGCCAAAATAAAATTGATTTTTGAATCAGAATCATCTAATTTGGTCGCAGAATATGTCGCGAATCGGATGCTGATTGGCGATAGTTTTGAGTCTATTAACGACGAAGTGTCTCGCTATATGGATGTAAGTCTAGAAGACGTCAAAGCCGCAGCCGAATCCCTATCTCGATCAGGGGCAAGGGTAAGCGTGCTTGTACCCCTACACTAGATTAAATCGCGCCTTATTCTGTAGGACGAAGCCAGCGAAGGCATATTTGCTTTTTATGCTTGGTCTGCCTAATATACATGTAGGCTATATAATGCTAATGAATAGCAGGATATGAATTGCCCTTTAGATATGAAAAATGTATCCGAGTTCGTTGGTCAAAATCCGGCCGCAGTCTTTATTGCAGCTGTTCTAATCTTGTTCGTAGTTTTGTTGATTGCCAGTTTGGTGTTTCTAAAGAAACCCAAAGAACTCAAAGTCGAGCAATAAAAGCCTCATAATCCATATGTTGGCTTATATGGAGAAGAATTGCGGCAAACCATGAAAGATGAGATTCGTCGCGAGGCTGAGTTCAGAAGAAATGAGCCGCATCCAGACCCACTAAGACACAAAATACCAATCATCCACTAATCATCGATTCGCTTTCACCGAGCCCTTCCCACGCAGGAAGGGCTTTTACTTGATTGTTAATTAAGAGAAATATTGTATTGTTACTATGATTATGAATACCATCATCAGAAGCGCGCGACCAGAGGATGTACCTCAGCTTGTGACCATATTCCATAAGACGTGGCTTGAAACATACCCAAATGCAGAACATGGGATTACGGTCGACGACATAGAAGACAAGTTTGAAGATAGCTACAGCGCTGAAAGATTCGAAAAGATGTCAGCGCATATCAGGCAGCTTCCGACGAACGAAAAATACCTTGTAGCCGAAACGGACGGGAAAATCGTGGGCCTGGCACGTCTGGTTAAAAAAGATGAGCACAATGCGCTGCAGGCGATCTACGTTCTTCCCGAGTACCAAGGAAAGGGTATTGGAACTATGCTGTGGAAAGAGGGTAGGAAAGGTTTTGAATCAAGTAAAGATTTTGTTGTGGACGTAGCGGAATACAACTCCGAGGCTATATCGTTTTACAAAAGCCTTGGATTCGAAGAGACGGGCATGAGCTTCACCGAAGAGCGTCATCGTATGAAAAGCGGGGCTATCATACCGGAGACACGGCTTCTTTTGAGGCGCGGCTAGTATAAAATCGTTTATTTTATGAAATCAAGAGTTTTTTGGTAAAGCTCAACAGTGATTTCAGGAGAGGAAAAATTATGGTCAGCACCTTTCAGTTCTATGAGGGTCGAGTCTTTGGTCCTGAGTAAATGCAGTTTTTTTGACCAGGATGCACCGCCTTTTTCTGCCGAAACCAGAAGTGTATAAGGCATATGATTCTTGGAAGAAAACCATTCGGTAAGAGAGAAATCATCCGTGTGGATAGAATTTATGAATGATGTAGAAACTATGATTTCAGGGGATCGATTATGCACATACACCTTTCTTTGTGTGTTGAAAGAAAATGACTTTTTTTCAAACATCTGTCGAGGTTCCATCGACACATCCCACAGGCATGTCCTTCGAACATTGGCAGCGACTGCCACCCGAAAAGCTATAATCGCCCCTAAGCTGTGTCCAACTATACTCACAGATTTTTTCTGTTTCCTTCTCACAGTTTTCATTATATACCAATGCCATTTTATTGAGGGCTCCTTTTTCTTTGCTCGCATATCTCCGAAATGCTAGCCTTAATTCATGAACAAGCCCGCCATCAGCGCGACTGACATAGGCAAGTCTTTCGGCCAATACGAGAAAATACCGGTCTTGAAAGCCTTGAGCTTTTCCTTGCAACAGGGCGAGAAGGTTGGCCTCGTAGGACCGAATGGCACAGGCAAATCTACGCTTCTTAAGATTTTAGCAGGAGTGATCGAGGCCGATACGGGTAAGGTTGCCTGTGGAAAAGGGTTAAGCGTCGGATATTTGGAACAAGAGCCTTACACTGAAACAACTCTGTCAGGCGGAGAGAGGGCTAGGAAAGCCCTTGATCGCATCCTTGCGGACGAGCACGACATACTTCTCCTCGATGAACCGACCAACAACCTCGATATCGAAATCCTGGACCAGCTTGAAGCCTCTATCCGTGCGAGCAGTAAAACATACCTCATTGTTTCTCACGATCGATACTTCCTAGATAAGACTGCATCGCGTATTTTCGAGCTCGACCCGCATATGAAGTCTCTTTCGATATATAATGGCGGCTTCTCGGACTATTTGGAAGAGCGCAGTAGGCGCATAGAGTTGCAATGGAAAGATTACGCAGAAAAGATGTCCAAAGAAAAAAAACTCGATGCATCGTATTCAATGAAGCTCAGCCACATTAGGGCGATCGAGAAGGTACGCATGGGCATTCGGAAACTCCATCCCAAGCTGCATGACAAGCCGGATGACGCGATGTTGCGCGACAAGGAGGCGAAAGCTGGCCGCAGGGCCAAGGTCATGAAAAATCGCCTCGAGAGGTTCCGGAAGGAATCTGAAAAGATCGAAAAGCCTATAGAGCTGCCGCCTCTGCGCATCGAGTTCGAGCATCCCGAGCGCAGTGGCGACAAGGTCTTCGACGTCACAGGCCTTGTGAAGCGATTCCCCGGCAGGACAATCGGCCCCATAGACCTGTCCGTGCGATACGGCGAGCGCATATCCATAGCAGGAAAGAACGGTGCGGGCAAGACCACGCTCATAAAGATGCTTTTAGGCATGCTTGCTTCAGACGAGGGCGAGATTGTGCGCGGCACGAGCGTGAAGGTAGGCTATATGCCACAGAGTCACGATCTCACTGACAACAATACGGTCAAAGACGAGTTCCTGCGTCTCGCAGATATGGAAGAGACCGAGGGTAGGAAGATACTTGCCCGTTTTAGGCTTTCGTCCGACGACATGGACAAGCAGGTAGAGGACCTGAGCTCAGGTGAGCGATCCCGCCTCATCCTCGCTCTACTCGTCGCTCAGAGGGCCAACTGTCTCGTATTGGACGAGCCGTCGAATCATCTAGACCTTGAGGCGCTTGAATCGCTCGAGGACGCGTTATCGCGCTTCACGGGCACAGTCATTGTGGTAAGTCATGATCGGTATTTTCTGGAGAGGGTGGCACTAACAAGGACCGTTGTCATCAGGTGATGCGCCAAAACTTTAATTTAGTTAGGTCTTCCGAAAAGGCGAGATAATTTTGCTCACGATTTTTGCGCCAAACCAAGACTCTTTTGAGATTTTTTCATCCATAAGACAGTCAACGCCGTTTTTTGCGGCCGTCTCATTCACTCTGAACAACCTGGCGATAAAGTTTTCAATTTCCTTCTCGCGCTCCCGTTCATCTTCAATCATATGGGCATATATGTCGAGTTTGTTGAGTTTTCGGTATGCGTCGAGGTCAAAATGCTCGTAGTCGCAAAAAAGTTCTTCACCTTTTTTAATGTCACGAGTTGCAATCTCAAACCCTTCAAGTTCGCTTTCGGCCATAGTCTGAACAATGTTTGGTTGCTTGGAATGGTTGATGAATCTTTCGTCGTCAAAGCAAAGCACAAAGTGACGAGTAAACTTGTCCACATAACAATAGTTGAGAAACTGTGCACGTGCTGCTTCTGAAAGCTGGAGTAGGGTATCCTCAGGCACAATCAGATCTAATCCAGGCATGAAGCGCCATGTTGTCGTCCCTTTCGGAATGTCTTGGTCCGCAAAAAGTCCGAGGCCTGCGCCATTGATTGTGCTCGGACCAATTTTAGTTTTGACCATCAGCATATATCTCTAAAAGTATAATGCCTTTTCAAGCCTTTAGATAGCCCCCAAATCACATATTGACAAATAATCTATATATGCTATAATTGAAGAAGGATAGTCAAGATCAGCTCTTGAAAATCCATTGCACTTTAAAAGAAAGGAGGATGCCTTGAGCATCTATTACATCTCTATCACAGTGGCTGTCACGGCCTGTTTCGTGCAGGTCTGGGGCCACTTCGTGTATAACCGTGAAAGCGGCATATACCCGAATCCAACCTCTTGGACACTCTGGGGACTTACAGGCTTCCTCGAAGCCTGGAACTACCAAGACCTATCCGGCGATTGGGTGAAGAATCTGCTCCCGTATACTTGTGCCCTCTGCTGTGCGATCACATGGGTGATCTGCATTTTCAGGAGCAAGTTCCAATTCAAGCGGCTCAAACCGCAAGATTGGATCTCGCTTCTGCTCTGCAGTGCGGCGCTCGTCATCTGGCGCAAGTTCGATCTGGTTGTCGAGGCAAACATCGTTCTCCAGGTAGACAACGTCATCTCGTTCATCCCGATCATCGTATCGGTATGGGGCGACTCCGAAGAGGAGAAGCCTAAGGCGTGGATGGTGTGGACGGTCTCTTATCTTCTTGCGACCGCGACAGTGATGCTTCGGTTCGAGAAGGTGGCAGACCTCTACTACCCGGTCAATTGTGTGCTTCTGCACTTTATCGTCGGCCTTCTATCGCTTCGGGCTCCGGCTCAAAGGCAAAAGATTGCATGACTTTCAGCGCCACGTGAGGATTTATCCTCTCGTGGCGCTTTTTATTTCCTGTCGTATAATCTTGTACATGGACATGAAGTCTAAAATACTGATGGTGATTGCCTTTGCGTGTGTGCTCGCCTCTGCAATATACATGTATAATCGATACGTTATTGAGCATAATTTCGATATTTATCAGAACGAAGATGGGATACCGGAAATCTTGGAAGAATAAATCGATATGTTAGAAACCGTACAATCTGTCGGAATGCAAATCTGCGAATGGGACAGCGCTCCACTCCTTCTGTTCTCTGGTAATGTGTTCTCGAATCTGATTTATTATTCGCACCTCCTTCCGGCGATTGTGGCACTCCTCTTCGGAACACTCATACTCGTGAGCGGTAGAGGACGCCTAATTAACAGGGTCATGTTTTTTGTTATGGCGACCTTCACTGTATGGGCGCTGGCAGACCTTATGCTTTGGGCGACCGAGAGAATAGACGTGATTATGTTCACTTGGTCTTCGCTCGCATATTTGGAAATACTCATATACATGGGCTGTTTTTACCTGGTCTATCTGTTCATTAACCACAACGATATACCGTTTAAGGGCAAGCTCGGTTTATTTGCAGCACTGCTACCGGTGATTATATTCGCACCGACCGCCCTCAACTTAACAGGCTTCGATTTCACCAACTGTGAGCGAGAAGCCCTAGAGGGCCCGCTCTGGTACTACATATATGCATTCGAGATTTTCATCAGTGCCCTTATCGTATTCATGGGTGTAAAAGCAGTAAGAAAGACGCAGGATAAGGACCTTAAGCGTCAAATACTACTCATGACGTCGGGTGTGGTGCTGTTCCTTATATCTTTGTCTTTCGGCAATATCATTGGTAGCTTCTCGTACAACTGGTCTGCCGCTCAATATGGTCTCTTTGGCATGCCGCTTTTCACGGCCCTGCTCTCATATCTGGTTGTGCGCTATCAGCGATTCAATACTCGGGTCTTCACCACACAGATACTCACTTCGACCCTGATGATTCTGGTTCTTTCGCTCATATTCATTGATGATATACAGCTCATACATATCATCGTGTGGTTCACGTTTGCGCTCTCCGTAGTTTTCGGCGTGCTCCTCAACAACTCTGTGTCTAAAGAAATCAAACAGAGACAAGAACTCCAAAGAGCGAACGATCGACTCAAAGAACTCGACAAACAGAAATCAGAATTCGTATCCTTCGCAACTCATCAATTGCGCAGCCCCATTTCTTCCATCAAGGGCAACGCCTCCCTTATTCTTGAAGGGGACACTGGTCCGATAAGTCCTATGGTCAAAGATGTGATCCAAACCATATTCACATCTATCAAAACCATGGCTAACGTGATCGAGGATTACCTCAACATATCGCGCATCGAACTCGGAACGATGAAGTACACCATGAACGACATGGACTTTGCGGTCCTCGCCAAGGAAGTCATGGGCGAGCAGAAACTAACCATCGAAGCCAAGGGCCTTTCATGGAAGCTCGACATAGACGAAAGCCAGACATACAAGGTGAAGGCCGATCCAGACAAGTTCAAACAGGTTCTCATGAACACTGTGGACAATTCGGTTAAGTACACGGAAAAGGGCTCGATATCTGTGAGCCTGACAAAAGACCCGGTCAAGAAAACCATCATCTTCAAAGTTTCCGATACTGGCGTAGGTATCGCTCCAGAAGTTATGCCGAAGCTTTTCCAGAAATTCTCTCGTGCTTCTAATGCAAACGTGGCGAACATCCACGGCACAGGTCTCGGCCTCTTCATCGCAAAAGACATCATGAACGCCCACGGCGGCCGCATCTGGGCAGAATCAGCAGGGGAAGGAAAGGGAAGCCAGTTTTATGTCGAGATTCCGGAGGCGAAATAAGGCAAATACTGTGAAATATTCCTATGTATCACTCATAACCTCCGATAGTTATGTTCCGGGATTAGTCGCGCTCCATCACTCTTTAAAGAAAACAAAGCCTGTTTATCCTTTCGTTGCGCTTGTTGCTCCAGTATTGAGCAGGACGTCCTTAAAGGAATTAGATGCGCATCACATATCCTATAGAGTAATTGATCACATGATTGAGAATCCCACAGATGTGGATGTGAATCACAGATGGCATTCTACCTACTTCAAACTTCACATATTCAATCTGACAGAATTCGAGAAGATTGTATATCTTGATGCAGATATGCTGGTCTTGAGAAATATAGACAACCTTTTCAAGGCTTCACATTTATCTGCCACAAACGCGGGCGGCATGCTTCCAAGAAAAAGCTTTTGGAAGCATATTAATACTGGCCTACTTGTTATTGAACCTGATAGAGGGGTTTTCCTTGATATGCTGAATCTTGTAGGTAAAGTCGAGAATCTAAAATCAGAAGGAACTGTGGACAGGCCCATCAGGGGTAGCGATCAAGATTTTCTGAATGCTTATTATCCAGATTGGCCAACAAAGAAAAATCTCCACTTGAACCATAAGTACAATATATTCCATTATTATCTAGACGAATATAATCAACTCTTTGGATATACTATCGAGGATGGCAGAAATCCTATTTTCATCATTCATTATGCAAGTTATCTGAAGCCGTGGAATACAAGACCTTCTATTCTTGAGCGGATAAAAGCTGACCCTGAGCGTATTTTGGAGTATTCTGCTATAGAACTATGGCAAGGAGTGTATGATGAGGCCAAAACAAATCTATGACTAAGATATTCTTAATAGGATGTGGGTATCATGCAAAAAGGATCTACATTCCTTTCATTACGGGAAATAACTACGCTAAATTAGTCGCGATCCTTGACCTTAAAACCCAGCAAGACAAGGTAGAGGCCTTTTTAAGGGAACGCTCGGTTTCGGGTGTTGATGTAAGATATACCTCCGAAACAGAGCCGTCAGACTATCTTACTCGCACTGAAGAGAATCAGTTAGACGAAATCGCTAAATTAAACATGGTTGATGCTGTAATTATATCAACCGAACCCCTTTCTCATCTGAAATACGCGAGATGGGCTCTCGAACACGGTCTCCATATCCTTATGGATAAGCCGATTACAACCGAGATTGATGTGTCCACAAGTCCTCGGAAGTCTAGGAAGTTATATGAGGATTTCATGGCTTTAAAAAAGCTTTATTTGAAAAAATTAAAAGTTGGAAACGTGTTTTTCTCTTTGCTAGCACAAAGGAGGTATCATCCAGGTTTTATCAAGACACGAGACTTAATAGCTGAGATGTCTAGGAAAACAAACTGTCCGACCACTTCGATCCAAGCATTCCATAGTGATGGCCAGTGGAGATTTCCTTGGGAGATAATTGAACAAGACTATCACCCCTACAATCAGGGTTATGGGAAACTTTCCCATTCAGGCTATCACAGCCTAGACGCCGCAGTTTGGTTCTCCACGGCTTCAATCTTATCTATAGAGAAGAAATACAACGGTTTTGAAGTCTATACTCAAGGTGTGAGGCCCTTCGATTTTCTTCATCAAATTACTCCGGCTGATTATCGGGCCCTTTTCCCTGACATTGCAGACAAATTCCTTATCTCAGGAAATGACTTTTCTGAATTACTTAAAAAGCGCGAGGCTAAAAGCGTGACAGGCGAAATCGACGCGCACGCACTCGTGGCCTTGAAGCACGGAAAAGCAACTATCACAAATATAGGGATTCATGCAATACATAATGGTTTTAGCCAGAGGAATTGGGTGAGCGCTGAAGGAAGAGACTTATACAAGGGGAATGGCAGGGTGCGACACGAGTCCTATACGATTGAACAGGGTCCTTTTCAATGTATTATCGTTAACTCTTATCAATCTCATGAAATTATGAAGAGTGATATCGATCCTTACGAAGTAGGAGGGGAGTATCATTATGATATTCATGTATTTAGAAACAGCACCTTATTACCCGAGTATAAGCCATACGAATTCATCAGTATGAAGGATCTCATGGCCGTAGAAGACATGGGGTATTCCCGTGGGCATCAAGAAAAGGCGCGCCAAGATTGTATTCAGGAATTTCTCGAATCAATCGGTACTGGCATACTAGCTCAAAGCCAGAGTTCAAACTTCTTGGCCCACGAGCTCCCCACTCAAATTTTGAGCGCATTATATGAGTCTATGGCGAAGGCAAAAAAAGTAATCGGATCTATTAATGACTAATATGGAAAGTGCTTCATTCGCAAAAACAAATATAATTGTTACCTGCTGGAACGCACTTGAATATACTAAGATTACTTTGAGTTGTCTTTTTGACACAGTTCATCACGCTTTCTTCTTGACGATTGTTGATAATGGATCAATTGATGGTACCCATGAGTATTTGAAGACTCTTAAAGTACCTTCAAATTGCAAGAAATATACATTAATAACAAATGTCAGGAATCTCGGGGCAGGCACCGCCATTAATCAAGGGCAGAAGGTATCACAAGAGCTTGGTGTCAAATACTCGTGCCTATGCAATAACGATCTCTTTTTTCAAGATGCGTGGCTTGAATTACTCGAATTCGAGATGGATAAAGACGAAACATTGGGGATACTAGGTACTCTACGTCCTGCTGTTTGGGCTAAGCACCATACGTCCAACCAATTATCAAAAACTGTAGTTGATGACACTCCTCAAGAATTTTCAATAAAACAAGAACTTGAAAGGTTCCAGGACGGACATTCCTTTGAAGAGACTGGCAAAATGATGGTTAAGATAAATGGTGGCGGCGTAAAATATCTGAGATGTCCTCCAGATGCAGTGGTCACATGTTGTGCTCTGATAAGAAATACGGTCTCTGGAAAGATTGGCTATTTTTCAGACAGCATTTTCAAGATATATGGTAGCGAGGACATAGATTTGTCATGGCGTCTTCATGCTGTAGGCTATAAATGTGCAATACTAATGGATGTCTATGTCCATCATTTCCGCCATAAATCAACAAAAGCTTCGAATCTGAACCGAGATAAATATTTGTCCGAAAATAATTTTAGGCTGTATAATAAGTGGAAACAAACGATTTTTGACTTTTTGACCAGCGAGGAAAACAGGGGTGTC
The DNA here is from genome assembly GCA_030680695.1 of bacterium. GTDB lineage: Bacteria > Patescibacteriota > Minisyncoccia > Phycocordibacterales > UBA6065 > UBA6065. Next base: position 247,609 of record JAUXUT010000149.1, read on the forward strand.
AAATTAGAAGATAAATTCTCTTCGGAGGAAGATGGTGAGTATTTCTTTTTCAGAAAAATCCAGGAAAAAATTAATTTTTTAGCTGAATATAACAAAAATGAATAATACGTATATCGAAAAGGTATCTTTGGGAAATCCTATCGGCAACCTTTATCGAAAGAATCATGTCTTGGTGCTTGTTGGAGACGGAGAGGGCAATTTCATCTTAGGTAAGAAGAAGGATTTCTATCCTAATCATATTTCTCGAATGATCGGAGGGGGTGTAAAAGAGGCTGAGAATCCATCGAATGCTGCCCAGAGAGAGACAAAAGAGGAATTCGGGCTCGATATACCAGTTTCAGAGTTCAAACCGCTCTGCGTTGTCAATACCTTGGCGGATACAACTGAAGGGCATATGGAGATGCAGACGAGCATTTATTTTGTTGCCATCAACAAAAGCCAAACCATAAAACCTAGCGATGATATATCCGGCATAGAGACCTACAGTCAAGCTGCGTATGAAAATTTGATAAGGGCAATGGAGCAATTGACTGGAAAATTTGTAACGGAGAAATACTCCTTTGAGTGGAAAGACTGGGGTAAAGTTTATGCTCCAATTCACCGTCTTGCTCTCGAGAATCTTAGAACCAAAGCCTAGAAGAAGACTTATTCCAAATGGAACAGGAGACAGAATATCTAAGCATTTGTGATGAGCTTGAGAAAATCATTGTTGAGATAGGCGAACCTTTAGAGGGCAATTGCTTTTACCGCCATTTATCTTTGGAGAGATGGGAATGTTTAAAGAACAAAAGGAGAAACTACCAGACTGCGGTCGCCGGCAAAAAAACCGTGGGCGAGGTAGGCTTCAATGCAGGTCACAGTATTCTTGCGATGCTTTTGGTTAATCCTGCGGCAAGGTATACATTATTTGATCTTGGCGAGCATGCTTACTCGAGGCCATGCTTTGAGTATATAAAGGCCCGATTTCCACAAACAATAATTGAAGTGCTTTGGGGCGACTCACGACTGACTATGCCTAAATATATTCAGGAAAACCCGAGAAATAGTTTTGACCTAATACATATAGATGGAGGTCATAAAAGTGAAGTCTACACGAAGGACTGGATCAACTCGCTACTATTGATAAAAGAAGGGGGTCTATTGATATTCGATGATTCTGATAATAAGAAAATCGGGATTTTTTTAGATTCCCAGATTTCCAATCAAAGCGTTTCGGAGGTAGGAGGCTATCTCAAAACTTTTGGCTATGAGCACCGCATCTTCTTTGCTAATCCGAAGAAATAAAAAGCAGCCGATCTTCATCGACTGCTCGTAACTGCTTTAATTACTATATCGGCACATTCTTCTGGTGGGTGTTTTAGTGTATCAATAAGAATGAAGGGGATCCGTAGGTCCTCCACATTTTTACGAAATGCCGCGGCAATCTCAATTTGCTTACTCAGCGAAGCGTGATCGACTTTCCCCGCATCTTTATGCAGGATTCGCGCTGCTTGAACTACTGGGTCTACCTGTAACAGTACCGTGAGAGTGGGCTGGACTACCGTGGAAAAATCATCCTCGGTTATCGTCAAACCTCCAAGCTTGTGATAAGTATAGGTTGAAAGCCAATACCTATCTAAGATAATCTTGTCGCCATTACAAAGTAGGTGGGCAATTTCCACTGAAGCCTCGATTATGCCATTACGATAGAAGTCGTAATGCTCCTGTAGAGAGACCTTGCTATCAACTCTGTCGCGGGATTTCAGGTAATTACGAGTGGGGGCCGAGAGTAATTTCGCAGGAATTTTTTTAGCTAGCAGATAGGAAAGGGTCGATTTGCCAACACCATCTCCTCCTTCTAAGGCTATTAGCATTACAGATTCCTTGATTTGATGTTGAAGAGCTTACTATCCATAAAACAATTGCATGATTATCGAATTGTGTCAAATCCCCGAAACAATCGATAATATCCGTTCGCTTTTTTATTGGGGCGCACTCTGGTAATATCTAGACAATGAAAATCCTGATTCTGCCGGGTGCCAGCGATTCGAACAAAGCATGGGCCGATGCTTTTGTGAATCAAGGCTATGAAGTGCACAGCTTCTATTATGATCATTGGGGTAAAGAGAAAATGTTCGACTTCTCATCGGAATCTAAGAAACTTTCGAATCTTGATGGTTCCTGGAAAAATTGCTTTGTGGTAGCAAAATCAATCGGTAGTCTGTTAACAGTGTATGCCGTCCACAATAAAATAATCTCTCCTATCGGGGCGACGTTCATGGGATTTCCGAGCAACCTTGATGGGGAAAAGGATGCTGCGTTGACGATAAATCTTAAAAAATGGCTCTCGGATTACCTTGTCGATACCCACATTATACAGAACGAACATGACCCAGTGACCAGTTTCAATGAGGCACGAGAATATCTAAAAGAATTTAAGGTTTTTCGTGTAGAAAAAATACCAGGAGATACCCATAAATATCCCCCAGAAATCTGTCTTGAAAAGGGACTTCGTTTTATGTCGAGATTCCGGAAGCAAGATAAACCTTAAACCATACAAGAAATTATGTCCCTGGTTAAATCAAATGATATTCTAGTTGAGCCTGGTTTGCTCGCTCTACTCTTTTTGTACGGTGAAACAAGCTGATGAAATAGTTTATTTCATGCAAAATACACGCCTAATCTTCCTGCGTCACGCAGACACCCAAAAAGACCCTTCGATCAATGCGGCCGAGTGGGGACTGTCTGAAAAAGGAAAACAGCAGGCCGAAGAAGCATCAAAACTTCGGATTATGGATGCGGTCGATGTCATTTACGTATCCGAAGAACCAAAAACATCCCTGACAGTTGAGCCACTGGCTAAACGACTTAGTGAAGAAGTACAGGCACTTTCTGCCTTTAATGAGGTAAAACGAGGCGATAAATTCCTGACCAAAGAAGAATTTGAGCAGGAGAAAGTGAAGCAGCTCACCGATCTGTCATATCAGGCATTTGGCGGTGAGACAGGCGAGCAAGCGCTAGAGAGGTTCAAAAAAGGGATTGATCAAGTTGTCGTAGAAAATACAGGAAAAACCGTACTTATTGTCACTCACGGGACGGTTCTCAATATATATTTTGCCCACCTATTAAACGCAAATGCCGAACTTCCAGATCGTTGGAGCAAGACCGCCTTTTGTGCTGTTGGTGTGATAGAAAATAGCGAAGTTGTACAGGACATCATCAGTCCCGTTAAAGAATAATCTCTCCTCAACCATAGTCGTCTCTTGGATGCTCAGGGGCTATATAGGCCATTTCAGCGTTGTTGAGAAGGTGACGGACGCGCGCATATGGATTGCCGACCCAGAGAGCGGGTCGTTGATTAGCTTCGAGAAGATAGCATTTCTAAGGCTCTGGCTCGATTACGGAGAGAATTGGTACCCTCGCAAGGTCTCTGACTTCAAGCTGCGGTGGATGGCAGTTTTGAGCGCATAAGCTTGCAATTTGCATCGGACTATGCTATAATAGGGGTATGAATATACGAGCCATCAGCAAGGCCGCAATCCATACCCGCCCTTCGTAGGGAGGGTGTTTTGCCTCGTCTTGTAAGACGTGCTCGAACAAAACCCCTTCCTGCGAAGGGGTTTTGTTTTGCTACTGAATCTTTATAACTCTGTTAAACTATACCCACATGTCACAAATTGAACCAAAAACTCTCAAAGGTTTCCGCGACTTCCTTCCAGAAAAGCAGATTCCGAGACAGAAAATGATAGACACCATCCGCGCGTCCTACGAACGATTCGGTTTCGAGCCGCTTGAAACACCGGTTCTCGAGTACGCCGAGACCCTCACGGGCAAATACGGCGACGAAGGCGACAAACTTATGTATCGATTCAAGGACAATGGTGATCGCGACGTGGCGATGCGTTACGACCTCACCATACCATTGGCCCGTGTCGTTGCCATGAACGGCGAGCTCAAAAAACCTTTCAAGCGATATCAGATTTCGCCTGTCTGGCGCGCCGAGAACACCCAAAAAGGACGGTTCCGTGAATTCTATCAGTGCGATGCCGATATCGTCGGAACGACCAGTCCTCTTGCGGACGCGGAAGTTCTCGCCCTTTCGGCAAACACCCTCCGTGAGCTTGGTATACAGGATTTCGTCATTCGTGCCAACTCGCGCGAAATCATAAACGCTTTCTACGGCTCGCTCGGGCTTTCTGACAAGGAAAAAATGGACGCCATACGCGCCATAGACAAGATAGACAAGCTGGGCAGGGACGGAGTCGCCCAAGAACTCGTCAAAGCCGGCATCAAAGACGACATCACCGGAAAACTTCTCGCCTTCGCAGAGGTTTCGATTGACGCGATAGGTAATCAGGAAGAGCTTTCGAAGGTAGGGGAGAACCTCGGCGTGAACGAACCGCTCGCCAATCTCGTGTATATCATCGAATCCGCCTACAAACTCGCGCCCGACGCGCGCTTTGTTGTTGATTTTTCTATCGCACGTGGCCTCGATTACTACACCGGCATGATATTCGAAACGAATCTCGTCGCCGCGCTTCAATTCGGCTCGGTCCTTTCTGGTGGCCGATATGACAATCTCATCGGAATGTTTTCTGGCAAGTCGGTGCCGGCGGTTGGCGCCTCTATCGGTCTCGACAGGCTTTTGGCTGCCCTTGAAGAACTTAAACTCGTCAAAGAAGAGAAATCCACAGCCCAAGTCCTCATCGTAAATTTCGACAAGAAACTGGAAAGCGAGTATCTCGCCATGGCATCAGATCTTCGCGCCGCAGGCGTGAACACTTTGCTGTACCTCGAAACCGCAGACCTGAAAAAACAGCTTTCGTACGCATCAGATAAAGGCGTGAAATACGCCATCATCTATGGCGAGAACGAAGCCAAGGAAGGCGTAGCTGTCGTGAAAAACCTCGAAAAGGGAACCCAAGAAAAGGTTCCCCTCGCCGAGATTGCACAGTCGATACTACAGGCCTAGGCTTCTCTCATACGCTTGGTGGTCAGATGCTGGCCATGCGCGGTATTCGCCCAATGATGCGGCGCCACGACAGTTTCGTACAGTGCGCGAGCCGCGGCGAGCGAAATCCCAAGCCAATACAATGGTGCGAAGAGCAGATATGCACCACTTACGCGACGTTTCGATTTAACGCGGGATATGAGGTAATTACCAAGGTACAGGATGTTGCCGGCCGCATATGCCCACGCGCCGAGTTCGATGAATGGCCCAACCTGAGGATGGAAGGCGAGGTATACGCCGGCACAGGCCGCGAGCACAAGGTTCCCGAAAAGCGCGAATATTTTGCCGCCTACGACGGCCTGAAACACCCAGAAGTGTCGCAAGCTTCGGAAGGCGCGCGGATTGCGCATGTGCACCAAGTACGTGAGAAGGTATCCTTTGATCCATCGACTACGTTGGTCAAACCAGCTCAGGAGGTCGCTGACTGCTTCCATGCGCGTTTCAGAATCAATGAGCGCCGCGCGATATCCACGCTTGGCGAGCCTGATACCAAGGTCACAGGCCTCTGCCACGTTGAACGAATCCCATCCGCCTATGTCGCGCAGAACTTTTGTCCTGAAATAATCAGACGATCCCCCAAGAGGCATCGGAGCGCCAATTGATGTCAATCCCGGTGCGATGGCTTCCCAAGTGAACGAATGTTCAGCCGAATACAACTGGGTAAGGAGATTCTGACGAACGTTATAGAAGCGAGGTTTTGCTTGAACACATGCCGTTTCAGGGGTCGAACGCATGAACGCCGCCAAAGCTTTCTTTATCTGATGCCTATCCGGCATATCATCCACGTTGTACGAAACCACGTACTCGCCCTGGGCAAGCAATAGACCGTAATTAAGTGCCTTGGCCCTCGTACGCGGTGCCGACCGCGGCACAGATACGACACGGAAATGCTTCGGCAGACCCAACGACCGCGCGATTGTATGCGTCATGAGGTCATCTTCTTCGAGAAGGAGCAGAATCTGAAGTTTCTCGTGCGGATAATCCAGGCGCGATAGGGATTCGGCGAGCTGAGGCAAGACACCCCAATCCTGATAAATAGGGCAGAGTACAGTGATACGCGGCAAGCTTGAACCAGACATCGACGCCATCTCGCGACGCGACACATGAAGTTCCGCAGATTTTCCGGCACTTTTAAAGGCGAGGTACGCGTTGAAGCAGAGTTCGACGATATACAGCACTTCGATTGTTGCGATTGATATAATCGCTGTTGCGTGCCAATCAATCATCAAACCGAGCACGAATGCGAACAGAATAGAGAAAATGAAGAGCTTTTGAGCACGTTGCCACACATACAATGCCGTCTCTGAATAATGGAGGTCTGAATGTTGTCGGAAGCGCTTACCTTTGTATACCAAACCACTGCCTTTTTCGAGCCTATTTACATGGAGATGCATCGGGGAATCGATCAACTCGTGCCATATACGCCGCGGCACATACGACAGCTCCAAAACAAGGCGTGCAGGACGGCTCGCCTTGGCCGTAAGAGATTGATATTCCGGATCATAAAGTCCACGGGCCTTGTTTAAGAAGATGTGGCCGAGTTCAGCAAAGCTATGGATATACGAGGCGAGACTGACCGTAGAGCCCGGTGGATTGACCCAAGTCACTGGTAATTCAGATATGCCAAATCCGTGGACGCCGGCGATGAGCAATATCTCGATATCGAAGCCGAATCGGTGGATGGTCTGCTTCTCGAAAATGACTTTGGCTGCACGTTCGGTGAAAAGCTTGAAACCGCGCTGGCTATCATATATTCCAGGCACAGCAACGACACGGATCATCATCTTGGAAAGTGAGCCGAGGAAACGACGATGGAATCCGCTTTGCTCGACGGTTTCGGAGTAGCTGAAAGCAATGGATCCTATGACGACATCCTTCTTGCCGCTTTCAAGCACACAGAGAAACGCGTCGACTTCGTCGACGCGTACTGAATTGTCTGCATCCATGAATAGGCGGTACTTCCCGCGCGCGAGGCGCATACCGTGACGCACGGCGTATCCTTTGCCGCGATTCTTGGGCAAACGTTCAACACGAAGACCTGGAAGATCGCGCGCGTGGCCGAGTGCGGCTTCATATGTCGCGTCTGGCGAGCCATCGTCCACCACAATGACCTCGTACCCGTATCGCTTGTTGCGAAAATACCGGGCGAGATCTGCCAGGGTGGACCCAATGCGTTTTTCTTCTTTATACGCGGGTATGATCACCGACAGATATATTGGTGGGTTCATATGTTGTTATGTTGATTGATTTAAATACGAGCAAGCGATAACCGATGAAGTTGGTTATGAGGGCGGCAGCCGTTCCGAAAAGGGCGCCCATATTTGCACTCGCAGTCACACCAAAAGTCCCAAGAGATTGGAAACCTGAGAATGCGAGCAGGGAAACAGCCACATTTACACCGAAGCCAACCGTGCTCACGACGAGAAACATTGCTTTGTTTTTGCCAGGCTTGTCTGCTGGTGCCGCATCTGCAAAAACCCAGTTCTTGTTTAAGAACCAACTGTTTACTACAGCAGCACAGAAGGAAAGGCCTTTGAAGGTCATGTACCAACCGTCCGAAAGTGGTATATCTGCAATCCAGAGGTAAAGGAGGAACAGAATATTGAGGATAGCAAAGTCTACAGCGGTGTTGATTGCGCCCGTCGCCGCAAAGCGGACGAGTCGCAATACAGTTGAGGGTGGATGTTTGTGTGGTATGGCCATGCTATCATGTGTCCATGTTTGGAAGATCCATAAACAGCAAGAAGGTGCTCCTGTCGGGTGTAAAACCGACAGGAAGACCTCATATCGGCAACTATTTTGGCGCGATGAAGCAGTTCGTGGATCTCTTTAACACGGGGAACTACGACTGCTATATCATGGTCGCGGACTATCATGCTCTTAATTTCATACAGAACAAGGATGAGATGCAGGAGAGCATCATAGACCTAGCCCTAGACTACATAGCCATAGGGCTCGACCCGAAGAGGATTGTCCTCTTCAAACAAAGTGACGTGTCGGCCCATACCGAGCTTACATGGATATTCGATACGATCACTACTATGCCATACCTTATGCGCGCCCACGCGTTCAAGGATGCCGAGGCAAAAGACAAGGAAATATCCGTCGGTACCTTCAATTATCCAATGCTTATGGCCGCGGATATCTTGCTTTATGGCACTGATATTGTGCCTGTTGGGCTCGACCAAAAACAACATATCGAGTACGCCCGCGACACTGCACAGAAATTCAACACGACTTTCGCCAAGGGCCAAGAAATATTCAAATTGCCAAAGGAACTCATCATGGAAAGCGTCCAGACCGTTCCAGGAACCGATGGCCGCAAGATGTCGAAGTCGTATGGAAACACCATATCTCTTTTCGCCTCGGACGATGAAATCCGCAAGGCTGTGATGTCCATCGTCACTGACTCTGGTACAGGTCCCGATGGCAAGCCGAGTGTTCCGGTCAATGTTCGTGCTATTCATGAACTCTTCAACTCGGCTCTCGGCCGCGACAAGGCACATCTTGAACGCTTGTACATGGACAAGGCCGGCAGGTACAAGGATCTCAAGGAAGCCCTGGTCAAAGATGCCCAAGATTTCATCAGACCAATGCGCGAAAGGCGCGAGAAACTCGCCAAGGACCGTGCATCCATCATCAAAATCCTCAAGAAGGGAGGTGAGCAAGCGGCGAAAGTCGCGAACGCCAAGTTGGCTGAGGCCAAGAAGGCGATTGGTGTAAGCTTGTAAGCCATGACGAGGCTGATGACCTACGAGGAATACAGGAATTTCAAACACGAGACGCCTTATATACTCAGGATCAAAACTCCTAAATCCAGGCTATTTTATTTCGGCGAACGCCACTCCTTTGATCCAGCTTCTGAACAATGGCGTGTGAGTAAAGAATTGTGGGCTGAGTTCCTGGCAGACAAATCTCCTTTGAAAATAGCGCTAGTTGAGGGAGGTCGGCGAAAATCATTCGCTACCGAGAAGGAGTCTATCGAGCATGACGGTGGTATGGGATTAGTTACATTTTTGGCAACACAAAACGGCATAGAAACGGCCTCACCTGAACCGTCCGAAGCGTTTGAACGGGCAGAAATCGAGAAAAGGGGATTTAGCCGTGATGAAATCCAATATTACTTCTTTGCCCGTGTCGTTCATCAATGGGTACGTAAGCTCGACCCGAAACCGGATTTTGATTTTTATATGAATTGGTCGCTTAAGGCCGACGAGATGAGTAGTGGGTGGACAGGATATGATTTTTCGCTTGATCATATGAAAATGATTCATGAAAAATTATTTAGCAAACCATTTTCCATCGAAGAAAAAGGGTTATTTTTTGAGACCACTAATCCTACGGACGAAAAAAGGAACAGGATTAACCAAGTCTCAATCGCAAGTGGGGAAGTTCGTAACCTCTATATCATCGAGCGCATTGCTGAATATCTCAATGACGGATATTCCGTTTTTGCTCAATGGAAAATTCGGTAACTGATGAGTCACAACATACACATATGCATCACAACAATATCTCGTGGAAAAAATACATAGACAGAACATCAAAGAATAAAGTCCGACCTTTACTCGTCGAGGCTTTGCAACATACCCAAGAAAGAGCCTCAGCGCTCGACATCGGTGGAGGAGCATTGAATGAATCGAAGTATCTCTTAAGTCAGGGATTTGGTAGCGTAACTGCCATGGACGCAGACGAAGCAGCCGAGGAGAAGGCGAAGGAGATCAAAGAGCCAAACTTCAATTTCGTGCGTGCCACATATACAGATTTCAAACTCGAACCTGAATCTTATGATCTGATTAACGCGCAGTATGCACTGCCATTCAATGGGCCAGAAGAATTCAATGATCTCATTGAAAGACTAAAAATGTCGCTAAAATCAAAGGGAATATTCGTCGGTAATCTTTTTGGTGAACGAGATTCCTGGAACATAGTTGGAAGCAAGAAAATATTTCATACCAATGAATCCGCACATGAGGCTCTCGATGGGCTCGACATCATCGTATTCCGAGAAGAGGAAAAAGACGAGAAAACAGCATTGGGACAACCTAAACATTGGCATCTATTCAACTTCATAGCCCGAAAACGATAGGGTATTTAATAAAGAAATGTTGAGAATACTGCCACTGACCAGCTCCTCAAGGGACGATGTGAATCATTCTCCTATATGTTGCGAGGGTGTTATCGGTTCAGCAATACTATCTCAGTTAAAAACCATAAGCAGCAGGCGCCTTACACGCAAACTGTGCAGACTGAACAGCGTCGAGTTTGAGGAGATAGCAGAAAAAGTAAGACGAACGATAGTATGACCCTGCGCATAATAAATCGAAACCCCCGCATATGCGGGGGAATCTCGGAGCCCGAAGGCCTAGTGGAAGAAGTATAGCAGACTGTGCATTTTGGCGCAAAATATAGTAAAGTATCGATATCCAACGACCCGCCTGACAAGCGGCGAGGACCGAGGAAAGCCTCCGGACGCCGCCCGATAGCGGTAAACGAGTTAAAAGACAGGGTGGCACCGCGATGAAATCGCCCCTGAAAGCCTAGCGGGTCTAGACTTTAAGGGGCGCTTTTATTTTCCGATCTAAACTATTTATCAAAAACATGCAACGAACATACATCAAAGACCTCGAGGCTCACAAGGGTGAAACCGTCACTATCGCCGGCTGGATAGACGTGCGTCGCGACCAGGGCAAGCTCATATTCCTCGATTTCCGCGACATGACGGGATATGTGCAGGGTGTGGTTCTTCCAGCAAAAACTGACGAGCAGAAAGCAACCGCGGCTATCGCATCTACCGTCCGATCCGAATGGGTTGTTGAAGTCACGGGAAAAATCAATGTTCGTCCAGAAAAAAACGTCCAGAAAGACAAACAGAACGGCTCGATAGAGCTCGAAATATTGAGTATGAAGGTTTTGAACGAGGCACAGACCCCACCAATAGACGTACGTTCGGAAGGAAAGGAAATCGGCGAAGAAAGCCGTCTCAAGTATCGATATCTCGACCTGCGCCGTCCACGCCTTCAGAAAAATATTCGAAACCGCCACGCGGTGAACATGTTCGTGCGCAATTGGCTGACCAAAGAAGGGTTCACTGAAATCGAAACGCCGATGCTCACCAAATCAACTCCAGAAGGAGCACGAGACTATCTCGTACCATCTCGTCTCGATAATGGTAAGTTCTACGCCTTGCCGCAATCGCCACAGCAGTACAAACAACTCCTTATGGCCGCGGGATTCGAGAAATACTTTCAGCTTGCCCGATGTATGCGCGACGAAGACACACGTGGAGACCGTCAGCCGGAATTCACTCAACTCGACCTTGAGATGAGCTTTGTTGAAAGGGAAGACGTGATAGCTCTCAACGAAAAGCTTCTCATAGACCTTGTAAAATCCGTTACGCCACACAAGAAAATACAGGAAATACCGTTTCCAAGGTTCACTTACAAAGAAGCAATGGAAAAATACGGATCAGACAAGCCAGATATTCGCGCCGACAAAAACGACCCTGACCTTTTGGCGTTTTGCTGGATTGTGGACTTTCCGTTCTTCGAGAAAACAGATTCAGGCGCATGGACCTTCAGTCACAATCCGTTCTCATCACCAAAACCTGAGCACATGGAATGGCTCATGAAGGGCGAGAACATAGGTGAGATACTCACAACCCAATACGACATTGCCTTGAACGGCTTTGAAATCGGCGGCGGGTCCATTCGAAACCATGTTCCAACGGCACTCATTCAGGTGTTGAAGACTTTGGGCCATACAGAGGAAAAAATCCGTGAAAACTTTGGCCACATGTTGGACGCCTTTGCATCGGGAACACCTCCTCACGGCGGTATCGCGTGGGGCATGGACCGTCTCATGGCCATACTCCAGAACGAGCCGAACATCCGCGAAGTTATCGCTTTCGCGAAAACCGGGGAGGGTAGGGACCTTATGATGAAGTCACCGTCAGAGGTGTCCGCGGCGCAGCTAATCGAGCTCGGTCTCAAAATAAACAAGGCCTAGCTTGCTTCTTTGCCCCTCTTTTTACCCCTTGCAAAAGAGGGCAATATAGTATATAATTAAGGGTAGTAGAGGATAGTAAGTTTCCTCTCACTGCTCTTTTTTGGAGTATGGCTGGTGTTTACCAGGCAATCGGCCCCGATTAAAGGCCGTCTGATCGTGCGGATTCCTGCCCGGGACCCACGTCCTCCTAACTGCCCCGCTTCTACGGAAGCGGGGCTTTTATTTGTGGTTTTATCGCGTATAATCAAACTTATGTCAGATGAAGAGACACGGATAGTCCCTATGTCTTGGAGGGATGTCATTCGGTTCGCCGATATGAGAAACCGCCTCGACGAAGAGATTTACAACCTCGTGGCAAAGCCCAAGGAGCGTAAAGATACCGGTCTGTGTGTCCTCGCCCGCATGTTCGTAAACAGGCGCCTAACCATTGCCGTGCGAAAAAGCCATCGCGGCAAGGCTTTGGCTAAAAAATATAAGGTACTACGCATTGAACTGGAAGTATTCGGCAAAAATCCAGCGATTCGTTTATATGAACGTCTGGGATATGAAATTGAGGGCCGTCGCAAGGACGCGGTCGAAGATGAAGGCACCTTCGACGACGTGATATTCATGGCGAAATTTATATGAGGCCCACAGATGTTGCATCGGTACAGGCAAACTTCACCGTAAAAGCGGGCTCATTCGAAGGTCCGCTCGATCTCTTGCTTGACCTTATCGAAAAAAGGAAAATATTCGTGAGCGACGTACCTCTTGCCCAGGTAGCGGACGATTATATCGCTCACATAAAATCCTTCGAGCAGTTTCCGGTCGCTGATTCCGCACAATTCATACTCGTGGCGTCAACGCTTCTTCTCATAAAGTCAAAATCACTTCTGCCGACACTTAACCTGACGGCCGAAGAAGAGGCGAGCATCCACAATCTCGAACATCGCCTCAAAATTTATGAACGCATGCGCGCTGTTGCCCAGGGCCTTAAACCAATTTTCGGCGCTCGCATCATGTTTCCTCGCGGCGACAAAAAACATGTGCCTGTTTTCTCGCCAGATGCAGACATGACGGCCGACAATATGTTCGCGGCCATTGGACGAGTCATGGCGAGCCTGCCGAAAAAGGAATTCCTGCCGAAAGTCGTCATCGACAAGGTCATAAGCCTCGAAGAGATGATCACCAGTCTCACATCACGCGTATCGGAAAGCCTGCGCATGAGCTTCCGCGAATTCGCCGGCGGTGCGTCCAAAGGCGAGCGAGTGAACATCATCGTATCGTTCCTTGCTATGCTCGAATTGGTCAAGCAAGGGGTCATCAATGTGAGCCAGGAACGCCATTTCGACGACATCCATATGGAAACCGAGCAGATCGGCGTGCCTAAATACTAAAATCGTTTATACTCTTTCTATTATGAACCTAGACGCGAAACTTGAAGCCCTCTTATTTTGGAAAGGGGAGCCAATGTCGAAAAAGAAGGCCGAAGCGACCCTTTCGTGTACTCGGGAAGAGCTTGAAATGGCCCTGACTGCTCTTGATGCGAACTTTGTGACCCGCGGCATACGCGTCATGCGCGAGGGTGACGACATCGAATTGCGCACAGCCCCAGAGGCAAGCGAGATGATCGAGAAACTCACCAAAGACGAACTCATGCGAGATCTCGGCAAGGCTGGACTTGAAACATTGGCGATTATTTTGTATCAAGGACCAGTCAGGCGCGCAGACATAGACTATATCCGCGGCGTTAACTCGTCATTCATACTTCGAAACCTTTTGGTGCGTGGCTTGGTCGAACGCGTAACCGAGAAGGACACGAGCAAAGACGGCGTATCAGGACAGGGAAGCGGCCGCGGCTTCTCGTACAAACCAACGATGGAACTTCTGGCTCACCTCGGTGTTGCAAAGGTCGAAGACCTGCCTGATTTTGCAAAAGTAAAGACGGACCTAGCGGCGTTCGAGGCGGAACAAAACGCTGCATACAACAATGAATCCTAAAGTCACCGCATACCTTGAGCTCGCTATCTTGGCGCTCCTCATGGCGCTGTTCTTGTGGTGGATATATCCGACCGAAATTGCCCAGATGCCACAAACAGACATCGCAACCGACGCAAAACCAATCCCGATTTTCAATACTGTTCCGACCGAAGCAAAGGCCGTTTATGTATACGATGTGACTACGGGCAAGGCAATATATGCAAAAAACGAAACACTCCAATTACCGCTCGCATCGCTTACTAAAGTGATGACGGCTCTCACGGCTTCGATACTGCTGCCGGATTACGCTCTGGTACCAATTTCGCTTGAAGACATCGCCACAGAAGGGGATTCAGGATTGTACGCGGACGAGGTCTGGACCCGCGATAACCTCATCGATTTCAGCCTTCTCGTATCATCAAACGACGGAACGAGCGCCCTGGCATCGGTCGCTGGGGCATTTGTCGCCTTCGAGCAAACCAAACCACCGCGCGAACTTTTCATCGAGCGCATGAATTCGCTCGCCCAGGAAATCGGTCTGCGCGAAACCTACTTCTTGAACCCATCTGGTCTCGATGTTTCGACTTCACTTTCGGGCGGCTATGGCTCGGCCAAAGATATGGCCATGCTCGTAGCACATATACTCGACAAAAAACCGCATCTCCTCGAGGCAACATCGTATCCGCAGGTTACGATCAATTCGAAATCATTTATTCACCCCGCAGTGAACACGAACAAGGCGATCGGCTCTATTCCAAACGTTCTGGCTTCGAAAACGGGCTTCACGGACCTTTCTGGAGGCAATTTGGTCGTCGCATTCGACGCAGGACTCAACCATCCTGTGGTTATTTCTATATTAGGCTCGAGCAGGGAAGGACGCTTCACGGATATGGCCTCTATGGTACAAGCGACCCTCGACTACTTGGCCCAAAACCCTTAGTTTGAGCCGTGTTTTGGGATTTTGATTGGGAATCGCATTTTGGCGCTTGACAAATGCCCTCAAATTTGCTATGATAGTAGATGAGACAGTTCGTTGAGACACGGATTAATGCCAAGGCGAGATTCGCTGGCATTCTGGCCACCTCAGAAAACCAAGACGCAAATGGTCACCTCATGCGATTAGCGAGGTTAGTGCTGGAGTTCGACACGAGACGCGTTGAAACAGAATTGTTCGAGCTCTCCGTTAAATCCGACTGGGTCAAAGGTTTATAGGTTGTCACGTGAGCGCATGCGCTCCGACCTTGGGTTCCCGAGATCTTGAATCTTAAAAAACCCTAAAGCTGCCGCCGTGGACAATTATGTCCCGGCGGTTTTTCGTTCCCGGATTTTCTTTTCATCATGATATGATGTAACGCGCATGAAGTTGCGTTCCATCGACAGGCCGCTTTTGATATCGGTGCTTCTACTCGCCACGGCGGGGTTTCTCATATTCCTATCGGCGTCGCTCGGGCTCTTGAGCCGTGGATCCGTTGAATTCAGCTCGATAGCATTCAGACAGGTCGCGTTCGGACTCGTACCGGGCGTCATCGCCTTGTTCGCATTGTCGAGATTCGACCACATGCGCTTTCAAAAGGCATCGTTTTGGATATTCCTCCTTGCCGTCGTCCTCAACATCATCATATTCATTCCTGGTGTCGGTATTGAACTCAATGGTGCTACGCGATGGCTCCATGTGGGCTCGCTCACATTCCAGGTGTCAGAGGCGCTCAAAATTGGTACCATCATGTTCTTTGCGGCGTGGCTCGCAGCAGTGAAAGAACGAGTGGCCACGGCCCGTTGGGGTTTCTGGCCGCTCGCCGTGATGCTCTTGGCCGTGGCGGCACTTCTTCTTATTCAGCCTGACACGGACACGTTGTTCGTGATCGCTGGATCGCTCGTTGCCATGTATCTTGTGGCTGGTGGAAAATGGCGGTATATCTTTCTCCTCATCGTTATCGGAGGACTTCTTTTGGCCGCCCTCGCATGGCAGAGGCCGTACATCAAAAGTCGCATCACGACTTTCATCAATCCAGCAGAAAACGGATTAACGACCGGGTACCAAATCCAGCAATCGCTCATTGCAGTGGGATCTGGCGGCATAGCTGGACGTGGATTTGGCCAAAGCATCCAAAAATTTAATTATCTACCAGAACCAGTGGGAGATTCGATATTCGCCGTGGCCGCAGAAGAATTCGGCCTTATTGGTGGATTCAGTATCATTGCGCTTTTTATGTTCTTTACAGGGCGCGCATACGTTGTCGCCGCACGAGCCCAGAACGCCTTCGGAACTTTCCTCGCCGTAGGTATTGCCTCGTTCATAATCATCCAGGCATTCATGAACATCGGATCAATGCTTGGAATATTGCCTCTCCTTGGTATGCCATTGCCGTTCGTGAGCCAGGGCGGTACAGCACTCCTTTTCGTGCTCGCCGAAGCGGGAATATTGCTCAATATCTCGAGAACTGCCAAAATCCGCCATATTTGATAGAATAGAGCGTACAAGACGCTTCACACATGAAGATATTACTCACTGGCGGTGGTACTGGCGGCCATTTCTACCCAATTATCGCGGTAGCTGAATCCCTGCGCCGAATATCCAAGGAAGAGAAACTCATCGATGCCGAGCTGTATTACATGGCGCCGGCAAGATATGACGACAAAGCATTGTTTGAAAACAGGATCATACATGTGAGCTCATACGCTGGCAAGATCCGACGATATTTCTCGCTCCTCAACGTATTCGATGTTTTCAAAACTGCAGTCGGCGTCATCAAGGCTGTGGTGGACGTGTGGCGCATCTATCCTGATGTTGTCTTCGGCAAAGGCGGATATGTGAGTTTCCCAGCCATGTTCGCAGCAAAACTTCTCCGCATTCCGGTTGTTATACATGAATCTGATTCGCATCCGGGCCGCGTGAACGCCTGGGCGTCCAAATTCGCGCAAAAAATTGCGGTGTCATACGAACAAGCCGCAGATTTCTTTCCAAAAGACAAAGTTGCTTTTACAGGCAATCCAATACGCAGGGAAGTGCGCGAAACCCTATCCGAAGGCGCGCGCCAGTTTCTTGGGCTTGATGAATCCTTGCCGGTGGTGCTCATACTCGGTGGATCGCAGGGTTCCCAACGTATCAACGAAGCAGTCATCGACGTCCTGCCGGAACTTGTTGGTAAGTGCTACATCATTCATCAAACAGGCAAGGACAATATAGACGAAATGACGAACACTGCAGAAGTAGTGCTCAAGGAAAGCATCCACAAGAATCGATACAGGCCGTTCGCGTATCTAAACAGCATGTCTTTGCGCATGGCGGCAGGCGAGGCGGCAAAATCCGGTCTCGTTATATCGCGTGCTGGCTCGACCATTTTTGAAATCGCCCTGTGGCAGGTACCGTCCATCATCATTCCTATACCCGAGGAAATCAGCCACGACCAAAAATCCAACGCCTTCGCGTATGCCGCGTCTGGTGCTTGCTCTGTCATAGAGGAAATAAATCTCACCCCGCATGTGTTGCTTTCTGAAATAGATCGCATCATCGACAATCCAAATATCGCCGACAAAATGCGCCACGGTGCCGCGACATTCGGCAAGAAAGACGCGTCCGACACAATTGCCCGAGAAATCATTCGCATCGCCCTAAGCCACAGCCAATAATTGATGAGAACAAGGATCACACAGAGGTTTGCCAAGGCCTCCATATCCCTCATCACCGCACTTCTCATCTTCGCTCCAGTATCCACCATCCATGGTGACGAGGCTTCGCACGTGTCTGCAATGGTCGCCGAACTTGTCGAGAGCACGAATACAGAACGACTTGCGCTCGGCCTCGATGCTCTGGAAAGAAATACTGTGTTGAACCGCGCGGCTCAGATGAAAGCTGACGACATGGCTGCAAACGGATATTTCTCACACACCTCACCAAACAACATGGAACCGTGGGACTGGATGGACAGGGCCGGATACGCATATATCGCCGCAGGCGAAAATCTAGCTGTGAATTTTATGAGCCCAGACAAAACCGTTGGCGCATGGATGGAATCACCGTCGCATCGCGCCAATATAGAAAAAGGCAAGTACACCGAAATTGGTACCGGAGTGGCATTTGGCATGTATAAGGGCAGGGAAGCAGCGTTTGTCGTGCAGATGTACGCAAAGCCACGATAAGGCGTGAAAAATGCCCCTAAATAGGCTATAATGGCGCCTATAAGGCCAAAAGCGATGCACAAGAAACTCTCTGACCTCCTCAAGCCGTTTCGCCGCCCAAAGGTGGTGACCCGATTCGCGCCAAGCCCCACAGGCCTTCTCCACTCAGGTAATTACCGCACAGCGGTCTTCTCATACCTTTATGCCCGCCAACATGGCGGCAAATTCATATTACGCATTGAAGACACTGACAAGGCACGATCAAAGAAAGAATACGAGGACAACATTTTCGAAAGCCTCGAGTGGCTCGGTCTCGAATATGACGAAATGTACCGCCAATCTGACCGCACTGACATATACGTCGAATACCTGCAAAAACTCATCGACGATGACAAGGCGTACGTTTCAAAGGAGCCCGCCAAAGATGATCCAACAAGGACCGTCGAACTTGTGCGTTTCAGGAATCCAAACAAAAAAATTACCTTCACGGATCTCATCCGCGGCGACATTGAATTCGACACATCGGATCTCGGCGACTTCGTTATTGCGCGGTCTATGACCGAACCAGTATTCCATTTCGTCGTCGTTGTAGATGACCATCTCATGGGCGTAACGCACATTGTGCGAGGTGAAGACCACATATCAAACACTCCGCGACATCTTCTCATATACGAGGCCTTGAGCGCACCAAAACCAACGTATGCCCACCTGCCACTCGTCCTCGCAAGCGACCGATCGAAACTTTCAAAGCGTCATGGTGCGAAACCAATGACATATTATCGCGACACCGGGTACATGCCTGCGGCGCTCCTCAACTACATGTCGCTCCTTGGATGGAATCCCGGCACTGAACAGGAAATCTTCGACCTCAAGGGACTTGTGAAGGCTTTCGATCTTTCCAAGGTCCAAAAGGGAGGTGCGATATTCAACGAAGACAAATTGCGTTGGGTGAACAAAGAACACCTCAAACTTTTGCCTAAGGATAATTTCACCGCCGTACTCAAGGCCCGCATAGACGCCACTGAACGTGCCAAGGAACTCGGATGGAACGTGACTCCAGAATTGGCGGCCAAGCTCGGCCCGGCCGTGCTCGAACGTATAAACAATTACGGAGATATTGATATAATGATTACCGAGCGGGATCTTGACTACTATTTCTCCGATCCTGCATACGATGCCGAATCGCTCCGTTGGAAAGGGGAGTCCGTACAGGCATCGGCTACCCACCTCGAATTTATCCAAGAAACCATCAAGTCCATTTCAGAAAAGAATTGGGATGAGGGTTCAATCAAAGCGGCCTTGTGGCCATACGCCGAAGAGCACGGGCGTGGAAATGTGCTTTGGCCCTTCAGGTACGCGCTCGCCGGCAAAGACAAATCTCCTAATCCGTTCACTATTGCTGGTATCATCGGAAAGGATGCGACAGCCCGGCGCGTACATGAGGCGCTCAAAAAATGCGCCAATCATGCAGATAAACCGCTCACCTAAATATATTTTCAATGTCAGTCTGGCCGCCGCGCTCGCAATCGCTTGCGCGGCTTCGGGCTTTCTGGCTCGACCGGAAACGAGCCATGCCCAAACAGCCGCACAAATCCGCCAGAACATAGAGAACACGAACGAGCGCATCCTCGAGCTTCAAAAAGAAATTGATCAGTACGCCAAACTGCTCGAAACCAATTCCAAACAAGCACAGACTTTGCAGAGCGAACTCGTGCGGCTCGAAACCACCAGAAAAAAACTTGAAAGCGACCTGAAACTCACAACAAGCAGAATAGACAAGGCGAATCTCACGCTCGAAAGCCTTTCCGACGAAATCGCCGAAACCGAAGTCAGGGTCAACAGATCAAGCCAGGCCGTGGCCCAAAGTATCCGTAACATGGAAATGGCCGAAAGTCAGTCGGTTATACAGCAATTTCTGAATCAACAGAGCCTTTCCGAAGCATGGGATTATGTGAGTTCTGTGCGTACGGTTCAATCATCTCTTACAACTTCACTTTCCCAGCTTTCTGAACTGCGGGACAAGCTCTCATCGCAACAGATTGCGGCCCAGAAAGAACGTGCGAACCTTCTCACACTTCAGAAAAATTTAAACGGTCAAAAGGAGGTCGTGGAAACGAACAAGAGCGAGCAGACCAAACTACTCGCCAACACCAAAAACAGCGCCTCGGCTTATCAATCTCAATTGCAAGCCAAGATAGCCGAGAAAGAACGCTTCGAACAGGAACTCTTCGACTTTGAATCTCGGCTCAAACTCGTCATTGATCCGAACTCCATACCGGATAAAAAATCTGGCGTCCTGTCGTGGCCATTATCGTCAGTGACGATCACCCAACGTTTCGGTAAGACGAGCGATTCAGGTCGTCTATACACCACAGGCACGCACAATGGCGTGGACTTCCGCGCCGCCGTCGGTACACCAGTCAAAGCTGTACTCACTGGAACGGTCTGGGCGACAGGGAACACGGACATCGAACGCGGTTGCTATTCGTACGGCAGGTGGATTCTCATCAAACATTCCAACGGCTTGACCAGTCTTTATGCTCACCTTTCCGGTATAAGCGTTCAAGCAGGGGAGACGGTAGTGATCGGTGATACCATCGGATACAGCGGAAACACAGGTTATTCGACTGGACCACACCTTCACTTGGGCCTTTTTGCCACCCAGGGCGTGCAGGTCCAAAAATACGTGACGAGCCGTTTTTGCAAAAACACGGTCATTCCAATGGTGGACGTAAAGGCGTATCTTGACCCGCTTGCGTATCTTCCAGCGAATTAGCCTCTAAATTTCGTGATATAATTTTGGTATCAGTTAAATCGAGTAGCCATGATTAAATACATAGTACTGGGCCTCATCATCATCCTCGCTCTCAGCTATTTCGGTTACGATCTCCAGTCTATTGTCGAATCTCCGGCTTCGGAGAAAAATCTGGGCTATGTGTGGGGCGGCATCTCGTACGTCTGGAACGGATACATAAAAGGACCAGTCGCGTACTTTTGGAACAATATCTTCATCAATCTGCTCTGGAACTCGTTCTTGCATAACCTTGGCAAGATAAACTCTGGTGCGCCGACGGAACTTGAAGCCGCAGGGCAGAGGCTGTTGCATATCGGAGACAGCCCGTACAGGCCGATTGCTGAATAGTAGACCTAGGCTCAAGAATTAATTAAAGAATAAATTAAAAGCCGCCCCATATCTATATTACCGAAAAGATATATTGTACGACACTCATATATAATACTCCCCTACGGGTACAGGTAAGCAAAAGCCGCCCGATAAGGGGCGGCTTTTGCTTGTGTACTCTGATGTTCGGCTAGCCTTGTCTGGCCTTATGCCTGACCGGCAGCGCTCTTGCTCCAACACTTGGACGAATGGACCCAAGGCTTGTCGCCGCTCTTGCCGTATAGGGCCTTTGCGTAGTCGAGGTTGCCTTTGAGCGTGTAGATGTCGTACCCGAGCTTCTCGGCTGTGTCGCCATGATAGAAGAGGTTGATCTGCATCACTCCCACGTCGTCGCTGTTTACCCTTCCGAGAAGAACGTTGCCGTCCTTATCGTGCTGGCGGAACGAGGATTCGCATTTCGCGATCTCGGCCAGAATAGGCGTATCTTTGAAGTAGTGTCGAACGATTATCTCGGTCTCGGCGATGCCGAGGGGCTGAGTTGTAGTAGCTACCGCGATGATCGGTGCTATGGTCTCATATACAATCGCGCTTGCCTGAACAGACTCGAGGCTTATCTGCCCTGCTTCCGCGATTTTATTCGTGGTTGCTGGGGTGAAAACCGAAGCGAGCATCAGAAGTCCGGTCGTAAATTCAATCATAGTATTAGGGGCCAGTCTTTGAGGAGGTTTGTCCCTATCGGCTTACGCCTTTGAGAGACATGGATCCTTAAAAACGAAGATCAGAGGGTTAGCTCTGATGTATGTATATGATAGCACCTTTCGACTTATTTGTCAATAGTTAGACCACGAAAAAACGGGGTGTCAATGCATAAATATGGCTCTGTATGGCCGTATAAATGACGTTTATGGGCGAGAAAGATGATGGGGTATCGGATACGGATTAAGCGCTTCTACGAGGTTTTGGCCATATACGAGCCGAGAGAGACATTCAGCGGTGTAAAGTGCGTCGTCGTGAGCATCATGAGCCTTTGGATTCTCTGGTAAACCGCAATATGCGGCGATTTTTGGCAGGTTGAGACCCGTGTGGCCGTTCTTGGACGGTGGCTCTACCCCGTTTGCGAGCATGTGAGCATATGCCACTGAATGGAGGTCTATGGTTCGATATGCAAAGGTCCAGTCGATACCATATCGTTCTGCAGCCGCGCGCAAAAAGTCCCTGTCAAACGATGGGTTCTCCCCTGCAATGGTCTTGTCCCCCACCCCTTGGACCCAGGCCAGGAATTTCAAAAGGAGGTCTTTGTCGCTCATTTTAGTGGCGTCTTTGGCGTCAGATTCGGTGAATCGGTTGATGGCCAGGGCCTCTGGCTCGATTTTTGCGCCTTTAAATGCACGACATTCGCCATAGAACTCGTTTTCAGGGTCGTCGAAGTCTATGGCCCCAATAGAGAGTATCGAATGATATCGCCAATCCGTTCCAGTGGTTTCTACGTCGATCACAATCATGGCTCTATTATACCAGCATGCTCGCCTATGGCCGTATCCTTGATTTTTAATGGGCTATGCCGTATACTCTTTCGACCAACAGGTAGGCCCCGGCAACAAGCCCGGGCCGCAAATTTTAAAGAAATGGCAACAAAAAAATCAGCCGGAACAACAAAAAACGGTCGAGACTCAAATCCACGGTATCTGGGCGTCAAACTTTACGCCGGTGAGAAAACCAAGATTGGCTCGATTATCGTACGCCAGGAAGGCCTAAACACCCTCGCAGGCAAGAATACTGCCCTCGGCCGCGACTACACTATCTATGCTACCAAGGAAGGCGTTGTGTCCTTCTCGACCAAGCGAAAGATTGGTTTCAACAACAAGACGAAGGTCAAGAACATCGTTAACGTTAAATAAGGAAAAACCGCCGATCTTTGGATGGGCGGTTTTTCTGGCGTTAGGACGAGCCGGGTGGCTATTTCGCCTTCACGACAAGCGTGAAGCTCGCGGATTTGCCGTGGACCTTGATGTCGATCTTGTACTCGCCAATTTCCTTGACTGGCTTGTCGAGCTGGATGAATTCAGGGAGCAAATCTACACCAGTCTTAACCTTAACCAATGGAGCAATTTCAGCGGCGTGTAGACCAGCGAAGAGGTGACCTTTCTCGTTAGCGCCTGCCTCAACCTCGACAACTTGGTCGTGGATTGATTTGAGGTTCTTGGAAAGAAGGTCTTCCTTAATCAAACGTTCGGCCTCTTCCTGCTTTTTGAGGCGCTCTACACGGGCAAGAGCAGTACCAACAGCGACTTCCGCGAGACCCTGAGGTATAAGGCTGTTAAGCGCAAATCCGTCCGCCACGTTCTTTATGTCGTGCTTCTTCCCTACCCCTTTAACATCCTTCAGTAATACGATTTTCATAGTGGAAACAGATTATCACATCAACACGAGAAGGACAATTATTGTCCTTTGAGCAGTAATTCGACAGCCTTATCCATCTGTGGGTCCCTCTTGGCCTCGATATCTTCAACTGTCACCGGTACGACGTAATCTGGAGTAATGCCTTCGTTGGAAATGGAGTGTCCGTTCGGGGTAAGCCATCGGGCGATGGTGACTTTGAGCGAAGTGTTGTTGGTTATAGGAATGAGTTCCTGAACCGATCCCTTGCCGAAAGTCTTTGTTCCAACAAGCTTGGCCACACCGTGTTCGGAAAGCGCACCGGCGAGGATTTCCGACGCCGAAGCAGAACCACCATCAACGAGAATCACCATGCGCAGGCGGTCAGTGAAAACGTCGTAACCCTTGCTGCGCAGTTCTTTGTCTGGCTCGCCACGGCTGAACTCTTCCTTCACAATAACTTTGCCTGAAGGCAGGAACCAGCTCGCCATATCGACGGCCGCGTCGAGATATCCACCTGGATTACCTCGTAGGTCCAGAATGAGCTTGTTGGAGCTGGAATTCGCGAAATCTTGCAAGGCTCGCCTGAAAAGGTTTGCTGAATTGGCGCTGAAACTGTACAACGGAATGACGTATATTCCGTCAGATCGCAGACCGCTCTTTGGCTGGCCGTCCGCTGCAACTTGTCCATCATCCTTGGTTCCGATTACGGGAAGGTCAATTTTGGCACGGGTTATGGTCACAACGATTGGCGCTGTGACACCCTGACGTGACAATGTAAGAGTGACTTTTGTGCCAGCCTTGCCGCGGATAAGCTTTACCGCCTGATCGGTAGACATGCTGGCTGATTCGGTCTGGTCAATCATCAATATTAAGTCCCCTGCCCTGACTCCTGCTTTTTCGGCTGGTGAATTCTTTATTGGTGCGACGACGGCTAGCTTGCCATCCCTGATGCCGACTTCCATACCCACACCTTCGAAGTTTCCAGCTATTTCGCTTTCGAATATCTCGGCTTCTTCTGGTGGGAAGAAAACAGTGTATGGATCCCCGAGAGCTGCCGTCATGCCAGCGATGGCACCATATACACGTTCTTGATCAGATGTTGATGTTCCAGAGTATCTATCATTTAAAATATTCCAAGCCTTCCAGAAAGAAGAAAAATCAACTGTCGACTGGAGACCAGGATCGACATTGACGAGGCCTGGAGCCCCCATTGTCATGCGTGCGCCTTCGCTGCCCGACCTGAATCCGATGGAAAACGATGCGAGCATGACCGCAAGGATGACAGCGGCCAACATTATACGCTTGGTTGAATTCATACGCGACATTATACTATAGAGACCATGAACCAGGACAAGAACGAGCCGAAACCCGCTATCCTCTTGCGAGATACAATGACGGGCGACAAGCGCGCATTTACACCAATGCGCAAAACTATCTTCGGCAAACCTGTCGTGCACATGTATCATTGCGGCCCGACGGTCTATAACTACATCCATATCGGTAACCTGCGTGCCTTCTTTCTCGCTGATTCATTGCGCCGTATGTTCGAGGCGAACGGATACAAGGTCAAACAAGTCATGAACGTCACTGACGTCGGCCTTCTCGAAAGCGACAATGCGGAAGACAAGATGACGCTCGCCCTTAAACGCGAAGGTAAGCCGCTGACCCTCGACGCGATGCGCGAACTTGCTGATTTTTATACTGAAGCGTTTTTGAAAGACTTGGCGGCGCTTAACATCAAGACGCCACACATTTTGCCGAAGGCAAGCGATCACATCAAAGAAGATATAACTATTGTCCGCAAGCTTGAAAAGAAAGGCCTGACATACGTCATACCGGACGGCGTGTATTTCGACACAGAAAAGGCTGGCGACTACGGCAAGCTCGGACATGTGCCGGATATTGCAAACGATCAAAGCCGTATCGGCATGAACACGGACAAGAAAAACCCACGCGACTTCGCTCTCTGGAAATCTAATTCTGACCTTGGTTGGGAGTCTCCGTGGGGCAAAGGATTTCCTGGTTGGCACATTGAGTGCTCGGCCATGTCTATGAAGTACCTCGGCGAGACCTTTGATATCCACACCGGTGGCATAGACCTCATTCCTGTCCATCACAACAACGAAATCGCACAGTCCGAACACGCGACTGGCCATCCGTTCGTTCGATATTGGCTCCACAACGCCTTCGTGAACGTCGGTGACTCCAAGATGGCCAAGTCTGCCGGAAACTACATTTCTGTCAGCACGCTCCTGGAAAAAGGCTTCTCGGCCATGGATTATCGATATTTCCTTCTAGGGGCAAGATATTCGACGCCATTGAATTTCACATGGGAGGCGCTTGAGGCCGCTCGCAACGCATACAAACGCCTGAACGCGGCGGTTTGCGACTTGCCTTGGAAAGATGCGGATGGAAATGGGCACGCAGGCAAACCAAACGAAGAATATTGGAATCGGGCCCTCGCCGCGATGTCTGACGACCTCGATACACCAAGAGTCCTTGCCCTGCAGTGGGAAATTTTGAAGGACACTTCCCTTTCACCTGCAGACAAAAAGGCGACCATATTGAAGATCGACGAACTGCTGGGCCTCGCAAAAGCCGACGATGATAATGGCGTGAAGGCCGAAATACCGGCAGATGTGCTCGCTATTGTCGAAGAGCGCGTCAAGGCCCGCGCCGCGAAAGACTGGCAGAAGTCCGATGCACTGCGCGACGAGGTTTCAGCTAAAGGCTTTACAGTCAAAGACGGTCCAGACGGCCAGAAGGTGGAGAAATTGTAAAAGAAAAACCGCCCCTAGGCGGATTTTTCTTCGAGAGACAAGACTCTGTCATCGAGACTCAACAGTTCCTTCCTGTCTGCCTTTGTGACTTCTAGACGGTCAAACTTCGCGCCCAGCTCTTTTATTCCCTTTTCTGCACGGTCCATACGTATTTCCAAGCCATCAAAGCGATCAAAAATTGCACTAAATCCATCCATCATCCTCTTGTCGAGCTTTTCCATTCTTGATTCAAAAGCCATGAATCGCCCATCAATCCTCTTCATTCCGGTCTCGAAAGCACCAAGCGTCAAAATATCTTGATTCGCATCATTCATACATGAAGTATAGTTAGTTCGTTAAAAAATCTCCACTAAAACACCATAGCAGAACACAGCTAAAGGCACGCTCAAAAATTTTTAAAATCAACTTTATCTAAACCCCGACTTATCCCCGATTTGTCCCCTGTTTCCCCACCATAAAGGGCTTTAGGAAAAATTTATCAAACCTTTATGGATGCTAGAATGACCACATGGCAAAAAGGACTGGAGATCATGTGAGGATACCGCCGCAGTCGGTGGAAGCAGAGCAAGCAATGCTCGGCTCTGTCATGCTGCGCCAAGAAGCGATTCACGAAATCACAGATGTCGTGAACGAAGATTCGTTCTATTCAGAAAAGCACAAGGTTGTTTGGCGCGCCATGATGGAATTGATGGGCAAGGGTGAACCTATCGACCTCCTTTCCATGTCTGCGCGCCTCAAGGATCAGGGTAACCTGGAACGCGTTGGCGGGTCGGCATATCTGTCTGAACTTACACAGACCGTACCATCCGCATCAAACGTGCGCCACTATGCAAGCATCGTCCAGAAAAAGCATATGATGCGCGGCCTCATCGGTGCGGGTGAACACGTCACCCACCTTGGCTTTGAAGAACAGGGCGAACTCGACGAAATCATCGACCGTGCCGAAAAACGTCTCTTCGAGGTCACCAACTCTGTCGGCTCGCATAAATTTATCGAACTCAAAGACACCTTGGCCGCTGCCTGGGACCAGATCGAGAAACTACAATCGTCTGACGGTGGATTGCGTGGTGTATCAACCGGTTTCAAAGCGCTTGATGACAAACTTTCAGGCCTTCAAAAATCAGATCTCATTATTCTGGCTGCTCGTCCTTCGATGGGTAAGACTTCCCTCGCCCTCGACATCGCCCGTCAGGCAGCTGTACGTGCCAAGGTTCCGACTGCGATTTTCTCACTCGAAATGTCCGCAGATCAATTGGTGCAACGAATGCTCGCCGCAGAGTCTCGCATCGACGCATGGAAATTGCGCACCGGAAAGGGTCTGAACCTCAACGAAATTTCAACCCAACTTCGCGACGCTATGGGTACACTCGCCCAAGCCCCTATATATATCGATGACACTGCCGGAAACAACATCCTCAAAATGCGAGCCATCGCCCGCCGCCTCAAAGCGGAAAAGGGCTTGGGCCTCATCATTGTCGACTACCTCCAGCTCATGTCCCCTACCCAGTCCGCTAAATCAGACAATGTCGTTCAGCAAATTACGGAAATCTCTCGATCGTTGAAAATTTTGGCGCGCGATTTGCAGGTGCCGGTGCTCGCGCTCTCCCAGTTGTCCCGAGCCGTCGAAAACCGCGGTGGCAAACCTCGCCTTTCTGACCTCCGAGATTCCGGATCCATCGAACAGGACGCCGACGTGGTCATGTTCATCCACCGCGAGAAAGACGAAACAGGTGAATCCGCCCGCAGTCGCGAGGCAGAGATTCTTATCGAGAAACACCGAAATGGCCCGACCGGCTCGATCAAACTCATCTTCGATGGCGACAAATCTACGTTCCTTTCTATGGAGAAAGCCGACTTTGGTGGTTTTGAGGCGAGTGATGGAGAATTCTAGTTTGATACAATAGTCTAAGCATGGATAACCTCAATCGCCTCACCGACATATTCAGGCAGTTCCCGGGAATCGGCCCTCGGCAGGCCAAGCGTTTTGTCTATCACCTGCTCGCCTCTTCTGATGCGTACAGAACCCTGCTTGCCCGCGAGATAACCGGACTCGCCTCACATGTCTCCACTTGTCCTTCTTGTTTCCGTTTTTTTGAAAAGAAAAATCCTGCCTCGGACTTGTGTTCTATTTGCACAGATAAGGCGCGCGACAAGGCAAGCCTCATGGTCGTGGCCAAGGATGTCGATATGGAAGCTGTCGAGAAAAGCCGTGTCTATCGCGGCCACTATTTTGTACTTGGCGGCACGCTTTCCCTCGTCGAGAAAGAACCCGAGACCAAACTGCGCCAGCGAGAGCTTATTGCAAGACTTGATCAACGTGTCACAGAAGGCTTGAAGGAAGTTATTCTCGCCCTATCACTCAATGCCGAAGGCGAACACACTCGAGAATATATTGAATCAGTCATTGGCGAACTCGTGAAAAAACATGGTCTGCGTGTCACCGTGCTCGGTCGTGGCCTTTCAACCGGAACCGAGCTTGAGTATTCTGATTCTGAGACAATAAAAAACGCCCTTGCGGGGCGAAAGGAAGAGATATTGCCGTAGGTAGTGTGTGGTGTAACCACACAAGGTATTATCCCTTAATTATACACCCTATGGCTGTAATTGTCAATAGCTAAAACCTCACCCTACCCTTTTCTCTTTATCACCTTAAGGGCGGCCTTTTTCACGGCTTCTACACCCATACCGTAATGCTCTATAAGCTCTTCTGGCGTGCCGGACTGGCCAAAGCGGTCTTCGACGCCTACTCGTTCAATAGGGGCGGGAAAATGGGCTCCTAGGGCCTCTGCGACTGCCCCGCCGAGGCCTCCGGCAACCTGATGTTCTTCCACCGTGACGACGGCGCTTGCGGCCTTGGCGGCACGCACAATCGCGTCCACATCGAGCGGTTTTATCGTGGCAATGTTGAGGACAATGGCACCGACCTTTTCTTTCTCCAACTCTTTGGCGGCGAGCAATGCCTTATGAACAAGAACTCCTGTCGCGATTATCGCAACATCTGGTGCGCCGGAAACTGGCTCAAAAAGTACCTGGGCCTTGCCGATTTCAAAAGGCGAATCTTCGGTGGTGACGACCGGGGTCTTCTCACGGCCGAGACGGATATATGCAGGCTTGCCAGATTTGGCCAGAGCGATGGTTGCCTTGCGCGCCTCGATTGAGTCGCACGGCACAATGACGTCCATGTTCGGCAATACGCGCATGAGTGCGATGTCTTCTGTTGCTTGATGTGTGCCGCCATCCGGACCAACAGACACACCGGCATGTGATCCCACGATTTTTACCGGCACATCGTTATAGGCAATGGTGGTACGGATTTGTTCCCAGTTCCTGCCAGGACTGAATGTGGCGTAAGAAGAAACGAACGGTATTTTTCCCATAGCGGCCATACCAGAGGCAACGGTGACAAGATTTTGTTCTGCTACGCCAACCTCGACGAATCGTTCCGGAAACTTGGCCTTGAAAAGATGCATCTGGGTAGACTCGGTGAGGTCCGCACACAGGCCGACGACTTCCTTGTTCGCCTCCCCTGCCGCGACGAGGCCCTCGCCGAATCCTTTGCGAATCGGAACCATTTCGACGTCTTTGTCGAAAATTTTCGGATTGAGTTTTTGGGATTTAGGAATCATATATTATTCATGCTCGCTTCGTATCTTCCCGTCCAACGTCCGCAGGTCCTTCAACGCCATCATAGCCTCTTCCTTGTTCGGTGCCTTGCCATGCCATTCGTATTTGCGTTCGAACTCACGGACACCCTTGCCTGGAATTGTGTGGGCCATGATGCAGACGGGCTTGTCGGCGATGGCGCGAGCCATTTCGAAAGCCCGGGCGATTTCGGCGATATCGTGACCGTCTATTTCGATTACATGCCATCCAAACGAAATGTATTTGTTCACGAAAGGCTCGAGAGGCATGATGTCTTCGGTGTAGCCGTCAATTTGAATGTTGTTGCGATCTACAACACAAACGAGATTGTTGAGTTTTTCCTTGCCAGCAAGAAGCATCGCCTCCCAGGTATTTCCCTCATCATGCTCGCCATCTGATGTCAGACAGTATATGCGGCGCGCGGTTGCCTTGCCATTGTTGATACGATCAGCGATTGCCATACCCACAGCCTGGGACAAGCCAGAACCGAGAGGTCCCGAAGAAGTCTCAAGCATCGGTAAATATTCGCGGTGCGGATGGCCCTGGAGGCGAGAACCGAACTTGCGTAAAGTTTTAAGTTCATCAACAGGAAAATATCCAGCATGAGCCATAGTCGCATAAAGAACTGGACAGATGTGGCCGTTCGATAAAACGACGCGGTCGCGATCCTCCCATCGAGGCTTCTTGGGATCGTGTTTTAGTGTATGGAAATATAACGTGGCGAATATGTCTGCCATACCAAGAGGCCCTGCGGTGTGTCCGGACTTTGCCTCGACGAGCATTTCGATGATGGACTGGCGAATGGAGTTAGCCTTGCCTTCGATTTTTTGTATGTCTGTGGTTGAAAGTGCCATTGGTTGATTGATGTCGCGCCGCCTATAGATCCCTGAACGATTCAAGATTTTCGAGAACGTTGTCGGTGCCAAATATTCCTGACCCAACGACGAGGCTGTCCGCACCAGCATCGACGAGCGACTTGCCTGTGTCGAGGCTCACCCCTCCGTCAACGCTAATTATAAGGTCTGGATATGCGAGGCGCAAAGCGCGGACGCATTCGACGGAGCGAGGCTCGAAGGACTGGCCTTGATGGCCAATCGTGTTGATGCCCATGACCTGCACGAAATGGATGCGGCCGACGTGGGGTGCGATATCTTCTGGTTTGACGGTGTTGGCAAGACCGAGGCCAAGTTCGATATCAAATGGGCCCATCTCGTCAGAATGCTTGCCGTATTCTTTCAAAATCTGTTCGAGCTCTTCCACGCTGACGCTGTCCTTGTGAACTACGATGCGTGATGCCCCGGCAGATATAAAGTCTGGGATTTTTTCGAGCACACCCTTGACCATGAGATCGAATTCAAAATCGAGGTGTTCCCAGCCGAGCAATGCCTTGTCCTGCGAAACAATTTCAGCGAAAATCTGATCTTCTTGGTGGGCCTTGAGGTATGGCCAGGTGCGGCTTTGCACATATGCGCCGTCGCAGATGTCTATTTGCACTACCTGGGCCGAACCACTGACGAGTTCGAGCTTCTCTTCGAGCTCTGCGTAGGATTTCGGCAATATAGCGGGGATGATGTCGGCCATGATGATTGGTTGAATATGTCCGCGTTATTTCCCTAGGTTGAAAAGCTTTTGGACGCGGCGCTGATGACGTTCTTCGCCTGAAAATGGCGTCGCGAGCCAAACCGTAACCGCCGCCAGCGCTTCAGTTGGTGACAAGAAACGCGCGCCGAGCGACAGGACGTTCGCATCATTGTGTTCGCGTGACAGGCGGACGATGTCCATGTTGCCTCCGTAATACACCGCGGCGCGTACGCCATAAAATTTGTTGGCTGCAATGGCCTCGCCTTGACCTGAACCGCCGATGACGATGCCCTTCGCGCCGCTCGGGTTATGGGATATTTCACGGGCGACGAGAGCGATCATGTCTGGATAGTCGTCTTCCGGATCGAACGATTTCGGGCCAAGGTCCTTCACATCATGGCCGGCGAGCGAAAGACGCTCGACAAGATGCTTCTTGAGTTCGAATCCGGCGTGATCTGACGAAATGAATATACGCATTTATTTGATATTGCCTGCCGCCTTCACCACGTGATCAACCAATGTATTGGTATACCCCATTTCGTTGTCATACCACGCAAGGACCTTCACAAGATCACCGTCCACGACGCGGGTCATTTCAAGGTCGGCGATTGATGCGTGTAGATTGCCTTTGATGTCAGAAGAAACGAGCGGTTCATCTGTGACGGTGAATATGCCCTTCCAACGTTTTTCACCGGCCGCGGCGCGCAAAATCCGATTAACTTCCTCGGCATCGGTCTTTCGTTTGGCCACAAATGTGATGTCAACAATCGAGCCGACAACCACAGGCACGCGGATAGAAATGCCGTCGAATTTGTTTTCGAGCTGTGGCAATGCCTTTGCAACGGCAATCGCCGCGCCGGTCGAAGACGGAACAATGTTCATTGCTGCTGCTCTGCCCTCGCGCAAATCTTTCTTTGAAGGTCCGTCAACGAGCGACTGACTTGCAGTGTAACCATGAACGGTATTAAGAAGTGCCTTTTCTATACCAATTTTCTCGTCGAGAATGGCCATCAATGGCGAGCCGGCGTTCGTGGTGCAAGATGCGTTCGATGTTATGTCGCAGGTCGAAAGCCTGTCCTCATTTAGACCCATAAGAACAGTCGCGCCCTTTACAAGGCCAGATGGATCATCTTTGGCTGGTGCCGTGATGACAACGCGTTTGGAGCCCGCATCAATGTGAGCTTTGGCCTTGTCATATGATGTGAATAAGCCAGTTGATTCAACAACCACATCTATGTCGAGCTCTTTCCACGGCAGTTTGGTTGGATCTTTTTCTTGAACGAAACGGACCTTTTCACCATCAATCAAAATAGATGCGCCATCCTTGCCTGCCTCAACATCAAACGGCGCCTTGCCATAAGCTGTGTCGTATTTAAGTAGGTATGCCAAACTCTCGACGCTACCCAAGTCGTTCACGGCAACTACTTCGATTTCACCTCCTTCGCGGGCCACCTTAAAGAAAGCCCTGCCTATCCTGCCGAATCCGTTTATTGCTACACGTATCTTTCGCTTGGAGAACATTGCTTTTGTTGATTGCTATAATATTTATTATATCAGACTACGGGGGCTTTGCGTGCGCCTCGCCGTGTACTATACTTAGACCTATCAAGGTTTATCAAACCGACGAAAACGACTATGCCAGGACGATTCATGACGATAAAAGAGGCTGCGGAAATGTTGGGAGTTACTCCCCTCACCCTCCGCAACTGGGACAAAAACGGCAAGCTGCCGACGACTCGACACCCGATGAGCAATTATCGTATCTACAAAGCCGAGGATCTCGAAAGACTCATAAAGGAAATTGAATCTGGTTCTGCGCCAATGAAAGCCAAGCGACGCAAGGCAACGCATCGAAAACTTTTTGTAAAAAGCGTTCGCGACTAGCGATCTGTATCATGCGTGGAGAAAAGAAAAGGGCCGCGTCCTGGAAGGACGCGGCCCGTGAACTATAACCCCAAACACACAACGAACAACACTTATAGCATACGCCCGCCCCACACAAAGCAAAAGCCCCTCGACGGGGCCTTTGTGGATATCTTTTCGATGGCTAATTAGGCAATCGAAGTGATAGCAACCTTAAAGAAAGGCTGGCGATGTCCGTACTTTTTAAAATACTTTGACTTCTGCTTGTAGTGGATAACCATAACCTTTGGGTCGCGGCCAATTTCCTTGATCTCACCCTCTACGACTGCACCAGATACAGTTGGCGCACCGAGATTGGTCGTACCAGCCTCGTCGATAAGAAGAACCTGGTCGAAAGCGATGGTATCGCCAACTTTATATTCACCGATCATTTTCTCGATCTTCAAAACGTCACCCACCTTAACCTTGTACTGCTTGCCGCCGGTCATGATAACAGCAAACGCGTCCGCGCCACGGGCGTTACCCTTTGCAGCCTTAGGAGCAGCCTTTTTTGCCGGAGCCTTTTCGGTTACTTCTGCCTTTGCCTTTGGTGCGGTCTTTGCCTTAGTTGTAGCCATTTTTTTGAAATAATAGAGCCCCGAATGAGGGCTTTAGTTCGGATAGTATTACATATGAGCCATATAAAGGCAAGAGTTCCGGCCACTACCAGCCATTATTCATCCTGTTCTGGCTTCTCAAGCGACGGAATTTCCTCGATGCCTGCCGCCGTACCCGTTATACGCAACACGTCCTTATCCACTTTTTTGAGCTCCTTGGTCGAAAAATTATATTGATTCACAACCGTCGCAAGGTTCGAACCGAGCTTCACATGGTATTCCTCATATCGTTTGAGGTGCTTGCCGAGCTCGTCTACCCTTTTCACAATATCTTTGGCGGTTTCCTCGATTTGCATGGCCTTCAAACCCTGAAGTACAGTCTGCAGATACGCGAGGAAAGACGTCGGCGAAACGATGATGACTTTGTATTTGTTGGCCGCGCGTTGAATAAGATTGTCGGTGTCTTCGGTGATGGCGCCGATTTTGTTCACGAGCAAGTCATAATAAATCGCCTCGTGCGGAATAAACATGAATGCGAAATCCATGGTGCCTTCGTTGGGACGAATATATTTGGACGTCTCCTGTATGCGCATCTTGAGGTCATTCACGAAAAGCTTTTCAAGGCGTTCCTTCTCGGCCTCGTCGCGAGTTTCGACCAAGCGATTGTAATTCTCGATCGAAAACTTGGAATCAATCGGTATGATCTTTTCTTTCACGCGCACAATAGCGTCCACAATAAGATCTTCCCCGTCGTCCCCTTTACCCAGATGATATTGCATTTCATACGAGCCGGGCGGCAACACATTTTTCAAAAGCGTCTCGAGATAATATTCACCGAGGACACCGCGCTGTTTCGGGTTCTTCAAAACGTCCTGCAGGGATTGGAGCTGGTCCGCAAACGAAACCATCTGCTTGCCGGTTTCCTCGACACGGGTGACTTTTTCAATCATCGAGCCTAAATCTTTTTGGAAGTCGCGAATGAGACGTTCGGACCTGCTCGCCTGGCCTTCGATAGACTGGCTCATGGTGCGGTTCATGTCCCCCACTTTTTTATCTACGGTTTGGTCAAGCTGATACATACGATCAAGCAGAAGCTTGAGACTAGTATCGTCAGTGCTTGCCACCTCGGGCTTGCGGCGTAGTACCACAAAGAGAATTACCCCGTTAACAACAGCGATAATCAATATGAGAACGACAAGAAGAGTTGTGTCCATGGATACTGATAGTATACTTTCGATATGACACTACATCAAACCATCAAGCAACATACAAAGGAATCCATGATCGCCAAGGACGAGCGACGCACCACCGTGCTCCGTGGCATCCAGGCAGAAGTCCAGAAGGAACTCATCGCCAAGAAATCCGCGGCCAACGAAGGTACAGACGAAGAAGTGCTCGCCATCATCCGTCGCCTCGTCAAACAGAGGAAAGATTCGATTGACCAGTTCAGCAAGGGTGGCCGCCAGGACCTTGTCGACAATGAAACCGCAGAGCTCGCCATCCTCGTCGCATACCTCCCTGCATCCATGAGCAAGGAGGACATCATGAAAGTTGCGCTCGCCAAAAAAGCAGAGCTCGGTGTCGCGGACAAGGCTGGCGCAGGCAAACTCATCGGCGCAATATCAAAAGAGCTCAAAGGCAAGGCTGAGGGTTCGGATATCAAAGAAGTGGTGGACGGCCTTTTCGCCTAGCCTGACAAAGGCGCGACGGTGAAACCAAGAAACGGCCCCATTGCGACATATTTACAGGTGCTTGACAAGCGACTGTTTTGGGTGTATACTTAAACAAATACCTTCACCCCTTGAAAACACGAATCATTGTTCGTCAGGAAAGGTTTCCACTGCCCCCAGGCACGGAAGCCAAGGTCCGAGATGCAGTGACGATGTTGCCATCGAAAGCGAGCTCCACCCAAATCCATTCCGCCACGGAAAAGATAATGGACGAGATCGACTCGATTATCATCGGTCATTATGTCAGGATCTACGAGATGATAGTCGAGAGCCTCAAGGCTCTCGATACTACCATCTATCTCCCGCGGGGCCGATTCTTCAACTCCGCCGACGCCTTCGCTCATGTGCAGGCTCGTCAAGAAGAAGAAGCCCCGGTCATCGAGATTCCCTCGGTGCCCGAACCTGAACAAACAGCCCCACCCCCAACCCAGCTCCCCGACGGACAATTCGCCTTTGGTGGATTCTGACGGAAGCAGGACAAAGCGCCCCTCACCCGGGCGCTTTTTCATTTGAATACTTCCCTTGCAAAGCCTTTACAAAACGGGCTTATGTGGTAAACACAGGTAAGGTAGTTCACCATGAACGAAGAAATCATACCGGAATACGAGCCCTCCATGTACGAGCTCATCGAGCTCGACCGGAGGACAGACCAGGCTATGCTCGACTTCTTCGGGTTCATCGACAGAAAAGTAGTGGAAGCCCAACCAGACTTCCTTGACGAACTCGCGTTCGTTGCATGGATACGGTTCGTATCAGGAGCGATCAATAAGAACGCAAACAGGGACCCGTTCCGGTCCGCCGTCAGGTCGGTTCTCCCGTCCGTGAGTAGTTTCCACTACGACGCCCGGGAGATCTCCCGGATGATGTTCCATGAGGTGGCGTCACGGCTGAGCAAGATGCTCTGGGAAGGCCGCAGACAGAAAGATGCGCGCAAGAGGGCTCAAAGGGCGAAGAAGTGTGAAAGTCGACCCGAGAGGCGGGAACGCCTCAAGAGAATCGCCGAGTCCGGAGTCGGCAAACAGGCCGAACTGGGGCTCAAGGGCGTGAAAAATGCCGCGTCCGAAACGCCGATTGCGTCCCTCCCGCCCCAGACCGAGCATCACCTGCAAATCCCGGATAATCGGGAACGGAACTTGGTGATGCCGGTGATCGAAGCCGAGGTCTACTTCCAATGCCTGCGCCCTTTGGCCCAGCAGAAGGAAGAGGAACTCATGGCCCAATGCGTGTCCGACACGCTGCAGGTCATGCACACATCCGAGACCACGGTGGAGCTGGCGGCACGCTCGGTGGCATACGAAAGGGGCATCCCCAAGCTCCTGAAGGCCATAGTGCGGAGAACCAACGAGTTCCTCGACGCCCATCCGTCATACATAAGGGCGGTCGAGCCGAATGAGTCGAGCTAAGTGATGCGAGGCGCTCTCCCCAGAGGGCGCCTTTTTCTTTGCTATAATGGCGGCATGCTACGAAACAACCTTTTTAACCTTATGAACCAGCTCGTGGAGGAATCCAAGAGCCTTTGGCGCATTAAAAATGAGTACTCCAAGGAAGCAGTGGGGTCCGATGACATCATGGCCCAATGGAAGAAAATGGAAGCCGAGAAGATTGCGAACATCGCGGTACTGAAAGAACTGATCAAGAAATACAACGCCTAGCGCAATCTAACTCCTGAATGGACAGTTCATCTCTCACCTTTCGAACACTCAAGAACACCGCGTACAACATCGTGGGCTATGTCTGGCCAATGTTGTTCGCCTTGATAATTACACCGATTATCGTCTTTAGGCTGGGAATTAAGGAATACGGAATCTTCCTTTTCGTGAGTAGCATAATTTCTCTGCTGGGTGTACTCGATCTTGGCCTCGGCACCGCTATAACTAAATATGTTTCGCATCATCATGGGAGGAACGATGCCCAAGCAATGCGATCGCTCATTTATTCGAGCAATACATTCTTTCTGATTGTTGGAATAGTGGGATATGGATTAATGGCCATGACTGCAATATACGGTCCAGAAATTCTACCTTCGAGATTTGATGCCTATAAAGACTACTCGATGCTTTTCGCAATAGCGGGCGGAATTTTCTTCTTTAATACCATGAGTCTCCCTTATAACGCGATACTGCAAGGCATGCAGCGCTTTGATTTGACCAACAAGATAAACATCGTCCTTGGAACGCTTGGCGGCTTGACGATGCTTATGGTGGTACTTTCAGGTATGGGTCTTACGGAGATATTTTTTCTACAGCTCACGCTTGCTGTGATAATGGCAGTTGTGTCATTCATAGTCGCAAAAACGGTAGTCGGCGACATCAACTACCGTTTTTGGTGGGATAAGACACAACTTGTACCGAGCCTTAATTTTGGGTTGTATGTATCTGCGGGAGCCATGGCGACATCTATTGCCGCGTCGCTCAACAGGATCGTTATTCCGTTCTTTGTTGGGCCAAGTAACCTGACTTATTACAATATGCCGAATTCAATCACATCGAAGATTCCTGGGCTAGCAGGTACAGTCGGATCAACAATATTTCCAACAACATCGGAACTCCATGGAGCAAATGCTAGTGAAAGGATTGTGCGTCTGTATGTGCGTTCGATGAGACTCATATCTGTAGTATCCGCGGCAATTGCTATAACATGCATCGCATTTGCATATGAGCTTCTTTTCCACTGGCTCAACCAAGACTTTGCCGACAGGGCCTCAAATATCTTGATAATATCGGCGATTGCGAGTTTCGTGCTTGCCCTGTACAGTCCTCTATACAATTTCCTTCTTGGCCTAGGAAAAATCCGTTTCATCACCGCCTTTTCGATAGCCATTTGTGTACTGAACATCTTGCTATTATTTATCTTCTTGCCACTATACGGCATCATAGGAGTCGCGTGGGCACAGCTTTTTTCGCTCGCACCAATGCTCTACATGCTGTATCACACAGAAAAGCATTTTCTCCGTCTTAATGACCGCAAACGTCATTACCGCTCACATGTGTTCGGACTGATTGTCATCTCGGCCATTGTTTGGTCCTTAGATTCCTACGTGCTATCATTTCTTGCAATTAACCTGCCTTCCCTCCTTATCATATGCTGTGTTTCCGTCATCACATTCCTTCTACTCTATAAAGCTTTTGGCTTATTCGAGCGAGAGGATTGGGATGATTTCGAACACTTCTTTACAGCAATGAAGAATAAACTAATTTTCAAAAAACCATGAGCAACCTAATTATCGGAGTCATAAAAAATTATGCTTTCCGTGACGTGAAGCCTTTTGTTTCGACACTCAAAAATGTCGGTTACAAGGGCGATACGGTGTTTTTCTGCAACAATGTAAGCGCCGGGGCTAAGCGCGAGCTTCAAAAGAACGGCGTCACTTGTATAGACTTCACTGAAGATTATCCATACGTTGAAGACAGGCTCAAGAAAGAAATGGGCATAGTGCCACGAGAATTCGTGAGAAAACTGCATCTGTTCTCAATGCGTTACATACTTTACTATCTCTATCTGCTCAACTGCGGTAAGACCTATGAGAATATAATGGTCGCAGATATCCGCGATGTCGTCTTCCAGAAAGATCCGTTCGATTTCCCTATCGACGGCAAGCTCTGCTGCTCGATAGAATCAGAAGAATGGCCAATAAGTCGATCTGACTTCAACGGGCGTGAAATCGAGGTAGCCTTCGGAAAAGAAGCGTACGAAAAAATAAAAGACAAAC
The DNA here is from genome assembly GCA_030680695.1 of bacterium. GTDB lineage: Bacteria > Patescibacteriota > Minisyncoccia > Phycocordibacterales > UBA6065 > UBA6065. The sequence goes on from JAUXUT010000149.1 coordinate 287,086, forward strand.
TTATTTCCAATTGCGGAGTAACAATCGGCCCCTCGCACCTCATAAAGGCTTATATCGAAAAAATGATAGAGCTTATTCTGGCCGGTGATGGATCAATACTCATGGATCAGGGTACGCACAATTACATCGTATGGAACGATCTGGTACCAAACATTCGCATGTACAAGAACAATGAAGGTCCCGTTCTTACACTTGGCTATGAAAAAACTGTTCGTAGGAATAAGGACAAAAAAATCATAGACAGCAACGGCACGATAATCAACATCGTCCACCAATACGACCGTCACTTCGGTGTCGCAAAAGACTACTACGATTGGCGCCTGAAGGTGAAATACGGATGGGTTTTATTCCGAAATCGATACATAAAAGGCCTAAATGACCATCTTTCTGCCAAGGTTAAAAAATCGAGCCCTGGTTTGCATGCATTCGCTAAAAAGCTGAAAACTTTCATACGATGAACGTAGACGGCCGATACGACATAGTAATAGTCGGTGCAGGTATCTCTGGAGCGACACTTGCTGAACGCTACGCTACACAATTGGGTAAAAGAGTCCTTGTCCTAGAAAAAAGAGGGCACGTTGGTGGAAACTGTCACGACTATATTAATGATGCTGGCATCCGTGTGGCAAAATACGGGCCACATTATTTCCGAACGAATGATGAGGGTGTGTGGAGATATGTGCAGTCCTTTTCATCGTGGGAACCGTTTGTTCCAAAGGCACTCAGCCACGTAAATGGAGTAGATGTGCCAATTCCAGTAAACATTCACACAGTCAACGCACTTTTTGGTACAAACATCGAAACAGAAGAACAGATGAAAGCGTGGCTCGAAGCAGAGACCGACCATATTATTGAACCAAAAAACTCAGAGGAGGCGGCCCTCAGACGTATCGGCAAGAGACTTTACGAACTAATGTTCAAGAACTACACGACCAAGCAATGGGACATGAGTCCTTGCGATCTCGATCCGAGCGTCATGGATAGAATACCAGTGAGACTAAACCATGACGACAGATACTTCACAGATAAATACCAAATGTATCCTACGGAAGGATACTCTAAGATATTCGAAAGGATGCTGTCTAACCCACTAATCGAAGTACGCACCAACTCATCATGGGAAAGCTTGAAAGACGCGGTTGGAAAATATGAAAAGCTTTTCTTCACTGGAACAATCGACTCGTATTTCGACGATAATCTAGGAAAACTTGAATACAGATCGCTTCGGTTTGAAGAACAGACACTTGATCAAGAATGGTATCAAAAGTCAGTGCAGGTCAACTACCCTTCCTTAGATGTGCCGTTCACTAGAATAGTTGAGTATAAGCATCAAACCCGACAATCTAATCCACGTACCACCATCGTACGCGAATATCCGACTTGGGATGGTGAGCCTTACTATCCAGTCGCGTCACAAAAGAACAAAGAAATATACGAAAGATACCAAAAGAAGGCAGAAGCCCTCGAAGGTCAGGGTATTTATTTCGTCGGACGCTTGGCAAACTACAAATACTTCAATATGGACCAAGCTTTTAGAAACTCGCTCGATCTCTTCTATCGGCTCGAGCCAGGTACAAAGAACGAGTATGCGAATTGACGAAACCATAGACAAAGTTACCCGTGTCAGTATCAGAACCGTAATAAAGGTGCTCAGAATGCGTCCATCGAGCGCCCCTTTCATCTCTGGAGATGGGTTTAGATCGCTCGCAGATCACATATTCGAGACAGGTCAATCGTTTGACCCAAATGACATTAAAATTGGTGACCTTGTATATGTGCAATCAGACCTAGTGAATAAATATTTCTCTGAAATGCATCCGAAAATTAGGTCTAAATACGTTCTTTTGACTCATAACAGCGATGCTAATATTGGTGAGAAAGAGGCCTCTTTTATGGACTCGAATATCGTGCATTGGTTCGCTCAAAATGTCGTAATTAACCACCCACGTATCACCCCGATTCCTATAGGACTTGAGAACTTGTCTTTCGTTGGTAATGGTCGTCCCTGGCTCTATAAAAAAGCTGCCAAGAAATCAGTCTCGCGTAACGGCAGGTTAATCGCCTGTTTCAGCGTTGCTACAAATCCAAATCTACGTTCACGGATATTGAAAACGGTATTAACTGACCAAAAAGTGGACGTGAGGGATTATATCTCTCCGCAATCCAAGTATCTTCACACCTTGAAAACTTATAGCGGTGTGGTATCGCCACCCGGAAACGGAGAGGATTGTTGTCGGACATGGGAAGCCCTCTATGTTGGTACCGTTCCCTATGTCGCAAGATCTCCATTAACCGAGCGATTTGTAAATTTTGGTATACCTCTTGTAATCGTTGATGATTGGTCATCGTTACCTTTAGTCGCAATCCATGAAACCATCGACGTTATTCCCGCGATATGGATGGATTTCTGGAAAAAACTTGTACGCAATGCTCAAGACGAGGCCCGTAATACCCGTGATATAATCGCCTCATCATGAAGACCAATAAGCAGCGCCTCTACGGCCTGGCCAAGGCAATAACGCCGCCGATTATATTTTCTGCGTACAAAGCTTCTCCCCTCCACCGTCTTGCGAAATTAGCTTTCAAAAACCTTGGCGAGACTAGCATGAAGTGGCATACAGTGCGTGGGGGTATTTTGAAAGGAAAGAATCTTCTATTCTCAGAAAATGGATCGTGGCAGAAAGAAATGATTGACGGTACATACGACTCATTCTTCTTCGACTATCTGAAAAATGAAGACTTAAAAGATAAAACTGTGTTCGAGATAGGAGCACACATCGGATACCATGCACTGGCCTTTGCCGAGCTCGTCGGTGTGAAGGGTAAAGTCTTTGCCTTTGAACCAAACCCGCATAATGCGAAATATGTCCGTGCGATAACACAAGAAAACACAGCGCTCTCCCCTCGTATTGAGGTCATCGAAGCCGCTCTCTCATCGAATGACGGTGAAGAAATTTTCATCTCAAGCGACAAAGTAGAAGAAGGGCTTTCGAGTGGCGGATTCATAGGCAGCGCCGATACCATTTGGGAAAAAAGCACCTACGAGGAAAAGACTGGCTTTACGCGAAGCACGGTGAAAACTTTGATGCTTGATACGTTCATCGCGTCAAAGAAAATCCATCCGGGTATTCTCAAAATAGACGTGGAGGGAGCTGAGGGGCGTGTTCTTGAAGGGGGCCGTGAATTCCTTGCTGCCCACTCGCCACTCATACTTGTTGAAATACATTCAACGCCGGCCATGCTGGATGTCCTCACCCTTCTTTCTAGTCTTGGATATTCATGGGAGCTCTTAAAAAAAGAGGTCGACGGTCGCTGCTTCCTCGCATTCAGAAAATCATAATAGTTCCGCCCAAACATGAGCAAAGGCCTCACCATCATCATCCCCTGCTACAACTGTGAAAAAACACTTGGAGAGGCGTTTAAGTCGTGCTTCCGTCAAGGATTGGATAACTTTGAAATCGTTATGGTTGATGATGCATCAACTGATGGCACTAAAGCTGCGATGAAAGCGCTTGCAGAAAATCATGGAAATGTAAAAACTGTCTTCCATGACAAAAATAAAGGCGGAGGTGCTGCTAGAAACACAGCTGTCGCACATGCATCATATGATGCTATTTTTTGTCTAGATAGTGACGACATACTCCCCGATGGAACCCTTCCCCGCATGTTGGCTATGCTAAACGAAAAATCCTGCGACGGTATTGGATTAAGTCGCTCGGTGAAGTTCCGTGGCACAGATTTATCTGACATAGCCTTTGTGTCTGATTTCGGTTACGTAAACGAGCGTATACCCATCGAGTCACTCGTGGAAAAACCTGGCAAGCCATTGTGTCCTCTTTATTCGGTGTTCATGTTCACAAAGGACGCCTTCAAAACTGCTGGTGGATATCCAACTGACCATGGCTTTGATACTCAGGGATTTGCTTGGAGGTTCCTTGGTAACGGGCTTGTCGCATACGGGTGTCCCGATACTACCTATCTACATCGTGTTGAAATGCATGAGTCATATTACATCCGCGAAGACATGTCTGGACGCACTAACGCCAACTGGAGAATGATTCTCGAAGAGTTCTTGTTTCTACTCTCACCAAAAGCTCAGGAAATTGTGCTTGGATCAGAAAGACTAAGTTACGGTGAGAATCTTATGGACAAAGTGGCTGAACTAGACCAACCATTCGCAACAGATGCAACTTCCCTGGCATGCCGTGACTCCCGCAAGACTTATGCCACTTCCAAGGAAGTGAATGCTGAATGGCTCAGGCTATACAAACTCGAACAAAACGATCCGGGTACTTTCCATACCGTACAAAAACAAAGGCGAGATAAATTCTCTGAGCCTTCCCATAAAAGCCTGCGAGGAATAGTGCTGCGCATAGTTCGCAAGGTATCACGTGTTAAAAAACTAATTCTCGACATCCTGTCCGCTCGTTCATATCGACCTGATCTTGTTGCAGCATACCTGTGGCTCAAAATCCACACAGCCCTCAAGGTCGGCTTTGACCAGGCAGTCGAGCCAAAGAAAGGTACAGTAGACGTAGTGGTGCCGACCGTTGCCAAAGATTTCGGACTCATCAAGTCTTCTATCGCATCACTTGCCCTTATGGACCACAATGTGGGATCCGTATATATCATCGCGCCGCGATCAAATGAAATCGAAACGTTCTGCGTTGAAAATAAGTACACATATGTAGATGAAGATGCCCTTCTTCCAGGCGTACGCAACCGAATTCACCATATCATAAATGGTATTGACCTTCGTGGTTGGATATTCCAACAATTACTCAAATATTCGGCGACCGACATCGTAAAGACCGGAAAATTCATTGTTCTTGATTCAGATACAATACTTCTACGACCACATGCTTTCATACAGGATGAGAAACATGTCTTCTTCCAAAGCACCGAATGGAACCAGGAGTATTTCAAATCTTTTTATTCTATATTCACAGAGAAGGCACCGCATCGCACTTCCCTTGTGAGCCATATGATGCTTTTCGACGTGGTGAGACTAACGGAGATGAAGCGAGAAATTGAATCTATCCATGGTAAAATCTGGCATGATTCAATACTTAGCGCCATAGATCTTTCGAAGCATTCCTGCTTTTCTGAGTATGAAACATATGCAAATTGGATCGCGCTTAGATACCCTCAAGACTCTATGCGACTGCCATCTTACAACGCACCGATGCCCCGTTCTGCGCTAAGACCAGAAGAAGCTCTTAGACGAGATATGCCACACAAAAAGTCAGTTTCCTTTCATTCCCATATCAACAGCTAATGAACATAAAGACACCAAACCCACAAAAGGAGTATCTCATCCGTAAACTGACCGGACTCCTTCACAGACTCGAAAATACTGGTAGAGGTAACTTTGTAATCAACGGAGAGGCAGATTTTGTTAATAATATCGGTAAGCTATACGCCAAAAAAAGTCTGGTCGTGTTCGATATTGGCGCTAATCGGGGCGAATATACCGATATGATTATCGCCGCAACTAAGGATTCACTGAGATCGCTTCATCTATTCGAGCCCCAAGGAACCTGCCTCAAACTGCTATCTGAAAAATTTGGTAATGGTCAGGTTGCAAGACTCAACAATTTTGGCCTCTCCGACAAAGAAACTTCTGCGACCCTTTACAAGGACGTCGATGCAAGCGGCCTAGCTTCTGTCCATAAACGCAATATCGATCATTTCAACATACACATGGATATGACTGAGCAGATATCGCTCAGAAAAGCATCTGACTATATAAAGGAACAAAACGTACAGCACATTAATCTTATTAAAATAGATGTCGAAGGCCACGAAATTCAGGCTCTTTCAGGTTTTGGCGGTTTTTTGAACTCAGAAAACGTAGACTTCGTGCAATTTGAATACGGCGGCGCAAACCTCGACTCACATACGAGCCTGATGGATCTTTTCAATTTCTTCGAAAGCCGTGGCTTTAAAGTCTGTAAGATGATGCCAAAGTGTCTGGAAATTCGTTCGTATGATCCACGCTTAGAGAATTTCTTTTACCAGAACTACGTAGCCGTGAGTCCGCGCATGCTATGAACTATACCCCCGTACTCATCACCATCTTCAATCGTCCTGACAAGGTCCGCGCTCTCATGTCTGCGCTAGCCTTGGTCAAACCGTCTCGCCTGTACGTGGCTGCGGACGGCCCGCGCCATAACGTGACGACTGATGTCGCCCTATGCGACGAGGCGCGGGCCATTGCTTCATCACCGTCGTGGCCATGCGAAGTAGAAACTCTTTTCTCGGAAAAAAATCTGGGAGTCGATCCGGCCGTCGAGCGCGCTATCTCATGGTTCTTCGATAATGAAGAGAGTGGGATTATTCTTGAGGATGACTGCATTCCCCACCCTGATTTCTTCCATTTCGCTACCGAGATGTTGGATCGATACACAACAGACGAACGTGTCATGATGATTTCTGGCAACAACTACCAAAATGGTCAGAAGCGAGGTGATGGCTCTTACTATTTCTCACGTTATGCGAACACTTGGGGCTGGGCCACTTGGCGGAGGTCCTGGAAGCACTACGATACGAAACTTAGCTCACTCGATTCTTTCATTTCAAGTGACAAGGTTACATCAATCCGTCCCGCCGACGAGATTAAACATTGGACGAGATATTTTAAAAAACTGAAGGCCGGCATCCATACACCATGGGATGCGAAATGGATATTCGCTATTTGGAATAATGATGGCCTGTGTGTGGTTCCTAACGCTAACCTGGTCGAGAACATCGGCTTTGGATCTGATGCGACCCACACCGCCAACTCGAACTCACAGGCTGTGAGAGCTTCGTCTTTTCCACCGCCATATCACGCGCCGTCAACAGTCGTTGCGGACGATGAGGCGGATAGATATCTTTTTGAATCCATATATCGACTCACTTTTTTGAGGCGCCTGCGTCATGCCGTTCGGGTATACTTGCATATATGAGACAAACCGTATCTTTCGTCATCCCGGCCTATAACGCCGAATCGATGCTTGCCGACGCCGTCGAATCCATATTTGTTGGCAATTTCGAGGAGGGCGACGAAGTGATCGTCGTGAACGACGCGTCCAAGGACGGTACGCTCGCCGTTGCGAACGAACTTGCACAAAAACATGCACCACATGTCCGAGTCATCAACAATCCAGAGAACAAAGGTTGTCCCGCTTCGAGGAATGTGGGCATTCGTGAGGCCAAAAGTGATTTTATATTCAATCTCGACGCCGACAACATACTTAAACCAACGAGTATCATTGCTTTGAGACAAGCATTGGCAGACGGCGCGGACGTCGCCGCATTCGGAGAATACGAGTATTTCACAACATCCACAAACATTGTTACCCACCGCTGGGTATGCAAGTCGGGTGTTTTCACACTCGCCGACTTATTCGCAGGCATCATAAACCAAGGTCCTGGCGGAAATTTCTTGTACCGAAAGGTCGCCTGGGAACGGATCGGCGGATATTGGGAATATGGCAAGGGTCTGCATGAAGCATGGGGATTCTCTCTCAAGTTACTCATCAATGGGGCGCGTTTCATCGTCGTGCCTGGTACATCGTATCTTCACCGATACTCGCATCAGTCACTCTTTGTACGCGAGAGCAAGAAGCCCAATGAGGAACGTGAAATCACGGCAAAATTCATCGAACCAGCCCTGCCTCTCTTATCTCCTGAATCGCGTGCCTACGTTGCAACAAACCCTGATTGGCATCGAGATTTACCAAAACATTCACTGCTCCTCGCGGACGGCTCGCACGGTGTTGATGGAATTCTTGTCTATTCCTCGCCGATAAAACAAGCTTTGCATCGACTCAAAACCGCACTTAGAATATAAGACACATGAAAGAAGCTATCAAAAAGGCCCTACGCGTAGCTCTCATCCCATTCGTCCTTGGCGATTATCTCGCATATCGTCACGCGGCAAGTATCAATACGGCACATGGCAAGCCATCTAGGTTTACACTACGTCTCACTGATTTCCATCCGCAGGTAAAGGATAAGACAGTCAAGACCGGTTTCGACCGACACTACGTCTATCACACCTCGTGGGCTGCACGAGTCGTGGCAGAAACCAAGCCGGCGAAGCACATAGACATCTCGTCGAGCCTTTATTTCTCGGGCCTAGTATCAGCCTTCGTGCCTGTCGAGTTCTACGACTATCGCCCCGCGGATCTGCTCCTCTCGAACCTTGAAAGCAAGCATGGAGACCTCATGGCGTTGCCTTTTGCTGACAACAACGTCGAATCGATATCGTGCATGCATACCATCGAACATGTGGGCCTTGGCCGATATGGCGACCCTATGGATCCTGAAGGCGACGTGAAGGCCTGCAAGGAACTGGCTCGCGTCTTGAAGCCTGGCGGTTCCCTCCTTTTCGTGACTCCTGTTGGCCGTGAGGCCAAGATTGAATGGAACGCCCATCGCATCTATTCATACGAGGCTGCCCTCGCCCTATTTCCCGGTCTCAAGCTCGCGGAGTTTTCCCTTATACCCGAAGACGGTGTGAACGGCGGACTCATCAGGAACGCCGACCCAAAGCTCGTCATGAAGGAATCCTATGCCTGCGGCTGTTTTAGATTCGTAAAGCCATAATCGCACCGCATCATCATGATCATCGTCAACCTCAAAGGCGGCCTCGGAAACCAGATGTTCCAATACGCGTGCGGGCGGGCGCTCTTCTTGCGCAATGCCGCGAAGGATACGAACGGCTTCGCCGAGTACACCGGACCCAAGCTCGATTGTACGGGCTTCGCTTCAGCCATGAAATCCGATACGCCGCGGAAATATGAGCTCGATGGCTGGGACATTGTGGCGGATACGGCATGGCCGAACGAGATTCGCAAGGTGAAATACCCTTTCGGCATATTCTCCAAGGCGGCGCGATTCTTCCGGGCAAAGGTTCTCAAACGCTACTATATAAATTTCGTGCCCAGCGTCCTGTCGCTTTCCGGCGACGTCTACCTCGACGGATTCTTCCAGGACGAGCGGTACTTCAAGGATTTCGCCGACGACATCCGTCTGGCTTTCACGCCGAAAAACCCCCTATCTCCGAAGTCTCAAGCCTGGATAAACAGGATCTATTCCGACGAGTCTTCTGTGTCGCTCCATGTGCGCCGCGGCGACTACACGACCACGGCGAGCGCCGAATTCGTCTCGCTCGAACCTTCATACTATGCGTCGGCGCTCGCCCACATCCGCACACTTGTCCCGAACCCGCATGTCTACGTCTTCTCTGACGACATCGCGTGGGCCAAGGCCAATATCGCCCTCCCGTCAGATGCGGAGTTTGTATCTGATCCAAAGACACCGCTCTTCGAAGAAATATTCCTTATGTCCGCCTGCCGCCACAACATCATCGCCAATTCAAGCTTCAGCTGGTGGGGCGCATGGCTCAACGCTAATCCCGATAAAGTCGTCGTAGCACCGAAGGCATGGGCCAAGAGGCACGAGTCGTGGTATAAGGACATCATCCCACCGACATGGATACGCCTCTAATCTCGATCATCGTTCCCACTTACAATCGCGCCGACCTCATCGGTGAGGCTCTGGAAAGCGTGCTCGCCCAGTCTTTCTCGTCATGGGAACTCATCATCATGGACGATTGTTCGACCGATAATACTGCTGCAATTGTGCGTCAGTTCCTGGCTCGTGATTCTCGAATCAGATATATAAAGAACGAGAAAAATCTCGGCATCGCTCGCAACAGAAACACCGGCATTGAACTCACCAAAGGGTCGCTTATAGCAATGCTCGACAGCGACGACACCTGGACGGACAAAAACAAGCTTCAAAAACAGGCGGATTTTCTGCGTGAAAATCCAGATCACGTTCTTGTGTCCACGCGCGCGACCGTCATCGACCTTGCCGGAAAAGAAGTCGGCAAATTCGATTTTGCAGAAAAGGACGAGGACATCCGCAAGGTCATGCTCCGTCGCAACCAGATCGTCCAATCATCGGTTCTGTATCGCAAAGACTCGGCCGTCGCAGTCGGCGGGTACGACCCATCTTATGCCATTGTTGACGACTATGACCTCTGGCTGAGGCTCGGTTCGGAAGGCCGCTTCCGTGTCCTCCCTGAATACATGGTTGGATACCGCGCCCACGATGGCGGTATAACAAAAGAACGACCTCTCGTCGCTGCCCGTGAACATCTCGCCATCATACGCAAGCATAAAAATGCATATCCGGGCTATGCGTTCGCCTATATCAAGGCAAAGGTTCGTATCGTTATCGCGCGGATCAAGGCCCGTCGCTAAACGCTTGAATTAGCGTACGTCGGTCATGTAAACCTCGGCAGTCATCGGATATCCATTCGTGATGACCGGATATGTCTGAGTTGTGACCCAGGCGAGCGAGCCGTTGACGAGCACGCGTGCCGCAACAGAATATGTCGAGGATGCGTCGATGTTTGATGCGCGATATTTAAGCGAGAACGGAAGAGGCATGTTTTTGCCGTTCGGGTATATGGTCTGCTCTGAAAGGACCTGAGATTCCACGTCGATGAGCGACACGTTGAGGAGTCTCATCTCGACAACAGAATTCGGCGGCAATGGTACGTCTTCCATGTATGACACCGTGCCGGTGACTACGTTTGGACCCGCCTGTTGTGACACATAATAAAAGCCCAGGGCGAGCAAGGCGATGATGGCTATAAAGATGATGGTTCGTACGGTGTTCATATATTTTGTGAGAGGTCTGACAGGGTATATTCTATATTTATTGGGCGTTTATGCAAAGGGGTTGTGGTGTGGGAATCGGTCACGGGTATTTTTCTGTTGAAAAATCCCGCGACCCTTACAGGGTCAGTACACCTTTTGGACGGAGTACCGTCTCAAAAGGTCTTGCGCTTGGGCCCCATCCCCAAGCTCACCCGCCTCGCCCGCCTTCGCGGGCTCCGGCTTTCGATTCTCGCCACTGGCGATCACTGGACGCAAAGAAAAAGCAGACTTGTGTCTGCTTTTTCTTTGCGTTGTGACCCTACGGGGAATCGAACCCCGATTTAAAGCTTGAGAAGCTTCTGTCCTAACCATTAGACGATAGGGCCGTCTTTCGTGCGAGAGGATAATAGCAGGATTTTTCCAAAAAATCTAGGTCTGGGGCCGTCAGCGGCACCTGCGGCGCCGTCTAACGCGTCTCCCACTCTTTCTCTTGTCGGACGAGAAGTTCTGGGGCCGCGCTTGGATCATAAATCAATGCCTTGGACACGCGTTCCATGCGCATGGACTGCGATCCTTTGACGAGGACTACGTCCCCTGCCCTGACGAATTCAGCAAGAAATTCAGCGGCCTCTGCCGATGTGTCGAATGCCACGATGCGATCTTCGGCGAGCCCTACCCCGCGCGCGCCGCGTGCGATGGCTCGCGCCGCCTCGCCCACGACGACTAACGTGTGGACGATGCCTCCGGCAAGCTCGCCAACCTTTATATGAGCGTCATCGGAAAACGCGCCGAGCTCTTTCATATCGGCGAGTGCAGCGATTTTCCTGCCGCGGTTGAACGATATTTTGTCGAGGGCCTTCAAGGCTTCCTCGACGGCTATAGGCGACGAATTGTAAGTGTCGTCGAGCACAGCAGAAGGGCCCTTGCCAGACAATATGCGCATTCTTCCCTTTGGCGGCTCGAAAGTCGAAAGGGCCTTCGCGGCGACCTCTGGGTCGATATTAAGCTCTTGGGCGACCGCCATGGCCGCCGCGACTGGATATGCCAAATGCGTCCCGAGCACGCCCTGGAGGCTTATTTTAAGGCTCTGGTGGGCTTTCGTATCGATGTCTACATCCAAACCCTTTGGCAAGGATAATGGCCCGTCCTCGTACGCGAATTCGGTCATGGCAATCCGGACATCGGCGTCTTTGTTTTCGCCATACGTTGCCTTGCGGACAGAAAGCCCGGCCACTTCACCCATGAACAAAGGATCGTCCGCGTTCACGATGACGAGGCCGTCGTGTGGAACGGCCAGGGCGAGGCGCATTTTCTCGTGCAGAACTTCTTCTGGTCCAGAAAAATATTCGACATGCACCGGAGTCGACGACATGCGAGTGAGAACCGCGATATCCGGCACGATCCACGACACGGCACGAGCGATGTCGCCCGGATGATCTGCACCGACTTCGAGCACGAGGAGTTCCGGAAAGTGGGCTTTCCTACGTGGACCAAAAGCGACGAGTGCACCTTCCCAAATGTTTGAAGCCCATCCAGAAATTGATGACCACGCGTTTGGCAAGCCGAGCACGGCGAGCGGCAATCCAATCTCGCTGTTGAAGCTCTTCTCGCTCTTCCTTGTGACAAAAGTTCCAGAGACGACGGCGTATATCGCGTCCTTGGTCGAGGTCTTGCCCACACTGCCTGTCACGGCGATGATGCGCGGCTTGTATCGGCGCACTGCGGCCTTTGCTTCGAGAATCAGTATTGAGATAAGTATCGGTTTAAGTATTGCTTTCATATGCTCTATAAATTGCTTACCGATACGCGTCCTTCCTATGGCGTATAGAATAAACTTCTATACGATCTTCCACAAGGGTGAAGAGAATCCGATATGATCCGATGCGCACACGGAACCCTTGGAATGGCAATTTGAGTTTCTTAACATCGAGGGCGCGAGATAATTGATCCCGTTGGAGCTCGCCCTCAAAAAGGGTGTCGATTGCCGCCCGCACCGCCTTAGGCAGCTTGCGGTAGTCGCGATCCGCGGAAGATGCCAGAAATATTCGATACATATTTCATGGCGATTATCGTTTCTTCCACGGACGCATCTTTCCACCCCTTTTAACCAATCGTTTGAGTTCACGTGCATCGATGGCGTCTTCCCTAGCCTCGACGAGCCTATTATAGGCATCCGCCGACAGCACGACGAACTGCTCCATTCCGCGACCGGTTGCAACAACGAGAGGCTTGGACCGAGCCTTGCGCAGATATGAGGATATAGCGGCGCGAAAATCGCTCACGCCGACCATACTTTCTATTTTGTTGAATGCGATTGCTATGCTCATATGTGTTGTACGGTTAACTGTACAAGTAGTATATATCAGAGCCAGAAAAAAGCAATTATCGGTCTGGCGGCACCTCGTAATAATTAATCAAGAACTTCGTAAGGTCAATGAATGGCTGTGTCAGAGTGTGCGAGGCGTATGATGCGCCCTTTGGATAAACAGTGTAAAGAAAAACAATAAAACGAGGTTCATAAGCCGGGAAATATCCAAAAAATGAGTGCAAATATCGATCCTGATAGTATCCCCCGCCCGCCGGATTCGCCATCTGGGCCGTTCCTGTTTTGGCGGCGATGGAATAATTAGTCTGTTTGACCGATCCACCGAGCAAAGCTTCGTCCACGACGCGCACGAGCATGCGAGTTATCTCTTCCGAAGTCTCGGGCTTGAGAACACGGTTCTTTGTGCCGTCATATGCCATGATTTTATTCTGGCCTGTGGCATAACGAACTTCTTTAACGATATGAGGCTCGGGCAAATACCCACCATTACCGAGGGCCGACAACGCCCGAACGGTCGCAATCGGTGTAAGCGCAATTCCTTGACCGTAAGACGCGGTGATATGCTCGAGGTCTCGTGGCTTTCCTAGGTTAGACACAAGTCCGCGCACCTCGCCAGGCAAATCCACGCCGGTTTCCTCGCCAAATCCAAACGACAAGAAATATTCCTTAAGCGCGTCATTGCCGAGACGCTTTGTGATAAATGCCATACCGATGTTAAGGGATTGATTGAGCACGGCTTGCATATCCACAGTACCACGAGCCTTGCCATCATAGTTTGAGATGCGCGAGCCGTTCACAACCATAGTACCTGTATCGTCGTACGTGGTGCGTGCGGTGATGGCGCCCGCATCAAGGGCCGCCGCGATACCAAATGGTTTGATAATCGAGCCCATCTCGTATACACGGTCTACCAACGGATTACCATACACGGAAGAGTCCTTGGCTTTTGAAAAATCGTTTGGATCAAACGATGGTGTCGCCGCCATGGCAAATATCTGACCAGTCTTTGGGTCCATGATAATTCCGCCTGTGACGTCAGAGTTCCAAGACTTCACGACGCCAGCAAGTTTCCTTTCGAGCTCAATTTGAACCGAAGGCTCGATGGTGGTGACGATATCGCCCTCTGCGTTACCACCTATTATAAAATTAGCAGCATTTGAAAATATCTGAGCAAAAAAGTTCACATACAAATTCGATGAATCGCGTGAAAGTACCGACTCATAATATCGTTCCAAACCGTACCTTCCCGAAAGCGTCCTGTCGTCCTCGCCATATCCAACAAATCCGAGAACATTCGCAGCCGAAACACCTGCTGGATAATCGCGCCATCTTTCGGAAACTATATCGACACCTTTGAGTCTAAGTGCGGCCACACGTGTCCTGTCTTCTTCAGAAACACGTTTGTCAACTTCTCTGGAAGGAGCGGTCGGATTCGCCATTACAGCAATCAAAGCACCTTCACCTATATCCACTATGCCAGTGAGACCATTAACAACATCCTCTGGATGCTCAATCTGACGTGGGTTGATCGTGATGGTGTATCCAGATTTTAACGTAGCGGCTGAAATCGGCTCGCCTTTTCTTGGTGAGAAATATATAGAACCACGATCAAACAATCCTGTGCCATGACGCACGTATTGGCGGTCCGCCTGACTGCGGTAATCGTCGCTACGCATTACCTGCAGGTAATACAGCCTCACCCCAATCATAATTGCTACGCAAAGGACGATACCGCCTATAACTTTGATGCGCCCCGCCTGCGCCATATTATCGGTTGAGAGAAATTGCTCCGAGGGTCGCGGTCCTGCCTATATATGCTGGTCGAGATTTAGATGCAGAAAAACCAAGTTCTCGCGCCTCTTCGATAGTGATTGCAGACTTTGCGGTGAGATATGACGATTCGAGAGCGCCAACCCTGGTCGTGAGCGACGTGACATGAGTGCGGACAGTTTTTGCGGTGACGATATTCACGATAGAGGCGTTGACGAGGTATGCGTATATCGCTATGAGCGTGACTGCTACGCCCACGAGCATCCAAGCCGTAATCGGCCTTTCCATCGTCTCTACCTGCTGTCGTACGAATTTCGTCATGTTGTTTCTGTTTTTGTTGATAATCTCCGTCCTAACTCTGCTTTATGAAAATCCTGAGCTTTGCGCTCCGCGAGCGCGGATTGCGTTTCTGCTCTTCCTCGCTCGGCTCTATAGGTTTCTTGGTGCTCTGCTTGCCCTGTCCTGCAGCTTCCCATTCCTTTATGGCAACCTTTGCGATACGGTCCTCGAGGCTATGGAACGATATGACGGCGAGCCTACCACCCGGCCTGAGAATAGACATGGCCGCCGCAAGGCCTTTCTTCTCGCTCCCCAACTCGTCATTCACCGCAATGCGCAAGGCCTGAAAGGTTCTCGTGGCCGGATGAATCTTGCCCATCTTTGGACCGTTTCTGTATCCGAACGGCACCGAGGCTTCGATGACTTCAACCAATCGGACTGTTGTCATGATCGGCGCTTCCTTGCGGGCCTCCACGATGCCGCGTGCGATTCGTTTCGCATATCGTTCGTCGGCGTAAGCGTAGATGACGTTGGCGATGTCTTCCTCGGCCCAACCGTTCACGATGTCCTGCGCGGTGAAGGCCCCTGGCTTTGGTTCTTTCTCCATCGTCATGATGAGCGGCTCGTCCTTGCGGAAGCTGATGCCGCGACCTGCGACGTCGATCTGCGGCGAGGACAAGCCTAGGTCAAGAATGATTTTGTCCACCTGTTCTCGCCCCGCTTCCTTTGCGAACTTGTCCATATCAGAGAAGTTTCCAAGGAAGAGTCTGAAGCAGCCCACACCATCGCCTTCCTTCGCCCCTGCGTCGGCAAGCTTCTTGCGGGACTCGTCGAGAGCATCCTGATCGCGATCGATGCCGATCAAGAAAATATTTTTCTCGCGGCGCAACGCCTCAGTGCTGTGACCTGCCCTTCCGAGCGTGCCGTCGACGAGAACCTCGCCTTCCTTAAGCTCGAGTCCGTCTATTGTTTCCTTTAAAAGTACTGATTCGTGCATAGAAGGTGTGCGGCTTGGCGATTAGATGATGCCGACCTGCCCGAGCTTCTCGGCCAGAGCACCCGCCTTGCCTGCCACGCCCTTCTTGTATGCATCCCATGCTTTCTCATTCCAGAGCTCGACACGGGTCTGCACTCCGACCACCGCCACCTTTCCTTTGAGACCTGCGAACTTCTGCAAGGATTCAGGGATAAGGATCCTGCCAATCGAGTCGAGCTCCGCTTCTTGCGCAAGACCGAACATGTATCGGCTGAACCCTCGGTTGTCTGCCTGGCCGAGCGAATTCTCACCAAGCTTGCCGGAAACCTTCTCCCACTCCTTCGACGTGAATATGAAAAGACAGCTATCGAGGCCAGGGGCCACGACCATCTTTTTGCCGATCTTCTCCCTGAACTTAACTGGGAGAGAGATGCGGTTCTTGTCGTCTAGCGAGTGGATGTATTCTCCGATGAGCACGTTAGCTTTCGATGAGCCGAAGCGTTGGCGCAAGCCTTTGCATTCGGTGCTCGCCTTTCCACGTGGACGAGCTCGCGCAACTTCAACCCTTTCACCTGCGTCATCTTCACTTCGTACCGCCTGTCTTTCGATTCAACTGCGTATACAGTTTCGATTATTCGCATGGGTCTCGTGGGTTTTTATCGTTGGGCGAGCTTTCCCTGCTCACCCACTTTTTCCCACTTATCATATATTGTATCCCACCGCGTTCCACTCGTATACACGGTTATCCACATTGAAACACATTAAAACTCGATACAGACGTATGAAAAAGCCGCACCTTACGGTGCGGCCTTTCGTTACCTTGCATCCTTACGCGCGCGGGCGCATCGTTGGGAAAAGAATCACCTCCTTGATGTTCTTTGTGCCGGTGAGAAGCATGGCTAGGCGATCCATGCCGATACCGACGCCTCCTGCGGGTGGCATGCCGTATTCGAGTGCCTCGACGAATTCAAGATCGTTTGGCTGGGCCTCCTTGTCCCCTTTCTTTGCATTGTCCTCTTCTTTTGAAAATCGTTCACGCTGGTCTATTGGGTCATTCAATTCAGAAAACGCCTTTACGAGTTCCATGCCGCCGACGACAAGCTGAAACACATCAACGACTGATGGGTCTTTCTCGCTTTTCTTGGCAAGTGGGAGCATGTCCACTGGATAATCGGTGATGAAAGTTGGCTCGACGATGTTCACGCGAGATGCCTTCTTGTAAATATTGTCTACGATGCGGTCTTTTGAATCGCCGTCTTCAACTTTGATGCCCATTTTCTTGGCCTTGGCTTCTGCAGTTGCGCGATCAACGGTGACTGGGTCGAAACCAGCGTCCTTTTGTACGAGGTCGCGGTATGAAATGCGATTGAATGGTTTTGAAAAATCTATGTCCCCTTCCTCGGATTTAACGACTGGCGAGTTGAGAACGGATTTAACCACGTCACGAATCATCGCCTCGACGAAATCCATCTGCTTTGCGGCGGTGGAAAAAGCCTCGTAAAACTCGAGCATGGTGAACTCGGGGTTGTGGGTGACGTCTATGCCTTCGTTACGGAAATTACGGCCGATTTCGTAGACCTTTGGGAAACCGCCGATAAGAAGCTTCTTTAGATACAGTTCAGGGGCGATGCGCAAAAAAAGATCTATATCAAGGGCATTGTGATGAGTCTTGAAAGGGGCCGCGTTGGTGCCACCTGCCAATGGTTGAAGCTGGGGTGTTTCCACCTCGAGATATCCGGCCTTGTCTAGGACTGACCTGAACGCGGTAATCATGCGCGATCGAATCATAAATCGTTCGCGGACTTCGGCCGACATAAGGGTATCGAGGAAGCGGTTCCTGAATCGTTCTTCGACATCCTGAAGACCGCTCCATTTCTCGGGAAGTGGGCGCAAAGTTTTGGCGAGCATGGTCCACGATTTTACAAGAACACTGTTCTCGCCTTTCTGAGTGGTGAAAAGTTCGCCTTTAACCGAAATAATGTCGCCGATATCGGCAACGTCGGAAAACAGTTTAAACGAAGTCTCGTCCATGGAGTCCTTCTTGAACACGGCCTGAAAAGTTGAAGGACTGCCTTGCATGGTTCCGTCGAAAAGCGGCACGAAAAGTATGGCGCCTTGTCCACGCACCGCCATGACGCGTCCAGCAAGGGCGACTTCTTTGCCAGTCTTCGCGAGTGTTTCGAAATCTGTCCTGACCGTGGCCAGGTCGAAATCATGTTCTGTCTCGATCGGATACGGATTCATGCCCGCAGCCTTGAGGATGCCGAGCTTCTTTAGTCGTGCTTCTCGTATTTCGTCGAGTGATGCCATTATTTATTGTATGGAGCTATGAAACCGAGACTATCTTGTAGGTAGTCTCACCCTTTGGAGTGCTGACCGTGATGGACTGGCCCTTGCTCTTGCCGAGTAGCTGAGAGCCGAGCGGAGAAAGATTCGATATCTTGCCCTCTGCGGCATTCGCCTCGTCTGAACCAACAACCTTATATTTGGTCTTGTCCTTGGTTCCCGCCTTTTCGATGGTAACTTCAGATCCCATGGTGACGTTGTCGCCGTGCAATTCGTGCACTATTTCAGCAGTCTTCAACGTATTCTCGATAATGGCGATACGATCCTCGACCATAGCCTGAGATTCACGGGCCTCTTGATATTCGGTGTTCTCAGAAAGGTCGCCGAGGGCGCGAGCATATTCGAGATTCTGTGCGACCTCTTTTCGTTTGACGGTCTTGAGTTCACGAAGCTCGATTTCGAGTTCGTTGTATTTCTGCTGGGTAAGGTATTTGTGGGTTTCCATACGGCGTATTTGGTTACGTCTGATTACGACTGATGGCGGGCATCATACCATGAAACACCTACTTAAGGTAGGGCGAGTCGGTTTTGTGCATCCATTCAAAAAGCTCACGCATAACAAGGGTTGATCCATAAATATTCGCACGTGGGCCTCGTTCCATTATAACAACGAAGGCATATTTTGGGTTCTCGTATGGAAAGAACCCAGTCACCCATGAGTTCACAAAGGCCTTGGTCACACCGAGCTCTGCGGTACCTGTCTTGGCGGCCGCCTTCACATATGGAAGGTTGAGACCGGACGCCGTCCCTGATATCGCTGTCTTCCTCATGCCTTCGCGGATTATCTGAAGGTTGTTCTGGTCGACAGGTACGGTCGTCGTAACCACTGGTGCCGAAGTGGTCGAGGTTTTTAATATGGTCGGCTCGATCATGAGTCCATCATTTGCGATGGAAGCCACGGCCTTGAGCATCTGAAGCGGCGTCACCTGGAATCCGTACTGACCGATTGACGTGAAATAGGTATCGCCAATGCGCCATGGATCGCCGGGGAAAACTCGTTCCTTCCATGAAGGCGACGGCACAACGCCATTCGGTCCTTTGAAGAATCCGGTCTCGACATTTTTCTGGCCGATACCAAAAAGCGAGAAATACTGATTAAGCCGATCAATGCCGAGTCCTTTCTGTCCCTCGAATCCGCCACCGATGACATAAAAATACACGTTCGATGACACAGCGATTGCGTCACGCATGGTGACGGGGCCGTGCGCCTTCCAATCCATGAACAAGGTCTTCCTTGTATAGTCATAAGGATGCGGAATACTGATTGAGCCCGTACTGACGATGACTTTGTTCGGGTCGATGACATCCTCTTCCAGTGCGGCGAGCGCAACAAACGGCTTCACGATCGAACCTGGTGTATACAATCCGGAAAGAAACCTGTTGAGAAAAGGTTTTGTTGAGTCAGACAAGTATCGAGAAATCTCGCGCGAGTCGTCGCCTTCCGTCATGACCGAACTCTTGTATTCTGGGTAGCTCGTGATGGCGATAACCTCGCCCGTGTGCACATCCATGATTGCCCCTGCCCCGCCTGTAAATCCAACCTTTCCGGCGAGGGCTTCGATTGATTTATAAAGTTGCGCCTCGACCACCGCATCAATAGAAAGCGTCAGGTTTGCGCCGTCTTTGGCCGGACGAATCGTTGATTCCGCATCAACCCTGCCCAAGGCATCGACACCAAGGATTTTCAGCCCGTGCGTTCCTTGTAATTCACTGTTGAATTGCTGTTCGATACCGGCCATGCCTTCATATGAAGTTCTGTAGTAATAACCCTGCCTGTCCTTGGCGGGATATTTGAGGTACCCGAGCACATGAGCAAAACCTTCTTGATCAATATATCTGCGCGAAGCAAAGTCTGGTTCTTCCTCGTTCACTGCATTCCATGCGAGCCGTAGCCCGTTCCTGTCGTATATCGCGCCGCGCTCGGCGAATACGATAGTCTGTCGAGCCATATTGCTTTCGCTCATCTTGGCGTATTGCTCGCCGTCTTTTATCTGCAACGCCCACGCCTTTCCCGCGAGCACAATCATAAGCACTCCGAATACCGATGCGAGCACAATCATCGTCGCAACTGGTATCGGTTTTTCCATACGTCCTTCAAACTGGAACGTATCGAAATCCGGCAGGTTTTGCGAATCGATGAATATCTCGTCCGGGTCGATGTGGACGTCTTTATTCTTGCGTCGGCCTCTGAACATAGTGAGAGTGTATCACGCGCTAGCGTTGCCAAGCGAGCCTGTCGCGAACCACACTGGCGACCGCGAATACAATGACCGAACCCACAAGGAATGCGTGTGTCCAACCATAGAATCCCCAATACGAACCATACAAGACGTCGGCGACGAGTCCCCAGAGCACGCCTTCAAAAAAGCGTCCAACAACGAAGAATGCGGCGACAAGAACAATCGCAAAAAGCCACCACGGGAGGAAAAGGACTGATACAAGTAGTGCGATGTTGAATGCGATGCGCATGGATTGATGGTGGATGGTTAACGTGCGGCGTCTACTTCGACGTATCGGAGTTCTTGCATATTGAACGGTGCGCGGAAATATATCGCCTGTATGGAATCAGTTGCGCCCACGGAAATGTGTTCAACCACGCCAAAAATATTCACACGCAATTGTGGGGCGACGATTATATCTCCAACAGCGACTTCGATGTCCGTAGGAAGACGCGCGATGAAATTGCCTCCCCCACGACCGACTGCCTGGGCCGCTACTTTCTTGTCTCCGATAAGTACTGGTGTTTCTCGGCCTGGCGTAGAGTACAGACTTGTCTTGGACGACGCGCCAGTTACTTCGGATATATCTCCGACTAATATCGAACCGTTGATGTATACGCGCTGACCCACAGCAATTCCGTCATCTGATCCAACATCGAGGGTAAGAGTGTCATATGCGGATACCGGTGGGCGCGACAATACGACGCCAAGCACCCCGCTCGAACGTGATTCCCTGCCAAGCGCGGTCTTGAGCGCCTCGTTCTCGTCTCGCAAAGTCTGCAAAAGAAAGGCGTCTGCTTCGCGCGATCGGACCTCGTCTCGCAAAGATGCGTTTTCTCGGACCAGGGCGAGCTTGGACGAAACGATGCGCGCCATGCGGCCAAAAATACCAATCACGGCGTCTTCGGACTTCCAGGCTGTAGATGCGACCGGGCTTAGAAGTCGAGGATAAAAAGATGGAAATATGAAATCAATGGAAACGAGCGCGACTATAGCGAGGATGATCGCGATGGTCACTGCTCTGCCCTTCTTTTCGCCGACGTTACTGCGCCTTAGGTAGGTCATCTTCGCTTTGGATGAGGATATCTCGATACCTTTCGATGTCTTCGAGGATAATGCCGGTGCCGCGAGCGACAGCGGTGAGAGGGTCTTCGGCGATGTGGACTGGGATTTTTACGAGCTCCTCGATGAGGTTGTCGAGGCCGCGAATCATGGCGCCACCACCGACAAGATATATGCCGCGATGCATGACGTCAGCGAGGATTTCAGGCGGAGCGGTCTCGAGAACTTCTTTGACTGAATCGACGAGCGTGTCGATTGATGGACCGATGGCTTCACGGATATCCGCGTCCGTGAGCACCACTTCGCGAGGCAAGCCTGTAACGAGGTCACGGCCACGGATTGGCGCTTCGTGTGGCTTCTCGCCCGCGACGACGACGCCGATTGCGATTTTTATATCTTCAGCAGTCTTCTCGCCGATGAGTATTTTGAATTCGTTGCGGACGTATGAAATGATGTCGTCGTTCAAACGGTCTCCGGCGACCTTGAGCGACTTCGACCTGACGACACCGCCGAGCGAAATCATGGCGATATCTGTCGTTCCTCCACCGATGTCAACAACCATGTTACCTGCAGGCTCGTGAATCGGGAGCTTGATGCCGATCGCGGCGGCCATTGGTTGCTCGACGATGTGTACCTCGCGCGCGCCGGCATTTTTTGTCGCATCACGGACGGCGCGCGCCTCAACGTTAGTCACTCCCGAAGGAATACCGACAATCACGCGTGGGCCGAAAAACTTCTTGGAATCCTTCTGGGACTTGTTGAGGAGATAAACGAGCATTTCTTCTGCCACCTCGAAGTCCGAAATCACACCTTCGACGAGAGGACGCACCGCCTGGATATGGGCTGGCGTCCTGCCGAGCATGTCCTTGGCCTGGCCACCGACCGCCACAACACGGCCAGTCTTCTGGTTCACAGCCACGACGGAAGGCTCGTTTATAACGATGCCTTGGCCCTTCATATATACAAGCGTATTAGCCGTGCCGAGATCGATGCCGATATCGTGCGAGAAGGCCGCATAAAGCTTGTTTAGGAGTCCTTTTGACATGTTTTGAACACTATCACTACAGCGTTTTTATCGCCACCATCTTGACTTGTCCCGTCTTGCGGTCCTTCTCCTCGACAGAATCTTCGGCGAGCGTCTTCTCGGAAATAATGTATCGTGTTGGTATGCCAATAAGGTCCGAATCAGCGAACTTTTCACCCGCGCGCGCATCGCGATCGTCATAAAGAACTTCTATGCCTTTGGCGACGAGCTTTTCGTACAAAGCGTCTGCAGCCACTTTCACTTTGCCTGCCTTGTCGTCAAGGGCGATGAGATGCACAGCGAACGGCGCGACGGATTCTGGCCAGACGATACCTTTGTCGTCAGCAAGAGTCTCGACGATGGCGCCCATGACGCGACCGGGACCAATGCCATACGATCCCATGACCACAGGTTTTGGCTTGCCATCTTCAGCAACATATGTGAGTTCGAAGGCATCAGAGAATCGCGTGCCAAGAGAAAATATATTTCCCACCTCGACGGCTTTTTTCTCGACGAGTTTGGATCGGTCGAGGCCGAGGTCCTTGAGCACCGCGTCGTCGAGAACTTCCTTGTTCACAGCGATTTTCTTTTCCTCGTCCACATAAATGAGATCTTCGCCGGCGTCCGTCACTGTCTGGAACTCGTGGGAAAATTTAGAAAACGAGCCACCAGTCGCAAACGTCACATATGTCCTGTCGCCGAGGCCGAGCCTCTCGAAAACGCGCACATACGCCGCCTTGGCCTTTTCATAAAAATCAGCGTGCTCTGCCTCGTCTTTCGAAAACGAGTAGAGATCCTTCATAAGAAATTCGCGGCCGCGCATGATGCCGGACTTTGCCCGTTCCTCGTTTCGGAACTTGGTCTGGAACTGGTACACCGCCGCAGGCAAATTGCGATACGAAGAAATGAAATCCTTCATGAGCGCGGTCAAAGGTTCTTCGTGCGTGAAGGCAAGACCAGCCTCGGAACCATTTCTGAGTTTTGTTTTGAACCAGTTGTCTACGACTGCGTCAGACCATCGTCCGGTTTTTTCCCAGGTCGCCTTGTCCTGAAGCGCGGTGAGCGAAACTTCCTGTCCGCCGATGGCGTTCATTTCCTCGCGAATTACGTCGACGATTTTGTTCATGACGCGCAGGCCGAGAGGCAGATACGCATAAACGCCCGCCATCTCCTTGTATATGTATCCGCCGCGAATCAGAAGCTGCGCATTTTTGGCGACTTCGTCTTTTGGGGCTTCTTTGCGGGTCTTGGTGAAAAGTTTGCTTTGGCGCATCGGGTTTTGTCGCGTAGACGTAAATTATGGCTTGGTTGCTCAATGATAGCCTATCTGGCCGTATTTGTAAGGGGGACTTGCTTTTTTTAGTGAAAGGTGATATAATAGATAGAACAGCGTTAGTAAAGCCTCCCTTCCCGGGAGGTTTTTATATACTCATTTTTCATTTGTGGAGTATTTGATGAAAAACGCATCAAATACTCCATCATTCGAAAAAATCGAGAATGGACCCCCGCCCGCCGTGCCGTGCCGTGCGGCAGAAACCGCTATATAAGCTTCGCGATGTCTTTGTATGTCACAAAGAGCATAAACAAGATGAGCAAGCCGAAGCCGAGAACATTGAGCGTGTTGGCAACGACCGGCTTGATTGGTCTCCTCGAGATAGCTTCGATGGCCACGAAAAGAATACGTCCTCCGTCGAGGGCCGGGAACGGAATGAGGTTGAGAACCGCCAAGTTCATGGATATGAAAGCCGTGAACGAAAGGAGATATATGAAGCCGAGCGAGCTGGCGTCGCCAACCAGACGCGCGATTCCGACAGGACCTGCAACTTGTGACAAATCGGCCTCGCCCATGAACGCATCCCTGATGAGTCCGTACAAATTCGCGGCGATGCCGACGAACATATCAACCGTGAGCTTGCCTCCTTCCCAGATTGCAAGGTGGATCGGCAGTTTGACCTTGCCGGCAAGGTCCATGGCAATGCCAATGGCAAAGTTCGACGTCGAAGAAACTTGTTCTGGCGTCACTGTGAGGGCGAGCGGCGCCCCGTTGCGCAATACTTCAAGGCCGAGCGCCGATCCGTCCGAAGAACGAACAGCACTTTGGACTTCCTCGACTGTGGCGACGACCGAAGTTGCGGCACTGCCAGATTTGATACCGATGAATGAGTCGCCAGGCATGATTCCGGCGCGCGCTGCAGGTGATCCCTCGAGAACTTCGATAACCATCACATGCTTGTCTATGACGTACTTGGAAGAATTATCCGAAACAGACGTGGTCATGCCCGAAAGATATGCGATGGAAAACAAGGCCCATGCGAATACGATGTTGAATATCACACCCGAAGCCAGGATGAGCGCCTGCTTCCATCGGGCGATATTTGAAAAACTGCGTGGATCCTTGGCGCCGTTCGCCGCAGCCGGATCTTCATCTGGATTCTCGCCAAATATTTTTACGTATCCGCCGAATGGGATGAGGTTAAAAGAGTACAGCGTCTCGCCCACTTTTTTCTTGAACAAGCGCGGCGGAAAACCGATAGCGAACTCGTCAACGCGCACGCCGAATCTCTTGGCTGCAAGAAAATGGCCGAGCTCGTGAACAAACACGAGGACCGAGAGGATAACGAGAAAAAGTATGACGGACATAGTTGTTATCCAAGTATCTCCTTTTCCTTCTTAACGAGCATCTCTGCAAGACGCTTGTTCGATTCATCAACGAGCTTCTGGGCATCTGCCTTGAAGCGGAACTTCTCGTCCTCGCCCATGCCGCCTTCCTTTTCCTTATTGTCTATGTCTGCGTTTACCTCATCGCGATGCTTCCTTACCTGAATCTTGGCCTGTTCAAGTTTTTCTTTGGCCATTTTCACAATTTCCTGGCGGCGCTCACCGGTCAAATCTGGGAACGAGACGCGAATGCCCTTGTCATCAACCGCGACAGAGAGGCCGAGGTTTGCGACGATGATGGACTTTTCAATGGCCTTGATAAGACCTTGATCCCACGGCGCGATGCGAATGGTTCGAGCATCTTCGTTCGCAATGCTCGCCACCTGATTGATAGCCATATCAGACCCGTATGCGTCAACGCGCACACTGTCGAGTATCGAAGGGTTGGCGCGGTTAGTTCGAATGGTGCTGAGCTCCTTTTGAAGCCAAGTTTCCGTGCTCGCAAGATTAGCTTTGATGGCGGTGAAGTTGTATTGCATATAGTGATATTAACATCCGGGCCTACCCTAAGTCTAATAATGCCGCACGTTCAAGAACGAGCTTAACCGACGGAGCACGGTCTTTGAGATATGCCGACAGACCCACGATTTCTTTCACAGCATGGGCTCGCACCGGTCCGGCTTTTTCGAGGCTATCGCCGCGCAGTTCTGTAATAAGCGAGGCGAGGAAACCTTCGGCTTTGGCTTTGTCCTTCTCTTCTATAATGCCAGCCACTGCCGCAAGACGATCCTTTGGCGACATCTTTACGAAAGCTTTCGCGTCTATGCTGAGCGCCGCGTCACCCGTCAATCCCGCCGATTCATGCGCAATGATGACCATGCGAGATCGCAGAGTTGGCAAAAGGATGCGCCGCGTCGGGGCGATGACAAAAAAATGCGTGCCAGTGGTCGGCTCTTCAAAAACTTTTAGAAGCGAATTCTGCGCCTCGTTGGTAATCGCACCCGTAGAAACTATGAATACCTTGCGATCGCCCATGACCGGACGCATGGATTGCATGTCTTGCAGGGCGCGTCCTTCGTCAATGCCGAATGACTCGTATATCGCATAATGCACGTCCGGATGTCCGGCACGCACAATACCAAGTCCTTCTGACAAGAATGCATCAAGCGAAGCGAGCACGGCTTCCCGCTCGCCTTCGATGAAATATGCGTGATGGAGGGCCTTCGGATCAAACATGTGTTGAGTATAGCAAAATAAAAGGCCACATCTGGAAGATGCAGCCTCAGGAGCTACGGTGCGCCATTTTGTTGGATGTCGGCTTGCGCCAACACGGGCGACATATGTAAATCGTTGCTGGATCCCGAATCTGAGCGATCGATCCCCGAGAAAACCCGTTTCGCCGACAAGGTGTCGAACGCTGAAGAACTCCCGTATTGAGATTACTCTGCGTTCACATCTTGTCAAACACCCTCCTTATCATTTATCCAAGCTCGTCATTTCCATAAAAAAGGCGCGATCCGTAGATCGCGCCATTCGGCACCCCTTGCGGGGCACCTAACACCTCGAGTAACGTCCCTGGACGTAGCTACTCGATTTTTTCCGAATCTGTATTACCGCAAGCGCCGCGCCTGGCTTGACGTCTAAGCGTAGCAGGGAGGGTGTACCAGACTGAGGTTGAGCTGCCCGAAGGCTAGCGACTAACCGGGGACAAAGACCGAAGTGCTGGTATTGGATATTACTCAGTGCCCAATATTTGTCAACTACCTCTTGGACATGATCGTCTTCTTGTAGACGTCGAGATGATCAAGGGCGATGCCGGTTCCCTTGGCAACGCAGTAAAGAGGATCTTCGGCGAGAATTGCCTTTACACCCGTGCGGCGGAATACAAGTTCTGGAAGATTGCGGAGCATGGATGATCCGCCGGTCATAATGATACCGTGGTCGATGATGTCTGATGCAAGTTCAGGCGGAGTTTCCTGAAGTACGTCTTTGATGGCCTTAATCATGTCACGCAATTCCTTGCCGATAGCCTTCACAACTTCGTTGGTCTTGATTTCGGTCGAGCGTGGCAGACCAGACAAAAAGTCGCGGCCTTTAATAATCATGACAAGCTCTTCTTCGAGGGGCACAGCCGAACCAATCTGTATTTTTATATCTTCTGCAGTCTTGTCACCAATGGCGAGATTAAAAGTTTTCTTGATGTAATCAGCGATCGCCGCATCAATGCGATTGCCCGCGCATTTTACGGATGTTGATGCGACAATGCCTCCAAGAGAAATCACAGCGACGTCGGTCGTTCCTCCACCGATGTCAACGACCATGTGTCCTTGCGCCTCTTGAATCGGAATTCCTGCGCCGATGGCGGCGAGAATCGGCTCCTTCACGACATATGCGGACTTGGCACCTGCCTTCACAGCCGCCTCGACAACGGCGCGACGTTCAGTCGATGTGATGCCTGCAGGAACAGACACGAGGACTTCAGGCTTCCAGATGTTCCACTTGCCCAAGGCCTTGTCTATGAAATATCTGAGCATCGCTTCGGTCACGCGGTAATCCGCGATAACGCCGTCCTTCATCGGTCGATACGCAATAATCGATTCCGGCGTACGGCCGATCATCTGTTTTGCCTCGACGCCTACGGCGAGAACCCTGTTGTCCTGTTCGGATACGGCTACAACCGACGGCTCGTTTAAGATAATCCCCTTGCCAGGAATAAACACGAGCGTATTAGCCGTGCCGAGGTCTATACCGAGTTTTTTCGCGAATAAGGCCATGGTTTTGCGTTGGGTCTGGTTTAGCGCCCTAACTATACGCTTTTATGGCGTTTTGGCGATAGTTGACACAACTTCGCGTTGGCAGTAGAAATGTATGGAAACCCCGTACGATTTTATGAGAAAGATACTCGGTTATGTGAGCTACATCACGGCTGAGGCGGACGAAGCGGTACTTGCCCTTGGGTGCACGCAGGAAGAACGTAGGATGAAATTTATGGCGTTCTACCGGGGCCTCCTTATCGAGGTTCCGAACTTCGCGAGCTACGTGAAGGCCCTTCCATCAGTTTGCACAATGGACGAACGCTTGCGATTGATGGTGAACCTCTGGGCTGCCCTCGAACATGAAAAACTCGACGGGCACAGTGAAATCATGAGTTCAATTCTTGGTATGCAAGCATGCCACGAAGCGAGTCTTGTGAAGTTCGTCCAAGGTAAACCGAAAACTATCCGGCGCTGCCTCGAATATCTAGAGCTCCTGTTCTAGGCTCGCTGGGATTTGTCACCGTCCGCCTCGCCCCACCACTCAAGACCGCCTTCCCTTACGGGTTGGCGGTTTTTTCATAGCGTATATGCTATACTTCCCGACATGAAAACGCCCACCAAAGCCTTGACCTCTATCGGCTCGATGATTACCCATCTGCGTGAAGACAGGCGCATGACCCAAGGCGAGCTTGGCAAGAAAATAGGCACGACCCAGTCTGCTATCGCCCGTATCGAAAAGGGCGAGCAGAACCTCTCGACCGAAACTCTGGCGAAAATTAGCGCGGCCCTCGGTCAGGAAATCGTTTCCCTCGCCCGCGGTGGCACGGTCAATTTCCGCATCAAGGGCGGCCATCCTCTTTCTGGCACGATCAAAGTCCGCACTTCCAAAAACGGCGCTGTGGGCGTGATGTGCGCCTCGCTCATGAACAAGGGAACGACTGTCATCAAGAACGCACCAAAAATCGAAGAGGTGAATCGCATCATCGAAGTCTTCGAATCAATCGGCGTGAAAGTCGAGTGGCGCGGAGACCGCGGACAGGACCTCGCCATTACCCCACCGGCAACCTTTGCAATGAAATCTATTGCATATGATTCGGCGGCCAAAACAAGGAGCGTGGTAATGATGCTCGGCTCGCTCATACATCGCATGACAAAGTTTGATCTGCCTCAGGCGTCCGGTTGCCGTCTCGGCTCGCGCACAATCCAGCCGTATGTGTTCGCTCTCGAAAAGCTTGGTGTTTCTATCAAAACCTCATCGAAATATTACGAGGTATCGCACAAAGGCCTGAAGAAAAATCGAGAAATCATCATGTACGAGGCCGGTGATACTGTGACCGAAGCCGTGCTCATGGCGGCGGCACTTATCCCGGGCACAACTACGATCAAATTCGCCTCGGCCAATTACCAGGTCCAAGATGTCTGTTTTTATCTCGAACTTCTCGGTGCAAAAATTGATGGCATTGGTACCTCGACCATGGTAGTCCACGGCATCGACCCAAAAACACTTGGCAAGGACGGTTTGAAAAAAGATGTCGAGTATTCCCTTTCCGAAGACCCGATCGAGGCCATGTCTCTTATCACGGCAGCAATCATCACCAAGTCATCTATCACGATCGAGCGATGCCCGATTGATTTCCTTGAATTGGAATTGCTCAAGCTCGAAAAGATGGGATTCAAATATAAATTCCTCAAACGATACAAGGCCGACAACGGCAGAACGAACCTTGTGGACATCAAGACATTTTCGTCAAAGCTCAAAGCCCTCGACGAGAAAATCCACGCCCAACCATATCCTGGCATCAACATGGACAACTTGCCGTTCTTTGCGGTCATTGCAACTCAGGCCGAAGGACAGACATTTATTCACGACTGGGTGTACGAGGAACGCGCTATTTATTATAAAGAACTCGACAAGCTGCGCGCGGAAACAATTCTCGCTGATCCGCATCGCTTTTATGTGAAGGGTCCGACCAAGCTCAAAGCGACCGAGGTCGTCTGCCCTCCTGCCTTGCGTCCGTCTGTCATTATCATGCTTGGTATGCTCGCGGCCGAAGGCACATCCGTATTGCGCAACGTGTACAACATCAATCGCGGATACGAAGACCTCGCCAATCGTCTCAATTCCATCGGCGCAAAAATCGAAACCTTCCGCGATCTTTAATCGCGCACATGCATATAGTCATGTCTAGGTAATACCGACTACGTTCACGCGTAATATAGGGTAAGGGGCGGACATCCGCCTCCCTAAGCGACAAACCCTATGAAAGAACTAATCCCTTCGCCTATCCAGAACGACCTATACAGGCTTGTCATCCTCCACGATTCATTCGGCCGTATCCTCCATCAGCACACAATCCGCCTGCCCGCGCCGGAAATCGATATATCAGAAACCTCGAAGCCGGAGGACGGCGCCTAGAGGTCTCCTTACCATTAACGCCACCAATAATGAGAACCACTAACCTGCGCGACCTGCTCGCGCTCAAATTAGGCGCACTCTATGACATCGAACTGCAGATTATCGAAGCGCTCCCGAAAATGATTGAAAAAGCGAGCGACGAAGACCTCAAATCTTCCTTGCGCGAACACCTCCAAGAAACGCGGGTGCAAGCCAAGCGCCTCGAAGAGGCATTCGAAGAGATCGACGAGAAGGCCGATAAAGTCAAAGTAGAAGGTATTCGAGGCATCATCAAAGACGCCGAGTGGAACATGAAGCACGCCGACACGCCTGAAACGCTCGATGCGGCGATTATCGCGTCGGCAAGTTATGTCGAGCACTATGAAATCGCCGGGTATACCACGGCCGTTGCTTGGGCAGACACATTGGGATACTACACCGTGTCCGAACTGCTCACACAGACGCTCAAAGAAGAGCATCATGCAGACGCCGTCCTCCAGGAAGCCGCCTATTCAAAGATAAACCAGAGGGCGACCGAGATGGTATAGGTGACGCCGTAAAAGCGGTATACTGAATATGTGCATCTCATCAAGGCCATACCTATCGTCCGCGGCGTCGGAGCTGACCTATTAAGCTATTGGACCCCTGGAGCCGCGCCATTAGGCGCGGTTATCCGCGTTCCCTTGCGCAAGCGGACCGTAGGCGCGCTCGTCATATCGTCACAGCCAGCAGCCGAAGCCAAGGCTGAAATAAAATCAGCAGATTTTGAAGTTAAGAAAGTTGAGAAGACCGAGGCTCGCCAGCTCGTTTCGCCTGAATTTTTCCAGGCGGCCGAGGAAAGCGCGCGATACCACGCGGCATCTGTCGGCAGTACCTTGTTTGAATTACTGCCCGCATCAATTCTTGCTGATTACGAGAAACTGCCAGAAGCCAAACCAGCCGGCAAGCGTCGCCTGTCGCACCACGAACCGTACGTCCTTCAAAAAGGTGATGACGACCGATACGGTCACTACAAGAGCCTCGTCCGCGAGCGCTTCGCCCGCAAAGAATCGGTATTCATGATGATGCCGACCGCCGAAGACATCAAAAAGGCCTTCTCGTATTTCGAGAAAGGTATCGAAACGTACACATACATATTCCACAGCGGCTTGTCCAAAGGAGAAGTTTCAAAGCGATGGAAGGCCTGCGTCGAAGATCCTCACCCTGTCGTGATCGTGGCGACCGGCGGTTTCCTGGCCATCCCACGCGCCGATATCGGCCTCGTCATCGTCGAGCGAGAAAATTCCCGCGCCTACAAACTCCCTTCCCGACCGTTCCTCGACCTGCGATACGTGGCAGAACGATTTGCACGAGCCAAGGGTGCAGACCTCATCTTCGGGGACTCAAACCTGCGTGTCGAAACATTGTGGCGCGAAGAAGAAGGCGCCCTCGTGGACTATGCCCCGCTATCCATGCGTTCGCTATCGACATCGCGCGACGAACTTGTGGATATGAAGAAATACAAGGACGCCGGCAAGGAATTCCGCGTCCTTTCTGACGAACTATTGTCTGTCGTCGCCAAAAATCGCGAGGAGAGCGGCCACATGTTCGTGCTTTCGGGCCGCAAAGGACTCGCCCCGCACACCGTCTGTGCAGATTGCGAAACAGTTCTGCTCTGCGACAAATGTTCAGACGTGCCGCTCGTCCTGCATTCCAAAAAAGGTGGCGATCCGGCGAGCGACGATAATCGGTTCTATCTGTGTAATCGATGCGGCAAGCGATTCGATGCGCACACAGTATGTCGTGCCTGCGGCAGTTGGCGATTGCGCACTCTCGGCATCGGAACGGAACGTGTCGCACATGAAATTTCTGTCGCTATTCCAGACGCCAAGGTTTTCTTGCTCGACAAAACAACGGCGAGCACGCACAAGAAGGCCCTTGAAATAGCCGAAAAATGGTACGCATCGCCAGGTGGTATCCTCGTCGGCACCGAACTGGCCCTTTTGTACGTCGATCGCGAAATAGACTACTCGGCCGTGGCGTCTATCGATTCGCTTTTTTCCTTGCCAGACTTCCGCATACACGAGAAAGCCTTTTCCATGATTATTCGGATGCGGACCATGGCGAGAAAGCAATTCATATTGCAGACGAGGAGCCCCGAGATACCGGCGATCGCATTCGGCGCCAAAGGCAACATCATCGACTTCTATCGCCAAGAAATTGATGCCCGCCGTTCTGCAGATTTTCCGCCGTTCACAACTTTCATCAAAGTGTCGTACGCCGGAGACAAACCTGACGTCATGGTCGCGATGGACGACCTCAAGGTAAAGCTCGCCGGATATGAAGTAGACATCTTCCCTGCCTTCATCGCCACTGTGCGCGGGGACTTTGTTATGCACGCCTTGGTCAAACTGAGGGCGGGTGCATGGCCGAACGACGACCTTCTCGACCGTCTGCGCGCCTTGCCACCCTCATACGCGGTCAATGTGGATCCCGACACGATATTGTAAAAACCATCCAAAATGGCGAGCACTGGCGCCGTATTTGTGCCTATTGACTTTTAGACATAGAGTATGGTATAATAGACAGATGATGGGGTATTGAAATAGGACCGAGAATGATTCCGTTCTTTGTCCCCGACAATGCCCCATGAAAAAGATGATTAGAAAGATTGTTGCGTTCTTCGAAAGGCGCCGTATGGCCATCAATATCTTGGCCCTGCGCAAACAAGCCAGGATTCAAGAGAGGCTCGTCGACAAGTTCGAGGATGACATCAACATCCTCCGAAGCCGAATCGCACAACGCCCCGATTACGCTCCGTCGAAACAACAGCTTCAGAAGGAGCTCGACGCCCGTGAGGCAGATGCGCGGGTCACCCGCGAAACTGCCGATGCCCTCCGCAATCAAGCCTCGAAGGAATGGAATGATCTGTTCGCCTAACATTCCTCACAAGACAGTTTCAGGGCCGCGACTTCGTCGCGGCCCTTTTCTTTCCCTCTTTTTGCCTTCTTTGCCTTTTTCGCGCTTTTCTATAGACTGAAGCAATACGCATAGCCGCCGCGTTCAAACTAATATGGTCCCTATTCTCCAAAAAGACGCCCCTGTCCTCCGTGAAATCGCCAAGCCAGTCACCAAAGACATGTTCGGTACGCCAGAGCTCACCAAAATCCTACGCGACATGTCCGAAGCCCTCGCCTCACAAGACGACGGCGTAGCCATCGCCGCGCCGCAAATCGGTGTGTCTTTGCGCATCTTCGCGGTCGCTGGCGATGTGTTCGAGCTCATGAGGGAAGCATCAGGCGACGCTGATGATGCTGGCGATGATAGCCGTGGTGGCGACGCGGATGGAACAAGTGATAAAAAAGCCGGTAGCAAGCGCAGCAAAAAACGCCCAGCAGACATCGTCTTCATAAACCCGAAAATTGTAAAGCTGTCCCGCGATAAAGAAGTCATGGAGGAAGGCTGTCTGTCGGTGCGGCCGCTCTATGGAAATACCGTGCGATCAAAAAAGGCCCGCATACGTGCACAGGATGCCAACGGTAAAGAATTCGAGCTCGGCGGCACCGGACTTCTTGCCCAAATATTCCAACATGAAACAGACCACCTCGAAGGCGTTCTTTTCATAGACCACGCTACTGACCTGCGCGATATGAATGAAGAGAAAAAATGAAAAACCCCGTATCAAACGCAAAGATAGCCTTTTGGGGAACTCCGGACTTTGCGGTGTTGGTTCTCGCCGCGCTTGAAAAGCGCGGAATCCTGCCAGATCTCGTAGTCTGCGCGCCTGACGCTCCGAAAGGCCGCAAACTCGTCGTGACTCCCCCACCAACGAAAGTCTGGGCTATCGAACGAGGAATTCCTTTCATTCAACCGACCGAAATCAAAAGTGCAGAATTCGCGCAGACGCTCGCCTCTTTATGCCCAGACAAGGGTCCGAGTGCAAACAATCCGAGCGGAGATCGCCGTTGGGACCTCTTCATTGTGGCGGCATACGGAAAAATCATCCCCGAACACATCCTCTATGCTCCTGTACGCAAGACAATCAATGTTCATCCATCGATGCTGCCTCTGTTGCGCGGATCGTCGCCTTTGCAGTCCGCAATACTTGCCGATATGCGCGACACCGGCACGACCATCATGCTTCTCGACAAAGAAATGGACCATGGTCCGCTGCTCGCCCAAAAACAAGCAACGTTCACAGAGTGGCCCGTCGACACCGAAACTCTGGGGCGAATACTGGCCCAAGACGGCGGTGATTTAATCGCAGACATCCTGCCATATATACTCGACGGTAGCGCCCACGCCACCGAACAAGATCATTCCAAGGCGACATACACAAAAAAAATAACAAAGGAAGACGGTCTCATTAACCTTGCCGAAGACGGGTATGATAACTGGCTCAAATTCAATGTATACAAGGGCTGGCCAGGCAGTTTCTTTTTCATCGACAAAGACGGCAAACAAATACGTGTCTCAATAACCGACGCGGCATACGCCGACGGTGTATTCTCGCCTCTCAAAGCAGTGCCGGAAGGCAAAAGCGAGATGGCTTGGGACGAATTCGAACGCGGCTACAGCAATCGTTAGATGCCTTTCGCCTCGTCTACAAGATCCTTAAGTTCAAGTGGTACCGTCCTGTGACTTATCGCCTCGGCATTTTTCTGTGTCGTCTGAACAAAATAATACAGACTGCCAACAAAGAGCAGGCATGCCCCACAAAACGTCAGTACTCTTTTTGGTAATGTCTGATCTTTCATAATTATTATTTACCCCCCATCCACGGCAGGCCCTTTAGCATCTGTTTGAGGCGTAGGCCGTTTCTCCTTACGAAATCTAGTTTCTTGGATTTGGTCGAGCATAGGGATTCGACGAGTTCGTCTTTGGCGGCGATAAGGGCAACGAAGAGGTCCTCTTTCTCAGCTTCAGCACGCAAATTACCGACTTTGGAATGCAGATTTATCTCGGCACGGAATATGTCTCCGGAACGATGGTGATTGGTTGTCCTGCCCACTTCGATATCAACAAGAACGCTTTCATCAGCGGGGTCAGTAAACTTCTCGATGGCTGCGACTACTTTGTCTATTGCTTCGTCTATCGACGGGTCTAGAGAGAGTCCGGTGGCTTTTACAGTTTTTTTGATCATCGGTTTTATGCTTACTATTCATTATACGATATATACGGCCAGAGGCGAGATGCCTTTCATGTTTTAGTGTGAAATGAAAAGCGATTAGCATCGTACTTGGTATACGAGGGGCCTCTACAAAGCAGCTACCTCGCGGACAAATCTGCCCCACATTACCCTTAACCAAAAGAAGCCTATGGACAAAAGACCCATAACCTGGGCCTTTGGCGGCTTTCTCGCCCTCGCCCTTGTGGCGTCCGGCGCAGGCCTCGCAAACGCCCAGACGATGCTCAACCCTGATGGTAGTGTGAGCGACCAAAACAACCAGACCACAGGCCAAACCACCACCCAAACTGGGACGAGTACAGACGCGATGAATACAGAAAACTTAACCCAGCCGGTGGTATTCACCATATCTGACCTGACCATTGGATCGACTGGTCAGGAAGTGGTTCTGCTCCAGGGATTCCTGTCCGAGCTCGGATTCCTCGTCATGCCGATAGGTGTCCCTATGGGATACTTCGGCGAACTCACAGGCGAACTCACAGCTGATGCCCTTGCTCGATACCAAACATCTGTCGGAGTGCCTGCCACTGGGTATTTTGGACCGCTTACGAGGATAGCCGTGGCCGCGCAGTTCTATCAAAACGGCTGGATCGAGTTCTTCGTCAACAGCACCAGTACCTCCCCTAACACATCTTCTGGGGCCATGTCTTCAGAAGTGTCGTGGTGGTATAACTCTGTCGATAACACCTGGAACTACACTGTGACCGATTACGGAACGACCACCAATGACATGCAGGACCAAACCATACCGAGCACCGTGATAGACGATACTGCGGATAATAACTAATCTCCGATTATCTGAAAACCTCTAACGGAAAAGCGCCCCCTTGGGGCGCTTTTCCATTGATTGTATATACGTGTATAGAAGTACATCCGCATATCCAGACGTGGATACTGCGTGGCCGTGACAACTATACGCCCCTCGCAAAAAGGATACGGTACTGTCCCCTGCACTGCCAGAGGAAGTAAAGATTGATGACAAGAAGAACATCCGCCATGAGCGAACCCATTGTAAAGAGTCCGCCATCGAGGAAGTAATGGAAGCCGACGATACAAACCGTTATCGGCAGTATGAGAATCGCGGCAAGGGCCGTCCTGCCAGAGATGATCGATATCGCCGCAAGAGCGAACACAATCGCGATGATCCAGTTGATATACCCTGTCGCCATAAGCGCATCAATGAAAGCAAAGGCCTCCGGCGTGTTATACAGGTCGGGTGTCGGAGGCGAGAATGCGCCAAGAACACCAAGTATCGGACTGATCATGATAAGGACGAGGACAATCTTGAGGGTGGTGTTTAAGATTTTCATATGCGTTAAAAATATTGCCCTTATATACTAACAAATAAAAGGCCCGCATCGCTGCGGGCCTTGGGATAACATTCAGGGCGAGTCAGGCATCAGTGATCGGCCGATTTCTCCGCCAGCTCTGGTAGGTCACTACCCACCAAGCTGATGTCAAAAGAATTGTGAAGACCACCGACACGTAAAGACCGAGCGTCCAGAGGGTTGGGATGTAGATGGTGAGAACCATGGACGTCACAAACCCTGTCATAAATGCTGGCTTCTCCTTCGCCCTGATAGTCGGGATGAGAGAGATGAAGAAGAACAACTGCCCGAAAGTAAACACTACATCTTGCCAAAGCACGGGGACCTCCTTGGTTGAGAGTTCATTTCCATGAATACAAAAGCATATTTCTGTCTATGCTGCAAAATTGCTACTACCTCTATGATAGCATTTTATTGTACAAAAGTCAAGTGCTCCGGGAGCAGGGATCGAACCTGCGACCAATCGCTTAACAGGCGACTGCTCTACCGCTGAGCTATCCCGGAATTCCGCTATCATAGCAGATTCAAGCTATAATGGAAGATATGGCCGAGCCGACACGTACCAACAAGGAAATCGACGCAGAACTCGTCAAAAGGGCGCTCGCTGAAAGCGAAGAGTTCGGCAGGCTCATCGAGAAATATCAGGAACCCATGCGCCGATATGTGCGCCGAATTGCCCGCCCCACCCCAGACGAGCTCGACATACTTCTCCAAGACATCTTTATCAAGGTGTACGAGAATCTGAACGACTTCGACCAAGACCTGCCGTTCTCGTCATGGATATACCGCATCGCCCACAACGAAGCCATAGATCATCTGCGTCGCGGAAAAAGGTTTGGGGCATCGCTCGACTCCCCTGCCTATGACAGTGAAAATCTGACCCTGGCCGAAACCATGCCAGACGGCACTGACATTGCATCGGAAACGGACATGCAGTACCAGAAAAAAGCTATCGAGGCTCTGCTTGACGAGCTCGAACCGAAATACCGGTCGGTGCTCGTTCTTAAGTTCCTGGAAGAGCGCGGATATGAAGAAATATCAGACATTTTAAGAAAACCCCCCGGTACGGTGGCCACCCTCATCCACCGGGCCAAAAAAGAATTCCGGAGGTTGGCCGATGAAAGAGGGATAGACGTCAAAAACATATGAAGACCATGACATTAGAAAAACAGATTCTCGCGCGAATACGCAAAGACAAGGTCAAGCCGAAGGCCCGAGGCTGGTTCCTCGCGCGTGACACGGCAATCTGGTCACTCCTTCTTGTCTTCGTGGCCGCCCTTGGCCTCTCCTTCGGTATGGTCATCTTCGCTGTGTTTTCGACGGACGTAATGCTCCTCAACAAGCTCGGACTGACCGCATTCGA
Organism: bacterium; assembly: GCA_030680695.1. Taxonomy (GTDB): domain Bacteria; phylum Patescibacteriota; class Minisyncoccia; order Phycocordibacterales; family UBA6065; genus UBA6065. Next base: position 325,416 of record JAUXUT010000149.1, read on the forward strand.
GAAAATCGCTTCAGCAGTGCCATACTTCTGGATCCTGGCGACACTAGTCGTGGGACTCGGGTCATATGCCGTATACCGCAGCACTCGCCACGGATATCGTTTGGGCACAATGAGGTTCCTTGCAGGGGCTTGCCTGCTCGCCGTCGGCGCTGGCGCCCTCGTATACGCCTTGCGCATCGCCGAATATGTCGACACAGTCGCATCCCAAAACGTTCCTCTGTACAACGTGGTTGTGCCAATCAATGCGGGCAGCTGGTTCGATCCTGACAACGGGCTCCTATCAGGAACAATGCGCGCCCGAGAATCCGAAAAGGAATTCACACTCCGCGACAGAGACCTCGTGATCTGGACCGTGGATTCGTCGGCGCTCGACATATACGAAGATCCGCGCTTCCAGTCAGGTGAGCGCGTGAAAATCATCGGCGAACGTACGGGTCCCGATACTTTCAAAGCAACAGAGATTATGCCGTGGCGAGACTAGGCCACTGTCATCGCGTTCTCGACATGATATTCGCCATGTTCACCTATCGATACGCGGCGCAATTCCTTAAGCGTCGCAACCGTGCCCAGTCTCTTCCCTAACTCTTCAGCCAAACTGCGCACGTATGTGCCGCTCGATACGTCAAAACTGGCACGGACAACATTGGTCGCCGCATCATATCCATAAAACAAGGCATTGCGCACGACCATGTGTCGCACAGGCTGCTCTACAGCTATACCTTCACGGGCGTACTTATACAAAGGTTTGCCGTCTTTCTTGATGGCAGAATATAAAGACACGGCCAAGTCATGCTCGCCCTTCATCGCGAGCACCGCGTCGCGCACGGCGCTTTCAACGAGCGGAGGCACAGGCTTTTCGTCCACGACCTTGCCGTCGAGGTCCCCGCTGTCAGTTGCGATACCAAGCAGTATCTCGGCGTCGTATACTTTCGGCAATCCCACGAGCGCTGTGAGTTTCTTTGTACCTTCGTTCACACCGATAATCAAAAGACCTGTGGCACGCGGATCGAGAGTCCCCGCATGGCCCATCTTTCGTATGCCCAGGCGTTTACGCAAGACCCGAATGACGTCAAAAGATGTCATCCCAGCTGGCTTGTCTATAAGTATGAGCCCGTCCTGTGTCTTTGCCATGTCGCCAGACTATCGCTTCACCACGCGATACACAACCCCTGCATGGTCATCCGAAATGAATATCGTTCCACCGGGCATTGCCTTTATATCCACAGGCCTTCCGACCTTGGTCCCGTCAGGACGCAGCCATCCGGTGATGAAGTCTTCTACGCCTTGATAAGCGCCGTGCGCGTCAAGCTTCATGCGCACAATTTTGTATCCGGTCGGCACACTGCGATTCCATGATCCGTGATATGCGACAAGCGCGTCGTACCACATATTCTCATCCCAACCTTCTTCCGGTACGAATGCGAAACCGAGAGGCGCCGAATGAGCCGGTATGTCTATGTGTGAACCAATTTCAAACGGCTCCATGCATGGATTGCGTATATAAGTCTTTTTGTCGAACGCTGTGTCGTGAATATTCTTGCCGTAACAAATCGGCCAACCGTAATTTGCACCTTCCTTGAGTATATTGATTTCATCCGGTGGAATATCATCACCAAGTCCGTCGCGCCCCATTTCAGTCACCCACATGTCGCCTGTCACTGGGTGTGTGACGATGAAAACCGCGTTGCGCAATCCGCTCGCGAATTCGCTCATTTCGCCCGTCTTCACATCGTATGCAAGCACTTTGGCGCGACGCGAATCTGATTCGTCGCAGACATTGCAAGACGAACCGATTGAAACAAGGAGCGTATCGTGGTCCGGATACGGCATGAATGCGATAGATCGCGTGAAATGCGTGCCAGTACTGCCCCTGGGAAGCTCCAAAAGCTTCGTCCTGTTGGTTGCCTTCATGGTCGCGGCATCGTAGTCGAAAACGTACAACCCATCCGTTTCAGCGACATAAAGGACGCATTCCGTGTCACACCTGAAAGCCAAACCGTGCGGCAAGGTGAGTCCAGAGGCAACAATCGTTTTTATCTCGGCCTTGCCATCACCATCTCTGTCAACAATCGCCGTTATTGTGCCTTTCGAAGGCTGGCTCACCAAAATCTCACCAGATGGCCCGAATTCCATGACGCGTGCATCTGCAATACCATCCGCGTATACAGACATTGTAAAGCCAGCTGGCAATGTGAATCCTTCGAGCAATCCTTCAATCTCGACCAATTCCCCACCGTCGCCAGGAACCTTAATCGGCCCGTATTTCTCATACCCAATTGCCGCCGCGATTGCGATAACGAGCAAAAGACATCCGATAATAATGAGCGATTTCTTCATAGTTAATAATGATTAGCGAGCTACGATATCAGCCGAGATTTTCACTTCGTCATCAACAGAAGCGACGAATGGCACACTTGGGATAACCAAGCCGTAATCCGATCGGGACACAACGGTAGTGGCGGTACCGATGACCGTACCGTTCACAATTGCGGCATCAATACTGAATGTGGCAGGCTTTGTAACCCCGGCGATAGTGAGATTTCCAGACACAGTAAACTTTTGGGCAGTCGACGCGAGAGGACGAGCAGGGCCTTGGACAGACGTCGGCTCAAAAACGATGAATTCGTTGGCCGCGGCTTCGGACCTGAGGATGGCGCGTGCAATTGCACCATCACGTCTATCGTTGTCGGTCTTGAAGGTTCGCGCGTTTATTCTGATTGTACCGAGCGATACCGAGTCCGCATCGACGGTTATTGTTCCAGCAATCTGCGTCGTGGTACCGACCGCCGTAAATGGTGATCCATTAAGAATCTCACCGACCTCGAACTTGACCATTGATTCGCTCGCAACGATATTGTACGTCCCAGCGATGCTTGATGTCGCATTAAAGTCAGTGATGTCTTGGCTCGGGGCCGAAGGAGCACGGGTGACATACAAGTACGCGCCAATTGCGAGGACTGCAATGACAAGGACAGTGATGAGTGTCTTATTCATGGATTATTGGATTATGCGCAAGTAATGAGAAGATGATTCACACGGTACGATGTCGCCACGAGATGTCATACTGCCCCTGGCTTCAACAGTCATGCCTTCCTTAATGGTCGAAACATCGACAATGGCATCGCGCGCCGCACACAGCATGATGCCCATCGAAGGAACGGCGATAATTTCTTCAACCCCGTCAGAACCCCTGACCATTATGACGTATGGTCCGTCGAACATTGCTTGTTCAAGGTCCACCACAGTCACAACACCACGGACTTCGATGCTATTCACTGGAGCGTTTTGATTCAAACCTCCGTTTTCAACAGATGAATCATCGAGTCCGGCTGTCCTCAATACCGCATACACAGCAAGTGCCAAAATGGCGACTACTACAATGATGGTGATCGATTTTTTCATATTGTTAATTACATTATTCCGTGCCCTTACTATATCACGCTGACTACGGCCTGAAATAAAGGCCTTTCGGTGCCGTCGCCAGATATGAGCATCCTGATACGACCAACCGCTTGATCCCGGACCGTCTACCGATTTAAACCGCTTAACGATGCCACTTACATGAAAAATAAATCAATATCAATCTTTTCGCATGTCTCAAAGAAGATAGCGGCGGTTGTGATATGCCTCGGTCTCATCGTGGCATCATCGCCCGCTCTCGCAACTCAAGTTGAAGCAGCCGCTTCTGATTGGACCGTCAAAGGCGTAAGCATAACCTCGCAATGGTCGGGTGATTTTGCGAGCGAAGGCTTCAAACAATCAGTGCAAAATGCCAAGGATATGGGCGTGAACTATATAACGCTTGTAATTCCGTATGTCCAAAGCAACGCATATTCATCGGACGTTGGTAATCATCCGAACACACCGTCAGACGAAACTCTGATTTCTGCAATCCAATATATCCACGGCCTCGGGCTCAAGGTTGCACTCAAGCCGCACCTGGAGGAATGGGGAGGAAACTGGCGCGGCAACATCCAGGCAAGCGACCGTGGTGAATGGTACAACCGTTACGGAACGATGCTCAACCATCTCGGCGACATCGGTAAGAACCACGGTGTTGAGATGATTGTAGCTGGAACCGAACTTATCGGAATGGCGTCATCATATGTGTCTAATGACAACACCGAACAGTGGCGTGCGATGATATCAGCGCTCCGAACTCGATATCCCGGCCTCGTGACATACAGCGCCAACTGGGGACACGGTCAGACCTATGTGAATGAATTCGAGTACATCAAGTTCTGGGATGCTTTGGATTTCATCGGAATCTCGGCATACTTCCCTCACCCAAACTCTGATGGCTCGGCATCTTCGCTCGTCGAATCATGGAGACGCATAGACCAGAACCAGATTTCGGCACTCCAATCGACCTACAACAAACCTGTCCTCTTCAGCGAAGTCGGATTCAAAAGTATGGATGGTGCGCATCAGCAACCATGGGATTCTGGAAGGTACGCCCCTTACAACGGTTGGGCACAGCAACAGGCCTATGAAGGGCTCTTCCAATACTGGAACACCCGTTCATATTTCTCAGGTCTGATGATATGGGACTGGCACAGCGACCCGAATCATGGCGGTGAAGGCAACATAGACTACAGCCCTCACAACAAACCAGCTGAGGGAACGATCCACACATGGTTCACCCAAGGTGGTGGAAGTAATGGAGGAGGTGACAACGGAGGCGGAGATAATGGTGGCGGCACCAATCCCCCACCTGACCCAACTGGAGAGTTCGGTGCATCATCGACAGGTGCGTCGAACGTCTGGTCAGGTCAAGAAACAACTATCCCTGTTGTTGTAACGAGCTCCGGTGACGCCAAGAACGTAATCGCTGATATCGAGATCTATGATGCGAATGACAATAAGATCTTCCAGCGCTTTTTCGAAGGCCAAGATATATCCCAGACGAGCTCCAAGACCTATAACGTACAGTGGATTCCATCGACAGATGGCTCGTACACAGTAAAAGTGGGAATATTCAAGTATGACTGGAGCCACACCTATTATTGGAACAACAGTGTGACTACGATCGCGGTCGGGTCAGTCGTAGACCCTGATCCTGACCCAGATCCAGATCCTCAGACATTCGAAACCAACATCTGGTGGCCAACGGATGGCGCGAACGTGTCGGGTATCCAGCCTTTCAAAGCCATGATTGAAGGCAAGGATGTGAGCGAATACGAGATGTATTGGCAAGTGGACGGTAACGGATTAGTACAAATGTACAACAGCGACGTCGACTACCCACACAAGGAATTCATGGTAGACCTGTCGAGCTGGACTTGGAAAGGCAGTGGCCCATACACGGTAAACTTCGTATCGAAAGACCATGAAGGTAGCGTGATATCAGAAAAAGCAGTAGATATCTGGGTTATTACCTGGTAGAGAACCTGGATTTCGTGAAAATCGGCGAGCATATAGCTCGCCGATTTTTATTTAAGAAATCGAGAAAAACCTCCACATCTGATTCTGGTATGCTTTCTCGCCTCTGTCATTCACAAAATCCAGAAGGCTTTCAAGTTCACGTACTTCAAAAGGATACTGCTTGAAGCCCATCTTTTCTTGGCATATATATCTGCCTTCGTCGTCTTTCTCGACCAGAAATGAATGTGCCATCTCCCCCGTTTCGGCATCCAAAATCTGCCCGACATATGTCTTGCCGGGCTTAATATCTCTGTCTGCTAGAATTCGTAGTGCGTCAGAATCTTTTATTAAAACAAAATCTTTATCTGACAAAGATTTAGCCATATCCCCATACATAAAATCCTTCCCTTCGAGCTTCATTATGTGCGGATCAGACACCATGTCATCCCATGACATGCGCCCAAGTGTGAAAAGAACGAATTTATGGCAATTCACATTCGGAATTTTATCAACAGCAACAGGTGGGACTGTGTTCCATGTCCCATCAAATGATTTTCTGAGATATTCAATCATAATTAGTCATTATCCTTTAAGCTCACAGACGATAATTTTTGGTCTTAAATAGCCGTTGGCATTCGTTATGAATTTCAGTTGCAGTGTTCGAACAATTCTGAAACATGATTTCATTAAAATGGATTCGATAAGTTCGTACTGGCTCGTATAAACTACCAACCTGCCGTCTGGTTCCAATTTGTCTTCACAGTATTCGACGAAAGCTTTATAGAGTTTTTGTAGATCCTCATCCTTGGATATCATCATCCCGAACGGAAGGTCGGATGCTATCGCGTCGAACTTGCCGAAATCAGGCTTGTCGAATATATCAGCCTCTTTTATCTGAATTTTCTTGATTAAACCAGCCTTCTTGACGTTCTGGATCGAAAGCGACAGATGCTTCTTGTCATTATCAAAACCGACAAGCCTTTCAAGGTTGGGAAACACCTGCCCCGCCTCGATCGGCAATGTGCCACTGCCGGAGAATACGTTCAGATAGGATTTCGCGGTTTCCAGATTGCAGAAAGAATTGACCGTATAAGCAATCGTCGGGTCCATGGCGCCGCTCATGTTCACAACTCTGTAATCCCTCACCGATAATGGTCGAGGGGTGACTTGGACGCCGATCTCCCAGACATCTTCGTTCTTTATGATATGAATTTTCAGATCCGCATCTTCTTTTTCTTCCAATCCATACGTATCGTGAACATATTTGGAGATGCCTTTCACTTCACGAGATTCGGAACCAGCGCAGTTAATCCTGAAACTTTTAAAATGTTCCTTGTCGTTCTTGATGACGATATCAATCAAGCCTCCAAGAAGTGATTTGTGGTTCGAGATGTGTGTTGGATGGAGCTTGCCGCCTTGCCGGACCACGTATGCCCGAGCGACACTTTTTAGATGCTTAACCTCAGGGATGATTTCCTCTGAAAACGCTACGAACAATGATTCGTCCGATTCTTCGAGAATCTCGAAACCTGTTCGTTCAAGCTCTTCCAAAACCACAGACCTAAGGCCTGTTATATGTGACAACTTGATTTTAAATTCTGATTCGTTCATATATCTAAATACAGACCTAATTTAAAGTTGTTGCCGGACTTGGAATCGAACCAAGATTCTAGGCTTCAAAGGCCCATGTCCTACCATTAGACGATCCGGCAATATTCGCGCGTTTCTGCGCTACCTAAACCTACTTCCCTGCCTCAATACAGTCAACCACAGCGAGCTCGAGCGGCAACTCACGAATGCCTGCGATTCCGATGTAATCATACGCACCAAGGAGTGTGCGTATGAGTTTGGAATCGGCGTGGCCTTTCGCGCTCGTAGACAAAGCCTTGGCGAACTCCATGTCCTCGTCGGATGCTTGTTGGAGCGCATCCGACGAGGCGCCGATTTTTACCATGAGGGCGAGGCGAGCGAGAGATAAAGATAGCTCGAGAAAAAGTTTTGGATCAAAAGATTTCTTACGGACTTCTGCGATGGCCTTGAATGCTGCGGCGGCGTCTTTTTCTGCCAGCGCGCCAACATACGCACGAACGAGTTCTGATTTTGGCGAGCCGGTCGCTTCTTCGACGTCTTCGCGCGAGATTTTCTTGTCGCCAGACTTCCCGCCTTTGCCGCCCTGGCCGCCCAATCCAGCGACGACTCGTTCCAATGTTCCCAAAGTGTCGCGGAACGATCCATCGCCGACCAACGCCACGAGTTCTGCGGCTACTGGTTCAATGACGATGCCCTCTTTTTTGGCCACGGCCATAATAGTGTCCTTAAGGATGTCTGCAGTCGGGCGCTTGAACTCGAACACCTGACAACGCGAAACTATAGTTTCCGGTAATTTGTGTACCTCGGTCGTGGCAAGGATGAATATAACGTGGCGCGGCGGTTCTTCGAGTGTTTTAAGAAGCGCGTTGAAGGCCTCCTTCGTAAGCATGTGCACCTCATCAATGATATAAACCTTGAACTTGGATTCGAATGGCAAGATGGCCACGGCATCGCGGAGAGCGCGCACGTCATCGATACCGCGGTTAGAAGCCGCGTCTATCTCGTATATATCGTTTGGTGTGGTGCCAACAGCCTTTGCGAAAATGCGCGCAATTGAAGTTTTGCCGATACCGCGCGATCCAGCAAAAAGATATGCATGCGCGACGGCACCATTATCAATAGCGCCTTTGAGGGCCTTTACGACCGAATCCTGGCCGATAACTTCCGTAAACGACTGTGGGCGATATTTCCTGTACAGGACTTCGTGGGACATGCGCAAAGTATACCAGAATAATGCGTACGAGAATAAAAAAAGCGGCCACATGTGTGGCCGCTTCGTAAAGAGCGCGCAGTAATCAGGTTTCCGTCGGAGTGACGGTGACCCGATACCGCCGAATGAAACGCTTGCAGGCGCAAGTATGGGGTCGCAATGACCCCGGCTTTTCGGGACGTTCTGCAGTATCGCCGATGTCATCTGACCGCAGCGTCCGTTGACGCGGTCGTTCGCCCACCCAGCCACGGTATTCCCGGAAACTAACCCCGTCCTTGCCGGCCATTTGGCGGCAACGGATCAGGGTGCCGTGCGGGACTTCCCACAGATGCCGAACCACCGAACGACCACCGGAATCGATGCATGCCATCGAAGGGTGTTCAGTGATCGCGACGCCGTTCTCGTTCTTCTCGTTCACCAGGGCGTTGTGCAGTTTTTCGCCGCCGGTGTTTTCGATATAATGAACCATTTTCCTGACTTGGTCACTCATGGTGATCCTCCTTTTTGTTGAGCTGAGATTCTCGTGTTCATGTTCACCCTACCTTCCGTCTTGGACTTTGTCCAGACAAAAGAAAACCCGTCGTTTGCACGGCGGGTGTTCCGGAACCTAGCATAGGTGTTATAGTCGCGATCTCAGAAGATCGGGCGCGTCAACTAAGCTTGCACCTGCTAAGTCTCCAGACATCATCTTCGGGTCATGATGGGAGGGGTGGTAACCCCGTTGATGTGAATGTGCTGGGTTTGGACCAGCTTCATCTACCAGTATAGCATACTGTACGGATTTGTCAATACCATAACAGGGTATCCAGACAAACCCGCCATTATACGGCCTAAATAAGCCTTATTTTTGACCCCCTCTCCATTTTTCTATCTCGGCATGGTTGCCGGACAGCAATATTTTCGGTACGCGGTATTTCTTGCCTTTGTATGCGACTATTTCAGGCCTGGTATAGACATCAGGGCTTGCAACGCGCTCTTCTTCGCGAGAATCGAAACTGCCGAGCACGCCTTCTACCTGCCGCGCGATGCAATCAATCATAACCATGGCTGGCAACTCGCCTCCGGTGAGTACATATGGGCCGACGGATACGTCTTCCATCTTGAACATCTTCTTTACGCGCGCATCTATGCCTTCATAACGACCGCAGACGAAAATTATGTGATCGTATTTTTTTGCCGCGGATTTCGCGTATGAAGTGTCGAACTGAACGCCGCTCGGGCTGAAGAAAACAATCTTTATGTGTGGCTTTTTGGTACCCCTCCCTTTTGCTGCCTTCACTGCCTTCTCAATCGCACGAGCGACTGGCGCAGCCTGGATGACCATGCCTGGGCCGCCGCCGTATGCCTTGCGGTCTATGCGATCCCATTTGTCCTCGGCAAAATCGCGTGGGTTATAGAGCTTTACCTTGACCTTCTTGTCTTCGATGGCGCGCTTCAAAATAGACTCGCCGAGGTACGAATCGAAAGCGCCAGGAAACAAAGTTACGACGTGGAATGTCATACGGGCTACATTACCGCAAAATGGGCAAAAAGCGAGGCCAAGGGCCTAGGCCTAGACGTCTAGGCAAGGACGGTCTTCATGAGATCGGCCGAACGTGGATCGCCCCAAGACGATGAATAATCTATTAGTTCTTTGGCCATGGTGCTCGGAATCGGCAGTCCGTCGCGTAATTCGGCGAGCACTTCCATATCACCTTCACGGAAACTCGACATGAATGCCTGTCGTACTGTCTCGTCCATCATGTCTCGTTCGATATCGAAAGCGATGCTTATCTCGCGGGCGTTGTAAATGTCGCCTTTTTTGAGAAATGAGATGATTGCTTGGCGAGCGACTTCGAGGATTTCGACTTCGGTGACCAGATCGATTTCGCCCATCTTTTTGCGCAACACTGCGGCGCGGGCAATGTCCCCTTTCAGAAGCGCCTTGGCGATAGCATCAATGGATTGAGTCATGTTTTGTTAATGTCAGATAAACATTATATGAAAAAATACCACGTAAAGACATGTAGATAACACAGAAGGCCGCATCGCGCGGCCTTCTGTCAAATGAGTCGGACTATAGATCGAGATCAGCGAGCGACTCGTCGACTGTTTTCACAGCCTTCTGATCTTTGGATGGTGAGCCTGCTGGTTCGCTGATTTTGAGGTTCACGCGCGAGTTGTTCTTCATGCCAACAATGCGCAAGAGCGTTCGGATAGCCTTGGCGGTGTTGCCCTCGCGACCGATTATTTTGCCCATGTCCGCGGGGTTCACGTCGAGGGTGAGCAATACGCCCATCTCGTCGACGGTGCGGTTTATTTTCACGTCATCAGGATTATCTACAAGGGACTTTATCAACATGTCCAGAAATTGTGCGTCTTTTTCCATGAGTTTTTTCGTTATCGGAAGTAAGGTGGGACGGTATATGTTCCCTACCTTTTATCATACCATGTCGTATCGATGTCGCCAGAAATCCAGCACAGAAAAAACAGCCCGCAAAGGGCTGTTTTTTCGAGGCTTCATTAAGCCTTCGGAGCTTCAACCGGAGCCTCGGCCGGAGCTGCTTCGGGAGCGGCTGGTGCATCTGCCTTTGGTGCTTCAGCCTTTGGTGCCTCTGCAACTGGCGCTGGGGCCTCTTTCTTTGGAGCGGTCCTCTTTGGGAGGGCGTTTACCTTCTTGCCTGGGATAACCTTCTTGTCTATGAGCCAGTTATGAACAGTGTCTGAAAGCTTTGCACCGTGGCCCATCCAATGTTTAACGCGGTCGCCGTTGACTTCCTTCACATTTTTCACTGGGTCGTAAGTTCCGAGAACCTCGAGAAACTTGCCCGATTTGGTCGAGTTTTTTGAGTCCGTCAAAACGAGACGGAAGGTTGGAATATTCACGCGTCCTACGCGCTGAAGTCGAATTTTTAGCATGGGCCGTATGATAGCAAAATCAAGGGAAAACGTCAATAACATGGCTGTTTTCGCTTTATTTGTTATAGTAGAGACCAATGACCCCAAAGAAACACTCCGATCCGGCCAAGACCTTTACCGGCATCATATCCATCAATTCCAAAGGCACGGGATTCGTCGAACACGGCGAGCTCGATGAGGATGTAGAAATCGCTAATACAGACCTTGCCACTGCACTCCATGGCGACGAAGTTGTGGTTGAGCTTTTGCCTAAAATGAACAAGAACCGTAAGACCGGCAAGGTCTTGAAGGTCAACGCGCGCGCGAAGATGAAATTCGTCGGCCGAATCGAGGAAGAAAGCAATATGCTTTTCCTCGTACCAGACGACAAACGCCTCTATCGAGATATTGTCATGTCCCCTGCCGATGCCCAGGCCAACGGACAAAGTGCCAAGCAAGGCGACAAAGCATACGTCGAAATCGTATCGTGGGACGACCCGACGAAATCGCCACGCGGAAAACTTATCGAAGTAGTCGGGCGTCATGGCGACCATAACGCAGAAATGCGCGGCATCGTATTGGAACGCGGACTTGCCTACGACTATCCTCTCCCTGTCGTACGCGAAGCCGAAGAAATCGGCAAGAACAAGACCATAAGCGCCGAAGAGCGCTCCAAGCGCCGCGATTTCAGCCTCGTTCCAACCTTCACTATTGACCCCGTGGACGCCAAAGACTTCGACGATGCAATATCGTTCAAGCCCCTGCCAGACGGCACGTATGAAATCGGCGTACACATCGCAGACGTGTCCCATTACGTGCGAGAAGGCACCGCCCTTGACCAAGAAGCCCGTAAGCGTGGCCTTTCCGTATACCTCGTTGACCGCACGATCCCGATGCTCCCAGAAGTCCTTTCAAACGACGTCTGCTCGCTCAATCCAAAAGAAGACAAATGCACATTCTCGGCGGTCTTTATGATGAACGACAAAGGCGACGTCCTCGACCGATGGTTTGGCAAGACAATCATCAATTCGTGGCGCAGATTCACGTACGAGGAAGCCCAGGAAGTGCTCGATAACACGCGAGACGAATACACGAAAGAGCTCAAGAAACTTAACGAGATAGCCAAAAAACTCCGCGCCAAGAAAGAAGCAGAGGGCGCGATTGATTTCGAACAGGACGAAGTAAAATTCCAGCTCGACGAGACAGGCAGGCCTATACGCGTTTTCAAGAAATCTCGCAAAGACATCCACAAACTCGTCGAGGAATTCATGCTCCTCGCCAACCGCGAAGTTGCCCATTTCATGTGGAAGGCTAACGAAAAAAATAAGGGCGCCTTCCTATACCGCATCCACGATACACCAGTCAAGGAAAAAATCGACGACCTCGCCATGTTTGTGCGCGCGCTCGGCTTTGACTTGCCCGTCACCAAAAAAGGCGTCGCGGTGAAAGACCTGAAGGCTCTCTTCGACCAGATATCCGGTACAGAATCAGAACCACTCATTAAAACCGCCGCCATCCGTTCCATGGCCAAGGCCGTATACTCAACCCAAAACATCGGTCACTACGGCCTGGCGTTCGAGTACTACACTCACTTCACTTCCCCAATCCGACGATATGCAGACCTCGTCGTGCATCGCTTCCTGCAACGCGAACTGACCGAAGGCAAAATACCTTCAGGCGAGATATCGAAGTTCCAGAAAATTGCCGAGGACAATTCCGAAAAGGAAATCAAAGCGTCCGAAGCCGAACGTGCATCCATCAAATACAAGCAGGTTGAGTACATGTCCGAAAGGATCGGCCAGGAGTTCGATGGCACGATCACAGGCGTCACCGAATGGGGCATATATGTTGAAGACAAGGAAACAAAATGCGAAGGTATGGCCCGCCTCGTCACACTCAAAGGCGACTATTACATTTTCGACGCAAAGAAATATGCGATCATCGGCGAGAAGACAAAGAAAAAATATGCCCTTGGTGATACGGTCAAGTTTAAGGTTGCGGCCGCAGACCTCGAACGACGAACTCTCGACTACGAGGTACTGTCATAGAAATTATGTAAGAAAAAGCCCGACTCGGTCGGGCTTGCTGGAAAATGAATCGTTCAACGTCTGCGCGACGCTGAACCACGATGGCCGCAAAGCGACCGCCAATCAATATCATGCCCGTAAAGGGGCGATGAGAAATCGCGGCTTTGCGATTCAGTGAACGCTGACGCGGTGGGCGTGGTCTGGGTGCTGACTTCCGACGATACTGCCGAAGGCGACGATGTCGTCGCGACCGGGGTGGTCGAGGTACTGTTTTGACTTGTCGAACTCATAGTTGGTAAACCGACGGGGGTTGAGATGACGAGACGGAACTGGCTCCCTATACTTTTACCATGCCCCAGCAATATGTAAAGCTTTATTTCGCCACCACCAAAGCTTCGTTGAAGGCGATTGAGAGGAGCTTGGAGAAGCCTTCCTTGCCCATGGTAACGCCGTACAAAACGCCCGCACGCGACATTGTTTCGCGATTGTGGGTGATAACAATGAGTTGAGAATGCTTGGAAAGATTCTCGACCATGTCGCCATATTTTTTCGAGTTAGCTTCGTCGAGTGCGGCGTCGGTCTCGTCTAGAATGATAAATGGCGGCGGATTGACCTGAGATATCGCGAACAAAAGCGCGATGGATGTGAGGGCTCGTTCGCCTCCCGAAAGCATCTCAAGTGATTTAACCTTCTTTCTCGGCAAATTCACCTCGATTCCGACACCGAGTTCTGTTTCCTCTTCCTCTGGCACATTACCGTCCTCGCCGAGGCCAGTTTCGATGCCCATCTCGGCAAGTTCTTCGGCCGAAGGACCGCGTTTACGCTTCTTCTCTTCTACAACGGAAAGAGATGCTTCACCACCACCGAACATAAGCGAGAAGAATATCTTGAACTGCTTGTTTATTTTTTCAATTCCTTCACTGAACAAAGTGTCGAGCTTGTCTTCAAGGTCTTTGATAAGAGTGTCGAGCGACTCTGCAGACTTTTCGAGGTCAAGAATCTCACGGGCGAGGAATTCGTCACGCTCCGAGGTGTCTTTGAACTCTTTCATGACGTCACCAGCCGAAAGGCCACCATTGTCTTCAAGGCGAATCTTTATCTTTTCTATATCTTTACGCCTTGCTTCTTGCATATGACGATCTTCAGCTGGATATTCGGTGGTATCGGTCTCGTACAGATACGCGTCGCGGCCGATGAGAATAGCACCCTCTTCCAACTCACGTTTAAAATCTTCTTTTTCGAGACGGAGTTTGTCTTCTCGAACACGCAAAATACCCAGTGTGCCACGCACCTGGTTCTGGTCGGCCATAATTCGGAACATGGCCTTTTCAGCATCGCGTGAACTATCTTTCTCTTTCTCTATGTCCTTCTGGAGGGCGATGTACGCAGCTGAAAGGTCGGCAAGCGCAGCTTCCCTCTCCTTGCTCTCACCTTCCGCCTCGGTCTTCTGCAGCCGTATCTGGGCAAGCTCTTTTTCGATGTCGGCGGCGCGGCTTTCAGCACGGGCGTTTTTATTGGAATCGAGGAAACCCTTTACCATAGCGCGGATTTTGGACACTGCACCCATAAAATCCGCTTCATCGAGAAGAACGTCTACTTTGGCGAGCAGATCTTTGACTTTGGAGTACTCGACTATGGCGGCCTCTGTTGATGCGGCGGACTTCTCGCGGACAAGCATCTTTTCGAGGGACGAAAGCTCGCCTTCCATGCGGCCGACTGATCGGACGAGTTCATCACGAGCTTCGCGGGCCTGCTTTAGTTTCGACTCGAGCTCGATAAGTTCGCCTGATTTTGCGTCCTTGTGCGTCGAGGCTTCGAGAACTTGTTTTGCGGAGGCGAGCTCTTTTTCGAGTCGATCAAGGTCGGCCTTTGGGCCCTTCGATTCAGCTTCGATGGCAGCCTCGGTGTCGGATAGATATCTTGATTCTTTTTTTAGATATTCTTTATACAGCTTTGCCAGTTCTTCGCGCAGAGCGATTGTTTTCTCGACTTTCTCGACCTGCTTTTTAAGAAATTTGAGGTGAGGTGCGATTTCTTTGCGGAGCGATTCCACCTTTTCCATATTCTCGCGCGTTCGTTCGAGTTTTCGCTCGCTTTCCTCGCGTTTGTATTGATAGATTTTGAGACCGAGAGCGTCTTCGATCATTTCGCGGCGCTCGCGGATGTTGGCGTTCAATATTCGGTCTGCCTCGCCCTGTGAAATCATGTGGTGACCGGACGAACCGATGTGGGCGCCGGCAAGAAGCTCGACAATATCACGCAGGCGCACAGCCGAACCATTAACAAAATATTCGGACAAAGAATCTCTGTGAATAACTCGTTCGATCGCAACTTCGTCGAAGTCTATGTTGAGGAGGCGCTTGCCACCGGCCTTTGGTGAGTTGTCAAAAACGAGTTTGACCGATGCGCGATTGCCCCGCGACATTGAATCACCGCCGTTGAATATCAAATCCTCGGTGCGCTTGCCGCGCATCGATTTCATGGACTGTTCACCAAGTACAAATCGAAAAGCCTCGGCAACGTTGGACTTACCTGATCCATTCGGACCAACCACGGCCGTTACAGGCGCGTTAAATTCTAGATTGCTCTTTTTGGCGAAAGACTTGAAGCCGGAAAGTTCGAGGGATTTGAGATACATAAGGCAGAAATGCCCTGTAAATATAACATATCCCGCAAAAACGTGGTCCTACACCACCCATCCCTTGGCCTCGAGCGCTCGCACGGCCGCGTTCTGCTCGGCTTCTTGCTTGGACTTGCCGTCGCCTATGGCAATTTGTTCTTTGTTTATGAAAACACCTACGGTGAACGATTTGTCGTGGTCGGGGCCGGATTCGCGGATTAATTTGTATGCCGGAGTTACGCCAGTTTTTTCCTGGGCCTTTTCTTGAAAATTAGATTTCGCATCCACGAGATTGCCGCGGGAAATCATCTTGTCGGCGAATACAAAAATGTGCTTTTCGATGAAAGACTTGGCGGAACCGTATCCTTGGTCAAGATAGATGGCTCCGATCACAGCCTCGAAAGTATTGGCGAGGATATACTGGCGCGCGCGTCCTGTGTCCTTGGCCTCGCCCTTCGAAAGGAGCAGATAATCGTTCATAGCAAGGTTCTGAGCCACTTCAGACAACGTGATTGAGTTCACCAAAGCCGAACGGTATGTCGTGAGCTCACCTTCTGGCTTGCCTGGATAAGTCGCGTACAAAAAGTCCGTCACAACGAGTTCAAGTACCGCGTCGCCGAGAAATTCCAAACGCTCGTTATGGGCGAGGCGCGAATTTTTATTCTCGTTTATATACGAGCGATGAGTGAAGGCCTGCTTGAGGAGCGACTTGTCCTTGAACAAAAGCCCTGCGCTCTCTTCGAATTTTGCGAAATTGATCTCCATCCTACTTCTTCGGGATAAGCTTCACCGCCTTGGTCATGAGCGGAATCATGTCGTCATAAAAATTGAGGCCCTCGAGCTCTTCAAGCTTGAACCACGCTGCTTTGTCCAGGCCTCCGGACTGTTTAAGTGTGAGAGGACCGTACTCGGCCTTGGCGAGAAGATATGTCACCTGCTTTCGCATCTTGCCTTTCTCTGGATGGGTGGCCACATATTCGTTGGCGTCTATCTGCTTGCCAATTTCAACATCAAGGCCGATTTCTTCCTTAACCTTGCGCCTGGTGCCTTCTTTCACTTCCTCGCCATCAAGGAGCGTACCTTTGGACAATGTCCATCGGCCGAAAACGTCATGGACAAGCGCGAGATATATCTGGCCTTCATGTCGTGCGTACACGACTGCGCCACCGAGCTTTACGATTGGCATCTTCTCGAGCGGGATGTTGAACTTGTCGTCTTTTTTCTTGGATACGGCGTCCTTGCCTGGCTCGCCCATTTCTTTGTACACCGATCCGAGCACGCCGTTTACGAACTTGCCGGAATTCTCGCCACCGAAAGACTTGGCGAGTTCAATTGCTTCGTTGATAGCGACCTTGGCCGGGACTTCTTCGCGGTCAGCGAAAAGGAGCTCATAAAGCCCTAGGCGCAGGATATTGCGGTCGACATTGGAAATCTTGTCGAGAGGCCAGTCAGGGGCGGCCTTGACGATGATGGTGTCGAGTTCCGGGCGTTTCTTGGTTACGCCTTCGGCGAGGTCTTGCATGAAGGAAAGTTCAGCGGCGCCAGGCGAGAATTGTGCGAATTCTGCGGCGTTACGGGCAATGGCGGACTCGAGCGAGCCGTCCTTTTTATCGCGGAAATCCCACTCAAAGAGTGATTGGAGGACTACCGAACGTGCAAGGTGCCTGTTTGCCATGTAATGTGCTTAATCTCTAATTCCTGACTCTTACAATCATTATTATATCAGATTGTATGGAGCCAGACATCAAAGCTCAAGCTTATCGGGCGGCCTTTGCCTTCTTGGCCTTTTTCGCGGCCCTCTTCTCGACGTCGATAACGACGATGCCTTTGTACATACCCGTAAGCGCGCTTGCGCGGTGGCGGAGATGTATTGTGCCCGTCTTGCTGTCGGTCGAGAGCGCAGGGTTTTTAAGCGCGTGATGAGAGCGCCTGTTTCCCGTATGAGCCCGCGTGTGTCGCATTCGTACTACCATGGCGGACACTATAGCAGATTCGGCACAAAAGGCAAGAAATGATGTTGCGAGAAGGCGGATCACTATGAACTTTTTCTAAGGGTGGCACATTTGATGAAAAATGCATCAAATATTCCATAGTGCAAAAAACATACACTGCTACCCCCTGACAACCACAGCGGTGCCTGTGACCTTAGACAAGAAACTGCGGCGATGTATGGGTGTCAGACCATGTTTGCGAATGGCGAGGAGGTGCGCCGCGGTTCCATACCCCTTGTGGGCGTCAAAGCCGTATTGTGGATAGACCTTGGCTTGTTCTTCCATATACCGATCGCGCATAACCTTGGCGAATATAGATGCAGCCGCGATGACCGGAACTTTCTCGTCTCCTTTTATGATTGTTTCCTGCAAAACGAATTTTTTTGGTGCCCGAAGCGACCCGTCAAGAAATACCTGCGTTATTTGTGGGTCGAGGGCTTCGGCTGCATGTAAGGTGTCGAGACATTCGTGAATTGCGCGTTCGATAGCCCACGGCAGTCCCATACTGTCGATTTTATCGGCAGGCACCTCGACATAGGAGAAGTTCATCGTACCCACCGCCTTCATGGCGGACAATTTGTGGAACCACTCCGCGCGCTTCTGTGGCGAAAGCTTTTTTGAATCCTTGATTCCTTCGAGATGGCCATAATCAAAACCATGTGCCACGACACATGCGCAAAATGCAATCGGACCAGCCAAAGGCCCGCGCCCAACCTCGTCTATCCCTACGATATGAGTCACATTTATCACAGTTGAATTATCTCATACGTACGACTGATTTAGGCCCAAATATGGCCATTTCCTCGCCTATTGACTTTTACTACTAAAGGGAGTATAATTAGGTATAAGGTTAATACTCTCCCTTTGGTCCACCCGCCACAACGGCGGGCTTTTTTATGCCAAATATTTTGTACAAGGGATTATGAGCGGGCACCCCGCACGGATAGCTCCTTCGGGGACTCTCGGAGCGCGATGAGCGCGAGAGGGAGCGCCCGTTCAGCAGAACGGGACGCGTGCCCCGAGAGAGCTATCCGTGGGGAGTGCTTTCCTTTATAATCTCTTTATGTCGCGCTTTATCCATCTCCACACCCACAGCCACTATTCCCTGCTCAATGCCCTGCCAAAGGTGTCTGACCTTGTGGATGCGGCCAAGGCTGATGGTGCCCCTGCCATCGCTCTTACTGATAATGGTAACTTGTACGGCGCCATCGAATTTTGGAAAGAGGCCAAAAAAGCTGGCATCAAACCGATTATCGGCGTAGATTTTTATGTCGCCGCCCGTGGCCGCACGGACAAGCAATCTGGTATCGACACGCGCCGTACGCGATTGATTTTGCTCGCCAAAACTGAACAAGGTTACAAGAACCTTATCCAACTTGTCACCAAGGCGTACCTTGAAGGTTTTTATTACAAGCCGCGCATAGACCGCGAGCTTCTTGAACTGCACAAAGAAGGCATCATCGCTATTGGTTCGGCTTTCAATGGCCCGATTACTCTCGCCCTTCAAGGAAACGACATCGCCAAGGCGACTGAAATTGCGACGGCCCACAAGACTATATTCGGTGACGATTTCTATCTTGAAATCACCCATCATCCTGACATCGACGGGCACGACACATTGATGGCGCGCACCAAGGACGTCGCCAAGAAGGCAGGCGTTCCCCTCGTCGCTGGTGGCAATGTTTATTACATAAATCCAGAAGACAAGCAGGCCCAGCAGACCTTGATGCTCGTTAACTCGTCTGGCGACGACCGCATCAATGACGACGATATGGCGGACTTCTCGTTCATATCTGATGCAACAGCGCAGGAATTCTTTCGTGATACGCCTGAAGCCATCGCCAATACGGAAAAAATCGCGAACGACATCACATTTGAAATGACCTTGGGTGTATGGGCCTTTCCGGAATTTAAGCTCCCACCAGGCGTCACGCCGGCTGATGCTTGGCGCAAAGTTGTGTTTGATGGCTTCGCCTTGCGTAAGGTTGAGAAAACACCCGAAGCCATTGCTCGTGTTGAGTACGAGTTGAAAGTCATAAAAGACAAGGGTTATGAGCCGTACTTTCTCATCGTGGCGGACCTTCTCCGATACGCCCGTGAAAACGGCATTCTTTCCAACATCCGAGGATCAGTTTCTGGTTCTATGGTCACGTATCTTTCTGGTATCACGAACATCGACCCGATGGTTTACGAAATTCCGTTCGAACGATTCCTGAACCCTGACCGACCTTCCGCGCCCGACATCGACATGGACTTTGCCGACGACCGCCGAGACGAGGTGATCGAATACACGCGAAAGATGTATGGCCATGACAAGGTGGCCCAAATCGGGACGTTCGGAACCATGGCTGCCAAGGGATCGGTACGAGACGTCACCCGCGCCCTGGGATATTCGGTAGAAATGGGTAACAAATTGTCTGCCCTCATCCCGATGGGCTCACAAGGATTCCCTATGACTATCAATCATGCCCTTGAAACTGTTCCCGAATTCGCCGAACTGTACAAGCAAGATCGCGATGTTCGCCGCATCATAGACCTCGCCAAAAAAATCGAAGGTTGTGCTCGCCAAATGGGAGTCCATGCCGCGGGAATCGTAATCTCACCGACCGAGCTCACGAACTTCACCCCGCTTCAATTCGACCCAAAAAGCACTGGGGATGGCACGGGCAAAATCATCACTCAGTACGATATGTATTCGATTGACGAGAACGGCGCCGGCCTTCTCAAATTCGACTTTCTTGGCTTGAAAAACCTTTCTATTATCGCGGACACGCTCAAGCTCATCGACAAAAACTACGGCGTGAAAATCGACCTAGACCTCATGCCGGTCGATGACAAGAAGACTTTCGAAATGCTCGCCCGTGGTGAAACCGCGGATTTGTTCCAGTTGAACGGCGAAGGCATGACCAAACATCTGAAAGACCTTAAACCGACAACCATCCACGACATCAACGCGATGGTGGCTTTGTACCGACCGGGCCCGATCCAGTTCATCCCGCAATATATTGAACGCAAGCACAATCACGACCTCATCACATATCTCGACCCTGCATTGAAACCGATTTTGGAAAAGACGTATGGAATTCTCGTTTACCAAGACGACCTCCTCATGATGGCCAACAAGCTCGCTGGATATTCATGGGGCGAGGTGGACAAGTTCCGAAAAGCCGTCGGAAAGAAAATCCCTGAAGAAATGGCGGCCCAAAAAGAAAAGTTCATCAAGGGATGCATAGAACATTCCAAATGGCCAGAAAAGAAAGCTAAAGAGATTTGGAAATGGATCGAGCCATTCGCAGCGTACGGATTCAACAAGGCCCATTCAGTGTCATACGGCCGTGTGGCGTATCAAACCGCGTATCTCAAAGCGAACTACACCGTTGAATACATGGCTTCTGTTCTTACACATGAATCTGGCGAAGTGGAGAAAGTCGCCGAATCCGTCGCTGAATGTAAACGCATGGGACTTGCTGTCCTGCCTCCATCTGTGAACGAGTCATACGAGATGTTCACGGCTCTGAAAGGCACACCTGACCGCATCAGATTCGGATTGAGCTCGATCAAAAACTTCGGCGACGGCATTGCAAAAGCCATCATTGACGAACGTGAAAGTGGCGGAAGGTACAAATCATTGTCGGATTTTCTTACGCGCGTGAAGGACAAGAATCTTAACAAGAAGTCGCTCGAATCGCTCATCAAAGCTGGTGCCATGGATGAATTTGCCGACCGCACTGCCATGATTGGCAACATTGACCGCTTGCTCGCATACAGCAAAGAAAAAGCCAAGAACGGCGGCGCGCAGGATTCCCTGTTCGGAGGCATGGCCGGGGCCGAAGAAATCCGCCTCGAAGCAGTCGCGCCGGTAACCAAGGCAGAACGCTTGCTTTGGGAAAAGGAGCTGCTCGGATTGTATATTTCTGGCCATCCTTTGGACAGATATCGCGAGGCATTAGAAAAACGCCCGATCAACATCGCCAAGTTGCGAGCCAAAGCCATGGCGGAAGTCGCCGCAGGCAAGGAATTGAGCGAGCAAATGTACGTCGTCGGATGCATTATCGAAGATGTGCGCCAGATAATGACCAAGAAAAACGAACCGATGGCATTCATCCGTGTCGCGGACTTGTCTGGAACAATGGAAACAGTTGCCTTCCCTCGCACATTCGCACGATATAAGAGCATGATTACCCCAGACAAATGCGTGGCGTTGAAAGCGAAGGTGAGCGAGCGCAACGGCGAGATATCCCTTCTTGCTGAGGATTTTCACGCTCTCTCGTAAAAACCGCGGCGTACGCCGCGGTTTTTATTTGCGAATCTAAACGCGAACTGGTTCGCCGATTCCTTCATCGTCTTTGTCGTCGGCACCACCGGACCATTCCGACTCTGCTGATCCTGTGCCACCGACTTGCTTGAGGAGCCCATCGTCTCGACGCTTGGATGATCGATCCACTTGATCTATACGTCTATGGAGTCTATTGGCTTCGAACCTTATGGTGAAATCCAAACCACCCTTGACCTTGTTAATTTTATCGTTAAGCATATCGAAATTTTCGTCGACACGATTGTCGATACCGTTCAACCTGCTGTCTATCCCGTCAAACCGTTTATCCATTGAATCAAATCTCTTGTCTATCGCATCGAACCGTTTGTCTATCCCGTCAAACCTTTTGTCCATCGAATTAAATCTATCGCCTATCGCTTTGAATCTGTCACTGAACTCCCCGAAAGTCTCATTAAGAATCTCCCGCAGTATACTAACCGTAACAACGTCAGTTTCTTTCATCGCCATCATATGAATAAGCATTATCGATTGATAATCCTATACCGTGTTCTCTGCGCGGCAACGGATAGTGCGCAGGCGTCGCGTTAAAATGTAAGGATATTCTATCATCCGGTAGGTGCGCGCGAAGATTTACAGGTCGCGGCGCATGTCGTATACTGGCCATATCAGAGATTGCCTGGACCACCGATCCAGGGCGAGCCGAAAGGCTCGGCCGAGCCCAGCTCGCCTAATCTGAACAGAAGGTTAAACAGAGAGTTAGAAATCTAGGTGGAACCGCGGCCGCCCGCCCTAGCAAGCACATGACGAAAGTCGTGCGCTCGCTAGGGCGCTTTAATTTTTATCACCATTACAAAAACCGCCATGTCATCACTCGCAGAAAAACGTCACTCGTTCGCCCATCTCCTCGCCGCAGCCGTCGAGAAAATGTATCCAGGCACCAAAAACACCATCGGTCCGGCCATCGACAACGGCTTCTATTATGACTTTGAATTCGCTCCGGATGCAAAGCCGTCAGATAAAGATTTCCTAAAAATTGAGAAAGAGATGCGAAAGCTTCTTCCCCACTGGAAAGGCTTCGAGAAAATGGTCGTCACAGCCGAAGAGGCCCGCGCGCGATTCGCAGGCAATCCTTACAAACTTGAACTTATCGAGGAAATCGCAAACAAAGGCGAGGAAATAACTCTGTATAAGTCAGGTGATTTTATTGACCTTTGCCGCGGTGGTCATGCAGAACCAAAAGACATGGACCCAACATCGTTCAAGCTTGACCGCATCGCTGGTGCATATTGGCGCGGCGACGAATCCAAGTCGATGCTCACCCGAATCTATGGCTTGGCTTTCGAAACAAAATCTGATCTCGACGCATACGAGGCGCAAATCGCGGAAGCCAAGAAACGAGACCACAAAATCCTCGGCCCCGCCCTCGACCTCTTCACCTTCTCGGACCTCGTAGGCGCCGGACTTCCCCTTTGGACACCGAAGGGCACAATCGTCCGCAACCTCCTCGATCAATTCGTTTGGTCACTACGTTCAATGCGAGAATACGAGCGCGTCGAAATCCCACACATCACCAAGAAAGATCTGTACATAAAATCCGGCCATTGGGAAAAATATCAAAACGACCTGTTCAAGATAAAGACCCGCGAAGGTCATGAATTCGCCATGAAGCCGATGAACTGTCCGCACCACACTCAGATATATGACCGCAAACAATGGAGTTACCGTGAATTACCACAGCGATATGCGAATACGACCACGTGTTACCGCGACGAGCAGACTGGCGAACTTTCCGGCCTTTCTCGTGTGCGCGCCTTCGCCCAAGACGACGCCCATGTTTTCTGCCGTATGCAGGATGTGAAGGCTGAATTCCTAAAAATCTGGGATATCGTGCACGAATTTTATCCAGCGTTCGGCCTCGACCTCAAGGTGCGCTTCTCTCATCGTGATCCATCCACTCCAGACAAATACCTCGGCGACGCGTCGCGATGGGATGTTGCAGAAGGCTTCCTCAAGGAAATCATTGACGAGAAAAAAGCAGAGTTCATGGACGGCCCTGGCGAAGCAGCATTTTACGGCCCAAAGCTCGACTTCATGGCCAAGGATTCCATCGGACGAGAATGGCAAGTGGCGACAATACAACTCGACATGGTCATGCCTGAACGCTTCGGCCTCACTTGTGTAAACGAGAAAGGCGAGAAAGAAGGCATCGTTATGATTCACGCCGCAATCATGGGATCAATCGAACGCTTCCTGTCGCTCCTTATCGAACATACTGGTGGCGCCTTCCCTCTCTGGCTCTCGCCAGTGCAGGTCAAAGTCGTGCCTGTGCGAGAAACGAATGAGGCCGCGGCGAGCGCCGCAGGCAAAGTCCTCGCCGCGGCCGGCCTGCGCGTAGACACAGACCTCGGCCCAGCAGGATTTGGCAAGAAAGTGCGCGAGGCAAAAGATATGAAGGTGCCATACACCGTCATCATCGGCGACAAAGATATGGAAAAAGGTGTCGTCACCCTAGAGTCTCGCGATAAGGGCAAGGTTGGCGAGTTCCCAATCGAAGAAGTTGCGGACATGCTCGCAAAAGAATCGGCATCGAAGGCCAGATAGCTCGGCACGCAAGATATAAAGGCGTAATAAAAAGCCGGACCACATGGGTCCGGCTTTGCAAAGAAAATCCTTAATAGTTCTTTTTGACGAGCCGTTCGACCTTGTCGATTAGCTCCATGTCGGTGAGGTTCAGGTCCTTGCGGATTTGATCCATCTCCAACAAATTATCTCGAGTGGCTTCCCCTCGGGCCTTGATGGCCGCGAGTTCGCCGTACCTCAAGATAACTTGGTCATCTTTAGCGCTCATGTCGCACCTCCTTCAGACTCACGTCTGATGTATTCGAAGGCGATTGTAAGCGCGAAGCGTCCGAGCGCGGCCCTGTCCTCGCCGATGAGGTTCCGCCAGCTTCCCTTTTCAGGGTTACCGGAACGGAGCATCATGCGGCACAGGATATTCACGCTTCCAATGAAGCTGTCGTGAATATTGCCACGCACATCTTCGATAGCTTGGCGTTCGCCTTGCTCATCGAAGATGCCTGCCGTGGCCGTCACGATCCGCTGGAAGCGGCAGACGGACTCGGCATAACGGAGCGCATCGTTGACCATGTTTTCAAAAAGCTCTTTCAGGATCGGCGTGTCGCATTGGGCCTCGAGGGCTTTGAGCGGCACAATGATCTTGAACCTCTCTCCGGACCTGGCCAGATCGGCCTTGTCCTGTGGCTGTAAGTGGTGCATCAGTAAAGGTATTTATCTAATTATAGCAAATCCACAGCATTTGTCAAGTCCTTTTCAGCACCAATAAAACCGCCCTGTGGGACGGCCTTGTTGAGCCATTTTAAACCGTGTTGAGCCGTATTATACGTCGATTGTCGCCTTGTGGGCATTCGACTGGATGAAGGCCTTCCTCGACGGCACATCTGTACCCATAAGCATGTCGAATATCTTGTCGGCGTCCTGGGCGTCTTCGATGGTGACGCGTTTTAGCATGCGGCGAGCAGGATCCATGGTCGTTTCCCAGAGTTCGTCGGCGTTCATTTCTCCGAGACCCTTGTATCGTTGAACGTGGGTCTTGACGGTCTTCTTGCCCTTCCCTGCCGCTTCTTCTTCGGCTTCTTCTTGAGCCTCGGCTGCCTCGTCAATTGGCTCTTCGGATTCGAGAGGAATCTCGTCCTTGCCTAACACCTTGGTTTTCTCGTCCTCAGTGTAGAAATACATGACTTCCTTGCCGCGCTTGACCTTGTACAGTGGTGGCTGGGCGATGTAAATATATCCGCCGTCTATGATTGGCTTGAAGTATCGATAAAGCAGAGTAAGGATGAGGGTGCGGATGTGGGCGCCGTCGACGTCTGCGTCGGTCGCGATGATTACCTTGTGATATCGGAGTTTCGAGAGATCGAAAGTCTCACCTATCGCCGTGCCCATGGCGACGACGAGATTTTTAATCTGTTCAGATGCAAGCATACGATCGAGGCGAGCACGTTCAATGTTGAGAATCTTTCCTCGCAATGGAAGAACGGCCTGGGTTTTTCGGTTGCGTCCGGTTTTGGCGGTACCACCTGCAGAGTCTCCCTCTACGATGAAGACTTCGGATTCAGATGCGTCGGACGATTCACAGTCGGCAAGCTTGCCTGGGAGCGTCATGCCTTCGAGTGCACCCTTGCGCAAGATCGAATCCTTGGCGGCCTTGGCGGCCTTGCGAGCCTTCATGGCGAGGATGGCCTTGTTGATCATGGCCTTGGCATCGTCTGGGTTTTCCTCGAGGAAAGCCTGGAAAGCCTCGCCGAAGACGGTCGCGACCGCACCTTGTGCCTCGACCGATCCGAGCTTGGCCTTGGTCTGGCCTTCGAACTGGATTTCGCGAAGCTTTACGGATATAACCGCGGTGAGACCTTCGAGCACGTCATCGCCTGTGAATGTGTCGTCTTCCTTGCCGTTGCCGTTCTTTTTGGCGTACGAGTTGAGCGTCCTGGTAAGCGCGGTTTTGAAACCGGTAACATGAGTTCCGCCCTCGTTGTTATAGATGTTGTTTGCAAATGGCAGGATGCGAGAAGAAATGTCGTCTACATACTGGAGAGCGACTTCGACGGATTCCACGCCTTCGGCCTTTTTCTCGATATAGAAAATGTTCTTGTGAACTGGCTTCTGGATCGAGTTTGTAAAGCGCACGAGGCTGATGAGACCACCTTCGAAATAGAAGCTTTCCGAAGGAACATCGAGTCCGAGTTCACGGAAATAGAAAACATCATCGGTATCAATCGAGCCTTTGTATTCGCGAGCGTCTATGACTGATATGCGCAAGCCACGAACAAGATATGCCTGTTGGCGCATATGGTTGACGATGCGCTTGAAATCGAATACCTGTTGGCCGAATATCGCCGTGTCAGGCTGGAAAGTGATTATGGTTCCGTGATCTTTGGACGGGCCGATTTTTTTGACGGAAGCTTTTTTCTTGCCTTGAGAATATTCCTGAACGTATTTGCCGCCGTCGCGATGGACTTCGGCTTTGGTGTATATGGAAAGCGCGTTCACGACCGATGCGCCCACGCCGTGGAGACCGCCAGATACCTTGTATCCGGAATCTTCGCCACCGAACTTGCCTCCAGCATGGAGAACAGTCATGACGACTTCGAGCGCTGACTGTTTGGTCTTCGGATGGACGTCAACAGGGATACCGCGACCGTTGTCGGTCACTCGCACAATCTCACCTGGCATGAAAGTTATCTCGATATCGTCAGCGTGGCCGCCCATGGCCTCGTCACGCGAGTTGTCGAAAATTTCGGTAATAAGGTGATGGAAGCCGTCGGGACCAGTGGTTCCGATGTACATTCCAGGGCGCTTGCGCACAGGTTCGAGACCTTCTAGAACTTGGATGGATTCTGCTCCATATGAACCTTTTTTCACCTTCTCTTCCTTGGCCATTCGTTTGGGTATTTCTAATAAATAAAACGCTTTGTTGAGCCTTTTCTGATACAAACAGTATAGCATTTTTGAGGCCAAAAATCCTCTTGACGCAAGTCGAAATCGCGTGTCTACCTGACGACCGCGCCAAGCTCTGCCTTGGTCTTATCCTGGATCTTGTCGTGTATGACGTTCACCTCCTCGTTGGTGAGGGTCTTTTCCAACGATCGATATGTGATACGGAACGTGTGGCTTATTTTACCCTCGCCGAACTTCTTGGGATTCTCGAAAGAATCGATGAGCTTGAGCTCTTCGATGAGGTTGCCGGCGCAATCGCGGGCGATTTCGTAATAATTATTGAGGCTTGTCGCCTTGTCCACGACGAAGGAAATATCGCGCACGACTGGCGGGTATTTTGAAACTTCCTTGAACCTGCTATCGAGGTCTTTGAACTGGCTCGTGATGCGCGGATCCTCGGACCAAAGTATGCGTATGTCAGGAATGGCCATCTTGACCATAGCAAGGCGGTCGCCGAAGCCGAAAGCCCATCCGTTGTATACCTCGGGGTCGATGCCGAAATTCTTGAGTACCTGCGGATGAACGAGACCTGCGCCGTTCACTTCCATCCAGTCACCGTTGAACATGATGTCCATCTCGACCGACGGGTCCGTAAATGGGAACGAGTCCACAAGGAACTTATGTTCGATGGTGTCACCGAAAATGGACTTGGCCATATCTTTTTGTACCTCCTCGAGGTCGGCGAGAGTAATTACCTTCTTGTCCTTCTTACAGATATACAAGGCGTCAATTTGATGGAAAGCCGGGAAGTGGTGGCGGTCTATCTCGTCTTTACGGAATACGATACCTGGCGAGAGCGCCATAACCTCCCCTTCTTTCTCCAAACGCTCCAGTACGTCCTTGTCGCGCAGATAGAACGACCACATGACGGTCATCTGGGTGCGCAACACATGTGTATCGTCCACGTAATAGGTATCGTTCTCGCGGCGGCTCGGGTGGTCCTTCGGCGTGTTGAGTAAATCGAAGTTTTGATCGACCGTCACAATGCGCGGGAATTCGACGATATCAAAGTCCTTAAAACGAGGAAGTGCCAGAACCTGATCAAACAGAATCTTGACCGGTGAATTAGGCTTTTTGGTGAGGTCAGGCAGGGCCAGGAGGCGCTTTAAACGCTCTGCTTTGACGTCCGTGCGTCCTTGTAGACCTGCAATGAGCTCGGCTTCCTTGGGGTCATTTATAACTATATGGTGGCGCATATGACGTAATGGGTGAATGCCAAATACTGTAGCAGAATATTGAATCCTTCACCACTTAAATATCATGGATTAATGCCCTGTAAGCGATACACGAAGTCCACGGCACTAGATAAGAGGAGTTTATTAGCTAATCTCTATGTCTATGAGAAACTCATTGAGGCTCAAGGCTGTGGCTGTGTCACTCGCATTCTGTGCGGCTGTCGCATTCTCAGTATCTTCGATATCCGCCTATTCTGGCGGTCCGAACGTGTTCACAGGCCCAGACCTTACAATTGGATCGACGGGAACCTATGTAGCCGAGCTACAAGGCCTTCTCACCGAGCTTGGTTATCTTTCTGTGCCTACCGGTGTGCCATTTGGATACTTCGGATCACTGACTCAAGGCGCACTCGGCCGGTATCAGGCTGCGCTCGGCGTGTCGCCAACGGCTGGATACTTTGGACCGCTCACCAAGTCGGCTATGTCCAACGCATTCTCGTCCCGTGGTTGGGTCACGCTCCTATATCGATAAAACTGACGAAAAACGTAAATCGAGTAGAGAAAAATCCCCGTCATGGGGATTTTCCGTATCTGAGCCACCCCCCGGGCTTGAACCGGGCACCTACTGTTTACAAAACAGTTGCTCTACCAGATGAGCTAGGGTGGCCTATAATTTATCCTTTTCTATTCTACCTTTGTTTCCTGTTCTTGTGTCCCATCCTCGCGCGGTCTCGGAGCCTCATCGGTAGTCTCGCCTTCCGCACCATCCTTCGCCTCCTTAATCTGTTTAACGTAGAACGATGGAGCGCCAGCCTTGGACAAGTCTTCCTTCCTCTGTGAGGCCTTCTCGACAAGAGAAGATGATACTTCGTATGTCTTGTCAGAGAGGCGCACAAAGAGACGTCCTATGAACACAAAGAGGCTGTGCATAAAGAGAGACAACGTTCGCCTGTTGAAATGAGCGATGAGACCATTGGTCTGAGCCTGGAGATCTTCGAGTATGGGATCGGTCCGGTCCTCTACCTTGTGCAAAGGCGTAAGCACACCTCGGCGCGACTCCAAATAATGCACAACGTAAAGGGCGATTATGACCGCAAGAGCACCACCCATTAGAGAGAGCTCGACGACCATGGCTTTATTAGATTATTTCTCGAGCAGACCGTAGCGAACGAAGCGGACAAGCTCCGTTTTCTCGCCGAATTTCTGGACGGCCTGCGAGATGAGGCCTTCGATAGTGAGCTCTGGGTTCTTTACGAACGGCTGGTTCATAAGAACACGATCCGCAAAGTATGCATCAAGCTTGCCTTCGAGGATCTTGGCTTTCATGTCCTCATGCTTGCCCTCGACCTCCTTTTCAAATACAGATGCGGCAA
The DNA here is from genome assembly GCA_030680695.1 of bacterium. Classification (GTDB taxonomy): domain Bacteria; phylum Patescibacteriota; class Minisyncoccia; order Phycocordibacterales; family UBA6065; genus UBA6065. The sequence continues at coordinate 355,436 of JAUXUT010000149.1, forward strand.
GCGCCTTGTCCTCAGGGGTGATGTCGTCCTTCTTGAGAAATTCTGGCCTCATCGCCGCGATGTGCATAGCGATGTCGTGTGCGAGCTTCTTGAACTCATCGTTCTTTGCGACGAAATCAGTTTCGCAGGCGAGTTCGACCATGACGCCTGATGTGCCTGTTGAGTGAATGTATGACTGGATAGTTCCTGAAGCAAGAGTTCGGTCACCTTTCTTGGCTGCGGCTTCAGCTCCCTTCTTCTTGAGGATGATAAGAGCCTTATCCTTGTCGCCACCAGCCTCCTCGAGTGCCTTTTTACACTGCATGACCGATACGCCAGTCGTGTCTCGAAGCTCCTTAATGAGGTCGGTGGTTACCATTGGTTTTATTATATTGAACAATTAAGCCTTTGCCTCTGTCTTGACGACTTTCGCCTCTGAATATGCGCGAGCAAGCTCGTCTAGGAAGAAAGCCACGGACTGTGCCGACGCGTCGTTTGCTGGGATGGCGAAATCAACGAGTGAAAGGTTGCAGTCGGTAGACGCGATAGCGACAACAGGGATGCCCGACTGGCGAGCTTCCTCAACGGCGATTTCCTCCTTCTTAGGATCCACAACAATGAGGACCCCTGGCTTCTCTTTCATGGCAACGATGCCGCCGAAGAGAGTATCAAGCTTGGCAATCTCTCGATCAATAAGGAGTCGCTCCTTTTTAGTGTACTTGGCGAGGTCTCCCTTCTCTCGCTCCTTGAGGCGGTTCTCGAAGATTTCAATGCGCTTGCGAATCTGGCCAAAGTTAGTGAAGGTTCCTCCGATCCATCGTCCGCCGACGACTGGCTGACCTGCCTTACCTGCAGCGGCCTTAACTGCGGCGATAGCCTCGCTCTTCCCAGCGACGAAAAGGGCCTGCTTGCCTGATGCGGCGACCGATGCGACAAAGGCCTTGGCCTTTTCGAGAGCGTCATGAGTTTTCTCAAGATCGATAATCTCGATCTTATTCTTGATACCGAATACGAAATTCTTAGTCGAAGGATGGCGGCGCGACTTAGAGAGGCCAAAATGGGCCCCTACCTTGAACATTGCGTCTACCATCGAAGTTTTGTCTTTGATTGCCATAAATAGTGTTTGGAAAGCTTATCAAATAAGGCCTAAAAAGGCAAGATTGGCCTTACTCGTCATCCTCTGCCCCGCCCTCGGCCACCTCACCAGTAAAGTTTGATACAGCCTCGATAAGGTCGGAGATTTTCTCGCCTGAAAGGATGGTTGGGATATTGTGCCAAGACTGCTTGATACGGTGATCGGTGATGCGGTCTTGTGGAAAGTTATAGGTGCGAATTTTCTCGGAACGATTCCCTGTGCCGAGCTGGCCTTTCTTGTCAGCGGCGAATTTTGAAGCCTCTTCTGCATCTTTCCTCTCTTGTAACATGGCAGTGAGCATCATCATGGCCTTTTCACGGTTTTTGAGCTGGCTACGTTCAGCGGTTACGCGCACGGCGAGGCCCGTCGGCTTATGGAAGAGACGTACAGCCGTCTCGACCTTGTTCACGTTCTGGCCACCCTTGCCGCCCGCTCGCGAAAATTCAAGTTCGATATCGGCCGGGTTTATCTCGACGTTCGTGTGTTTGCGGATCGGCAAAATAGCGATGGCCACGGTCGAGGTATGAACGCGACCCATTTTTTCTGTTTCAGGAACACGTTGAACGCGATGAACGCCTGTCTCATAGCGGAGCTTTCGATACACATCGCGGCCGTGTATTTCCATAGACACTTCTTTGTATCCACCGACAGATGCTCGGCTTTCATCAAGAAACGAAACCTGCCAGCCATTATTCTGTGCATATGCGCGGTACATGAGCGCGAGTTCCTCGGCAAATAATGCCGCCTCGTCGCCACCCGCACCGGCACGGATTTCCATAATGAGCTCGTTCGGGAATTCTTCTTCCATTTTATCCGCAGCTTCAATTGCTTCAATCTGACGAACGACGTCTTTCTTTTGTATGTCTATATTTTCAAGATCCGCGAGACCCATTTCAGCCATAGAGGTATCAGACGCCATAAGCGCCTTGAGTTCCGTTTCATCCTTCTCGAGCTTCTCGTACATATCAGCGAGATAGGATGTCTTGTGATTCTGCTTGTATTTGGCTAAGTCCATGATGATTGTTTGAAAGTATAGCAAAAAGAACCTGTTCCCGAGGAACAGGTTCTTTTTGCGTTAAGCCTTCTTGGCCTTATTTGCTGACGATGCTGCGCTGCGGGCCTTGAACTTCTCGACGCGTCCAGCGGTGTCGATAACAGTCTCGTTTCCAGTATAGAACGGATGTGAGGCCGATGAGATTTCGACAGTGTATAGAGGATATTCCTTGCCGTCCTCCCATTTGTCGTTCTCTTTTGTGTCTACGGTAGAGCTTATCAAAAAGCGCACCTTAGACGAGTTGTCCTGGAAGATGACTGGGCGATAGTTCTTTGAATGTATGTCCTTTTTCATGAGGTTCAAACTATAGCGTACGAGTGTCCGAAAAGCAAGAAAGGGCGCACCATGGCGCCCTTTCAGGGACTGTTCTAGCTCTGTCCGCCCTTGCGTCCTGCTTCGCGCGCCCTTTCACGGTCGTTCGCGAAGTTGCCCGGGTTATTGTTCTGGCCCTGGTTCTGGCCGCGCTGATCTCCGTCACGATCATCTGCCATATTGTCACGATCGTTGTCGTTGTTAGCCATATATTTTATTGTGGTTTAGGTCTAAGCATTCCACAGGGGTGCGGTCATATCTGAGTGCCCTGCCTAGATAGTACGAGCGGCTTTGCGAAATCTTTCTGCCGCCAGGGCTCGCTAGCGACCGATTATGACGTTTATCATATTAGTTTGGATATTTGCTGCTTTTGCCATAACCTGATCGCCGTAAAATACATTGGCTGGAACACGACCTGGTGTGCATTTGGTCCCTGAATAATAACGACAGGCAGCATCACGCTCATTTGTGTAACCCCCACCACTCGCACCGCGGTCTGAAAGAAGAATAGCGGTCGCCATAATTGCGTGTTTTGGATCCCAAGGATTAGCCTGATCCCCTCTTATCCCAAAAGCTTTGCCAACGCGATCCTTAATGAGTTCCCATGTGGACGGAATAAACTGAGTATAGCCCATGGCACCACCGAACCCGCGCCCTGAAAAGTACTTTGCTGACGGCGGACATGACACGGGAGTAGATTTCCAGTCCTTATTGAGTCTTGTTGTTATAGAAATGAAAGGAACTGTGTCACGTGGTGCAAACATCACTCGCTCAAATGCCGTGCCCGAATTCATGCCTTTGCCGTCCCCTGTTACGCTATCAGTAACAAGACATCTTCCTATATTCTTTCCAAAATCGGTCTCTTGTTGAAAAATAGCAAGGATGAACGCTGACCTTACGCCAGTTACTTTTGATGCGGCCTCCGCCGCATCGTAAGCATCCCCGAAAGGTACACCATCTCCTGCAACGAGCTCGAAAAGTGTTGCTCGGATTCTTGATATCTCCGCCTGCTTTCCAGCAACGTATTGTTGATACGTTTTAAGTTCGCCGTTCTTTATGGCAAGGAGCTGGGCCTGCTCGACTTTTTTCTTGTTAACGAGATTCTGATCTGCTTCAAGTGCCTTTCTTGCATCAGCCTCCTTTACCTTGCGATCTTCAAGTGTGGCTTTTTCCCCTTCAGTCTGGCTTTTGTATTCCCTAACCTCGTCCACCAGTGTGTTGAGCGAGCCTTTCAGTGTCTGAAACGAATCTACTTCAATAAAAAAATCTGACATCGCGCCGCGCTTGAGCAATATTTCTGGGAGCGATATAGCGTCGCTCTGGTCCGTACGGCGGATGAGATTGGCTAGAGACGCATGACTCCTGTCGAGCTTGCCCTCCAACTCGTTCACGGTATTTGCCTTACTACCAATGTCTTTGGTGAGCCCCTCGATGGTCAGAGTACGTAAACGAATCTTAGCCTGAAGAGCCTTAATCTCGGCATCGATGAGGGCGATAGCTTGTTCGATTGATGACTTCTGGCCTTGGATGCGGGTCACATCCTTGTTTAGGGCCTCTACCTCGGCCTGAAGACGCTTTTCTTCTTCACGAAGCTGGGCTTCATATGCGGCAGAAGACGACTGGGCGGTGGCCTGAAATGGCGCTGCAAAGCCCGACAGTATACCCAGGGCCGCCAAAAAAGCCAAAGTGAACGTCAAAGACTTCTTCATAGGCAGCAATTATATCACGGACGGGTCTTTCCAGACGAAAGAAAAAGAGGTCTTGTGACCTCTTTTTCTGGAGCTATTTGTTGTCCTCGTCTGCGGCGGCTTCACCTTCAGCGCCTTCCTTGGCTTCCTTGCCCTTCTTCTCAACTTCGATAGCAGAAAGGTCTATTGGAGCTACTGGTTCCTCTGGCTCGTCCTTAGGTTCGTATACAGATGCGACGATTTCTTCTGCACCAGTCGCGAGGGTAACGCCATGAGGAAGTTTAACGTCCTTGGCAGTAACAACAGACTTGAAATCAACGAGGCTGGTGATGTCTACCTCGATCTTGTGTGGCAAGTCCTTAGGGAGTGCCTCGACTTCGAGGTCATGGAGAACCTTAACAAGCGTTCCGCCGAGATCCTTGACTGCAGGGGCGACACCAACGAAATCAAGAGGTACACCGACCTTGAGGGTCTTGCCCTTCTCGAACACGTAGAAATCTGCGTGCATTGGTTTGCTGGTGACCGGGTGGAGGTCGAGATCATGGATGAGAGACTCGACTTCGATGCCCTCGCCATTGAGGATAACCACGGTCGATTCACCCGCAGCCTTGTAAGCCTTAATGAAATCGTTGACGGCGATGGATATAGGAGTCGATGCTTCCTTCTTGCCGTAAAACACTGCAGGCATCCTGCCGGACTTGCGGAGTGCCGCGAGGTCTGCGTTAATGTCCCTTTTCTCTACGTTGAGCGTTATTGCCATAGGTTTCCTAGTATATACGGAACTTGAAAATTGTAAAGAAGGGCTGTACCTGGCTATGGCTTAAGCTTGTAGAATACCTTGTTGCCTGAATCGAGGCGCATATAATCGAGAGACGAGAGAAATGCCGTTGTCGAAGAGGCGATGGATCGGTCTGAAAGCACCGCGGCCAAATTTAGCAAGGTTGTGGAAAGGTCGTCAGATGTGTTCACTATAAGTCTGCCTCCCTGCCCAAGAAGCACGTCTATATATCCCGCATCCTTGAACCACACTTCGCGTGGGTCGACGCCTAGCTTTCCAAGTTCGCGCACAAAAAACTGCATGCGCCTGAAATCCTCGCTCGGTGCGACCTGCTTGCCTTCTGGCTCACCCATCGGCTCGCCACGATAAGCAATAACCGTCCTTGTAGAAGATCGGTCAAAGATAAGTCCGTTCTCGTCAACCGAAAAACATCCGACGTCCCTTCCGTCTAATGCGATATCGCCTTCACCATCCGAACACCATCGCGCATCTTCCTCTCGTTCCACGACATTTATCTCTATTTTTTTGAGCCATGAACGGTCAACGTCGACACTTTTCGCGGCAGGCAATGCTGCGACTGCGTTACGAATAGCTCGGCGTGGATACAAAAATGCATTGTTGCGAGAAAAAAGTCCGATGTAATTGCCAGACAGTTTCTCGTTGGCGATGGTCCGTATCGTTTCTGATTGGATGCGAGTGTTGCCCGAAACATCAATGACTGACAAGGACATGAAATCTAGATGTGACAGCCAGGCCAAACCGAAAAACACGACGAGCGCAAGGGCGAGCCAGAGGATACCGGCCCACGTGAGACGCTTGCGCTTCCTCGCCTCGATGCCTTTCTGCGCTATCTTCACCTTACTGCGCATGGTATGGCGTAGATTATGCCTTTATGCAATCTGAACCGAAGTATTTCTGGAGGACTTGCGGAATACGGACTGATCCGTCGGCGTTCTGGTTGTTCTCGATGAGTGACACGAGAATGCGTGGTGTTGGGATAGCGGTGCAGTTCAATGAATGCGCATAGCGGAGCTTGCCTTCAGCGTCCTTATATCGAATGTTGAAACGCCTGCACTGAAAGTCATGGAAATAAGAAGCTGAGGAAATCTCGCGATACTTACCTTCTTTTGGAACCCAGAGATTGACGTCGTATTTCTTGACCTGACCGAGACCAAGGTCGCCACCACAGTTCGCCACGGTCTGGTATGGAATGCCGAGCGACTCGATGAATTCCTCGGTATTGCGGTTAATCTCCTCATGTAGGGCCACCGATGCCTCGTGGGATGCCTCGCAGAGCACGACTTGTTCGAGTTTGTAAAATTCGTGGACGCGGATGAGGCCTTTCACGTCTTTTGAATGGCTACCGGCTTCGCGGCGGAAACATGGCGAGAAGCCGAGATATTTTACCGGAAAAGTTTTTGCATCAAGAACCTCTTCACTGTGCATAGCCATGAGCGGTACCTCGGCAGTTCCTGCTAGAACATCGCCATCTTGAGTTGTATAAAAATCCTCAACGTCGCCGGGCAAGTGTGCTGTGCCGTATAGATTCTGCTTGCGGACAATGACTGGTGGAATAACAGGTGTGAATCCTTTTGCTGAAAAGAAGTCCATTGCGTACTGCCAAATAGCGAACGAGAGACGTGCACCGGCGCCTGTGAGGAAATATCCTCGGAAACCGTGGACCTTTGCGCCACGTTCAAAATCAACCATTTTAAGGGCGGTCATAATCTCGACATGATCCTTGGCTGGGAAATCAAAAGCAGTTTTGTCGCCCCAAGCCTTTACTTCTTTATTATCTGCGTCGTTGTCACCATCAGGAACAGACATATCTGGTACATTCGGCACGGCGAGCATGAGGGCCTGCCATTCCTTCATTGTTTCTTTGAGCTTCTCTTCTTCTGCTTGAAGCTCGCCCTTGAGTTTCTTCATCGATTCGAGAAGTTCTGCCTTAAGAGCGGCGTCTACGGACGGAAGTTTTGCCGACACAGCGTTCTGCTCTGCCCTCTTGGCTTCAATCGATGTAAGGAGCATTTTGCGGAGATCGTCGAGAGCGACGAGTGCATCAATATCAACATTGACGTGCTTCTTGATGGCGCCAGCCTTCACTATGTCTTTATTCTCGCGGATGAATTTGATGTCGAGCATGGGAGTTGATTGGTCTTGATGGTTTCTTTATCTGCCTTGAGTCGTAGAAGCGATGAACCAATACTACAATAAAAGGCCTATGGATTCCATCTTCAATATACATAAAGTGCAACATGACATAAGAAAGGCCGATAGGTCCACCTGGGGCAAAGACCTGCCCCTGCTTGCACAAATGACCTACCCACCGAGAGAGCTTTTCATTCGCGGCGAGGTTCCAGCCCAGGCCATCACGGCCGACGACGCACGTAACGGCAGTGGACACGTATATATGACAATTGTTGGGTCGAGAAAGTTCACATCATACGGCAAAGAAGTATGCGAGACACTGATCAAGGGCCTGTGTGGGTTGCCTGTTGTCATAGTTTCTGGCCTTGCCTTGGGTATTGATTCGATTGCCCATCGCGCTGCGATTGATGCAGGGTTAAAAACTGTTGCCGTGCCAGGCTCGGGCATCGACGATGACAGTATATATCCAGCGTCCCATCTCACCCTTGCACAAAATATCCTCGAATCTGGCGGCGCCATCATCTCACCATTTCCGTCTGGTATGCGTGGCACCAATTGGATGTTCCCTACTCGCAATCGGATTATGGCTGGTATATCGCATGCGACGTTGGTCATTGAAGCGGACCTAAAATCTGGCACGTTGATAACGTCCAAACATGCGACCGAATTTAATCGCGACGTATTCACAGTCCCAGGATCTATATTTTCGAATCAGAGCGCCGGACCGCATCAGCTGATGCGGTCCGGCGCGACGCCTATCGGCGATGTCGCCCAATTGCGGGAAGCTCTTGGATTTTCCGACGACGTTGGGCGTCCAGCCATGAACAGGAATCTCACCGATATCGAACTGCGCGTGCTTGCTGAACTTTCATCGCCAAAATCTATCGACTCGATTATTGAGACGCTTGGAATATCAGCGAGCGAGGCCAGCGTCGTTGTGTCGTCGCTCGAGATGAAGGGTATTGTGAAGACAGACGGCCAAATAGTAAGAATGGTTGACTAGTGGTCAGCCAAATTGTATTATCCGCTGGAACTTCTCTCTTCAACCCCCCCCCTTGTTCCTATGCATATCTATATTGGATTGAGTAGCAGTCAGGTCTTCTCGGTTGTCCTTGGTCTGATTCTGCTGGTTGCGGCGATTGTGTTGGCCGTGATTAACCTCAAGCAAATCGCGGCAAACGGCAAAAAGCCACGTGTGACCATCAAGGTTCATACGCGGCTCGCCCACAGCAACTACAACGATTTGCCGTGTGACGTTTTCATCGTTCAGACACGGCCAGTCGGGGCAAATGGTGAACTCGTACGCGAGGCAATCGAACGGTCGGGGTACGCCTTCCCGAAGGAACTCATCACCGAATGGCTCACCAGTCATGCGTCGCTCCTACCTAAGGACGCGACGATTCTGGTCGAACTCAAACCACCCCAAGGCGACCAGAAAGCAGTGGTGACGGAAATCATCACTGACATCGCCGGAAGGCCGTACCATGTCGGCACGATGGACTGCTTCCCGTCAGCGGACAGAGTATTTTACGCCGTCGTTGCGACAGAGGACGTCGCTGATACAATTCCGTATCGGTCAAAAAACAAATTGGTTCCGCATCGTGCGTGACCGCGAGCCGCCCTTACCAGGCGGCTTTCATTTGTCAAAACAGGACGCAACTATTCATGCTTTATTCGTTTCAAAGAGTTGCTAATCTTTTCTAGCTCGTGTAATACTTGCCCACATATGAGCAAACTTCTCATCGTAGAGTCGCCGGCAAAAGCAAAAACAATCGGGAAGTATCTCGGCGACGAATATGTCGTTGTTGCATCGGTCGGCCATGTGCGCGACCTGCCGAAATCAAACAAAAAGGCCATCGATATGGAAAGCTTTACGCCCCATTACGTTGTGTCCGAAGGCAAGGAATCAGTTCTTGCCGATATCAAACGTCTCGCCAAAAAATCTGATGAGGTCTTGCTCGCAACCGACCCCGACCGCGAGGGTGAGGCTATCGCATGGCACATCGCCGAAGCCGTAGAATTCGGTGACAAACCGGTACGCCGCGTGGTATTCAACGAAATAACCAAGGACGCGATTATTGAGGCCCTCAAAAGCCCGCGCGACATCGATCAGAACCTACGCCAGGCACAAGAGGCCCGCCGTGTCCTCGACCGCCTCGTCGGATACGACCTTTCTGGCATCATTTGGCAAAAGGTTCGTTATGGATTGTCGGCGGGCCGTGTGCAATCCCCCGCTCTCCGCATCCTAGTCGAACGCGAACGAGAAATAGAAGCTTTTAAACCGGAAGGTTATTTTACTATCGTCGCCGAGACAAAAGCCGACACAAAAACAAACAAGAATGAATCTGCGTCGCTTTCACTCACCTGTTCTGAAGAACCCCGCGACCAAAAAGAAGCCGGCCGAATAGTAACCGTCGGCAAGAAAGAAGTTTGGTCCGTCGCAGACGTACAGGAAACCGAAGCCAAGCGATCTCCTAAGGCACCATTCACTACATCAACCCTGCAACAGGCGGCTTCGACACGTCTTGGATTCTCGCCATCTCGAACAATGCGTGCCGCCCAAAAACTCTATGAAGCTGGCCACATCACGTACATGCGAACCGACTCGACTAACCTTTCAAAACAAGCTGTCGCAAATATAGCAGGCACAATCGAAAAGTTGTTCGGCAAAGAACTCGTCGAAACGCGCGTATACGCTACGAAATCCAAAAATGCCCAGGAGGCTCACGAAGCTGTCCGCCCAACAGACGCAAACAAACGCGCGGCCGGATCAACTGATGACGAAAAAAGGTTGTATGGTCTCGTCTGGGCTCGCACCGTCGCGTCGCAAATGAAAGACGGCCGGGTCATGCGCACTAAAATACTCGCAAACATCGCTTCCAAATCCGTGCCAGATTTCCAGGCAAACGGTTCACGCACCATATACAAAGGATGGCTCGAAGCAGATCCGGCCGCACAAGGCGACGACGTCGAATTGCCAAAAGTTTCGAAAGGCGACGCTCTTTCACTCGTCGACATCGTGGCCACCCAGAAATTCACCGAACCACCATCACGATATTCCGAGGCGGGCCTCGTCAAAGAGCTCGAATCACGCGGCATTGGTCGACCATCCACATACGCATCGATCATCAAGACGCTCGAAGACCGCGAATATGTGACCAAGGAAGGACGATCGCTCAAACCAACTGACACGGGCATGGTGGTAAGCTCGTTCCTCGAAGATAATTTTGGACAATATATAAGTGACACCTTCACCGCTGAAATGGAAGACAAGCTCGACGCCATCGCAGACGGTTCGATGGGATACGAGAAAACCCTCGCTGATTTCTATAAACCATTCAGCAAGGAAGTAAAAGCAAAAGAAAAACTCGACAAAGCCACCACCCTCGGCGAGGCAGACCCTTCGATGAAATGTCCGAAGTGCGGCGGTTCCATGATCATCAAGCTCGGCCGATCAGGCAAATTCCTGTCCTGCGCCAAATACCCGGACTGTGACGGCGCCCTTATGTTGGATGGAACAGAAATGCCAAAAGACAAGGTCATCGGCGTTCATCCCGCGCACAACGTTCCGATCACGCTAAAGTCCGGAAAATACGGCCCGTATGTCGAAATCGAACTGCCACCAGATCCAGAACCTGTTCCTGTGGAAGGCGAAAAGAAAAAGCGAAAATCAAAAAAGGCTCCAAAACCAAAACTCCGTCGCGCATCTGTACCAAAGGAAGTAAAACCCGAAGAAGTCACCCTCGACCAGGCCGTGCATTACCTTTCATTGCCACGCCAGCTCGGCACTCATCCTAAAACACAAAAAGTCATCACTGCAAATATAGGCAGATTCGGCCCATACATCGTCCATGACGGCGATTTCCGCTCAATCAAAAAAGCGTCGGGCGACGATGTGTACAAGATAGGGCTTGATCGAGCTCTCGAGATGCTCAAAGAACCGAAGAAACCGCGAGGATTTAATAAGAAGAAAAAGCTTGACAAATAGGCCTCACGGGTGTATAATTAGGGTATAAGCTAGTTAAAACCCTGGTGCTTTAAGCCTTTAAAGAGAAAAATTCTTTATAGAGTACAGGTCCTCGGTATTTTCATCCTCTTTCTTTTCTTCAACAGAACGGTCATCAACAGGAAGCACTGGTTCGGAAGGAACGCCTGCGGCGACTTCTTGGGTTAGAGATGGCGGCACGGCCCCTTTAGACTGAACAATGTTCAATATCGCCTTGAGGTCTTCTGGCGAGAAAAAGTCTATGGTGATCTTGCCTCCCTTTTGTTTCTGCTCGATCGAAACGCGGGTACCAAAAGTTTCGGAAAGTTTTTGTTCCATTTCAAGCATCTCTGGATCGAACATGCGTTCCTTTTTTCGCGCCTTCTCGACGGCGATTTTGCGAGCGATCATTTCGGTCTCACGTACAGTAAGCCTCTTGGAAAGTATCTCTTTGAAAAGAGTTGACTGCTCTTCAGGTCTGTCTGAAAGCATAAGAAGCGGTCGTGCATGACCCTCGCTTATCTTCCCTGCCGAAAGCGAGTCAAGGATATCAGTCGGCAAGGCAAGCAAACGTATCGAATTCGAAACATATTCGCGTGACTTGCCGATTTTCTCGGCGACTTGAACGTGCTTGAGGCCGAATTCAGATACAAGTTGGCTGAACGAACGGGCCCTTTCTACTGGGTTGAGATCCTCGCGTTGAAGGTTCTCTATGATGGCAAGTTCAAGCTTGACCCGAGCGTCGTCGGTGTTGGCGCGTATTATCGCCGGCACCTGCGGAAGGCCCAGAAGTTTAGATGCGCGCAGGCGGCGCTCGCCGGATATGAGCTCATACTCAACAACCATGCCTCCGTCTTCTTTATGAATCTCTGTCCTTGTGACGGTAAGGGGCTGGAGCAATCCGTACATGCGAATTGACTCGGCAAGGTCACGAAGTGCGGCCTCGTCGAATTCACGACGTGGCTGATATGGGTTCGGACGCACCTTGTCGGTGTCTATCCAGAATATCGAGTCTCCAAAAAATTGGGATGGCTGTGGCATACGGTTGGTGAGAAGAGATACAAGGATTTTATCATACAAATTATCTTGAGGAAGAATTGATTGAGAAAAGCTCTCCTTTAGTGTAGATTTTGCATGTATGCCGAGGTGGCGAAATGGCAACCGCAATCGACTCAAAATCGATCGTCGCAAGACTTGAGGGTTCGAGTCCCTCCCTCGGCACATGATGCATACGCCCAATACAGCCTATATCGTAGGGGTGGCTCTTGGCGACGGGAATCTCTCTAATCCCAATGGTCGAGCCGTCAGGCTGCGTATAACGTGTGACAAAAAGTACCCGAAGGTTATAGAGAACATACTGATATCATTGAGAGTGGGTCTTCCTGACAACAAGGTAAGTCTCGTGTATCGGAATGCTCGATGCCTTGATATATCATGTTATTCAAATAAGCTTGAGAACTTACTCGGATGGCGAGCCGATCTTGGCTCGAAATACCTTCAAAGGGTTCATGTGCCTTCTTGGATATTCAGAGATCCCTGGCTTATCCGACCATGCGTTCGCGGTCTTATAGAGACTGATGGGTGTGTGTTCACTGACAGGGGCTATACTCATGTCAACTTCACGACTATTATTCCGGAACTAGCGACAGATATGGAAAGAATGCTCACAATTCTGGGATTTACGTATTCGACTCAACTAATAATTGCGAAAAGCTCAAATCGTAAGCCAAAATATGTCATAAGGATTTGCAAAAGAGGCAAAGAGTTCGTGGACGAATTTGGTATAGACAAAAATTAGTTTTGCAAATAAGACTCACCACTGATAATACTGCCTATATATGAAGAAACAATTACCGAAAATAATCGTTGTATGCGGCCCCACCGCGACCGGCAAGAGCGATCTTGCCGTGCTTTTGGCGCGCGAACTCGACGCTGAAATTGTATCGGCAGACTCGCGCCAAGTGTACAGGGGTATGGACATCGGGTCAGGTAAAATCACCGCGCGCGAAATGAAAAAAATCCCACATCATCTCCTCGACGTTGCCGACCCGCGCAAGGCGCGATACACCGTTGATGATTTCAAGCGCGACGGTGAAGCGGCCGTGGCGGATATTCTTTCACGCGGCAGGCTCCCTATCATCTGCGGCGGCACAGGATTTTATATCGACGCCTTGGTCAAAGGTGAAACATATCCAGATGTGCCGCCGAACCAGACATTGCGCAAACAACTCGCCAACAAAACTGTGGTGCAGCTCATGGCAATGATCCGGAAACTCGACCCTCGTCGTGCAAAAACCCTCGACCCATTCAACAAAGTCCGCATCATACGCGCGATCGAAATCGCGAAAACCCTAGGCTCGATTCCTAAAGTCCGACGCGCGCCAAAATACAATGCCTTCTACATCGGCCTCACCCTCGACAAAGAATCTTTGCGAGAAAAGATACACGTTCGTCTTATAAAACGTATCAAAGCCGGCATGGTCGTCGAAGTGGCGAAACTGAAGACTTCTGGAGTCTCATGGAAACGCCTAGAGGCTTTCGGTCTCGAATACCGATACGTTGCGCTCTACCTCCAGAAAAAACTGACAAAAGACGAGATGCTCGCCCAACTCGAATCAGAAATCGTCAGATATGCCCGCCGCCAAATGCAGTGGTTTACGAAGAACAAAGGCATATTGTGGTTATCGCCAGCCGAAAAACAAAAGGCTCTCATTTCAGCCAAAAAATACTTGAGGGTGTCCGCCTAAACATTAGGCTTTTTCCGTTTAAGATACTCTTTCCCTTTCAACTTTTCCGGCAGGAAGCTCTCCTTATCGTATTTCTTATAATCTTTACCTTGCCCGAGCTCTTTCATGAGTTTGGTCGGTGCGTTTCGAATCTTCATCGGCACCGGCAGGTTACCGTACCTCTTTACATCTTCAATCGCGGCAAAGTAAGCGTCATGCGAAGAGCGATCCTTGGCGGCGAGGGCGAGATATGCCACGCCATGGGCGAGGTTAATGCCGGCCTCTGGCATGCCGATAGTCTCGACGGCGCGAAACACCTCGTTCGCCACCACGAGCGCCGTCGGTTGGGCGAGGCCGATGTCTTCTGAAGCGAATATGACCATCCTGCGAGCGATGAATTTCGGATCTTCCCCACCCTCGACCATACGTGCGAGATAATATATCGCCGCGTCTGCGTCACCGGACCGCATAGATTTTATAAAAGCCGAAATGGTGTCGTAATGCTCGTCACCTTTCTTATCGAAACGGATAAAAACTTGTTCGAAAGCAGACTTGAGGTTGCTTATCGTCACCGATCCGTACATGCGCTTGGCGTTTTCGAGCGCTGTGATGGCGATACGAGCATCGCCGTTTGCGAGATTTGCGAGCCAATCAAGAGCGTCCTTAGGAATCTTTATCTTGGTTCGCTTCAATATCTTCTTGATTTCGTCTTCTGAAAGGCTCTTGAGCACGAACACGCGGCAACGTGAGAGAAGCGCGGAATTCACTTCGAAACTCGGATTTTCTGTGGTGGCACCAATAAGGATAAGCTTGCCCGACTCGACAGACGGCAAAAGAAAATCCTGCTGTGCCTTATTAAAACGATGTATCTCGTCGAGGAACAATACTTTCTGGCGCTGATCGAGAAGGTTCATATCGTCCACGATACGGCGTATGTCGTCCTTGCTCGCCGACACGGCGGACAATTCATAAAAACGTGCGTCGAGGGCGTTCGCGTATATGCGAGCCAAAGTCGTCTTGCCGACGCCTGGCGGACCCCACAGTATGAATGAGAACAGGTGCCTGTCCTCGATGGCCTTACGCAAGGGCTTTTCCTTCCCCACGATTTCATCCTGTCCGACGAAATCGTCAAGTGTCTCTGGCCTAATTTTGTTAGCTAGGGGTTCCATATCGTTAATACGCAGAATTCTACACTATCTTTGTAAAAGGCGCGGACGATATGTTATGCTCAGCCCGTATGGGCGATTAGTTAAGTGGCATAACGAGGCACTCCAAACGCCTTGTCGGGGGTTCGATTCCCTCATCGCCCGCCAGGTATTAGCATGCAACGAACGTGAACCCTTTCACCCTCAACATGCCAATCGGTTTCATTGCCTGTTGGATTCAACGAGATGACGATGTCATCCTCACCAAAGAAGCGAATCATTACGGTTATGTATCCGACGTATACATCGAAGAAACTTGGAGAGGTAAAGGTGTCTTCCAAATACTTCTACAGAAAACTATCGATCATCTCAAGACGCGTAACGTGCAATCAATCAAACTAAATGTTGTTGCACAAAATGAACGAGCGCTCGCAGCTTACTTAAAAGTAGGATTTAAATCTGAAGAGATCAGTCTTCGAATGAAAATATAAAAAGTGTATAACTCTATTGTGCTCTCGCGCACGCATCTTACAATTAGAGTAGGTCGCATTATTCGAAAACATAACAACAGCTACCGAAATGGTTCGAAAGACCAAAAAATCCGCTCGCAAAGTTGTTCGCAAAGTAAAGAAGACGGTCAAGCGAACGGTGAAGAAAGCGAAGAAGGCAAAGCGCTCCTCTAAGCGCCGATAGCCAAAAAGAAAACCGCCCCAGATTTGTCTGAGGCGGCTTTCTTTTATTTCTTGCTTTCCTTGAAGATGACGCGCTTGCGGAGTTTCTTCGAGTACTTCTTGAGCTCGATTTTGCGCTCTACCTTGCGCTTGTTTTTGCGAGTGTGGTAGACCTCGCCGGTCTCCTTGTTTCGCAGAATAATGAGTTGGTCCTGGGACATATGGGTAAAAATGATGTTCGAAGATATTATCACGAGGCCACCTTTACCGCAAGTATACGCGCGGCAAAAGCGGATTAATACGAGTCACTATCTCGTAATTTATGGTACCTGCTCGCGATGCCAGCGCCTCGGCAGATATCGAGGTCTTCCCTTGCTTGCCAAGCAGAACGACCTCGTCACCAGCCTTGACCAACGGAATGTCTGTTACATCAATCACAGTCATGTCCATCGACACGCGGCCAAGGACCTTTGCAAGCTTGCCGCCGACAAGCACTTCGCCAGAGTTCGAAAGGCTTCGCGGAAAGCCGTGCCAGTATCCGACAGGTATAACGGCAATGCGTGAATCGCGCGTTGCTTCACATGTGAGATCATATCCGATCAGTGCGCCTTTCGGCACGAGCTTCACTTCGTTCACAATGGTCTTCCATGACAACACTGGGGTAAGAGAAATGCCAGGTAAGACACGGCGTGAGTGTGCCTCAATTTCTGGTGACGGCCACAAACCATAGATGGCGATGCCTGCACGAGCCATATCAAAATAATAATCTGGCGAAAAAAGAAGTCCTGAACTCGCAGATGCGTGGGTGATGGGTGTAAAACCTTTTTCGCGCAAACGAAAAATTACTGATTTAAAAGCCCCCGCCTGCTTGAGCGAATAATCTTCGTGGGCCGGGTCTTCCATCGCCGCGAAATGCGTGTATGCACCTTCGATGATTGCTTTTGTCTCGAAGGTCTTGCCTTCCATGACACGCACAGCTTGTTGGACTTGAGACTCGGGTATACCTTGGCGATGAAGACCAGTATCGAACTTCACATGGATTTTTAAACGCCTGAACAGCTTTGCCTTGGCAAGAGCACGTAGACTGTCGAGGGACGAGATGGTGAGAGATACTCCTTTTTTTGCCGCAGTCTCGTAAAGTTCAGGCATGGTGAAGCCTAGGACTAGTACTGGTGACTTAATGCCGGAAGTGCGCAATTCCAAAGCTTCAGCGAGCTCGTCTACCGCGATCCAGTCTGCCCCGCCTTTTAATGCGGCCTTGGCACATTCAACCATGCCATGGCCATAAGCATTGGATTTAACCACAGCCATCATAGCTGCCCTACCAGATAGAGCAGATTTAAGTACCGCAGTGTTGCGCGCGATTGCGCCAAGATTGACCTCAAGCCATGTACGGTACGACTGAGACTTAATCTTCATAATATTTTGTGCGCCGAGAGGGACTCGAACCCCCGATGCCCAGTGGGCGGGAGATTTACAGTCTCCTGGAATAGCCGCTATCCGATCGGCGCATATGCTGGCAAATACTACTCTATCAGATTTCACCAGTGAGGCAAATGAAAAGCCGCCACGTGGCGGCTTTTCCTGGTGACGTCGGACTATACCGCCTTCTCACGCACGACTTCTTCCTCGCCGTCTAGTTCTTTGAGCTGTACCGGTCTCCTGCCCTTCTTCACGTCAAATGTGAAGTGCTCGCCCTTCATACCGACAGATATTGATCCGCCCTTGCCTACACCCTGAGATATCATGAAGCTCGCGATCTGGGTGAGAATCTTTTCCTGAATGAGACGCTTCAACGGGCGCGCACCGAACTTTGGATCATATCCTTCTTTTGCGAGATATTCGCTGACGGCCGGTGACACGTCGAGTTTGATTTCCTTGTCTGCAAGGCGCTTCACCACGATTTCTATCTGGATTTTTACAATCTCTTTAATAGCTTCCGGTGAAAGGACATCGAAGAGAATAATCGAATCAAGACGGTTCAAGAATTCTGGCCTGAAGTAGTCCTTGAGGCTGTCCATAACCTTTGCCTTCACGTCTTCGTATTTTCTTTGTTCCGACAAATCAGACGAGAAGCCGATTCGTTCCATCTTGTCTATGTACTGCGCACCGATGTTTGAAGTGAGAATAATGACAGTATTTTTGAAGTTTACAGTGCGACCTTTGGTGTCGGTGAGACGACCATTGTCGAGCACCTGCAGAAGTATGTTGAACACCTCTGGATGGGCTTTCTCGATTTCGTCGAATAGAATGACAGAATAAGGGCGATGACGGACCATTTCTGTAAGAGAGCCGCCCTCCTCGTATCCAACATATCCTGGAGGCGCACCGATGAGTTTAGACGTCGAATGTTTATCCATGAACTCTGACATGTCTACACGAATGAGGGACTTTTCATCGTTGAACATGAATTCGGCCAATGCCTTGGTGAGTTCGGTCTTACCGACGCCGGTTGGACCAAGGAAAAGGAATGAGCCAATAGGCCTGTTTGGGTCGGCGATGCCTGCACGGGCGCGACGGATGGTGTCTGCTATTGACTTCACTGCCTCGCGCTGGCCGACAACTCGACGATCAATTTCGCTTTCCATGCGCATGAGCTTCTGAACCTCTTCTTCAAGCATCCTTGAAACCGGTATGCCGGTCCATTTTGAAACAACGATCGCGATATCTTCTTCGGTGATCTCTTCTTTGAGTATGCGACGAGATGTCTGATTTTTCTTGAGTTTCTTTTGCTTGGCATCGAGTTCTTTCTCGAGGAGAGGAATCTTGCCGTATCTGATTTCGGCGGCCTTGGCGAGGTCGGCCTTAAGCTCTGCGGCTTCGGCTTCCAGGCGCAATTGCTCAAGGTCTTTCTTGTTCGACTTGATGCCTGTTATTAACTCTTTCTCGTTCTTCCATTTAAGTTCGAGCTCTTGGGTTGATTCCTTGAGATCAGCTATGTCTTTTTCTATGGCCTTAACGCGAGCTTTTGGCGCCTTTTCTGTCTCTTTTTTAAGGGCTTCGCGTTCAATTTCAAGACGCATGATTTTCCTGTGCGTTTCTTCGAGAAGAGGCGGCTTTGATTCGAGCGAAATCTTCAGGGACGATGCTGCCTCGTCGATAAGATCCACAGTTTTGTCTGGAAGGAATCGGTCTGATATATATCGGGATGAAAGGTTTACCGCCGCGACAATAGCGTCATCTGTGATGCGCACACCATGGTACACCTCGTACTTTTCCTTGAGGCCACGAAGTATTGCAATGGCATCTTCGATAGAAGGCTCGGTGACGTGCACTGGTTGGAATCGTCGGGTAAGTGCCGGGTCTTTCTCGATATGCTTTTGGTATTCCTTGAGTGTCGTCGCGCCTATTGCACGGAGTTCGCCACGAGCAAGCGATGGTTTGAGCATGTTCGACGCATCCATCGATCCTTCAGCAGCGCCAGCACCGACGATTGTATGTATCTCGTCTATGAAAAGAATTATGCGGCCTTCCGAACGCTCGATTTCCTTCATTATGTTCTTGAGGCGCTCTTCGAATTCACCACGGTACTTCGTGCCGGCAACGAGCTGGCCCAAGTCGAGCAACATGAGTTCCTTATCCTTGAGCGATTCAGGTACGTCGCCCTGAGCCATGCGTAATGCGAGACCTTCAACGATGGCGGTCTTGCCCACACCTGCTTCACCGATGAGCATTGGGTTATTTTTGGTACGGCGCGAAAGAATCTGGATGATGCGGCTGATTTCTTTGTCGCGTCCAATGACGGGATCTAGTTTGTTCTCGGCAGCCATCTTGGTGAGGCTCTTGGTGTATTTGGCGAGGGCGCGAGGCTTCTTCGGAGCATGAGGTTCTGAAGTTTTTGCGGTTTTGAGGTCTTCGAGAACGTTCACAACCGCCGGGCGACCGATTTTGAAACGTGCGAGGAGTTCTTGTGCTGGTCCAGGTATATCAAGAAGGGCGATGAATAGATGTTCGGTTGATATGAACTCGTCCTTGAGTTCGGCTGCGATTTTAGCGGAGCTTTCAAGCGCCTGGGCTAGTTCAGGTGTTAGATATATCTGATACGACTGGGAAAGCGTGGCACCAGCACCTGTGCCTTCAAGGGACTCGGCGATGGAGTCAGAGAGCAATATAAGATCTACCTCGAGCTTCTCGAGTATGGCGTTGACCATGCTCTCTTCCTGAAGGATAAGAGCCGACAATAGATGAAGTGGATTGACGTGGTTCTGGCCACGCTCAATAGCGAGCTCATGAGCTCGTCTGATGGCTTCTTTTGCTTTGGTTGTGAAATGATTAAGGGGTGGCATATGGTTTTATGATATCCGAAGCTATGAAGGAATTAGGTGGAGATGAGGCATTTTTCATACCAATCACCTCGCCTAAGAGATTAACAAGTATGGCGTGGGTGTCAAAAGCCGCATCGCGCACCGATGCCTCGATATATGAGCTGTTTTTGGAAGAAACTATACCTGTAGCGACGCGAGGCGTTGCTCCCCCACCAATCGCGACGACTGCCTGACCGAGGCTAGCATCGGCGGAATCGGCGAACCGCACGGCACTGTAAACGCGGGCGTCAAAACGACTTTCAGATTGTTCAGCCGATAAAATAGTGACGCCCGCGTTCGAGTCGTATGACACTGGAAAAAGCGGTACGGAATTTCCGCCATCGAGTCTTGCCACAAGTGGACCGCCGCTGTTTAGGCCGAGGCGGGCAATGACGCGGCCGGAGGAATTAGCGATGACGCCGAGGCCGACGAACTCTTCTGTAGATCCCGGCCTTGTTGCAAAAATCCTGACGATGCCTTTGGACGCTATTGCTATTGCTTTGACTACCGCCTCGTCGTCGCGAACAACTATGGTTTCCTTGGTTGCAGGCGAGTCATCGGACGAGACTCGTTCAATGGTCCTTTCGACCACGCGATTAATCGTCTGTGTGACCGGTGTGCCTGCGCCCTGTTCCATAAGAGACACTGTGACAATGCCTGTCGCTATCGAGGACACGAAGCTCACAAGGAGGGCGAGGAGGATGATCTGTTGTTTGTTGAGCTGCTCCATATAGATGAATGATACTACGGATTCTGTGCGAGCATCTCGAGAGCATCGGCTATCCTGTCCACATCCCGCTCATCGATGTCAGGGTCTAGAGTGAACCTCAAAGTGTTTCTAGACCGCCAACCCTTGCCCTTCAACATAGCGGCAACGACATAAGAATCCTCCTCGCCTTTGAGGCATGAACTCTTGGTCGAGCAAGCGATGCCCATCTCGTCGAGCTTGATTACAGCAAATTCAGGATCGGATATGTTTGGAAGCGACACGTTTAAATTATTTGGAAGACGGCGTTCGAGCGTGCCATTGATAGCAGCATCTGGTATGCGGCGCTCGATATGGGTGACGAGACGATTGCGCATCGCTTTCGCTTTCACGACGCGCGCGTCGCGCCCTTTGTGGGCGAGCTCAAAAGCCTTGGTAAAACCTGCGATGAGTTCAAGGCTTTCAGTCGTGGCGCGCATGCCGCGTTCCTGTCCCCCGCCGAGGATTAGCGGTGCGCATTCAATACCTCGGCGTAAGACAAGCGCGCCGACGCCTTTCGGACCCTGCATTTTATGCCCATCCAGTGTCATGGCGTCGGCGCGCATACCTTCCATATCACATGACATCCACAACGGCGTCTGGCAAGCATCGACGTGGAATATCGGGTAATCGCTTTCCCTCTCTGCTTTGAGCTTGCGCAGACCGGCACCAATGCGCGACACCTGTTGTACTGTACCGATTTCGTTGTTTGCGAGCATACACGTGACAAGCACAGTGTTCGGGCGTACAGCGGCAAGGATGTCTTCGGCGCGGACCACACCATCCTGGCCGGGGTCGACGAAGGTGATTTTGGCGCCGAGCGAAGCGAGGCGCCTTAATGGTTCGAGCACTGACGAGTGCTCGATCGATGTTGAAACTAAATGCAAATCATTTGCATTTGCACCAGCGGCCATACAGGCATCGGTAATGCCACGAATGACAGTATTATTCGCCTCGGTGCCTCCAGATGTGAAATAAACTTCGTCCGGCCTTGCAGAAACGATATGTGCACAAGAGGTACGGAACGACTCGAGTATTCGTTTTGCCTCGACACCCTCTCGATACAAAGATGATGGATTCGCGGCAGTGCGACGAACCGAAGCCATCGCATCTTTCACTTCAGGATGCATCGGTGCGGTAGCCGCCCAGTCTGCATAGATACGCCGAGCCGCTCCGAGAAGCGATAAGCGTGCCGGACCAGAAAAACTCGATACAAGGTTAGAGAAGAAGGACATGCGAACATGATACGAGGCGCGCGACTAAAAAACAAATAAAAAGCTGATAAACATTGCTTCAAGCCGCTTTTTCGGCTAGTATAAACCGCATGACGATCTCTCCTGACATGCTGATTGGTATCCTCATAGGCCTCGTCGCTATCGTCGCGTTGGGGCTTATCCGCCTTGAAGTGAAGCTCCGCAGGCTCTGCCGCGGCGCACAGGGCAAAGACCTTGAGGCAAGCATGAACAAGATGCATGACGGCATCGAATCGTTGCAGAAATTCGAGACGGAATCGAAGTCATATTTCAAGAACGTTGAACGTCGCTTGCGAAGATCCGCCCAGGCCGTAGACGTCGTCAAATTCAACGCCTTCAAAGGTGACGGCCTGGGCGGAAACCAGTCCTTCGCCGCCGCCATCCTCGACGAGGACGGCAACGGCGCCGTCATATCGAGCCTCTACTCCCGTGACCGTGTTTCTGTATTCTCGAAACCGATAAAACGGTTTGCCGGCGAGATTGAACTTTCCCAGGAAGAAACCGACGCTGTGTCCCGCGCCAAGGCCAAACTGTCTGCATAACGACGAGAAATGAACCGACACCCACACCAGAATCTATACGTACACCAACATGGCAAAGAAAACCGCACAACAGAATACGACTGTAAAACCAACCGCTTCGGAAAAGCGTCCACCTGTCGTGGCTGTGATGGGTCATATCGACCACGGTAAATCGACACTTCTCGACTACATCCGAAAATCTAACGTCGTAGACACCGAAGCTGGCGGAATCACTCAACGCATCAGCGCCTACGAAGTAACCCGGAAATCAAAAAGCGGCACAGAAGAACGTGTCACATTCATCGACACCCCGGGACACGCTGCCTTTTCTGGTATGCGTGAACGAGGCGCAACCACTGCTGACATATGCATACTCGTCGTTTCATCAGAAGACGGCGTCAAACCTCAAACCGTCGAGGCTTACAAACAAATTAAAACCGCGGGTGTACCGTTCATCGTCGCTATCACCAAAATAGACAAGCCGACCGCGAACGTCGAACGTGCAAAGATTTCGCTCGCCGAGAATGAAATATACCTAGAAGGCTACGGTGGCGATATCTCATACGTACCTGTATCTGCTAAATCAGGCGATGGTATCGACGATCTCCTCGAACTCATACTCCTTACCGCAGAAGTCGCGGAATTCAAGGGCGACCGCAATGCCCTCGCATCGGGCTCGATCATCGAAGCTCATCGCGATCCAAAGAAAGGCATCAGCGCGACACTTATTGTAAAAGACGGTTCTCTCGGTACTGGCCAGTTCGTTGCGTGCGGAAGCGCTTGGTCCCCTACCCGCATGCTTGAAGATTTCGCTGGTAAAAAAATCGTCACAGTATCTTTCTCATCCCCACTACGCGTCATCGGCTGGAACGAGGCTCCACAGGTCGGCGGACAGTTCGTCACGTTCGCATCGAAATCTGACCTGGAAGACCATCTTGAAACCATACGCGAGTCCAAACTCCGTCCCGTAAACAATCCTGGTGCACCAATCGCCGCGCCCAAGGTGCCAGAAGAGTCAGACAAGGCCTCGCTCCCGCTCATCATCAAAGCCGACGTCCTTGGCTCGGCCGAAGCTATCGAAAAAGAACTCTCGAAACTCGGTAACGAACGTATCGCACCAAAAATCATCCTCGCATCGATAGGAGACATAACCGAATCAGACATCAAAGTTGCAGGCGGTGGCACAGACACCGTAGTACTCGGCTTCAACGTTCGTATGGATAGCCAGGCCAAGGCCATGGTCGAACGCCTCGGAATCTCGTACCAATCTTTCGACATCATCTACAAGCTTATCGAATGGGTCGACGAGCTCATCAAACAGCGCACCCCGAAAGTCGCAGCCGAAGAAATTGTCGGTAAGGCAAAGATACTCAAGTACTTCAGCGCCATGAAAGACAAACAAATCGTAGGAGGCAAGGTCATAGACCGAGAAATCGGCCTCGGCCATATCGTGAAAATCGTCCGCCGCGAAACCACCATCGGTCAGGGCGTCATCCGCGAGCTCCAACAGGCCAAAGTCAAGACATCGACGGTGAAAGAAGGCTTTGAATTCGGCGCCATGATCGATTCCAAGATCGAGCTCGCCCCAGGCGACGTACTCGAAGATTTCGTGGTCGTGGAAAAATAATCGATAATATAAACCTAACGACATGGCATTCAGCAAAACACGATTCGAGGAACTAATTCGCGAGCTCGCCTCGAAATTCCTATCTATGGAATCGAACAGGACTTCCCTCATCACGGTGACGCGTGTCGAATCAGACCCAAAGGGATCTGTAGCAAACATATACTTCACCGTGTTCCCCGACACCCAACAGAACGCGGCGCTTGATTTTGTAAAGCGTCAGAGGAGCGAATTTCGTGCATTCCTCAAGAATAACGCCCGTCTCATGCGCATTCCACACGTAGATTTCCATATCGATGCTGGTGAACGCAGCCGTCAAAAAATTGACGGGCTCATGGGAGGGCTTTAGGATTATTTTATCTGCCCCGCATTCCACCTTTCTTCCCATCGTCCTAAAATTGGACGATGGGAATACGACATACAGTAAACGAAGTCTTCTTTAGAGATTGGAACCCGAGGATGGCCTACACACTCGGTTACATATTCGCCGACGGATGTCTTGAGTATTACCCACGATTCAGACAAAAATATGTATCGATAGCAAGTACAGACAAAGATACACTAGAAAGACTGAGAGACTGGATGGATTCAAAACATAGGATATCATCGCGCAAATCACCGCATGCTAATGGTGCTCAAATATTTGTACTCCGAATCGGAAATGCGAGACTCTACGATTCACTTACGCTACGAGGACTTTATCCGAGAAAATCTCTGACCGTGCCTTTTCCCCAAGTACCAAAAGATATACTCCATCATTTTGTGAGAGGCTACTTCGATGGCGATGGCTGTGTCGCACTTGAAAAAGTGATAAGAAAATCAGGCGCCATACGTCCACGCAAGCTCAATGTCATATTCACCTCAGGAAGCGAGACCTTTCTTCATAACCTCGCTTTAGCTCTAGAGCGATTCTCCTGCGTTAAGCCGCAAAATATCATACGAGCGTGGACCGCATTCCAACTGCGGTATTCCACAACAGACAGCGAGGCACTGTTTCGCTTTATGTATTCGGATGCGACTGACGACGAGTATCTTAAAAGAAAACATGCTATATTCATTGAGCATTTTTCCTTGAAGTCCTAGTGGCGAAGCTGGTTAACGCGACGGTCTGCAAAACCGTTATTCGCCGGTTCGATCCCGGCCTAGGACTCAATAAAATATGGTGGGCCAGGTGGGAGTCGAACCCACACGCCTTTCGGCAAGAAATTTTAAGTCTCTCGTGTATAACCAGTTTCACCACTGGCCCAATGCTCAAAGCCTATCATAAAACTGGAAAAAACCAGTGATGTGCGCTAGGATATTCCACATCCGCCCTTAGCTCAGCTGGTAGAGCAGATCCCTCTTAAGGATAAGGTCGTAGGTTCGATCCCTACAGGGCGGACAAACGTTAAAGAAAACCGCCTGTGGCGGTTTTCTAGTTTGGCCGAGCCGGAGCCATATTTTTCGTCTCGAAAAATGGCGAGGCGGGGTCGCGGGTTCAGAGCGCGACGGCGCGAGGAAACCTGTGACGACCGGCTTCTCTCGTGTATACTTGGTCGATACACCCTGCGCGGGTGGTGAAATGGCAGACACACTTGCCTTAGGAGCAAGCGCCGCAAGGCATGGAGGTTCAAGTCCTCTCCCGCGCACAATTACCGGATTGCTTGACTTTGCGCACGTAAATTGAGATAACGTGTGTTAAATGAACATTAAACCCACGAGAACGAGGACGCTGCTCCTCGTCGAGGATACTGACATACTACGAGACTTGCTCGAATTCGCCCTAGAAAGCCACCATTTTGTGGTAGTAGCGAAAAGCTCCTTTGCGGCGGGCCTACGGGCCATCCAAAAACAGGAGTATTTCGCCATCATCACGGACCAATTTCTGGGCGACGGCCATGGGACTGATCTTCTTGAGGAGGCCAAGGTTGAGCAACCTAATGCCCTTAGGTACCTCATGAGTTCAGCTCCAGAACCCAAGGGCCATTGCGCCCACACATTCTTGAGCAAGCTTGATCCAGCTCCGCTTCAACAACGGCTGTTGATAGCCATCGAAAAGGCAGGGTCTCGCAAATAACTCAGTGTATTTAACACCTTCAAGCCACCCTACCAAGGGTGGTTTTTTCTTCCAAGATATGCATTTCTGGCGCTTAACCAAGGCCTAAATCTCCCCTTGACTTTTTATACATAAGGTAGTATAATTGAACGTAAGGCAGTAATTGGGTCGGTATGCGCCGTCCCCTGCTCTTTGAAACTTTAGGAGAAAATTACTATGAAAAACCAGACCGTGATGGGGATGATCCTGTGGATCTTCGCCTTCTTCATCGCAGTCGCACTGTCCATCTACTTGATGGGTGTTGCGAACGTGCTCGTCTTAGGGCTCGGGACACTGATTTCACTCCCCTTGTGGGCGTGGGCAGTGTATCTGAGCGCGAAGACCGATCGACAGTTCACCTTCCGACGCACCGGAGAAATCAAGTTCAGTAAGGACGGCGAGGTGATCGACACGGTCATCGCTCACGTCCCAGGGTTCTTCTATGACAAGGAGAACGATCTGATGGTCGAAGAGAAAGGCTCCGCGAACGGGCAGGGCGATGAGACAGACAGTAAGTTCTCTCGCTTGGTCAAGAAATTGGCCTCGGTCTTCGTGAAGGATGCGAAGAAGGACAAATCGGGCCTCGTGCTCGTGAGTCTCCTTTATCCATACCGCCGGCTTCACAGCTGGAAGTTCACGTGGACCAAGTTCGCGTCCAAGACACACAGCGAGGCGGGACGGGATCGGGTGTTCGATGATTACCTCATCGAGGAACGGACAGAAGATGCGATAAAAAGCCTCTACTTCCAATACATCTACCCGATCGTGGTCAGGGAAATCGACCTCAAGGGCAAGATTCAGATAAAGATCCTGCTCCAGGTTACCCTCCGCGTGCGAAAGCCGTTGCACATCATCGGCTTTTACAAGGGAAACTTCCTGTCGGCCGTGATATCCGAAATCAAGGGCATTGTGGATAACGGCGTCGGTCATACCAAGGACATTGATGAATGGTATGCCGAAGACAGGGAGTCCGTCATCGACAAACTCCTGCACCCTTACAAGAACAAACTCTTGCAGGTGCTCGGGGGTGATCTCGAAATAGTGGACGCGTCCTACGTCAGCTTCGATTTCGACGGACCGAACGCCGAAATCAATCGAAAGGCCGCGTCCCAGAAAGAGCTTAATCGGCTAGAGGGTGACGGCACCATCGAAAAGGCGACGAAAGAAGCCGAGGCTGAGAAGAAACGGGCCGAACAAGAGATCACGAGGGCCCAGGGCGCGGCAAGAGCAGCCGAGCATGAGGCAACGGCCATAACGAGCATCGCTGCGGCGAAAGCTGCAGATGTCCGTATGGCTCTCGAGCAAGCGGCAAAGCATCCCCAGGGCGTGGAATTCCTCCTTGCGCGTGAGCGCACGGCGGCAACCGCTGCCTTCCGTGGCTCCACCCTGATCATGGATGGTTCTCGTGGAGGCGTCATGGTTTCAGCTGGCGAAAGCAAGCCGACCCAAGGCGAACCCAAGAAGGACAAGAAAGGCGAGAAGGAGGTGTCATCATGAATCTCTTGAGCCAAACTTCCGCATGGATGCTGTGGGTCGCGGTGACCCCCATCGCTGTGGCGATCTTGATAGTCATCATGATGTCCACGGATGCCAAGGATTGGATGAAGTCAACGGTTGCGGGTCAGACCGCGAACGGCAAAACCATCGCGATCCTCTGTGTCCTGATAACAGCCACGAACTACATCATCTCAAAGTTTAACTACGAGTGGTGGTGGGCGTTGTGGTTGCATGGACCGTTCTTCATGGTTAACCTTGCCATATTGCTGGGCTGCTGGATTAGCATGTCTACCTTCGGGAAACTCGCGAAGGTGGGCGCTGTCATCATGGTAGCCTTCGCTCTGGCGGGTTGGATCAAGGTTGCTGTCGAGTCGCCGACCAGGGCCGAGATTGCGGCCCAAGCTTCGGAAAGACAACAAGCGCAAGTCATGGTCCCAACCTTCCAACGAATCGAGGACACCATCCAAGTCCGCAAGGGCGAATGGTCTCACCCGATTGTTGCTGGCGACATCATTCAGATTCAGTCGGTCACCGGTCTATACGTTCGGTATGATGGGAAAGGCACCGGAAAGCCTATGGCGCCCGGGGTCAAGAACATCATCCCGTTCGAGGCGGTGATGCAGGAAGTCCGGTCAACCGACCAGGCCTTCTGGATCAAATATTGGCGCGTGGTGCCCACAACGGCACTGGGTGGCGATGATGATCCACTAGACTGAAACTGTTCTTTAGTCAGGCAAAGGCCGCGCATTCTATGCGCGGCCTTTTTTCTTTCCCTGTTCTTTACCTACACCCCAAGCGTTCGTTCGAGGACTGCGATAATCCCCCACACCGAGATCATGATGAAGAGACCGACGGTGCTCCAGAGGATATGATTCTTACCCTGAGTGCGATCTGCGTCGCCGTCACCTTTGATGAAGTAGACGTAAACTCCGTAGATGAAGTATACGATCGCGGCCGCAAACATAAGCTGGACGAGCGGATTGACCACTGCGGCAAAGAAGCTCCGTACCAGATCGTTATCGGTCGCATTCATCGACTATCGAGGAAGGTTAAGGTTGTTGAGCGGATCCGTGTTTCCTCGTGGAGCGGTGTTGTCGAGTCCAAAAGAGTTGACGAGGATGTTTACAAGTCCCCATACCGACACCATCACGAAAAGAGCGATGATACCGTAAACAATCTTGTCTTTTGCTGCCTCTTTAGCACCTTCGTCTCCTGCGAGGACGTACTTCGCGATACCGTAGATGAAGTATACGACTGCAGCAGCAATAATAAGAGGAAGTGCGACACTGAGGATGTCGGTGATGAACCTGATGACGCCATTAAGGTCGGTGACGTTCTCAGTTACCTGAGCCGCCACTACCGACGGGAGCGCGAACGATAGCGCTGCGATGCCGAGTGTTTTCATACGTTATTGTAAAGCCTGATAATTAATTAAAGGCCCCTATATTATACCAGCCAGAAACAGCTCCGAAAAGAGTCTGGGGATAAACGCGGCCTATCTTGGCGCCACGAGCTGTGGCGGGTTCTTGGCGTTAGTGTCAGAGAGCCTGAAGGTGTTATCGAGGATGTTAACCAAGCCCCAAATCGAAACCATCACGAAAAGACCGATGATGCCGTACAGGATGATATTTCTACCCTCCTCTCTGCCTCCCTCTGTCATGAACTTCCATGCGCCATAAACCACATATAGCACCGAGAAGGCCATGATTAGATATACCGCGTAGTTGAAGAATCCGATAATACAGCTCACCACCCCAGCGACACCCTCCGATTTGAGATTCGAACATGACGAGATGCCGCCGCTGACCGACGGATTAGTAGCCACCACACGTCCCGTGTTGCCGACCTGCGTATATTGACCGCCGGACATAAACTCAACATATCCTTGAGGAATCTGCTGTTGTGCCAAAGAGACCGAAGGTGCAACAACAAACACCACAGCAGAAACAAGAAGCGTGACGACAAGTAATCTTTTCATGTTATCTGAAGCTATCTATGAGATTTTTAATGACTTCTGTAATGACGTTCGCTCCGATAAGGAGGATTGCTCCTATAATTGTATACTTAAATGTATTTTTTGCATCCGTTATCTTATCCTCGCTTCCCTGCGCCACCACAAATTTGAAGCCCGATATGATAAGGAACACCGCAATCACGGCATAACTGAGGCTGTAGACGAAGTTGATGACCTTGAATATAAGGCCGCCGATGCTGTCCACGCCTTTCAATGGATTACAAAGCATCGTCTCGCAATTCTTCTGAGGCACAGGAGCAGGAGCTCGTTCCTGGGTAATGCCCTGCTCTCTTTCTTGGGTAATAGGCGGCAATGTCTGAGTTGGAGTCTGTGCTATCGCCACTGTTGGCACAAATAAGAGTGCGGCAACGAGAAAGATCTTGATAATAGTGTTCATATGCTAATTGCCGAGGAACTTATTGATAAACGATTCCGAGCTCTGGCTGCCGCCAATATTGTCGGCAAGGAAGTATCCGAGGAAAGCCTTCACAACTACGAATGCCGCAAGAATCCAGAACAAACCGATTATAAACGGCATCAACATCGATTTGGCCTTGGCCACTTTGCCTGAATCGCCGTTCGCCGTCAGATATGTGAAGGCAATCCACATGATCATACCAAGGGCGAGAGGTATGGCGAGATACAAGAGGAAGTTCACAATTCGGTTGGCGAGGATAAGAACGTGCTTGTATTCGCACGCCTCGCTACCTTCGACGTAAACTGGCCTTGTCGTGCTGACGGGCTTTCCGCTCGAATCGGTCCCCATTACCGTCTCGAACATAGGTTGTCCGCTCGCATCAAGCTTCTGTTTCTTTACCCCATCACATGGGATGAGCTGGAAGCCAGGATCTTCTGGCCTGTCGACTTTTTGGGCGAAAGCGATGGAAGCTGGGGCGGCCAAGAACATTGCGAGTACCGTGGCCGAAAGAATCATGAACGAAAGCTTCTTCATGCTATTACTGGTTAGTCCTAATGATAGAGTCTATCTCTGAGCTCGCCGCCGATACTGCTTGGCTCGCACGATAACGACCACTCGTCACGTTATCGACGAGCCTCTCGAATACAATATTGGTCGCTTCACGGTTCGGATCAAGCCACGCTCTGGCCATTAAAGCACTGCGGTAGAAAACGGCCGTATATGCGCTTCCAGGTGTCGAGGCCAAGAGGTCTCGACGTACAGGCGGAAGGCCAGATTTTGATGCCCATAGATTCTGGAGGTTCGAACCAGTCAAGATTGCCGCGGCTGATACTGATGGACCGATATTCGGCGAACTCTTCAGAAAAGCGAAGGCTGTCATATGACCGAAAGTTGCAGTCCTACCCGAGGCTTGTGGTATGACTGCAACATCGAAATTCAAGTTTGGGTTGGCAGACCTGATGCCCTGAAGTTCACTCGCATAGCCAAAATACATGGCAAGCTTCCCCGCTATAAACATGTCACGGTCGTTCATAAGCGAGCGATTCCATGTATAAGCTGGCTTTGATGGATTGGAGAACTCCGTAAAGAAATTAATGGCCTGCTCGCCAGGAACTTGTCCTTGGCTCACACCGAATACGCTCGTCACTATGCCGCGGGCGTCGCGGGCAACGATCGGCGTTCCTGCTTGCATCGAAAGCAGGGCGAGCATATCTTTGTAGTGGACGATATTCGCGGACGATCCCATGGCCACCATCGCTTGTGATATGCCTCCACCAACATCTTTCTTAATTACTTTCGGGGCGAGCGCATAAAGTTCATTCCAAGTGGTCGGCGGGAGGCTTACGCCCGCCTCGCCGAATATCTCACGGTTCCAATACATAACCATTGGATTGACCGAGAACGGCAAACCGATGACCCCGCCTGGGACGAGGTAGAGCTCGCTTCCCTCTATGAATGAATCCTTGAAGGTGCGTTCGGAATAGTTCTCGAACGGAACGACGAAAAACTTGTCTGCCTGCTTGAGGATGAGGTCCTGTGGCCAGAGAACCATGTCTGGACCCTGTCCGCGAGCCAATGATGCAATCAGTTCGGATTCGAAAGTCGCGGCCTGTTTTTGGACATATACGACGTTAAGCTGGTCTCGGTACTCGAGCCTTGCATCGCCGAGAAATCCCGACATGAGGCTATGTGGGAAAGTGCCCCACAACACAACCTGGGGCGCCTCACCAGAATTATTTGTGCGGTTTAGGGCGAAGAGCGCCACGCCGAAGACTGCGCATGCGATGAGTACTCCGGTGAATATAAGTTGAAAGCGTGACATGTGGCCTTATTGCTTGCGGAATATCATACCATAATGGTGCGCCCCGGCCGTAAACTCGCGATCGAAAGCGAAACCAGTCTCGTGTGCGAGCTTCATGGCGTCGTCCTTGTACACGACATGACCTGGATGTGGGCCAATCTGCCCAAACGATCCGGACCACTCAATAAGCATGAACTTCCCTTTTTGCTTGAGGATGCGTTTTGCCTCCAAGAAAAATGTTTTCTTGTCTTCGAGCATGAACAGAATGTTTGATGCGATACAAGCGTCAACCGAAACATCACGAATCTTAGAGCCACCGAGTTTCTCGAGATCCCCTGCAATCACATCGATATTACGAATATGTTGTCGTTGGGCTTCTTTCTTGAGCCTGTCGAGAAGATCTCGTTGAACGTCCACAGCGTAAACCTTACCCGTTGGGGCGACGGCCTTGGCGGCGGCGAGACTATAAAAGCCAGAACCTGCACCAAGATCCGCAACAATGTTTCCGTCAGATAAACCTGCCTCTTCGACGTTTCGCTCGGGATTGCTGAACATGCTTAAAGTATAGCAAATATAGAAAAGAAAAAGGCCCGCTCTTGCGCGCGGGCCTCGACAAAATAACTTTTACCGCACATACACTATCCGTAGCGGCTTGCCATCGGCACGGGGCCTCGGCAGCCAGAACTGTGCCTTTTGGACGTCTTCGGGCAGGTTGATGACCGTCGTCGGCACCCCATCAATGATGACCGTCGATAAATGCATCTCGATTGGCTCACTGATGATGGGCTTCCTGGCGAACCACGGACTGAAGTCCATGGTCACGTAGACGCCGCGCGGGTCATCGATAATCACCCTGCCTTGATCGACCGCCCGCTTGCTGAACCAACGTGGATTCACGTTGTCGCCGGGACCGTAGACCAACTCCTGGCGCTTGCCCATCAGACGATCGGCGTCCGCGAAGACCCGGCCCGAATGAACGGGCGCCGGCTCGACAACTGGAACAGGTGCCGGGACTGGCTTTGGCTGCTCGACCGCTGGTGCCGGTGCTGGCTCTGGTTCTACCTTAGGAGCAGGCTCAGGTTGTGCAACGGGTACTGGCGGATCAGGACGCTTGAACAGCTCGAGGAACTCCGCGAAGAGACCTCTCGCCTTAGCAGCATCTTCCGCCGTCGAAGCACTGGTTGTTTCAATCTCGACGGCAGCAGCGTGAACATCATCGATTTTGCCGATGATTTCATCCTTGGACCGATTGACGGCTTCAATGGTCGCGTTGGCACGACCGTCGGCTACTTCGCTCTGTTCAACCAAGATCGTTCCAATATCCTTCTTGAGCGACACGAGGCCCTTCTCGACGGACGTGACGACCCGGCTGCCGCTGAGGCTGCCTATGACCACGATCACGAAGGTGCAGGCGAGCATGACGGACGAGAGACCAATGAACCAGGGCCAGAAAGGCCGCGACTTGTTCTTCTCGACACAAGCACAGGTCACTGCGTTCTCTTGAGAGTTGGTATCTCGAGAAGCACCGATGCTGGCCTTGATTTCCTTGACTGCGCCGTCGATCTTTTCGTCGATTTTCGCTTCGAGGGTGGCCTGCAAGGTCCCGACGGCTTCGGTCGCCGCACTGGCTTCGGCCCTGGTCTTTTCAACTTCACCTTCAAGGCTCCCGATGGATTCATTGACCTCTTTGAATCCTTTTTTAATGAGAACCTCTTGGGCATGCTGTTTCTTGACGAACGCCATGAAGGGCTTGCGCCCCTTGACGGAGATTTCCTTCGCGAGATCACGAAGAAAGGTTCTGGTGACGGTCCGGGACGGACCAGCATCTTCTGCGGTTGGCATATGTATGTGGGGTTTCAAAGATCAACATGATCGGCTGGGCGCTGTCGCGCCCGAGAAAGCCGTTCTTGCTTATCCTGCTTCTACCATGCTGACGACTGAATGTCAAAACAATTTCGTGGCCCGGCACAATACAAAAACCGCCTTGCGGCGGTTGTCAATTCCAAACTACAGACAAACAACGGATGCGAGCGAATCCCCGTCACGCAATTTCATTATACGCACACCCTGGGTCGAGCGACCGAGGACTGGGATTTCGGCGAGCGAGACACGAACAACCTGCGATTTCTTGGACATCGCAACGAGCTCGCTGTCTTCTTCGGTGACAACCTTGGCCGATATAATTGGCCCGGTCTTATCGGTGCAATTCATTGTGAGAATTCCTGATCCGCCGCGACCCTGGGTCTTGTACTCGCTCATCTCGGTGGTCTTGCCGTAGCCATTCTTTGATATGACCATGAGGCGAGTGCCCTTGGCGCCGGCCTTCACAACATCGGCGCTGATAACTGTGTCACCTTTGGCAAGATTGATGCCGCGGACACCCATGGCAGAACGTCCCATCTCGCGCACGTCGGCTTCCTCGAACCTGATTGACTGGCCGTCGGCTGTAACAATAGAAACGTCGTTGCCTTTAGACGAGAACGATGCGGATGTGAGCGCGTCGCCTGGTTCAAGGGTGATGGCGATGATGCCAGATCGGCGCACATCGTGGAACGATTCTGCTTTCACCTTCTTCACTGTTCCCTGCTTGGTAACCATCATAATAGAAAGTTCTGTCGAACCCTTGGTCGCCTTCGGCATGGAAAGAATTGATGTGACCTTCTCGTTGTCGGCAAGCGACAAGAAATTCACAAGGGCCTTGCCCTTGGTCGCACGGCGGCCTTCTGGGAGCTCGTACATCTTGATCTGATATGCCTTCCCCTTGTCTGTAAAGAAGAGCATATCAGCATGGGTGTTCGCGGTGACGAGGTTTGTGACGAAATCCTCTTCCTTTGTATCAAGGTCGATTACGCCAACACCGCCGCGTTTCTGTTTGCGGTACTCATCCGGCATGGTTCGTTTAACATATCCGCCCTGGGTGAGCACGAGCACATTTTCGACGTCTGGAATAAGGTCTTCGTCAGACATGGCTTTCACGCCGCCCTTGATGACACGTGTGCGACGTTCATCGCCGAACTTTGCCTTGATGTCGGCGAGCTCTTGTTTGATAACGCCGAGGATTTTCTTCGGCGAGGCGAGAAGTGCTTTCAATTCCTCGATAAGAGCCTGGACAGATTTGAGTTCATCCTCAACTTTCTTGCGCTCAAGTCCTGCGAGCTTTTGGAGGCGCATGTCGAGAATTGCCTGGGCCTGAAGGACCGAGAACTTGAAGGTTTTCATGAGACCAGCCTTGGCATCTTCAACGGACGCAGACTTGCGGATCAGTTTGATGATCTCGTCTATGTGGTCGAGGGCTTTCTTGAGGCCAAGCAAGATGTGTTCACGAGCCTCGGCAATGCGAAGATCGTATGCGCTGCGGCGTTTAACCACCTCGATGCGGTGCTCGATGAAGTTTTCAAGAATAGTCTTGAGGGCAAGAGTTTCTGGACGACCCTTCACGAGGGCGACGATGTTCAAATGGAACGTATCTTCGAGTTGAGTGTGCTTGAACAGGAAGTTAAGAATCTTCTGTGGATGTGAACCTTGTTTAAGATCAATAACGATACGAATGTCTTTTGCAGATTCGTCGCGGAGGCCCTTGATGCCTTCGATTTTCTTTTCGCGGACGAGGTTTGCGATATTAACGATGAGGTCGGCCTTAATCACGCGATATGGAATCGATGTGATGATAATTTGGAACTGGCCAGCCTTGTTCTCGACGATTTCAGCGTCGCCACGTGTGACGATGCCGCCCTTTCCAGTAGTATATGCGTGATGAATATCTTTTTCGCCGTAAATATTTCCGCCCGTAGGAAAGTCAGGTCCTTTTATAAATTGTAGAAGGTCCTCGGTTGAAGCGTCCTTGTTTTCAATAAGATGAGTCGTCGCATCAATGACTTCGCTCAGGTTATGCGGAGGAATGTTCGTTGCCATTCCCACTGCGATACCAAGAGTACCGTTGAGAAGAAGATTGGGAACGGCTGTTGGTAGAACCGTAGGCTCCTTCTTTGTGTTGTCGTAGTTCGGACGGAAGTCCACTGTTTCCTTCTCGAGGTCTTTGAGAAGTTCACCTGCGAGGCGCGACATTTTAGCCTCGGTGTATCGGTACGCGGCCGCACCGTCACCGTCGATCGATCCGAAGTTTCCTTGGCCGATGACGAGTGGATATCGCATCGAGAAATCCTGGGCCATTTTCACCATCGCCTCGTACACAGACGAGTCACCGTGCGGATGATATTTACCGAGCACGTCTCCCACGATCGTCGCAGACTTTTTTGTCTTGGCTGATGCGGTGAGACCGATGTCGTTCATCGCATACAAAATACGGCGGTGAACGGGTTTTAGTCCGTCGCGAACATCAGGAAGCGCGCGAGCCGTAATGACGGACATCGCGTAGTCGAGATACGACTCGCGCATCTCTGTAACTATCGAGCGTGCCTGTATGCCCTTCTCTTCGAACGGCAGCTTTGGATCCGGCGTGGCGGCCGAGGGATTGGAATTGGGATTCTTTGGGCTCATGCGGTAAGGCTTTATATGGCTTAGTTACTGTCTATTATATCAGAAGTGGTCGAACTTGTCGCGTCTTCGGTCATAACTTGCTCTGATTCTAGGTCTGATTCTTGCCCTGATCCGAAGGCTTCACTCGAGGCACCTATGGCGCCATCAATGTCCCTCAAAAATTGCCTCCAGGACTCAGCGATACCTGATGCGGCTGCAGACGAAGAACTCTCGCGCTCTTCAGGAATAAAAGTGCCAGACTTGATACGTAGCACGAGCGTCGTCGCCCACAGCACGACAATGATAGTGATGACCGTGACTGAGAATATCACAACGAATCGGTGTCGCACGGGTTCCGGACTCCTTCTCAGTTTGTCTATATATTCAAACATGATGTGAGCGGCCCTCGGGCCGCAATATTAAGCCTGAGGCTCGAGTACCACTACGTCGCCCTCCCTGCCTTCCAAGTCCTTCTTCTTGATGGTGAGCTTGTCTTGCGGTTTCTGGGCTTCCTCGCCCGCTTCTTTCAAGAATGCCTTGAGAGCAGCCTTGTCGTCGAAATAAAGTGGCACTATAAGCTTTGGCTCGAGATTAACCGCGAGTTTGCTCGCATCAGCTGGCGAAAGCGATCCTTCCGCACCTACCGGCACAAAAAGTATATCGATGTCGTCGATCGATTCTGCCACCTCGCTTGGAAGTTCTTTTGACGAGATTGCTCCGAGAAAACACAAGTTCATGTTTTCGAGATTCACCGTATATACAGTGTTGATGCGCTCCTCGCCCTTGTATTTTGATTCGGTCTTGAAGCCTTTGATAAAGACGCCTTTAATCTCGTACTCCCCCGGACCTGTTACCGCGAAAGCCTGGCGATCGCCAAGGGACGCCTGATCCACGCCGTTGAAATCCTCGTGATTGATCGAGACAAGTGCCACATCCGCACCAAAACGTGACGCCTTGAATTTGGAGTCCTTGGATATCGGGTTGACCGAAAGCGTGATGTCGCCAAATTGAACCTTGACCGATGCGCCGCCCTGGTATGTGAGTATCATAGGTCTAGAGTATAGAATATTCGGACTTTTCTTACTAGATTGACAAAGGCGCGAACGCTTTTGCCTTTTACGGCCATATATGGTATCTTTTCCGCACCTGACTTCCGTCAGTTTTTTGTTTAGTTTTTATTTATTTCGCCCGCTCGGTAACCCTCCTTTCGTGAACAACGGCCAGAGAATCTGGAAGGGAGAGCCGAAACGGCCATTTCATTCATGTCAGAAGAAATCAAGAAGGTAGAGACGGTGATGAGCAAGATGCTTGCTGATACCGCTACTCCTCCTAACGTTGGCGACCTCATCGAAGGTTCTGTTATTGCTATCGACAAGAAGGGACTCTTCGTAGATCTCCCTCCATTCGGAACAGGTATCATTTACGGTCGCGAGTATATGCTCGCCCGCGATGTTATCAAGAAGATCAACATCGGAGACAGAGTCTCTGCAAAAATCGTTGATGCGTCGAACAAGGACGGCTATATCGAACTCTCTCTCAAGGAAGCTCGCCAGGCGCTCATTTGGACCGAGGCAGAGCAGGCAATCGTCGACAAAACCATCCTCGAACTCCCTATCAAGGAAGCGAACAAGGGCGGTCTCATCATTGAATGGCAGGGCATCCAGGGCTTCCTCCCTGCGTCCCAGCTTAAACCAGAGCACTATCCACGTGTTCAGGACGGCGACAAGGATTCTATTCTTGTTGAGCTCAAGAAACTCGTTGGCACCCGCCTCGCAGTTTCGATCATTGGTGCGTTCCCCAAGGAAGGCAAA
The DNA here is from genome assembly GCA_030680695.1 of bacterium. GTDB lineage: Bacteria > Patescibacteriota > Minisyncoccia > Phycocordibacterales > UBA6065 > UBA6065. Next base: position 393,598 of record JAUXUT010000149.1, read on the forward strand.
CTCATTTTCTCTGAGAAAAACTCTGCAGCAGGTGCAGACAAAGCAGTCGCAGTTGCCAAGTTCAAAGTTGGCGATGAAGTTGAGGGTAAGGTCACCGGAATGGTGGACTTCGGTGTCTTCGTCAAAATCGATGAGGGTCTTGAAGGTCTCGTTCACATCTCTGAAATCGACTGGGCTCTCGTTGAGGATCCAAAGACTCGTTTCAAGGTTGGCGACAAGGTCAACGTGAAGGTCATCGAGGTTAAGGACGGCAAGGTGTCCCTCTCGATTAAGGCCCTCAAGCCAAACCCATGGTCAGAGGCAGGTAAGAAATACAAGAAGGACATGGCCGTAAAGGGCGTTGTCATCAAGTTCAACCGCCACGGAGCGCTCGCCTCGATCGAAGAAGGCATCGCTGGCCTCGTGCACGTCTCAGAGTTTGGCTCGGAAGAAAAGCTCCGCCAGAACCTCGAGCTCGGCAAAGTATATCCGTTCAAGATTACCCTCTTTGATGCGGGCAATCAGAAGATGACTCTCGCCTTCGCCGGAGAAAAGAAATAGTCTCGAATATCCTCCGCCTATATCGGCAAATCATGAACAGCACGCGCAATTATGCGCGTCGCTTTTCGTATATCTGATTTCCAGAGTTCCTGTTTGTGTCCAAGACCTATTCTCCGAACCAGATGGCGTCCTTCAAGTCTTTTCATAATAGTCGGTAGCGAGCCGCGTGGAATTTCCGAATATCGTGCAATCGCCGACATGCTTTTTGCTACTCGTGATAAAAGTAGGATTTTCCGTTCGGATTCAGAAAGGCCGAGTATGTCGAAGGCTTTTTGCAAAGCCGCGTCGCGATTCTCGTGTTCATTTTGCGTTTTCATCCCTCCCTTATACCATCATCTTTTTGAGAACAGTGGGACATTTGATGAAAATTTCATCAAATGTCCCACGTATTGAAAAAAGCATTAAAGAGCCCCGTAAGGCCGTTAAATGGCACGGTCGCCAAAAGGCTTGACAAAATAATGGCACGGGTGTATAATTGTATATAAGTCTTTCTGTTATTTTGTTTCTACCCGTCTCACGACGGGCACTCGGCCACAGGTACCAAGTCGGTTCCTTGTTGCGGCGGTGGTGGGGTATCATCCCGCGACAGAAATAAGGGCGCTCCACTCTGGAGCGCCCTTTTTATTTATTGAACTGCGCGTTGTACTCACCCATCGCACGTTCCGGCGAATCGGTCACAGACATCTCGAGACAATCCACCACTTTCTTTATAACTTTTTTAAGTTCATCGGCTTCCTTGTCTTTGAACTCGGCGACTATGAAATTGTCGGTGATGGTGTCGTGGTCTGGCTTCTTCAAAGCACCTTTGGCCGTGGCCGGTGTGATGCCAATGCGAATGCGATAAAAAGCCTGGGTGCCGAGGGCGCGGATGACCGAGTCAACACCCTTGTGGCCACCGGCACTTTTGTCCCACGATACTTTGGCCTTGCCCAAAGGTATGTCGAGATCGTCATGGACAACGATAACGTCGGCGAGGGCCTTTTTTGGCTTGCCGTCCGGACCTTTCACTTTCTTCGCGCCTTTGGCGTATTTGGTTAAGGCCGAACCACTCTTGTTCATAAAGGTCTCGGGCAGTACGAGCGTTACCTTGCCTCCCTTACTTCCCTTGCCACCAACCTTCCCCGACAAAACCAAAGCATTGGTTTTCTTGTCGAATTCAAAATCGCCGAGGTCCGCCTTTTTTGCAAACTTCTGCACTGCTTCGCGGCCCGCATTGTGTCGCGTGCCTTCGTATTCTTGTCCTGGGTTTCCTAGTCCGATGATTATCATAATGAGAATAGGATACCATGCCTTTCAGCAAGCCGACATGGTGTGCCACTTCCTGTCAACGTCGCTTGCGAGCTATACTTACGCATCAATTAACCGCTCTACTATATGGACAATACCCCGCCGGTCGGCCCGCACAACAAACGAGAGCGCAAGTCAGTCTCCTTCCTCAAAGACCTCGTAAAATACGCCCTGACCGCCATCATCATCGTTGTACCGATTCGCCTTTGGGTGGCCCAACCTTTCGTGGTCAATGGCTCGTCTATGGATAACACCTTCAGAAACGGCCAGTACCTCATCGTAGACGAGCTGACATACCGTTTCCGCGAGCCAGAACGCGGCGAGGTCGTCATATTTCGATATCCAAAGGAACCTTCTAAATATTTCATCAAGCGTCTTGTAGGCTTACCCGGAGAGACGGTAATGGTAAGGGACGATAAAGTCACGATTAGAAATGACCAGTATCCGGACGGGGTCCTGCTATCTGAACCGTACGCCCAATCACGCACCTTTGGTAACGTGACCGTTACACTCAAGGCAGATGAATATTTCGTAATGGGCGACAACCGTGTAGTGAGCTCTGACTCGCGCGTTTGGGGACCGCTCCCGAAAGACGACATCATCGGACGTCCGATTGTGAGGCTCATGCCACTCAGTAGAATGGGAATGTTGCCAGGAGCAGTTTCGACATCGACGATTATCCAGGAAACGAACTAACTATATGAATATCAAGGCAATGCCGGCTAAGAAGGTTAAAAAGATCGAGCATCCTAAATACGTTTCCTATGACCATGTCGATGCAGCTGGAGAGGCCGCACTCTTCTATGGATTTACTCCACTCACCCATCCACACATCCATCCGAACGACAGTGCCGCCGCAAAATCCATATCTGAAGGTGAGATTGTTATTGACCATGACGACCATTCCGAAGGAGCGGTAGTCCGACTCGAAGAAAAAATTGCTCTCTTGCGCCTCCATGAACGCGAGAAACTCATCGCGACCCCACAGCCTGTTATGTTGTATTACCGCAAACCTTTCATAGGCGACCGCCGCAAGCCGAACCCTAAAGAAGTCCACCACGGCCTCGAAATCCTAGGTACTAACAAATCCATCGCCGAAGCATTGCTTATCAAGGCGTCGCTTGCCATCCTTACAGACGCCGGCGAAACAGACCTTCGTGTAGAAATAAACTCAATCGGCGACAAAGAATCGATTGCACGTTTCTCGCGCGAAATAACGGCTTACTATCGCCGATTCCTTAACGAGCTCCCAGCCAACTGCAAGCAACTCATGAAAAAGGACGTGTTCAGCCTCCTTGGCTGTGATCACGAGGCTTGCCTGCGACTTGCACAAGACTGCCCAAAGTCGATCAACTTCCTTTCGGAAGCCTCGCGTCAGCATTTCAAAGAAGTGCTCGAATACCTCGAGGAACTTGGTATCCCGTACACGATTAACAACTCGCTTGTCGCCAATCGCGACTACTGCAGCGAAACCGTATTCGAGATACGCGGATCGGATCCAAAGGGTCATCCAAAGGCCATCGGCATCAGGTATGACACCCTGGCCAAACGCCTTGGACACAAAAAAGAGCTTCCTGCCGTAGGTGTATCGCTCGCCATCAACAAAAAAGCTGCCAAAACTGCAGCGGTAAAGAAAACTGTCATCGCAAAAATCCTCGATCCTCAAATTTGCTTCATGCAGCTCGGTTTTGAGGCAAAGCTCAAGTCGCTTGAATTGCTCGAGATACTCCGCAAGGCACGAATCCCAGTAAACCACTCGCTCGCCAAAGACAAGATGGCTGGCCAGATTGGCATGGCTGAAAAAATGCAGGCCCCAGTCGTAGTCATCATGGGCAAGAAAGAAGCCATGGAAGGATCGGTTATCGTTCGCGAAACATCCACACGATCACAGGACACTATTCGATTCGACGACGTTGCCGCACAGCTCAAGAAGTTTAAAGTATAGAAAGCTCCGTATGCCCTTTCCTGGAGACCATCGGAGGCCGACGGGCCGAGATCGAGCGCCCGGCCTCCAAGGCCGGGACGCGTGCTCCGGGAAAGGGCCATACGGGGCGAACCTTGAGCTTTTCCTAGCCATATGATAAGCTATCGACCTATGGCAACAAACGTAGAAGTATCGCGAAACGGCACCGAAAATCCCCTCTCCCTTTTGAGGCGCTTCACAAAGCGCGTCCAGGGATCTGGTATTCTTCCTCGCGTCCGAAAGGATCGATACCACGAGCGAACCTTGTCTCACTACAAGACCAAGATGAAGACGCTCGAGGGCATCAAACGCCGCGAGGAACGCGCCGAGCTCATCAAACTGGGCAAAATCAATCCTGAGGCAGAGCGCGCAGCTCGCCGACGATAATCCGACCAATGTCGGTTTCCATTCTAAACAAGACCAAAGGCAAGCTCCCCCGCTTGCCTTTCGCGTCTATGAAAGATGCGGTGCTCGGTGCCGAATATGAACTTTCCCTTGTATTTGTCGGGGATGCAGAATCTCGCCGTATCAACATAGAAACGCGCGACAAGGATTATGTCCCGAACGTCCTCTCGTTCGAACTTGATGACTGGTCTGGTGAGATATTCATAAACCCAAAAGAGGCTGCCCGACAGGCAAAAGATTTTGGCCGAACGCCTTCAAACATGATTGTATTTCTGTATATCCACGGCCTTTGCCATTTGAAAGGATTGAAGCATGGTAGTAAGATGGAGAGAACAGAGGTTGGATTCCGTAAGGAGTTCGGCATCTAGGACCTCCCCATGCGTAAGCACACCGCCGTAGGCATAGACATTGGCACCCAAGACATTAAGGTCGTGGTGGCTTCTTCTGACGGCACAGGCGAGCGAGCCTTGCCGAAGATAATCGGCACATCTACTGTCGAGTCTAAAGGCGTGCGCCATGGATATGTAGTGAACATTTCCGAAACCGCCAAGTCATTGCGCATCGCCATTGCCCAGGCCGAACGCGCATCCGGAGTAAAAATCCGCAAGGCCTTCGTATCAATTGGCGGCGTGAGCCTCCAGAGCGTTTCGACTCTTGGGTCGGTAATCATATCGCGCGGCGATTCTGAAGTATCAGAACTCGACCTCGACAAGGCAACTGCCGCTGCCGAACGCAATCTTTCAACATCGCAAACTTCGAACAGGCGCATCATTCACACGATACCTCTTTCATATCGCATCGACGGAAAACCAGTATTCGGACGACCGCAAGGAATGAAGGGTAACAAGCTCGAAGCAAAAGTTCTCTTTATCACTTGCCTGACGCAGCACCTCGAAGACCTCATCGAGACCTGCGACGAAGCAGGCGTCGAAGTGCTCGACGTAACCGCCGCGCCGATTGCCGCATCGCTCGTCCTTCTTTCCAAGAACCAAAAAGTCGCCGGCTGTGTGCTCGCAGATATGGGTTCTGAAACCACTTCCATTGTCGTATACGAGAACAATCTCCCGATATCGCTGGAAGTATTCCCGATCGGCTCGACCGACGTTACAAACGACATCGCTCTTGGGCTCAAAATACCGATCGAAGACGCCGAAGGCGTGAAGCGCGGCGGCCCGGCCGCCGCGCAGTTCTCGAAGAAAAAGCTCGACGATATTATGGGCGCGCGACTATACGATATATTCGAACTGATCGAAGAGCACCTAAAAAAGATTGATCGAAACGGACTTCTCCCTGCTGGAATTATCCTTTCGGGTGGTGGATCTGGTATTTCTGGCATTGACGGGCTCGCCAAGGAATCCCTTGGGCTCCCTTCGCGTGTTATATTGGCGCGCGATTCGGCAATATCCGTCGCCTACGGCCTCGGTATGCTCGGATTAGGCACGGAAGAAGCCAATGACGTTCATGGCGTGCGACGCGGAACGTCGATGCTCGCAAAACCACTCGCCTGGCTAAGACAACTCCTCCCATAAAGGCCACCTTGTCAACCCCTTGATACATAAGGGGTTTTTGCTATAATCCGCCTACGTTACCAAACCCCGAACGAGAACCCTCGCGCGGCTTATAAAACACAATGCCAAATATCGTTCCAGAAGTAGAGACATTCGCACGAATCAAGGTTATTGGAGCCGGCGGCTCGGGCAAAAACACCGTGAACCACATGGTTGCTGCCAAGGTTAAGGGTGTCGAGTTTATCGCCATCAACACCGACGCCCAGGACCTCCATCACTCACTCGCCAAGAAAAAGATCCATATCGGTAAGAACCTAACCAAGGGTCTGGGAACCGGCATGAACCCAGAGCTCGGCCGACGCGCAGTTGAAGAAACAAAAGAAGAACTCCAGGAAGCAATCAAAGGTGCTGACATGGTATTCGTCGCAGGCGGTCTCGGCGGAGGAACAGGATCAGGCGCAACTCCAGTAATCGCCAAAACTGCAAAGGAACTTGGCGCACTCACCATCGGTGTTGTCACCAAGCCATTCTTCTTCGAAGGAAACCAGCGCATGAAGATTGCAGACGTCGCTCTTGAGGCTCTTCGCAAGGAAGTTGACGCACTCATCGTCATTCCAAACGACCGACTCATGGCAAACATCGACAGGAACACTACTGCCAAGGCCGCTTTCGCCATCTGCGACGAGGTCTTGAAACAGGCTGTTGAAGGTATCTCTGACCTCATCACCACCCCAGGAACTATCAACATAGACTTTGCCGACATCCGATCTATCCTCGAAAACACTGGATCAGCTCTCATGGGTATCGGTACCGCATCTGGCGAGAAACGAGCCGAGGACGCCGCAAAAATGGCAATCTCGTCCCCTCTCCTAGACATCTCGATTGCTGGCGCCAAGGGTGTGCTCTTCTCTATCGCCGGCGGTGACGACCTCACCATGTTCGAAATTCAGGACGCTGCAAAGGTCATCACTGAATCGATTGACCCGAACGCCAAGGTAATCTTCGGAACCGTACGTGATGACAAGCTGAAGAAGGGTGAAGTAAAAGTCACCGTCATCGCTGCTGGTTTTGGTGACTCCCCTACGCTCGCACCACTTTCTAAACCTAAGTCTCTCTTCTCGTCGTCCACTCCAGAAGAAAAGAAAGAAGAGTCCAAGAAAGCCATCCATAACACCGTGTCCGCCCCTGCGCCACGCACAGAGGAAAAACCTCTAGCCAAGATGGATGACAAGAAACCTTCTATCCCAACCATCGATTCTGATGACGATGACAATTGGGGCGCGGTGCCGGCGTTTCTCCGACGAAAAAAGTAAGGGTTCAGAAAAGGAGGCCCTGTGAAGCACGGATATTTTCCTACTGGAAAATTCCTCGAGCTCGCGCCGTCGAGCTCGCTAGTCTTCACAGGGCCTCCTTTTCTTACCTTTGTTCGAGTCTCGTGATGCGGGAATGTAAAGTGAGAACATCTTCCCTGTCTGCCTTACGTATAGCAAGATCGTCTATCTTACGTTCAAGCCTTTCAAATCCGTCGAACACCATTTCGAAACCTTCCATCATTTTTGCTTCGAGCCGCCCGAGCTTAGTATCAAGCTTCTCATCAAGCTTGGCATCGAGCTTAGTTTCGAGCTTCTCATCCAAAAGCCTCTCGAACACGCCGACCGTGAGCACGTCATCCCTGTTGATTTTATCAAGCATGATCATAGAAGTTGAAAGATTATACCGCTAATCCATCTTCGCATTCCAGCGCAGAATGTCATCACGACACAGATAAAATAAAGCTCAAGAAATTCGGAGAAAAAAGCCGCGCTTACTCTGCACTTTATTTTTCGTATGTCAATGAATCCATTGGCCGTCCATTTGGTACAATAGTCCCTACCTATGTACGACTTGGCAATCATCGGCGGCGGACCAGCGGGCGTTGCGGCGGGCGTCTATGCTTCGCGCAAGCGCCTCAAAACCATATTCATCACCAAGGACTGGAACAGCCAATCCACCGTATCCGAAGGCATCGAAAACTGGATCGGCACGGTCAAGATTTCCGGCCCGGATTTCGCAAAATCATTGGAATCACATCTGCGTGCATACGCGGCAGATGTTGTAGACATAAAGGTCGGCGAGTGGGTAACCAAAGTATCGGGCACAGACGGCGATTTCACTGTTGAATCAGACAAGGAATCGTACAAGACCAAGTCTGTGCTCGTTACAACTGGTTCGGCACGCCGCAGACTCGACGTCCCCGGCGCCGATCAGTTTGAACACAAAGGCGTCACATACTGCGCTTCTTGTGACGGCCCAGTATTTTCCGGCCAAGAAGTCGTCGTGGTGGGCGGCGGCAATGCAGCGTTCGAAAGCGCCGCCCAACTCCTTGCTTACTGTTCCAAAGTTACGCTTCTCAACCGTTCTGGCGAGTTCCGCGCCGACCCATCAACCGTTGCCAAGGTTCTTGCTCACCCAAATATGGTCGCCATAAAAAATGCTGTCCCGACCGAAATAAAGGGTTCCAAGTTTGTAACAAGTATTTCGTACAAAGACACCGTGACCGGCACCACAACAGACATTCCCGCCGCCGGGATATTCGTCGAGATCGGATCTCTCCCTGCAACTGGTTTTGTGCAGGGCCTCGTAGACCTTGACCCGACGGGACACATCAAAGTGGATCCCCTTACCCAAGCAACTTCCGCAAAAGGCGTCTGGGCGGCCGGCGATTCGACCGACGGTCTATATCACCAGAACAATATTGCTGCGGGTGATGCTGTAAAAGCCCTCGAAGACATATACCTCCATCTGCGCGCATAATCTTGCGTAAGGCCTATACATGGCCATATTTTTGTCTATTGACAAACACCCCTGAATGGGTGTATAATATATAGAAATGAGTGCTTCCATCCCCTTCGGGACAGACGGAACTCTTTCTGTGAATTTTGAAAAGGGCACGGCGAATGTGAGCCTGATGAACGTCATGGCGGGCAATCCAACTGGATTTGCACGCAAGGCGGCCAACAGGCTCGGCTGCGGGTCAGAGCTCATCCCTATCCAAGGATCGCTCGCCGCGGACTACCGCTTTATCTTCGAGGCTCCGGCCTCGCAAGACACGGAATCCTTCTTGCGCTCACTGCGCGAAAAGCTTTCCGAGATCCTCGATATCACAGATCGGTTCTCGATCTGAATCCCCTCTCACTCAAGGCCCCACGCATGCGCGGGGCCTTTTTCTTTTCCTTTCTTTATCTTTTCGGGAATCTTTCTATTTAAACAATCCCAGAAACACAATCGGATCCACAGACACTTCGTTGATACGGACGGTCAGATGCAGGTGTGCGGCCTCTGCATATCCCGTCTGCCCTGCCATGCCGATACGATTGCCGCGGCGAATCTTCTCGCCTTGCGCAACATCGATACGCGAAAGGTGCATATAAAAAGTCTGGACGCCTAGGCCGTGGTCTATGACGACAGTCTTGCCATAATTTCTTCCTTCCTGGACGAGCCGTACGATGCCGTCATTCATGGCGAGAACCGGCGTGGTTTCGTTCGCACGGAAATCAGTGCCTTTGTGCGTGATGTTTTGGCCGACCGTGCTTCGCGAATATCCGTAATCGTCGGTTATGATTGAATCCTTCAACGGATACGAGAAAGGTTTGTTCCACAATGACTGTGGCGCGGTCTCAAGGCCGAGGAGGCCCTTATTCTCTTGTTCAAGGGTGTTAACGAGCGTCGTCGCGGCCGCAGGTGTATTGCCACCAAGCTTGGCTGGTATGCCAAAAGGTGCCTCGATTTTCGGGCGCTGATTCAGACGGATGTGCGAGCGAACGATGCGGCCGTCTGCAAATGATACGAGCACGGTCGATGTGGCTGGTTTTTCTTTTATATCAGAGCCATACAACGCCCAGGTCGCACCGTCGTATTCGAAGGGTGAGAGGACCTTTGGGCCGAGCATGATGTACCTGACGGACGCATCATCGGCACGGGCGACCATGACGGCGATTGGCTGACCCTGAATGGGGTTTTCTGGGTAGAACGAAACTATAGGCGCGGCAACTGGGGCGGCAGAGGCGATAGAGGCAGTAGAAGCGAAAATAATCGATATGAGGGCGACTGGGAGCATACTCGTATTATACGCGAACAGAAAAGCCGCCCGGTGATGGGCGGTTTTTCTTTTCATCAGCAGGCATCGTATCATGCCTAGTTCCTCTTGTCGCTTATGACCCTACCATCGTCGAGCTTCACCACGCGCTTGGCGAGCATACTGTATTCTTCTTCGTGGGTGACCATAATAATAGTCTGTCCTTGGGCGTGAATTTCCTCGAAAAGCTCCATGACCGTGCGCGAAGATTCATTGTCGAGGTTCGCGGTCGGTTCGTCTGCGAATAGTATCTGAGGCTTATGAGCCAAGGCACGGGCAACAGACACGCGTTGCTGTTCGCCTCCAGAAAGCTGCCCAGGGAGGTTTGTAAACCTGTGACCAAGGCCAACGCGTTCCAATGCTGTGTGGGCTTCCGTATAGGCGACCATTTTGGACTTGCCTTGCATCATGAGAGGCAGTGCGACGTTCTCTTCTGCGGTGAGGTCCGGCAGAAGGGCGTAATCCTGGAATACATATCCGAGCTGATTAAGACGGAACATGGTTTTCTCGTCCGGCGTCATGGCGTGGGTGTCGGTACCGAATACTATGATCTCACCTGACGTTGGCTCATCAAGGAGCGACAACTGATACAAAAAGGTGGATTTACCTGCGCCCGATCGTCCGATGATGGCGATGAATTCCCCTTCCTCGACAGTGAAGTCTATGCCCTTCAATACGTGCGTTTCTTTATCGCCGTTCTTGAACGATTTTGTGAGGCCGCGTACTTCTATGAGTTTATTCTTGTATTTCATGGCTTTGGTATGACTAGTTTCGTCCAAGGATAGAATCGAGGATATTCTTGCGCACAATCATACGAGCCGGTATGTATCCCGCAATGATAGTGGTAAAGACAAGAAGAGCGATGCGCAACATAGTCCCGTCGAGCGGCGCGACCAAGATGCCGTCGGAGAACGGAAAGTTAATCGGATTAGCCGCGATGTACGGCTGGAGAATAACGTACAGCACGAAAAGTCCAATGGACGAGCCGATGACCGCGTAAAATATCGACTGGAAAACATATGACGTTTCAATCGCTGTGCCGCTGATGCCGATTCCCTTCATGATACCGATGAACTTGCGGCGCGTGATGGCGTTTATGAAGATGACGATGAATATCGTAATCGAGGCGACGGCAAGACCGATCGAGCTGATCATGTTTCCGAGAAGGGCGAATGTGGCCTTGATATCTTGAAGAAACTTCGGCTGGGCATCCTCGAAAGTCTGGACGCGAGCAAACTCCCCCACGCCGGATCTGATTAAGCTGTCACGAACGACTACCGCACTGGCGCCAGGTTTTAGTTTGATGGATATTTCATCTACGTTATAGTCACCGCGGCCGATGAGCGAGCGGAACTGAGAATCGACCATAAAAACGCGGAATGCGAGTTCGTCTACTTTTGCTTGAATAATGCCCTTCACTGTGACTTCGCGCGTGATGCCGTTGACCGTAATGCGCACCTTGTCGCCGATATTGATGTCAGAAAGAGTTGTAAAGCCTGGTGATTCAATCGGCAAGTATTTTTTCAAAAGGTTGGCGCCGATAAGTACCTGATCATAATCGCCAGGTTCAAGGTATTCACCCTCGACGATAAAGCGAGAAAGGTTAGTGGTCTGGTCTTCGGCCACAGGGTCAATGCCCACGAAACTACCGCCCGCGCGCTCGATCTCGTCTGGGTCTATCGCCTCTTTATAATGAGCTTCGATCGTGCCACCCTGCAGGTATCGGGCCGCAAAAACCTGCGCCTCGGGCAACGCCGCGACAATCGAAAGTACCTGCGGACTTTGCTCGATATAATCCTTCTTCGGCAGGTTAGATATGATGACGTCGCTCGTATAATAAATCTTGTTCGCCTCGACTGCGCCTTCGATCAAGCCAACAAGCACACCAGACACCACCACAAGATTAAGGAATGTGAGTGCCATCACAAAAACGATAAGACTTGTTGTCCATATGCTCGCCCTGCGCACCTGGCGCAATGCGAGAAAGAATCCTATACGTATAAATTGAGGCATGTGGTGATATTACTCTTCCTATTTCGCAGGATTAAGGAATATTGTTTCGCCTTCCGTGAGCCCGGACAAAACCTCGACGTTGCCGCGGGAATCGGTCGAACCTGTAACTACGATGCGCTCTTGCGCGGACTCGGTCGCCATAAAGACAATTTTCTGGCCATCACGGTCGAGCACGGCACGAGAAGGAACCATGACAGTCTCTGGCTTGCGTAGGGTTTCAATCGAAACGTTGGCCGTCATACCAGGGCGAACACGTATGTCCGACTCCTTGAAAGCGAGTTCGATTTTGTAGTTTGAGACACCATCACGAACGGTCTCAGCAGGATCAATATGCGACACTGTCGCAAAGAACTTTTCTGTCGAGCCATAGGCGTCGAGGGTGATTTCCGCCTCGTTGCCAATGCGTATACCAGCGATCGAAACCTCTGGCACAAAGGCTTCTATTTTCAGGTCTGGGCTTATAACAGAAACAAGGGTAGCGTTCTGTGACACAGTCTCGCCCACTTTCGCATCCTGACGCGATACGATGCCGGCAAACGGCGCACGAATAGTGGTGTCAGAAAGCTGGGCGCGATATGCGGCCACGTTCGCCTCGGCAGCAGCCACGCGGGCGGCTTGCACCGACACATCCGAAAATACGCCGCTCACACGGTCGGTCTGGGATGCGAGATCGGTGAGGGCTGAGTTCACAGCACTGCGGGCCGATGCAATGTCGGTGCGATATTTATCAATAGTCGCCTGGGTAAGATTCGAATTTGTCTCCATGGTGTTGACCGCTATCGCTACATCGTTCAGAAAAGCCACAACGGTCGCACCATATGACTTGGACAAGGCGAGTGCCTCGGCCGCACCAGCAGAATTATTGCCGATGGTCGCTGCAAGCAAAGACCAACGTGTAAAAACGTCCTCGACATCAATACGGGAGGAGTTAATCCTCATGCGTAGTTCATATCCCTTGAATGACGGCATGATTTCTGGGTTTTGAGAACTCGGATTGGTGAAAAGCTGGTCCACCTTGTTGTGGACGGCGTCATCAGCCGCCGTATAGGCGGTGACAATTTTCTGGGCGGTTTCACCCTGAACGTTATCAACCTTGGCCGCGCCCGTCGAACCAGTCGTACCAACCGAACCACCCTGGAGGGCCGAGAGCTCGGCACGCGCCGCGACGAGATCAGATTCGGCCTTCAAAAGATTCGCAGCCACGCTCGCCTTGTCGAGTTCGACGATTGCCTCGCCTGCCCTGACCGAATCTCCCACTGATTTATTCACACTAGACACAGTGCCACCTGCGGTAAAGGCGAGGTTGGCACTCTGGCGAGAAACCACCTTGCCCGATACGCGCACAGATCGCACAAGGTCCCCTTTTGCGACGACGGCCGTTTCTCGCTTACCATTACCATCACCAGTAAACGCAAAGCCCGCTATCGCAAGCACGATGATAATAGCGCCAATAACCAGTCCTTTCTTGCCTTTAAAGTATTTCTTCATATTTGTGCCGTCCAGTATACGATATAAGGACGAGTCTTATCAAAGGGCTATTTCTCGGTGTTCCTCCGGAGCCATGCGCGTACATTACGCACGATAAGGTTAAGGGTGATGACCGCGAGAATGGAAAGGACGATGATACGGAACTCGTACCTGCGTATATCGCCCAGTATTGCCTCTAAAACATCGCCGGCCAAGTATCCCGCGCTTACAAATATAATCGCCCAACAAACCGCCCCGAGCGCATTCCACATAAGGAACCGCGAGGTAGGAATACTTGTTGTGCCCATGCTAAACGGCACGACATGTCGAAATCCGTACATGAACCGCATTGAAAAGGATGCAATTTCTGGCCTCCTTTCAACAAAGGCGCTCGGCCTGCGTATGAGGTGTCGAAAATATGGGAAACGCGCGAATATCCAGTCTCTTTTGTACCTGCCAAGGAAGAAGAAAGACCAGTCTCCAACGACTGCTCCTATAGCGGCGAACAATACGAGCATGGAAAATGACAGGTATTCACCGTGAGAGGAAAGGCCGCCCAGCAATACTACCGATTCACCTTCGAATATTGATCCAACAAAAACGGCGAGGTAGCCATATGACTCGATGAATTGGGTGACTGGGAGCATGGTTGTGTCATGCTATCACATAGTGAATAGTGTCGGGAATCGGTCACGGGTCCTCGCCTGCTGACTCGGCCCGCGTTATGTCTGCTTTTTCTTTGCGTTGTGACCCTACGGGGAATCGAACCCCGATTACAGCCTTGAAAAGGCCGTGTCCTAACCGTTAGACGATAGGGCCGGATAAACTTTCCGACGGCTATCAATATAGCCCTTTTTTGCCTTTTTGGCAAAAAAGGGCTAGTATGATGCGGCTAAGACAACACCATGGAGAGGTGGCAGAGTGGTCGAATGCACCAGTTTCGAAAACTGGCAGGCTCGCAAGGGTCTCGGGAGTTCGAATCTCCCCCTCTCCGCAAGACCAAAAAATCCATGCGAAGGCATGGATTTTTTGCGTCTCTGCGGCAGAGTAAAGAGATGAGAAAGGCGGAGCGCCCGAGCGAAGCGAGGCCTCCCACATGGGAGGCTTTGTTATTCTCAAATCTTTATAAAATCTGGCGAGATGTAATTACCCCCTTATTATACACCCAAACATAGGTATTTGTCAAGCACCTCTCAGCACCACACATAAGGTAAGATTATTTCCATGATAAAGGAACAATTCACAGGCTTTTTCCATTTCGTCCGCACACAAGGTGTGGCCGGTTTTGCAATAGGCTTCATCCTCGGTCGGGCGGTGTCGGACCTTATTGGCTCGTTCGTAAATGACATCATAAACCCTGTTATTGGTCTGGCGCTCACCCGTTTTACTGACCTCGCTTCCCTGTCTGTCTCGATCAATGGCTCGACCATCGGATATGGCAAGTTCATCTCGCTTTTCATCAACTTCCTCATCCTTGCGGCGGTCGTGTATTTCGGTATAAAAAAGCTTTCCGAGAAGTTCGATCAGCCGAAAGATGCCCCGCTTGCCCCGGGTGTGAAGAAATAGTAAAGTGTCCTTATGCGCGCTTAGCTCAGTTGGCTAGAGCATCTCATTGACGTTGAGAGGGTCGGGGGTTCAAGTCCCTCAGCGCGCACCACATGGACTGGTACAAGCTTTCTCCTTCAGAAACGTTCGCCGAGCTCGGTTCAAGAGAACACGGACTTTCCGATGCCGAGGCAAGGCGAAGGCTCGCAGAAAAAGGCCCTAATTCCCTGCCCGAGGCCAAGACAGACTCCCTGATTTCAATATTCTTACGGCAATTCGCGAGCCCTATCATATATATACTCCTGGGCGCCGCCACGATTGTCCTTCTGCTCGGTGACATCGTGGACGCCTCGATCATCGCGGCGGTGCTTTTCATAAACGCGATTGTCGGTGCAGTCCAAGAAGGCCGCGCGCAGAACACGATGGCAGCCCTGCGTCGCATGGTGCAGACAACCGCTGTTGTGCTCCGTGATGGCAAAGAAGCGATCATGCCGTCCGAACAGGTTGTCCCCGGCGACATCATCGTCCTTCGTGAAGGCGACAAAGTTCCTGCCGACGCCCGTATCGCTGAATCGAACGCCTTGAAAGCCGAGGAAGCGGCCCTAACTGGTGAATCATCGTCCGTGCTTAAAATGAGTGATTCGATCGCGGCCAACGACTTGCCTGCATCAGACCAAACAAACATGGTGTTCCGCGGAACATACATCATCGGGGGCGACGCACGAGCGGTTGTTGTTGCAACTGGCAAGGATACAGTTATCGGTGGCATATCGCAGATGCTTGAATCGCTCGACACTGAAGTGCCTTTGAAGGCGAGCATCCGCAAGCTTTCTCATATTATCGTTGGTGTGGTTCTTTCTGTATGTGCTCTGATATTTACTATCGGAATAATGCGAGGCATACCGTTCGAAGATATGTTCGTCACCGCCGTTGCGGTCGCCGTATCGGCGACACCTGAAGGTCTGCCTGTTGTTGTGACAATTGTGCTCGCAGCAGGAATGTATCGCATGAGCCGCCAAAACGCCCTTGTAAGGAAGCTTCAGGCAGTCGAGGCGCTCGGACAAGCGACCGTTATCGCCGTAGACAAGACAGGCACCATCACTCTCAACCAAATGGCCGTTGAAAAGCTCTGGGTATCATCAGGTATGCATGACATCGAGGCGAACGGATACAATCCCGAAGGCGGAGTTTCCATGAACGGAAATAAACTCGAACCACTCGACCATGCAGATTTGCTCGCCGCAGGAAGGATCGCGGCCTTCACGGCTGGATCTGCTATCGCATATTCCGAAGAGGAAAAAGAATGGAAACGTCTTTCTGGCGACCCTACCGAAACCGCCCTTCTCATCTTGTCGAAAAAAATCGGCTTCGAAAAATCCGTCCTTGAATCAGAACATCCGCGCGCCCTCGACATTCCGTTCAGTTCTCATACCAAATACCACGCATCTATTAATAAGACACCTGACGGTCTCTCCTTCTCGGTGGCTGGAGCTCCGGAAGTTGTGCTCGAAAACAGTTCGACCATATGGAAAAACGGAAAATCTGTGCGCCTTACAAACGAGGACAAAAGCGCCATTGAATCGGCCTTACTCGGTATGTCGTCGCTCGGTCTGCGCGTTGTTGCTCTTGCTGTACGAATGGGTCATGAATCGGCGATCGTGCCCGATTCCCTGCCAGAACTTTGTTTCGTCGGCCTCGCCGGTATAAGTGACAGTGTACGAAGCGATGTGAACGACGCACTTAGACGCGCCCAAGAAGCTGGGGTAAAAACCGTAATGATAACCGGCGACCATCCTGAAACCGCCAGGGCCATAGCCCAAAAGGTCGGCATATGGAAAGAAGGCGACCGTGTGATAACCGGAAAAGACCTTGCAGCCTTAAACGAAGTGGAGCTTGCCCATGTCCTTGGCGAAACAAGTGTATTCGCTCGCGTCGCACCACAAGACAAGCTCAAAATAATCGAGGCCTATCGCAAGCGCGGCGACACGATTGCGATGACGGGTGACGGAGTGAACGACGCACTATCCCTCGCCGCAGCTGACCTTGGTGTAGCCATGGGAAAAATTGGTACTGAGGTGGCCAAAGAAGCCGCAGACATCGTCCTTCTCGATGACAGTTTTGCGAGCATCGTCGCCGCGATTGAAGAAGGTCGAAACGTGTACCGATCTATCAAGAAAGTTATACTTTATCTGTTCTCTACTTCTATCGGCGAGATACTGACCATAACTTTCGCCATGATTATTGGCTTCTCGATTCCTTTGCTTGCCACCCAGATTCTTTGGTTGAACTTCGTCACAGGTAGTTTCCTTGTCATATCGCTCGCCCTTGAACCGCGCGAAAAGAATCTTCTCATGCCATCCAAGCGCAAAACATCTCTCATTGATCGCCTTATGGTTGGAAGAATACTGCTCATCGCCCCAACTATGGCGATTGTCTCGCTTATAATGTTTGCTTCTTATATCGAACAAGGATTTGTTGTTGCCTCGACTGTTGTGCTCTGTACCCTTGCTGTATGTCAGTGGTATCACACATTCAATTGCCGCACGGAAAGGCATTCGGTATTTGGACGGACACTTTGGAGAAATAAATATCTCCTTGGTGCAATCGCTCTTGTTGTCGGACTTCAGATGCTTGCTGTATACGCGCCGTTCATGCAGAAAATCCTCTACACTACACCAATTGGATTATCAGACTGGCTGATTATCGCCGGTGCGTCGCTCGCTGTGGTTCTCGTCGAAGAAATCCGCAAGGCGTTCGTCCGTCTGACCGTCAGTAAATAAAATTATGAGAATACTCGGCATAGAAACATCCTGCGACGAGACTGCCATCAGCATCATCGACGTTGATGAGGCCGCTAATTCGGTCCGTGTCCTCGCAAACATCGTGCATACGCAAATGGATTTGCATACGCCTTATGGTGGAGTCTTTCCTATGCTTGCCAAACGTGAACACGCTAAAAACCTCGTGCCTGTACTCAAACAAGCGCTCGATGCGGCGGCCATGCACACACCAGGCACAACCTCAATCGACCTCGCACAGACCGAGGAAATACTTAAACTCGAGCCAGAACTTTTCACGGCCTTCAAAGCGTTTGTGCCGACCATCGCAAAGCCAAACATAGACTTGATATCAGTCACTGCAGGACCGGGCCTTGAACCAGCTCTTTGGGTCGGTATTGGATTCGCTCGTGCCCTATCGCTCGCTTGGAATGTACCTGTCGTACCTGCAAACCACATGGAAGGCCATGTCCTCGCTGCGCTCATTGCACCAATCTCGGAAGGCGCATATGACCTCCTTAATCGAAGAATTCTATATCCTGCCCTTTCACTTCTCATTTCAGGGGGCCATACACAGATTGTCGTCACTGATGCAGTTGGTTCGTATCGCATCGCCGGTGACACGCGCGACGATGCGGTTGGAGAGTGTTTCGACAAGGTCGCTCGCACTCTCGGCCTCGCATATCCTGGCGGACCAAAAGTTTCAAAACTTGCTGCCGAGGCGCGCGCCGAAGGAATCGAATCACCTGAACCATTGCCACGACCGATGATAGATTCTCCCGACCTAGACTTCTCATTCTCTGGCCTCAAAACCGCCGTATTGTATCTAACTAAACGCGTAACACTCGACGAACGCACAATCAAAGGCATTTGCCGTGAGGCCGAAGACGCTGTGACCGACGTACTTGTTGCCAAGGTCCGGAAAGCGATTGAAATATATGCCGTCGAAACCATGATTGTGGGCGGGGGCGTCATTGCCAACCCACACATCAGACAGGCGCTTGAACGACTCGCCGTAGATTCGACCGTAAAACTTCTCTTGCCCCATACAGACCATTCAACAGACAATGCCCTCATGATGGCTCTTGCGGGTTATTTCAATACTGACAAGGCTTTGCAACCAGGCGCAGACATAGTCGCCAAAGGCACCCTCCCTATCGGTCCACGCGCCTGACCGAAACACTCACACAAGACAAGAAAAGCCGCTCCTTTCGGAGCGGCTCGAGATTTTTATGACCACCCACGACTCATGCGCACTTTCTGTGCTCAGCCATAATCAATGACCGAGACTTCTCAATGGAACGGATCACTGACTCGACGATCCGACCGTTGTCCATGTGCTCGAGGATGACGACTACCGCGATGAAGCGGTTGTATCTCCTCCGAGACTGTTTAAACCTGAACCTCCGAGCAAAATGTTCTGAACTTTTCACCTGAAGGAACACTTTGCCAAGATCATGGGTTTCGATAACATAATCAATTCCTTTATGATCCTGATCCGGGGTGGCCGGATACACAGTATGGAACCACTCAGGGAGCTTGTTCTGTCGCTCCATAAGGGCATCGAGAACTCGCACCTCCGTTTCTCTCCCTTTGCGCACGACCGCTTCGTGGCCCACGAGGCTAAACAGCCTCGATGTTCTGGTGAGGGCTTTCATGGGGCTTCCCTTGCATTAAACATAAAAACGGTGAAAAAATCAATCGTTTCTGATATCATGAGCGAACCTATCTAATCGCCAATGGAACCAAAGAAACCGCCATCCCAGCAACCATATCCGCCTGCAAACATCCCTGCGAAGTTCCTCAAACCATATGACCCAGCCTCGACGGAGGACGGCATATATAAGGCTTGGATTGATTCTGGATATTTCAACCCAGACAATCTCCCTGCCCGTCACAAGGAGCCGTTCTCCATCGTGCTCCCACCTCCGAACGTGACGGGTATCCTTCATATGGGTTCAGCATTCATGATCGCCATCGAAGACATCATGGTGCGATATAAACGTATGCGCGGATTCAAGACACTTTGGATTCCTGGAACGGATCATGCCGCCATTGCCACACAATCAAAAGTTGAGGGGGATATATACAAAAAAGAAGGTAAGCGCCGCCAGGACCTCGGGCGCGAAGAACTGGTCCGCCGCATCGAAGCCTTCGCCAAAGAAAGCCACGACTCCATCGTGAATCAAATCCGCAAGGTCGGCGCATCAGTTGATTGGTCGCGTGAAGCGTACACCCTCGACGAGAAACGCTCGCTCGCTGTGCGAACCGTGTTCAAGATGATGAATGACGAAGGCCTTATATACCGCGGCTATCGCGTTGTGAACTGGGACCCGAAAGGTCAGACGACCATATCAGACGACGAAATCGTATACACCGAGGGCAAGGGCAAGCTATACACCTTTAAATATTCAAAGGACTTCCCTATCTCTATCGCAACCACAAGACCAGAAACCAAAGTTGGCGACACTGGCGTTGCCGTGCATCCTGATGATCCCAGATATCAGCAATACATTGGCAAGGAATTCGATATCGAATTCGCGGGCGAGAAAATCCATATCAAAGTCGTTGGGGACAATGAAGTAAATCCGGAATTCGGCACAGGTGCGGTCGGAGTCACTCCAGCCCACAGTCACGTTGATTATGAAATTTCCCAACGTCATGGCTTGCCAATTGTTCCGGTCATAAACGAGTACGCCAAAATGAGCGTCACAGGCCCAATGCTCGCCGGCAAGAAAACAACCGACGCGCGCGAGACAGTTGTGGCTTGGCTCAAAGACCAGGGCCTTCTTGAAAAAGAAGAGGAAATCCCTCAAAACATGTCCACTGCCGAACGAACCGGCGGCATCGTTGAACCGTTGCCGAAACTACAATGGTTCGTGAACGTGAATAAGAAAATACCTTCGCGAGGCAATCGATCCTTAAAGGAACTCATGCTCGACGCTGTGACGAAGGACGGTATCAAAATCATCCCGGAAAATTTCGAACGTGTGTATATGCATTGGATATCGAATCTCCGCGACTGGTGCATATCGCGCCAGATTTGGTTCGGTCATCGTGTGCCTGTTTGGTATCGCACAGACGCGTCAGGAAAAGATGAATTGTATTGCGGCGTCACACCCCCATCCGGCGAAGGTTGGACACAAGATGAAGACACCCTCGACACCTGGTTCTCTTCGGGCCTTTGGACATTCTCTACTCTTGGTTGGCCTGAAGAAACCGCCGATTTCAAAACCTTCCACCCTACAGCTGTACTCGAAACGGGGTATGATATCCTGCCGTTCTGGGTCGCGCGAATGATACTTATGTCGCAATACGTGCTCGGTACTGTTCCATTTAAAACCGTCTATTTCCACGGCATCGTACGTGACGAGAAGGGCCGTAAAATTTCAAAGTCGCTAGGTAACAACATTGATCCAGTGGACATGGCTATGAAATATGGTGCCGATGCTGTACGCATGGGCCTCATTGTTGGCACAGGTCCCGGTTCAGATTCGAAAATCAGCGAAAACAAGATAAAAGGCTACAAGAACTTCGCGAACAAAATCTGGAACATCACCCGATTCGTCCTTTCTTCGACTGAAGGTGTTTCTCTCGACCGTGGCTTCACAGAATGGTCTGCGGACGACGCAAAAATTATGTCTAACTTCTCTGCCCTGCTCGTCGAAGTGACAAAAGAAATGGACGAATTCAAATATCACATTGTTGCCGAGAAACTATACGGATATGTATGGCGCGAATTCGCCGATGTCATACTCGAAGCATCAAAAAAAGTGCTCGCCGAAGGAAGCGATGCGGATAAAATATCCCGAAAACAACTCCTCCTCCACATCCTTGAAAAATCCCTACGCGCCCTTCATCCTTTCGCGCCTTTCGTAACCGAGGAAATATGGAAAGATATGCCGATAGCGGACAAAAAACCCCTCATTATCGAGGAATGGCCACGGTAAAGGTGCGGTAGAATAGATACGTATGCTCGAAAGCATCCCTATGTCGTCCGCTCTCTTTTATTCTCTCATCGGAGGTATCCTTCCTGCCCTTTTCTGGCTCTGGTTTTGGACGCGGGAAGACAAACTCCATCCGGAGCCGCGATCCCGTCTCCTTCTCACCTTCATCGCCGGTATGATTGCTGTGCCACTCGTGTACTTTCCACAGCGTTGGACTTATGAATATTTTGGCACAATAAACACGTCGCTTCTCCTCGCCTGGGCGGTCATCGAGGAACTAGCAAAATATATCGTCGTAGGTTTCGCAGCACTGCGCAGTCGAGATTATGACGAACCGATTGATGCCATGACATACCTCATCACTGGCGCCCTCGGTTTTGCGGCTCTCGAAAACACACTTTTTATCCTCAATCCGTTCCTTGCGGGCGAAACGATGCAAACAATATTCGCCCAAGGCAATATGCGTTTTATTGGGGCATCACTCCTGCATGTTGTCACTGCTGCGGTGCTCGGATACTGTATAGGTCGCGAGTTTTATAGGCCTACGATTGAAAAGAATCTCTGGCGTATATTCGGCCTCTCTCTCGCCATCGCATTGCACACTCTCTTCAACGTGTTTATAATATACGGGAACGGAAGCAAGACTTTTCTCGTCTTCTCGTGCGTATGGATTGCTGGGATTATAGTCCTACTTCTATTCGAGAAAATAAAACAGATAAAAGCCAACAACTAACATGCAACCAGCGAAAAAATCGTTCTTCGAGCGTCTCACCGGCAATGGCAGGGTCGAGGACGAGATGATTGATGGCGAGGAATCAGATTCTCGCGCCAACATACTCGAAGAGTCTGAAACAGACGGTCAACTCACCGTGGATGTATACCAAACTCCTAATGAAATCGTCATCAGGACGATGGTTGCTGGTGTAAAACCAGAAGATCTCGACATAAACATCACCCGCGACATGGTTTCTATACGAGGCAGCCGCGAAGAATCGACAGAATCCCACAACCAGGATTATTTCCATCGCGAACTTTACTGGGGCTCATTCTCAAGGACCATCATGCTCCCCGAGGAAATCGAGGTTGAGGAAGCAGAGGCCGTCGAGAGACATGGACTCCTCACCATCAAGCTTCCAAAAATAGACAAGTCCAAGCAAAATAAGCTCCGCGTAAAGTCGGTATAGGCGCCACAAGGCCCCCTAGACGCAAGAAATCGCCCTATACGGGGCGATTTCTTGTTTTGGTGCTTGGACCCAGGTTCGAACTGGGGACCCCTTCCTCTTCAGGGAAGTGCTCTACCAACTGAGCTATCCAAGCAATCCTGGCCCACCGTGGGCCCGTATAATGTAAGCTTTTTTGAGCCAAATCGCAAGCAGAACTATGTGGTGCCAAATACAGCCTCTTCCAAGGAACCAACGCGGTTGTCGTCAATCCGATTTGAAAGTGCATTGAAACGATAGTCGATCTTTTGATCGAGACCGTCGATTTTTTTATCCAACCTCCCGATTTCGGTTCTCAGCTCATGGCGCATGACGTCTTTAACCTCTTCGAGGCCCCGCATCGTCATTTCAGCCAGCTTGTCGATAGTAATCTTCCCCATGCCGTCATCTTAACACAGCAACAATCTCCGTAGAGAGTGGAACGATATCCACACTTTTAGATTTTATTTAGATCGAAAGGATCTGACTGTACGCGTCCTTCGCGGTATCCACATATGGCTGTAGGAAATACAAGGCCCCTAGCGAAAGACCGATAATAAATAACCAGTAAACGGCCGTCATGATGTTCGCTATGCGGCGGGAGCGTTTGAGCATCTTGAGATCGCGCGAGTTGGAGGCGGTCGCTTCGCGTATTTCTACTAACATCTGGTGTTCTTCTGGTGTCATGAGTCTATGATATCACGGCTTACCCGGTCGCCTCTTCTTCTAGCACCGGCTCTGGTTCTTGTGCCTCATCATTGTCGTAATTTACGAGTGAAACCGTCTTCGCTGATACACCGTTCCAATTGATATCCACGCTCGACGATACTCCAACTATGACCGTGTACGAGACGGGTCCATCAATCTCGGAGTCATCGACACCGGTAATCGTTATCGTCTGATAGACATTCCAGTTCGACGGTGTAAACGTAATTGTTGAATGCGATAACTCGCCCTCAGTCGGATCAGATATCGTTATCGGGAACGTGACGTCGGCAAGAGGGGCGGAATCTAGTACAACCGTGAACGATGCGGCGCCGCCCCCCTCGCTTGTCGATAATTCTGGTGCGTGGGTAATGGTGTACTTACCTGTGGCTGTCGAAACCGGCGATTCATCGACGTTGTTATTCCCGGCATTAGACTGAGGCTCTGGATTGCCAGAAGGCGCAACTGTGCCGCCACAGACACCGGACTCGCTCTTCATTGCACCGTTCTCGACGAACATACAAACTGGCTCCCCTGTCGCGCGGTCAAATATGGTGATACCTGATGCCGCAAGGTTATTCGTATCGCCAACTGTAAGGCTTTTTGTCTGGATGAAGTCTGCAACAATTGCCACAAATCTGACATACGCGTTCTCGATCGTCGCGCCTAACGATGAGAACCAACCAGAGACAATGGACGTAACGGTCGAGGTTGAGGTCTGACCCATGGTTGAGCCGCTTGCTAACAGCGACTCGATGGAGTCAAGCCTGCTTTCCGTGAGCGAAAGGCGTGCTGTCGTAGACGCGAGCGAGATATCTAACTCTTTCACCGCATTTACGATTGATGCTAGTATTGGCCTTTCAGCGAGCGACAGATATCCTTGCGAATTAGTAAATACAGCTTCAGGTATGAATTCCCCGATGTTCTGCGCAGAGAATCCGGCATATACGTTGAACGTTTCTAGACCCGACGTCCCATTCCATCGGTACAGGATTGGGGTTATACCGCGGATATCAGCGAGGCCACGTCCAAACGAGCCTGTTATGTCCTTGAGCCTTTCATCGGACGACGCTGTGACGTTTCCAAGCGTATCTGTCACGAGGTTTCCGCCCGCACTACCGAGTGCTTCGAAACGAACAGTACCGGTGTTCGTAAGCTGAGCCGATGGTGAGGTGGTACCGATGCCCACGTTCCCTCCGCTTGTCACAACGAACCGCGACGATGTCGCAAGAGCTGTGACACTCGAGACGCGAAACAGGTCCGACGTTGCGTTATTGAGTCCGACTAGGTCGAGGCGTGCGGCCGGGGTCGTCGACCCGATGCCGACCGAGCCCGATCGCATGGTTACGATCTGCTCTCCTGCCGCGTAAAACGTGAGGAGGTTCTGGATAGCGCCTATGTCAGAGCCGAACTGTATGCCCCTATCAGAACCGACGACCTTCACGTCAATGACAGGCCTGTCTGTGCCGCCCTGATATGTAGAAAGAGTGAATGGGTTGTTGGAACTGAACCTATTAGTTATGGTCGTGCGATATATGTCACTTGCAGAAAGGCGTATATCCGTTTGGGCGTTCTGTCGATATGCCTCAATCGTGGTACCAGGAGTCGTAGTACCAATACCGACATTACCCTCATTCGTGATCCTGAGCCTTTCGACTATAGAAGCTCCTGTCCCTCCAGAGTTTGTGAAGAAAGTGAGACCAGACTGAAAGTTACCTGTGTTTTCACGAACACCAGCTATCCTCGCGCCAATCGAGTCAGAACCGAAGAAGTCGAAATCTATAGCAGCAGAAGTACCAACTGCACCGCCTTCATTTTTGAGTTTAACTCCAGCAATAGTATTACCAGAACTTGAACTATAGACCTCAAGTTTTCTCGTAGCACTTACCGTGCCGATACCAACATTTCCATTATCCAACACGGTCACTCGTGGGGTATTTGCAGAGTCAGCAAGCTGTAAAAGATTTCCTGTGCCGGTGCCAGAACCTGTGACAGAAAGCTTCGCAGAAGGAGATGTTGTACCGATGCCGACGTTTCCATTATCAAGCACCGTGAACCTTTCAACATTAGCCGAATTCGCAACTGTGAATGCTCTACCCGTGCCGGTGCCGGAACCTGTGACAGAAAGCTTCGCAGAAGGAGATGTTGTACCGATGCCGAAGTTGCCCGTAGGAGATACCGCGAAACTGTACGCGCCCGCAACATCATCAAAGAGACCAATCCCACCCGCAAGCGTTCCGGCGGAATCGCTCGCTATAATACGCCATGAGCGACCGCCCGTTCCGGTGTTAAGGAGGCCTAAAGAGAGATTTCCCTGGGCGGCAAGCTGCGCCGATCCAGAGATGGTCAATGAGAAGCCAGGGGTTGTTGTACCAATTCCGACGTTACCTGCGGCGGTAATCCTCATCTTTTCTGAAGCGGTAACTCCTGAAGATGTATAAAATGCCATCACAGAACCGTACCCACCTCCGGAATAGACTCCGAGCGCCTTGAGGTTGATCACCGATGTACCAACACCCCCCGGATTTGTATAAGAACCATCAACTCCGAAACCACTACCGTAGTTCGAGTTCAAAGATGGCGTATTCACCATGAGAGACGATCCAGCAGTGCCCACTGCTCCAACAGTAAGCTGACCGGTTGTAAGAGTACTACCCCCAACACCCCAAGAAAGGCTTGAAGAACCCGTAAAGGAAACTGTACCGGTAGCCGTGAGATTCGCTACTGAAAGATTACCAGAAAAGAGTCCATCACCCTGAACCGAAAACTTTTGTGAAGGTGTAGTTGTGCCGATTCCGACGTTTCCATTATCAAGCACAGTGAACCTTTCCGTGTTCGCCGAATTCGCAACTGTGAATGCCCTACCTGTGCCGGTGCCAGAACCTGTGACCGCAAGACGTGCTACTGGCGATGTTGTGCCTATTCCAACGGCCGTAGTGGTATAACGAACCAACTCGGTGCCACCCACATAAAATGATATCGGTCTGCCTGAATTGTCTCCTTCAAAATATGACCCCACAGAGTCGGCTCCAAGCCTGAAGAAACTTCCAGGCGTACTAGCACTGTGAAAAGCTCCGACACCGACAACATCAAGTGCCCGTGATGGTGTAGTTGTGCCGATACCCACATTCCCCGACGCCGTCACAGTAAACCTGGTTGAACCACTTGTTTCTAAATGCAAATCATTTGCATCATTCGTGCCCAGTATTGCAGCAGCCCCGAATGAATTGCCGTTGTGTTGGAAGAACGACGCACCGAAACCAAGAGATGATGTGGCAATCGACGTAACATTACCACTCTGGCCGAAGAGGACGCCTGAAAGGGATCCGACCGAAAGACCTGATGTGGTGGTGGTTCCAGTTGCGGTCATGTCCACTGATGTGAGATTGCCCGTGAAGTATCCATTACCCTCGACAGAGAGGCGCTCTGAAGGAGACGTGGTACCGATGCCGACGTTGCCTGTGGAAGTAATACGCATCGCCTCGGATGCTCCCGTGTAGAAACTAAGGAGTGCGGCCCCTACACCCGAAGCGGTCCTCGACTGAATAAAGCTTCCAGTGGCATCGACTCCGAAATCAAGTTGATTGACAGAGTTCACCACTTTCACATTTGTGTCGTCGGCTGTATCGCGCGCAACAACAAGTCTCTGTGTTGGAGATGTGGTGCCGATACCGATGTTGCCATCAGCAGTCACTGTGACACGCGCGATACCATTCGTCTCGAAGTTTAGGTCGAACGCATCGTTTGTTCCAATCGTCGTGGTGGTTCCGAACGAGTTACCGTCGTTCATGAATGCATCGCCGACGATTGCTGCAACCGATGTTGTACCGACATCACCATTAGCAGCGACAAGTATTCCAGTGAGTCCACCGAGAGTGAGCGAACCTTGCACCGATATATTGCCGCCGACAGATGCGTTATCTGCGATAGATGCACTTCCCAGCACTGAAAGTTCTTTTCCAACTTCGACATTGCCAGAAAGTGTCGCCCTTATGCTCGGACCGACCCTGTCAGCACCACCGCGCACATTAAGCATGGCTATCTCTGCCATGTTCTGGGCATTCGCTATCTGACTCTCGAGCGCTGCCCTCATTGCCGCAAGTTCAGCTGAACCAGATGATGGCACTGTCGACGTCACAGGTACATACACAACCGAAGGGCTCGTCTGGTTGGCAGGAGCAGGGTTAATGACGGTGACCACCTGTGTGACTGGTCGAACAGGTTCTTCATCGTCCGTATCGTCTATAGTCGCAGTCGTAAATGCGAAGTCATCGCCACCAATACCGAAGAGCCTCGCAAAATACGAGCCTGTCCGATCAAAGATTGGATTTATAGTCCTATATACAGAGACAGCGATACTTTCCGCGACTGACCTGAAACTCAAGTCCTCTGACAATGCCGACGATGCGGCGGCGAGGGCCATGCGGTTATTGCCATCGATCGCACGTGCGACCTCCATAACCTTCGAAGGAAGTGATGCGGCAACCTCTGCGGTATCAATCGTTCTTTCACCGATATCTTCGATTGTCGTAAGGTAAGAATTTCCAACCAGACGTATCGACGAGGCAATATCATATATTGTTGATTCAATTGCCCTGCTCATCGACTCCCCAACGGACCTTATTCCTTCGATAGCGACACCGCGACGTGATGCATCCGCAATTCCCGCACCTCCCACTATTAATGCCACGGCTACTGTGCCTGCGGCGACCTTATCCAGGAGACCAGAAAGAGTTGTGAGTGAGGATTGGGAAATTATAGGTCGCGAAATAGACGCCTTAGATTTTTTCAAAGTAGGCAGAAAATCGCGGTCGTCTGAATGGTACAAGACATCCGAGATGCTTTGTGGTTGAGCGGATTCTCGGATGACCGAGGCCGTCGAGTCTACGACCGGAACAGCGGCAGGAGTTGTGGTCAAATCTGCATCTAATGTCGCCTGCTCGCGCGCGGCAAGGTAACCCTTGAGAGAGTCTTCGCACACGAACCATGCGCGACCGACGATGCGCGCCTCGATCTTCTTCGCTCTGATGAGTTGACCGATGTAATCTTGAGCGTACCCGTACACCTTACTCGCCTTTCGAGAAGAGATGTATTTTTTTCCGTCGACTATTAGATGCTCGTCATTCATTACGATAATTATAGAATCGGATAGCCGAGATACGTATACCCTTGAACGTGTTTTCTGGGGAAAAGCCAAAACGACATTTCAAGAGCTCGGCAGTGCAAATGATGTCGATAAACATCACGGCCATGTGAACGAGCATGTTGTTCATCTGATCGACCATCGATGTGCACAAGACAGACGATTTGACGGAATTTTCTTTCGTGGCTAACATTCGTGAACCGTGTATCAAGGTTTATCAATCTTTAAAAATGATTAGATAAAGCACCTAGCCACCGAATCGCAACCTCGACTGACGCCGGTTTTTACTTACCTCACCGACAAGTTTCCTCTTTGCGCCCCGTTCATGTAGAGTATCGTCATGGACAACACTACAGCACCAGAACATAAGAAAAGGCTCGATGTCTATATCGCCGAAACCGGTCTTGTTCGCAGCAGGAGCGTTGCAGCCGATCTTGTGAAGCGCGGAAAAGTAATTGTGAACGGCAACATCGAAAAAAAACCGAGCCTCATTGTCTTCCCTGCTGACAAAGTTGAGGTGTCTGAAGCGATGCGTTTCGTAAGTCGCGCTGGTGACAAGCTCGACGGCGCACTCGATGCATGGAAAATAGATGTCGATGGCATGACTGCAATTGATATCGGTTCATCGACCGGTGGATTCGTTGATTGCCTCTTGAAACGCGGTGCAGAAAAAGTCATCGCCATCGAAGTCGGCACGGATCAGCTCGATGCGTCGCTTCGTGGTGATCCGCGAATCGAGTTGCACGAGCAAACCGATGTGCGAAGATTCTCTTTACCTAAGTCTTCACCCCTCGCCGATCTCATCGTTGCAGACGTATCATTCATTTCATTGTCGCTCATCTTTCCCAAAGCATACGAACTTCTCCGCAAAGGCTGCGAGATGATCGCACTCGTAAAACCGCAATTCGAAGTCGGCCGTGAAATCGCTCACAAAAGGAAAGGTGTCATCCGCGACGAAAAAGAACGTCGCACCGCATTCGACCGCGTTGTCGCCGACGCCAAATCAATCGGCTTTAAAGTCGTCGCATATATCGACTCCCCTCTCGATGGCGAGGGTGGCAATCGCGAGTACCTCCTCCGTCTCAAAAAGTAATTCGAATTGATCATCATCCTTGCTTTATTCTGTGTCGGCTGGTAAAAAGCATGGAAATGTACAAAGTAACGTATATCGTTTATCATCATCACCTTGGAATGTTTGCCTGGCAGAAAACTGAGACGAACCAGCTTCGTCCTGTGAAGGGCGAATACCTGCACATGGAGACGCCAGGCCTGTCGGTCTTCGTCGAACATGTCGAGCGCGACATCCAGACCGGCGAGCATTTCGCCTTCTGTAAGTCGCTCGTCGCAATCGGCATGCCTGAAGACGGTGATGCCGCCAAGTCCTTCTGGCTTGTTGAAGAAGGCTGGGAGAAGCTGCAGGTGGATGATCGCCATCAACTGGCCTTCCACCACCAACACGAGCTTTAAAAATTCATTGCGCCGCCAGACCCTCCGGGTCTGGCGGCTTTTTCTTATCAAAACGAGCCTGGATACGCCCTTTACTCCCTGCCCCACATATGTTATTCTGTGGCCTATCAGAGCCACCCGGCTCTCTTTATTTTTCTTTAAGGAATCCTTTATCCGTATGCAGATCCGCAACATCGCCATCATAGCCCACGTCGACCACGGCAAAACGACCCTCATGGACGGCATCATGAAGCAGGTTGGAGTCGCCAAAGAAGGCTTCTCTATGGATTCCAATGCCCTGGAACAGGAGCGTGGCATCACCATTTACGCCAAAAATGCGGCAATAACGTACAAAGGCACCAAAATTAACATTGTGGACACCCCTGGACACGCCGATTTCGGCTCTGAAGTCGAACGTGTGCTCCGATCTATTGACACCGTCCTCCTGCTCGTAGACGCCCAGGAAGGCCCTATGCCACAGACCCGTTTCGTACTCAAGAAGTCTCTCGAGCTTGGTATGAAGCCGATTGTGCTCATAAACAAGATAGACAAGCCTGCCGCTCGCCCAAAGGAAGTTATGGACGAAATACTCGAGCTTTTCATCGAACTTGGTGCAACAGACGCACAGCTCGACTTCACCACAATTTATGCGATCGGCCGCGACGGCATCGCTAAACGCAAGCTTGAAGACGAATCAAAGAACCTCGATCCCCTGCTCGACACCATACTCGAGCTCGTGCCACCTGCGGCATCAGACATTTCGGCACCTCTGCGCATGCAGCCTTTCAACCTCGCATATGATTCCTACACTGGACGACTTGGCCTCGGGCGAATCTACGAAGGAACCATCAAGGTGGGTCAGAATGTTATCATAAAAAAACCTACAGGCGAGGTTCGCCAAGGCAAGGTCACCAAGCTATTCACCTTCGAAGGACTAGATCGTAAGGAAGTAGACGAGGCGGGCGCCGGCGATATTGCCATGGTTGCCGGACTTTCCGACATATTCATCGGTGAAACCATCTGCCAGGATGCGGACCAAACGCCTCTCCACGCCATCAATGTTGACGAACCAACTATCGCCCTTAACTTCCTCGTCAATAACTCGCCTTTCGCTGGACGTGAAGGTAAGTTCGTAACCACCCGTCAGATTCGTGAACGCCTTGAAAAGGAGCTCGAGGTCAACGTGGGACTACGCATAGACTTCACTCCACCTGTTCAACCTGGCCAACCTGATACTTTCAGGGTATTTGGACGAGGAGAACTCCACGTATCAGTCCTTCTTGAAAACATGCGCCGAGAAGGATTTGAATTGCAAGTGTCTCAGCCTCAAGTAATCATAAAAGAAATTGACGGCGTAAAGTCCGAGCCATTTGAAGAAGTGACTGCAGATGTCAGGTCAGAACATTCTGGCGAAGTCATCCGCAAGCTCTCTGTACGGAAAGGAATCATGACCAACATGAACGAGCGCGAAGGCATCACTCGCCTCACCTTCGAGATTCCAACCCGTGGCCTTCTCGGATATCGCGGTGAATTCGTCATCGATACCAAGGGTGAGGGCATCCTCTCTGCTCGATTCGTCGGCTTCAGGCCTCACGTAGGCATGATCGAGAAGCACGAGGTAGGATCCATGATTTCCATGGAAAACGGCGAAGCTGTCGGATTTGCCCTTTGGAACCTACAAGAACGAGGCGTTCTGTATATCAATCCAGGAACTCCTGTGTATGAAGGCATGATTCTTGGCAACACATCCAAGGGTGAAGACCTCGAAGTAAACCCGTGTAAGGGTAAAGTGCTTTCAAACTATCGATCCGCCGGCAAAGACGATGCAATCACGCTCATTCCCCCATTCAAAATTTCAATCGAGCGCGGACTTGAAATCATGCATGAAGATGACTTCCTTGAAATAACTCCTGAATCTGTGCGCTTGCGTAAACAATCCCTCAAGAAAACTGACCGAGAGAAAAATAAGAAGAAGGCATAAGAAGGCATAAAAAACAAAATCCCCGCATAAGCGGGGATTTTGTTTTTCGGTCCCAGTCTCTGGCCTAAAGCCAGACGGGATTAGAAGCTGCGTCGAGCGCCGCCTCCACCGAACGAAGAACCGCCTCGTGGTCGCTCTTCCATAGGGCGAGCCTCGTTGACCTTGATATTGCGTCCTTCGAAGTCCTGACCGTCGAACATCGCGACTGCCTTATCAGCATCAGCATCTTCCATGGTTACGAATCCGAATCCGCGTGAGCGGCCGGTCATCTTGTCCATGAGAACTGCAGCGTCAGACACTGCGCCTGCGCGCTCGAAGCCAGCCTTGAGGCTCTCCGAAGTGGTGCCGTACGATAGGTTACCGACGTAAAGTTTCTTTGCCATTTGTCTATATTGTCTTACTAACTTATAACTATCGCCTTTCCTTTGGCCTGAAACTTGCGTTCGTACCTCGAGAAACCAACGACCCCTTAAGTATACACACGCTTCACCTCTAGTCAAATCACTCAATACGATGTGAGATAAAATGTGCTTTATTCGGAATCATTGATGCGATACGCTCACACATGACGTAGAGTCAGGCTCGCCATTTCAAGCCCTTGTGTTGGCCGTATTACGGCTATACGGAATCTGCCAGTCTGTATTCCCCAACCCTTGTTCTTAATATGGAAAGGGTTACGGCGCCTGTACCAAGGTCATTACCAACATCCTGAACGAGTTGGCGAACATAAAAACCAGAGCCGCACACGACGCGGGCCCGAAATACGGTTATTTGGCCTTCGAACGACCCAATGAGCTCTTCCCATCGCTTCATTGTCTCTTCCTGCCTGAAATCCCCAACCAACGGCATGACGCTGTCACGAATTGCCTGAAGGAGCTCACCTGTCGAAACCTGCCTTGATCCGACAAGCTCGACGGCTTCTGTCTTCACTTCATGCGTCGGTATGTCTTTGTCGACGAGACGTCCTGAACGAGCAAGTGCGAACATTGGCTCGCCGTTGATGACCTTAGATGAATACGGCGGATACTTCTGCATGATTGTGCCTTTATACTTCCCCAACGAGCCCTGAATGTCCGTATCAGTGACAGTGGCCGACGGATCGCGCTCGACTTTCTTTGCGATACCAAGCACATCAAACGTGTCAGTTTCATACCCAAGGAAAAATTCGAACTCGTATTCCTTGTCGAGACTTGTGTATGCATCTCGTTCCTTGTTTTTCTCACCAGCGAGTACAACAAGTACGCCTTCGGCCATCGGATCGAGCCGACCGGCGTATGTCATTTTCGCCTTGGCATATTTGTGGTGACGGGCGACATATCGCTCGATAGTCTGAAGCGGTGTCTCGCTTTTTCGCTTACGTAGGTTCAATACATCGCTGATTGATTCATTTGCCATAGGGCCATGGTACAATGCTTCAACCTAATAACAAAGTCAGCTGTATTGTATGAGAAAGATCGTATTCGACATCGAAACAAGAAACCTATTCCAGGATGTAGGCACTAATGACCCTCGGGACCTCGACATCTCTGTCGTGTGTCTCTACGACTACTCAACCGACTCGTATCACAGCTTTCTTCAGGAAGACTTCGGCAAGCTTTGGCCCATACTTGAAAGCGCCGATATGCTCATTACCTTCAACGGCGACCATTTCGACATACCACTACTCGGCAAGTACTATCCTGGCGACCTCACCAAGATAAAGAGTCTTGATCTGCTGAAAGAAATAAAAGATTCACTCGGCCGACGCATCAAACTCGACACCATTGCCGAGGCGACTTTGGGCGCAGGAAAATCCGGACACGGATTGGAAGCCATCACGTGGTGGAAAAATGGCGAAATCGACAAGATCATTAAATATTGCCTAGACGATGTTAAAATCACCAAAGAAGTCTACGACTATGCAATGGCACATGGAATTCTCAAATACAAAGACGGTCTGGCCATCAAGGATATAAAAATGGACACAAACGATTGGGAGAAGAAAGCTGATTCGGCCCTTACCTTCTCGATGGGATTTTAAGCCTTATTTTAAACACATTTTATGTGCTTGACTTTTAACCTCATAGGTGATATAATGGGGGATGGAAGATAGATAGCCCCTTTCGGACACGTGCCTCGGCACGGAAGCTTCTGATTGGAGTACGCTATCGTCTCCGTTCACCACAAACAAAAAAGGATAGGTCATGAAATATGCAGCGGTATGGTTTAGTTATTTAGCCTGTATGGTATTGATTCCCCTCTGGGCTTATTTCCGGAGCGGTTCCTCATATCAAGAGGCTGGGTTATCTAACAGCGTCATCCTCTGGGCGGCGCTTGGCCTGACGTTCAACTTGTCATATTCGATACTTCTGGGGTATACGCTCAGAAGATTCATGAAGCGCAATGACGCTAACATCCGCGCTGCACGAGGTAGACCCGCAAGTATCGAAAAGGCCTTCAGTGAGGGTGATCCCGTCCGAGTCCTCGCCATAACGCCTGACGAGATGCATGCCGTCCTGCAGGGCTACTTCTCGACAAGATTCGTGAAGCTTCCTGCAAAAGCCACGCTGACAGGCGTCCAGAAGGGTAAAAATTACATCGTCGGTGAAGGCGGTAGTCTCCTCGATGTGATCAAAACCGAACTCGCGGATTCAACTCTGGGTGGCATGGCTGACATGTAAGTGACCCCCCCATTTCAGCCGCGCGTGGCAACACGCGCGGCTTTTTTATTTCAGTCTATACGGAGATTTTTCGTAGGTCTTCGATCACCTTCCCCGCATGACCGAGCGGCTTCACATTGTCGTATATTGTGCGGACTTTGCCGTCGGTATCAATAAGAAACGTCGTGCGTTCAATGCCCACATGCTTGGCACCGAATACTGATTTCTCTTGCCAAACATCGTACATGCGACAAACCTCACCGTCCACATCAGAAAGCAAGTTGAAATTCAGTCCCTGCTCGCGACAAAACTCTTGGTGGGATTGGGCGTCGTCTGCGCTCACTCCAAGTACCACGGCGTTGAGGTCCCCTATCTCATATTCATGATCGCGGAATTCCTGCGCCTCGAGAGTACAGCCGGAAGTCATATCTTTGGGATAAAAGTATAAAATGACGTTCTGGCCACGATAATCTGAAAGCGAGCGCATTTTACCTCCCTCGTCTGGCAAAGTGAAATCTGGCGCCAGATTTCCGATCATGTCGGTTTGTTTGAATGATTTCATGGGCTTGGAAGATGAATGGTGGAAAATGTTATACTTACACGTACATTATACAGACGTTAATCGAGACATAATACGACACCCATGGATAATCAACAGAAACAATCGCTCGCAGTGCCAATCGCTATCGTCCTTGCAGGGGCATTGGTAGGTGTAGGTGTATATATGAGCGGTAAGCCAGTTGGAACTGCGACGGGCAATGTCCCAACGGCCGTAAATCAGGCACGGGACATCGTTGTTCCGCCAGTTACTTCAGCCGACAATACCATCGGCACAACGAATGCAGATATTGTGCTCGTTGAATATTCGGATACTTCGTGCCCGTTCTGTAAAAATTTCCACAGCACCATGAAGACACTCCAATCGGAATACGGTGCTTCGGGCAAAATGGCTTGGGTATATCGCCATTTCCCTATAGTCCAGCTCCACCCTACGGCCCCAAAGGAATCAGAAGCCACGCAGTGCGCCGCTGATCAGGGCAAGTTCTGGCCATACATTGATTATGTATTCGGTTCGACTTCAGGCAACCTTTCCACGACCCAGCTATCG
The DNA here is from genome assembly GCA_030680695.1 of bacterium. Classification (GTDB taxonomy): domain Bacteria; phylum Patescibacteriota; class Minisyncoccia; order Phycocordibacterales; family UBA6065; genus UBA6065. The sequence goes on from JAUXUT010000149.1 coordinate 429,385, forward strand.
AGCATCGCTGCTTCTGTCGGTCTCGACACGACCACTTTCGATGCCTGCCTTTCGAGCGGCAAGCATACCGCGGCAATATCCGCCTCTGTCGCAGAAGCACAGAAACTTGGTGCGAACGGAACCCCAACTTCCTATCTACTCCTCAAAAAAGCTCTACCAGACAACGTTGTCGAGGACATCATGTACGTCTTCGCCCAGTATCGCCAGCCTGACGGATCGCTCCTTGGCGGCGTAAGCAAAGACAAGAAAGTGGTACACGTATCTGGCGCCCTCCCATACGACTTCATGAAAGGCCTTATCAACATCATTCTCGGGGCCTAAGACCGCGAGACTCGGAGCAACGCACAATATACACAATCAGGTTCGTCACATTTAGATGTGAGCACCTTGCCCGACCATACGGAATCAGTGAGGCCGCGTAGAGCGGCCTCTACCGTTCCTATATCAGAAGATGTGATTGGCAAAGTCACGGTCGAACACACCCCTTTCCTATCTGGTTTTGCGAATACGATTGCCGCCTCTGTTCTCTTACCTTTATTGGAAGGAACTGCTTTGAGAAGCATGGTGTAGAAAGTGAGCTGGCGGAAATAGTCACCGGTCGAATCTTTTGTCTCGCCTTTGATGGATGCCTCGCTCATAGAATCTCGTGTCTTGTAGTCATAAACCTTCACAGCGTCATCAGTAGTAAGCACGGCATCAATGCGCCCATGGAGTCTGAATTCCCTAAACTGTGTATCAAACCAGGCTTCCGTTCGTATCTCTCCTTCTTGTGAAAAATGCGGAGCGAGACTGGTGGCGACTTTCGGAGCGGCCTCAAGTAGTTCGGCCATTGCCGCATCTTTTTCAAACGTCACAAGAAGTGAGCGAGAAAAATATTCACGCACCGATTTCTCGATCTCGGCCTCGAGTGCCTTTGGCGACTTGTCGGATAACTTCCAGCAGGCGCTGAGGGCCGCGTGCATGGCGTTACCCTTCTCGGAGCTCGCGCTCGGGGCCTCTGGGACCTTGAGAATATTTCGCATATAGAACGTAGACGGACACGCCAGAAAATTATTGAGAGCCGAGACCGAGATACCTTCATCGAGCAATACTCGTTTGGCGTGTTCGATGCGAGCTTCGTCACGCATGCGGTCCAAAGACGCGCTGTGTGGTGCGAGCGCCTTGTCCCTAGTTGCCGGCAAAGATGTTTTAGAAATATGTTTATCATCGAGCTCGCCGATAAACCTGACAGGGGTCAATGCCCTGCCATCTTCACCTTCAAGGGGATATATGACGGTCGCGTGTTCTCGTGCGCGAGTCAGAGCCACGTAAAAAAGCCTGCGTGAGTCGCGAACTGAATCGTCTGCAGCTGCCTCACGAGGCATTATGAAATATGATGCGCGCGGACGGCCGAGCCACGCCTCTTCTGTGGCTTCAGCGATGAAAACATAATCGAATTCGAGACCTTTGGACGCATGAGCTGTCATGACTGCCACCTGTGCGTTGGGCATACCAATATGTATCTTGACTCCCCGTGATTCAGCAGATGCCTCATATTCGACAATAGCGTCTAGTAAGGCCCGTGGGTCAGATATGCCTGATTCCTGAACCAGACGAGCCGATACAGCCACCAAAGCTCGCCACACTTCTGCGGCAATTGGGTCCTTAACAGCAATCGATATGAGGCCTGACTTTTCGGTCATACGAAGAACAAATGCTTGGGCACCTGATTGCGCCATATCAGCGCGCAACTCCGACAAGACAGGAAGCGTCTCGTCGATACCTTCGATTTTCCCTGCCCGTATCTCCCGAATAAGAGCCGCACGATCTGCAAATGGCATATCCCACAGGCCACCAGCAATCGTGAAGGCGATATCCTCAACCGCAGATGGATCTCGCAAAACATTTACGAGCCTAAAGAAAAGCCTTCCTATCGGATGTTTAAGAACATCGGCACCACGTTCGGCTGAAGCTTTTATTCCAGCCATTTCGAGCGCACCAGCAATGCGAGAAACATCACGGTTGCGACGGGTGATGATTGCGATGGTTTTCTCTGGATTATTTACAGTAATTTCCTTGAGCGTCCGTGAAAGATACGCGTCTACGGATTCTACGTTGCCGCATTCAACAAGGTCGATTGGCCGGACTTTGGCCTTGCCACCCGCAACCAACGGCACACGCAATTCGGCAAGCTCACCTTCTGAATAGTTTCGATCGATGAGTCCGTATCCAGCATCAAGTATTGACTGATGTGATCGGTAGTTATCAGAAAGGGATATGACGCGCATAGACGACCATGCGTTCTGGAACTTAAGGAAGTTGTCTACAGAAGCGCCCTGGAATCGATATATAGCCTGCTTCTCGTCACCCACAATGAACAAATTCGGTGTATCAAAGAAATCCGCCATCGCGCGGACAATGGAATTCTGCACATCGTTAGTATCCTGATGTTCGTCTACGGATATGTACAAAAACTTCTCCTGAACGAGCTGCAGGAAAAGCTCATCTTCACGTAAGGCGCGCATCAGTTCGAAAAGCAGGTCGTCATAATCCATCAACCTCGCCTCTTTCTTGGCTTCTTCATATGCGGCATATGCATCGGCGAGCAGCATCGATCGCTCGGCCTTTTCAATCGACTTCAATGCGTTGGCCTTGAGCTTGCCCTTGCTCGCACCGCGAGAAGATATTGATTCAGGGTCATCTTCGATTCGCTTCTTTTCTCGCTTTGCTGACTCGCGCACCACATCAGGTGTCCACGCCTCGCGTTTGGATTCGCTCACAGCCGATATGATTTTTTGGATATAGAAGTCAGGGTCGCCAAGAGGACGCAACCTGGCGAACCTCTTGTCTTTCAGCACTTTGCGCACAAGAGTCTGAATCTCGGTATCGGTAGCCTGGCGGGCCTTTGCAAGATGCGGAAAATGATCACCGAACTCTGCTATAAGCGATGATGCGAGGCTGTGAAAAGTATGTATGCGCACTTCGTCAGCGCGCGATCCCACAACCGCGCGCAAAGCGTGTTTCATGGCTTTTACACCTGCGTCTGTGTAAGTAATGGCGAGAATTCCCGATGGCGGCGTGTCGGTCTGTCGCAAAATGTTCGCAATGCGTAAAGTAAGCACCGTGGTCTTGCCTGTTCCTGGTCCAGCAATGACCATGACCGGTCCTTCGATTGTATCCACTGCCTCCTTTTGACGCGGATTGAGGCGGGCGTATCGCTCGTCAAATACCTTGCTTGTCATGGATTTAGGAGTCGTCGACATATATGCAGTATAGCAAAAGCGGCCCCAATGGGCCGCTCTGCCAAAACGGAAACCTGAAAAAGCCTTTATGCCTTATTCCAGAGATATTTGATTGTGTACTTTCCAGGACCGGCCATAGCAATGGCAAGAGCAGAGAGGAAAAGCATTAGGTCAAATTCATATCCACCGAGAAACCCTCCGATCAGACCACTTTGAGCCTTGACCGTGATGATGGCCCCGACCATAGTCAATGCAATGAGAATACCTGCGATGCCTGTGAAAAGCCCCGAAAGCATGGCAAGACCGGCAACGAGCTCGACAATAGCAACGAGCCAAACAAGAGATACGCCGAGACCAATCGTGGCAAAGAAAGCGGTCGTACCTTCAATGTCCGCGAGCTTGGCCCAGCCGTGGGCGATAAATATAAGGCCGAGTCCAATGCGGACAAGCAGTAATGCTGCGTCAGAAGAAGCGTAGGTTTTCATGATAAAAGAATTAAACGGATAACAAACCAACTATAGCACGGTCTTTTGCTTGTTCTGGCCGTGCAGGATAACCACCTTGTATATTTCAAGCAGTGCCGACAGCAATGCTATGACCAAAGGTCCAAGGAATAATCCAACCGGTCCAAAAAGAACAACTCCCCCAAGAACAGACAGCAATATAAGAAGCGGATGGATGACGGTGGCCTTCCCCACAACAATCGGCATAAGCAGGTTATCTACAAGGCCGACGGCTACTGTGCCCCATATTGCGAGACCAATCGCGGCACCAATAGAATCGGTCGCTATGAGATACAGTACCGCGGGAATGACAGTTATACCTGCGCCAAGAAGCGGCACAAGCGATACCACGGCAGTAAGTGCTCCCCAGAGTATTGCGTGCGGCACACCGAAAATTGCGAAACCAGCAGCCGCAAAGATTCCTTTTATAACTGCGGTAAGGAGCGAGCCCCGTACAACTGAGTTGACTGCCCTTTCTATCTTGTCGATTATCTCGTTGTCGTATGAATCGGCGAGCGGTGAAAGCTCTATCAATACCTCTCTAAACCTGTGGCCGTCTCTGAGCATGTAGAAAAGTGCCATAAAGGCGAGGAAGAGACTGAGTGTGAGTGACGCTGTGCTCGAGAATATTTTTGAGGCATTGTCAGCAAACTTGCCAGCAAGCGAGCTGATGTATCCGTCGACATCTGGGTTAAATTCAGGAAATGCTGACTGTATTGGTTCAATGATTGCAGCGGTGACGCGATCGAAGCCACCAAGGCCCTCATTACGTACTTCTGTATAAAATTTGTATGTCTCTGACGTTACCTGTTGGGCCACTATGGTGAGAGGTACGAGAACAACAACTATGGCGAATACTACCGACAACGAGGCCGCAAGCGTTTTCTTGCCACTAGTCTTCACCAAAAACCATCGATTCACAGGTCGCATAACAATGGCCGCCATGAAGGCGAGCGCGATCGGTGCGAGAAATGGTACGAAAAGGAACACAGTTAGAACAACGACCGAAATCAGAAGACCGATAAAAAACCCGATTTGAAGCTTTTGGGTGTCCATTTAGATGTTGCTGATATTATCCTTGAATTATAGTACAGCCTTGGAAACAGAAGAAGAGCGGGCTTTCGGGTTCCTAATTACATATTTGGTGCACTTGGCCGAACAAAAAGCCTTATCTTTCTTCACACACGATGCGCAGCAAAGGATCTGCGTGCGGCACGTAGAGTTGGTGCAGTCAGCGAAATCCTCTGTCTTCTTGTCGCATATCTCGCACCGACCGATGACTTCCCTTTTTCCGCCATTTTTAGGATCAAACGCCATCGTTACGCGCCCATCAAAAACGTAAAGTGATCCCTTGAAATGGTCGCCTGGGTACTTCTCCATGTACGAGACGATACCGCCGTCTAACTGATACACGTCCTTGAAACCTTTCTTGATAAGGTACCCCGAAGCCTTCTCGCATCGAACGCCGCCAGTACATACCGTGAGCACTTTATCGTTCGTGAATTTCTTGAGCTTCGGTATTGCCTTAGGCAAGTCTCGGAAGTTTTTGAGCGGTGGTAAAACCGAGCCCTCGAAAGCGCCGACCTTGTGTTCATAGTTGTTCCTCATGTCGATGATGGTGAATTTCTCGCCTTTCTTGAACCATCGACGGAGCTCCTCTGGTTTGAGGTGCACGCCAGTAACCTTGCGCGGATCGACGTCGGTATCTTTAGACTTCTCGAGCGAGAGCGAAACAATTTCCGAGCGAACCTTCACGGAAAGGCGTGGAAACGCTCGACCTATTCCCCCACTCACCTTCCAGTGTATGTCCGCGAAGCCGCGCTTCTGCGACATGAAAGATCTGTAAAGTTTGGTGTTTTTCTTGAGACCTTCAATTGTTCCATTGATGCCTTCATTAGCCACAATGATTCGACCCTTTAGACCGTGTGCCTCGCAAAAGGTGCGCTGTTCTGCCGCGAACTTCTCGGGGTTTCGTATCGACGCGTATTTATAATAAAGGAGTATCTCGTTCTTCATATGTGGTGCGGCAGCGCTTACGGATGCAAGACTACTAGGAGAAAAGGCCTATGACAAGGGCCATCAACAAGGTCGATACCAGTCCGTATCCAAGGTCTACAAGGACCGCGCCACGAGGCATGCGACCATAAAAATAATCATTGACACGAACGGGCGCCATGAAGCCAAGCCACACAACAAAACCAGCCATGACTATGCCGCTTAAGCCGAGAACGACTATGGAATTTAAAAGGGATGCGATGAAAAACGCCGTGATCAGAGTTGTGACAGCGGAACCGACGTAGGCCTTCCATCCCCTAGTGGAAGAAAGTAACGATGTAGATCCAAAAAACCAGGGCGCATACCACACAAACCCAAGCGCAATAGATATAACTGCTGCGACTATAACCGTAATCAAATTTATATCAGTGAAAAACATACTTTAAGTATAACATTTAATGAATAATCGAAGACTTTATGAATAAATACTAAATTTGTGAATAGCGGATGTTTTGCACACATCGCCTGTCAGCGTAGAATTAAGCCACAAAACATTAATTGAAAATAAACCCATGCGCATATTGATAGTTGATGACGACAAAGAGATTCGTGACTTTCTCAAAACAAGTCTCCAGGCAGAGTGTTATGTCGTCGATACGGCCAATGACGGCGAGGAAGGATCGTATCTCGCTCGCACCCACGACTATGACATTCTCATCATCGACAACATCATGCCCAAGAAAAACGGTTTTGAGATGTGCCAAGATGTGAGAAAGCACGGGAAAAAGATGCCCATCATAGTCATCTCTGTCCAATCCGGTGTCGACGATAAGGTGAATTTACTTAACGCTGGTGCGGACGACTATCTGACTAAACCATTTTCTTATCGAGAACTTCAATCAAGAATCCGTGCCCTGATGCGCCGTCCACAGACCCTCGTAAATCCCGTACTGAAAGTTGATGATCTTATTCTCGACGCGACCAAACAAAAAGTACGTCGTGGTGCCAAGGAGGTGTACCTCACCAGAAAAGAATTCGCCCTCACCGAATACCTCATGCGAAACAGTGGCGCCGTTGTGAGCCGAGGTATGCTCATGGAGCACGTGTGGAATGATGCTATAGATCCATTTTCGAATACCATCGAGGCCCACATACTCAATCTCCGAAAAAAGATAGATGCGATTTCCAAACGGAAACTTATTCATACCGTACCGGGTCGTGGATATAAAATCGAATCTATCGGCAGGGCCGTGTTCAGCTAGATTTCTTTATCAAAAATTTATCTCTGTTTTACCAACATGTGGGATACTTTCTGTACTTCAATACACACATTATGGAAAATCCCCCGCCAAACGCCGACACCGAACAAGGGGTATCTGGTACAAGGTGCCGCGGCCCCAGCATTCTCTATCGTATATTCATAGAGCCAAAGTCTCTCGACGAGGACAGGCGCCAATGCGAGTTCATATTCAATGTAATCATCTCAACGGCATTATTCATAATTCTCTTTTTCGGTGTATCGGCCTTTTATACCCAAAGGGTCTCAGCTGAATATACAGATATCCGATCTGGGCCGTTGTTCCTTTCCGCCTCGTTCTTTGGCCTACTCCTCTTACTTTCTCGCATCGGACTGACCAAACTCGCAAGCTATCTTTTCATCGGGCTGTATTTCCTCGGGGCAACCTATGCGATACACCGATGGAGCATTGAACTCCCCTTCGGTACTTTGAGCTACGCCGTGATCATTATATTCTCTGGTATCGTGGTGAACTCACGCTTTGCCATGGTTGCAACCGTGGTCATCAGCGCTACTTTCATAACACTCGGATGGCTACAGGCAAGCGGCCATCTAGCAACCGATACATCATGGCGAACTTTCCCGCTTGAATTCAAAAATACTATTCAACATACCTTCGCCTACACATCTATCATGATAGTTTCCTGGCTCGCCAATCGAGAGATAACCCATTCCCTTGCTCGTGCTCGAAAATCTGAAAAAGATTTGAAAGAAGAACGTGATCGCCTTGAAATGAAAATTGAGGAACGCACGCGAGAACTCAAGGCGAGCCAGCACGAAAAGGTGTCTCAGTTATATAGATTCGCGGAATTCGGTAAGCTTGCGTCTGGTATATATCACGACCTAATCAATCCCCTGACCGCGGTATCGCTTTCGGTTGAAAAACTGCAAGAAGACGCCGGTATGCAAAGCTCTGAAACCCGCAAACACGTGGACAAGGCGATACGTGCAAGCCGTCGCATGGATACATTCCTTAACACCGTAAGGAAACAGTTGGCCGCCGAAGAGATAGAGGGCCCATTTTCGCCTGCAAATGAAATACGTGACGCTATAGACATGCTTTCACACAAAGCACGTTCGTCCCGTGCGACTGTTTCGGCAGATGTGGACAAAGATGCAGTAATACACGGCTCAGCGACAAAGTTCTTTCAAGTCGTTGTGAATCTCCTGTCGAACGCGATCGACTCATATCGAGACAGTCCGTCATCGGATTGTCGTGTTGATGTGACTTTACGTCGTGGTCCAGATTCACTCGTCCTCGTCGTACGCGATGAAGGTTGTGGTATCCCGCCGACACTTCGATCAGCTGTATTTGAGCCATTCTTCACAACCAAAGCTAATCATTCTGGCATCGGCCTCGGTCTATCAACAACCAAGAAAATTGTCGAGAAAAACTTCGGAGGCACTATTTCTGTAATGAACGGAGAAAAAGCGGGCGCCACATTCACTGTTATTTTCCCCACTACTCGAACAAAGTAAAAAGCAGTAAGAAAAATAAGACTCACGTTTGCTATAATTTAGACATGAATAAAGTCTTGTTTATATGCGCCGAAAATGCAGGCAGATCGCAAATGTCCGAAGCATTTTTTAACCATTACAATAAATCTACAGAATGGTCTGCTGAAAGCTATGGAACGATGCCTGCAAAAGAAATAAACCGTCGCGTCGCGGAAGCTATGAAAGAACTGGGTATCGATATCGGAAACAAGTCCCCTGCATTGTTTGATCCTTCAACGGTAGAGAGCTATGACAGAATCATTTCATATGGATGCCTGGTAAAAGGGCTTTTCTCGTCTGCGGTCCAGGCAAAAATCGAAGAATGGAGTGTAAATAATCCGAAAGACAAGTCTATAGAGGAAGTTAGAAAGATTAGGGATGAGATAAAAGAGAAGGTTCTAACTTTGCTTAAAGAAGTGTCTTTATAAGCACGAAACTGTTCGCATTGACCTTGGTGGTGCCCTTAAAAGATTTGAATTGGAACGGAATTCTCCGAAATATCCGAGAGATTAAAGACCTTTTGACGGTCGTCCTCCCCGAGGCAGGCATAATTCCGGACTTTTCGACCATTTATGCCTAAACACATGGAACCTGCCTTTTACAACCGTAATTTTAGCAGAAAATCCGAGATCATTCCAGACCACATCGGCTCCCAACTAAACGCCCCGATTGTTGCCACTTGGTTGCCCTTGTGGCGAGCTTTGTGACAAGAGTAAGAGCTTTGCACCAATTGCGACACTGACGAGCCGTAAGACCGAATTTGAGACCGTGGGACGATTTGCTTAACTTAAGCAAATCGTTAATCACATGCCATTAAGGTTTATTTTCGATGTTTGAAAAAATGTCTTTCTGTTCTGATCCCGATACTTCGAGTACCGCCCACGCGCCCTTATTCATTCTCGCCAGAGCGTGATCTACAAGCAAAAACTTTCCTGGGACATCAACAGTAAATTCAACAATGCTTGATCCTCCAGGTAGCACAAGGGCTGTTTGGGTATTTTTTTCTATTGCCGACCCTTCTCCAATCGCTCCGTTCGGATGCACATTGTCAAAAATCTCTCCGATTACATGAAAAGATGAAATAAGATTAACCCCGCCGTTGCCGACATACATACGGATTCTGTCTCCCACCTTCGCATGCATTCTGGGCATGTTTTCGACACGGCCGTTGAATACAACATAGTTCGGTATGCCGTCTAAAAGTGCCTCGGAGTCAAAGGGAACAAGACCCTTCTTACCTAACTGGCCAATAGTATAATACTCGCCTTGGGTAACATAAAATTCTTTATCTACTTTCGGGAGTGCCAACTTTTCATCCTTTGGATCAACCATGATAAGTCCGTATTGACCATGCGAATTATGTGAACTCACATTGGGTGTTGCGCAGTGATAAATATAAAGTCCAGGATTAAGTGCTTTCCATCGGAAGATTTTTGTCTCTCCAGGGGCTACATTCGTAAGCGTTGCACCGCCACCGGGGCCGGTGACTGCGTGTAGATCGACACTGTGATTATGTAAACTTGTTTTGTCGTTTGTAAGAGCAACCTCAATGGTATCGCCCTCTTTTACGCGAAGCATCGGCCCAGGAATCTGCTTATTGTACGTCCAAAAATTAAAGTAAATGCCCGGAGCGATTTCTGAAACAACTTCTTGCGCAGTCAAACTAATACGCACGACACCATCAGTATCGGGCGACTGGGGTTCGCGCGGTACGGCGTTTGGATCGGCTCCGATGTCAGCGACTGTTTCGAAATTATCTTTGTTAAGGAAAAATTGTACTATCTTGCCAAACGGAAGAGCGGCAGATACTCCTCCGGGAGCATGAGAGCGCATAAATGCTGGCATGGCAAAGTCCGGCGGGTAAGTACGATTAGCGATAAGCCCAGCAAAGAGGGTGAGCACAAGAATGGCAGTGGGAATATAAATACCCGGCCTTTTTATGAAAGTACTAATAGCAGTGTGTTTCGCGAGATGCAAAAAAAGCAAAGTCAAAGCAACTAGTCCAATAACCCAAGATGCTATTTCAAATAGTAAGTAGGTAAACATACAAATGTATTATACCGCAAATACACTCTAAAAAACTATGTTTTAGCTTAAATCCTTTTTCTTCTCCTCAAATTCTTTTTTATCAATCTCGCCTTTGGCGTAGCGTTCTTTCAAAATTTCGAGTGGTGACTTGTCACGGCCGTAATTATTATCAGACTGACTCATGAGCCATTTGATGATAGCAACGATACCAGCGATGATTAAGACCCACCAAAGGATCATAAATATCCAACCGAATCCCCCAAAGGGCATAAATCCAAAGTTCATCATAATGATTTTATTTAATATTAATAACTATATAACTTCATGGTGCTTCTCAAGCATCATGTGATGCATCGTTGCAAGTTGGAGCCAAATAGCAACAAGGACAAGGACTATGGCATCATAGAAGCAATGTTGCTGTGAGAAGCCTAATACTGTGCCATTTTCTCCCGCTAACCAGGCACCAATAAGTGCAAGAACTCCCAAAAATCCTGCAATGATACTCAAAACATGTAATATCTTTGATAGTTTCATAAATTTTAATTGATGGTTTTAATTACTAATCCCTATTCTTCGACCGTAAACGGAAATACCATACCGGCTTCGATGTGTTCAAGAATATGGCAGTGTGCTACCCATACCCCGGGGTTTGACATATCGACCAGAATATCCAGATATTCTCCTGCAGGTACATTGACCGTGTCCTTCCATACCAGATTGGTTTGGGGTACGCCATTTTTATTCAGCACCAAGAATCGCTGGCCGTGGAAGTGGATGGGGTGTTGCATGGGGTGCGCGGAGTTGCCGTCGTTCTCAATGCGGATTTTCACTTTGTCTCCTACCTTAAACTTCCAATCAATGTCCATGTTTGCATTACCGGAATCCTGATCGATGATCTTCCACGTCACCATGTCCGTGTTGGACATTGCGTTCATACCTGCGTTGTCCGAGTCGTCCCATTCAATACCGCCTTCCGGTACACCACCCATCATCCGGCCTCCGCCCATACCGGACGGCATCCCATGAGTGCCGTTGCCCATATTGCCCGTGTTGCTACCCATCATATCAAGCGAGAGTTTTATGCGCTTGTCGGTTGCTTTAGCGAAAAAGGGACGAAAAGGATCAATGATCTTGATGGCCTCGACGTTATCACGGAGCGTCTGAAATACATTCGCGTTCGCAGAGACGAGAGACTCATCTGAAACGATAATTTTTCCGAGGCGCGTCGTTGCGTCGGGGGTCTTGTTCTGAATGTCGTATTCACCCGGCATGTCAAAGCGAGTTTCAATGACTTCGCGTTCGGAAGGGGTGATCAGCACCGAGTCTTTCCATTCCTCGCGTTCGTACGCGCCGTTGTCTCCACCGACGAGCTTCAACTTCGCTCCCTTGATGGCAAGATTAAACGGCCGGACGCTCGCGCTGTTGGTGAAGTAGAAACGAATCACCTCACCTTTCTTGACCGAGAGCGTGTAATCGGTTTCGCCATTCACAAGCATTACATTCCCAAAGCGTCCCATAAGAGCGCGATCCGATCCGTCTTTGTAGAATGGCGCGATTTTCCCGTTCTCAATTAAAATATCGTCCAGAAAAACAGCAACTTCGCGGTCGACCGTGTTCCAATACGTTGGACTTTCTGGCGTTACCACAAAGTTTCCATAGAGACCGAGCTCAATGGCGTAGTCATCGCGCATATGTGGGTGATACCAGTACACGCCTGCATCAGGAAAAGCAAGCGTGTAGGTGAACGTCTCGCCGGGGAGAACTACTTTTTGCGTCACATCGGGTACACCATCAAAGGCGTTCGCCATACGCACGCCGTGGGAATGAATTGTGTTTGCAACATCCGTGTCGTTTTTGAAATTAACGGTCACCGTGGCTCCTTGGGGGATTTTCAGGGTCGGTCCGGGGATGGAGCCGTTATAGGCAAGCATTCGTACTTCAGTATTGCCAATTCTTTTCTTTACGAAGCCTGCGGTGAGATTAAAAGTGTCTCCATCCTTGAGTTCTATCACCTCCGTCTTTTCGGCAGACGGTAATCCCTTAATGCTGGTTGAAAATGTCTGACCGGAGACAGTATTGTTGTTCGATACGAAAATGCCCCCGACAATTGCTACTGCTATCGCCGCTATTCCAAAAAATAATAGTTTGTTTTTCATAGGTTATTTTGAGTTATTGATAATGGTCTGAATGATGTGATCGACTTCGTTCGGCCGCTCTCCTAGATCGGCCTCTGGGAAAAACTGCGAGAGAACAATCGGTCGCATGCCGGAAATGACCGTTTGCCCGTCTTTGGTGTACACGTTTATCTTGCACGGCAGACACAGGCCGATCTTGATATCAATATTCAAAAACTCATTAGCAAACTTTGCGTTACAAAACTCAACAATCTTAAACAGCTCTCGTTCAAAACCCTTCTCGGCTAATGTCGCCTGCACGTCGTGAGTGTAGAGGACTCGCATACCAGCTTTGGCGATTTCGTCTTGGACGCTTTGAACCGCTTCGTTGAAAGTTTTTGCTGTTGTTGTGGTATAGTCGAATTCCATAGGATTTATTTATTGGATAGGTTGTATATCCTGATCAGCTCTTTGACGGCTTTCTCGTCGTCCCCTTTGTGTTGCATTTGGTGCTTCACGTGCGACCGGAGATGATTTTCCAAGAGAAAGCTGTCGAGACTCTTAAGCGACCTTTGAATGGAAAGGGATTGCTCTAACAAGATGGGGCAATACTCCTCTTTCTCAATAGCCTTAATGAGACCATCGAACTGACCCTTTAGGATCTTCGCTCGATGCAATGCCCTCTTCTTTATTTTTTGATCAACCATAGATTTTGGGTGTTAATAATATATATTGACATATATGTATAGGATATACCCCCATACCCTATATGTCAATTACCCGACCTTCGTACAATTTCTAATCAAACCGAAGTTCGATTTTATCTTTATCTCCCATGAGGTAATTTTCGTACTCATGATTGGGGTACCTTGCAAATATGCAAAAGGAATTTACAAAGAGTCAGAGATTACCCGAATGGCAAACAGATTGGGATTTACTACAAGCAAAGGAAATAAAATCAGACAGCAGGTCATTTACAGAATGCTTCGAAGTAAAATCTATACCGGAACATTTATGCATAAAGGCAAAGAAAACCAGGGCGTGTTTGAACCACTGATCACCACCGAATTATTTGAACGGGTCCAGTTTTATATACGCAATAAAAGCGGCCGACTGACCAACCATCCGAAACGTGCGCTCAATCCGGACTTTCCTCTGCGAGTCACGGCCAGGTGCGTATGCGGTGGCAGATTTACCGGAAGCTGGTCACGAGGCCAGCTTGGTGGACGCTATGCCTATTACCACTGCGCCAAGTGCCACAAGAAAAGCGTCAAGAAAGAAGTGTTTGAGCAACATTTTATGGAATTCCTTACACAACTTGCTCCCAAGAAAGAGGAAATGGGTATGTTCCGAGCCTCGATCATTGATTACTGGCAAGGCAAACATAATGAGCTAAACACCGATATTGCCACGATTGACCGGAACATCGAGAAAGTCGAGGAGGAAAAAGTACGAGTCGTTGATCTCACTAAGCAAAATGTCTTTGACAGTGAGACTGCTAAAGAGGAACTAAATCGGATCAAAGAGAAAGTAACCCTGCTTCGGTTAAGCAGAAATGAATTACAGATCGAGGAGTTTGACGTGGAGGCCAGCGTCAACTACTGCCTGTACTTTATGGTCAATGTTTACAAGCTTTGGTACGAGGTAAAACTGACCGACAAGATCAAGTTTCAAGAGATGATTTTTCCAGAAGGCGTTTTGTACGACTATTCAGCATTTGGAACCACAAAAACAGCCGATAGTTACACGCTTAAACAGCTAATTGATACTCCAAATTCTACTATGGTGCCCTCAGAAGGAATCGAACCTACATCTTATCCTTAGGACGGATCTGCTCTATCCATTGAGCTATGAGGGCGTTCGAACACTATAGCACACGCTTATTCCGTATTCGAGCCGTGCGTGGCCGTGGAATAAAACTGATGTCCTTTGTGTACTTATATATCGTGCTCGTGCCGATGAGTGTCGCCCGACGTATGTCTATGAGGGTATAACCGTCCCCTCGCATACTCCTCAACGTTGATATCTGTCTTTCGGTTAGTGGTCTTTTTGCCATAGACAGATATTAAAACACAAAACGCCCGTATGGGCGCTTTCAATAATAAAATCTTGATAAAACTATACCTATGAATTGATGCCGAGAAGTTCTGTGATGAGTTTCTCGTCGTATCCAACAACAACGTCTCCACCGATATCAATTACCGGTACACCGAGTTGTCCGGACTTTTCTACCATCTCTGCCCTCTTGGCCTGATTCGCTGCAACGTCGTATTCAGTGAAAGCTATGTTGTTCTTAATAAAAAAGTCCTTGGCTGCTCCGCAATATACGCATGTCGGGGTCGAGTATATCTCTACAGTTTTCATAAAGAGGATTATACTCCTGGTCTAGCTATCTGAACAAGTCCAAAAGCCATTGCCAGAATCCAGACTCTGTTGTCGACGCATGTGGCGCATCTTCTCGTTCGTCATCTATGATGATTACGGCCCGTTCGCCTTCCTGAACCAGGCCGAAACGATCACGAATTTCACGTCCCTGCCCCTCCTCGGTTTTCAGGGATTCGGTAAGCGAGGCCAGATGCTTTTCACGTGTCTGTAGTACAGCAAAATCACGTGCAGCTGTATCGGCCAGGTCTTTGCTACGCTCATATTTTCCGTACACGCCCCATACCGCCCGAGCAAGCAAGAGACACACGATGATCAGCACCACGATCACGTATCGTGAGTGAAGCATCTTGCGTATGCGCCTCCTATCTTGGAATTCCCTCATGTCGTGATATTATAAGCCCTACAAAGAAGAAAACCATGCTATTCAACCCAAATCATCGTCGGAAAGTGCAGATATTCTGGGCCGTGTTTGCTGGCCTCATCATCCTTTCGATGGTGCTCGCGAGCTTCGCGACAGTGTTTTTCTAAGGGAATCTACTCCCCCATCCGCATCATTTTCACAAAAACTTCCTGCGGAATGTTTATATCGCCCTGACCTCGCTCGAGCATGCGCTTCTTACCTTCCTTCTGAATATTCCAAAGTTTTTTCTTGCGCGAGATGTCGCCTCCAGAAAGATGCGCAGTCACGGTCTTCTTCAATGCGGCGAGCGTACGCGATGACAGTATGCGGCCGCCGGCCTTACCTTGAATCTTGGTTACGAAAAGCTGTTTCGGCAATATGCGTTCAAGTTTCTCGACCGCCTGTTCTGCTTCTTCGTATGCCTTGGCGCGCGCAACAATACGAGTGAAAGCCGGCACGACTTCCTCACCGATCAAAATATCAAGACGAGCCACGTCAGCGACGCGCATGCCCAATGGTTCATACGATATTGAACCGTACCCTTGAGTAACAGACTTCACCGAATCGAAAAAGTTCCTCATGAGCTGACGCAGTGGCATATCAACAGTGATTGCCGTTCGCTCGACCGACGCTGGGCCCCATGTTTCCATGTGACTGTCTTCTCCCTCGTGCTCGAATACAAGCTGGGTCAAAGCACCGATATAAGTATTCGGAGTGATTATTTTGAGTTTCACCCACGGCTCTTCGATTTCGGTTATATCGCCCTCATCCGGAAACAACGGCGGTGAATATATAATTTCCTTCTTGCCGTTCTTTTTGGTCACGGCATATGTGATCGACGGCGTGGTCACGACCAGATTCAAGCTGAATTCGCGACGCAGGCGTTCGGTGATTATTTCAAGGTGAAGCATCCCCAAAAATCCGCAACGAAATCCACGGCCGAGCGTACCCGAAGACTCCTCTTCGTATGTAAACGCAGAATCCGAAAGAGACAAACGACCAAGCGCCTGCCGCAGCAACATCAGATCGTCTTGGCTTTCAGGATAAATAGATGCCCAAACCACAGGCGAGGGCTTCATGTATCCGGCGAGCGGTGCAAGAGTAGATTTGCCTGCGACTTTCGCCGTAATGGTGTCTCCCACCGATGCGATGCCTGGCTCCTTCACGCCCGTAACAATGTATCCAATCTCGCCGGCCGAGAGGCTGTCGCGCGGCATCTCGGCCGGCGAGAAAATACCAACCTCGTTCGCGATAAAAGTTTCTTCAGCCACACGAAATTCCAGACTATCGCCCTTCTTAACTTGCCCGTCCATGATGCGAGCATAGACAGTAACACCGCGATGATTTGAATACTGAAAATCGAAAACGAGAGAACGGAAATCTTTTGTGTCGCCAGACACTTCTGTTTTTGGAGAAGGCACACGACGGACCAATTCGCGCAAAAGTTCAGGAACTCCTTCACCGGTCTTGCCTGACACACCAAGAATCAGGTCAAGATCGATTCCCAAGAGTTGCGCAATTTCCATCTTCACTTCATCGACGCGAGCCAAAGGCGAATCGATTTTCGACACGACTGGGATGATTACAAGACCCTGTTCACGCGCCATGCCGAGTGTGGTGAGCGTCTGGGCCTGCACGCCTTGTGTCGCATCAACGAGAAGTATCGACCCCTCCACAGCTTTAAGTGCGCGAGACACTTCATACGAAAAGTCGATATGGCCCGGGGTGTCGATGAGGTTCATGATGTATTCACCCGCACCATCCTCGCCCGCCGGCACGGTGTACTTCATGCGCACTGGTTGCATCTTGATGGTGATGCCTCGTTCTCGTTCCAGTTCCATGGAATCAAGCACCTGTTCCTGCATCTTTCGCTTCTCGATCGTGCCAGTTATTTCAAGCAGGCGGTCAGCCAAGGTCGACTTTCCGTGGTCGATGTGCGCAATAATGCTGAAATTTCGTATACGAGAGATATCCATTACTGGCTCAAAATATCACATTATTGCCATTTTGGCGAATTTTAGCCTTATTTGAGGCCGATTTTATGTACTTGACAAACACCCATGCTTGGGTGTATAATATATAGATAAGAGTAAAGTCTTTACGACTGCAACCTATCCAGGCTCGCCCTATCCACCTTCCAGACCTTGTTCCGCAGGGCGGCGATGATATCGCGCAATTCTGGACTGCGCATAGCCCAAAGCATGAAAGCTATAACCGCCATGCCGACAATGCCGGCGCATATTCCCTGCATAAACACACCGACGGCTGTTTCCAAACTGAACACGTCGTCAAAAATGCGCAGCGATCCGTATGTCGCATATCCACCAATAATCGCTGATCCGATCGATCGCGCCGCTGTTCCCACGAGCGGCTTCGTGAATCCCGGCCAATCACGAGAAAACATTTTCCAGTGCAACAAGAAGTTAAAGAAAGTTCCGACCGTGAATGCGAGCGGCAACATGAGCACGGCCGAGCTTTCCACTCCATCGGTCCTAAGGAGCGACTCAGTGAAATACGCAAACGATGATGAGGCCGAGTACAGCTTAAGAAATACAATCGCGATACCAACCGTGAAGGCCATCGACACAACGTTGATCAAAAGAGGTTTGGCTGTCTTACCTTCTGCATAAAACGACCTCACAAATAGAAGCATAAGACTTTGCCCCGCCGACGATATAACAAACAGGGCAAGCGCCGCGGCAGTGAGCCTTGTATCAGACCAATCAAAGGTTCCTGTACCGAGGGCGACGCGCACGATCTGGGCACGCAAAACGATGAACAGCACCGTCACAGGCACCGACCAGAATATGATGTGGCGCGTTGCCGATATCATCTTGTCGAGGAAAGCCTGACGATTCCCTTCCCCTATAAGTTTTGCGAGCACCGGGAATGCTGCCGATGAATAGCTCGCGCCGATTATGGCGAGCGGCACCGACTGCAGGTTAAGCGCCAGATTGAATATCGATATCGAACCCGTACCAAGGAACGATGCAAATGAAACGAGCGAAAGCGTGGTCAATTGTTGAGATGACAACGTGAATGTTCTCGGTATAGCGAGCGTCACGACCTTTTTTATCCTCGCCCAATCGAAAGATACAGAAAAACGTGGGAAAAGTCCGTCTCGCATGGCGAAAGGCACTTGGGTGAGCGACAACAACAACGCACCGAGGGCAACTCCCCACGCCAAACCAGAAACACCAAGATGCGGCAAGAAGAAAAGAATACCAATGATGATACCAACGTTATACAGGGGCGAGGTTAATGCATATGCCAGAAACCGATTCTGTATCTGGGTTATAGAAGTGAAGAACCCCGCCACACCAAGCAAGATCGGGGACAAGAGCAAGATGCGCGACGCCAACACCAAATCTGCACCGAGGCCCATTTCGAAAAGGTTCGGGAATAAACCCTTCTGAATTGGCCCCATAAGGACAAAAGCTATCGCACAAACGACGACAATGAGCACAAGAAAGGCCGAGAAAAGATTCTGTATCGATGTCTTGAGTTCTTCTTGTCCTTTCTGGCGGCTCTCAATAAGGAACGGCACGAGTATCGATGTTGATACAAGCGACGCCACCGTCACATAAATTAAGTCCGGAATTCGAAAGGCCGCGTAATACACATCGAGTTGTGCCGACGCGCCAAGTATATGTGCGAGAAGCCTGTCACGAACAAGAGCGAAGACAAGAGAAAGTACCGCCGAACCAGCAAGAAGATAAGCGGCCTCATGGAGACCGCCTATCTCTCTGCCAACGAATGACAGTATCCTCTTAACCATGGCTACCTATCGTCTGATGCCCTAGGTTCATTCACAGGAAGACCGCCGTCCTGTGGTATGCCCGCAAGAGGACTCCTGCCCGCCTTGAGGTTTGCAATAATCGCCTTAACCTCGGCGTTATCAGCGTTAGTTACGGAAAGTTCCTCAAACTGTTTGATGGCGCCCTGCACATCCTTTGTCTCGTAAAGCGCGAGGCCGAGGAAATATTTCGCATTTGCGTACTGAGGATTAATCTGCACCGCACGTCCAAACGCAAGAACCGCTTCAGAATAACGCTTCTGGTCGTAATACAAGAGTCCAAGCTGGAAGAACACACCACTGTCCGATGGCGACAGTATCGCCACAGCTTCAAGCGACCTGATAGCCTCTGGTACGTTCTTCTCCCCTATCTGTATCTGGGAAAGAAGATATGCAGCCTCTGCATAATCGCCCTTGAGTTCAAGCGCCTTGCCGATGAATTCTCGAGCGGCCCCGTTATCACCATTAGCGACTTCAAGACGAGCAAGAAGGAGTTGGAGTTCAGGGCTCTGTGGATTCCTCATGATAGCAACCTCGTAAGATTGCTTTGCACTATCGTATGCACCTTCTATATTGAGAGGCACCACCGATTCGAAGATACTTCCCAAGGTCGCATGGTTCACGTAGCTATTCTGGTCGATGGCCACCGCTGCCTGGCCAGCCTGAATGGCCGAGCTAAGATACTGCTGGAATCGGGACTGTGCATCAGCCTGGCTCACAGTCTCGTCGTTATACAGCATGTTCAATCGAGCAAGATAAATCTGTGAGATATACCTAGCCGCCGTATCCGACTGTGAAAGATTAAAGGCACTGATGACGCGTGACTCGCCAGTATCGATGTCACCTGCCGCGAGAGCAATCGCACCGCGTTGGAGATACACGTTCGAAATTGTCTTGGTAGCAGCAGTGTAAGCGAACGATGCAGATCCGATAAGAACAAAGATGATAACGAGTACCGATATAAAGTTAAGGGCCGGCTTCTCAGAAACCGACACCGATGCGAACTTCAAGGCCCCGTCCTCGCGCAAAGCTGCTATGAAGAGACCGGAAAAAGCGAAAGTGAGGAGCCAAATCGGAGCACTCGGCACATATATCACCGAGAACACCCAAAGATATAAGCTTCCCAGAAGTGATGAGAGCACAAGATATCGAGAGAAAGGTGACGAACCCTGCCTGAAGAGAGCCTTCACAGCCGTCCAAAGATACAGACAAAGAAACGCGAGCATTGCAAGCAATCCTACAACTCCAGTAGTTGTTAGGAGACTTGGTACAAATCCGATACCGTAATTAAATTCTGTATTCCAGAAAATAGTAGTATTGATGCCGACTGGCTTGTTAAGAAGCCATGACTGTCCGTATCGGTTAGGTCCAACACCAAGAACTGGGTCTGTGGACAGAGTAGCCTTGGCCACGTCCCAAGTAGCGGACCATGATGGACGGACCTCGACCTGCGAAGTTCCCATGGCAGACGAAAGCTCCGTGGTAAGCCTGCCCCCACTGAATATAAGGACGAGGGACACGATGAGTGCGGCAAGAGCATACAATGGCATACGGCCAGATGCAGACTTTTCAATCCGACCAAAAGACATTTCGTAGATAGTGAAGATGAGAGATATCACCGCGAGGAGTATCCAGGCATGGCGGAAATCTACAACAACCATGAGCACCAACGACAGAACAAAAGCGATGCGAGCCACCCACTTCACCGCCCCGGAAAGAGACGCCTTCTCAAGAGACACCATTGATACAAGAGCGATGAGTCCGAGGAATATTGCGAGGTCATTCCATTTACCAATGAGGCTCGATGTGGCAGACGTAAAGATATCGAACGACAAAGCATCAGCACCGAATATAAGACGCACCACATGAAAGAGCGCGAGCACGAAGAACGACGCAAACACAGCGCCATATGAATAGAATATTTGTTCCTTGGTCTTTGTGACGAGCGGCACAAGAGCGAACACAACGAGTGAGAGCAAGAAGAAAGCGAGAGTACCTATCTCGAACGATTGTCCCATGAACGAGGCGGCGTGATTTGCAGAAAATATAGAAGATGCCGCATACACCACCGCCAGAACTCCGGCCGATGCATACCAGAGGCTCTTCGGGGCTTCAAACTGACCATCCCGAAGACGTGCCACAATCCACAGGACCAAGGCTGCGAGTACGCCGTAAACCATCAGCGCAGACTTACCCACCATGAATGGCACAGAAAGTGCCGGTACAAAGAAAATCGGGGCGAGTAACAGTGTCAACTGAAGGACTATAAAAGCGGCGGCGTCGAGCTTTGTAGATCGTTGCATCGTGTTTAAAACAAATAACTAATGAATCTATTATAGACGAACGAATGCCCGCCGTATAGGCGGGCATTCACATCGTTCGTGGGCTATAAGCCGAGTTCTGTACCCTATCCTTGCGGACAGGGCGACGACCATTTATCTGGGACCGACGTCGCCGTCGGCCTCGAGCGGCTCTCTGGCGTGCGCCTTGCGGCACTACCAGCACGGCCTTGCACCCGGGTAAGGATTTTGCCGTTGCACTTCCGGATTACTCCGGATCTGGCCCGCGCCGCCATCTTACTGGAGCGCGGGCCCCTTAGCCTTTCGGCATCAGGCGTTTCTGTTCGCACCTCTGGGATTACCCCGACGGGCGTTACCCGCTACCTTGCTGCCGGCTTGCGCCGGCGGGAGCTCGGACTTTCCTCGCGGCGCCTTACGGCGCCGCGCGGCCGTCAGGCCCACATCTATATTATATCACGTCTTTAAAGAAAAATATATAGCACTCTTCTTGGAAACCACCGGAGCGCGACGGCGCGAGGTAGAGGGCCGAGGCTAGCAAGCCGAGAGCCCGGTTTCCAAGAAGAGTGCTATGTATTTTCTATTTCTTGTGGGAGCCCGAATCCACCTCGTAATTCGTGTTCTGTGCCTCGAAGAAATTCACAAGTTCGAAAACGTCGGTCGAGGTTGCCATCCACTTTGCAGGGTTGGTGACGTTGTAGTACTTAGGCAGGCCGAGCTCTTCCAATCGCCTATCGCACACATACATCACATACTGGTTCACATAATCGGCGTTGAGACCGAGGATACCGTTCGGGAACAGGTCCTTGTTGTAATTAACCTCGAGGTTCACACCTTCGACAATGATGTCGCGGATTTCGGTGGCAAATTCTTCAGTTAGAAGTTCTGCGTTCTCCTCGAGAATATTGTGCACGAGGTTCATTCCGAACTTGAGGTGCAAGGATTCATCGCGGATGACCCAGTTGATCATCGATCCGAAATTGCGAAGCTGGTTCCTCTGTCGGAACGAAAGCGCCACCATGAAACCAGAATAGAACCAGATACCTTCCATGACGATGTTGGTCGCGATGAGGTTCCTGATGAAATCCTTCTTGCCGTCGGCAGTTTCAATGTCGAGCGACTCGTCCATCATGCGCTTCATGTACTTCGTGATGAAGTTTTCCTTGGCCTGCATAGAAGGCACCTGGAGATGGATGTCGTATATCTTCTCTCGGTCGAATGGGAAGGTCTCGAGCACGTATTCAAATGCCACGCAGTGGTTTGCCTCTTCCCACATTTGCTTCGCGAGATACAGATGGCATTCCGGCGACTTGAGATACGGATAGATGCCCAGGGCAATCGATCGGTTCACAATGAGCTCGGCCGGGTTGAAGAAGGCCATAAGAAACTTCACCGCATGACGCTCGTCTTCAGTCATTTTTGCCCAATCTTCAAGATCTTCTTTGAGTGCAATCTCGTGCGGGAACCACGTATTGCGAACAGCCTGATTGTATAGGTCGTACGCCCACTTGTACCTGAGAGGGTGCAAGTTTACGTCTTCCGGAGATGCTTTACCGATGAGAGCCATATGGATGTCTGTTAGTCCTTCTTATTAATATATCTGGATGGCGAACACTTTACTGGCAACTGTCGCACTGCGCAAGCTCGGCTGGATCGGTCGGGCATGTCTTGTTGCCGGCAATGATGACGCGGCGAGCTGGCTGTTCAGCAGGAACGGCCGCCGCGAGGTCTGAAAGCGATTGATACCTTGTAGGTTGGGCTGGAGCGGTAAATGCCGCCTGTACAGGAACCTCGACTGGTTTTGCCATAATAGGTGCTGGATCAGGCGCACGCATCGGTGCTGGCTCGACGATATCGAGAGACTTCTGAAGAGGTGCTTCAAACGGTTTTTTCTCTGGAGCACCAGCCATCATTGTTGAGACGGCGGCAAAGCCCTTCTTGCCCATAGCCTCGGCCTTGTTGACGCGAACCGTGGACTGTTCGGCAGTGTGGCGCGGCTTCATGTGGAGGTAATAGGTAGTCTTCACACCCTTTTCCCATGCAGCGGTGTAAATTTTCATGGTTTCCTCGACGTCGCGGGTTTCAAGGTACATATTTCTCGAGATGGCCTGATCTATCCACTTCTGTGCTCGAGCCGCAACTTCAATGAATGCGTGTGGCGACGTTGTGAACGAGGTCTTATAGATATCCTTGATGTGCTGTGGGATGCCCTCGATGAAAGAGATGTCGCCTTGGCTCTCTATAATCTGTCCGCGGACCTTCTCCCAAAGTCCCATGTTCTTGAGGTCGCGGACAAGATTGTGGTTGATGTCCATGTACTTGCCTGAAATCTTGTTGCGCGAGAAAACCTGAGCGAAACGAGGATCCATGCCTGGGGTCGTTCCGGCGACGAGACCGATGTTCGCATTAGGAGCAATGGCCATGAGTGTCGCGTTGCGAATTCCCTGCTTAACCTTGGCACGAAGCACATCCCAATTGAGACCCTTGTGCCTCGAGTCCTTTGATACAGTCACCGTGCGACCGCGGTCTTCTTCGAGAGCCTTGATGGTATCAATCGGCACCATTCCCTGCGACCATCGTGATCCAGCGAAATTCGGATATGCGCCGCGGGTCTTGGCCAAATTCGCCGACTCGTCAATCGCCATATACGATACAAACTCGAAAACGCGGTCTGCGAAATCCCATGCATGTTCGGAATCATATGAAAGACCGAGCTTCTCGAATACGTCAGCGAGTCCCATGACGCCGAGGCCAATGGCGCGGTTCTCCTTGTCGGACCTGATGGCCTCTGGAATCGGGAGCTTGTTGATGTCGATGAGATTGTCGAGCTGGCGGACAGCAAGGCGTACAGATTCTTCGAGCTTTGGCCAATTGACTTCCTTGTTCACAACATGCACGCCGAGGTTCACCGAGATAAGGTTACAGACGGCGACGTTGTCCTTGTCCTGTGGGAGGCAAATCTCCGTGCAGAGGTTCGACATATGAATCGTACCGGTGTTGTTATTCAAGGCACGGAGGTTAATTGGATCCTTCCAGGTAATCCATGGGTGTGAAGTGGACTGGAGGGCGGTCAAAATATGGCGCCACTGCTCGGCTGCCGGGACTTTTTTGTATGTACGAAGCTCTCCCCTCTCTGCCTTGGCCACATATTCCTTGTATCGAACAGAAAATGCTGCCCCGTAAAGCTCGTTTAGGTCTGCGGTCTCTGCAGGGTCGAACATATACCAATCCTGGCCGGAAATAACGCGTTTCATGAACTCATCAGAAAGGTAGGCCGCGGTATTGGCCGTTCGCATGCGGAGATAGTCATCGCCAGCGTTGTGCTTCCAGTCAATAAACTCTGGGAAATCGAGGTGCCAGTTTTCCATATAGAAACAGAGCGCGCCCTTCTTCTTGCCGCCACGCTGAATCGCGCGAATCGCGGTGTCAATGATTTTTGCAAATGTAGTCGGACCAGTTGATGCACCACCGAAGTTTGATTTGAGCGGAGAACCAGTCGCGCGAAGTTTTGTCACCGATGCGCCGATACCACCAGATGATTTGGACAGCAACATGACATCAGACACAGTCTTTGCGATATGTTCCATGTCATCGTGCATTTCGAGAAGGAAACAATTTGAAAGAGATGGACGATTAGTTCCTGCTGCAAGGTTGGTAGATCCGCCAGCGATGAATTCATGTCGAGACATCTTGTCATAAAAACGAATCGCCCATTCTGTAGGATTTTCTTCGTTGTATGAAAGCCCCATCGCGATGCGCATAAAAAGATATTGAGGAGTCTCTGTGACACCTTGCTTCATATCGCGGATCGAATATCGATTCATGAGACCGTCGACGCCCGAGTAAAGGAAGAAATCATCGCGCTCGAGCTTCAAGGCATCAGCGAGTTTTTCGATATCATATTTCGCCATCATGTCTGGATGAAGGCGGTTCGCCGCGACACCATTCTTTATGTACGAGATGAAGCCGTCGCGATGCTTTTGGGCCAATTCCGCAGGATTTTCAGTGTCATAGTCGCCCAAAACTTTCTTGTACACGGTCTTGAGGAGGAGCCTGGTTGCGACTTTGTCGAAATCGGTGTCCTGCTGAATGTTCTGGATGGCCGCGTTGATGGTGGCCTTGTCCAATTCCTCGGTCGACATGCCATCATACATCGTTACGCGTGTGTCCGTCGCAATCTGCGTTACGAGCGAGATCTGGTCTTCGAGACCAGTAGCAGCCCGTTCGATAGAACGGTTGATCTTGTCGGCATTGAAAAGCTCTTTGGTGCCGTCTCGCTTCGTAATAAAGATATTCATTCGCAGATCGTTAATGGCTGACGCTAATAATTTTTCGTTCAGTCCATTCTACACTGCATTTTTTTTCAAGAGAATATTTTTTCTTGTTTTTTTCCCACTACGATATGACCGGTGGGAAAAGTAAATATTAAGGTTTTCCCACCGTATGAAAACGGCGAATCGGCTCGTCCGTTTAGAAGAAGTTTCGAAGAATCGAAATCACTTTTAGAGAGATATGAATGAACTAAAGGTGAGAAAAAGCCAGTTAAAGTCGTATTTCCGTGAGGTCCCCTTTTTTGACACCTAGCCTGTCGAGAGTCCCTGCCACAAACTCGACTACGTACCTTGCCGGAGCATCAGGATAGAAAGATTCCGGGAATGTCTGTGGTGAAACGTTGCGCGCAAACGATATCACACGCATGGAATCATCGAGAAACAAAATGTCGATTGAGAAACGCATATCTTTCATCCAGAATCCGACAAGCTCGGGTCGATCAAATATAAAAACCATCGCTTGCCCTGCGCCCAAAGACTCCCTTCCGCTCAATCCTTTCTTTCGCAACGCAGGCGTGTCAGAAATAATGGCCTTGAATTCAGTGCCACGGATGGTGAAAGACGGTTCTAATACAATCGCCGCGGATTTCTGGTTAACATCAGCCCTAAAATAAAACCCTGCACCGATGAGGATAAGTCCAAGCCCCGCTATTATGAATGGCTGAACTTTCATAAATTAAATCTCTACGCGAGAATCGCGAGAAGTGCGGCTTTAAGCATCTCTGGGTTTGCTGAACCTTTCGACTTTTTCATTCCTTGTCCAACAAGGAACATGAGCGACGCCTGCTTGCCCTTCTTGTACTCCTCGACGGCGACCGGATTTTCGGCAACGACTTCATCTGCGATTTTTTTGATCGCACCTTCGTCAGATTTCTGGAGAAGGTCGCGTGTCTCAGCAATCTTCATTGGCTCGCCTCCTTCGTCGAACATGACGGCGAGAATATCCTTTGCGCCGCGCGACGAAACCTTTTTGCCCTCGATCATCTGGATGAGCGATGCGAATTCTTTTGGTCCAAATGGAAGCTCTGCGATAAGCGCCTCCTTGCCTTCGCCGTGTTTCTTCTTGATGAGACCAAGCAAATCAGAGGCGATGTAGTTTGATGCGAGCACCGACGCGCCTGCCGCCTCGAAGAAATCCGCGACTTCCGGATTATGAACATATATATGTATCTCGACAGGTTTGAGGCCAAGCTTCGCGTATCGCTCGCGTTTTTCGTTTGGCAATTCAGGCAAGGATTTTCTGAGGTTATCGGCCGAAAATTCAGGGATTTCAGATATCTTAAGCTTTGGCAGGTCTGGGTCTGGGAAATACCTATAATCATGGCTATCTTCCTTCTTTCTTTGGGAATATGTCGAGCCCTTCCCATCGTCCCATCCGCGAGTTTCTTGAACGATTGTCTCGCCATTTTCAATGGCCTGAATATGGCGCTTGGTCTCG
Source organism: bacterium (assembly GCA_030680695.1). Lineage (GTDB taxonomy): Bacteria > Patescibacteriota > Minisyncoccia > Phycocordibacterales > UBA6065 > UBA6065. The sequence goes on from JAUXUT010000149.1 coordinate 456,687, forward strand.
TATTCAATGGCCTTTTCTGCGGCCTTAAACGAGTTGAGATTTTTTACCTCGACCTTGGTGCCAAACTTCTTGGCGGCGGTATCTTCCTCGCTCGCGACAGAAATATTTACCTCGACACGCATCTCGCCCTTTTCCATGTTCGCTTCAGAAACACCAAGGGTTCGCAAAAGAAGCTGCAATTCACGGCCAAAGTCACCAGCCTGTTCGGCCGAATGAATAACCGGTTCGGTGACAAGCTCCATCAAAGGCACACCAGCACGATTGAAGTCAACGAGAGAATAGTCGCTTTGTCCGCCGCGCTCATCCTGGCTGTCGTGAACAGATGATGCAGTGTCCTCTTCAAGGTGTACGCGAGTAATCTGCACGCCAGAAACCTCACCACCTGATACGAGCGGATATTTGTATTGAGAAAGTTGATAGCCCTTCGGAATGTCAGGATAAAAATAGTTTTTGCGATCGAACTCCGTGAAATCAGCGAGCGTCGCGCCAATGGCCGTGCCAACACGCAAAACGGACTCGACTGCCTTTTTGTTGATGACCGGCAAGGTTCCTGGGTGACCCATGCAGATCGGACACACGTTCGCGTTCGGTTCGCTCGTGAACGGCGCGTTCGCGCACGCGCAAAACATCTTGGTTGCCGTTTTGAGCTCGGCGTGTATTTCGAGGCCGATGGTCGGGATGTAGGTTTTCATCATCATGGTTTTAGCATTCTATCACACAGGCCGTCAATCTCTTTTTCTATCATCTTACCCTTGCAATGCAGGAGCATGCCTTTGTACGAGGCCTGATTTTTCCCGTTTACCTTCTTTAAAATCCTCCGCTTTGTCTTCGTTCTCAAAACGTTTCTATGCGGCAACACGACGTATCCTAGGAAATCGATTCCCTGTCTCGCTTTGCGAATAGAGACCTTGTTTGGGTGAAGCTCCAATTCCAATTCTTCTGACAAGAATCGTCTAATCTGCGGAAGGTGCGATTCAAGAACATCTATATTCTGCTCGACTATGACGAAATCGTCGCAATATCTGGCATAATACCTAGCCTTCAGAATATGTTTTGCGAACTGATCGAATTCATCCATATATACATTAGCGAACAACTGACTTGTCACATTGCCTAGAGGCAGTCCCTTTCCAGGGCTTTTGTCGAAGCTCGCGAGTATTGTTTTGATAAGCTCCATCGTCCTCGCATCTGAAACACTCTCACTGATAAGAAGCGAAAGAATTTTGTGATCTATCGAATCGAAGAATTTGCGAACATCGCATTTGAGGCACCATGCCTGTCTTGTCCAGTTTCTTGTCGCTTTGCGAATAAAAATCTCAAGCCTCCTGGCACCCCGATGCGTTCCTTTGAAATTACGTGACGAATACGAATCAAATATGAAACCTTTGTCGAACGTCGGGTAAAGAACCCTGTATACCGCTTGATGAACAACTCGATCGCGGACGCTCGCTTTGTGTATATGCCGAAGCTTGGGATCTTTTACGTAGAATGCTTCGTAGAGTTCTGGCCTATATGTTCCCTCTGACAACTCTCGATGAAGATTGAAAAGATTGTCTTCTAAGGTAAACTCAAACCGCGCCACATCAGTCTTTTTCCTTTTGCCTTTTCGGAATTCCTTCCACGCAACAAAAAGATTCTCAACCGAAATTATTCGATCATACGTATCATGAAAAATACCCCCCCACTCCTTCCGACAGCTTCGATGTTCCTCTCGTTCATGCGCTTAGAAATCTATATAAGGAAGTCTACATGTCGTCGGGCAAAATCCCAAAGCGCGACAAACTCGGGATCTATCGAGAAATAGAAGAAACCACACTCGAAACGTTCAAGCTCGTTATAGACGCAGTGTACAAGCCTCGTCATTTGAAACGACCAATCCTAGAGCAAGCCCGTATACGAATAGAGCTTGTTAAACAACTGGTGCGGACAGCTCACGAAATCAAGTCTCTCGAAGAAAGAAATTACCTCCGATTCGCAGAAATACTTCAGGAAATCTCAAAAATGGCGAATGGCTGGATCAAATACCTCGATACGCAAAATCCTCCTGTTCAAGGGAGGATGTGATGCGAGAGACTTCTCGACGAGCCCCAATGTTACCATTCCGATTCTGCGGATTGCACCTGTTCACGTTCACGTTGCCGTCGTCGTTGCGGTTCACGTTCGGCACGTCACCATCGGAATACCGGGAATCATCGTCTGCTTTCATCCGTCCATATCACCGAGGGTCTTTTACAAAATCCTCTGTGTTAGTTCCCCGAACGAGGCGTAGTATAGAGAAAGCAGGCAGTTTCTTTGTGGCAAATCGCTGTCAGAAAATTTTCCGATCGATTTAACAGCCATGATTATTATACAAAAGAAAAGAGCGTTTCAAACTCGGAAGTTTGAAACGCTCTTGAAGGGAACAAGTTTTGAGGAACGAGATTACCGAACTACTCGACGAGCCCCAATGTAACCATCCCGACGCTGCGGATAGCACCCGGACACGTGCACGCGGCCGTCGTCGAAGCGGGACACGTACGGCACGTCACCATCGGAATACCGGGAAGACGCACATAGCGTATACGTCTTGACGTCTAGGTGTTCGCCGGTCTCGCTCCAATACTTGAAACCATGGAGGAGGCGTTCGAGCAAACTCTCGGTATCCTCAGGACGTTCGACGTCGAGCGCCGATTTCCCAAGGAGGTCCTTGTCGGCTTCCTGGTCGTCGCGAACCCAGATCGCGTAGGTCTCTTTGACCTCTCCATGTTCGGATTCCTGCATGACGCTTTCGATGCTGATGTCTTCACCGCACCATTTCCACGAGGAGAAATGTTTCTTTCCCTTCTCGTAGATCTGGTTAATGGAGACATCTTTGGCGACGACGATGAGGCGGTCAAAGCCCGCGACGTAGTCGGGGATTCTGACCCCATCCATGTCGAGGACGATGCCGAAGAACTTCTGGTAGAAGTCCTTCCAGTCCGCGATTTGGACGCCGATGTTCGGCAAGTTATTTTTTTCGGCCTCGGGCATGAGCGCCTCACGAATAACCTTGCCGAACCCTTTCGGATTCTCGATCCAGCCCTGGGCGACATCTTCCGGCATATCGAGGGCGACTTGCTTGGCAAACAGAGCAATGAGCTCTGAGGTTTGACCATTTGTCATGTGTAAGAACGCATTCGATCGCGGACCATATCATCCCAATACGGGTGAGTGATGGCGTACAATCAGATGCGAATTTTGGACGATTCTGTGAAAACCGTGTAAAACAGGCCAAAATTCGCATCTGATTAGCAGATATCTCAAAGTGCTATACCTCTTGTAATTATACACCCTACGGTGTTATTTGTCAATAGCCACCAAACCGGCCGAGTATGGCCATAAAAACCCCTATTCCAGCGCGCGAAGCGTCTTCACAAGACCGTCTTTAAACGCCTTCACCTGCGCGTCGTCGATGACCGAAACGTACATGACGTCCGGATTGAGCTTCTTGGCTTCCTTCACTCGCTTGTCCAAAGTTTCCTTGTCGACGAGATCGGTCTTGGTGAGGATTATGATTTCGCGCTTTTCGGCGAGCTCAGGGGAATACGCCTCGAGCTCTTTCCTGATGGCCGCGTGGGCGGCGGCGATGTCTTCGTGTTCAAGAGAGATGCAGTGCAGAATCATCTTGGTTCGCGAAATGTGGCGCAAGAACTTGTCGCCGAGGCCCTTTCCATCCGATGCACCTTCGATAAGTCCCGGAATGTCAGCGAGAATAAAACCGTACAAATCACCGAGGGCTGGTTCAAGGGTGGTGAACTGATATGCGGCCACTTTCGATTTCGCATTGGTGAGAGCGTTCAACAGAGACGATTTTCCAGCGTTCGGGAATCCCGCAAATCCGGCATCAACGACGAGCTTTAGGATGATATGAAAATCTGCTTCCTCGCCCTGGCGACCGTCGGTCGTCTGTTCTGGTCGCTGGTTAGTCGAAGCCTTGAAATGTTCGTTTCCAAGACCATATCGTCCACCTTTTAAGACGAGTACCCGCTCGCCTTCCTTGAGAAGTTCGAAAGATTGTTCGGTATCTTTGTTGTACACGACCGATCCCACTGGCAATTTAAGTATAAGGTCTTCACCAGCACGACCTTCCATGCCTTTTTTGTCGCCACTCTTTCCGTCCTCAGCTTCAAAAAGTTTTATGTTGCGATAGCTCGCCAAAATACCGATGTCGCGAACCGCCTCGAAATATACGTCGCCTCCACGGCCGCCGTTTCCGCCTGCAGGTCCCATGAACTCCTTACCCTTCTCATGCAACCAGCGCACAACGCCAGAGCCGCCCTTGCCTGCCCTTACATGAAATGCTGCTTCGTCTACAAATGCCATAGTTGGTTTACATTAGCCGAAAACTGGCTAAATTGCTACCTATTCGCCAAGCGCCTTCTTTGCGAGGGCGAGCGCACCCTCTTTTGTCTTGGTGACGGCCACGAATCTGCCGTTATGACAAAAAGTTGCGCCAGGCACACCGGACACTGTTTCAAGTTCCTCACCACGCAAGCCAGCCCATTCTGCTGGGAACGAAATGCGTGTTTCGAAACTTGTTTTGCTCACGGGGACGGCCTTCACATTCCACACACCAGTTTCTGTCGGCCGAATGACGAATCGAGGCTCGGGATGCGAAATCAAAACGCTTCTCCACGGATATGGGCCATCGAGGACGATGATGCGTTTGTCTTCCGTCTTCTGATATATCTCTTCCGTTATCTTCTTGCCCATAACCTGCGCCTGAACTTTCAGGATCTCTCCTTCAAGCATGGCGACTGCGTACGACAAAGCGACGCGAAAACCACGATCAAAATCCTGCTCCTCGTTCCAAACTGGGTTCCACGAGAAAAGAAAGTCTGAAAACGAATACACGGGCACAGGGCTGGTCGAACCTTTGGCGAGGTCTACGCCGTTATCCATCGCGTCGGCAAAGGCAACTACGCTTTTATCGATATCATCCGCCGCATCCTTTGATCCGGTCAAATCTTCACCGTATTCTTTCCACACCAAACCAAATGATGCGTACGGTATGCCGTTTTCGCGCGCTCCTGCCCCACCTTTCTGGTGATGATCGAAACGCTGGCGCAACGGGTCATGGATGTCTCCCACATCAACAACATAGTCTGCCTTTTCTATAATCTTCGGGTCGCGTGTACGAACCAGACGATACTTGCCTTTGAGGATTATGTGCAACACTGCCACGGCGCACACATCGTCGGGATGGAAATGATTGTCGTGCGTTACGACAAGTGGTCGGCGAGAAAAAATCATCGAGGTTTATTAGATTTTTGAAGCAAGCCAGTTGGCTACCGAAACAATCAATGCGCCGAGTACCGCGGCAAAGAAACCGCTGACCGAGAACCCTTCGACGAAAGTTCCGATGAACCAAAGAATGAGACCATTAACGACAAGACCAAAGAGGCCCAAGGTGAGTATGTTCACCGGCAAAGTTATCAAGCTGATGAACGGCCTCACGACAAGATTTATAAGGCCGAGTATAATAGCGACAATGAGTGCTGGATAAAATCCGGCGACAACGATTCCGGATATGATGTATGGCAGTGCCATGATGGCCAGAACGACGATGAGAAGCCTTATGATGAATTTCATACAGAGATTATATATAATGTGCTCCTCTTTATAAAGGAAGCTTATCAGCTAAAAACAACCCCATGGGAGCAATCAAGACGATCAAGGCAAGAGAAATACTGGATTCACGCGGTAATCCAACGGTCGAAGTAGACATAACTCTCGTGGATGGTTCGTTTGGCAGGGCGGCCGTGCCTTCAGGTGCGTCAACAGGCAGCCATGAAGCTGTAGAGCTCCGCGACGGCGACAAGGATCGATTTGGTGGAAAGGGTGTCGTAAACGCCGTTGCAAACGTAAACGGTCCCATCGCCCAGGCACTCGTCGGCAGCAAAAAATTTGACCAAGCGTCCCTCGACAAAGCCCTCATTGACCTCGACGGAACCCCTAACAAGGGCAAGCTAGGTGCGAATGCTATCCTGGGTGTATCGATGGCTTTTGCTCATGCAGAGGCGAAGTCACAGAAAATCCCCCTCTATGAATATTTCCATAAGATAAGCGGGATCAAAGAAAAAATGCGCCTCCCTGTCCCCTTAATGAACGTACTAAACGGGGGTAAGCACGCCGAGAACTCCACCGATCTCCAAGAATTCATGATTGTGCCTTACGGTGCGCCATCTTTCCGTGAGGCATTGCGATACGGCGCAGAGGTGTTCCATGCTCTGAAAAAAATACTTTCTAAAAAAGGTCTCAGCACCTCGGTCGGTGACGAGGGTGGTTACGCCCCCGCCCTGCCGAACAACGAAGCCGCAATTGAAACCATCATCGAGGCAATCAATGCCGCAGGATACACCCCAGGCATCGATATCGGCATCGCTATAGACGCCGCAGCAACCGAGATATACGAACCAAACAGCAATGGTAGTGTATACAACCTCAAAACCGAAGGTCGCAAGCTCTCGTCGAAAGAAATGATCGAATACTATGCGGACTGGTGCAAGAAATATCCAATTGTCTCAATCGAGGACGGTCTGGCAGAAGACGACTGGGACGGATATGTGGTAATGACAAAGAAACTTGGCAAGTCCTTGCAGATTATCGGCGACGACTTGTTCGTCACTAATATTGACCGCCTTGGAAAAGGTATTGAAAAAGGTGTCTGTAACTCGATCCTCATTAAACTCAATCAAATCGGAACCGTAACGGAAACCATCAGTGCTATCAAGATGGCAACCAAGGCTGGGTACAAGTCTGTCGTTTCTCACCGCTCGGGCGAAACCGAAGACACCACTATTGCCGACTTAGTCGTTGGTTTGGGCACTGGTCAGATCAAAACCGGATCAGCATCGCGAACAGACCGCGTCGCCAAATACAACCAACTCTTGCGCATCGAAGAAGCCCTCGACAAAAAGGCGATATTCCCTGGCAAGTCTGCGTTTAAAGCGAACGCCTAGTCAGGACACCATAAGTCACAAGGTATGAAAAAGCCACCCTCCATAGGGTGGCTTTGCTGTAAAATCACTCTCACCGACCAGTTACAAGAAGTATTCCTTCGGAAGGGCGAAGCGGAGGATGATATCCTCCATCTCGGCCCGATCGATGAACACCGCGCAGTAACGGCTCGGGAGCACGGCGCCCGAATCGGTGTAAGCCACTTCCTGACGCTTGGTCTTGAGCTTGAGCTCGTTGAACAAGAGGACAGGAAGCGCACGAAAGAGGAGAATCTGGCTCTCCCGGATTCCCGGATGACGGCAGTGGGGGCAAACGTCGCCCACATCCGGACGATCGAAACACGAGCAATGCTGGTCCTGATCGATCTCATTACGGAAGTCCCCGTCAACGATTTGGTCCTCGTTGATGATGGGGCTACCGTGGTGCCCCGTGGGTTTGATGAGCCGAAGTCGATCGCCGTGGAATTCATCAGAATCTTCATCAACGACGAATCTTTCGCCATCGAATCGTATTCCGGTTTCCCTGGCAACTTCTGCCCGACAATGAACTGATGATTTAGCCATCATGGACTGGGGTCCTTTCTAGGTACTTTTTTGAGGTTAACTACCTTAATTCACTATCAATTATATCACTTTATTATGTAAAAAGCAAGGGTTATCCCCATCCTTTATTTCTTCACCACCCATCCATCCTTCAGGTGTTGATCGAGTTTCTTGAACTTAATTTCTTTTTCTTCGCCGCCTTTCACGACAATAATTTTCTCGTTGCGGCCAGTCTTATCGCCACCCGCGATTGATGCACCACCTGAACCGTTCCCGCCTGTATGTCCTTGGGCAAGGATACCCTTGGCGTCAGATTCGACGGTATTGAGCGGTTTCATCTCGACCGCCATACCACCCACGTTTGGCAAAAGGGTTACGATCTGGCCGTTAACAGAATTCTGCATAGCCCTGAACAACATAAGGCCTTCCCTCTTGTATTCTACGAGCGGATCACGCTGACCGTATGCACGCAAGTTAACCGACGAGCGGAGGTAATCCATGGCTTCGAGGTGCTCGACCCAAAACATGTCTATGGTCTGCAAAAATAGTGTTCGAATGGCCGAAGCAAAAGCCTGCTCGCCCAATTGTTCGCGCCTCGATTTGATAGTGCCCATTACCTGCGCATCATTCTCATCAACGATGGCCATAAGTTCGGAAATGACTTCTTCGTCCGTGCCAACGAGCATCTTGCGTCGCCTCTCGTACACCGACTTGCGGTGGATATTCATGACGTCATCGAACTCGAGCACGTGTTTACGGGAGTCGAAGTTGAAACCTTCAATCCTCGTCTGAGCAGTTTCAAGAGAACGTGTTATCAATCCATTTACGATTGGTTCATCCTCGGCAATTCCGAAACGGCCCATCATATTCTTGATCATATCGGTTGCGAAAACGCGCATGAGGCTGTCCTCGAGCGACACAAAGAATTGCGTCGCACCGGCGTCACCTTGGCGTCCAGATCGTCCGCGCAATTGGTTGTCGATGCGACGGGCTTCATGGCGTTCTGTGCCCAGAACAAACAAACCTCCGGCGGCCTTCACCTTCTCGCCTTCCTCCTGAACTCGGGCATGGTCTTCAGGAGAAGTCGGCACACCGCCCAATTTTATGTCGACACCTCGTCCGGCCATGTTTGTTGCAATCGTCACTGCACCAAACCTTCCTGCCTGGGCAGTGATCTCGCCTTCCCGTTCGTGGTTTTTGGCGTTCAAAGTCTCGTGCTTTACGCCTTCTCTACGAAGGTACTCGGAAAGAAGTTCGTTCTTCTCGATCGATACGGTTCCGATCAGCACTGGCTGACCTTTCTGATTCAACTCCTTTACCTTGCGGGCAATGGCCTTGAACTTCCCTGTCTCGGTCTGGAATATGTTGTCGTTGTGATCTATTCGCGCAATCGGTCTATTGGTAGGCACCGCGATAGTATTGAGACCATACACTTTGAAAAATTCCTCGCGCGAAGTAAGCGCCGTTCCGGTCATACCGGCGAGCTTCTTGTATAACCTGAAGAAATTCTGGTACGTGATCGATGCGTAGGTGCGAGATTCTTTTTGAATAACGACTCCTTCTTTGGCCTCAATCGCCTGATGTAGACCTTCGGACCAGCGGCGGCCAGGCTGCATTCGTCCTGTGAACTCGTCGACAATTACAATTTCATCACCACGGACAACATATTCCTTGTCTTTATTAAAAAGCGCTTTGGCGCGCACGGCTGTTTCGAGATGATGGACGTATTTCACACCACGGTCGGTGTAAATATTGTCGATACCAAGGAGTTTCTCGGCCTTGGTAATACCTGCATCGGTCAAAAGTATAGCCTTCCTCTTTTCATCGACGGTATAATCATCTTCCTTAACCATATTGGTCGCGATTTTGGCGAACATGCGGTACAGGTCCTCTGATTCGGATGTGGCGGCCGAAATAATGAGCGGGGTCCTGGCCTCATCGATAAGGATGGAGTCAACTTCGTCCACAATGGCGTAGTTCCATTCACGCTGACGCAGGGCGTTAGGTGAATATTCAAGATTGTCACGTAGATAATCAAAGCCGAATTCCTGATTCGTTCCGTAAGTTATGTCTGCCCTGTACGCCTCGATGCGTGTGCACGGTTTGAGAAAGTCATAGGCCACTTTGAATGACCCTGTCTCGTCGCGTTTTTCATCAGCGGCTGCTTCGTCCTTTGGCTCAGCATAATGCTTGGCATCGTAAAGATATGATGCCTCGTGGTTAATGATGCCCGTCGAAATGCCGAGGAAATCATAAATCTGTCCCATCCAAGCTGCATCGCGACGCGACAGGTAATCGTTAACCGTGATGACATGCACACCCTTTCCTGTGAGTGCGTTGAGATACGCAGGGAGAGTCGCAACCAAAGTCTTGCCTTCTCCAGTGCGCATCTCGGCGATGCCAGATTGATTTAATATTGCTCCACCAATCATCTGTACATCAAAGTGCCTCTGCCCAAGAGTTCGCCTGGCGGCCTCGCGCACTACAGCGAAAGCTTCAGAAAGGATTTCGTCGAGAGTCTCTGCTTTGCCGTTCTTACCAGAGAGGCGATCCTTGAATTCCTGTGTTTTACCCCGCAACGCTTCATTCGAAAGAGCACTAATCGCAGGTTCAAAGGCGTTTATAACAGGCACAAGGGCCTGAAAAGGTTTAAGATCTCGGGAATTCTGGTCACCGAACAGCTTGCTGAATATAGATGCCATAGACGGCCATTCTAACACGAAAGGCTTTTGACTTCTCGTTCTATATCTATGCCTGTTTTCTCCTTTACGGCGCGCTCTATGGCCGTGGCGAAGGCTTCGACTTCACTCGCGGTAGCGCCCGATTCTGCATATAAAACAAGTGGCTGATTCTTGTATAAACTAACCTTCCCTATCTTGTGGCCCTTAAGTCCGCAGACGTGATCAAGAATCCAGGCAAGCGGAATTTTCACCAAACCCTCCGGCGCCGGAAATGATGGAACGAGCGGATACGCCACTTTGAGCTTTTCATATACATCAATTGATATAATCTGGTTTTTCCAAAAAGATCCCGCTGTTCCAAATTGTGAAAGGTCTGGAAACTTGCCAGAACGAATCTTTACGACCGCGTCGCGAATCTGAACAATGGACGGCTTTTCTTCGTTTGTGAAATATTCCTTGATGTCTTTGTACGAGAGATTTGGTCGAGGCAAGCGAGATACACGAAACTCAACATGTGTTATGAAAAAATTCTTTCCTTCTACAGTCTTGAAAAAACTTTCTCGATACGAAAATCCACATTCAGTGTTTGAAAATGTTCGTTGCTCGCCTGTGCGAATATCGACGGTTCGTACAGATTCAATGGCATCTTTGACTTCAATACCGTACGCGCCAATGTTTTGCACTGGCGCCGCACCGACCGTTCCTGGTATGGCGGATAGGTTTTCAATCCCCCAATAGCCATTGTTGATGCAGTATTCCACAAACCCGTCCCATGATTCTCCTGCACCAACATCAATAAAAACTAAATTTTCTTGCTCGCGAACTTCTACCCCCTTAATCTCGTTCTTAATAACAAGGCCTTCAAAACCAGAGTCGGCAACGAGTAAGTTCGAACCGCCACCCAAAATAAAAACTGGCGCTGATTGCGCGTGAGCAAACGTGATTGCATCAGCAAGCTCATTTTCTGATGACACGCGTGCGAAATATCGAGCATTCCCACCAATGCGGAATGTTGTGTGTGCCGCAAGCGGCTCGTTCTCACGGATATCCAATGCTTCCATAAGCCGGATTATAACTCGGCCTGTATCTGCCGAATATACTGATCCGCTTGTGGCTTGTACTCTGGAAATAGCACGCCCATTTCGCGGAAAGTCCCAATTGCCATAGCCTTGTCGCCAGATTGATAATACGCGACAGCAAGATCTTGACGTGCCTGTATATCATTCGGATTTGCGTCAATGCGAGACTGAAGTATCTGCATGACATTGCCCCACTTATTAAGTCTGGCATATGTCTGTATGAACAAGTCAGAATTCATTGCCATGCCCAGTGATTGAAGGAGGGCTCTGGCCTCGGCGTCTTTACCTGAATAGAGCATCGATGCCGCATAATATTCAGCTGAAACAGTATTGTTGGTATCAAGCTCATAAGCGGTCTTGAACTGCGCCTCTGCCTCTGCGAATCTACCCTGACGGATGTATTCGGCACCCAAGAGGAAATACATCGTCTGTTTTCCTGGTGAAAGCTCTATGGTGTTTTTAAAATGTTCTTCTGCCTTATCAGACACCCCGTAGGTCGCATAGAAGCTGCCAGCGAAGAGTTCGTATCGTGCATCACCAGGCATACGTTCGAGACGATCCTCAACGGCGTCGCGCACCATCTTGTAGTATTTCTGTTTGGTTTCGATTGGTGCGTTCGAAGCGTTCACCGCAGCAGCGCTTTCAACCATTCGTTCAATGGTCTCGCCGTTCCCCACAGTGCCGTATGAAAGGGCCTTTCCGTAATGAGTCATGACAGCCTCAACAGAAATAGGTTGAGTATTGATAGCCCTCAGCGAATCTAGAAGAGATTGTGATGCATTATACGGACGCATGACAAATAAATAGAGAGAGCCAATGAGAGCTGCTCCGATAAGTATTGCTGCGACCCGGGCGTCTGCCCCATCAAACTCCTCTTTATCTGGCGCAACCGGCTTCACAAGGCGCGTACCTCCAAAATGAATGTATGCGAGCACCGAAGCGAACATGAGGTAACTCACCGTATTGTCGAACACAAACATGTTATTGAATAAATAACCAGCGAGAAGGCCGGTAAGAAGACTCTTCTCAACGAAAGTCGTCTGAGATGAACGCCTCCAAAGAACCCAGAGCGCGAATCCAAAGAGCGACAGATATCCTACAAAGCCAAGAGCGCCCGCAGCGACGAGCCAGTCAAGCGGCGCATTGTGAGCACGATCGAACCACTGTTCCTGACCGAAAAGTTTCGGGTGGTAACGTTCGTTAAATACATAATTAAAGTTCTCTTGACCCCATCCCAAGATTGGTCTTTCCTTCCATCCTTCAATCGCCATCGGCCACGTGTAATATCGAGCCTGATTCTGAGCATCAGAAAAACTCAATGTCGCGAATCGATTGAGTGTGTTGCTCTGTTTTATGAAATCAGCATCTCGCACAGCGATAAAGCCGAGGACGAGTACAACAACAGCTCCCACGATTGATCCAGCCACAATACGTTTGATGCGTTCTCCTTTATCAAACAATGCGATAATCAGCGCACTCACAAACAAACCGCCAAGGAGACCGAGCATCGCGCCTCGAGTACCAGTGTTAAATAGAATAATGAAGTTGAGGAAAGCAAGAATCGCGAACAAGTAACGTTTCCAAGGAGCGCGATCTTTGTACGCGAGAATAAGAGCAATAAATATGCTGAAAAGCATATAAACTGCAAGATACGTTGCGTTGCCGAGAGTTCCATCGAGACGCGCACCGCCAGACGATGCTGAAACCCAACCCCACATCTGGAACAGTGCGTATATCGTAACGAGCGCGCTCGCGACCATGGACGTTTCAAGGAACCTCTTCCAAATCCTTTCAGTGGTAAGGGCGCATGAAGCTACGAAGAAATATGCAAAGACGTGAACGATCGCAACCAAACCTTCCATGCGTTCGAAGTTAGACCAGATGCTCTTGAGTGGATTCTGTCCAAAGGCATCGGCAAGAGCAACGACCACCGTGAAAGCCACGAAAGACCACAGCAAAGAAGATATACGCGGACGGAACGCGGAGTCGCGCAGGGCAAGAAGAAGCCATGCGGCGAGCGCGATTTCAGTCAGTGCCTTGAAGAAAAGACTCTTACCGACAATGAATGGAAAAAACAAAGAATCGGCAACAATGAGAGGGGTGAAGAGCGCCGCACAAAGTGCTCCTATGGCGGTCCATTTCAGATATTTGTTGAGTTCCATGATGGTTTTGTTAATTCCCCAAGTCGAGCAGTTTTTTTAATACATCTTCCGGTACTTCTTTCTGTCCCCCGCTCTCCACCTTAGTCTCTGGCTTTGGTTTATTGACGGATTCTTGAGGTGGACGTTTCGGGGCTTCTGCAGGTTTCGGTTGGTTGGTCGGTGGCTTGATAACCGAAAGATTTGCGAGTGCGGCACGTAAGTCCTGTTTACTTTCTTCGGTCACACCCTTTCTTTCTGGCTTGTGTTGTGGTGGTCGCTGATACGCCTGCGGCTTTAAATCTTTGAGCGACTGAAATCCGTCCGTTGGGTCCAACGGTGGTACTGGTCGATCTGGTTTTTCCGGTCTAGGAACCTGTTGTGGTCTTGGTGCTTGTTGTGGCTGTGGTCGTGGTGCTTGATATGTGACTGGCGCAACCTTTGGGCGAGCCTGTTTAGTGTTGTAAGGGGCGGATGCTGGTGCCGAAGCTTGTGTTGGAGCTGATGGTCCGTCAACAGCTGCGTCACCGAGCACCTGTCGGCGTATATCTTCCTCTACCTTGGAACGCAATTGACCGTAATTTGCGCGCGATGCTTGCAACGCCTGTTCCCTATACGATATTGCTGGCAACGGCACAGGTGGAAGTCCGACAGCTGAAAACGGCTGCGACCCCACCCCATCAATCATGAGCCTTAAATACATCTGATACTTACCCAAGTTCACAATATCGTCGGCTGTAAACTGTGGCGCAAATTCTTTCTCGAACTGCTCAGCATCGATCGAGCCCACGCGGAACACAATCATGGTGCCAACGTTTCCGAATACGGCGGCACGTACTTCTTCCGACATCTGCTCGACATATTGGTGAGCGATAGTGAGATTGAGCTTGTATTTGCGGGCCTCCGACAAAATATCGGCAAACGATTCGTTGGCAAACGATTGGAACTCGTCCACAAAGAGATAGAAATTTGGAAGCGACTTCATCTGCTTCTCGGAAACATCTGCACGGGACATTGCTCCGAGGTAAATCTTCGTAATGAACATTGCACCGAGCAAGTTCGCGTTCGACTCACCCACACGGCCTTTGGATAGGTTGACGATGATGATCTTCCTCTCGTCCATCATTTTCCTGATGTCGAAAGATGACTTCGGCTGACCGATAATGTTTCGAATGAGCGGATTGTTGGTGAACTGACCAATCTTGTTTTGGATAGCCGGCGTTGCCTCGGCGGCAAATTTTTCGGTGTATTTTGCAAATTCATCAACCCAGAAAGACTTCACCGCCGGGTCTGTGACGTTATCGACGACTTTCTTGCGGTATTCCTTGTCGGCGTACATCTTGTTCACGCCAAGGAGCGTTGCGCCTGGATATTCAAGAAGCGCAAGCAAGGTATTCGAAAGTATGTATTCCATGCGGGCAGACCAGGCGTCGACCCAGATTTTCTTGAACGTCGACATAAGGCCAGATACGACGAGGTGGCGTTTGTCGTATCCCACGTCTTCCATGACATTAAAGGCGATTGGATGTTCGACGTCGAACGGTGCAAAGTACACAACGTCCTTGAGGCGGCTCTCAGGGATATAGTTAAGCAATAGCTCGGCCGTCTTACCGTGCGGATCAATGAAACAAAGCCCTTCCCCACCTTGGATGTCCTGAATGGCCATGACTTCAAGTAGGTTGGACTTTCCCATGCCCGTCTTTCCGATGACGTACATGTGGCGAGTTCGGTCCTCGGCCTTGATGCCGAACTTCACGCGTTTGTTGCGCGCATCCGTCTCGGCGAAATATGTAATCTTGTCGTCGCTCGTCATGCTTCTGGTATTATCCCATTTCCTTGCAGATATGAAAAGAAAGTAGGCTAGCTACATAAGAAAAGGCGCGCCTCAGGGGAGGCGCGCCGTTTTTCAAACGTCAGACTGCGCGGCGGCAGCAGCCAGGACGAGCGCTCAACCGGCGATCGAACGTGACCTTCCTGCCCTGGAGGGCGGGATGGAGTTCGGTTCCTTCGCCGATTGACTGGAACGCAATTTCCCCGAGGGGAGTCGGTTCCGTTTCTTCTTGCTCATCCTTGTCCTTATCCTCAACTTCCTCTGCCGCCTGCTCGCGCGGGCTCTCAGAGAAACCAAGGATTTCGGCAACCGTCGCGGCCTTGTGGAAAACTGGCCGGCTAACGGGTTTGAAAGCGGCGTCGATTGACGCCGCGTCTGACGTTGCAACGTGTGCTGTTGTCATTTTCTGTCTTCTTGGAGGTTCTAGCGGTCTCCAGGGCCCTGGAGACGGGCGTGAGACAATCCCACGCTCCAAGGGAAAAGTCTACTCCTTTCTATACAAAAGTCTAGTTTTTCGCACACTGGATCTGTATAAGAAAAAACCGCCCTCTGTAGGGCGGCTTGAAAACTGATAGGCGGGTCACGAAACCCGTCGGCAAACCGGAGGAGCGAATGCATGAGCTCCCTGTGCCGGCACGTTTCCCAGATAACTTTCTCTGGGCGGCCCGATGTAACGGGCAGCACGAACCTTTGACTCCTCGAGGAGTCGGAGATTCTCACGCAGCCTGCTTGCGCAAGCGTCGCAGCATTCCATGTGAGGATCACCCGCCGGAACTGGCAAGGAGTCAATTGGTGCGAGGTGCTTGTTTTCCTTGAGCTTGCGGCACAGGAAACACAGGAAGCTGCCGTTCTTCACAAACACCATCCACTGGCGCCAGTTGAAGAACATTGCAACGGTGACCCAAAAAATCATGAGCGACCACCGGTATTCCGAAGTCCAGGCCGTGCCGATGACGAGCACTGTGGCAATCACACTGAACAAGGTGCGTTGGACGAGCTTGCGGCGCCCTTCCAGACGCTGCTTTTCGAGTCTATTCATTTTGAATGAGCCCTTTCTTTGCTTGGTTGAAGGTTGTTTAATTCACTATACATTATAGCACCTTACTGCCCGTCTGTCAAAAGAGCGGCGCGGGTATACCTGTTCCCTGCATTCCACAACAGCCATGAGTCGAGACCCGTATCATATGTGGCCTGAATCTGGGCTCGCACCATTTCGGCGGTGTATGGAACAGGATAGTTGTTATCCTGAAGCCATGGTCGCAATTTCTTGGGATCGAAAGATGGCTTGGCATACAGTGCAGGCGTCGAAGTGCCGATTCGGGCATCTGGAAACACGACAGTGGTCGTCGTGGCGATTGTACGAGCCACAGCTTTGTCCATGGAAACCTTAATCACCTGATAAACATTCTTGTTGGGGTCGCCGAGATTATAAAAATTGTTCGGATAATGCGACGGGTATACCATTGGCGATATGTAGTCGAAATAAGGCAATGCATATTCGAGAACCTGACCGATGTTGAGGTCATCCGTATTCGTAGTTGTCATGCCGAAAAGGTCGGCTGATATGACTATGCCTTCAGGCGAAAGTTTTTCGTGCAAGTACGAGAAAAATTCGCGCATGATTTCAGCCTTTGGGTTTGTGCCGCTCCATGGATACCAAATATCTTTCATGTTCCCGTCAGATGGGAATCGGATGTAGTCGAATTGAATCTCGTCGACACCTATTGCGTGTGTTTCGCGAGCAAGCATCACCATATAATCCCAATAAGGCTTAGCTGATGCATCGATCCAGGGAATACCCTTGTGGTCACGCCAGACAGTCGTGGTCGAGGTTTGGGTTTTTACCGCCCATTCCGGTTTTTCCTTGACCATGAATGTGTCCTGAAACACGGCGAGACGCGCAATGACATATATTCCCTTCGCGTGCAGTTCATCGATAAAATCTTGCATGTCTTTTACGAAACATCCTCCACCCTCTGCAGGTTGGAGTATATCCGCGCCAGTATCAAACGTTATGCGGCCGTCATACGACTTAACGTCAATGACGATTGTGTTTAGTTCTGTCTCGTCGACGAGCTTAACCAGATTGTCGCGCAAAGACTTCGAACCGGCGACGCAAGATGTCATGTATATGCCACGGACGGCATCTGGCGTCGCCACATATGTAGCTTTACGGCCCTCTGGTTCCGACGCCTCGACAACATCAATCTGCGCGGCGCTTGATGTGCCCATTCCATTCGCCTCATATCGCATATCAGAATGCGATGGTATTCCGATATAAAGCCCGACGAAAGCGAATACAAAGACAGTGACAAGGCCAGCGCCAGTGCGATAAGCCTTGACGCTCTGTCTGTTCATCTTCGTCCCATCATCTGCCATTAGGAGCGCGCCTTTCCGGCGAGATATGCGAGGGTCGCCACTGCGACTGCCGACGCGATGATAAGTACCTGCTTCCAAGACTGCGGTATGCCGAGAAGTGGAGTCGACGCGATGATCACAATAAAGCTCAAAGCGATGATGGTGTTTCTGTATCTCATGCCCGTAGTATAAACGATGGACCTATGCGTTTACAATGACCACAAACTCACCACGTATGGTTTCCGGCTTGGCCTTGAATGCGGCGAGCACTTCTTCAGCTGTCCCAGACACGTACGATTCATGTATTTTGGTCATCTCGCGGAGCACGGTGACGGTCTTGCCACACCCAACGAGCGATTCGAGGGTTTTCTCGATGCGGTGCGGGGATTCATAGAAAACATAAGGTCTTTCGCCGGTCTTTATTTCCTCGAATATGGTTTGTCGGCCTTTCTTGTGCGGCAAGAAGCCAAGGAATACAAACTCGTGCAAGGGCTTACCTGCAATTGATACCGCAGCGGCGAGGGCTGATGGACCAGGTACAGCAACAACGGATGCCTCTGGTATCCTGCGGCGCACTTCAGACACGAGAAGCATGCCTGGATCAGAAATACCAGGCGTGCCAGCGTCGGACACAAGTGCGATATCCTTCCCTTCTTCAAGCAGGGCCACAATGCGGTCCATTTTAGACAATGGACTTTGGGCATGGAAGCTTTCCGTTGGTACGCGTATGTCGTATCGATCGAAAAGCACGCGTGTGGTGCGTGTGTCTTCGCAGAACACAACAGCACATTCCTTGAGCACGCGAACGGCGCGGAAGGTCATGTCCTCGAGATTGCCTATGGGTGTAGCGACGATATATAGAGTAGCCATGGTTGGGTTGCGGCGTATATACTATGCATCATGACTATACGGCTCAGAAAACCCCTTGTCTATGTGACGCGGGACATCGAACGAGCACTCGGCCGCGAGCCGAAGGATGGTTATTTCGTTATATCAAACGACACACCTTACGGTCGCATGGTGCGCGAACGATATCCAGACAACGTTTGGCTCGTCGGACCAGATCCTTCGGGCGAGCAATTCGACACGTATGGCCTCCTTTCCCTTCCGTCGGTCGCGCAGGCCATACTCGAACGCGGTGCAGATGTGCTCGTGTTCCAGAACACAGCGCGCATCGAACGCCTTGCGTCGGAACGAGGATGGAATCTTCTTAATCCGAGTGCGGCGCTCGCGAAAGAAATCGAAGAAAAGGTTTCGCAAATCGCCTGGCTCGAAAAAGATGCGGAACTCCTGCCACCACACCGCATCGCGAAAATGAAAGATGTGGTATTTGAAGGTAAACGATTCGTGCTTCAATTCAACCACTCGCATACTGGCGAAGGCACACATGTGATTGAGTCGGCTGATGCGCTGTCGGCGCTCGCTGTAAAGTTCCCGGAACGTGAATGTCGTGTCGTTGAATTCGTTGATGGCCCTGTGCTCACCGTGAATGTTGTTTCTGGATCCTGGCCGATTATCGGATCAATCAGCTATCAGATCACCGGCATAGCACCGTTCACTGACCTTCCCTTCTCGACTATCGGTAACGACTGGTCGCTCGCCGCATCGGCGGAATTTACAAATAAAGACCGTGCAACAATAAGGTCAATGGCGAGAAAAATTGGCCGACGCATGCATCGATCAGGATGGAAAGGTCTTTTCGGCATCGACGTTGTAAAAGATTCAACAACAGGCAAGATACACCTTCTTGAAATAAATGCTCGTCAACCCGCCTCTACCGCTTTCGAGTCACAGCTCCAGACGAAGACCACGATATTCGATGCCCATATCGCGGCACTGCTCGGTCGCTCGTGGAAAATCTGGCGCCTTTCCCCATTGAAAGGCGGCTCGCAAATAGTTAAGCGCAAAACAGAAAAGACTCATACCGTTGATACCAAAGCGCTCGAATCCAAAGGTCTCGCCGTAATAAAATATGAGGCCGGCCCACATAACAAAGAACTGTTCCGTATACAGTCAAATGAGGGTGTTATAGCAGGCCATGGTAGGCTTAATGCCCTAGGTAACTTCATAGCATCATGCATCCGATAGGAACAGAAGCATTGGGACCAGGAGCACGAACGGTTATAGACCGGTATCTTTCTCTGCCTATTGGTGCGAAACCATCGTGCCCATATTTCAATAATCGACGCAGAAACTCGCGTGGCGGACTTCGTGCGCTCAAGGGAAAAGGCTCGCCAGAAGAAATAGCGGAAGAAGCAGAGATACGAGCACTCCAGACCCGCGTCGCCATCAAAGACTTGTCCACCGACAAACTTAAAGAGTTCCTTGTCGACCAGGATCTCGGCGTCGACTGCTCTGGTTTCGCATATCACGTACTCGGAGCGGCACTTTTCGAAAAGAACGGCAAGTACCTCGGCCGCACCTTGCGATTCAAGCGTTCAGGATTCGCGGCGAGCCTCATCACTCGCCTCCGCCCAGCCGAAAATGCTGGCGTATCTGCATTCCGTCTCGACGAGAACAGCGTCGAAATTCCCGTCGCTGATGTACGGCCTGGTGATTTCATTACGTTCATAGGTACTGGCAAAGACAAATCGTATAACCATATCGTCGTCATCACTGGTGTAGATCGGGCAACTGGTGACAAAGAAGATGCGAGCGACATGCGTCTTTCATACGCGCATTCATACGCGTGGCCGACAGACGGTGTTTATGGCCATGGTGTACGCGAGGGCGACATACTTGTTAAGGGCGGCGACCTTCTTGGTGGAACATGGAAGGAACGTGGTGCTGTTGGCAACGAAAACTTCACCTACACGAGTGCCTGTGACGCGCAAGAACTCACCCTCCGTCGCCTGCGGTCAATGATTTAGGACTAACCCGGACTGCGTGCATGTCGCTTTCCAAGAAACCTGTTTCGGCTATACTTGGTCGTATATGACCGATCTGAGCACGACCGTCGTAGGATACGCCATACTTTCCTGCCTTGTGAGCCTCGCCTGGGCACCATTGCTCATAGGTACTTTGCGCCGCTTCAAGGTAACGCGTAACAACAAATACGACTTGGCGCTCGCCATGGAATCGAACCATCACAAGGCGAACACCCCGATCATGGGCGGACTTCTCGTCATCGTAACTGTTGCCCTGCTCACGTACTTTTTCAACTGGGACCGCCGATACACATGGGTGCCAATGGGTGTGATGTTGCTCTCTGCTCTGCTCGGTGGCACAGACGACCTTCTCAATGTATTCGGAAAGGAACGACGGCAACGAACCTTGTCACAGACAATGACGCTCATCCGTGTGCACAAGAGCATTTTTGTGCGAGCATGGCACCTCATAACTTTGCCGTGGACATGGCTTAAACGAGCGACGACAATCTTTGGATCAAAGCAGAGGCGTGGCGTACTCGTACACGAGAAACTCATTCTGCAGTTCCTCGCAGGAGCCATCGCCGCATGGTGGATATATTGGAAGCTTGGCGCGTCATGGCAAGAACTCTATGTGCCGTTCATTGGTCTCGTCGACATTGGGATTCTCATCGTGCCACTCATCATATTAGTCGTGATGTTTACAGCGAACGCGGTGAACGTTTCTGACGGCATGGATGGATTGGCCGGCGGAATGCTTATTCCAACTTTCGGGGCATTGTCGTTCCTCGCGGCGCACGGCGGATATTCCGAGCTTGCGATACTGAACGCTGTCACAGCAGGGTCACTCGTCGCATATACGTATTTCAATGTAAAACCTGCACGTTTCCAAATGGGCGATGTTGGGTCGCTCGGCCTTGGCGGATTACTCGCCATAAATGCCTTGGTGACGAATAGCATGGCGATTCTGCCTTTCATCGCCTTCGTGTTCTATGCAGAAGCGGCGAGCGTCATAATCCAAGCTGTCGGCCGCCACGTCTTTGGGCGCCGCGTATTTCGCATGGCGCCGCTTCATCATCATTTGGAATTGTCGGGTTGGAGCGAGGAAAAAACCATAATGCGCCTGTGGGTTATACATCTTGCGGCGGTGCTCGTTGGATTGTGGATAGGATTGCACTAAAATGGCATACCTCAACTGGGACACAAAAGTTATAACGGACTTCTCGCCCGAAAACGTCGCCGCGATGTATGACGCCGGGTATGTCCTTACTCGCGTCGACAAAGGCGTCATGAACAAGACGCGATCATATCGTGTAGACCTTTCGGCCTACGAGGCGTCGAGCGAAAACCGCCGCATCATGCGCAAATCAGAGCATATCGCCCTCCGCAGGGAATCTATTCCCTATACCGCCTATGATTGGTCCATTGGAAAGCTCGCCAAAGATTTCTATGACAAGTTGGGCGCGGATTTTTCCGCAAACAAAGTAAAAGAAATTATGACCGAGAGCGAGAAAAGCAGTTTCAATACCCTGCTCGTCTTCACTGGGCCGCGGGGCGACGTCGGCTTTGTCGTTTGTTATGAGTCGCGCGACATACTTCATTATTCATATCCGTTTTACGTCGAGGATCCAGCCGAACCATCGCGCGGACTCGGCATGATGACCAAAGCCGTCGAATGGGCCAAGGAAAACGGCAAGCGATACTTATATCTCGGCTCGCTCCAACGTCCATCGGATACATACAAATTACAGTTCCGTGGTGGTGAGTGGTTTGATGGTGAGAAGTGGCAGATTGATACCGAGCCCTTGAAAAACATTTTGAAAGGTATATAATATCGCCACAAGTGCCTTTGGCTCGCCCTCGAAAGAGGGAGAACAGAAAAAGCCGTCAGAATAAATCTCTGACGGCTTTTTGTATTGGCTCAAACCTCTCACGACCAATGAAACAGACGCGCTCGATAAGCCGCCTGGTGTCGATAACACGAATCTGAGAGAGTAAAGCAGAGGCCTCTTTGCCCTTTACAAGTCCAAGGGGAATCCGCATTGGATGTATCTTTACTGATGAGGTGAGCGGCAGAACGATGCACGTGGAACGACTTAAACCTTTTACGATCAAAACTGGCCTGTTAAATCCCTCACCTGTACCGTCCTGCTCGAAACCTATGTTCACACCAAGGTGGCACCACCACACCTCTTGCGCGCGATAGACAAGATGTCTGGCTTTGACATCAAGCTCTTTCTTGCATACATTCCATGTATCGAAATCCTTTCTCACATCGAGAGGATATCAGTGTGATATCGGTATAACCACAAAAAGTTATAAAATATTTATGAAAATCTCCCTCGTCACAGTTGGAAAAACAGACGGCGCAGAACTACGCGACGCGATCAACGAATATGAAAAGCGCCTTTCTCGATATATCCCGTTTGAAATCATCGAAACGACGGACGAAAAACTCGCCAAAGTCCTCGACCGATATGACCGCGTCTTCCTCCTCGACGACAAAGGCAAGGAATACTCGTCTATGGAATTCTCGTCATTCATAGACAAACAAATGACGACTGGGCTGCAATCTGTAGCTTTTGTTGTTGGTGGTCCATTCGGATTCACGGACGATGTGCGAGCGATGGCAGACGGCCTCATTTCCCTCTCGCGCATGACCTTCACCCATCAATTCGTACGCGCTGTATTTTTGGAGCAGTTGTATCGGGCGTTCACAATTTTGCGAAACGAGAGGTATCATCACGAGTAAAAACAAATAAAAAGCCGCGCCTTGTGCGGTGCGGAAACCCAAAGCATTATCTATATATTATACACCCAATAAACTCAAAAGTCAATACCTATCAAAGGCCGTGAAAATGGCTTAAAATAGGGCTCACATCATGACAGCCTCCCTAAACCCATCTCAGAAGTCCCAAAAAGTCCACTTCATCGGCATTTGCGGCGTCGCAATGTCGGCCGTCGCTACAGCCCTGTGGCAGAAGGGATACAAGGTCACAGGGAGCGACAGCGGCTTCTTCCCTCCTGTATCAACACACTTGTCGAATCTCGGCATCTCGTATTACCCTGGCTTCCATCCAGAAAAAATGATCGCGGCCCACGGTGACGGACAAGAAAGTGGCGCGCCTGATTTCGTTGTGGTCGGCAACGCCATGGCAAGCAAAAATCCCGAAGTTGAATATGCACGCGAACACGGTATCGTCATCAAGTCATATCCCGAGGCCGTTGGTGAATTTTTGGTAAAGCCACACTCGATCGTCTGCACCGGCACATACGGAAAGACCACGACATCTGCCCTGCTCGCACATATTTTGAAACATGCGAATCTGAAACCTTCGTATCTTATCGGCGGAGTGACGCAAGACGGATCGCCATCGGCCGCGATTGATTCGGGCGAATGGTCGGTGTGCGAGGGCGACGAGTACACCACAGCAAAATGGGACAAGCGCGCCAAGTTTATGCACTACAGGCCGACGCACCTTTTGATGACTGCAGTGAAATGGGATCACGCCGATGTGTATCCGACCGAACAATCGTACTTTGACGCCTTTAAAGACCTCATCGCCCTTGTCCCAAAGTCTGACAATCCACACGACGGGCTTGTCCTCGCCTGCATAGATACCGAAACACTTCCTTCAATGCTTGCCGATGCGGGGCGCAATTATATTTCATACGGAAAAGACGAAAAAGCAGATTACCGATACGAGAACGTGCGCGAGAGCAAGGACGGCATATTGTTTGACATCGTCTATCATGGCAAAACGTACGGCATCGAATCCCCTCTCCTGGGTGCCTACAACGCAGAAAATGTCACCGGATGTTTTGCTATGGCCAAGGAGATCGGCATCGCCCCGTCCGACATCACTGACGCCATCAAATCGTTCCGCGGTATGAAACGCCGTCTGGAAAAACGATACGAGAATCATGTGACGGTAATTGATGACATCGCCCACTCGCCAGAAAAAGCCAAGTCCGTGCTTAAAACATTGCGCGGAATATATCGCGGAACGATCACCGCCGTATACGAGCCGAATTCCGGCAACCGCACACCACAATCTAAACCAGCCTACGCCGAGGCGTTTAAAGGTGCCGACCGCGTGGTCATCCCTCGCCTGTCGAAATTGAAGGTGGACGCCGCAAATCCCGAGAAAACATTTGAAGGAGACGAGCTCGCCGCAACCATCGCCCTCACCCATCCAAACGTCCAATACATCGAAGACGATGCGGCCCTCGTTGAATCTGTCACCGCAAACTGCAAAGACGGCGATGTTATTGTTTTCCTCGGCTCGCATGGTTTTCGTGGGATGATTGAAGAAACGGTCGAGAAGGTCGCAAGGTTATAAAGAAATTATAAAGAAAAGCCCCTCCGCGAGGAGGGGCTTTGAACGAGCGCGCGAAGCGCTCGGTTAACTATTCGTCCTTTACCTTCATCCTTTCCAGTGGACGAAGACCAGATTCCTGGACTTGTCCCCGCGTCGGTGTGAATGCCAGGCGGGTGTGCCGTCGGGCAAACGGTCGGCGAAGGTGTCGTGCCGATCGCTCGAAACATGGGCCTTTGAGACTCCGAGATTTGAGAGCTGGGCCTCGACAACCCTGAAGACGTCCATGCGCCCGAGCTCGAGCGGTCCAGGGAAACAGTGGAATCCCAGGACGTTCGAAACACGATGCACCATCTGCAGATTGCGACCCCCATGGGTCGGGTGGTCAAACCGATGCTCAAAGCTTTCGGGCCCGATACCCAAGGCGAGGAACGCCTGGATATGGGACCGATACTCCGACGTGGGGTGAAGATACCTGACCATGTTGCCAACCAATCCGCGCAGGAGCGAATCCCGCGAGGCGTGGCCGACAACTGCCTTGCGCACCCATGATGACCACAAAACGAGCGTCGGGCAATCGGCGCTCGCGATAGCGACCGCGGAACGAGGCCCGATGGCCACAGCATCCGCAGATACACCGTCACGCACGATGACTGACCCAAACTCACGAGCACCAAACCGATACGGGCTGGCGACAAGTCCGTTGCACTTGGAAACGCTCGGCAGGAAAAGTTCCCGCACACCGCGATCCGCCGCATAACTGACTGCAGCCAGCATGTTCTCGGCGGTAATTCCCTTCCAATCCCGTCCAGTGCCTTCGAGGCAAATCTGGAGCGAATCGTTCAGAGGAAACGGCGTAATGATAATGCTGTTTGTATTCACTGTGTCTCCCCGGCGACGGGGCGTTTGTCTTTCGACTTGTTTTGGTATGTTCATAAAAAACTCCTTGGTCATATAACCACAGGAGCTTTCATAGGGCAAGGAAAAGGCTGGATTGAGAGATGGACTGGATCCGTGGTCTATTTACCCTCGTCCACGATTTCCGTCGTAACAACGCCATTATCAAGCGATCGAACCTCGAGCATGATGCCGCAAGCCTGGCATTCAAGTACGTACCCAACCGCTATTTGCGGATGGACCGACACGTCGATGTCGTTTTTGCATTCAGGGCAGATGCATTTCATAGGCTTTATATGATACCCGAAACGAGCTAAGATACAAATGCCATGATCACGCCTCAAACTGAACACCCAGATATCGCTGCTGCCCTCGGCGTACCTCGTCTTTACCTCAAACGAGAAGACTTGCACCCGTACGGCTCGCATAAAGGCCGATCCATACCGACCATGATTGATATCAAGGCGGCTGATGGCCGTAAGGAGTTTGCTATATCATCGTCCGGCAACGCTGCACTCGCGGCAATCCGTCACATTGTCCACAAAAACAGCGGTCTCAAAGAAGAAGAAGATCGCCTCTCGCTCTCGATTATTGTTGGTGAGCGTATAGACACCGACAAGGAGCAAATTCTGATTGTTGAGGCGAAAAACGCAGGCGAGACATCGGCCGGCCGCATATCTATATCGCAATCCCCTCGCCCCCTCAAAGCCCTCTTCGATCTCATTAAGGGCAATCGCCACGACAGCCTGCGCCAATCCGTTGATGACAACGCCCTCATCGGATACGAATCACTTGCGGCCGAACTTGCTCGGACACCTGAACTTGCAGCTGTTTTCATACCGACGTCCTCGGGTACTGCGGCTCAGGCCATCGCAGAATTCTTTGTAGCGAACAAAAAACCTTCGGCGGTGCACATCGTCCAAACAACATCCTGCCATCCAATTGTGAATGGTTTCGATCGTGCCGATTCATCAGAAACTTCGATGGCTGATGCTATAGTCGACAAAGTTGCCTATCGTCGTGCCAAACTTGTTGAAGTTATAAAAAAGACCGCCGGATCGGGCTGGATTGCTACCAACACAGAAATCGCCCGTGCCCAAGACCTTTTACGAGCCTCAGGTGTCGAAACTACCGCGAACGGCGCATTGGGCCTCGCAGGACTTATCCGAGCCTGTGCCAAAGGTGCGACCTTCACCGGATCAGTAGTGTGCGTTATCACCGGCAAATAAGGGCTAGACAAAGACTAGACAAAGGTCGAAATGGACAAGCAAAAAGCCCCTCCGAAAAGGGGCTTTTGAAATTTTTGCGAATGCCTACTAGGCGGCGCGGCGCGTGATAAGAGCAATTGATGGCATACGGCGCGGCGCGGGCGCCGGGCCTCCGTGATGGGACTTGGGCGGTGTGCCTGGGATTTTTTCCGCCAATTGAACCTCGGGCGGGATATGCCGATGCGCCTCGCGGCGATCTGCGGGGTTTCCAAGATCGGGACCACTCATCTGACCGTTCCATTTACGGTGCATAGCTGTAGGGTACTCTGATGGCGACGATCATTCGTCATAAGCGGTGGGAGTGCTGCCCCATGCCTACTTGTGCCATTTGAATATATATTGCTCCGCGTTATGAAAAAAGTCAAAGTAAAAACAAATAAAAAGGAGGCCCTCCATAGGGCCTCCTGATAACTTGTTGTTCAGCTCGCGCGCGACTTGGAGGCCTGGGCCTCGTCCATCGCTTGGCCGAGCTGCGCCATCGGGTCCGACGCCTTCGAACGCTGGGCCGGGAACGGCACCATCGATCCGATCTTCGGCGTGCGGCGCGGTTTCGGGGTCTGGCCGTGCGTCGCCTTCACCGGGATTTTCGGTTGGATATTCACGGACTTGGCCTCGTCGTATTCGGCGAGGGCCTTGTCCCACGAGGCCAACGAGCACCAGCGGAATGCCTGGGCCATCTTCTCGCCCGGGCGCTGACCCGCGACGAACGCCACCAGCAACTCGCTGGTCGGGAGTCTGGGATTTTCCAGGCTCTCGAACACCGGTCGGCCAGTGTTGGCGTTGGGGTCGAACACTGCACGGCAGGCATCTTGGACACGGAAGTAAACCCGGTCCCCATGCTCGCTGGCGATCGTTCCGGTGCCATGTCGTTGGTCGACCATGACAACCAGTCCAAACTCCACCCGTGCCGATACTTGGGATTTCTTTGATTTCATGAGGTAAGGAGCAACAATACAATGATGAGCGACTGAGTAACCCAGTCTTAAGGAATCGGCCCCTAGGCCTCTCCCATAGCTCTTTACCCTCTATTATAGCATATTAGACAGAAAAGTCAATAGCCTCAATACCAAGCCTCGATACCCACAAAAAAGCGCCATTTTAGGCGCTTTTTTTGTGAATCTGTAAACTAGAGCGTTTCTACAAGCAACATGTTCGTTTCTGTCGACTTGCCGAAAGGCAGGGCCGAAGCCATGACCACCCTGTCCCCTTTCTTGGCGAGTTTGCCTTTGAGGAAGTGCTCACGGACCATCTGGGCCACCTGATTGAAGTCCGTCGTCTTGTGGACAAGAACCGGCGTCGTGCCCCAGGAGAGGATAGACTGCCTGAAAGTCACTTCGTTAGGGGTAAAGACGAAGATTGGCTGTGTCGGCCTGTGGCGGGACATGAGGCGAGCCGAGCGGCCAGACTGGGTGAACGATACAAGATATTTGGCACCTGTCCTGTCTGCATTTTTAACCGCGGAAAGTGTCACCGATTCACCAGTTGCAAGTGATGCGCCTGGGGCGATATCAAGGAGTTGTTTTTTGACGTGGGTCAATTCGATCTGGGCCGCGACGCTCGACATGACTTTGACTGCCTCGACTGGGAAATCACCAAGAGTAGTTTCTTCCGAAAGCATAACTGCATCGGTGCCGTCGATGATGGCATTTGCAACGTCAGATACTTCGGCGCGAGTAGGAACCGGCGCCTTGATCATAGATTCAAGCATCTGAGTCGCCGTGATGACCGGTAGACCTCGCTCGTTACATTTCCTGATGAGCATCTTCTGGGCCGCAGGGACTTTCTCGGCAGGAATTTCAATGGCAAGGTCACCTCGGGCAACCATCACGCCGTCAACAAGGTCGAGAATGTCATCGATATGAGTAAGAGCCTGTGGAGTTTCAATCTTGGCGATTATTCGGGCCTTAGACTTTTTTGCATTCAAAATATCGCGGAGCTCCTTGATGTCTTCCGGGCGTCGCACGAATGACAGCGCATAGAAGTCCACCTTGTTCTTGATACCGAACTCGAGATCTACGCGGTCCTTTTCTGTAAGAGCCGAAATAGAAAGATCAGAATCTGGAAGGTTCACGCCGCGCTTGCCTTTTATCTCGCCGCCGATGATGACCTTACAAATGACGTCTTTGCCTTTCACGTCGAGCACTTCAAGTTTCTTGCGTCCGTCGTGGAGGAACACGATGTGGCCCTTCTTCACTTCTTTTGCGAAGTTTGGGTAATTAACCGAAACACAGGTCTCGTCGCCCTCGATTTTCTCGGTCGTAATCGTGAACTTGGCGCCTTCTTTAAGCATTACAGAGTCAGTTTTGAAGGTACCGATGCGGATTTTCGGTCCAGCAAGGTCCTGCAAAGTCGCCGCGGGAATACCGGTTTTCGCGGTCGCCTTCTTGAGATTGTCCACCCTGCCCTGATGTTCTTTGAAATCTCCGTGCGAGAAGTTAAGGCGCATGACATTCATGCCAGCCTTCAGGAGTTCGGTGAGTTTTGCTTCGGATTCGGTAGCGGGGCCTATGGTGCAGACGATCTTGGTTTTCTTGGTCATTAAGTTAGCTAGTTTTGATAAATTTAAAATAAAGTGAGGTCATATCATACAGAAACCGCCCCTCTATTACAAGGAGGTGGTCAGAAATTTGCGCATGACTAAACAGTTGCGGCAGGACCAGCTGGTGGAATTATGACGGCCGGCGGTGCGATTGGCTCGGCGACGAGCGGCAACGGCGCGCCCTTAATTTTCTGATATACGTACACAGTGACGAGGAGAGAAAGCGGCACTGTAATGAGAAGACCAAGGCCCATGGCAAGCGCGCCGAAAAAATTCAAAACCAATAAACAAACGCTGAGGCCGAAAAGTTTCCAGAAATGGCCCTTTGTTATGGCCCAGCTTTTCTTGAGGGAATGAATAGGCCGAAGTCCTTCATCGACCATAATGAATCCGAAAAATCCAAAACGAATAATGGATATGATGCCCGGAACGATAATAAGAGCGAGACCAATCAAATTCATTGCCGAATACGCGAGCGAGGCAAGAATATAGAATCCAAAAATCTCTGGCTTGAATTCAAAAAGGTTGTTCCAGAATGGCTTCTCGCCCTTCCCTATTTTCAATCCAAAACGAACGAACGTGAACATCGCAAAAAACGAAACAAATATATTTACAAACTTGCCAATAGTGAATTCATCACGAGGGCCGGACTCAAGGGCGGCGCCAAGGACAAAAAACGCCAAGGCGAGGAGAACGAGGAACCAGAAATTCTCTGATAGCTTGTTCCAGCCGTACGAGAACGCGTCTTTAATTGTGAATGCAGGTGTCATATAAATAATATTAACCCGTAATTTGTGCGCGTACTAGGATTTGAACCTAGGACCCCATCAGTATCAGTGATGTGCTCTACCAACTGAGCTATACGCGCATATGTTTTGGACCTGTCTATATGTCCCTGAGCCTCGAAAATATAGCAAAAACTAGTGCTTTCGGCAATGAAAAGCCCCTGCATGTGCAGGGGCTCGTGCGACAGTGCTGGCTGTGCGGGTGGCGGTCGAGTAACGTCACCTGACGGTTACTTGACCGTAAAGACACCGAATTGATAAAGGAGCACGGTCGCGATGGCGAGAATCACGATGAGACTCGCCACGAGTGGCATAACAGGCTGTCCCGCGTCGGGGCGGCCCTTGTGCCACGGGTGGGGCGGTTGGACTGGGCTACGGTTGTGCATGGCAAGGTGTTTTCTCTACTCTACCCTCGTATCAGAAAAAGTAAAGGCGCCGGGCTGTGAAGCGGCGGCGCCATTTGGTTTGGAGAAATTTACCAGTGTTTACCGGTACGTGACGGTGGGGGCATTCTCCAGCTGCTCTGCTTGCAGCTTGCTCTCCACCTCGATCTTCTGCTCCCTGCGGTCCTCTCGTTGGAACGCATATTCTAGGAGTAGAAAACCGACGACTGAAACCGCGATCCACAACGCTCCGATGGCAATGTGGCGCAGGATAGGGCGGACCGAGAACAGGGGTTTGTTTATCACCCGTTCGTAGTCCGATTTGAACGGTCCGACTGGGGTCGAGGTTCTCATTTGTATCTAATTATATCAAATTGACAGGATTTGTCAAGTATGTCGAAACAACCCTACCCCAGACAGCAAAAAACCGCTCTGTTGAGCGGTTTTTTGGAGGCCATATCGCATTCTATTTTGCCTCGTTCTTTTCGCCAGTTCTTCCCTGGCTTCCATGCAATTTAAGGTGTTTGCAAAACCCATATTAAATATGATCGACTCCGTAAGTTCCCTACCGAAGTAGGAGAACGGTTTTCACTTGAAATAATCCACGAGCAGCTTCCGCTACCCGTGCCTTGTTACGACTTACTCCCTGTCATTGAGCTCGCCTTAGGCCGCGTGAGCAGACTTCGGGCGCTCCCAACTCCCTTGAGTTGACGGGCGGTGAGTACAAGACTTGAGAACGTATTCACCTCGGTATAGCTGACCCGAGATTACTAGCAAATCCAGCTTCAAGGAGTCGAGTTGCAGACTCCTATCCGGACTAAGACATCCTTTATAACGATTGGCTCAGGGTCTCCCCGTCGCATCGCGTTGTAGATGCCATTGTATCACGTGTGTAGCCCAGGGTATCAGAGGGCCATGCTGATCTGGCGTCATCCTCACCTTCCTCCCAGCTCTTTACTCACAATGGACACGCATTACTGCGGATTCATTATGCCCAAAGAGCTGGGCAGTCTCGGCTGACACTTGTAACAGCCAACGAGGGTTGCGTTCGTTACCCCACTGAAGGGAACAATTCAAATCACGAACTGACGACGACCATGCAGCACCTGCCTAATTGCCTTGCGGCGACAAACGTTTCTGCTTGTCTTCAACTAGGTTTCTAACCCTGGTAAGGTTCTTCGTTTACCGTCGAATTGAACCACATGATCCTCTGCTTGTGCAAGTCCCCGTCTATTCCTTTGAGTTTTAACCTTGCGGTCGTACTACCCAGGCGCTTCTCTTAACGCGTTAGCTACGCCACTCAGAGGGTCGATACTCCAAATAGCTAGAGAAGATCGTTTAGGGCGTGGACTACAGGGGTATCTAATCCCTTTCGCGACCCACGCTTTCATGTCTCAGTGTCAGGAATGCCCCAGTTACTTGCCTTCGCTTTTGGTGTTCCCCTAGATATCAACGCATTTCACCGCTACACCTAGAGTTCCAGTAACCCCTTGCATCCTCAAGTCTTGCCGTTTCCTTTGCATGCCCCCGGTTAAGCCGAAGAATTTAACAAAAGACTAACAAGACCACCTACACATCCTTTACGCCCAATGATTCCGGATAACGCTTGAGGCACTCGTATTACCGCTGCTGCTGGCACGAGTTTAGCAACCTCTTATTCATGAGACGATCAATAAACTTTCTATCTCATAAAAGCAGTTTACGTCCCGAAGGACTTCATCCTGCACGCGGCGTCGCTCCATCAGACTTTCGTCCATTGTGGAAGATTCTCGACTGCAGCCACCCGTAGGTGTATGGGCCGTGTCTCAGTCCCATCGGTGGGGGTCACCCTCTCAGGTCCCCTAGGCGTCATAGCCTTGGTAAGCCGTTACCTTACCAACTAGCTGATACCGAGCAGGCCGATTTCCAAGCGATAAATCTTTACCCCGGAGGGACTATCAAGTATTACCCCGTCTTTCGACGAGCTGTTCTTGACTTGGAAGTTCGTACCTACTTATTACTACCTCGTCTGCCGGTTGCCTTGCGGCCCCCTTGACTTGCATGCCTTATCCACGCCGCCAGCGTTCATCCTGAGCTAGGATCAAACTCTTGTTATAAACCGAGAAGATAGTCACTGCGCCGAAGCGCCGAGACTTTCCCCTCGATCGAACGAGACAAAACAGACCGCGATATGTTGCCACATCGTTTTCTATCTTGTTGGACTTCCCGTGCTTTCGGGTCGTCGCAATCCTATTTATTTTTAGTTGGGGTCGAAACTGAATCTGAATCAACCTTGCAACATTCAACAAAAACTCAAAGTAAAATAGATTAAGATTTTGCACGAGTTAAGAGAAACATCAGAAATAAATCTGACCAGTTTTTGCTAACACGTTCTTAAGTATTACTTCTATTTCAACGATCGGCCCCTAAAGCCCTCTGTCCTGAGAAAGAAAAATGGTCATCTTGCGAAGCCCATTTCCCTGCCCAAAACCGAGTTTTAAAGGGGTAAGGACTATTATACACATCGGTTGAGGCTGGTCAAGCCCTTTAGTGCTCTGTTATATGGGGGCCCGGTCACAGGTCAGACGCTCGCCTTGGCAGTGTTTTTATGTGCTGTGGGCAGAAGCATACCACGCTTGAACTATTCGATGCCATCCTGGATAACCTTGAAAATATGAGGAAATGGAACAATGAGATGGCTATATTCATGGCTCAGGCCCGAAAGGAACCCATAATGCGCGTATTGCTGTAGGGTGTTAGTATTGCAGCATGGCAAAGAAAGACAACTTTACGGATGTGGTCCAGAATCTCCCAAAGACGCCACCTGCTCCGGCTCCAAAGCAGCCAGCACCACAGCAGGTTTCAGGGTCTAACGGTGAGGTGATCACGCTCGGACACAATCAGAAAAAATAGGCGAAATTGCGTCTTTTGCAGACTCCGAATGACTCCGAAAAAATGGGGGTATCGGAGTTTTGCTTTATATAGGGGAGATGGCTTGAACTATATGTGATATGGGATATGGACCTCTTTAATCAAAAATAGATTCGGAGTGTTTTTAAATTGACTCAAATTGGTTGAAATAGAGCGAAATAGAGCGAATTAGAGTGAAAATTTGGGTGATTTAGGGCGAAATAGGGTGACCTAAACGAGCTATTTAGCAGTTTCTATCGGAAATGATAGAATGGTGTTTATGTCTTGGATAAGAGAAGTAAAGACGCATTTTCTGTTCCAGCTTCCAATTACACTCATAATCGGGATGCTTGCTTTTGGATTTATCTGTACGGGCATGTTCCACTCAGATATGCAAATGGAAAGTGTAAATCCATCTGTAGTTTTGGCGACCATGGAAAATGGCCAGTCCTGTTGTGGTATAGACATGTCACAACATATTGAATCTTGGAAGCTATTTTCAACTTCGATACCGCAAAGCTCTTCGAGTATTCTAATTCTTGTGGTCCTAAGTCTTGCTCTCGTCACTTTGTTAAGAAACAAAGTCAATCATCTTCTGCCTGATCGCACAGCTCTATCCTATAGAACAATTTTTAGACTTAGCCAGAACCTTTTTTCCATAAATCATCTCGAACTCGCTTTTGCTAGAGGTGTTCTCAATACGAAAGTATATTAATTGGTTTAGATAGGACGGTTTGCGTTCTTTTACTTATCTATTTTCCAATTAAAAATGTCTGAACATAAAACAAATCCTCTTTCGATTCCCGCGGCGATTATAATCGCAGGTGGGCTGATCGGCCTGGGAATATTCTTCGGTTCAAAAAATATAAGTTTGCCCAATGCCGCAGTAACCGCGCCAGCTCCTCAGATTGCAGATGCTCGGTCAACAGAAAGTCTCGACAAAATGAGGCCCGTAACAAAAGACGATCATATTCGCGGTATTTTAAATGCACCCGTGAAGATAGTCGAGTACTCGGATACTGAATGTCCCTTCTGTAAGAGATTCCATTTAACAATGAAGCAAGTAATGGATGAATATGGAGCGAACGGAAAAGTCGCATGGGTCTATCGTCATTTTCCTCTCGATCAGCTCCATTCAAAAGCGAGAAAGGAGTCTGTGGCTCTTGAATGTGCTGCCGAACAAGGTGGAAACGACAAATTCTGGGCATATGCAGATCGTCTTTATGAGATCACTCCAGCAAATGATGGCCTCGATTTAGCCGAACTTCCAAAGATAGCGAAGTTCGTGGGATTGGACACGACCAAATTTAATGAGTGTCTTTCGAGCGGAAAATATGACAAGCATATTGAAGATGATGTCCAAAATGCAGTTGCAACAGGCGGTCGAGGCACCCCTTGGAGCATAGTCGTGGGGGCGCAGGGTAAAGTATATCCGCTTTCTGGAGCGCAGCCGTATGCCGCTATAAAGCAACTCATAGAGCAGGCATTGCAAAGCAAATAGTACAATGTCGGCACTAAAGATATTCAGGAACTGGCGATATGCAATTACTTCCATCGTCATAGCGATCACGGTCTTTGCTCTTGCGACCTGGCTGCCAAATTTCCGCCTGCTATCTTTGGTCCTGTCTGATCCGCTTCTCAGTTTAGGGGAGAAGATATCTTTGCCCGTTAAACTCTTAGCCTCTATAGGTACGAATTTCACAGTCCTGTCAGCAACCTACACAATCCTCATAGCGATCATACTAGGCATTAATGCTTCTCTGGCTCTTTATCTCGTTCGCAAACGAGTCAGGGCACTCGGAGGATTAAGTATCGGGCTTGTGGGTATTACCACTGGCGTCCTAGGAATCGGCTGTGCCGCCTGTGGATCAATTCTTGCCACAACCATTCTGGGAACGATCGGCGGAGCTTCGATCCTTTCGATTCTGCCTCTGCAAGGAAGCGAATTCGGTATCTTTGGCGTCCTGCTCTCTCTATCTTCGACATATCTTCTAATGAAGCACATTAATAAACCATTAGTCTGTAAATAAAATGAAAAAAATAAAATGAAAAACGGAATTATTATCACAGTAATCTCGGCATTGATCCTTGTTGGAGGTGCCTGGTGGGTGACAGCACCCTCAAAAGATCCGAACGTAATTACAAAAAAAGGTATTCATTGGCACCCGGAATTGGAAATTTATGTTAAAGGAGAAAAGATAGAGATACCTCAAGGTATTGGTCTTTCGGGCACGGTTCATAATCCATTGCATACACATGAGGATCTACCCATCATTCATCTTGAGTATGGTGGGAAAGTGACAAAAGATGATACTAAAGTAACGAACTTTTTCAGGGTCTGGGGTAAGAGCTTTGGGGAATTCGGGAATAACGTCACAATGAGCGTAAATGGAGTTGAAAATATGGAACTTGAGAACTACCAGATGAAAGACAAAGACAAGGTCGTGCTGAGATATGAGTAATTATTGTATATCTGCGCGCCTGGACACTATACCCCTATAGGGTATATGATTACCCCATGACTAAAAATCCCCATAAAGGAAAATTGATTCGTCGTCTCAAAATCATTGAGGGCCAAATAAGAGGGCTTCAGGATATGATCGAGAAAGACAGATATTGCATAGACATCATTACGCAGACGTCCGCAGTGAAAAGAGCGCTCTCGGGTATTGAAGACACTCTCATGGAACATCACCTCTCTACCTGTGCGGTAGATCAAACGCATCAAGGTAAAGAAAGTAAGACTAAAGCGGAGATATTAAAGGTCTATAGGCTTAAACGAAAATAATCTATGCATACCCAAACCTATAAAATAAAAGGAATGCACTGCGCGTCTTGCGCGGGCATCATCGAAAAAACCTTCAAAAAGACTGAAGGTGTCGAATCGTCTCAGGTGAATTACGGAACAGAAACCGCCAAAGTGAGTTTTGATCCTGCAAAAACGAATCCCCAACACCTCTCACAAAAAATCGAAAAACTGGGCTACTCGCTCGTTATTCCGGAAACCGCGAACGAGATGGGTATGTCAGCGAATGAACACGCGGCTCATTTAGGGTTTAACCAATCAAAAAAAGAGAAGCTCGCAGAAATAAAGGATATGAAAAGCAAGGTTTTTTCAGTTATCCCTCTCGCCATCTTCAGCATCTTTGTCATGGGATGGGATATCCTTGGCCAGTTCGGCTTTGTGCCCGAGATGTCTCGAACGCTTTACGAATTTTTCCACCACCTCCTTCCGATATTCGCGACATACACCCTTTTCGTCGTTGGAAAACCATACCTTCTCGGCATGGTTCGATTCTTTCGATTTGGCAAAGCGAATATGGATACCTTAATAGGTATAGGCACATTCGTCGCCTTTCTCTTTAGCTTTATCGTCACCGCCTTTGAAGAATCACTCGCCCCGTATATCAACGTCGAACAGAATTATTACGATGTAACGATAATCGTTATTACCTTTATCGCCCTCGGTAAATATCTAGAGGCTCGCGCCAAAGTGAAAACGGGAGACGCAATAGAAAAGCTCGTCGGCCTTCAGGCAAAAACCGCCTTGGTCATACGAGACGGAAAGGAGCAAGAAATCGCCTCTTCGGATGTAAGGCGTGGTGATCTCGTCATAGTAAAGCCAGGATCGAAAATTCCTGTCGATGGCATGATAACTGAAGGATCTTCATATGTAGATGAATCAATGGTCACCGGAGAACCTATGCCTGCGGAAAAAAATATCGGAGACACTGTTGTCGCAGGCACAATAAATACAAATAGCGCGTTCACGTTCCAAGCCACCAAGGTCGGCTCTGAGACACTTCTTGCCCACATCATAAAAATGGTTGAGGAAGCTCAAGGAAGTCGCGCTCCTATACAAGCGTTAGCCGACAAAATCTCAGCTGTATTTGTTCCTGTGGTGCTTGTGTTGGCTTTCATAACCCTCGGCGCATGGCTGCTTTTGGGTTCTGGTCCGCTCGGCTTTTCTCAAGCTCTCTCATACGGTCTTACCTCATTTGTGGGCATTCTTATTATTGCTTGCCCGTGCGCCCTCGGCCTCGCCACTCCTACAGCCATCATCGTCGGAGTTGGTAAAGGAGCTAAAGAAGGCATCCTCATTAAGGACGCCGCCACTCTTGAAAAACTTCACAAGGTTGATACTGTCGTCGTCGATAAAACAGGCACGATCACGCGAGGTAAACCAGAACTCACGAGCATACAGAATCATTCAAAACTTTCCGACGAAAAAGTTTTGGCGATTCTTGCCACCCTCGAAA
Organism: bacterium; assembly: GCA_030680695.1. Lineage (GTDB taxonomy): Bacteria > Patescibacteriota > Minisyncoccia > Phycocordibacterales > UBA6065 > UBA6065. The sequence continues at coordinate 494,500 of JAUXUT010000149.1, forward strand.
GTAAATCAGAACATCCTATTGCCCACGCTGTTATCGAGCATGCGAAGGCGAAATCAATTAGCCTTCTGTCTATTGAGAAATCAGAAATCATTAAAGGCAAAGGTATAAAAGGTCACATCGAAGGTGTTGAATATTTTGCCGGCAACACAAAGCTCATATCTGACCTCAAACTTTCTTTAGATACTCAGAAGCTTGAAGCAGAAACTAAAGAAGGTAAAACTCCTGTCGTCCTCGCCTCAAAAAGCGAGGTGATCGCTATTGTCATGGTTTCTGACGCGATAAAACCAGAGGCGGTGGAAGCGGTAAAGAACCTTCACAAGCTTGGTATAAAAGTTGTTATGCTCACGGGAGATAACAAATATACGGCTCAGGCGATCGCAAAAGAAGTCGGCATCGATGATGTGGTCGCGGAAGTACTCCCTGAAGACAAGCTCAATAAAATAAAGGAATTGCAGGCTGCGGGACATATCGTGGCTATGGCGGGCGACGGCGTAAACGACGCCCCAGCTCTCGCTCAAGCAGATGTAGGTATTGCTATGGGCACGGGAACTGATGTGGCGATCGAGACGGCTGGCATCACACTCCTTAACGGTGATATATCCAAACTTGTGAAAGCGATAAAGCTTTCGAGGCTTACGATGCGCGGCATCAAGCAGAATCTTTTCTGGGCGTTTATCTATAACGTCGTAGGCATCCCTCTTGCGGCAGGACTATTCTTCCCTTTCTTCGGCTGGCTCCTCAATCCAGTGTTCGCGGGTCTCGCCATGGCATTCTCAAGCGTATCTGTTGTCGGAAATTCGCTTCGACTTAAGGCAAAGAAATTATGATTACCAAGAAACTCAAACTCATATTCGGGATTTCCATACCCGTTTTCATCCTGCATGGAATAGAAGAATTCGTGACACACTTTTCTGACAAGGATGCGCATGCCCAAGCGATCTTCGGAATGTTCTCCTCGCTATCGAATCACGGAGCTACTTTCGTCGTGTTTCAAATAATGTTCTGGCTCCTTCTTATAATTAGCCTCCTCCTCATAATGGGCGGTAAGTGGCAGTTGTACACTCTCGGGATCGCGGGTATTGTCTACATCTATGAGCTCCATCACGTATACAAGGCCATCGCTATTGGAGGCTACTACCCGGGCCTTTATACATCTATAGCTTTCCCCATAATCGGATTTTTCTTTTGGAAAGAGTGGCTCGCAATTAAAAAACAAAACATATGAAAACCTACACCTTCCACATTCAGGGAATGCACTGCAAGGCATGCATTGCTCTCACCGAAAGCGAGATCGGTGATCTTAAGGATGTCTCCTCTGTAAAGGCGTCATTAGCTGACCATACGGTTGTTGTTGCAGGAGAATTCGGAGACAAAGTTCCTGAAGATATTGCGGATAGCCTTACCGCTGTCCTAAAATCCCATGGATACACGCTATCGGTCGGAAAGCAGAAGCATGTAGTAGATTGGTCCCAATTTAAAATAGCTCTTCCAATAGCGGCTGCATTCGTCGCTCTCTTCATCGTTCTTCAAAAAATCGGTTTGGTGAATCTTGTGACCACATCAGACGTTGGATACGGAACGGCGTTTATCATCGGTCTCATCGCCTCAGTTTCCACCTGTATGGCTGTTGTGGGCGGGCTCGTCCTCTCTATGTCGGCAAACTATGCCAAAGAGAATGATAAGGTTCGTCCACAAGTGCTTTTCCATATTGGAAGGCTTGTATCATTCTTTGTGCTCGGCGGCGTGATTGGAGTTCTCGGTTCAGCGTTTCAACTGAATGGAACGGGTACGTTTATTTTGAGTGTTGTTGTGGCGCTTGTTCTTCTTATTCTCGGCCTGAACCTTCTCGATGTGTTTCCATGGATGAAGAAGCTTCAACCATCATTACCGAGCTTCATAGCGAACCGCGTTCAAAGTCTTAAAAAGATAAATCACACGCTTACGCCGCTTTTAATCGGTGTTGCGACTTTTTTTCTTCCCTGCGGATTCACTCAGTCGATGCAGATCTATTCGCTTTCAACCGGCAGTTTTTGGACCGGAGCGATGACGATGTCTGCTTTCGCACTTGGAACACTCCCGGTTCTAGCTCTTCTCTCATTCAGCTCACTTGGAATACACACTAAAACTCGTTCGGGGGTATTCTTTAAGTCCGCAGGGTTAGTTGTAATCTTCTTTGGTATATTTAATCTCATCAACGGTCTTGCGGCTGCCGGAGTCATAGAGCCATTATTCAGTTTTTAACATCAACATAAAGTATGAAAAAATTTAGTGTCCCAGTATCAATTATCGTTTCTGCAATTATTGTGGCAGGATCCATATATTTTTCAGCAAATTCATTTGGCGGCGGATCTGACACAGTCGCTAAACCCACCACAGCAGTAAATAACATATCCACAGAGGGTGGTAAGCAGATAATCGATATTATGGCTAAAGGAGGCTATTCTCCTCGCCAAACCGTAGCTAAAGCAGGTGTTCCTACAGTCCTTCGTATTAAGACTAACGGTACTTTTGATTGCACCTCTTCTCTGAGTATCGCCGCTCTCAACTATAAGGAAAATCTACCGCCGACGGGCGTTACGGAGATCGAAGTCCCTCCGCAAAAAGCTGGCGCGAAGCTCACTGGTCTCTGCTCTATGGGCATGTACAACTTCTCCGTCAATTTTAATTAATTTTAACTTTTACACGTTATGAAACGGATACTTCTCATACTTGGAATCCTAATTCTTCTTATCGGTGGTTTTATCATTGCATCGAAAGATAGTGATGATACCAAAGCCACTCTAGGAATATATTGTTCTTCTGACGGCACCCTTTCGGACATGATGCCAATCCAGAGTCATCGCTCGTACTGCATAAAATCGGATTCGAATGGTAAGACGTATGCACTCAACGCTCCGAATTCATATTCGTTCTTGATCGTGGATGACCAAGGTAATACTCTCAAGGATTATGCGATTACTCACACAAAGCCTATGCATGTTATTGCTGTTCGAAAGGATCTCGCATATTTTCAGCATATTCATCCTGAATTCGATAAAGCGACGGGGACATTCACTCTCGCGGATCTTGCATTCCCTGAAGACGGTGAATACCGTATCTTTGCCGATTTCGCTCCCGAAAAGGGACAAATGGGTCCTATGGGAGAACCTCTCGTCGTCACTATTTCAGACGACGTGAATGTTGGTTCCGACAGAGGCTACGCTTCTAGGCCGCTCGGGTCCGAGGAGCGTACAAAAGTTGTTGATGGGTATCAGATAAATCTTGCTAAAGAGGAAACTCTTCAAAGCGGCGAGGAGTCTCGCCTTGCATTCAATATCTCTCAAAATGGAAAGCCTGTGACTGATATGGAGGAATATCTAGGTGCTCTCGGGCACACGGTTGTTCTCAAAGAAGGAACCCTTGATTTCATACATGCTCACCCTGTCGAAGATGTGGATGTAAAGCAGACGGGAGCTGTTAACTTTTTGGTCAGTTTTCCTGAAGCTGGCAAGTATAAGGTATTCAGTCAATTTCAGAGAGGCGGAAAAGTATTTACAAGTGACTTCGTTGTGTCGGTTGTTCAGGGTGTACAACCTTCAACTCCAGAGGAAGCTGATGAGAATGTTCGAAGCATGAAACACTAAACATGGCACAAATCTGGCTTTATTCTTTGGTAAGCGTAGCTATTGTCAGCCTTATATCGCTCGTGGGGTTAATCACCCTTGGAGTAAGGCAAGAGCGACTACAAAAGGTTCTTTCTTATGTAGTGAGTTTTTCCGCCGGTGCTCTCCTTGGCGACGTGTTCATTCATATCCTTCCTGAAATCATGGTCGAAGGAAACGCACTTTCGACGAGTGTCTATATCTTAGCGGGCATAGTGCTCTTCTTCGTCCTCGAAAGGTTCCTTTTGTGGCACCACTCCCATACGGGCCACAATGAAAGCATCCATTCGATGACATACCTGACCGTCTTTGGAGATGCGCTACATAATTTTCTTGACGGCATGGCGATTGCAGCGAGCTTCCTCATAAGTGTTCCTGTAGGAATTGCAACGACGGTGGCAGTGATGCTTCATGAGATACCTCAAGAGATCGGGCAGTTTGCCGTATTGGTTCATGGGGGCTGGAGCAGGAAAAAGGCTCTCATATATAACTTTCTCTCCGCCCTTACAGCGGTTCTGGGAGCAGTGGTTGTGCTTCTCTTTACTCAGGGAACAGAACAGCCTCTCGCCTTACTTGCGATAGGGGCCGCAAGCTTTATATATGTTGCTATGTCAGACCTGATCCCAGAGCTTCATAAGGAAACGAGCCCTAAAAAGTCTCTTATACAGCTCTTCTGGATGATCATTGGTATTGGAGTGATGGCGCTCATGCTCCTTCTTGAATAACTATGAAGCACAAACATATTCTTGTTGGCATTATATTGTTTCATTTGGTCGCCTTAGGAGCGTTCATGTTTTACCGCAGAAATGACAACGGCAGTGAGAATATAGTACGAAATCAAGAACCAGCTACGAGCTCACTTAGCCTTATCCTTTCGCCACAGTCTCCAAAGGATACGGTGATGGTGGATAGCGTTGTGATGCCGGTGAATGGGTGGGTTGTAGCACGCGCAATAGAGGGAGATCGTCTCAGCCAGGTTATTGAAATAAGCAACTTCTTACAAAAAGGCGCTTATAAGAATATTCAAATATCTCTCGGTGATTTTTATGACGGAGAGGACTTGATAGTCATGATTTATGAGGACCAGGGTGACGGAACATTTAACGACATGGATTTGCCTGCTCTCGACGATGAAGGATTAATGACGGCTGTGTACGTAAGAACTGGCGAGTCTTTGCCATCGAGTATCATTGAAACCGACCCGTCGAGTATGCCTGCTCATAACATGTCGGGTATGGCAGGTATGACGAGGATCCGCTACACAGACAACGGCTTCCTTCCCAAGGAAATTAAGGGTCCTGTCGGAACAATGGTTGAGTTTGTGAATGAAAGCAGTATGGATATGTGGGTCGCCTCTAATTTGCACCCTGAGCACGAAGAGCTTCCGACATTCGATCAATTTAGACCTTATAAAATAGGAGGTGTTTACCGCTACGTCTTCGATAAGGCTGGCACATGGGAATATCATGATCATTTGAATCCTGCATTAGAGGGGGTTGTTAACATTCAGTAGATGAAAAAATCGATCCTTTTTACAATCTTGCTGCTACTTCTTACGGGCAATTCTGTTTATGGCCAAGAGGGTGAAATTATGCAGGATAAAAAGGAAACTGTTCTCTCTAAAGTAATCGATATTGTTAAGCAGGAGCAGAAACAAATTCCCGGAACAGATATACAAGGAATCCACCAGTCGATACAGATCGAGATTCTTGAAGGTAGTGCAAAAGGTCGCATTGTTGTTGTAAACGACGATTTCCTAGAACTGAAAAAGGGCCAAAAATTCTATCTACTGCATACGGTCAGGTGGGAGGGCGGGGCTGATCTCTATTCAGTGCAAGAACCGTACAGGCTACCTAAAGTTTTTATCTTCGTCGGCATTTTTCTTCTGAGCGTCTTTGTTTTTGGCGGCATTCAAGGTATTCGGGGACTCGTGAGCCTTGTCGGTAGTTTCATCTTGATACTCTATGTTTTGCTTCCCGGCATTCTTCAGGGCTATTCGCCGATATTGATCACCATTTCGGTTTCCTCGCTGATTATTATATTAGGCTCTTATGTAACTCATGGATTTAATAAGACGACTTCTTCTGCGGTCGTAGGGATGATCGCGACTGTTATTTTTACAGGCATTCTCGGCTACGTGGCCGTCATATCAACAGGACTAAGCGGTTATGGATCGGAAGAGATCGTATATCTAAATCTTAATGCTCGCGGTTCCATTGATGTGGTAGGTCTTTTGTTTGGCGGCATTATGATCGGTCTTCTTGGTGTTCTCTATGATGTGGCGATAGGCCAAGCTATCACTGTAGAGGAACTGTTAAGGATCGCGCCTCATGTGCCTCGGAAGACCATATATCAGAGAGCGATAAGGATAGGACGCGAGCATATTGGAGCACTGGTGAACACTTTAGCGATTGCATATGTAGGTGCCGCTTTGCCCATGTTACTACTCGTTCTGCAGGCTTCGACCGATAGTATCTGGGTTGTGCTCAATAGAGAGAGCTTTTCTACCGAGATCATCCGAACGACGATCGGTAGTCTCGGATTAATATTGGCGGTTCCAATCACAACAATTATTACAATGTGGATGCTCAATAGGGGTAAAAAAGTAATCGTGGATAAGAAATTAATTGAGAAAGAGGAACACGCCTTAGAACACGTCGGACATAAGCATTAATTAATATAAAAAATGTTACTTGGAATAAAAAGCAAAAAAATACTGTTCGTACGCCACCTCTTCGTAGCAGGCTTAGGTTCTCTGCTGACGTATTTGTTCTATAAGTCATATCCTCAATGGGGTGTGGACCATGCTATGTGGAGGTCATTTGCACACACTGCTTTTGTTCTCCTTGTCGTCTCTCTTATCGTTGGACCTATGTCGAAACTGTGGCGTCCGTTCACGCGGCTGGTTTCTTGGAGGCGAGAGTTTGGGGTATGGTTTTCTGTATTCGCCGTTGGTCACGGCTACGTTATATGGGAACGCTGGGCACAAGGAGACGTGATGAGGCTCTTTGGTTTTGAGTATTTGGAGCAAGTGGGAGGTTATATTCTCTCTCGACCCGAGGTAGGCATCATGAACTTAATGGGACTTATGCTGCTTCCGATGATTATTCTGCTGACTATCACGTCTTTTGACAGGGCTGTTAGTTTCCTTGGTATTTCCTCATGGAAATGGCTTCATAATTCATTAGCTCACGTTATTTTTTATGTGATTGTGCTACGCGGCATTCTGTACCTGTTCTTTTTCTTCGAGCTTTCATATCCTCGAATGGCGGTGTATCCGCCCGTCTGGTTTTTGTATCCCTTTATCGGAATGGCGCTTCTGGTGGTGCTTTTGCAGAGTGTGGCATTTATTAAAATCGTTCTCCGTCAGAGAGCGGCTACAAGCCGCCGCGGGTTTAACATTCAAAGCATAACTGTATGTTTTCTCGGAGTATTATTCATACTTCCTATCGCGCTTCCCGGAGGAATGATTCTCTATTTGGAAAGTCGGTCAGTAGATGTTCCTCCCGTTTCGGCACAGGTATCAAAAAAATATTCCCAGAGTTTCTATATGGTTATTAATAGCGGCAATCAGGATATTCACCTTTGGGCGAGGGATCTTGATAGCAAGCCGTACTTCCGAGAAACGATAGAGGTGGGAGGTTTGCCGATATCTCATAAAATATACAAATTTAGTGAGCGAGCGATATACGTTGCTCAATTAGACGAATCAAAACGCCTTGCCTGGTCTAAATCCGAAAATATAGAGCCTGAAAGCATAGGTATCTCGGGACTTGCGGGAGGTCCTGGTGTGTGGGCATTGCAATACGATAAGGGAAAGCATCAGATTACCGTGGACGGCAAAGCGCTGGCAGTTACTATTCATGGCGTAGATGAAGTTATTGAAGACGAAGTGTTCAAGCTCCCGAACTTTCAAAATTCCGTATCGCCATCACAGCAGTTAATGAACCAGTAGAATGAATCGAGTGTACAACACGACCCTTATCGGTAGGAGGAAGGTGGCGGCAAACACACTGGAAATCTCGATCAAGAGACCGACTGATTTTTTGTTTGAACCAGGTCAATACATTCAGCTGAAAATTCCCAAGCTTTCATACTCGGATTATGACGGTGCATCGCGCGTGCTTTCTATTGCCTCATCTCCGCTTGATGAGGAAAGCATATCGCTGGCATTTAGAGACACTAATAGTGGGTTTAAGCGCACGATCAGGGAATTACCCATGAACTCGCAAATAATCATTGAAGGGCCACATGGATTTCTTGTGCTTCCCGAGGATCCAGGCTGTTCGGTATTTTTTATCGCGGGAGGAATCGGAATAACACCGTATTTGAGTATGATTCAATATGCTCTTGAGAGGGGTTTTACCTCCTCTATGACGCTTATATACGCTAACAGGGACAAAGAAAGCGCCGCTTACCTAGATCAACTACAGACATTGGCAAAGCGTTACTCATCATTTTCCCTTAAAACTGTATTTGGAAAAATCGATGAACTCTATATTCAGCAAAATATAAATAGCACAGAGGGCGCTAAGTGGTTTGTGGCTGGGCCACCAGCAATGGTAAGTCATGTGCATGGCACTCTTGTGTCCTTAGGGATAGACGACGCAAATATATGTCTTGAAGAATTTACGGGGTATGAATAGTCCACGAGAACTCTCGTGGACTGATAGCGGTTTTGGAGCTATCATGTTCAATGACAATAGAATATAAAAGTAGCCTAAACTAGACATTGTCTGGCATGGCGAAAAGCCCTATCAAGCATAAAGAACCCGTCATGGGGTTTGCTTGATAGGCCGTATCGGGAAACCGGTACGAGAGGTTCGGCCTCTACCCGTGGCGGGCTTTTTGTTTATTGCAGATTATAAGACCTATCAAGCATAATTATGAACACACCAGTTCAGTCTCCGGAGGTTAAGACTAACAATATAACCCTAAGCTCTGTATTTGCCTGGCTATTTGGAATCATTTTTATAATCCTCGGACTTACAAACATAGGAAAGTGGCCCGTGTCTGGAATCCTTTTCTTTATCGTTGCAGCGCTCTGTCTTCCTCCAGTGACCAAGCTTCTTAAGGAGAGAGCGAATCTCACGTTTTCAAAAGGTGTAAAGATTCTCGTGGTCCTTATTGTTATGGTTATTGGTTTCTCTCTGGTGGGATCTAAGGCTGCCAAGCAGGTAGAGACAAAGGCTGTGGTCGAGGCAGTTGCTCCTGTTCCAGAGCCAGTTCCTACAATTAAGGTGACGGCGGATCAATTGATGAACGAATATAACGCCAATGAAATATCTGCAGAGGCGAAGTATAAGGGTAAAGTGATTCAAGTTTCAGGCACCGTAGAATCAATCGGTAAGGACATTGTCGGGAGCGCCTATATCGCTCTTAGAACTGGCGGTGAATATTCAATAAGCTCCGTTCAGTGCATGTTCCCTAAGTCTGCCGAATCGGCACTGGCTCAGGTATCGAAAGAAGAAAGAATCGTGCTTGAAGGGCAAGTTTCCGGCAAGCTCGGCAATGTGATTGTGAGGAGTTGCAAGATAATCTAATCACCCGCAAGTCGCTGCAGGCCCTTTGATCTGCTAAGCTTTAGTCGTGAGCCTAACTCCCAATGACCTATTAGAGGCTCTGAAGACCATAAATCAGAGCAAGACAGCATCCACTCCGAAAGAATACCGGTATGTGGTTTACGCTCGTAAATCGACCGATGATAGCGACAAGCAGGTGCGGTCTCTCGCGGATCAGATAATCGAATGCGAGGAATTTGCCAAGCAGCATGGGCTCAAGGTTGTAGATAAGATCCAGGAGTCCGAGTCAGCCAAGGAGCCGGACATTCGCCCGAAATTCAGGGAGATGGTCGAGAGGCTCAAGGCTGGGAAATATGACGGCGTGATCGCTTGGCATCCCGATCGCCTGGCTCGCAATATGAAGGATGCTGGGGAGCTTATAGACCTCGTGGACAAGCGGATCATCAAGGATCTCAAGTTCGTGAGCTTCACGTTCGAGAATACGACGAGCGGCAAGATGCTCCTCGGCATCACCTTCGTGCTCTCCAAGCAGTATTCAGACAACCTGAGCGACAACGTGAGCCGCGGCAACAAGCGCAGCATCGAGGAGGGCAAGTACATAAACAGGTCCAAGCACGGGTATTTTAAAGACTCAGAACAGTTCTTGAGACCCGACGGCGACAACTTCTTGTTGATCAAGAAGGCTTTCACTCTGCGCCTTGAGGGTAAGACGCTTGATGAGATAGCTGTCAATCTCAACGAGCGTGGGTACATGCGGGTGAGGAAGGATGGGTCGAGGAGGGTCTATGAAATGGACAAGCAAACTGTCGCAAAGATACTCAAGGACCCGATTTATACCGGGGTTCTCCTTTACGGAAAGAATCAAGTTAACCTCATGGAGCGGTACGACTTCCAGTCGATGGTTACTGTCGATGAGTTCATGAGGATAAACGAGATCGCTAATAATAAGCAGTATCTGAATCTCTTTAAGAGCTATCGGAAGGCCGAGAGCGTAAAGGCGGACCTCATGCGCGGCATGGTGATTTGTGGCGATTGCGACGAGCCAATGTCGGCAGGCATAACGTCCAAGAAAAGCAAGGCGGGCGTAACCAATTATTTCTATTACCGCTGCGAGAATGACGAGTGCGAAAGGTACGGCAAGTCCGTAAGGGCGAAAGTGGTGATGGATTACATCTACAAATACCTAGAGGGAAAGCCTTTCTCGTCCGAGATGTCGTATAAGCACTATGTCGAGGAAATGAAGAGGGTATCTGCTCTTAAACAGAGCGAGGCGCGGTCCTATCTGGCATCGGTCCAGACCTCTAAAACGGCCTCAGAGATGAGGTTGGGGAGAATCAAGGACCTTCTCCTTTCAGCCAACGAAGAGAGTATCAAACAGACCTTTATGGCCGATCTGAAGCTCGCTGAGGCAGATGTTAAGGCGGCCGAGAAGAACATTGAGAAGGCTAAGGCGCTTCTTGAGAGCGGCAAGGAGCCGATCTGCGCCTATTCGGAATTCCTCGAACTCATGGAAAACATGGCTACAATACTGCGTTCTATGAAAAACATGAGCGACATCGACTTCATCGTGAAAAAGATCTTCTTGAACTTTACGATACAAGGAAAAAACGTAGTGGGTGCAACGTTAAATCATCCCTTCAACCTTCTCGATACCTCAAAAGTATCTAATAGTGGACACGGAGGGACTCGAACCCTCAACCCTTACGGGACACGCTTCTGAGACGTGCGCGTATACCAATTCCGCCACGTGTCCAATTCCCGCCATGCTAACACCTGATCCGACCAATCGCCACCTGTGTGGAACCTCCCACGCACCTATGACTTCCGCCTCAATCCTTGAAACGCCTCGGCTATACCACCAATGATATAGAGTTGGAATGAAACTACGGAAACTTGCCATATCATGCGCAGACGAGCAACCAGACCTTTCAATATCCCGTATTTCTTTTCCTTGATGATATGGCGCGTTCCTGTCGTAAGGCGGAATCCCATACCCTTCGGGGTTTTCTTCGCAGCATAGTTGAGAACGGTCTCTATCATGAAACCTCTCATATAATCGGCCGGTAAACTCAACCACAAATCCTTCGTAATCACGCGCTCACCGCTTATGATCGGAAAAAAATGGAGGATGCGATTGAGCCAGAGCGTCTTCCTGGACCGTATACCAACAAACATTTCATATTCACCTCTTTTGACCGGATCGATAATATAGGAAAGTGCTTCGTGCGTATACCCCAGTACATCCGCATCAAGAAACAGGATTATTTCTGACCTCGCCGCTCGCACGCCTCGGTCCATGGCCATGGCTTTACCGAGATTCGTATTATTCACGATTACAATTGCGCCGGCCTTACGAGCAATATCAGCCGTTCCATCAGTCGAACCATCGTCGACGACTATCACCTCGGATATGTCTGGATGGCCTAAAACGACAGAGATTACCTCCCCTATCGTGCTCGCCTCGTTCAATGCTGGAATTATTGCTGATACCATTTCTTCTTCACGTATTTACCGACTATGAAATGACCAGCAACAACCAGTGCGACAAAGATCAGGAACACTACCTCTATGCGATGCACTACCTCCGCAAGTCCAGCCAAACTGAGGTTAACTGAATATCCAAGGGCGATAAGAGCGAGGGTGAGTGAAAGCACTCCAAGAAAATTCACCATGATATACCGACGCCATTCCATACCACGAGCCCCGGCAAGTATTTGTACGGCCGTGCGAGTACCATACACGAACTTCGAGGCAAACAATACCTTGGCCTTGTGCGCGTCGAAAGGCTTCGCTATCTCATCTACCTTGGCCATGACTCGATCGATTATAAACCTACGAAAAATACCATGTTGCATATGTCTTCCTACATAGAACCACACCGTATCGGAAAGTGTCGTTGAAATAACGGTTATAGCAACCACATATGGCATGCTCAATTTACCGGCGATAGCAAGAAATATTGCCGGTAATAATATAGATTCACCAGCAATAATAAGCCCCACAAATATAATGATGTACGGATGGTTGGTGAAGGCGTATATAATCGTATCGAGATATGGTTCGAACATCACAACGATTAATTATACACCAGCGGATACGACAAGTTATCGATCCGAACGGCTGTCCTTTTGACGATTAAGTGTGATAAGAAGCGGAGCACAGATGAATATAGATGAGTACGTTCCGAAGGCGATACCAATAAAGAGGGCGAGCGAGAAATGCTTGGTTGTCTCAGGTCCGAATACGTAAAGCGCCGCGATGGCAATAAGGGTGGTGAGCGACGTGTTAATCGATCGAACGAATGTCTGGTTAATAGAATCTCCAACGATGTGTTCGAAGTTCTTTTTGTCACTGCGGTTCGAGTTGATGTGGAGGTTCTCGCGCACGCGGTCAAAAACAACGATGGTGTCATGAACGGAGAAACCGAGGATGACGAGAAGGGCTGTCACGAACAACGTGTCTACCTCAAAACCGGCGAACTGACCCAACACGGCAAAGGCTCCAGCGGTAATGAGAATATTGTGGGCGAGACCAACGATTGCCATGAGGCCGTACTTCCATGACGATACAGGCCTAGACACCTTTCGGAAGGCAAAGGTGATGAATAAGACGATGGCCGCCAACACAAGGAGTATTGATATCCATGATTTCTGAAGAGCCTCCTCACCAAGAACCGGACCGATCGAATTGAAACGCTTCTCCTCGAAATCTGAAGCAGACATAGTATCGATAGCTGCAAGGACAGCGCTGTGACCAGCCTGATCCAACTCTCCGGTGCGGATGATATAACCCGTCTCGCCCGTAGGCCTGATTGAATACGTGCCAAGGCCAAGGGAATCAAGGCCACCACGCAGATCCTCCATAGAAGGCCGTTCCGAAACATATTCAATTTCCATAATCGAACCTCCTTTGAGGTCTATGCCTGGACGAAGCCCCCAAACAACCAGGGCCACGATTGAAGCGATCGAAAGAGCAATCGAGAATGTGTAGAAGGCTATCCTGTTGCGTACTATAAACATGGTATTAAAAGGTTATGCCTGAACCAAAGAAGAATCGTGCGACCTTGCTGTCTCCTTTTGCACCCACTGCCATCAAAAGGGTTCTGGATGCCGTGATTGCTGTAAACATCGACACAACAACTCCGATACCGAAGACTAGCGCGAAGCCTTTAACAACTGGCGTAGAAGCAAAGTAATAAAGGATCACAGCTGTGATGATGGACGAAAGATTCGAGTCACGAATTGAAAGCCATGCTCGCTGAAAACCTTCGCGCACAGCGTCATTCAAAACCTTTCCTCGCCTGAGCTCTTCTTTCATTCGCTCAAATATAAGTATGTTGGCATCTACGGCCATACCCAAGGTAAGTACAAATCCAGCGATACCCGCCGCCGTAAGTGTGACAGGTATGAGCTTGAAAAGGGCAAGGCTAAGGGCCACATAGATTGCGAGGGCAATGATTGCAATGACACCAGGAATTCTGTACCAAACGATAAGGAATATCGCAACCACTACGAATGCGATGAGTCCAGCAAACACCGAGGCATCAAGAGCGCCGGCGCCAAGCGATGCACCGATAGTCTGGGTCGAGACAAGCTCAATAGGAACGGGCAATGCTCCGTAATTAAGATCTCGCACGAGCTGACGAGCCTCCTGGATGTTGAAATTTCCGGTGATAATAGCCTCACCTGTAGATATCTCTTGCTGAATGACAGGGGTCGTTATCGGCTGACCATCAAGGAACACACCGAGCACCTCGCCAATATTATCGCGGGTAATCGCCGCAAAAAGTGCCCTACCTTCGTCATTCCAAACAAGTGATACAACCGGAACGTTCGTCGTTTGATCAAACTGAATCTGAGCACGTTGAAGATATCGTCCAGTAAGGCCAGAAGATACAAAAAGTTCTTCGACGGTAGCCGAGTCCATCTGTTCAGGTGTCATGTTGGCAACCTCAGGACGAATGAGTTTGAAATCAAGGAGTGGAGTCTTACCAATGAGGGCTATGGCTTCATCAACATCAGTGACACCTGGGAGTTCCACGATAAGTCGGTGCTCGTCACGGCCAACGACACCTCCCTTTTCTACCTGAACAACAGGTTCTGAAACACCGAAGAGGTTCACGCGACGTTCCACAACGTCAGCGAGTGATCGCATGGCGTCATCAATCTGGTCTCCACTTATCTCTGAAGTATCAGCGCGAAAGACGAGGTGTGAGCCGCCTGAAAGGTCGAGACCGAGACGATATGGGTGCTTGGAAACAGTCCCGTCTTCGCTTTTCGCATCATACGCGAAATATCCGACAAAGGCCGCGAGGACGATTAGGACGATGGCTGATACTCGTTTTTTCCACATATATAAAGGTTTTTAACTAGTGTCCGCTATGCTATCACACTTATTTTACGAACTCCATATAACGGCCTCGGCGCTCGGTGAACGCCCCTTGCGGGCCGAAGGTGTATACAAAGCCAAACATATCCGATATCTTCGAACCATCAACGACAATTGGGTATGAATAAGTCTTCCAGCCCCCTTTTGAAGTTGGGACTTTGCCCATAAACACATGCCTGACAACGAAAAATACGAATCTTATGAATGCTGGGGGCAAAGTAACACTTATCTTCCCTACCGCCTTGGCCATATCCTTGCCCCGCATGACTGGACCGTCGGGACAAAGGTTAAAGGCCTCGTATGAAACCTGTGCCTTGTCTGAAACAAATAGTTTAACTGCGTCTGCGATATCATCCTCGTGCACGAATTGTCTGCACCACTTTGGAGTTACCGGAACAACAGCGACCATGGCTGACACAACCCTCTGAGCAAAGCCCTTCTTGAGTTTCCCTGAAAGCGCCGACTGAAGCCCAAATGACTCGCGCATGTATCGTCCACGCGGTCCCGTGATTGATGCCGGGCGGATAATGAATACTTGTGGAACACGCCCGCCATGTCCGGCCTTGTTTTTAGCCGCAGCATACTTGGCTTCAAGGTGCTCTTCTGCTACAGCTTTCTCGTCAGCGTACAAATATCCCATCGGCCTGAATGGATCTTTCTCGGTGAAACGACGCTCGATAGTATTATTCGAGAACGCTCCATACGATGCGACTGTCGAGAAATGAATCAACTTTTTGACTGACGGTGTTGAGAATGCGAAGTCGAACACTGCGTCCGATCCGCCAATATTCCATTTCCACTGAACATCCTGCTGACCAAACATCTCGCGTATCTGCCAAGCGCAATGTATAACATGCGTCGGTGCGAATACGGCGACCTTGGCCGCCCAAGTTTCGGACTCACACGTGTTGGCCTTAAGGAAGGTCACCTTATAATCGCCATCATATAACGGATTCGCCTCATCCTTATCCATGGCCAGTATCGCCTTTACTGCAGGGTCTTTAGACAGCTCGCGTACGAGCATGGCCCCGACATATCCTGATCCTCCGGTGATGAATATCCTCATAAATCTATTTTCCCACCCTGGACGCAAGGGTCGCAAGCGTCTGAGCGGCAATTTTCAGGTCGAGCCCGAGCGATCGGTTCTTTATATAGTAAAAGTCATAGGCAAGGCGCATCTTGGTCTCTTCCAGTGACTGTGGTGGAAGTTCCTGGCGTATCTGGGCCCATCCAGAGAGACCTGGTTTTATAACATTGCGTAATTGATAGTACGGAATCTCTGCAAGGAGCTTCATACCAAGGTCATATATATCTGGGCGTGGCCCAACAAGAGACATATCACCTTTCAAAACCGAGTAAAGCTGTGGTAGCTCGTCTATCCTCGTCTGTCGCAAGAACTTGCCAACGCGCGTGATGCGATCGTCGTGTTCCTTGACCCACACTCCTCGATCGCTCGTCCTCATGCTACGAAACTTGGGTATGCGAATGGTTTTGCTGTCCTTCCCTACACGTTCCTGCATAACGAATATTGGACCGTGATCATCTAGTTTGATGGCAATGTATACAAATGGATAGAAAACGAGCGAAATCGCACCAAAAACAAGAGCGGCAAGAAAATCGGCGATGCGTTTGACCGAATCGTAAACAACCTTTGGCTGCATCGAAAAATTCGTCACAAACCAGTCGTCACCAAGGATTGAAAGTGCTACACGATCGAACACGTCCTCGTACACTGCGTGCATATCAGCAAATCTAGCCCTGTTCGAAACCATGAGTGCGTATAGGTCCGGCATAATGGCCTTGGCTTTGCTGTTATAAAAATCAACAACAATCAGACTGATGCCTTCGGCGCGAACTTTGTCAGCGAGGCCGGCGGCATAATGTTCGCCATCAAGGTCAACCACGTGTTCGAAATGGAATTGGTATCTCGGGCTGCCATTCACCTGGGCGAGAAGTTCGCGCATTTCAGCACCTGAACCAACGAGAAGAGCCCTCTCTTTCTTTCGTCCTGAAAACATGCCGTATATCTGAAGTCTCCAAAGCAAGATGAGTGCCGACGAAAGAACCAAGAAAATGACAAGGTTAGTCTTTGGACTGATGCTTGTGAAAGTTACGAAATAGAAAAATACTGCCGCAAGACCAAGGTTCGCAATCTGTGAATAAAATAAGCTCTGTGAAAGGCGACGGCTCGATACCATTACCTGACGCTCATAGAGACCGGCAATGAAATATACCGCCACCCATATGAGGAATAAGAATGAGAACGGATAGAAGTGATCGGCCAGTATCTGCCCGTCTGGCATGCCAGGATAGCGTACAACGAGCGTAAGCCATAAAGCCGCACAAAGGGCTGCTATATCGCCTAAAAGCAGAATAAACGGGGTCTTGCGGCTGAGAACAGGCATAGAGACCTTAATGATACATATACGCTATACTATAGGCAACTATGACTGAAACGGCCCGAAGGAAACTTCTGATTGTCATAACAAAATCAAACTTCGGGGGCGCCCAGCGCTATGTGTTCGACCTTGCCCGCTCGCTCAAGGATAAGTACGACATTGTCGTAGCTTGTGGTTCGGACCATGCCGGAAACGGACTTCTTGTAGAGCGCCTAAAGTCTGTTGGTGTACGTGTCGCACCAATCACATCCCTTGGACGCGATATGAACCTCTGGAAAGATTTCCTTTCCTTGCTTTCGCTTATAAAAATCGTCCACGCCGAAAAACCTGACATCGTTCACCTGAACAGTGCTAAGGCTGCGGGTCTCGGAGCTGTGGCAAGGCTCATCGCCCACCGCAAGGCAAGGTCTGTGTTTACAGCCCACGCATGGGCCTTCAACGAAGATCGTAATGAGGTATCAAGGGCATTTATAGCATTCTTCCACTGGCTCACCATTATGCTCGCCCATAAAACAATTGCTGTGTCAGAGGGTGTAAAACGCCAGGTCGAGCACATGCCGAAAGTCGCTGGTCGTATACAGGTTGTCCATCTCGGCATCGACAAGCCAATATTCTACGGCAAGAAAAATGCCAGAACGGTATTGGGCATACCAGAAAAAGTATTCTCGATAGGAACCATAGCCGAACTACACAAGGTTAAAGGTCTCGCATACGCGCTCGATGGCATGAAATCGCTGCCATTCCCATTCACGTACACAATCGTCGGGACCGGAGACCTCAAAGACGAGCTTGCGGCCCAGATTGCTGCAGATCCAAAACTAAAAGAAAGTGTTCGTATGGCAGGATTCATTCCTGATGCCGCTACACTCATCCCCGCATTCGATGTTTTCCTCTTGCCATCACTTTCCGAGGCGTTCGGGTACGTGCTTCTTGAATCTGGGTACGCAAACGTGCCCGTCATAGCAACATCTGTAGGTGGCATACCTGAAATAATCGAAGATATGCGATCTGGCGCCCTTATCCATGCAAAACAACCGAAAGAAATTACCCAAGCTCTGCGCTTCGCGCACGACAACGTGTACACCATGAAACAATTGGGTGGCGAACTTAACCGCCATGTAAACGCGCGTTTTTCTGTGGCTCGCATGGTTTCTGAAACCGAAACGGTATACGATTCCCTGCTTGCCCCAACAAGGCAAGCCTAGATACCAAGAAATTCTCTCTTCGTCTCTTCCTTATGAGCACTGCGCATGTATCTGCGCATTGATACCAACAATCCCAAAGCGAAAAATGATGTGATGAGGTGCGATCCGCCATAACTTGCGAACGGCAGGGTGATTCCTGTCACCGGCAAAAGACCAATGTTCATGCCAACGTTGATGAAAAAATGGGCCATGAACAATATGGATAAACCTAGGCCAAAAAGTATCTCAAAATTTCCCGCGCCGCGCCGCGCATTGGCAATGATGCGCCAGATAAGGGTACCGAAAGCACCGAAAAATAGTACGACACCTACGAATCCCCATTCCTCTGCAAATGCGGCAAACACAAAGTCTGTCTGGTATTCCGGCAAGAATTTAAGCTTAGACTGGGTTCCGTAGCCAATTCCCTTGCCCACAGCGCCACCGGAACCTACGGCAATTGTTGACTGGAAAGCGTTATATCCCGTATTTTGGATGTCCGACATCGGATGTATGAAGCTCACAATACGTGCCTTCTGATATTCTTGGAAACCAAAGTTCCAAAGCAAACCAAAACATAGAGCACCGACCGCAAAAAGTATGGCCAGATGTTTCTTTGATATTCCGGATACGAGCACCATACCGAGCCACACAGCCGCGATAATGACCGCGCTTCCGAAGTCTGGTTGCATCGCGACCAAGGCGAAAAGCACAAAAGCATAAATACCAGAGATTATGATGTGGCGGATATTCGCAATCTCGATATGTCGACGCGAGAAATACTTGGCAAGAATGAGGATCAGAAGAACCTTGGCAATGTCGGTTGGCTGTATGGAAAATAGACCAAGGCTTATCCAGCTCTTGGCGCCCTTGATTGCGGTCGTAGTGGCGAGCAAAACACCAAGAACCAATATCATGCCGGAAAACAGTGTCACAAGCACATTAGTACGCTTGAGAAACGACCAGTCTATGTAACTTGTGACAAAAAACACGACCAGTGCCACAAAAAACCAAATGACCTGTTTCTCAAAGAAATAATTACTTTCCACAAACGAGTTCATTGTGACAAGACCAAAAAGCACAAGTACAGACGCCGCTCCAAGTAGCGTCCAGTCCATATAACTGCGGGATATGCGCCTTCCGATGTCCTGTGCGATCTCTGTCATAGAAAGCTATCGGCTAGGTACGAAAAGAAGTTCTGATCTTACGACCTTTCTTGGAAAAGGCTCTGCCCATGTGAAATACAGAGTCTTAATCTCGCCCGGAGCAATGGAATCAATAACGGTTTTGGAAAATGCTATGCGGTTGTCCGTCTCGTCATAAAGTATAAGGAAAGCATCCATACTTATCGCCGACAGATTCACGGAAACATTGCGGATTTTGGCTTCGGCTGAAGGTTTTGGGCCTTCAATCACATCGACTGTGAGACGCGAAAGTATGTTTATCTGTTCCGCAGGTTGCCACTGTGGATTATCTGCGAACTCGAACGTGGTGCGAGTAGGTACACGAGACCCAGTCTGTATGCCGCCCTCGAATACAGGGAACCGTGCCCCAGCGGGCACATATGCCGTACCGGTCCTTTGGGAAACGAGTATACCTTCTGCGTCATACAACTTCATCGTGTATGGGAGTTTTGACGCCTCGGCGGATGGATTTGGATTTTGCACGTAGGCGATGGCGTTATATACACCCGGCACCACCCGCATGGAATATGTCCATAATACGCGCGGCGGGGCGAAATCTGCCGCGCAAAGCCTCTGACACTTGCCACCGCAGTCCACGCCTCGTTCCCCACCGTTCTGCCTGCCATCAAAACATGTAGGTGCCTCGTACAAAGCAAAAAAGGTCGGTATACCTACAAAAATAACAAGCAAGCCGATTGCCGCGGCGAAATATCCATATTTACGTTTGGTCGACCAGGAGGCCATATATGACAAGTATAAATGGAAAGAGGGACGGTGTATACAGCCTTCTCGCAACCCGTCCTCGGCTCATGTCTGTCAAGGAAAGACCTTTGACAGACATTTCACCTGCGTAGGTTTCTCGACGGCTGTATACAACGTCCCTTTCTTTATACTTTTTAGATAAAAGAAAAGCCCGCGTGAACGCGAGCTGTAGAGAGTATCTAACCAACTCCTTAAAAACTCATCCTTATCTATATATTATACACCCACAGGAGCTATTTGTCAATACCCCTCCCCACCCCTCTGTTAAGCCGTTATTTCCAAGAAAAAGCCGCCCGGCTAAATTAATAGCGGGCGGCTTTTTCTATTGAATCCTCTGTTCTGGCGACTACCTACTTTCGCCCCGAAGGACTATCATCGGCACTACAGCGTTTAACTTCTCTGTTCGGAATGGGAAGAGGTGGTTCCACCGCGTCGAATCACCAGAACAGAGGATTCAATTTTTATTCGAATCCTGAATCAATCTTTATCGCAAAAGGTATTACAAACTATATTAGGACATCAGCTGCACGACTCGCGTCGTGCGTGCCCTGCCATAGGCAGGACATAGTGACTATTAAATTTCCTAATAGGATCGAGCAATTAGTACCTCTCGGCTCAACACATTGCTGTGCGTACACCTAAGGCCTATCAACCTAGTAGTCTTCTAGGGCTCTCAACGATTCCTTATCTTGGAGTCGGCTTCCCACTTAGATGCTTTCAGTGGTTATCCGTTCCGGACATAGCTACCCTGCATTGCCACGGGCGTGACAGCAGGCAGACCAGCGGTCCGTTCACTTCGGTCCTCTCGTACTAGAAGCAAATCTCCTCAAGAATCAACGCCTGCAGTAGATAGGAGACCAACCTGTCTCACGACGGTCTGAACCCAGCTCACGTGCCTTTTTAATTGGCGAACAGCCAAACCCTTGGGACCTTCTCCAGCCCCAGGATAAGACGAGCCGACATCGCTGTCATTAACTAACACTGTCTTCCGTTACCGGAAGGATTGGACTATATCTTCATCCCCTCTTTCGAGAGGAGTTGGCGTCTTAGCCGTCGCTCCGCGCGACGACTCCGCTCCGCAAGGGAGCAAGTCTCTACGGGGTCACAACATGTACCAAAAAGTACGCGTTGGACTTCCCACGGTATTGTCCATATAACCTGTTCGATTTATATGGAGTCCACCGTTATAAGCCAAATTTTTGATTTTACCCACGGGCTCCTACACCCGGTATGGTAAAACGACTCATGCAATTTCTCGCATGGCACCCCGATTTGTTAAGGTGCCGAACTCCGCCGTCGATATGAACTCTTAGGCGGAACGAGCCTGTTATCCCTAGAGTAGCTTTTGTCCGATAATCTCCGGCCGCATCTAACGCGATCCGTCGGTTCACTTAGCTCTGCTTTCGCATCTGCTCGACAAGTACGTCTTACAGTTAAGCCAGCTTATGCCCATACACTATCGTCACGGTTTCCATCCGCGACTAGCTGACCTTAATAGGCTCCTCCGTTACTTTTTAGGAGGATAGCGCCCCACTAAAACTACCCACCAGATACTGTCTCCCGCGGTTTTTGCCCTCGGGGTTAGAACATACAACGACGAAGAATGGTATTTCACTGACGGATCCAGACTGCCCGAAAGCGTCCTTCAAATCCTCCCATCTATGCTACGCATCGCAATCGTATGCTCAATATCAAGCTGTAGTAAAGCTTCTAGGGTCTTTTCGTCTAACTGCAGGTACCCGGCATCTTCACCGGGATTGTATTTTCACCGAGCTGTACTTCGAGACAGTTGCCCAGACGTTACACTATTCAACGCGTCAGAACTTACCTGACAAGGAATTGCGCTACCTTAGGACGGTTATAGTTACCGCCGACATTCACCAGGGCTTACAGCAGTCAGCACTATATATAAATACATAGCACCGCCGCTGGTTGACCTTCTGGCATTGGTCAAGTGTCACCCCCTATACATCCTCTTACGAGTTCGCAGGGAGCTGTGTTTTTGATAAACAGTCGCCAGGCATACTTTAGCTGCGGCCCTTCCGAAGAAGGGCAAGCCTTATCGCTAACTTACGGCTGCTTTTTTGCCGAGTTCCTTGAAGTACCTTCACTCGTTCGTCTTACTCTACTCGAGCTGATCACCTGTTTCGGTTTTCGGTACGGTTCCTGAATGGTTATGCTTAGAGAGTTTTCTTGAAAGCCCGCTCTCTGTAGTTCCGCATAGCAAGCTATGCCTTCCCTCATACGCTTAGGCTCGCGATTAAACGCAGACTTCCGGATTTTCCTGGAAATCGCCCTGACGCTAGAAACCCCAATCCAATAAGGGGCTACAGATACTGTGCTCCGTCATCCCATCGCACCACCCAGAAGTCACGGAATATTAACCGTGTGTCCATCAGGTACGGCTTTCGCCATCCCCTTAGGCCCGACTAACCCTTCGCTGAAGTCCATTGCGAAGGAAACCTTAATCTTTCGACGTGCGGATATCTCATCCGCATTGTGGTTACTTGTGCCAACATTCTTACTTCTACACGCTCCAGCATGGGTCACCCCTTTGCCTTCATCGCAGAGTAGAATACTCTCCTACCAATGCATCTCGCCGAAGCGAAATGCAGTCCTCAGTTTCGGTACCATGCTTTAACCCCGATCATCTGCGGCGCAGACCCTCTAAGTGAGTGAGCTGTTACGCTTTCTTTAAATGATGGCTGCTTCTAAGCCAACATCCTCACCGTCAGAGAAGATCCACCACCTCGCTTGTACTTAGCATGAATTTTGGGACCTTAAATTGAGATTAGGGCTGTTTCCCTTTTGTCCTGTGGAGCTTAGCCCCCACGGACTTACTGCCGATCTTTAGCCTTGGGTATTCGGAGTTTGATAGGTTCTGCGATCTTTCGACCTGTCAGAATCTTCCAGTGCTCTACCCCCCAAGGGAACAATCGACGCTATGCCTAAACATATTTCGGAGAGAACCAGCTATTACCGAGTTCGATGAGCTTATCACTCCGTACCACATGTCATCGCAGAGTATTGCACGTCTCTAGCGTTCGGTCCTCCATACTTCTTTCGAAGTATTTCAACCTGCACATGGCAAGCTCACCCGGCTTCGGGTCTGATACGTACTACTGATTCGCGCTATTAACACTCGGTTTCCCTGCGGCTCCGGGCATTCAAGCCCTTAGCCTTGCAGCACGCATCAACTCGTTGGCTCATTCTTCAATAGGCACGCCGTGACGGAACATGTCTTGCGACAGTCCGCTCCGACTCCTTGTAAGCATATGGTTTCAGTTCTATTTCACCGCCCTCACCGGGCTGCTTTTCACCTTTCCCTCACGGTACTAGTTCACTATCGGTCTTCTGGAATATTTAGCCTTACCGGTTAGTTCCGGCAGATTCCCTCAGGCTATTCGTGTCCTGAGGTACTCAAGAATAGAGACAGAAAAGATGTTTCATTTTCGCATAAGAGGCTATCACTCTCTAGGGCTGTGCTTTCCAGCACATTCTGCTAACGAAACATTTTTTGACTTTTCCAACCGTAAACGGTTACGTCTCCATCTTACTACCCCCAGTCTTAATCGCGTGAGATGTATTGCTACACACCACACGATTAAGACTGAGTTTGGGCTGTTTCCCTTTCGCTCGCCACTACTAAGGAAATGTTATATGCATACGCATATTTTGTTTTCTCTTCCTCCTGGTACTGAAATGTTTTACTTCCCAGGGTGCGCTCCCTAATCTTAGACTAGGGTCATCGAGATCGCTCTCGATGGAGTTTCCTCATTCGGAGACTTTCGGATCAAAGCTTGTTCGGCAGCTCCCCGAAATTATCGTCGCTACACAACGTCCTTCATCGCTTCTCAGAAGCCAAGGCATCCACCATATGCTCTTAAATTTCCTATTAGGAAATTTAAAAACCACTAAACTAATGTCTATACAATTTGTTACCTTTTGCTGCGTTTCCTTTCCGGGGAAACGCAGGATTTATCCGACACGATCTAACGTATCGGATAGCCACCTCTTCGCTCTTGAAAAGACCTCCGGTCCAAAGTTTTATCAATGGCCGAAAAGACTAACGAGGGTGGGATTCAGTTTTCAAATAACACTCCAATAAATGAAAATCCGCTCTACCTTGAGAGCGGACGAAAAGGGCCAACTTAATGGCCTATCTCGTTCGCGCTTTCGGTGAATTGATAACCATATTTGGAGGTAGAGCTAAGTATATTCATAGCGGAAAAATAGTCAAGCCCTTCTATATTAATTACAGTCTGGGATGAGAAAACCGCCTTGATGAGGGCGGTTTTCTTTATATAGCTGGCCCCAGTAAAGAAACTTGGGACTAACCGTTGTGATGATGGTCTGCGATTTCCTGTCGGAGCTTCTCTACGTATCGAGCCGCAGCTTCCTGGCCACCGAGGCCAAAAGCGAGTCCGAATGCGAGCGAGAGAGCGACGATGACGCCGGTGAAGAGAGTCTGGATGAATCCAACCGCGATACCGAGCTGCATAAGCGCAGCAAGGAGGGCAAAGATCCAGATAGACCACTTGGTGACCGCACCGAGGAATGGAGCGGACTTCACGCCTGCCGCCTTGGCTGATCCAACAACGACCTTCTTGAGAGCCTCCGCAATGACGATAGCCACAAGGAGGATGAGCACTGCCACTATCACCTGAGGGAGATAGAGGAGAACAACACTCTGAAGGAAGACATTCACCTGGTTGAGGCCGAGAACCTCGAACGAAGCAATGAGGAACGCCACAATGACAAACCACTTGACTAGGCCGCCGATGAAAGCGCCCGAGTTAAGCTCGAAGCCAGCGCGTCGGACGACTGCGCCAAATCCGGCTTGTTCAAGAGCTGTATCCAGCTTCAACGACTTGATGAGCTGAGAGATAAGCTTAGCCACGAGCGATGCCACAATCCATCCGATGATGAATATGACAACCGCTATGAAAAGTTTCGGGATAAACACAGAGAGACCGCTCCAGATTCCCTGGAAAGCCTCATTTATCGTGTTTACCCAAATTTGCAATGCCATAAATAAATTAAACTATGGATAAAATCGGGACAGCTTAATTATAGCAACCTAGCGACCGGAAATGCCGATCTTGTCCACAAGTACCTCGTGTGGGAAATCGAGCACATCACGGACCAACCTATCGTTCATGCCTACGCGATATGCAAAATCAGGGGCCGAGAGGGTCGCATAACGAATGTCCTTGCCTATATCAGATTCAATAGACTTCACCACACGGTCGAGGGACGAAGTATTCACATTATCCCCCACCACAAACAAGTCGAGGCGACTCTCGGGATTCTTGGTGAAAACACCTGCCATAAGAACAGCCTTGATGCGGCCAGTCTTCTCGATCCTCTTGACTATCTTCTTGCGCTCGAGGGAATGCGTCCGAACCAGAAAATCAGATAACGCGTCGGCATATACAAACTTGGTGTCGAGGACAAAAGCCTTCTCCCTCGTTTTCTTCGCTACCATTCTCTTACCCTTCTTTACCTGAACCGTCCTTATGACGGATGTTTTCTTCACAAGGCCAGCCTTTATGAGCTCGGATATTTCTGTATTGATATCGCGAGGCTTTGCACCAAGCTTTGTGGACAACATTCCAACATCAAAAGCGGTACCTGGGTTGAATAGGAAAAGCCTCATAGCCTTTACCTTATGTTCTGAACCAAATATCCGTGCAAGCGTATCCATGTTGGTATTACTGTGTGATTAATTAAGTGCAGTATATCATAAGGGTAGCAACGAAAAGCCCGCGCTTTGCGCGGGCTTTTCGTTGCTTTGGCCGGTGGCCAAAAGCATTTAGTGTTACTTGAGGGTAACCTTTCCGCCTGCTGCCTCGATGTCCTTCTTGAGCTTCTCTGCATCCTCCTTCTTCATGCCCTCCTTGAGCACCTTTGGAGCACTGTCTACAAGGTCCTTTGCCTCCTTGAGACCAAGTCCGAGAGCCTCCTTGACGACCTTGATAACACTGATCTTTGAAGCGCCGCCGTCGGTGAGCTCTACATTGAATGTAGACTTCTCCTCGCCTGCCGCCGCACCTGCCGCTGGAGCCGCGACTGCGACTGCCTGTGCCGATACGCCGAACTTGGTCTCGAGGAACTTAACGAGCTCGTGGAGGTCGAGCACCGTCATGGTGTCGAGAGTATCAACGATTGCCTTGAACTTTGCTGGGGTTTCCATGGTTTTAAATTTCCGAAAATTATAATGCTAATTAAGCCTGCTTCTTCTTTGCTATCTCGCTTGCCGCCATGACAAATCCCTGTATAGGAGAATTGATGAGGTTTACGATCTGAGCGTAGAGTGTCTTCTTATCTGGGATCGAAGCGTATTCAATGACTTCCTCTTTGGTGATGTACTTTCCGTCGAAGATTCCTCCGAGAATTGAAAGCATGTCCTTGTTCTTCCTAAGGAACGCTCCTACTTCGCGAGAAGTAGCGAGGTTGTCCGCGCTATATGCAACGGCCACGCCTTCGGTCATTTCTGGTCGGGTTCCCTCGAGCTTCGCGGCATCTAGCGCGCGATTCATGAGGGTCTTCTTGGCGACGAGGTATCCGACACCCTGGGACTTGAAGCCCATGCGCATCGCAACCGCGTCGTTCACCTTGAGGCCCTTGAAGCCTACGAAGACCACTCCTTTCGAATCCTTGAAAATTGTTTCGAGGTCCGAGAATAGTTCCTTCTTCCTGTCTTTGCTAAGTGCCATTATGTGGTGATCTTTAGCTGCTGATAAAAAGGCGCGGCCGTCCCTTGCGGGAGCGGCCGGTGGAATTGAGAGCAGACCCATTACGGAACTGCTTTCGACCTCGGCGGGCTTTCCTACCCTCTGCTCGTGCTTTGGGTTATGGATTATGGCTCTGTTACGAGCCGCCGCGCTTTCTCCGGCCTTGTGAGGTACAGATTAACGGATTCCTAGGAATTTGGCAACCACGCCGATGATTAGGTGAATGAATGAACGCAGCCTGAAAAATGGTGATGCAATCTGATCAGGCTCTTCTGTATCAATGACATCAGGGACTGATACTGGAACTGGTTCAGACGCGGACGCAATAACATTACCGACGTGAGGCTCTTCAGGTGTATATATGCTGTCTATAATAATTAATGGATCTTCGGTGTTGCGCTGTCTTGCTCTGCCACTTGCACTTCCTCTTTCCTTTCTTGTTTGGTTGATAATCGGCTCGTCTATAACTGGCGATACCATTGGGACAAAGTCGTCGTCCTGAATAATCTCATCGATTATTCCATCGCCTTCCATATCGACGAGCAGAGCTGGAGGAGAATAGGTGTCACCAAAATCTATGTCTACTACTGTGGAAGATGCCATGGCTATATCCGTAAACATATATCCATCAATATCCACCGATATATGCTGATATTCTTGGCCATCATTATCTGGGATTTCGTCGACATCAACAGATGAATCCTTAACTATTCTTATTAACCCGGTCCTTTTAATCGCCTCTGGCTCTGGTAAAGACACGTACCACACAGAACCGAACTGCCGAGCGTCCGCATCTACACCTTCTTCAACCTCTAATGCGTGGGTATCTGAATACAGGTAGATCTCTCGTTTATCAACAAGTGTCTCCGGAAGATATGGTGCATCGTCGAACGGGTCCATTCCTGAGTAAGCGGGCGCGCTTAAAACATTTTTAATAAGGTTCCTGACTTCTGGAACTTCAAGAATGTCTGCGTGGTACCTGTTCTTTGCGAGCCCTCGCCCAGATGCCTCCAGGTCGAAAGTGTATTGGCTCACATTAGCAAACGCTGGCATTGCTAGTGCGCTATGCAACATAACCGTGCCGTCCCCATCAGTCGAGAACATTGGTTTATAACCGAAGATTCGCCTCCCGTATGACCAACCATCCTGGTATTTAATCCCTGTCACGGTCTCCCTTCCCCATCCTGCGATCTGTATAAGATTTATGACTGGCGGCACGACCCAATCGTCAAAATATGCGTGGGTTTCAGCTGCTTTCTGGATGAGGTTTGAATTCAAGATGCTTGGAGAATTAAGGTTCCGAGCATCCGGAGCTGAACGCTCATCACTCCCGGCAAAGAATCCATAAATCTCACCGAGCGTCGATATACTGTTGCCGAAAATCTGCCTGAGATTTACGACTGAAGCATGTGAAGAAGACGTGCTAATTGATATTAGAGGCCTCTCGTCTAGTTCCATATATCGTTGCGATGGAAGCAGGTTGTATGCCGATGACATGTTCTGGCCGAGAGCCCTCGAAGCGGCGGTGGATGCCAATAAAGGTATACCTTCAGCGAAACCATGAAGAAGCGAGCCTATGGCTTGAGGCGTACCTATTTGTGGCACCGCAACAAATAAGATCCTGTCGATAAGACTCTCTTTGCTTTTGGTCTGAAGATAGTCTGTCAGTATCTTTGCGACTATGCCTCCATTAGAATGAGCGACAATTCCCACCCTTCCGGTGTACGAGCTGGATGCCATTGATCGTATAGTGTCGACAAGCGACCCAGGAGATTCATTTGAAACCAGAGACCTTGGATCAAGCCGCCAGTCATATGCAAAGGCTTCCCATCGCTCTATTTTTCCCGATTCTTGCATTGATTCCATATCAGACAAGAACGAACGATAAATATTAGGTCCCGAATTGTTGAGGAACACCTCCGCTATGACGTCTTGCGGCAACACATACACATCCTCGATACTATTGCCGAACTCATCAAGATAGAGCTTTTCTACATCCTTATTTCGATTGGGCTCCCAAAGACGGTTCTCGTTACCGTCATCGGAAACATATAACCTAGAGGCCTTCAATCCGGGCAAAAACAGGATGCTTGAACAACAGGTTGGGGCGCCGTCTGTCAAAAACGGTAAAACCGTCGCAGAACCATATACATTTGCACCTCGTCCCCAAGGATGAAACGCGAGGTGATATGGGCCTGAATTATGTCCCCAGTAATTGTTTGGCGCATCCGCGTATTGGCCGTCTTCGACATACAACCCATGGTGGCCACCAGCAGCTATACTGCTCCATTCCATGGTGAAACTCGAGTCACCGTTATCTCCACCATACACACTTATGGAATGCCCTGGTATGTCACTGAACGAGGAACTTGATATCCGCGCGTTCGCCCCGTACACTCCAACCCCCTGAATCATGCGGCGAAGGCTCGTTTCAGTGATATCGATAGATGCCCCATCAAACCCCTGGATCGACCTTACACCGTCTATGGTTGCGTGTGTGATTGATATCGTTCCGCCAAAAGACATTAAACTACCCGTGCGCCATAGTTCATTATCAGAAAACTGTGAACTTAAAGATGTGGTTGCGTTGGTCTGTCCATCTACAATCAAACTTCCAAGAACGATAATGGAACCCTCCCCGAATATGACCGATGCTCCAGCCTCAATGACGACTGACGCCCCCTCTTCGATTATTGTCGGGGTTGAGATGATATAAGGACTACCAGCAACGTCCCATCGCATGTCACCAGCTATGGTTTCTGGTGCTGTAGTCTGGGCTTCGGCGTTTAAAACCCAAAAGAAACTAGCGATCGACAGTAGCAGAACGAGCACCCTCGCCCTCAGTCTTGGAATATCCTGACAAGATAATACCCACCAAGCCGATAAGGATAATCGCGGCAAACGCGAGAGTGAACTTGAAGAACGTCTTGTTGAACATGCATTTATCATAACATCTCATCGATTATCGAGTGCCTTAATAAATGCCGTCTTCACAGAGTCAAAATCCATTCCATGTGGAAGAAGTATGTACGGATCAATGAAATGTGGCATCGCCTGAGAAAGGATCTTGCCCCCAGCATCAATCAAAAACACTGGGTGGTCACTCGTACCAGGAACAACCCCTGCAAAAGCAACGGTGATCGAGGATAGCGGCGGCAGGATGGTGTCACTAGCGATAAAGAATTTCTTACTCCCATATGCGAGTGTCATGCCGCCGACATTTACTTCGTTTGCATTGGGATTAATAAGTTCGACCCTGCCTTTTTCAACAGTACCGATGCTGATATTTGGATCAACAATCTTCACCAACACCTTTGATACTGCAGATGCGCCGAGTAATCGGCTGTTGAGTATCACTATGTAATCCCCGGGAAATGTATAGGGATGAGAAGTCATTGTGCCCTGAGCATGAGAACCATCACCGAAAGACCAACGATGTTCGACGGGCGAGGTTGATCCTTTCGACTTCTTTATCTTGGCCTCGAACAGAAGTGGTGAATTTGTGAAGCCTAGTCTGTCGCGGCCGGAAGTGACTTCGAGTTCAACCACATCAGTTGACCTGTTTGCGACAGATTGATTGTCATGCGCTGAAACGCCGGACACTGAAGAGGATGCGACATTCCCGACCCCTGAATCAGGCAGATTTTCGACTTCTGGAAGCTGACTTTCGGACGCTATAGTTGGCCCTCCTAGTGTTGGGGTAGCTGCAATCCATCTTCCGTCATCAGTCTTTTGAAGCGACAATCCGTCGCCTTGTGCTCCCCATTCACTCGAATAAGAGACTGTGTCCACGTCATTTCCTTCCGGTGAACGCATGACGATGGTTTCGGCTGAAGAAAGAGAAAAAGCGCTGTCGAATAACAAGCCTGTGTAACCGGGATTATCGATCAAAAACTTCGATGTATTGTCTGCGATAATCGCATAGCCACCAGAAGGAACGGCTAATTCAGATGTTGCGGTTATTTTGTGCGCCACTGACGCCTCGAAAAACTTCCAGACAGTAAGGTCTTGCGCTGTGGTGCCTTTATTATGAACCTCAATCCATTCCCTTCCCGTATCCGTTCCTGGCACGTCATACATGATTTCGGTTATTTCGAATTCAGCATGAACAACTAAAGGAACAAAACATGATGCGAGGCAAAAGCACGCCGAGATTGCGAAATTTTTCTGCATATTCGTTCTTTATTTATCCTGATAAACAAAAACCGCCCGACATATGTCGGGCGGTTTTTTGAGATCGTTGATCGGTATCTCATGCAAGCATCATACCCTATCGAGATAAAGGGAAACTGAAGGAATCCTCAAATCCCATACTGGACCACGAATCAATAGTTTATCTGCGCAACAATCAATCCCTGAGCATCATACAACGTGATTGTCTCACGGCTCTGCGCCCACATCTCGCGTGGCTTGCCAAGGAACACGCGCCATTGATTTGTGGCGAATCCTGACAGACTTTTGTTGTTTGCTACGCACTGCGCATATCCAACACGCTCGCGAATGAATGTCTTGCACTGGCTACCGATCTCGTCGAAACGCTTGGTGTCTGTCTTGGTTGGGTCCTGGCATCGGCTCACGGTACGCAGATAGCTGTAACACTGATCCGTCATTGTCCGTACAAGAGGGTCCGACATGATCAGTGGACACGAAAGCGATGCGCGCGGGGTGAACGGATATGTATCGAGGTATCCAAGGCAGATGTTTTCACGAAAACTCGTGTTGATCGAAAGCGAGTATCCAGTGAATGGCCCGCCGGTCGTGACAATTGCCCTGTCACCTTTCTGAAGAACGATGTTTCCCGTAGTGAAACGTCCGTCAGGTGAAAGAAACTCGGTACCGACACCAATGATCGCAGATTCAGCTGACGGATAAACATATGTATTCTGGCTCGTCTCGATTGGGCGCGAACCCTTGCCGTTCTCGAGCTTCCACCCCGTTATCGATACTGGCCCCGTGCCACGATTCTGGATAATCACATGTTCTTCGAAAGGCTGTATGGCACTTGAAGCATTCCCGGTCGAGAGTGTCACCGATCCCGCATATGGCGAGCGGCCCTTACCATCAGTGTTTGGAACATTTGAACCAGAGCCAGTAGAAATATTCTTCGTGAAATCCAGGAGCGGATTGGTATGGCCCGAATACTGATCAAGCGAGCCCTGCCCCGAATCAGGAATCCTTATGCCTCCTCCCTCACCCCCGAGCGCCGGCACATATTGCGCCATCTTGGCGAGCACAATAAATGCCACGATTCCAGCCACAATAATAACGAGCGCCGCCTTTAAGAATCCTTTTTCCATACCAACATTATAAAGCAAAAACCACCCTTGCGGGTGGTTTTTGCTTTCTAAGCTAGACGAATCCTGAGATTGTCCGCCGTCCAAGTTCCGTTAAGGAAGCTGGATGGTCGAAGTCCTCCAGTCTACGTTGCCAGCCATGAAGTTGCTTACAGCGTCAGTAGAACCGGTCTTCCAAGTAACAGACTCAAGTCCTACAGCGTACGATCCGAGGTCAAGGCCGTTTCCAATGAATACGGTCTCGACTGGGAGAGTAATTTCACGCTCCTCCTGGAGGGTGAAACCGTTAGCTCCGTAAGCGAGGACTCCGGTAGAAGGGGCTGAGAAGCTGGTGCTCGACGCAACCGAAGTTCCGAGGAGTGTACCACCCTTATAGATCCTGAAGCCGAAGGTCGTCGAAGCTGACTGACCGTCGAAGCTAACCGCTCCGCCGAGGGCCTTGATCCTGAGATCGAAGGTTGCCTTAACAGTAGTGGTTGAGCTGTTAGCAATCTCTGCGCTCTGAGACTTGTTGATGGTCTTAGATACGAGAGTGAACTGAGGACCTACGTTTCGAACGTACATGGTCTCACCAACAGCAGTTCCGCTAGCAACAACAGTGTCGCCAACAGAGTTCTCAATCGAAGGAGTTACGCTTGCGACCGTGAAGGTTGCAACCGTACCGTTAGCCTGTCGAATGTCTGCACGAACCGAGAAAGTCTTGGTAGCATCCTTTGCAATCGACACGTCGATATCATCGAACGAAGCGGTACCATCGGCATTGACAGAGTCAGTTGCGATGACATTAGATCCGTCCATGAGGTATACGGTCGAAGTGGTTGCATTACCGGTTCCACCCTTAGTGATAGCGATAGCGATATCGGTTACAAGGAGGTTGTCCTTAGAAGCCTTGATATCGAATGCTACGAGAGGAAGTCGGTCAAGTTCATTGTCCTGTGAGCCTTCCGATGCGATTACCTCGGCCTTCTTGAAGTTAGACGAGTTGATCGTAAGGGTTGCGCTTGCAGAGTCAATGAGAGATGGGGAGATGCTGATCGTCTGAGAAACAGAAGATCCAGTTGATGGAGAGTACTGATCAATACCTGCGCCGTCAACGCCGCGAACGCCTTTGTCTGCGAGAGTAATTGTTCGGTTGCCCTGATCATCTGTCTTTACCGATCCGTAGATATCAGCCTTGACCGTAAGAACCTTTGAAGAGTTCCTTGGGACAATGTAGCTGAATCCACCGAGGGTGAGGTAGTACCTACCACCATCCCTTACTACAGTGTTCGAGTTGAGGTCAGCCTGAGCAAGAACTCGACCTGCGTCATCGACGAGGTAGAGAGCCTGATAGACCTTGGTGTAGACCGCGGTTGAAGCACCGAGATCAAGCTTAACGCGCTGGACTGCGATGTCAGAGACCTTAGCCTCAACCTTGAAGGCGAGGATAGATCGCATCGAGTCTCCTTCGTAAGCAGTGGTGTTCGATACAGCAGCCTTGTTGACAGTGAGGGTTCCCTCAATGCCAGTGTTGACTACGGTACCGACTCCAGGGGTGACTACGGTCGTCGAGCTACCCTTGTTGAGTTCCGCTCGGGTGAGTGGACCAACATAACCGGTAGCAGGAACGCCCTTAGACGCCTGGTATGACTGAACAGCTGCCTTCGTGATAGCACCGAAGTATCCCGTTGCTGGCGATACACCGAGCATATTCTGAAGCGAGGTAACATCTGCACCCGTAGAACCTACAGTGAGGTCGCGAGTGTAAGAAACCGACGCCGACGAGGTAACTGCTGCCTTGGCTGCCGCTGCCTTGTCAGGAGCGATGATTCCGAGGCTGATGAAGAGGTCAACGAGCTGCGACAGGTTCATAGCCTGAGCATTCGCAACTGGAGCCGCGACACCTGCGATGAGAGCGAGAGCGAGGCCGAGGCCTACGACTGCTGCTCCAATCTTATTGATTTTGAACATTTGTGTTGTGTACTTCTTAGTAATGAGAAACGAGCGCGACGGAGTAACTTGTAAAGTGCCGTCATCGATCGTCCCCGTTAACTGCCGATTAATCGAACTCAATTCCGTCCGTGCTTCGACGGCGACGAACAGAATCGTTGCGCGCGCCCTACGATGCACTAATTAAAGTGCATCGCGTTGCGCCGCCACTATTCCCTCTTCTTTATTTCCTATCGACAATTTTCATCATCGACAGATCGACACAAAGAGAAGGGATAGTTGGTGAGGGTTATTGGTCATGCAGTAATGCGGTGTTCGGTCCGGGAACGAATCTGGATTCGGTTGGTATGAAATCGCTTTTCGGTTTTCAAAGTTCCGGAATTGGTTCAGCAGTTCTTATCATAGAGTCTGAAAGAAACTGAACCTCTGGAGCGTAGCAACTGACTTGCGCCAGTTGCATACGTATAAGTATATAATCTGGCCCATTTGTGTGCAAATGGGCCCAAACAGGGATACTTGTGGATAATCCTACCCACCCCCTTAGTATATACCAAAAAGGGCCAAAAATCAAGCCCTGACCTTTTTAGGCAATAGAATAGGTGCTCCAGCGGCGCTCCCCTTCTTTTTTGATGGTTCCGGCGGCGACCATGGCCAAAAGCTCCCTTTGGATGGTTTTCTCGCTCACTCCTTTTATAGATCCTACAAAGTCCTTGATTCCGAGGCCTGATTGCTTGGAAAGGAGCTTCAGTATGGTTCCCTGTCGGTCGTCCTTTGAGTCTTTCGGGTCTTTTATGTGTGTGTCCTTTACTGGGCGCAGTGCGTGCGCGACTGGTTTTTGCTCGTGTCCTTTATAAAGGACATTGTGTGTCGGAACGATTGGCGCAGCAGCCTGGACGGGGGTATGAGTATGAGGAGTGTGAGAAGCGTGGGTTGCGTGAGTGGTGTGAGTGGTGCGCGGCGTATCGAAAAAGTCAGGGTTGAGAATGACTGTCTCCTCGTTCGCCTTCTTGTTCTCGTCTTTTTCCATAGTAGAAACAAGACCGTTGAATTCGCGCGACAGAACATTGAAGTTCATCTCCGAAATAAGCCCTGAATGCTGGGCAATGGATGCGAGGGAAACTATTTCAATCGAGTGGGCCTGGTAGTCCTTGAGAAGACTGCGTCGTTCTGCAAGCGATACTGTATTGAACGACATGTTGAGTTCAAGGAGTGAAAGGGCCTTCTCGCGTATCTTCCATTTGAGAGGCTCGCCATCCTTGATGAAGTTCGTGATCATGTAAACCGCCGTCACCAGTTTCTCTGTCTTTTTGTAGATATACGCGAAATGGTGGTTATGGTTGAAAACCATAAGACCGCCGAGCTTACCCTGCTCTGCGATGGCGCCTTCTTTATGTCCTTCAGATTGGTTTCCCTCCATATGGCTTTAAATAATAGGTTTAAGGTCTGTCTTTTAACCCTGTCCTTGTTGCGGACGTCATAATTTGTCCTTTTAACAATATGTCTTTTATTGAAATCTGTCAAGTGACGATGTCCATTATATGTCCGAGATATAAAAGACGCAATGGGACAAAGAACCTGAGAATGGCTCGCGTGATATAATTGAAGCCATCTATGGCAAAAAAGAAGAAGGACGATATCGATGAGATTGACGAGAAGAGGCAATCCCGCAAAAAAGAAGAACCTAGAGAACCGCGATTCGCTGACGAAACCAAACAAGGCATATTAGCCGTCCTTGTATTCGTCCTTGCGATATTCTTCGCCCTCGCAATATGGGGTAAGGCTGGTCCTGCAGGAAGGTTCATATTCAAATATGTGCCTTTCCTTATTGGTGTTGGTTATTACCTCCTTCCCCTCTTGTGCTTCGCCTTGGGTATATCGTTCCTCCGCAACCTGCACAGGGCTTTCGATAGTTCGAAAGTGATCGGTGCGGGTATATTCCTGCTATCGGTGCTCGGCATCATACATATCGTATCGCCAATGAACGGTGGACATCTCGGCAAGTGGATCGCGTGGCCGTTTGTTGCTCTTTTCGATACATCGGCGAGCTTGGTATTCCTGTCCGCACTCGTGGTGGTTTCTATAATCATCGCCTTCAACAAAGAACTAGATATCAAATCTCTCTTCTCTTTCAACAAGGACACTGAATCAGACGAGGATGATGAGGATGCTGAGGAAACAAATCTCAAACTATCTATCCCAGAGGATTCAGAGGAAGCGTATGAAGATGCTCCTGCTCCGAAGAAAAAAGAGTCTGCTCCAGAAGATAAACCAAAGCCAACCAAAGACGCCAAGCTTAAGTTCACCGCAAGCGAAGATGAAGCAAAGGACTTTATCAAGTCATCGAGCAAAGAAGACGACAAGGCGTACATTCCTCCTCCCCTCTCGCTCCTTGAACGAGACAAAGGCAAGCCGGTCGTGGGCGACGTCAAAGCAAATGCGAACATTATAAAAAGAACGCTCGCAAACTTCGGTATAGATGTGGAGATGGACGAAGTCACAATCGGTCCGTCCGTCACGCGATATGCAATGAAACCTGCCGAGGGTGTAAAGCTTTCGCGCATCGTGGCCCTCCAGGATAACCTCGCTTACGCTCTTGCGGCTCCTTCTATCCGCATCGAAGCGCCTATTCCTGGTAAATCATTGGTTGGTATTGAGATACCGAACACGATCAAGACAATGATTGGCCTCGGCAGTCTTTTTGCGAACGAGGAATTCCAAACCTCTGACAAACCCCTACTTGTTGGCCTTGGTAAGGGAATATCAGGCAAATCTCACTTCCAGAACGTGTCAAAGATGCCACACCTTCTTATCGCGGGAGCTACTGGATCCGGTAAATCGGTGACTATCCATGCGCTCATCACCTCCCTCCTCTACCGAAACTCGCCGCGCATGCTCAAATTAATAATGATTGACCCTAAACGTGTCGAGCTCACCTTGTATAACAAGATTCCTCACCTCCTCACACCGGTCATTACCGACGCCAAGAAGGCTATTCTATCGCTCAAATGGGCCGCGAAAGAAATGGATAGACGTTATGACGTCCTTCAGTCCCACGGTGTACGCGATATCGATTCGTATCACAAGAATATATATGAACCTTCGCTAAAAAAGCTCAAGATCAAAAAAGATGGCGAAGATGCTGTGGAAGAACGCGGACAAGAGCCTCTACCGTTCATAGTCATCATCATCGACGAGCTCGCCGACATCATGCAGACATATCCACGTGAACTGGAGTCTGGTATTGTCCGCCTCGCCCAAATGTCCCGAGCTGTGGGAATACATCTTATGCTCTCGACCCAGAGGCCGTCAGTAAACGTCATCACTGGCCTTATCAAGGCAAACATCCCTGCTCGCCTTGCCCTCCAGGTTGCGTCACAAATCGACTCACGAACCATCCTCGACCAACCAGGTGCAGAAAAGCTCCTTGGTCAGGGAGACATGTTGTATCTTGGTGGAGAGATGTCGAAACCTACCCGTATCCAATGTGCTTTCATATCCGAAGCAGAGGTTAAAAAGGTGGTTAAATATCTGGCGGACAGCCATATTGACCAACTTAATGACGAAATTAACCTGTCTGGAAATGATGTTAAGAACGACAACGCCATCTTCTCGGCCACCCTTGATGATGAGGGAGACATGGACGACGATGACGATGATATGTACGAAGATGCAAAACAGGTCGTAATCGAGGCCGGAAAAGCATCCACGTCGTATATACAGAGAAAACTGCGTGTTGGTTATTCCCGCGCAGCGCGCCTCATGGACCTATTGGAACAAAGAGGTGTCATTGGTCCCCCAGACGGATCGAAGCCTCGCGCCGTCATCCTTGACGGAGCAGCCCCAGTAGAGCCTGCTGAAGAAAAATCAGAATAACTTCAGCTTTCCTTTATCCCTTTAACGTATAATCTTCACCGACGATGACCGACCGACGATACGTAAAGCGGGCCATCAAAATATGGATCGCCCTCGGGGCGGTGGCCATCGTCCTTGGGTATGGCTCCTTTAGGGCCAAGGACTTCGTGCGCGGGCCCGCCATCGAAGTCATCTCGCCTTTAACGGCTTCTTCCTTCTCCGATTCCCTCGTCGAAATATCTGGCACGGCCAGGAACCTATCATTCCTCACCCTCGACGGGAACAAGATATATACTGATGAATCCGGCGCTTGGAAAGAGCGCATACTCCTATCCCCTGGGTATAATGTAGTGCAGATACGGGCAGAAGACCGCTTCGGCCGAACCGCAGTCGAGGAATTAGAATTAATCTATAGAAAGAATGGCATTTAAAAAGAAAGCTAAGAATACAGATCGACAATTGGTAGAGGAAGGCGCCGAAGTCTCTGCTCCAAAGGAACGTATGAATATCGAGGACACCCTCGCCGCAATAAAAACCAAGTTTGGTGATGAGGCCATCATGAAACTCGGTGAAAAACCGAAGGTAAACATCAACGCAATACAAACTGGTTCGATCGGTCTCGACGCGGCCCTCGGTATCGGCGGTGTGCCCCGCGGCAGAATAGTCGAAATATTCGGCCCAGAGTCATCTGGAAAGACTACCCTCTCCCTCCACATCGTTGCCGAGGCTCAAAAATTGGGCGGCATCTGTGCTTTCATCGATGCAGAACACGCAATGGACCCTGAATACTCCAAAAAAATTGGAGTGAAAGTCGATGAACTCCTTATCTCGCAACCTGACACGGGCGAGCAGGCACTTGAAATCGTCGAGACCCTTGTCCGATCAGGCAAACTAGACGTGATCGTTATTGACTCGGTCGCTGCACTCACACCAAAGGATGAAATCGAGGGAGACATGGGCGCCCAACATGTCGGCAAACAGGCCCGACTTATGTCCCAGGCTCTACGAAAACTCACCGCCATTGTCGCAAAGTCTAAGACTGTCGTCATCTTCATCAACCAGATTCGAATGCAGATTGGCGTCATGTTTGGAAATCCTGAAACTACCCCAGGAGGCAAGGCGCTCAAATTCTATACATCAGTGCGCCTCGACATCCGACGCATCGCTCAGATCAAGAAGGGTGAGGAAGTTGTCGGCGGACGCGTACGTGTGAAGGTAGTGAAAAACAAGGTCGCTGCCCCATTCAAACAAACCGAGTTCGACCTCATGTACAACGAGGGCATCTCCCGAGAAGGTGAAATCATCGCCCTCGGTGAAGTCCACGGCTTCATCTCGAAGTCTGGTGCCTCGTACTCTTACAACCCAGAAACTGGTGAAAAAGTCTCCCTTGGTCGTGGCTATGATGCTACTCGACAATTCATGAAGGAGAATCCGAAAATCACGAGCGAGATTCTCAAAAGAATCCGCGCTAAATTGAAGGAACTCTAGAAAAATATAGGCGAGCAAAAGCCCCGACGAAGCTGACGCACGACGGGGCTTTGGCTTCTTAGTAATAAAGAGCCAACCGCTATAGCGGTTCTGGTAAAAAGATATCATCAAAAGAAAAAGTCGAGATAAATAAAAGATAAAGAAATTCCTATGAGCGTCCAAGTTGATGGACATTTACTGATGCCTAGGCTAGGATAAAGCCCTGTTAAGCCTTATTTAATATCTACCAACCACTATGTCGATGCTTGAATACAATGAAATAACAGTGCGGAAATACATAGTGGTCGATGGTGCGCCTTACGAAGTAATCGAGAACCATATCGCCCGAACCCAGCAGAGGAAACCTCAAAACCAGACGAAGGTTAAAAATCTTCTCACTGGCCGCACATCTAACATGACTTTCCATGCTGCAGACAAGGTTGCGGAGGCCGAGATCGACACCCAGGAGGCAAAGTTCCTCTACACAACCAAGGGCGAGTATTGGTTCTGCGACCCGGTTAATCCAGCTAAACGATTTAAGATCCCGGCGGACGTGCTTGGTGCGAAGGCTCTTTTCTTGAAGGCCAATACGATATACGACACGATGGTATTTATAGACCCAGAGAATGAAGAGGGCGAAGGGACAATTTTCGGCGTCAAACTCGATCCAACTGTCGACCTCAAGGTTGTCGAGGCGCCGCCTGGTATCAAAGGTGACACCGCTCGTGGCGGAAACAAGCAGGTCATTGTCGAGGGCGGTGCGGTCGTGCTCGCTCCCCTCTTCGTGAACGCGGGCGACACCATTCGCATCAACACCGAAACCGGCGAGTATCGCGAGCGGGTGTAGCCGACGCGAGCCCCAGTCAAACAAAAAGCCGCCCCATGCAGGAGCGGCTTTTTCTTCGCAAACTACTGTGCGACGTACGGAAGGAGGCCCATGAATCGAGCCCTCTTCACTGCCAAGGCGAGCTTGCGCTGTGCGCCAGAACTTACGTTCGTCCTCTTGGTGGTGAGAATGCGAGCATGAGGATTGAGGAACTTCTTGAGAAGCTCCGTGTCCTTATAGTCGATATGCTGTACGTTATTTTGCTTAAAGAAGCACTGTTTTGTCATAGATTTTAATTTAGAATGGGATGTCTTCAGGATTGATGTCCTCTGATGGGTAGTCGATGGTGTCGACGGCTGCTGCCTTCGAGGCTGGGGAGTTCTTTGCTGGACCCTCCTCACCCGCGACAGATGAGCCGCCTGTTACGCCTGACTTTGCTCCGAACTGAACGCGATCTGCGACGATTTCGGTACGATACTTTTTCTCGCCCGAAGTTTTATCGTCCCATGACCTGGTCTGTATCCTGCCCTCCACCATCACCTGCTGGCCTTTCTTGAGATACTGGGCCGAAGTTTCTGCCTGGCGACCGAACACGACAACATTATGGAAGTCTGATGCTTCTTGCTTTGCGCCGTTCTTGTCTTTCCATATGCGATTAGTCGCGACAGAAAGGGCCGCCACCTGCATTCCCGAAGGCAGAGCGCGAAGCTCTGGGTCCCGGGTGAGGTTGCCAACGATGAGTGCTTTGTTGAGATACATGGTTTGGAAGTGAGGTCTCGTAATACCGATACTATAGCGGTTAAGCAGTACCCTGTCTACGAGGCCCTAATCAATTTTCCTTAAAAAGGACTGTCCTGAAATACCCTTACTGATATTGGTCTTTTAGGCGACGAGCTTTTCGATCGACTTGTCGATCTCTTCCTCGCTAGCCTTAGGCTTGTCAGTCTTTGCGGCTTCCTTCTGGTCTTCTGCCTTTGCAGCTTCTTCCTTCTCTTTTGCGAAAAGCTTTTCGCCGACCATGGTGTTATCGCGAACGGTCTTGATAAGGAGGTAGCGGAGGATCTTCTCGGACACAGAAAGTGCCTTGTTGATTTCCACTACTGCAGCAGGAGCCGCCTCGAACTTGATCCAGCCGAAATAGGCTGTATCGTACTTGTTTCGAGTCTGGCCTGCGACCTTTACCATCTCGTATGAGAGTGGCATGAGTTGAGGGGCCTCTTCACTGATAATGGTCGCCCCGTTCTTTCCAAGAACCGCCTTGAT
Organism: bacterium; assembly: GCA_030680695.1. Classification (GTDB taxonomy): domain Bacteria; phylum Patescibacteriota; class Minisyncoccia; order Phycocordibacterales; family UBA6065; genus UBA6065. The sequence continues at coordinate 535,945 of JAUXUT010000149.1, forward strand.
GGCGTCAACCTCAACCGAGAGATTGTCTGGAGAGACAGCGGGAACGATGTGGTAACCCACTTCGTAGACGGTGCCTTCCGTCTTAACTGTTTCTGTGGTCATTGTTTATGACTTAAACTGGCTGATAACCTTGCTTTTGTTTCCAGAGCAAGTGAGCCAAAGAATACCAGAAAAGCCCGATTTTGCAAGGAGATTGAAGAAAAAGCCGCGCTCCTTGCGGAGCGCGGCTTTTTGCCACTGTGCCTTACCAGACCTATATTCTAGACTAGCTAAAGCATTTTGCAAACACATATGGACATATCAGGGATCGAACCAGACGCGCTGGGCTGGTAAGACACAGCGGCCGAAACCATCGGTATGCCCATGACAAGAGGGTACCAATCCCTTGTGCGCAGATATCATACCTAATGGCCGATAAAGAACGGCTGAAGATTTATTAAAAACCGAGTTTCCACAATGCGTTCGCGTTCTCGACAAGCTGTCGACGAAACGGGACTGGGTCTTCGCCTTTGATGCTCGCCATTTTGTCTGCTACTTCTCGCACAAAAATAGGCTCGCATCTTTTGCCCCGGTTCGGTACCGGAGCGACATACGGACAGTCAGTTTCAGACATGATACGGTCATTGGGTACAGCTTTCACCAAAGCCTCATACTGCTTGGCAAAAGTCACAACACCTGTGAACGACAAGTGGAAACCAAGGTCAATGAATGCTTTGGCTTGTTCGACCGAACCAGCAAAAAAATGTGCGTCGCCACGAAGTTTATCCCCCGCCTTGGCTTTGTACTCGGTCAATATCGCGAGCGTATCATCATATGCATCCCTATCCGCGCCAGATCGCACATGAAGCATAAGTGGCAGGTCGAGCTTGAGGGCGAGATCGATCTGCTCTAGAAATACCTTCTTCTGCAAGGCGCGACCGACCTCGTCTTTCGTATGGAAATAATCTAGTCCACATTCGCCAATACCGACAACCTTACCCTTTGGTGCAAATGCAAATGATTCGCAATAAGCCGACGCATCGAATTTCTCTTCTTCTACATGGATTGGATGAAGGCCGATGATGGCGTAAACACCTTCAGGATATTCACGTGTCATATCAATCGCTTTCTTGGACATATCTAGTCCTGTGCCGACATTTATCATCCAGACCTTTGCATCGAGGGCACGTTTTATCGTCTCGTGCCTGTCGCCATCAAAATCGCGAAAATTAACGTGGGAGTGGATGTCTATGTATTCAGGGCGATTCATGAGTACAGCCTACCCTTATTCCTTGCGTAGGAAAAGCGGCGCATCAGGCATCTTGTTGTCTCGCGCCATCGTATATATAGCCTCGGCGGTTTGCGGCATGATCGGTCTCAACAGAACCGCGATCTCGGCCACGCGAAGCACGAGGTCCTTAATAATTTCCTGCGCAGCGGTTTTGTCGGTCTTAACGAGCTTGAACGGTGCCTTTTCTTGTATAAGAGCATCGGCCTCGCCTATCTTTTTCCACACGATGCTGGTAGCTGCAGATATATCGAATGAATCTAACGCCTTTGCGTACGCAGGGTCTGCAACAACATCGGTAAGAAGAACGGGCCCATCGAGATTTGTCGATGCCATCTTCATGACACGGCTCGCCAAATTACCTATGCCATTTGCAAGGCCAGAATTGTACGAGGCTTTAAAACGTTCGATGGTGAACGGCGAGTCCTCGAACGAGCCAATTTCGCGTGCAAGAAAATATCGCAGGGTGTCAGTGCCGTATTCATTGACGACGTCGAGCGGACTGACTGCATTGCCGAGAGATTTCGACATCTTCACGCCGCCTTCAGCTGTGATGAATCCATTAATGACAATGGTGTGACTATTTGGGAGACCTGCCGCGAAGAGCATCGCTTGCCACATAGCCGATTGGAATCTGGTATTGTCCTTGCCGCAATACTGCGTCGGGGTGCCATTGGTCCAAAAACGTTCGAATGTTGCCGCGTCGTCTGGCCATCCAAAAGTTGATATGTAACTCGTAAGTGCATCAAACCACACATACATGACATGATCTTCATCACCTGGAACCGGTACTCCCCATGCCATCTTGGATTTGAGGCGCGATATGCTGAAATCTTCGAGGCCACGCTTCACGAACTCGCGCATCTCGTTGAGACGGAATCCTGGAACCACATAGCTCCTTCCCTCTTTCTCTGCGGCGTCATAAAGGGCGAGCAGTTTGTCACCAAACGATGAATACTTGAAGAAATAATTCTCCTCTTCGCGAATTTCTAGATCACGATTCTGGTGTATTGGGCATTTGCCGTCCACTAGGTCAGATTCGGTCTTGTTTTCTTCACACCCAACACAGTATTTGGCCTTATATGCTTTCTTATATATAAATCCGTTGGCCTGCACAAGTTTCCAAAACTCTGTCGCGGCCTTCTCGTGCTTCGCCTCGGTGGTGCGTATGAAATGAGGCTCAACGGCCCCCTCGCCCACACCAAGACCAAGCTTCGGCAGAAGCTCTTTGAAGGTTTGTGCATATGCGTCAACATATTCCCGAACGGGTTTCCCTTCTTTCTGTGCAGCCTCGTATAGTTTCTGGCCGTGCTCGTCGGTGCCGGTGTTGAAATAAACATCGTATCCTTGCGACTTCTTCCAACGAGCAATAATGTCGGCGCGCACGAATTCAAGCGCGTGACCCATATGGGCCTCGGCATTCACGTATGGGAGTGTCGTCGTTATGTAGAAAGGCTTTGCTGACATTGATTTGGTCTATACTCCGAAACTAGTTCTAAGCGGTCGAGGTTCTGCTTTTATGTATGTCATCGAGGAATTCCACGAGCATGGAAGAAAGTGGAACCGACAAGATCATGCCGAGAAGTCCGGCGAGCTCGAAACCGATGAGGAGCGAAAGAATAACGAGAATCGGTGGAACGCCAACAATTTTCTTTACGACAAGCGGATAAATGAGATGATTCTCGAACTGTTGGATGATGAGATACAATCCAGCAACAATGAGCGCGGCCGATGTACCGCCGTCAACATATCCAGCAGCAACCGCGGGGATGGCTGCAATGATCGGGCCGAATAGCGGTATCATTTCCAATATTGCTGCGAGTACGGCAAAGAGAAGCGCATTTTTTATACCAAGCACCGTAAGGCCAAGGTACACAAGCACACCAACCACAAGGGCGAGCACAATTTGGCCTTGCATCCACAAACCAATTTTTGTTTGTGTCCTTTTCCAGAGACCGATGACGTAGACCTCGTGCTTTCGTGGTGCGACGATACGTAAGAATTTCTCTATACCGTCTTCTTGAACGGCCAAGTAAAAAGATAGAACGATAATGAGTATGAATGAGAGGATGCCACCGAAAGCCGAGCTCGCCGAATGGACGAATCCGGCAGACACGCTTGAAATGGCCTCGTCGATGCCTGAAACAAGACTTGAAACGGATATTCTGCCCGAGTCGGTTTGAACCGCGGCACGAGACGCTTCGATGTCATTAGACACGCTCACAGCAACCGCAGACGCACGTTCAACTTCTTCCTCGCCAAAAGGATTCCATAGAGACACACTGTTGATATAGTCGGGTACGGAGCTAAGAAACGCCGACGTGTCCCGCAACAGTGGTGGAACGAAATAATAGAAGGCGCTTACAAACATGACGCCAAGAAGGGCGTAGATAATGAGTACCGAAAATACGCGCGGTATACCGTGGCGAATAATCCATTTCGCGGCCGGCTCGACTGCCGAGGCAATAACAACAGCAGTAAGCACAACGAGTACGAGACCCTTGAGTTGGAAGAGCAAAAAGGCCATGAATATGAGGAATATGGCCTTGGCAATAGTGCCAGCGGTTATCTCGATGTTGAATGTTTTGGGCGCCTCTTGCATGGGCCCATCATACTATGCGGTTAGCGCTTTTGAAACCGCAGATTTGTCGATTCCCTTCCCGATTGCGGCAAAGGTCAGTTTCTTTGGATCGAACATGAAATTAGCAACGCGTCGGACGTCGGTTGGTGTAATAGCGGCAATAATGGCGTCGATTTCTTCCGGTGTTCGTATCTTATCGGACGTTATTTCCTGCACCCCAAAGAATTCTGCCACGCTGTCGGAAGTCTCGAGGCCCATGAGCTTGCCCGCCCTCATGATTTCTTTAACCTTGGCGAGTTCATGATTTGGCACATCCTCATCACAAAGTTTTTTGGCCTCGGCCAGGATTGCCGCGGCAATTTCCGGCACACGTGAATGGGTAGTGCCAGTTGCGATAGTGAAATTTCCGAACGAGCGACGGGTCTCGTGGCTCGCCGACACGTAATATCCCGAACCCAATTCGTCACGCAGACGCACAAACAGGCGCGAACTCATTCCTCCAACCAATATGGCGCGTATGACAGATGCGATGTATCGATCTGGGTGTGACTTATTAAAGGTTCTCCATGATACGAGAATATGGGCCTGATCAGTTTCCTTATCAAGATAAACTTCTTCTGGGCCTTCCTGTACACGGTCGCGCGTCGCAAATTCTGGTCCAATCACCCCTTCATCGGCTTTGGCAAAAGCTTTCTCGGCCCAAGAAAGCATCTTTGTTTCCTCAACACCGCCTGCAATTATGACTGCGGTATTGGCCGCCTTATACTGGCAAGACCGATACTTTATTAAATCATCGCGCGTTATGGACGATACCGTTTCCTTGGTTCCAATAACAGACCGCTCGGCTGGCTCTCCCTTGTACATATGAATGCGCAGGGCGTCGGCGACTTTTTCCTGGTTATCGTCGTTGTACATGTCTATTTCGCCCAACACGACGCCCTTCTCTTTCGCTATCTCCTTATCTGGGAATATTGAATCGAGATATATGTCAGAGACAATGTCTGCGACTTTTTCGAAATGTTTAATGTCGGCCTTCGCATAGTAAGCCGTGATTTCTTGATCGGTGAAAGCGTTGTACACCGAACCCATGTTGTCGAGCTCCGTAGATATAGCAGTCGCAGCCGGACGTTTCGTTGTGCCTTTAAAGCACATGTGTTCCAAAAAATGCGAAATACCGGACTTCTCAGGATCTTCGTAAAAACCGCCCGTGCCCACGCCGACGAAGACAGTAACGGTAGGGTTGGCCGGCATAGGAACCGTAATCACGCGGGTGCCGTTTTTTAGGATGGTGCGAGTGTGTTTCATGCCCTTAAGTGTAGCATTATGGCCCTATCTTTGTGCTTGACTTTTTATACTAATGTGTGATATAATAGAATGATAGATTCATTTCACAACAAACAAAACAGGCGCGCGACCTGAACGGGTTGGATACCCGAATTCGCGCTGTCATAAAAATGAAAAGCGTACTGTTATTCTTTCTGCTAACGCTCGCAATTTCCCCGATCGCAGAAGCTCGAGGGAGAACTTATCTTCCTGGACGCATCTCCAAGGAAAGAATCGAGCAGCAGAAAAGAGAAGCTGAGAAAGCCAAAACTTTCTTCATATACTTCTGGGGCGCAGTAATCTCCATCGGATCTTGCTGGTTCATCGCATCGGTGGCTGAATCAATCGTCAGCACACCGAAAAAAGGCCGTCCTGTGTGACGGACTTTCTGTTTAAGTAACTATCTGGTCCTATTATCTGCCCAGCTTCTGCGCGAGATACGATACCAGGTCATCGAGCTTCACGCTTTCCTGTGCGCCGGTGTCGCGATCGCGAACGGTGACGGGTGATCCATCCTTTTCAATAGTGGCGAAATCAACGGTGACACAGAACGGTGTGCCGATTTCATCTTGCTTGCGGTATCGCTTGCCGATTGATCCAGTGGTGTCATATTCAACGGTGCTGCCATTTTTCGCGAACTCCTTGCGCAAAACCTGATGCAACTCCTTGGCCTTGGCCGTGAGGGCGTCTTTATTTTTTAGAAGTGGAAACACGGCGACTTTAATCGGGGCGACTGCCGGCGAAAGTTTGAGGTATTCGCGCTTCTCTCCCCCGAGCTCGTCCTGGGTATACGCCGATGTCAGCACGGCGAGCACGGTGCGGTCGACGCCGAACGACGGCTCGATGCAGTGCGGCACGAAGCGAACTTTCTTTTCCTCGTCGTAATATGACAAGTCCGTGCCGGACGCAGTGCTGTGCGCCTTGAGGTCAAAGTCGGTGCGATAAGCGAGACCGTACAACTCTGTCTTGCCAAACGGATAATCGAATTCAAAGTCGATAGTTCGTTTCGAGTAATGAGCAAGGTCACCAGGTGCGATTTCGTGCTCGTGGACCTTGTCCTGTGGTAAGCCGACGTCTTGTGTGTATGCGTGGACCTCTTTCACGAAATGATTAAACGTCTCTTCCCAGTTTGCTGGATCAACGAAGTATTCGATCTCCATCTGCTCGAATTCGCGAGTGCGGAATATAAAGTCACGCGGAGAAATTTCGTTTCGGAATGCCTTGCCGATTTGAGCCATGCCGAACGGGAGCTTCGGGTGCATGGTATCGAGGACATTTTTAAAGTTCACGAACATGCCCTGGGCTGTTTCTGGGCGCAGATATGAAACTGATGACTCGTCCTGGGTCGCGCCAACATTAGTTTGAAACATCATGTTGAACTGACGTTCTTCGCCAAGCTTGCCACCGCATTCTGGGCACTCCTTTTTGTCGCGGAGGGTCGCTTCGAGCTGATCGGCGCGGAATCGACGTTTGCATTTCGCGCACTCGACGAGCGGGTCAGCAAAACCACCAACGTGTCCAGACGCCTTCCAGACATTCTGATTCATGAGAATCGCTGCATCCATGCCGTACATATCATCACGGTCATCAACGAAACGTTTCCACCAGAGCGTCTTTATGTTGTTTTTAAGAGCAACACCAAGTGGGCCATAATCCCAAGTTCCGGCAAGGCCGCCATAGATTTCTGAACCTTGGAATATGAAACCTCGCCTCTTGAGAAGAGATGAGAGGTTTTCCATGACGTCTGGCTGGGTTGGTTTATTGCTCATGCTTTTATAAATAAGTTTCTTTTGATATTAAGGTTGTACGATGTCGTCTCCGTTTTTCCAATACAGATCGGTCGAGATTCGGGTGGTGAGTGCGGCGGCGGTCGATCGAACAATCACGCCAGCAAACGAGTCTGTTCCGGTGACTTGGGTCTGACTGAGAAGTCCTGGGGCTATACCGACATCGGACAGACTTGGTACAAGGCCGACCTGGAACGATACCTGTTTCGGTGCAGAGTTTGCAGGAATGTCTCCGATAAGCCATGTGACCTGGCCGCCTACGGTGTTGTAGGAAAGGTTAGTATCCGAAGGACTCCACTTACCCAACCATTCAACACCTTGCGGCAAGATTCCGGCAACCTGCGCATCGCTCACACTATTCGAAGAGTTAGAAACTGTCCATACGATGGTATATGTCGTTTGTTTGTTGACCTGAGGCGGGATAGAACCTGAGTTGATGAAAGCTCCCTGGGAATACAAGGCTCGCGAGGTAATGCCAATGCTTGAAGCGAGGCGTGCGGTCCTTGTCACGGCGGTAACAACATTACGGGAAACACCCAATTCGTCAGTTCGGCTGCCTGATGCTGAAACGGCTACGGTTACGCTTGGGTTAGAAACTGCTTGTCCTGGAGCCGAGCGCAATGAGGCGAATGTGAAGCTAACACGACTCGACTCACCTGGCGCAATGGATGCAAGGCCCTGCACACGGCCCGCTTCCCATATAACGACGTCCCTCGCGGAATCATAATATCCACCTGATGCACTGATGGATTTGCGGTCGAGGGCATTGCCTGTGAGTTTCGCCTCGATGCGGGCATTGTCGATACGAGTAGAGCTGTTGTTAGTCCACGCCACGTCGACACGCACGGTATCTCCTGGCTGGGTGGCGATGTCTCCCCTTACCCCATTGAATGTGAGGTCGATGCCGAGGAACGGCCTCTCGATCACGAAAGCACGGTCGCGCGAAACGATGACAGTAGCTATTTCGCGCTCATTATTTTCATCCCTTAATCCCACGTTCGCATGGATGACGCGTTCTTCGCCGTCCTCGCCGGACACAATTGCCTTGAAAGATATGGTTCGACGTGCGCCTGGTGCGAGGTCCCCGATACGCCAAACGTTGTCTCCGTATGCGGGCTTTATATCTCCTGGCACAATCTGGAATCCAAATGGGTAGTCGAGTGACAGAAGTAAATCACGCATTGGTTGGGCGCTGTTGGACACGACGGTCACAGATACGTCGGTGGCTTGTCCTGCAAGAACCCTGTCGAGTGAATCTATGGAAACAATTACTGGCGACGACGAAATCCTGATGTTATAAGGCTTTTCTTTCCTGAATATCGCGTTCGAATTTGGTGTGCGATATTCGACGATAAATGAAACCTTGCGCTCGTCCCCTTCTTGGCCGAACATTATAGCCGAGATAGATTTCTGCACGACTTGTCCTGGGGCGATGTCCCCGACCGATACACGTAAACGAGAAAGGTCCTTTGTTGGATTATTCGGATCTTTTGCTCCTTCAGGGAATTGGATGATGAGGTCAACTAGTTCAATCTTTTCAGCGTTCTTGTTAACAATGGCTGTTGTGAGAAGAATCGGCTCGCCTCCGGTCACAGATGCTGGGCCTTCGATCAAGATGTCAATGTTGTTTGCTGAAACGAAATTAGTACCTCGCAAAAGAGAAAATCCTGCTATGGCAAGTGCGATAACAAGAAATGCGCCACAGGCCGCGAGTATAAGTTTGTATGTTTTGCGGTGGCCACCATCCATATGAGGCATGACGTTCACTGGACCGGACATATCTATGGCCTGTTCAAGTTCCTGATTGGTGTCCTGGTCATTAGAAACTGGCTCGTTTTGCCAGCCAGACGGTGTGTTGTGAGTTTCCCGGCCCTGTATGTCGTGTCGTTCCGGCTCATGGGCTTCGGAATCTCTCGAATAAAGGCTTTTTTTGGCCCGGTCGAGCGGGCTTCGCTTGTCGCTTTCAAACATAGGGAAAGTATATCATGCGCCCTGACGCGGCCTTATTAGAGCTGGCTTTCTTGCAGAGCTTTATTAATCGCCGGCACGATGGACTTGATATTCGCCTTTGCAGTTGCAAGAGAGTTGTCTGGCACGAGGCGTTCTATGTCGAGATATCCAAGTACCGACAGTGCACGTGCGAGGATGAGGCTTTCGAATGCTTGCATGTCTTCGGCTGGAACCTCGCTTTCAAAAAGGCCGGAGAGGGCGGCGAAAAGTCTATCGTTCTTTTCTTCGCCTTGCACCAGACGTTTGGTTAGGCTGAAAATGCGCGCGCGGGCATTTTGCATGGCGCGTGAAGGCGCCGCGTCCGAACCTGTTGTGGCTAACGCCACAGGCGTTTCGGGCGCGGCGCCGGTGATTCGCCAGAATTCCTTGCCACGAACAAGAGACAATGAAAGGAACGAATAGTCCGTGAGGCTGTATCGAAGTTTGGACGCAAGGAGCCTGACACCCTGGGCACGAGCGCGTATGAGTCCGAAATCCTCTGTATATATAAGGTATGTCTTGCTCGTTTCTCCAGACGGTGTGGACCAGAGAAGGAAACCCTTTGTTGAATAAATGCGATACGACATGTAGTCAGATTGTATCAAATAGGATTTGGGGTAATGTTGATGCATGCCAGAGCTACCAGAAGTACAAACAACCGTTGATGGAATCGAAGCCCACACAAAAGGCCTAATAATCGCGGATGCGTGGACAGATTACGGGAGCAAATTCCATATCGGTAAAAACAATATCGCCAATCCAGAATTTTTCACAAAGTTCCGCAAGTCCGTGAAAGGCGCAAAAATTGCCAAGGCCCATCGCCGCGGCAAAAACGTGCTCGTAGACCTCGACAACGGCAAGACGATCATCATCCACATGAAGATGACGGGGCACGTCATGTACGGCTCGTACAAAAAGCTCGCCAAAAAAGACCCTCAAGGCGAGCAGTGGAGACCGACAGATTCAAAAAACGCAGCTCTCAATGATCCTTTCAATCGATTCATACACCTCGTCCTTCCCTTCACCAACGGTAAATCTCTCGTTCTGTCTGATATGCGCAAGTTCGCCAAGGTGTCGCTCGCTGATACCCAGGACTTGGCACTTTCTGAACACTTATCGACCCACGGACCAGAGCCGCTCGACAAAGACTTCACCGCCGAGACATTCAAGGGTGCATTGATGAAACGTCCTCGCGGCAAGATAAAACAAACGATGATGGATCATACAATCGTGTCTGGCATCGGAAACATATATTCGGACGAAATACTTTGGCGTGCGGGCGTCCATCCATTGCGTAAAGTCGAGGACGTCAACAACAAAGAATGGAAATTGCTGTACAAGGCCATGCGCGAAACACTTCTGCGCGGCATAGACTTCGGAGGAGATTCCATGTCTGACTACCGAAACATATTGGGCGAGCGCGGAAAGTTCCAAAATGAACATAATGCCTATCAAAAAACTGGTGAACGCTGTAAAAAACGCGGCTGTAGCGGAACCATATGCCGTATAAAGGTCGGCGGCCGCAGTGGACACTACTGCGACAAACATCAGCACTGGGCTTATAATACCCGCCATGGACATCTTCAAGGGACTATTCAAAGAATTCGGCTGGTTTTTCAACCTTCTCATAGGCCTCAGCATCATCTGGTTCTTCACCGGCGGATATCTGAGCGAGACGGCCAAGGAAGGACCTTACCTCAAACCACCCGCCCCACTCGATACAGGCGAGGCATACGGGGGCAAACTCACCAATACGGCGATAGCGCCAAAACAGACTCTTAATCTGCCAGATGCGCCGGGAATCGTTATTCGCGACATTGATCGTGTCATTCAAAACTTCGTCGAACAATCAAGGGACGCGATAAAGCTTCATGAAGTCTCGATCCTTTCAAAAAACGCGTACATCGACGGAGTTGCTGGTGCGGGCGCCAAAGACGCCCAAAAGGAATGGTTGCGAATTGTCGCTTCACCGTCTCTCAAGGGCACGGTGAATGTGAGTAACCTCACCTTAACTGGCGGCGGCTATGGAGTATCGGCACGCCTGCCACAGGCGGTGAATCTAACCGTTCTTGGTTCGACATACAAAAAGTCTGATGTGATGATGCCGGCCAAAGGCGTCGCCATCGTATCAACTGGCAAGTCCCCTATCGGCACGTCGTTTCGTGTGAACATGTGCACGGGATACCTCGGCCAGTTCCAAAGCTACGTCCCCGCGCTCGCACAAGAATGCCCAAGCCCGGCCGCAAAGCTCGTCGCCTATGGCCTCGGCAACGATGCTTCTTGCAAAGCCTTTGTTGAAAAGTTGCCTAAATGCCGCGCATACAACGGATCATATCCATCAAACATATCTGCTGCGTGCCGCGCATTCGTGTCTGGCGAGCTCTCATATAATTCGTGCGTAGCAAAACACCAAGACAGTGTAGGATTCTATAAGGACGAGTGGAGACTGTTCCTCGAAGAAAAAGACGAGCTTTGGAAACAGAAGGGCGAAATCATACGCCTCCACGACAGGACTGGTAATGCGATTGATGCGGTTACGTATTAATCAAACCAGCGGAACAAGACGATACCTGCCGATACCGATACATTAAGCGACTCTTTCATGCCGCGCATGGGGATTTCAGCCACGATGTCTGCCTTGGCGAGGTTGGTAGACGGCACTCCATCTACCTCATTCCCGAATACGACGAGTGTTTTCTTGCCCGGCTTAAACTTTTTATAATCTATTGATGTGGGTGATTGTTCAACACAGACAATCTGGAATCCCTCGCTCTTGAGCTTCTTCATAAGGGCCGCGGGCGACTTCTTCGCTTCCCATGGCAACGTATTCTCGGAACCTAATGCGCATTTGGCGAAATCAGTGCGGTGTTTGCCGAAACGATCCACGGGTGTGGGTGTGTAACCAGTCAAATAGATATGCGAGGCGCCAATGGCGTCTGCCGTGCGAAAAATGGCGCCTGTGTTGTATACGGATCGGATGTCGTGGAGGAGGATGCGGACATCTCGCATGGAAACTGTCTTCATGTCCGCCCACCAAGAATCGAACTTGGGACCATCTCCTTAAAAGGGAGCTGCTCTACCGACTGAGCTATGGGCGGGAAATACTGACAACAATAGTGACAATGGCGATAATAGCGCAAAGAGGCCTATAGGTCGAGGGCGAGCTTCTCGAGCTCGTGCTCAAACTGGCCCTGGCCGCGGTGAGCTCGATGATACATATGAACGAGTTTCGAGAGCAAGCCGTCCACCTCGCCAGGTTTCCAAACGGAAAGGGCGCGCTTTGCTTTGCTGTACACGAACGGATTGAGACCGGCCTCGCCCGCGGACGCAGACTTTTCGGCAAGGGCGAGCGATTTGGCCTGCCAGAACAGTATGCCGTGAATTTCTTCGGGCACCGCATCGTGGTCGAGGGCATCACGAAGCATGACCCAAAGTTTTTTCTTGTCCTTGTTGGCGAGCGCATCGGCCATTGGAAAAAGGCTTGAAGATTCTTTGGCCTTTGCTGCGCCTTCCTCGAGCGCGTATTCCTGAACCTTCTCGGCTCGTTTATCGAGTTTCTTTAAAACCTCTTTGGTGAGCTTCCCTTCCGAGAATATGAAAATGTTTGGGGATTCGGCGATGGCATCTATCTTGTCCATGACCATATCGCGCACGTCTGGCACCTCGAGCGTGCGGTCCATCAATATGATCTGCTTGTTCTCGAAAAGACCTTGGGATTGTGTGAGTTCCTCCAATTTCTCTGGCGTCACCTGATCGCCCGTCAAAGTCCCCGCGGCGGCATCCGGTTTCTTTTCCTTAAGTGCATCAAACAGAGCGCGTGATTTCTCGCGCGCCAAATCCGTGTCGGTGCCGTAGATGACGTATAGCATCGTAGATAAGTGTATCATTCCGGTCGGGCGACTTGCACGCGCATATCATGTACGTTATTATGTACATATGAACGTAAAGACAACTATATCAACCACCGAGGCGCGCAAGAGGCTTTTCGATATCGTCGACGAGGTGTCTTCCCCTGCGGTCGTTTACACCCTTACCGAACGCGGCCGCCCAAAGGCAGTCATTATGTCGGCCGAAGAATATGAATCCTGGGTCGAAACAATGGAAGTGATGCGGGAATTTCCTAACCTAGACAAAGACGTACGGGAGACTCGACAGGCTTGGAAGACCGGCGCATGGAAGAAATGGTCTGTGTATCGGGGTATGGTGAACGGTAAACTGGTTTTTAACGACAAGCCAAAATTGAATGTATACGCTCGTACTAAAACAAAACGTAAGAAAGAAACTCGATAAGCTCGATGAAAGCCTACAGAGGCGAATCGGACTAGCTTTTGAGAAATTAATGACGGACCCTTTCCAGGGCAAAAAACTTGAGGGTAAATACAAAGGCCTGCGGTCCCTGCGCGTCTGGCCTTACCGGATCATATATGAAATCAGGAATCGTGAACTTATCGTGACAATCATCGCGGTAGCGCACAGAAAAGATGCGTATCGATAGCAAACAAAAAGGGCTCTGTTGAGCCCTACAACCGTTGCATCAAAAAATCTAAACGCTTCCTTGTGCGCGCCTAAGCAGAAGGAGGCGTTTAGATTTTCTCCATTTCACCCCAATTCTCACCCATCTTCGCCTCGGCCGCGATGGTGATTCCATATATGTCTTTCGGCGAGATGATGCCTTCCATAATCTCTTTGATGTCGGGCACGATTGTGCGTGCGACCTCGTCTTTGGCTTCAATCACGATTTCGTCGTGTATCTGCATGAGGATGCGCGCCTTGTCGGTTAGTTTCTTGTCCTCGAGGTATTTCTGAATGCGAATCATGGCGAGCTTTACAATGTCAGCCTCGGTGCCCTGTATCGGTGCGTTGATTGCCATGCGTTCGGCGGCTGCGCGGATGAACGGGAGCTTGGACTTGAGCCCTTCAAAATATCGGCGGCGGCCGAAGAATGTTTCGGTGTATCCCTTGCGGGCGGCGTCGGCTTTTACCGCGTCGAGGTATCCCGCAAGTCCATGGAACTTCTCGAAATACTCGTTATAAAACTTCTGGGCAGCCTTGCGATCAACACCCATGTTTTTTTGCAGAGCGGTCACACCCATGCCGTACATCACGCCGAAGTTGATAACCTTAGCCTGATTGCGCATTGTTTTGGTTACCGATTCTACCGGAACGCCGAAAACCTGTGCGGCAACCGCGGCGTGAACGTCTTCTCCCCTGCGGAAGATGTCTATGAATTTATCGTCCTTTGATAAAAAGGCTGCGATGCGCAATTCGATTTGAGAATAATCAAAGGCGAGCAGTTTCCAGCCTTTTTCGGCGATGAAAGCGTTTCGAATTCGGCGGCCGAGGTCGCTTCGGTTTGGAATGTTTTGGATTGAAGGGTCTTTGGTTGCCATGCGGCCTGTCGCGGCGCCTGTTTGTATCGAGGTTGGATGAACGCGGCCGTTCTCGTCGGCAAGTTTTGGAATGGTCTCTATGTAGGTACCGAGAAGTTTAGCGAGCTCGCGGTATTTAAGGATTTCACCGATGATCGGATGCTCTTCGGAAAGTTTCTCGAGTTCTGATTCCTTGGTTGAAAGCGCGCCGCCCGCGGTCTTTTTCTGACGACCCTTGGTCGGTTTGAGGCCGAGCTTTACGAAAAGTATCTCGCCCAACTGTTTTGGTGAAGCAATATTGAATTCCACGCCAGCCATACTGTGTATAGATTTCTCGAGGGTTTCGAGTTCTTTACGGTACTCGGTGCCGAGTTTTTCCAAATACTTCACGTCGATTTTAACGCCGTCCTCTTTCATTTTGTCGAGAATCGGGATAAGGGGTTTTTCTATATCTTCATAGACTTTCTTGGCGCCTTTTTGTTCGAGTGTGGCCTCGAGAATGCCGTACGCATCATTGAAAGTCTTTGCTCTGGTGTACTCGATGAGGTCGTTCGGCTCTGGGTCGGTCCTATTCGAATCGACGAGAAAAAGCATGATCAAGGCCTCTTTCAACTTGTTACCGTCCGCGTCCGACATGTCTACGGGCGCTTCGGACAAGGTCGCATCAGCGAGCGACGCCGAGGGGCCGTCTGCGGCCAACACCTCCCTGCCCAGGGCGTTCTTGAGCTTGATGGCCATGGTGCGGAATTCAAGCGCCGTGAAAAGCGCGGCGGCCTTGTCCACATCGACGGCGTCTTTCCATTTTTTCTCTGGCAATTTGAAATCTATCGGTGCGTCGCGGCGAATGGTGGCCAGCACTTTTGAAAATTCTGCGTCATCTTGTCCTTTTTCGAGAAGCTCGATGACGCGAGGAGTCAATCCCGCCTCGATAAAATCTTCTTTATTATTTCTTAATTTTTTATATATCTCCTCGATCGAACCAAACTTTGTAATGAGCGTTGTGGCCGTTTTATCGCCGATGCCTTTGATACCGACAATGTTGTCAGACGGGTCACCGCGCAGGCCTTTGTAGTCTGGCAAAAGGGCTGGCCCGAATCCGTATCGTTCAACGACGCCCTTCTCGTCATAAATAATCATATCTTTAATGCCCTTCTTCAGTGTGTACACGCGCACGCGTTCACCAGAAACGAGCTGAAGGGTGTCCATATCGCCCGATGCGATGATGATTTCGAGGCCTTTATCTTTCTGCCAATCCTTTCTGGTGAGTTCGACGATGGTGCCAAGCATGTCATCCGCCTCGAACCCTTCCAGATCGTAAATAGGGATGCTGAGGCACTCGAATATCTCGCGGCTCCGGAGGATTTGCGATACAAGGGCATCGTCGGTCTTTGCTCGTCCTGCTTTGTAGTCCTTGTAGGCGACGTGGCGATGTGTTGGTTTCGGCAAGTCATAAGCCGCGACGATATAGTCGGGTTTAAGTTGTTCGACCGCCGAAAGAATCATAGTTGAAAGCCCGTACAAAGCGCCGGTTGGCTCGCCTTTGGAGGTCGCAAAATCAGGTAGCGCATGATACGCGCGGTGCAATATGGCATGTGAATCGAGAAGGATGAGGCGCTTCATGGGCCTATTATAGCCCACAGTGCTTTATTTAAACGATATCTCCCGCTCACCTTCGGCACTGCCATCAATGTGGCTGAACTTGATGCGGATTGCATTTGCAGGCAACGCATCACCTATTCTTTCTGGCCATTCGACAAGGATGAGGTTCGACGGATCGGCAACGGTCTCGTTCCAATGCAATTTTTCAACATCAGCGGCGCTTTCCAGGCGATACGCATCAATATGAATTAATGTTTTCCAATTCGTCCGGCCCACTTTCGATGCGTCAATGGTAAAACGTTTCTCAATTACAAATGTTGGACTTGTCACATCGTCTTCGAAAACACCAAACGCGGCGGCGAACGATTTTGCAAAAGTTGTCTTGCCCGATCCGAGCTCACCCGAAAGGGCGACAATTGTTGCGCCAGATGTGGCTGGCTCGAGCCTTGATGCGAATTCGCGGGCAATAGCGGCCGTTTCTGTGAGGGATTTAGATATCATGGGTCCATTCTATATATAAATTCAGCCATAAAAAAGAGGCCCCCGCTTTCGCAAAGGGCCTCTGAGAGTGTGGGCCTGCTTGTGGCTAACCCGAGCGGTGTTCACCTTTGTAGGGTGCCCACTCGCGATGCCAATAGTCCCGAGAATTACCGGGACGGAACGACCTCGAGGCGGTGCCTGTGAGGGTCGTACCGACATAGTATTCGACGGTGACGACCACCGTATCGTTTTGAAGGACTATGCATGGCGATGTCGCGTGAACGGCACCGCCCGGATAAGACGACTGATACGTCGCCGATTTCCCTGCGGGAAACACGGTGATGTATGCGCGCATCGTTTCAGACGGGTAACGGTTGGCGATGTGGACGCCGGACCGGTGGGTATACCCCGACTCGATCCTTGTCCCCATGGCATGGGTCGTGATGACCCCGCGTTCCTTCTCGACGACGACCTGGCAACCAGACGCTGTGAACATGACAAGCAGGCTGACAATGAACAGGGTGATAATTTTCATGGTAAAGACTGAGTTTGGTACGTGGGCGTGGTGCCCACGGTTTCATCTTCTATTATATCATATACAGGATATTTGTCAATAGCATAAAAATGGCCATAAAACGATACAATATCACCATGACTGTTACCTTCGATGAAGAAAAGCAGGACCGCAAGCTAGACGAATTCCATAAACAGGAAGAGAAGGACCTCGCGCAAATCCTCGCATCGCGTTATGGGCTCGAGTATGCGGACCTTACCCCTTTGCATATAGACATGGATGCATTGCGTGTCATAGACGAGAAAGAGGCGCGCGCAGCAAAAGTTGCCCCATACAGCGTGATCGGACGAAAAATAAAAGTTGCTGTTTTGTCACCGGCCAATGAACAGACTCAACAAATCATCCGTCTCATTCAATCAAAAGGATTTGAAGTGACGCCTGTCGTCACTTCCCCAACAAGCCTGGCCAAGGTGTACACGAGCTATGCCGATCTTTCTTTCTCGACCGAAACAAGGGCCGGTGCGTTTGATATATCAAGCGAAGATATAAAAATATATCTCGATGAGATACATTCCATGGAAGACGTTCGTGTCCGTCTCGACGAGGTGGTTAAATTAAAGAAAGGTTTCCGTATATCAAAGATTCTTGAAATTGTTCTGTCGGGTGCGCTCGCGACCAAGGCGTCTGACATCCACGTTGAACCAGAAGAAGCGTTCGCTCGCCTACGATATCGCCTCGATGGCGTCTTGACCGACGTTATGAATTTCGATCTTGAGACTTTTGCGCTCTTGGTATCTCGCATCAAACTTCTTTCTGGACTAAAACTCAATGTGAAAAGCGAGGCCCAGGATGGCCGTTTTAGCGTAAAGCTCGGTGGGGAGGATATTGAAATCCGAACTTCGGCCCTGCCTGGTGCATATAACGAATCCATTGTTATGCGATTGCTCAATCCAAAATCGATTCAGGTGCCGCTCGAAGAGCTTGGTATACCGAAAAAACTCCTTGGAATTTTGCTCGAGGAAATCAAAAAACCTAATGGCATGATCCTTACCACTGGACCGACTGGTTCCGGAAAGACCACGACTCTGTATGCGTTCCTGCGCAAGATTCACACGCCAGATGTGAAGATCATCACCATCGAAGACCCTATCGAATACCATCTCCCTGGTATCGTTCAGACCCAAACCCACGCACAAAAGGGATACACCTTCGCGCTCGGCCTACGTAGCGCCCTGCGTCAGGACCCCGATGTCATCATGGTCGGTGAAATTCGCGACAGCGAGACGGCAAACACGGCCATTGATTCGGCGCTCACGGGGCACCTCGTCTTCTCGACTTTGCACACCAATTCTGCCGCTGGATCGTATCCACGTCTTGCCGAACTCGGTGTTAACCCTCGCACCATGTCGTCGGCGATCAATATCACGCTCGCACAACGATTGGTCCGAACACTTTGTCCGTATTGTAAAAAAGAAGAAGTGCTCGCTGGTGCAGACAAAGAAAAAGTCGACCGAATTCTCGCATCTATTGTAGATAAGTCAGAAATACCACCTGAAATAGCTGGCGGTACGACCAAATTGTGGAAATCTGTCGGTTGCGACAAATGCAACATGACTGGATATAAAGGCCGTATCGGTGTCTACGAGGGCATCATAACAACGCCGGATATCGACAAGGCCCTCCAGGTCGAATCAAATGCCGACGATATACAAAAGGCCGCCATTTCCCAGGGCATCCTGACCCTGACTCAAGACGGTGTATTGAAGGCGCTTCGTGGCATAACCACAATAGACGAGCTTGAGCGAGTCATAGACCTGTCGGCCTAGATCACTGGCCGATTTGCCTCGCCCCTGTTCGTGTGTCGCTTTGAAAAAACTAGGTTGCAGGAGACAATACGAAGAGTAGTATTGAGCCCAGAAAAGAAAAAGCCCGCCGGGACATCATTGGACGTCAGTGGCGGGCTCGTTCCAGAACATAAATCTCCAAGCGATACTTAGTGACATGCATCATAAAGCTAAGGTGAGTCCTTAGGATAGGCCCAGTAAAAACACCGAGGTGTTTAACCAGACCGTCCCGAGAATGACACCTAGTAAACCGTAAGGTTCAATCGCTTAGAGATTTATACTCTGGAGCAATGGATTTCAATACTCACTCTGTCACTTCTATCTTAGCATAAAGCATCTAATATGTCAAGTACCTCTGAGACAAAGAAGACGGTAGGTGAAAATAATGGCCAAGATAAAGGCTCCTTTGGCAAGGACGAACTTTTTCTTGATACGACATTACGTCCAACGACCTGGGACGAGTACGTCGGCCAAAAAGGCGTTAAAGATAACCTCAAGGTGCTCTTGCGTGCTGCTTCTGAACGAAAACATCCGCCAGAGCACATCCTTTTCTATGGTCCACCGGGCCTAGGCAAGACAACACTCGCCCACCTTATCGCCCGCGAGACGTCGTCGCAGATAAAAGTGACATCCGGGCCTTCGATCGAGAAAGTTGGTGACCTTGCATCGATTCTCACCAACCTTGCGCCTGGTGACATGCTCTTCATCGACGAAATCCATCGACTTAACAAGGCGATCGAGGAAGTTCTCTACCCTGCCATGGAATCTGGTTCGCTCGACATCATAATTGGCAAGGGTCCGTCGGCACGTACTATTCAATTGGAGTTGCCGCCCTTCACCCTGTTGGCCGCAACGACGCGCATTGCTCTCCTTTCGGCGCCATTGCGCTCGCGATTCAGCGGCGGGACGTTCAAGCTGGAATTTTATACGAATGATGAAATACAGCAGATTATCCATAGATCTGCCAAGATGCTTGGTATCGATATAGACAAGGCATCGGCGCATAAAATCGCTCAACGAAGCCGTTATACGCCGCGCACAGCAAACTTCCTTTTGAAACGCGTGCGTGACCTCGCCCAGGTTGAAAAAGTGCCGCTGTCGCCAGAAATCGTAGAAAAAACTCTTGTTATGCTTGGGATAGATGAGTTGGGGCTTAATCAGGCCGACCGGGATCTCTTGAAGACGCTTATAAACAAATTTGCTGGTGGCCCGGTCGGCCTCAATACCTTGGCGGCGTCGCTTGCCGAAGAAGAAGCAACCGTAGAAGAAGTACATGAACCATACCTACTCCAGCTCGGTCTCATCGAACGAACTCCGCGTGGCAGAAAAGCGACGGACAAAGCCTTCACTCACTTGAATATCAAAAATATCGGTTTAGGATTGTAATCTAATCACACAAAAGCATGGCTGGACACAACAAATGGTCACAGATCAAGCACAAGAAAGCTAAGACGGATGGTGCCAAGTCCAAACTGTATTCTAAATACTCAAAACTTATATCTGCTGAGGCGCAGAATGTTAAAGGTGACCGAAATTCTCCGTCACTCCGCGCTTTGATTGAACGAGCCAAGGCCGAGGATGTAACGAATGACGTCATAGAGAGAGCCGTGAAAAAGGCGTCTGAGCCTGGTGCGGCGCTTGAAACCATAACGTACGAGGCCTATGGACCGGGTGGATGTGCCCTAATAATCGAGGCCCTTACCCAGAACAAGAATAAGGCCGCTCAGGAAGTGAAACATATTCTTTCTGATAATGGTTATTCACTTGCCGCCCCGGGCAGTGCGTCATGGGCGTTCACACGTGAAGGTGCGGAATGGAAGCCCTCTATGACTGTGGCCCTCGAAGACGCGGATCTTGTCTTGCTCGAGAAGCTTGTAAATGACCTTGAGGCTAATGATGAGGTTCAGGAGGTGTTTACTAACGTGGAATAGTATTTCTTAACTTCGTTTTACCTCTTGCCTCGTGGGTTGTCCGTATTAGAATGGGTGGTGAGAAGTTCGGTCGTGCCGATCTGCCGGGATAGTAGGCAGGACTCCGCCAATTTGCATGCACGGAGACGAGGAGGTGTTCGGTAAAACGAACTGCCCCAGGCCCCTGAAAAGGCCGAATCGCGAGACAGTACTAAAGCTGAGACGATCTCTTCTCAAGCACCCGTTCGCGGGTGCTTTTATTTTGCTATCATACGCCACATGAGACTCCTCGCCCTCGATCCAGGATACGAGCGACTCGGCATCGCCGTGCTTGATAAGCCTGCGCCAGGGAAAGGTGCACGTGGCGAGAAGGAAACCCTCGTATATTCAGATTGCTTTAAGACTGACAAAAACCTCCCTCACAGCGAACGTCTTGGACTCGTCGGCGCCGAACTGTCGCGCATCATAGACGAGTTCGCCCCGCAGGCGGTTTGCCTTGAATCCTTGTTTTTCTCTAAGAATCAGACAACGGCGATAAAAGTTGCAGAAGCTCGAGGTGTGATATTGTATCTCGCCGCCAAGGCTGGCCTGCCTGTGTATGAATACAATCCGATGGAAATAAAAGTTGCTGTTACTGGGTACGGTAAAAGCGATAAACCATCTGTCATTGCCATGACGGAACGTCTCATCAAGATAAACAAGAAGATCCGCCACGACGACGAATATGACGCGATCGCTGTTGGTCTCACATGTTTCGCGGTAGAGCGATTCGCAGCATAAAGGTTATCCACATGCTTGCCACTCTTCCCAAGCAAAAGTATCTTTGGTAATAATATGGCGACATACACGAAAACATGGCACGAAAAAAGATCGAAAAAAGAATAGAAGAGGAAACACTGCTGACGATGCCGGCTGTTGCTCCTGTGGCCGCTTCCGTCGTCACTCCACGCGAAACCGAGGAAAATGAGGACCAGGAGGACGACAGCGACCCAAGCCCAAAAAAGGTGGCTTCTGACGATGACGAACACCCTAACGAGGATGCTGAAGAAGGTTTTGGTATCGAAGGTGAAGAGGGTGAGGAAGAAGAAAATCCCCTCAGTGATTTCATGAGTGAAGAGGAAGAAAGCTGGTAACCTATATTGAGGCAGCTAACTTATACGTATTTTTATAAAACGGTGCTTGCCCACCTTGAGGTCAAGGTCCGCGGACACCTTGAAGTCTGGTGTCTCAATTGGTTTTCCGGCGGCAACGTCCTTAATCGCGCCACCTTCGATTAGGCGCCTGAAATCGGTCTTGGACGAGACAATTCCATTTACGAGTAGAATATCAACAAGGGCCGTACCTATCGCAACCTTAGCCTCTTGGGCGTCCTCAGGCATGCCCCCTTCGGTGAATGCACCAACAAATGAGGCCTTCGCTTTCTCGGCAGCTGTATTGCCATGATATAAACCAGCCACAGCGAGAGCGAGCCTTTGCTTTACATCGCGTGGGTTTCCACCGGCAGCTAAAAATGCCTGTTCCTTGGTGATTTCTTCCTCGGAAACCATAGTGCAAAGTTCAAACCCAGGAATAATCATGTTGTCAGGCCAGCTCATTACCTTGCCAAACATTTCTTCGGCGCTGTCCTGCATAGTAATCATGTTGCCTTCGGTCTTACCCATCTTCTTACCAGAAGAATCCACAAGCAACTTGGTTGCGATGACGGCCTTCTCTTTATCTTTCATTGAACGCATGAGGTCTCGGCCAGCAAGCATGTTGAAAGTTTGGTCGTTACCGCCGATTTCTGCATCGACATCCATGGCCACACTGTCATAGCCCTGCATCAACGGATACAAGAATTCGTGCATGAACACTGGTTTTCCTTGATCCATTCTGGCGCGGAACATATCTCGCTTGAGCATTTGATCAACCGTCATATTTGATGCAAGTCGAACAACATCAGCAAAACCCATCTTATCCAGCCACTTGCTATTGAACTTAAATTTTGCGGCATTAGCCCCAGAAAAAGACAGAAAAGTTGAGGCTTGTTTCTTGTACAAAGAAAGATTTTTAAGAACATCTTTTCGTGAGAGCTGTTTCCTCGCAGCCATCTTGTCTGAAGGGTCTCCAATCATGGCTGTGAAATCCCCCATAAGAAGTATGACCTGGTGGCCCATCTTTTGAAGAGCGGCGAGCTTCATTATTGGTATGGCGTGACCCATATGAAGTGTCGGTCCGGTCGGATCTATGCCGAGATATATCGTAAGTCTCTTGCCGCTTGCCAAAGATTTACCAAAAGCCTCTTTGGATGGAAAAATCGCCTCAACCCCCCGAGAAAGAAAATTTTCGATGGCCTTTGGATCAGTGTTTGGCTTTGGGCGAGAGAATATCATGAGAACACTTTATCATAGCCGTATTTTGTTGTCTTGTAGGCCGTCTCTGTAGGTGATATCTTAGACCATACCCATGAAGAAAAGCTTCTTTGCCAGGGCCAAGCGCCATTTTAAGTCACACACCAAGCAGGATGTCCTAATACTGCTCGCCTGCATCGCCTGTATTGCCATAGGAATAGTCGTTCTCTGGATCTCATCCTTCCGCCTCCCAGACATCTCATCTTTCGACCAACGCAAGGTCTCTGAATCAACCAAAATATATGATCGCACCGGCGAAGTGCTGCTCTTCGACCTGCACGACAGTGTGAAAAGAACTGTGGTGTCGAGCGACGACATCTCTGAAAACCTCAAAAAGGCAACTATTGCTATTGAGGATGATCGTTTCTATGAACACATCGGTGTCAGGCCAATGGCGTTTCTTCGTGCTGTTATTGTAAACATAAAAGACGGCGGATTTAGCCAGGGAGGTTCTACCATCACACAGCAAGTTGTTAAAAACACCCTGCTCACCGCGGACAAAAGCCCGAGCAGAAAAATAAAAGAGTGGGTCTTGGCTGTGAAACTTGAAAAACTCATCAGCAAGGAACGGATCCTTGAAATATACCTCAACGAAAACCCTTACGGTGGAAATATTTATGGTGTGCAGGAAGCATCGAGACAATTCTTCGGCAAAACAGCCAAGGACGTGACACTTGCAGAAGCTTCTTATCTTGCAGCGATTCCCCAGGCGAGCACCTTCTATTCACCTTATGGTCCAAATCGTGACAGACTTGAGGCGCGTAAAAACCTTGTGCTATCACGCATGTTCGATCAAGGACTCATAACCAAAGAAGAATATGATGTAGCAAGATCTGAATCGGTTGTATTCCAAGAACGCGGCACCTTCGGAATAAAAGCGGCTCACTTTGTGTTTTTTGTTAAAGACCACCTGGAAGGGATTCTTGGTAAGGGAGCTCTTGATAACGAGGGTTATAAAATCATAACAACCCTTGATGCGGGACTACAGACGGCAAATGAAGAAATAATCAAATCTTCGGCCCTTCAAAACAAAATCAATTTCGAAGCTGAGAATGCGGCCCTGATTGCCCTGGATCCGAAAACCGGGGACATCCTATCTATGGTGGGATCTCGCGACTATTTCGATAAAGAGATAGACGGTCAATTCAATGCGGCGATTGCTCCTAATCGCCAACCTGGATCAACCATGAAACCGATAATATATGCCCAGGCTTTTTCTGAGGGCTACACTGATGACACCGTACTTTTCGATGTACAGACAGAATTCAGTGCGCAGTGTGACAAAGATGGAAAACCACTCAACCCAAGCGCTGACCCAAAGGTGTGTTACCGCCCACAAAACTACGATGATACCTTCAGAGGACCAATAACCCTACGTGATGCCCTCGCCCAATCAATAAACGTCCCTGCTGTAAAACTCCTGTATCTTGCAGGAATCACTGATTCAATAAACCTGGCTCGCCAAATGGGGATAACAAGTCTTGGTGGTGCTAATCAGTACGGTCTCACCCTTGTTTTAGGAGGTGGTCAGATATCCCTCCTAGAAATGACGAGTGCTTATGGGGTGTTTGCGAACGACGGGTTCCGTGTTCCTTATCGATCAGTACTCCAGGTATTTGATTCGAGTGGTAATGAGGTTAGACTGCCTGCCCAAAAAACCACACGTGCGCTCGACCAAAATGTCGCAAGAACAATATCGAATATACTCTCAGATAACGTGGCAAGAACTCCTGGTTATGGGCCTAATTCGATACTTTACTTCCCTAATCGAGACGTCGCTGTAAAAACAGGTACCACCAATGAGTCTCGTGACGCCTGGACCATTGGGTACTCGCCAAACATCGTTGTTGGTATCTGGGCCGGAAATAATGATAATCGGCCCATGGTGAAGCGTGTGGCGGGCCAGATAGTGGCTCCTATATGGAACCGTGCAATGACTGAAGCTCTTAAATCTCTGCCCGACGAAAGGTTCGTAAATCCAACCAAACCAGATCCAATGACTCTTAAGCCTGTTATGAAGGGTGTTTGGCAGGGTGGTGACGCGTATGTGATAGATAAGATCTCGGGAAAGCTCGCCACCAACTTTACCCCATATGAAGCACGTGAGGAAAGGGTTGTGCCTGGTATACACACAATTCTTTACTGGCTCGACAAAAATAATCCACTTGGCGACAAACCATTCAACCCAGCATCAGACCCTCAGTTTGATAGGTGGGAGTACGCTGTACGTAAATGGGCGGCCGAACGGGGTTATGTTGATGGTGACAGATCAATAATCCCAACGCAGATGGATGATGTGCATACCTCTGCCAGCGCCCTAAAAATAGAGGTGCAAAACTTGTCTGGTGAAACTGAATATGATCCATATGAAAACCTGTCCGTATTCGTATCATCTTCTGGTATCTATCCACTCACACAGGTGAGCCTATACCTAAACGGCACACTGTTTGGAACCGTGAGGGAACAGCCGTTTGTTTTTAGGTTCAGCCCACAAGACATCCCAGGTCTAGGAGAAAGGAATGAGGTTCGTGTTGTTGGCACCGACAGTGTGTATAACAGCGCCGAAGATGAAGCTGTGTTGCGAGTCAGACTAGACGGCTAACGCACATCAATAATCTTTAGGTCTGGGTTTTCTGAGAGGCGCCTAAGTAGGGCGCCTTTCTTTATAAAAACTAATGCTTGGGCTGTGGAGTTTGCTTTTATATAAAGCACTCCGCGGCGAAGTTCGAACTTAATATCATTAATACCGCAAACATCTTTTAATGCGGTGTTTATAGCATCATTAGAATCCTTTGATTGTTTCTCGAGTTTTGAGAACCTTTTAAGGTAATCGGTGATGTTAAACATTGGTTTATAAAACCAACCTTATCTGTTCATAGGCATCACAAGATACATAAAGGATCGGTCTGTGACACCGTGTATAACAAGGGGCTTGTTTGCTCCTCCAAGAGAGAGCGAGAGGCTGTCTGCGTCGATGGACTGGAAACAGTCGGCAATGTATCGGTAATTGAAATTGATATCAACGTCCTGCCCAGTAACACTTGCGTCCATTGAGTTTGTGTATTCCCCAACATCACTGTTCTTTGTTGAAACAACAAATGATTTCTTTGATGGTGTGGCTTTTATATTGACCTGATTGAATTTATCCGAGAAAACATTGGATGTTTTGAGTGAGTCAACAAGGTCTTGTTTAAGTACAATAACCTCGGTTATAAAAGCTTTTGGCACTATTTGTTTATAGTCTGGGAACGTGGCGTCAACCACCCTAGACATCAAATACATGTCTTTTGCCTCAAAAGCAATCTGGTTTTTATCAAAAAGGACTTGTATATCTTCTGTTGAAGTTTCTAGTGATTTTATAATGTCTAAAACATTCTTGGCTGGAATAATAACCGATGGAAAATCAAGTGTGTCTTTCACTTTCACCTTCTTTTCTGCAAGACGAAATGAATCTGTTGATACAAAAACTAGATCAGATCCATCTTTGTAGATATACACACTAGCAAGCTCTGGTTTAATGCTTGATGTTGATGCGCTATATACAACAGATTTTAGGCCCTTAACAAGGGTTTTTGGGTTTATTTCTATTGTTTTTTGAGATTCAAGCTTTGGAATTGATGGGAAGTCTTCTGGAGAAAACGTTTTAATAAGAGTTGTGTTGGATGGTGTGGATACCAATGCATTACCATCTTTTGTTTCAAGGGTGATGTTTTTTTCGCGATGAAGACCCGAAAGAAGGGAGCTTAGAACAGCGCCATGGAGAGCTATCTCACCTTCTTCAGACACTTTTGCTGGAACAACTATTTCTATGCCGCAATCAAGGTTTGTTGCGCGTATAGTAAGAGCGCTTTTGGAGGCCTTCATGTGTATACAGGACAATATCGGCAAAGAAAGATTTTTGCCGGTTAACCTATCAGCTTTTGCGATCCCCTCTATTAACTTATCTTTTATACACTCGATTTTCATATCCCCAGTATATCTTCTATTTTCTTTATAAAACTAAAACTATTCCTATTAAAGGTGTGGATATGTGGATAACACACTCAACGGCCTTATATAAACATATAACACCAACCCAGAATCTCAGAACCTGTTGAATAAACTTTGATTTATCCACCACCACTGAAATGAACACCGAACCAATCCGTCTTATACCCAATCTGTCCCCAACAAACCAACACAGAAAACCACAGGTTATCTACATGATAAGAGACCGGATATGATTCAACTCCTGAAGAAGTACGTGGTTGGACTTTATATCCTCCTTTATTTTCTCGCAAGAGTGTATGACGGTTGTATGGTCACGACCACCAAGCTTTTCACCAATCGATGGGTACGAGATATTCATATCTTCACGTAAAAGATACATTATTACTTGGCGTGGTTTAACCACCTCTTTTTTACGTGTTTTTTCGTAAATATGACTTTCGTTTATGTTATAGAAATCGGAAACAAGTTTCACAATATCTTTAACAGAAATAGATTTTTTTGGTTTAAGACTGTTTTTAAGCAGAGCCTTAATATCTATAATGTTTAATTCCCTACCCTTAACCTGCATTTGAATGGCTATGGAATTGATTATTCCCTCCAATTCACGGATATTGCCATCTATACTGTGGGCCAAAAACTCAATAATCTCTGGGGTGAGGTTTATGCGGCGTTGGGACATTTTAGCCCGCAAAATAGCAAGCCTAGACTCATAATCTGGTGTAGACACATCAACAATCATTCCTGCGTTAAAGCGCGATTTTATACGATCTTCTAACTCAGGAATATGGTTGGGGTGCCTATCAGACGAACAAATAAGCTGCTTGTTGTTCTCATGGAGAGAATTAAAGAGGTGAAAAAACTCTTCTTGCGACTTCTCTTTACTCGAGAAGAATTGAACATCATCCATAATAAGGACGTCGTATTTTCGATAACGCTCCTTGAAATGATTCGCCCTCCCGAGCTGCAATGAGTTCATATAATCAACAGCAAACCGCTCGGACGTTACGTAGTACACCTTTTTAGATGGATGGTGTTGTTTGATGTGATTGCCAACAGCCTGTGTAAGGTGTGTTTTTCCACGTCCTGTATCTCCATAGATAAAGAGTGGGTTGTAAGCAACTCCAGGATTTTTCATAACAGCCTGCGCCGCAGCATGGGCGAGCTCGTTAAATGGACCAACCACAAAAGAATCAAAAGTATATTTTGGATTAAGGTTGTCTTCTTTGTTTATATAAAAGTCTTGCAGAGGCAGTTCGAAAGTCGGGGCAAGTACCTTTTTTGGTTCTTCTGCGGCTTCCTGTTTTTTCTCGTTTATCTTACCAATTACGTATTCTATAGCCCTCACATCGTTACCGAAGTCACGGAGGTGTTTGAGTACGGTCTTGTGGAACTTGCTAGAAAGCCAATCTTTGGCGAATACGCTCGGAACCGACAGATATACGACACCGTCAGATATTTTGTGAATATGAGTCTCCCTAAACCACATCGTGAAATTTCCTTTCGATACGGTGAGTTCGATCGCCCCAAGCACATTCTCCCAAAGTTTTTTATTATCTATTGAGGCCACAGGTTTTACTTTTTGATATGAGTAAGTATATAGTGCCGTTTGAATCAGAGAACTTGTGAACAAGTCATAAGTATGTTAATAATATGTGCACAAGCTGTTAATAAGAATTTTCTCTTCGCCATGGCAATCAAGTACAAAACTAAAAACAGGAAGAGGGCTCGAGCCCACGGTTTCCTCGCTCGCAAGAGCTCCCCTACCGGCAGGAAGGTTATTGCTCGTAGACGACAGAAGGGCCGCAAGAGGATAATTAAGGCTTAAAGCCATGCTACGCAAGGCAGATCGCCTCGCGTCTCGCGACATAAATCGCCCATCTCAAGGAAAAAGCGTCTTCGGGACGCTTATTTCTATGCGTTTTTTACCATCCGAGCACACCAAAGTTTCCGTGGTTGTGTCTAAAAAGGTCGCGCCGACAGCCGTTGGACGCAACCGGATCCGCCGCAGGGTCTATGCTGCTGTGCGAGAAGTGAGAAATTCACTCAAAAAACCCGCTTTTATAATGATTATGCCCAAGAAAGAGTGCCTTTCTTGCGATATAAGGTCAATCAATGACGAGCTCAAAACCCTTTTTAACAAGGCTGGTCTTTCGTGATAGTATTGCCCAATCATGATTTCTTTGTATAACACATATATTTACGAGCCCCTCTATAACGGTCTCATCCTTCTTATTGATTACCTACCATTCCTTGATGCGGGAATCATTATTATCATATTCACGATTATCGTCCGCATCATAATATTTCCACTTTCTAAAAAAGCGGCTCGCACCCAGGTCGTCATGAAGGCTCTAGAGCCGGAGTTGAATGCCCTTAAAGAGCGCCACAAGGACGACAAACAAGGTCAGGCTGTCGCCATCATGGGTTTCTACAAAAAGAACGGTATAAACCCTTTCTCAAGCATTTTTCTTCTCATAATCCAGCTCCCGATCATCTTTGCACTATACAAAATCTTCTACTCAACCGGACTTTCGGCTGTGAATGGTGAAATACTGTACTCGTTCGTTGCTATGCCGGCCCAAATAAACACCGCCTTTCTCGGATTGTTCGATGTTACACAAAAGAGCGTTGTTCTCGCTGTCATCGCCGCCGCCTCACAGTTCCTCCAAATTCATTTTTCCATGCCTAAACCCCCAGCAAAGACCGGAAAAGGTGGTTTTCAAGAGGATTTTGCGCGCAGCATGCATATGCAGATGAAGTACGTCTTTCCCATCTTCATACTTTTCATCGGATATCACGCAGCTGGTGCACTCGCCATATATTGGACCACAAGCAACATCTTTATGATCGCTCAGGAGATATATGTACGCAGGGAGCTTGCCAAAGAAATGGCGCTCAAAGAGAAGAAGGTCTAAAGACCAAAGCGATAGAGCCAGAGACTCATATCTTTCTTGTTTGTGAATATGATGTGAGAGTCGTCGTTGCTTACGGAAAGCCTAAACATATCCATTTCTTCTAGGGCATCAAACTGAGGATCGAGTATAAAGCCGGTGTCGCCTGTTTTCACATCTATTTTCCAAAGACTGTCACTGAAAGACACACTGCCCTGGTACCAGTCGTCCGGATAGGTTCCTGCTGGTACCACAATAGGCACCGCACAATAAATAATGTTGGCTTCGGTATTGGCCCAAGCGCATTTATCGGCGAGGGTTGCCACTGAAAGGGCCAGGGTGTTACGTGATGTGGTGTCGAAAGACGCGGACGCTATACCCCCACCCTGTGCACCGGACATGAAAACATGACTGCTTGAAGGATTAATGTTTCCATTCAATCCCAATATTGATGACATTGCGTTAGTGAAAGTTCCAGTTGCGACGTCGAGAATATATCCATATCCATAAACAACACCACTTGGTTTTGTCGAAAGGAACGCCGATTTCGCACCATTTCTTGATATAAGCCATCCGGAAATGTCCGACGATAGAGCAACTCGTTTACCTAATCCGTTTACATTCGTCTCAATCAATACACCGCCTGTGGTCGTTGGGTCTAGGTAAAGGATTTTTCCTGCCGCAACAGCGATTTCAGATATGCTGGCAGGAAGGAAATATCCCTCGAGGGGAGGAGTTGATGTAGATGTTGTGCTGGTTACTGTTGAAAGCACACCGTAGAACGATTGAATAGAAGTTCCGTCTTTGAGGTAACGCATAATAACTTCCCTACCGTTGCTAGACCACAGTGCCTCATATATTTGGGGAATAGTCACATTCGATATCTTCTGCTCGCCTGTTTCAAAGACTGGTGATTCATAGATGTGGCCAGTGGCTCGATCAACGAAACGTACAGAGACGGCTTTAGAGCTAGACGAAACAAACGTTGCACCAGCAGCCGGTTCAGCCCAAAGTTTTCGTAGGTTGGGTAGGTATACAGAGCTGTCGATGTCTATAATACCTGTACCGCCCGTGTCACCAGTTGAAGTTGCTTGGCCCCCTGTGCCACCCTGTCCACTTGGGAATGGGAATAGACCTTGGTCAGTCTTATTAATAGACGTCGAAGTCGAGTCCTTGTCATACAGGAAAAGGAACCAACCAAGCGTCGCGAGGGCTGTGATTATAAGGAGTATTATTAAGACAATGAATGTTTTTCGATACATGGGTTTATAGGCAACTGCTACAAATTGTTTTTATTCTTTCTGCCGTTTCTTTACGGAAGGTGTCGGCCTCAGTACGTTTGCCGAAACTTTCTAATCGTGCAGCTGTTTCCTCACCATTCCTTTTCATATGTTCAGCGATTTGGGTGGTATTTACATATTGACCGGTCGATATTTTTTCTCGGTGTTTATTTAACTGCCAGAGCTGGCCGGTTTTTTGTTGGAATATGTAACGGTCTATATCATTATCTTCGATTGCTTTTTTGTACCGGTCGTCATTGGTGAGTTCATATGCCGCCACGAGTGATTTTCTTTTTTCATCATAGGCATTCATGCCACTTTGGATTGCCTGATCGACGTTGATCTTAGTTTTAGAGTCCCAATTTAAGATAGAGCTCTGCATTCTTTCTATGTTTGCTTCTGCAAGGGCTTTGGTTCGAATCGTTGATTCCTTAACTATCAATTCTGCTCGCTCTGTTTTTAACCGTAATAAGGATGACGAATCTGTGGTGGAGGCAATCTCGGCAGATGCTATTTGTGCGTCATAAGCAGCCATCAGCTCCTTAAGTTCACGTGAGGTTCTCTGTGCGTCACGAAGCGTTTTTATAGCAGAATCAAGATTTTTTTGCGCAGCAACAAGACCCTGAAGCCTACCCGATCCCCCAGGAAGTCGAAGATTGAAATTAACCAGGTCTTTGTTGATAGTTTGCAGAATAATGAATGAGGCAAGGATGACACCAAGTCCAAGGAAGGCATTAGTTATCCTTTCTTTGGCCGCAGATTTGCTACCAATCGATTCTTGGTACATGTATTCGAAACCGCCCCAGATAATCATGATGACGGCGATCACCGCCCCGATACCGATGGCGAGCCCATACACACCGCTTATGACTTTTATTGGGTCTGTTACTGTGCCCTCCTTGAACACTCCTGGTAACGTGGTGAGAGGTTTAAAGTCCTCTGCATACACAACACCAGCTGAGATGGCGAATGTTGCAAGTACCGACAAAACTAGAGCTTTCTTATTCATACCTGATTATTATCGCACTGTTTGCACCCTGCAGAAGTTTTTGGGAGTTCTGTATCGTGACACCGATTGATGATGCACCCGCTTGCCCTGTTTTTCGCAAGATAACACCACTTCGGTTCTGGAAACTTGGTACGGTCTGACCGTTTAGCTTCCATGAGTACGATAGTGCAGCACTATTTCTTACAGGAACCGAGAAAAAATAAGGTTCAGCAACAATTTCAACCTCATCGTTCACCAGATTAACAGAACGCAGCAAAGATTTTTCATAAAGCGTTCCATACAAGCCACTATTCTCGTAAAATACGATTTTCGGCACAATTGGGCTTATGGTCACACTCCTCCTTGCAACGATGTTGTCGCGAGGAGCGGACACTTCGACCATAATGTCCTCACCAGGACGCAGGTAGCTCGTCTGGGACGTGATAAAAGTGTTCTTACCGTACCCAGATGCGTTTGCCTGGACCTCGCCGTTCTTACTCCAAGAATATATGAGTTCTTTCGGGTTGATTCTTTTACCAGAGAAATCAACGAATTCTGGTAGTGCGATGACTTTGAATGCTCCGTTGTATGAATGAAGAGCCTTACCTTTATAGAAAGGTGGTGTATATGTATCGCTTTCCCATACCAAGGCGACATCAGCTGGGCGTATAACAATACTTGTATTGAATGTTCCTGTGCCCACGGTAACGACCGAGACATGGATGGTGCTCATTGACCCAACGCCGCCCGCCCTAGCCGACAATGATTTGAGGCCGACGCCACGCTGAACTTCTTTACCATCGATGGACCAAACAACAAGGGCCGAATCAAGGCCCATACTGTAGCTCTGTAGGCGTACATCGAACAACCCGTTTGGCTGAGGTACTTCAGGTATAAGAGATAGCGTAAGTGGATCAGATATACCTGGTATGGTTTGGGCAGACGCCGAAGATGGCGCGATGATTCCAAAGGCCCAGGTCAGGGCAAGCGAAGCAATTGTACAGGCTATCGCGAGGGTTATGCGAGGCATACCCTTTAATAATAACACAGGCGACAAGACTTATTGCGATAGTCTTTTAGCTTCCTTGATAGCTAGTATCTGTGAAGGGTCGGATGTTATGATTTGGTCTTCGGTATACGAGGCAATGATCTTTATAGCCACGTGTTTAAGGCCAACAAAGAATATTCCCTCCCCCACATCTGATTCGAGTAGAAGGTATTTTTCCTCATCAGTAAGATTGAAGACCTGTTGGAGCTTGTCTATAGACGACGGGGACTGTTTAAGGAGCACCTGTATGGATGAGTTGGTTATAATCGGCAGTCCATAAGGTGATTTTAAGAAGTCGTCGACATCTTGGGTGATTGTTGCAAGTCCAAGGAAGTGCTTTCTTCCTCTTTTTGCAAGGCCAAGAAGGAACGAAGCGGTGTCTTCGGATTTCATCATCCACCACGCCTCGTCGATGACAAGGAGGCGTTTTTTAAGGTTTTTCATGACCGCAGTCTGGATGTATCGCATGACGATGTACATTGCAACTGGTTTGAGGTCGTCTTCCATGTCTCGGAGCGAGAAGACAATGAACTTCGAGTTGATATCAACGTTAGTTGGTCTGTTGATAAAGCCGGACCATGTTCCCTTGGTGTATTTGGTGAGGCGTTGGACGAGCGATTCCCCACCTTCCATGCCCGTCAGAACCAGTTCAAAGTCGGAAAGAAGTGGTGCCTGAGCATTGCTGAAGTCGGAATCTGGGGTGATATCTTTTAACGCGTATGTTTCAGTGATAGCACGGTCAATGATCGCATCTTCTTCGGGGGTGAGGCCACCCATCATGATACGAAAGAGACCGACAAGGTTTATGATGTTTGATCGTAGAACGTCCGCAGGCGCCTCGTCTTCACGTGGGGTCGGCAGGTCAAACGGATTGATGTGGTGTTCAGAGTTTAGGGATATGTTGAAGTATTTTCCTCCCGTTGCCTCTGATAGGAACTCATATTCCTTTTCTGGGTCGATGACAATGACTTCGGTGTCGAACATGAGGGTTCGAAGGATTTCTAGTTTGATCGAATAAGACTTTCCAGATCCAGACTTGGCGAAAGTAATCGAGTTGTAGTTTTCAAGGCTGAATCGGTCGAAGAGCACGAGCGACGAATTGTGACGGTTCACACCGTAAAGTATGCCTTTGTCGGAGGTAAGGTCGAACGAGATGAACGGGAACAGGCTTGAAAGAGGGCTAGAATTAAGCTTGGAATGGACCATGAGCTCGTCCTTGGCAATCGGGAGGTTGGATTTGTATCCCTGCTCCTGTTGGAAGAGGGCCGGCTTTACATAGACAAGTTTTGATTCAAGCACCGATTTAATTTCGGACTCGGTCTTGTCGAGTTCGGCCTCTGAGTCAGCATATATTGTGATGTAAACACCGACATCAAAAAGTTTTTCCTGAGCTTGTTGGAGTTGATCGCGGAGCTGTTCCAGATCTTGATATGCGGTGTCGAGCATCGGATCGCGTACAAGACCCTTGCTTTCACGTATAGATATCTGGCTTTGTACCTCGGCGACCTTTTTCTGGAACTGACGCAGAACGCGTGCGGTTTCGACCGGATGGACAAATATCGAGATGTTGAAGACTTTGTCGAGATTGATGATAGGGGCGAACCAACTTTCGGTGAGGAATCGTGGGTACGAGATTACGAAGAATGATCGTACAATTTTGTCACCCAGGTTCAATTCGCGTGGTGTGACCTTGAGTGCCGAAGGAGCAATGACGTCTTTCAGTTCAAGTACGCCAGCCTCGTAGATTTCTTGTGGCAACACCGGGGCGATGTTCACCTTGTCCTTCTTTTTGAATATATCGAAAAGTCCCATGGAAGTTTATTGTAATACGTTATGAAAGTGGTATTGGCTTCTCTGTATCACCAGGATTGAATATCTTATAGAAGAGCTCGACGATTTCTTCCGTTCCAAGTTCGACTGATCTAACACCGCAACGCACAAGGCCCTGGGCCACAACCCCAACACGCTGCTCGAGCTGGCTTCGATGTTCCTCGAATTGGGCAAGACGGTCTTCTGCGCCCTGGGCCTGGGTTTTCTTTTTGCCGAGGACGCTCGAAATACCACCTGTCGTTATAACGGCCGGACTGTATGGCACGACCACAAAGAATGTTTTGGTCATGATGTTTGAATTCTCAGTGAATTTCTTTATGAACTCTATGTATTCACGGGTCTGCATTTTCATGATGTCGGAAACCTGTTCTTTGAGGCGTCCTTCAAGTAACGCTATGTATGGCCGTATGTCTAACTTTCTCGATTGGATGAAGATTTGCACCGAAAAGTCGAGTGAGTTGAGGAAGTTCTGGAACTGATAGATGATTGACTGCTGTTCTTCGGCCGATTTAAGGGCGAAGTTAAGAGATGAGGCCATAACAATCGACCTCAGGGAATTATCCTTGAGGATAACCACCCCCTGCCTTATTTCCTTGATGGGGACGAATTCTTGAGTTGTCTTTGCGTTGATGGCCATGATGCGTCTCGACCATTATACGTCCTAAAAGGTTTTCTTGCCTGCCTGGTTTTGGGCCGGATTCTGGCTTTGTTTGATGTCGAGTGACCAGGTTAGGTCTTTGAGCTTGCTGTCAGAGAGTTTTGGCACATAGAAATCAGGAGCCACAGTCGGGGCCTCTTCCCTTGTTTCGATCGGCTTGTTTACCTTCTTCCAAATGTACAATTTGTCTCCAAACGCGTATGTAAATGCAGATTCCACCACATTTATGAACGGTTTGTTGTTAATCTTGTAAAAAGCCAAAGCCGCAGCGAAAGCCATTATCGGAAGAATGAAAATGACGCTTATGAAAAGGTTGCCGATGAGGGTATATACAACAAAAGAAAGGCCTGCCCCGCCGACGAGGTATATGAACTGTTTTATCGTGAGGGGGCCAAATATCTTGTCTTCAACCTCTATGAATTGGGGTACCTGGAATCTCATGAGTTTATTGGATTGGTTCTCGATATGGGTCCACGGTCGTTTTCTTTGTTGGCATGTTTACCGGCTCAGTTAACTTACCTTCGATGAAGTCGTGGGCGATGGCATGGTCATCAGCCGGTGGTGTCATCACAGGATGAACAGCCGGCGTCGGATTTTCTATTTCGGCGAGGATGTCTTCTTTAGCCATACTGTTGACTCTTTGTGAACTTTCAACAACTGATTTTCTAGCCGGAATAAATATTTCAACATTTATATCGGTGGTAAGGTCGATAGCGTCTTCAGCTGATAGGTTAAGATGGTCCTCGATTATCGAGATGAAGTCATCACTCTGGCTTTGACCAGATATAACTTTATCTACTTCCTCAGCCAGCACGCCGAGTTGATCGATGTGTAGTCCGAATTTATCACCAATTTTTTTTAAGGTTGGGTTATCCATGCTTAGGTATATTGCTCATCATCATCTTCTGCGTCTGCATCTGGGCCAGCAGGTGTTGTTGGGGTAGCTGATTTTGGTTCCCTTCCCCCCCTTTTACCCTTTTTACCCTTTTGTTTGTTGCCTTCGATTGAATCAAATTCATCCTGTTCTTTTTTTAGCTCAGCTTTCTTTTTTTGAAGTTCAGCTGCAAGACCATCTTTACCGTCTGTTCGAGGCCTAAAACCCTTATCAACGACTTGCTTGCCAGAGGCATCAAGTACAGGTTTTCCGTTGTCCGTTCTCGGCTTTTCATAGTATTCATGACCGATTCTGTCCTTTCTGATTATATCTCCAATAGAGTCGGTGTCGCCCTTCTCTGATTTTAACATCGCTTGTTTTTTGGTCACCACATCAGTCATACCCATAACCCTTCCAATCCTTTCATCTTGGTGTTTTTTGTACTTTGAGTAGCTATTTATTTTCTTTGCCTCGCTCCTTATTTTATCTTTCTCGGCCTGCGTCATCTTTCCTGTTTCTCTGTCGACTTGTCCCATTAGGGCGGCGGTTTCTTCTGGTGATTCGGCAGAATTAGCTTTGTGTAGCAATGCGGCTACCTTATTTTTCTTCATCATGCTCTCAAGTTCATTCTGCATACGTATTTTTTCTAGCCTAAGTGCCGCATTCATCTTATCCACATCATCTGTCTTGGCGGCATTTTCAAGGTGGGCCATCGCGATTTGCTCGGCAATGATCTGGTTGCTTATACCAGTACTTGCTTTCTTAGCATCCTCAACATTAGCCTTTCTGTACGCGGCATGTGCGTTATCAGTTATATCTTCGAAGGCGCTCGAATATCCCTTACCGGCGACGCCGGCGTTCATTGCTTTGTAAATAGAATCATCCTGGCGCATAGCTGCATAGCGGGCCCTGTTCTCTTCACCAGCCTTTCCTTTACCGAGATTCTTTTCTGCCCACTCCTTCTCTTTTTCCTTGAAATCTTCGACACCTGATTTAAATCCACCCTCCTCAATTTTACCAACCTTAGTTGCATCAAGTTTCACACCGGCTATATCTAGCTTTCCTCCGAGGGCACCCATCATGCTGCCGCCCGCTGTTGTTTTGCGTGCGTCAAAACTCGAAGATGCCATTTTGTTGGTCGCAGCAAGCTGCATTCTTCCCGCAAAGCCCCTCATACCGCCTTCGGCCGCTTTAGCCTGCAGGGCACCCATAGACTCTTTGTCTTGGGTGTAATTGAACGCTCTGCGTCCAATGGTTTGTCTTCCGAATGCACCACCAAGACCAGCTATACCTCCGACGGCGATGCCGGTCGCATTCTTTGCTATGTTTGCGATAGAGCTACCGATCTCACCACTATTATCTTTGGCCACCTGAAGAGCTTTGAGCAGCATCATAATTATGATGATGAATATGACGTAGTTGACCGGTGTGAATTCTGTGCTCGCGGCGTCATTACCGAAGACAAGTGCGTCGAATCGATCGACCATGAAAAGGGTTATGTATAGGAATAGGAAGAACATTGGCAGCATCATGAGCTGCTTAAGCATCTCGTCCCACCACTTCCCTGCTTGTTTACTATAATCACCTAATGAGAAGAAAGGTCCAGTGAACCCTATCGGTGCGGTAATGAGGAGTATCATGAACGCTACAATACGGCCGACAATAAGGAAGACCATATGGAAGAATACATATATCGCAACACAGATTAGAGCAAATAGAAGTACACCTTGGGTGAAGGACTGCAAAGAGAAAGACTTCATGCTAAAGAAATCACTAAGGCTTGTCCCTGGCCCACCTGAAGTTTGCGTGAGTTTTTCCATCTGGAGTGTTGCACGTACCGACGAGCTCATACTCGATCCATCGCCGAGATTTTTTATGCCTTGCACGAGCCACGCGGTGACAACGTTGCTTGTGTCGATCATTATTTTCGTAAAGAAAAGGCTGAAGTTGAGGAGCAGTGCTGCCATAAGAACACCAGCGATGGTTCTTTTCACCGAAGCGAGGTTTCCGATATTGAGAATAGTTTTTATACCCTCATAGATAAGTATGAAGATAAAGATCATGTTCGCGAGATCGCGTACAATGCTCCAGGTGATTCCTATGGCTTCTGAATTATAAAAACTCGGGTCGAGTGATAGTGAAACAGCGGTGTCGATAATGAGACCGAGGAGTTGCAAAATCAAGCCGCCAATTGGTATGAGCACCCACCAGAATATTTTTCCGATAAGTCCATAGAAAATATCAATACCACCAGTTAGGAGGCTCAGGGCAGCATCGGCAACTTGGGCGTTAGCCTGATGTGGCGCGAAGAAAACACCCGCAGCGACAAGGATGGTCGTTATAAGGAAAAATTGAGAGACGAGCTTTCTCATCCCTAATATTGTACTACAAAATTAAAGTCTGGTGTAAGTAGTCTACTTGGCCTGTCTAAAAAACGGTCAATGAGCGTCCCAACCCATATCGATCATTATCGAATTAATACGGGAATTGGTTTAATATTCTGTGAAGAGAAATCAAAAGCGATACCAGATAGACCACCACCACCATAAGAGCTGGTTTGAGCGACTAAGCCACTGCCCCCAGGTTGAACCTGAACAACAGCCGGCACGGTGAACTTAATCGTTCCCACCGAAAGCACCGCACCATCAGATCCTTTGGCGGTTACACGTGTTGTGTACGACGCACCAGGCGGCAGGGTTTTGAGTTGGCCAGTGAGAATGATTCTAGAATCATGGCTTGGCCCAGTCGAGACACCAGTGAAAGTTATACTGCTATTTGATGCTGGTTGGAAATTACGCGTTACACCATTCTGCTTCATGCTGATGGTGATTTGAGAAAATGCATCATCAAATGTTACTGGCTGTCCCGTTGATGATTCGAATGCGACCTCGAGAGATCCGATACTCCTATCTGCGGGTGAACTCACGCTTATTTCAGCACCGAACACATCACCGGATTTGGCGGTACCGGTTTGGCTGGCCACAGTCACTGGGCTATTTGGATCGTTATTGGTCGAAGAAGATTGGCTTGGAGAGTCAGGTTTCTGGTTCGTGGCCGTTCCAGTTGTTGATGCCGCCCCCATGACTTCTATAACCTCAACCTCTGCGAGTTCGAGTGGTCTGTAACACGAAGCATTTCCACTATAACTTTGGTAATGCTCGTTACATGACTTTACCGCAGCGTTTTTTTGTATTCTAATTGCGGATGCATTCTGATTTACTGGAACAACGATTGGGTTATTTGTTTGACCACCGTCAATTACCGAACTCAACCAGACTTCCCCAGCAGAAGTCTTGGCCGATATGGTGAACATGCCCAGGCTGTCGGCCCCAGATTTATCTGACACTTTCCAGATTCGAATTTCTTGTATTTTTCTGGTCTGTCCAAGGTTCACTTCCCACCACGGATTTGCATCGTCCTCGTATGTTGATGATCCTTTCACATACTGATTGGTTTGTGTAATTCCATCTACGGCGCCACCAGGATTCGTGCCCGATGATTGGCTTGTTGGTTTAAGTAATGCGGCGTTTGCCGTGGCGTTGCCAGAACTAAACGCGCTTACAAGGGACGCCTGTTGTTGGCTTTGTTGGTTGGTACTTGCAGTTATACCCGCATTCGCCGCTTCGTTTATGTTCCGTATGTTCGGATTAGATTCGCTGGTGAAAAGACCTTGTGCCTCGCCTATGCTACCGATTCGGTAATCATCGAGCTCTGTGCCAGCACCGATATCAGTAGATGCTGGAAGCGCTGTTCCATAGTATTGGGCGCGATAACGATCGAGATACGTCGGACCGCTCGTCGAACGTTTTTTAGACAGGCCAAGTAGGCCGCTTGCACCTGAAATGGCTTTCTGCGCAATTTGGTTGAGGGTTGCGGCGATAACATGGTCTATTTCGGTCGCAACAGCAGACTGAATTTCAGATTGACCAAGCACAGAGCTCAATTTATCAGCAATGATTTTACCAGGAGTTTTTGTGGTCATCTTACCGGGCTTACATTGAGGCTTGGAGTCAAAATTGCTGGTAAACTCAGATAATGTTGCGGGGCTGGCATTGAAACTAGTTTCAGACGCAAGATAGTTTGTTAGGTTCTCATCCATAATCTGTTGTGATGTAATTGCAACAGAGAACGGATTGATGGACGCAGTACCTACTGAAGGATTACTGATGTTTGCATTTGAAGCCGCAACCGTACGAGCCCGCGCCTCGCCCGCGCTCTCATATTCATCGCATGTGTCGAAGTTCAAAAATCCCGATCCAATTGTGATTTTTTTCTCTTGTATATTTTTTGCACGCCCCGCTCTTTGGGCTAGTTCTGATTCCGCGACTAGGTAAGCACCATATACATTGTTTGTTGGCCTGGCGGTCAGACTTAGCCAATTATCCCAACCGGCACCACCGTTGTTTTGTACAAAGTTTTCGATATTGTCACCGATTTTGCTAAGGGTACAAGTAATTCTATCTTGAAACGGGCGGCTGTATTTGAGGGCGAGCTCAAGGCGAATTTTGAAAGAAAAGTCTTTACAAAGGAAGCCGAGCTCCGTTCCTTCGATAAATGTACCCATTACCTGGTCAGCAGCATTAAGGAGGGTTCCCTCAAAATCGGTGACAAACAAAGGTTTACCCTCAAAGCCGCTGTTCACCCAGTTCACAACACTTGCACCGATATTACGTATAAGCGCAATAACAAGGGCTTGCCCAAGAGGTTTTAATATACACGTAGTAAGCGTATTTGTATTTACACTTCCCCCTGAGAAGATGTCGCCCAAGAATCGGCCAACGTTGGCAGATGGAACGCCCACAGCTTCTTGGACTGAACCAGGGGCTTGTGTGGCGGCGGATGTGGTAAAGGCCGCGGCGCATGCGGCAACTGTTCCAGACTGGGCCGATACCTGGCGGGGCTGAGCAAGAAGGCCTGCTGGGACCATCAAAGACGCGATGATTGCGAAACAGATTACGTGCGCTGATAGATTTTTCATGAAGCTCATGTTGGAATCAATTATAACTTATCGTATCAACACATATCCACTTTCTTGTGCAGAGAAGGTGATACCCATGGTCCGCATGTAAGCCCTGGTTTTCAGGGTGGCTGCCGTCAGCACATTGAGCATTTCTTCATATTGACCTATTTTCGAATACGCACCAATAGGGTCGGTACTCAAAGTTGATATGCCAACAGCGATATCGCGACTCATTTGTAAACCTTGGATGAATTCAGAGTGGGCCGACGCGATTCCTGCTGGAACCAGTATCACAATAAGCGAATCAATCATTTTGTTATATCTGGTGATGATGCGGGCCAGAAGATCTGTATCACCAGAAGCGGGTGTACCTGTGAGCATGCGTTCAAGCACGGTAAATTCGAATTCACTCGGGTCAGCCGCTGGTGTTGAAAGGATCTTGCCGAGGGTGTTTCCGTATACGCGTAATGCGACAGCGCTGTTATCCGACGAGATATTAAGCATCGACACATCAAATGGCTTTACGGTAGTATCGTATTCAAGATTGATTAGCTCTGCTGCTATTGCCTCGCTTAATTCATCATTTATTTCAGCGCCAGAGCTTTTGGCCTCTATGTATCGCATGAAAAGCTCTTGCGAGAAGCGGTCTGTTGCGGTCGGTACATACATATTTGTCGATGTGGTCGCCTGGATGGTGGCGCTTTCCCCAGGACCATAAACGAGCGGGTTGCGATTGGCCTTAATTTCATCATTGTCATTCATCCTGTCACCGTCGGTGTCGGGGTTGTTGGGATCAGTGCCATAGATGGCTTCCTCCCAGTCTTTAAGGCCATCTCCATCAGTGTCGAGCTCGAGCGACCTTTTAATCATGTCGGCTGCAATGACTGATTTATCTTTCGGTGTCTCCTCTGGAAGATTGGTGGCAAAAAGTGTACCAACAATGATACAGATTGCGACAATAAGAGCGATGCCAATTTTTGTGCCCAAAAAAGAGAATACACGACGTATCATTTCATAAGTATATCACTTTGTTGCTATACTTACGCTTGTGAATAGAAAAAAGGCAATATGGATTATAGCTATAGGACTCATTGTGGTCGCAATTGTCGTCCTCTGGCTTTTCATGAGGACCAAGACTGATGTCCCTGTTGACGAGCCAGGTCCTGAGTGCCCTTTTTTCCAAACAAGTAACCCTTCTGCCCCGTGTTATTTGCCTTCAGGGGTAATAGACACACCAGAACCAACAACAGGAACAACTGTTCCGGCCACTTTTCCAGCCCAATGTGCGGATGAGGCCACGGTTATAGATAGAAACGAATGTGTGACGGTATTGGCGGCTGAGTCTCGCCGGATCGACGCCTGTGAATTTGTTGTAGGTTCGCTCGCTAAGGCATCTTGTCTTAACGGTGTAATACAGAAGCCAGTTATCCTGCCCCAAGCACCAGATGCGTACCAAAATTATTTAGAGGTGTTTGTTAAAGGCCCTGTTTCAACCGTAGAAGTCCCTCGTGTTGTTACGAGTTCCGGTATCCCAGACATGCCTGTTGCAACCACAACAGATTCACGATTCACGATGGAGGGTTTTGTGAACCGTGCGACTACAGACGCTGAATTAAAGGTATTTGCCCTATCCCATTATCAGGCCAAGCCGGGTGAAACGGTGCAGGTATACGGTTCGGGATTTGTTTATCCAAGCACAGTGATGGTCGGTTCGATACCAATTCATGGCCTTCGCAGTGTCGACGGGTTCTCTTTGTCATTCACTGCACCATCATCGACCGGTGAATACGAAATTTCAGTTACGAATTCAAAAGGATCGTCGGGGAGTGCTCGCCCAAAGCTATTGATTACTGATAGTCCTGCTCCACGACCACAAATAACCAGCGCCTCCCCTTCTATTGTTGATGTGTCTGGAGA
The DNA here is from genome assembly GCA_030680695.1 of bacterium. GTDB lineage: Bacteria > Patescibacteriota > Minisyncoccia > Phycocordibacterales > UBA6065 > UBA6065. The sequence continues at coordinate 579,434 of JAUXUT010000149.1, forward strand.
AGTCACATTAACTGGAATTGGATTTATGGACACCAACATTATCACCACCACTCTCGGTGTAGTTCAAAATGTGTCTTCGAATGGGACGAGCCTCCGTTTCCGTATCGCTGACCTCACAGTGGTCTCACAAGTTAAAGATTTACCAGAAGTGAAGGGTATGAGGGTACCTGTTGGTGTATATGTGAATAACGCTAATGGATTCAACCAAGACTTATTTTATTTCGATGTACAATTCTAATATGCGTTTCACCCAGATATTAATGGTTTTATCGGTCATTGCTGCATTATTGATAATGCCGGCACGTGTTGACGCTCAGGTTCCTCCACTTTTACCGTTTGGTGGATGGTTGATTACTCCTATTCCGTGCACATGTAGCTTAACAACATGGAACTGGTACGCTCCACTTTATCTCGCCGCCTCAGTTCCAGTTACCGGACCCATGACATATGTTCCATACGCAACTGTGCCGTTCGCAAATTTTCTTGTCATAGTTCCAGCTACTCCGCACAAGGGCGCGTATATACCAGGTGTTCCAGCTTGTTGGGTTGGATTCCCTCCGTTCTGTGTTCCTTTGCCAAATATTGGTGTCATTGGTTTTATGGGCACTGGATTACCTGGGGGTAAGTAGGGTTTTGAGTTTGCGGGATTTTTTTGCGCAGGTTTGTGATTTATTGCGCGAGCTTTATCCAGATATCGAGAGACACATCTTCTGCACGTGCGTTATCGTCGAGGCCGAGCGCCTTGAACTTCTGGGCAACTTGGTCTTTAGGCATGACCGAGGTGAGATTACCGGCGAGCTTTTTTCGTTTCTGGGCGAAGCCGGCCTTTACGGTCTCAAAGAAACGGGACTCATCTGTCGTGTTCGCAAATGGCATTTTGATGTCTGACAATTTGAGTACCGCAGAATCTACATTCGGTATTGGGAAAAAGTTTCCACGTGATACGTTCATGACAAGTGACGGTGTTGCATAGACTTTCACCGACAGGGACAGGATGCTTTCCTTGCCGTCGCGGGCGATGATACGGTCCGCTACTTCTTTTTGAACCATAAGGATCATAGAGTCCGGCTTGTCATCGATCGACAGGAACTGACGGATAATCTGACCGGTGATGTAATACGGGATATTCGCGATTACCTTGTAATGGCCCTTGATACGTATCGATACAGCATCCATAGATTCGAGCACATCGCCGTGAATGAGAACCAAATCGCCGCGAGAAATTTCTGGTTTAAAACGCGTCGCGAGAAGAGGTATAAGACGATCGTCTTTTTCGACGGCAATGACGTGCGCACCAGCCCTGAGGAGAGCCGCAGTAAGGACGCCTTTACCTGGACCGATTTCAATAACCTGCTCGCCCGGAGTGATTTCTCCAGCCATGACAATTCCACCCACGACACGTTCGGATATGAGGAAATTTTGCCCGAGGGACTTTTTTGCGAATGCCATCTGCCTATACTGCCTTATATATCGAAATAAATCACTTTTCCACCCGCTCGCACCTTTTCTTCGTGCGCAAGATGTTCGTCTGGTATGTCTAGTACGAATTCCGATGGGACGGCCATTTGGCGTGATCCGAATATGGTTCGTATCGATGCATACGACAAGTAGAGGCGTTTTTTCGCACGGGTCAAGGCAACATAAAATAGCCGTCGCTCTTCTTCCTCGTCCCGTTTAGAGCCATTTTTCGATTCCATGCCGCGATGTGGGAAGAGGTCCTGTTCAAGTCCTGTGATAAAAACATATTCAAATTCTAGTCCTTTGGACGCATGCACAGTCATAAGTCGCGTAGCACGTTTTTCTTCCTCCATCTCGTCTTGGTCTGTGGCGAGGGCCGCGTCTTCAAGGAGCTTTGAAATACCCTCGCCCTGCGGCATGACATCGTATCTCATGGCGAGCGACGCGAGCTCCTTTATGTTTTCGAGCCGTTCGAGATCCTCGTCCGTGCCGTCTTTGAGCATATCCTCGAGACCACTGTACTTCACGACGAATTTCACGACCTCGGACGGTCGCTCAGTTTCTGATTTTTGGCGAATCTCATCAAGAAGGACATTGAACTGCCTCCATTTTTCTTGATGGGCCGGTGACATGGCGTCGATCATGCCAGAGAAAATCTTGGCCATGCTCACCTTACCAATTCCACGTGGCGGCACATTGATGATGCGTTCGATGTCGGTTATGGAATCGCGGTTAAGGGCCGCGCGGACGAACGACAGCACATCACGCACCTCTTTTCGTTCGAAGAATTTCACACCGAGCACCTGGTAGTCGAGACCTTTATCAATCATTGCTTCTTCGAGGGCGCGCGACTGAAAGTTTGCGCGGTACAGGACTGCAATTTCTCGTGGGTCTACCCCATTTTCTATGAGCTCTGCTGCTGTTGCGGCGACAAATCGCGCCTCATCACCTTCATCGAAGGCCTGATACAGTTTTATCTTCTCGCCCGGGCCCTGTCTTGTGAACAGATTTTTCTCGAATCGATTCTTGTTTTTCTTAATAATATGGTTTGCCGCCTCAAGGATAGTCTGGGTCGAACGATAGTTCTCTTCAAGGGTGACCATTTTCGCTCCCGGGAAGTCGCGTTCGAAATTAAGGATATTTTTGATGTCTGCGCCGCGCCAGCTGTATATGTTTTGATCGACGTCCCCCACAACACAGATGTTTTTGGACTCACCCGTGATGAGTTTGGCGATGGAATATTGCACCTTATTTGTATCCTGATACTCGTCGATATGCACATATTTCCAGAGCGATGTGTATCTGATACGCACTTCCTCGATCTCGAGCAACTCCTTTGCCTTGAGAAGTAAGTCGTCGAAGTCTAGGGCTTTCTCCTTTTTAAGCGCTACCTCGTATTTCTGCCAGGCTTTCCAGACGATTTCGCGCATATATTCATTGCCGACGGTCTCACTGAACTTATCGACGTTCATACAGTTCCCCTTTTCCTTCGAGATGATGGAGAGGATTACTGATGGATCGTATTGCTTTGGATCAAGACCCATTTCGACCACGGCGGCCTTTACGGCTCGACGGGAATCGCTGCGGTCGAAGATTGTGAAATGACGAGTAAGACCAAGTCGCTGGGCATTTTCCTTGATTATGTGAACACCGAGCGAATGGAAGGTGCTTACGAACGGTCGTTCGTTGAAAGACAGAGGAAGGTTGAGTTCCTTGTCTTTGGCGATGAGCGCCATGACGCGTTCGCGCATTTCTTTGGCTGCTTTGTTAGTGAACGTGATGGCGAGGATGTTTTTTGGCGCAGTTCCCTGTTTTATTAGATGGAGGATGCGGTATGTGACGGTCTTGGTCTTGCCTGCACCCGCCCCAGCAAGGATGAGCACCGGTCCAATCGTCGTTTGGGCGGCTTCCCTTTGCTTTTCGTTGAGGTCGGAGAGGTAAGTCATGGATGAATTCTAACACTCACATGCTTACCACCCTATTTTGCTTTAAAATGGCTCAATGGGGCCATTTTTGTGTTGTGGGGATATCGAGTGGACAAAGTGGTTTGACTTACAGGGACATGCGAGTATAGTTATGAAGCACCGAAATGACTGAATGACTGAAATATGGCTCAACAGAGCCATACAACATCTGAAATTGAGGTAAATTCTGGATAAATTAAGAGTATTTCTTGGTTTCTCAACATAGCTCCCGCCCACTTGTCTGCTAAAGAGGGCCGCACGGAGATTTCACGGCCTATTATCAAGCTTTACTTTGTAAAGCTTGCGTTCGTTTTTAGTCTTTTGGCCGGCTTCCTTACCCCGATGGGCGTATCCGCAGGGGTATTTTCATTCATTGGTAGTCTTGTGTCGAGCAAGGAAGCAGATGCTGGCATTCGAGAGTTCACTTCTCAGAACATGCCGCTTCTTCAAGCGTCTTATAACCCAAATATGACGAGCGAGGCCGAGATAGCCATGGTTGATGGCAGCGCTCTCATCCAGGAGGCTGGTGTGAACGGCACACAGGCAGATCTTCTTGGTTCTAAATCAACCCAGATTAGCCTTTACGTTGTGCGCCAAGGCGATTCCCTGTCGCAGGTCGCAAAAATGTTCGGCGTTTCTGTAAATACCATTGTATGGGCAAACGACATCAAGAAAGGACTTATACGTGAAGGTGATGAGCTCGTCATTCTCCCTATAACCGGTGTATCTCATACCGTGACAAAGGGTGACACCATTCGTTCAATTGCGACAAAATATAAGGCTGATATGGGCGATATCCTTTCATATAACAGTCTCAAATCAGACGCGGTACTTGCCGTTGGAAGTACGATTATGATCCCTGACGGTGAAGTAATCGCCCCTGTTGTAAATTCAACCAGTGTTACGTCGCCCCTACGCAGCGCTGGCGGGCCTCTCTATAAAGACTATTTCACACGACCTCTCGTTGGTGGATCAAAGAGCCAAGGACTTCACGGAAACAACGCCGTTGATTTCGGCGCCCCAACCGGCACACAGATTCTTGCTGCAGCAGATGGTGTTGTCATCATCGCCCGCTCATCTGGATATAACGGTGGTTATGGATCATACATCGTAATCAGCCATCCAAATGGTACCCAGACGCTCTATGCGCATGCGAGCCGCGTGACTGTGTCTCAGGGCGACACTGTGTCCAAGGGTCAGGCCATAGGAACCGTGGGTTCTACGGGTAAGTCTACTGGTCCACATCTTCACTTCGAGGTTCGTGGTGCGACAAACCCATTCTAATTCAAAGCTTTCTTTGTCGATATTGAAGCGCCTCCAAAATGTGAGGCGCTTTTGTTTTATCGGAGCCTTCGAGGTCTGCAATGGTACGAGCCAGTCGTATGACACGGTGTATTCCACGACCGGACAGACCGTATTGTCGAGCAGCTTGTTCGAGTATAGATATGCCGTCTGATGATAGGAGTACCGCCGCCTGCATATCTTTGGCTGGCAGCATCGAGTTCAATCGATAGTTTCCACCGAGCATAAGAGCTCTGTCCGCCTGCATTTTTCTTGCCCTTGTTACTGTTTTACGCACAATGTCTTTGTTATGAGATTGGTGATCAAGACGTGCGAGCTTTTCTCTGTCTACTTTTGACACTTCGATCCACATATCGATGCGATCAGCGATAGGTCCGGATATTTTTTTCTCGTATCGGTTGATTTCCTTGGCGCTGCACGAGCAAATCAGTTCTGTTGATCCACGATTGCCACATGGACACGGATTCATTGCCGCGACGAGTATGAAGTTTGCTGGGAATGTGGCCGCACCACGTGCCCGAGAGAATGATATGACCCCTTCTTCTAGTGGTTGACGTAGCGCCTCGAGGACTTCACGTTTGAATTCAGGGAACTCGTCCATAAACAACACACCGCGATGAGCCAGAGTTATCTCGCCTGGTTTCGGTATTGATCCACCACCTATGATGGAGCTTGCCGAAGACGTGTGGTGGGGTGAACGCACCGGTGCTGTTGTTACCATGCCGCCATTAAGGCCACCTGCGACTGAATGTATTTCAGTGGCTTCGACCATGTCATTAAATGAAAGTGGAGGCAGGATACTGTGCAACGCCCGCGCGAGCATGGTTTTACCGGTTCCTGGCGGCCCAGACAGCGCGATGTTGTGGCCGCCTGCGGCAGCTATCATAATGGCCCGTTTAGCGGCATCTTGTCCGACGATATCGTCAATCGTGACTCCGTGGCCGTCCAGAAATTCTGTAGTCGTATCGTCTTGATTATGGATTGAGAATGGAGTGACAGGGATCGTTTCTGTGGACTGGAGGTGGTCTATTGCTTGTCGCAGGGATGATACACCGAATACTAATATACCCTCTACGATGGCTGCCTCGATAGCATTTTCTTCCGGCACGAACAATTCCTTGAATCCTGCAGTTTTGGCGGCTCGCGCAAAAGATAATACACCGTTAACCGGCCTTACACTGCCATCGAGCGACAGCTCGCCCACAAAGAGTTTTCCATCTGATTCGAAAGATATTTCCCCGGCCGCGAGAAGGTATCCAAGAGCTATCGGCAAGTCGAAAGCCGGGCCGCCTTTTCTTGTTTGGGCTGGGGCAAGCGAAACAACAATTTTGGCGTTTGTTTGTCTCGGTGATTTGAAACCAGAATTTTTTATAGCTGCGGATACGCGGTCTTTCGATTCGTCGACGGCTTTATCCGGAAGACCAACAATCGAGAACGAGTGTAGACCGCGAGATATGTCCGTCTCGACTGATATTATTTCCGCTTGTAATAATCTGACCTGTGCACTTGATATATGTGAGAATGGCATTCCGAGAGTCTAGCAACCGGGTGTTCAAGGCAGCATAAAGACCTCATGAAGAGGTCTTTATATTTTTCAAGAAACCTTTTCTTATTCTCGCGGATTGTCTTTGTGTGCGAGGCACGTGAGCGCCGCTGGATTTGCCTCCAAACGCTCTTGTTCGATTGGTTTGCCACTTACGACGCAGATTCCGTATGTGCCAGCCTTGATTCTTTCGAGGGCGCTTTTCACATCGTTATACTGAACCTCGAGCTGTTTGAGGATAGCAGTGTTCGATTCGTAGCTTTCGATGTTATCAGCGATATCAGCAGCGTCCGAAGCAGAAACATCCACTTCACCAGAGGTTGCTTCCCAGTCTTTTGGATTATCAGGATTGACCTGGCCGACGCTTTTGAGTTCGGTTTCGAGCGTCTGGAGTTCCTTCTCCAGCTTATTCTTGAAGTATTCAGTATCTACAGATGGGTTCATTTTCATGGGGGTAATAATATAGGTTAAGACGTTATTGCACAATACGGACCGCAAGCAGCCTGTCGATAAGGTATTTTAGGGTTTCAACATCGGTCGCTATGACTATTGTGTTTTGGTCGGCGAACGCATAAGCGAGGATTGGTTGGCCATTAGATCCGCGCAGAATGCGTGCGTCGATGTTCGCAACTACAGAATCTTCAAAAACATCGCTTTTAGTCGATATTGTCGCCTCTTTTGGGTGAGCAACTTGGATGAGCTTGATAAGGTCATCACGCATGTCGCCTTCCCATTCGAGCATCCCTGCATAAGCGTTTTGGAAGAATGAGTTTTTGAATATGAGGAAAGGTGCGTTCCGATTAAAGACGTATGAACCGAGCATATATTCCGAAGACAATGAACGGATTAGTCTGCCTGGTATTTTGGTATTGGCCAAGAATGCCGAAGGGGATGCTATTACTGTGGTTGTACCGAACGGTAACGGTATAACTGCATATATTTGGCCAATATTTACTGATGCGCGGTCGAGGGCTTCCCCGGCGAGTGTAATCGTGTCTTTTTCTGGATCGAGTTTTACTGTTGTTATGCCATCGTACGGAATGAGGGTGCGTACAACTAGGTTTTCCGGCAAGTTTGATCGAGGGGCCGGAGCGTTCGTAGTGAGCCAGTAGTAAGCCCCACCCCCAGCCAACATCAGAATAATTAGTATTGTCGCAAGAAGCAGTAATGGGAATTTCTTTTCTCCACTATCATATTGTATCGGCGTACCAGATGTTTCCTTGCGTTTCTGTTCTGCTACCACCATCTGTGTTTTCGAGATGTTTTGATAACGCACAGCTTCTTCGGCATCAGTCTTGAAGGTACGAAGAGGTTTGATGGACGGATCGTTTTTAACAGGTACGGCTGGACTCGTTGAATTCGATCCGCCAGGTTTGAATGATTCCTCGCTGAGTTCCAGGGGTTCGTCTTTTGGTGGCTGCGGCACTGGCACCACAGGTTTCACAGGAATCGTTTTTGGCAGGTTTTCCGTTTCTGTTATGACGTCTGCTTTGGCCGCGGTTGTTTCAGGTGTACCGAATTCGTTGTCTTCAGCCACACGAGAACTGTCGAGCACATCAATGCCCTCGTCGTGGAGTCCACCCATGGTCGAGCTCTCCATCTCTTTCTTTTCGTCCTTCTTCTCGGGTTCCATATACATATCATAGCAAAAAGCCGCTAGGCCTTCGGCCTAGCGGCTTTTATTTAATCGTGATGAGATACACCCACGGATGCCACAGGTGTCTTTAGCGGATCTTGCGAATGACTTTGGTCATACGGCCTGGGCGTGATGGTGGTTGCTGGCGAGGTCCTGGTGCCTTTTGGGCCGGTTCCTCTTGTATATCATCGCCTTTATCAATGCCGTGATCGTCTTGGGGTCCGCGATTATTTCTGTCGCCGCGATTTCCACGGGTTCCTGCTCCCCCACTGTTTCCACCGCGTCGTTCGTTGAATCGGCCGCCAATTACATATCGGCTTGGATCTGAATCGAGATCAATGAAATCATCAGTCGCTTCTTTTAATTTGCCCGATGCTGACTTGCCGAAGGTTATAACCTCGACCTGACAACCCTGCATTTTAAGGTATTCAACAAGCGGTACGAAGTCGCCGTCGCCTGATGCGAGCACAACAACGTCGAGTTTAGCCGCGAGTTTCACGGCGTCGATGGCGAGACCAACGTCCCAGTCCGCCTTTTTTGAGCCAGATGAAAATATCTGTAGGTCCTTGGTTTTAGTTTCGATGCCCATTTTATTGAGCGCGTCGAAAAAGTTGCTTTCCTCGCCTGATTCCGTCGTAATGACGTATGCGATTGCACGCACAAGTTGGCGTTCTGCAAGGGCGGTTTCGAGCACTTCACCGAAGTTTACGCGGCCATGATGAAGGTTCTTGGCGCTGTGATATAGGTTTTGCGCATCAATGAATATACCAACGCGCTGATCCTTATGTTTAATTACTGACATTTGTTTAAAAAATTAAAGATATCGGAAAAAGTCCGATGTTATTAAAAATGCACCATGCTGACGCGAATTGAATCGCAACCCGGAACGAAGACTCCGCCGAGAGGCGGAGCGAGTTCGGTTGTTATTTTACCTTGAGCTCGAGCTTCTTGGCGAGCGCGAGATAGCGCTTCGGGTGCTTGGTCTGAAGGTATTTGATGTGGTTCTGCCTGTCTGCGACCATGGCGAGGAGGCCTCGGCGTGAGTGCTTGTCCTTGTCGTGCTTCTTGAGGTGTCGAGCGAGCTCCTCGATTTTTGATGTGAGGAGAGCGACCTGAACCTCAGGCGAGCCCGTGTCTTTGTCGTGAACGGCAGAAACCTTGATTACCTTTGACTTCTTTATCGTTGAAAGCATGGTACCCCCTATCTTAGCATATATGGAGCTAAATTGCAAGCCCCGCGCTTACTACAGCCCTGTGTCGCCTTTTTTGCTATAATATTGTGCGACATGGCATCACTACGCGAACTAAAGACGCAATTCCTCGAATATATCGAAATCGAGAAGGGTCGGAGTATAAAGACCGTCCAAAATTATGATCATTATCTGACGCGTTTTCTCGCCTTTATCAAGAAAGACGACGCAAAGTCGATTACAGATACGTCGGTGAGAGAGTTTCGCCTGTGGCTTAATCGCCAACCGGCTGGTAATGCGCGCACCGGTCCCAATCGTGGTAGCGCGGGAACTCTCAAGAAAAAGACGCAGAATTATTATCTCATCGCTTTACGCGCTTTTCTTAAATATTTGGCTCGCCAAGGAGTTTCTTCCCTTTCACCAGAACGTATCGAGCTCGCCAAGGTCGGCGACCGGCACATCGAGTTTATGAATGACGAAGAATTGCATCGCTTACTTGAAGCGCCTGACGGCTCAGATCTCAAATCACTGCGAGACAGAGCCATATTATGGGCGCTTTTCTCTACAGGCTTGCGTGTGTCAGAGCTCTGTTCCCTTCCGCGCGATATCGACCTTTCGGCCGAAGGCATACCGGTGCGCGGCAAGGGCGACAAAGTGCGCGTCGTATTTTTTTCTGATGCGGCCAAGGCGGCCATCAAGGCATATCTCAACAAGCGTGACGATATGGACGATTCTCTGTTCGTAAAAGTTGGAGTTGAAAAACGAAGCGGCGGCGAATCACTTCCCCTCACCACACGATCGATTGAAAGGATTGTGAAGTTGTACGCGACAAAGGCTGGCATTATGACCAAACGAGTGACACCCCACGTTTTGCGCCATTCGTTCGCTACTGATTTGTTGAGCAATGGGGCCGATTTACGTGCCGTGCAGGATCTTCTTGGTCACGCCAACATCAGCACCACACAGATATACACTCACGTCACCGACGCGCATTTGCGGAACGTCCACAAACAGTTTCACAACAAGAAGAAGTAGAAGAAAAATAGCCTGTCGAACACCAGTCTTTCTGGTATTATTGCGGCATGAAGATCGTATCTTGGAATGTGAACGGCATCCGCGCGGTGCACAAGAAAGGCCTTTTTCTTCCTTTCATCGACCAGTACCAGCCGGATATTCTGTGTCTTCAAGAAACTAAGGCCGAGCAAGGCCAGGTCGAAATAGACCTGTCTGGATACGAAGAATATTGGAATTCAGCCCAAAAGAAGGGCTATTCTGGTACGGCCATATTCACGAAAGTGAAGCCCGTCGCGATAATTAACGGCATTCCAGACCATATATGCGAGAAGTACGGCCTCATTGCTGATGAATACGGTGATCCACGCACCGAAGGCCGCGTTATAGCCGCAGAATTCAAGGATTTTTTCCTTGTGACGGTATACACACCTAACGCCAAGGAGGATTTAAGCCGCATTCCATTGCGACATCGACAGTGGGATCCCGCGTTTCTCGCCTATTGCAAGGAACTCGAGAAAAAGAAGCCAGTCGTATTTTGTGGCGATCTCAATGTGGCCCATACTCCAGACGACCTCGCCCGACCAAAAGAAAATGTTGGACTCAAAGGTTTCACTGATGAAGAGCGAGAAGGATTTCAGAATTTTATCGACGCTGGTTTCATCGATACCTTCAGAATTTTTCATAAAGGTAACGGCTTCTATACATGGTGGTCGCACTTTGCGAATGCCCGCGCACGCAACGTCGGATGGCGTATCGATTATGTACTTGTATCCGCATCATTTTCAGAAAAAGTGAAGTCTGCCGGAATCCTTCCTGAGGTTCTTGGATCAGATCACTGCCCCGTATTCGTGAATATGGCTTTGTAAGGCCTCTTTTACAGATGTCCTTTATTTAAAGTTATCCCCACATCATGTCCTTTACATGTCTTTTACGACTGCTACAATATATCCAGGCCAGTACGGAGAACTTCTTGCCGACCCCGGCGTAGAGGATCTCCCTGAAAAAGAGTTCTTTCTACATAGTCGGTAATCGTTTAAGGTTTGGTCTTGGGCAAGCGCTACGCGCGGCCCACTCGAGTCGAGAGACTCAAAAAAGGAAATAACCTCGAAAGCGAGTACACGTCGACGGCCCTGCCGCTGCAGGCATGAATTAAATTATTTTTCGGCCATCACGGGTAGGATCACCTCCCCATGTACTCACTCTAGCGGTTATTTCGAAGCCGCTGGCAACTCATCAAGCCGGCGGTTTTTTGTTTGTAAAATACGACAGGATTGAATACAATTAAATACGTAAAACGGCTCGGTTGAGCCGTTTTTGTCTATTCAACGCCGTGTTTGCCACGTATTTTGGCCAACTCTTCTTCTTCGGCTTTTTGTTTTTTATCCTTCCCTATCGCGGCAAGTTTTTTCAGAGCCATGTCGTCTAGTTTTACCAGTTCCTGTGCACGAGTCTCCATGTAATCGGTTGTATTTTTAGTCGGATCCTCCAATGCTTCTTCGAGCAACGCGTGCAGGATAAAACCAATCTTTGCATTAGGTGCCATCCCGGTGAGTTCCATAATTCTGTTACCGTCAATCTTGAGCATCCCGACGGACACTGGATCTCGCAAAGCCTCTTCAATCATCGAGCGGTATTTACGCAGTCGATACGGATTCTCCTTTGGCCGTCCAGTTCCAATGCGATCACAGACACGAATATTCATAAGGTCCCAGATATTGTCGTCACCGACATTTGCGACCATTCGGCGTACGGCCGATAGAGTTATGGTCTCGGTATCCGAGAAAAACATGTGCCAACGGACCAGTTTCACGACTTTTTCGACGATTTTCGTCGAAAAAGCTAGGTTTTTAAGGATTTTTTCAGTCATTCTTGCCCCAACCACTTCATGGCCGTAAAACGTGTATTGATTTGTTTCACGTGAAAACCTGCGGGTGGCTGGTTTGCCAATGTCGTGAAACAGAGCAGCAAGGCGGATTTCAAGGTCATATTCCTTATCTGCGGCATGTTGCACGGTGCGCAGAAGGTGTTCCCAAACATCATATGCGTGGGCCTGGGTTTGTTTCACACCGACTCCCTCTTCTAGTTCTGGGGCTATAAATGGCAGTATCCCGAGCTCATGACACAAAATAAGCGCATTCATCGGCACTGGCGACATGATTATGCGGCAGAACTCATCACGAATACGCTCTTTTGCAATATGAGAAAGAAGGCCAGAATGAGTCTTTAGAGCCTCCAAAGTCCCCTTTTCTATTGAAAAATCGAGCTCTGAGGCCAATCTAACCGCCCTCATGATACGTAACGCGTCCTCGGAAAATCGTTCATGGGCGTCACCAACGGTCCTGATTAAGCCATCTTTAAGGTCTTTAAGGCCTTCAAATCCATCAATAATGTTTCCCGTGAAACCATCCCTCCCCTCTTCGATGTCTAGAGCGAGCGCATTGATAGTAAAATCACGACGCTTGAGATCATCCTCGATATTCGTGCTAAAGGACACGGCGTCCGGGCGGCGCTTGTCGCTATATGCTGATTCAAGTCGGAATGGCGTAACCTCGATTACTTTGAGTCGCTCGTCTTCCGTTTCATCATTCACCACTCCGACCGTGCCGTATTTGTTCTCGTAAAAAGTGTGCGTGAATACCTTTTGTATTTCTTCAGGTGTGGCGTCAGTGGTCACATCCCAGTCTTTTGGGACCTTGCCGAGCAACAGATCACGAACACACCCTCCTACCAGACAAGCCTTATAATTAGCCGTTTTTAGGCCTTCTGTCACACGTGAAACCTCACGTGGGATTTGGAGCGAGAGGATTTTCGTTTCCATGATTATGCGCCTATATTACTATAGTTTTTTGATTTTTGTCCGCTTTGAACGTATGATGTGACAATCGCTCCCGTGGTGAAATGGATATCACAACGGTCTTCGGAACCGTCGTTGGGGGTTCGAATCCCTCCGGGAGCACAAATAGATAGTTGGGTTTTGTTTTTTCTTCGCGTTCGTGTAATATTGTCCCTATGCGGGTATCGTTTAGTGGTAGGACACGTCCTTGCCAAGGATGAGGTGAGAGTTCGATTCTCTCTACCCGCACAAGATCGCGATAGTTGTAATAAAGTTGTAATAAAAATGTGTAAAGGTCGTCTTCGGGCGACCTTTATGCTTATACGGCGTTTTATTAAGCTTGGTCAAACATCAAAATCAAGAAACTAAGATAATATAAAGCGATTTTGGATAACTGGGGATAACTCTGGGGATAGTGTTTAAAAGACAATACCCCGAATTGGCATGAAAAACACACTTTTGTCCTTAAAAGGCCTAAGTAGAGCCGTAGTTTAGGAATTTGAATTTCTCATGAATTTAACATAATGTTTCATATGAAACGTGGATAAGCCCGTTTCACGTGAAAACAGCCTTTATGCGGATTTTATTCTTTATTTAGGCTCTGTTGAGCCCTCATTTGTCATAATGGACCCATGAAAACATTCACATCCAAGAGTCAGAAGTTGGGGTTGTTGGGCGAGGATATAGTCTGTAAATACCTACGGGATAGGGGATTTACTATCATAGAACGAAATTATACAAAGAAGTGGGGCGAGATCGATATCATCGTGGCAAAGGAAGGGATGATCCGTTTTATCGAGGTTAAGTCCGCGACAAGAGATCTTGGTCCAAACAATCATGTCCTTGATGCGGCAGACCTGCACAGACCAGAAGATGGGATGCATGCGGCAAAGCGTCGCAGACTATCGAGAACAATACAGACCTATATGGCTTCAATGGGGGATATTGAATGGCATTTCGACGTCGCCTGCATACTAATAGACCCAGAACGAAGGCGAGCGAGGATAAAAATAATGGACGATATTGTGCTTTAAGGTGCGCGCCGATTAGATTTTCTGGGCCCTATCTGCTAGTATGTGGGAACTGAAAAGTACGGGGCGTGGTGTAACGGCTAACATGCTTGACTTGGGATCAAGTGACTCCGGGTTCGAATCCCGGCGCCCCGACCATAATGGAATCTGCGAAATTTACGCGGACAATAGAGGACTTCACGTGCGAGCACTGCGGCAGGGAGGTTAAAGGAAACGGCTATACGAATCATTGCCCGGCTTGTCTTTGGTCTAAACACGTCGATATCAACCCTGGTGACAGGGCGGCGTCCTGTGGAGGCATGATGGAGCCCGTATGGGCTGGCAAGGACGGCGTTAAGAACATGATTCTGCATCGATGTGCGCTTTGCGGATACGAGCGGCGCAAGGAACTCGTCCCAGATGATGATTTTGATGTGTTTGTGCGTATATCGGCATTGGTGCGATAGGGAATAGTTAGTCAAGACATGATGACGAACGAGGCATCAACGGCCCTTTGACAGTCTTTTTATGTGTTTCCTAATGAAATTGTGACTGAAAGAAAAAACAAATAGAAGGCGAATAGAAAACGCCAAACACGACATCCTAGATATTTAGTAACCAGACACGGAATATGTCAAACCCAAAAGCTGATTTTGACAGATCAGGCTCGTCGTTTCTCTTTTTAACTGGTGCTTACAACCGGGTGTATGCTTTCGATACGGTAGGTTGTGCGAAAGCAACACCTGCCGCAGGCCTTATCAATTGATAACATCACTATGAACAACAATCCAAATCAACCAAATCAGCCTAATAATCCGAACCAACCAAAGAAGCCAGGCCAGCAGGATGTGCCACCACAGAATTAAAACAAAAAGCCCTCGGCATATGCCGAGGGCTTTTGCTTTGGAAATGACGTGTGTTTGTGCTAGATTAGAGCAACTGCGGGCGTAATTTAGTGGTAGAATGACTGCCTTCCAAGCAGTAAGTCCGGGTTCGATTCCCGGCGCCCGCACACTTACTCAGATAATCGATCATTCCAAATGCAACTCATGTTCCTCAAGAAAACCTCATCACTATTCCTTTCGACAGCTCTTGCCCTCGGCTTTCTTTCTGTTGGAATCCCTTCTGCCCATGCCTGCTCGTGCATGATGCCTGTTCTGCCACAGGACGCCCTTGTTCAAACAGATGCAGTGTTTGTCGGTACGGTTACCATGGTTGTGCCAAAAGATGATGACATGAACCGCGTTGTTTCGTTCGATGTGGATCGTTCATGGAAAGGCGTTACCACAAAATCTGTATCCATAGGGACCGCTCGCGATTCCGCGGCTTGCGGCATTGATTTTGAGGCGGGGAAGACCTATGTGGTCTACGCCTATGAAAGTGATGAAGGCGGCTTGTGGGCGGGTCTTTGCTCCAGGACGCATGAAGTCGTTGTCGAAGGCATTGAGGCAGATGAAGATGTCATGGCTCTTGGCACCACAACCATCACAATCGCTGACCCTGAGCCGCACCAGTCAGCAATGGCAAGTGGGGCAGTTACTTTGGTAATAGGCCTGGTGGCCGTGGTGGCCGGTATCGGAGCCTTCAGACTATTTGGGACTAAAAAAGCGGAGTAGACGAACGGCAAACAAAAATCCCGCCATATGGCGGGATTTTTGTTTTCGAAAGAATGAGTCTTACTTAACTGCGTCTTTGAGAGCCTTTGCTGCGCGGAACTTAGGAACCTTCATTGCTGGGACCGAGATGGATTCACCGGTTCGAGGATTTCGAGCCTGGCGAGCCTTTCGGGTCTTTACCGAGAAGATGCCGAGACCTGCGATCGATACTTCGTCGCCCTTCTTGAGGCCGCCGACGATAGAATCGAAGACGGTGTCTACGACCTGCTCTGCCTGGACCTTGGTGGTGTTAAGAACGCCGTGTACTACTTCTACGATTGCTGCTTTGTTCATTCGTTTATGAGAGCTAACTGATAATCGACTAACATCTCGGGTCTCGAGAGGTTGTGGTCTGCAAATAAGTATATAAGAGGCCGTATTTTGCGCAAATGCTAAAAAATGGCTCTGTTGACAACTTTTACTGTAAAACAAAAATATGGCCCTGTTGAGCCGTATTTATGCCGTCGGTTTTCAACTATCTGGCGAATTCTACGACGCGTGATTCTCTGATGACAGTTACCTTTATCTCTCCTGGGTACTTTAGGTCTTTCTCGATTTTTTCTGCGATCGATCGACCCATGCTCCTTGCTTCGAGGTCGTTCACTTCTTCTGGCTTCACGAAAATACGTATTTCTCGACCTGCTTGGAGTGCATATGACTTCTCTACACCCTTGAATCCTGACGCGATTGCTTCCAGTTCTTGCAGTCTCTTGATGTAATTCTCGACTGAGTCACGGCGTGCACCAGGACGAGCACCAGAAATGGCGTCGGCGGTCTGGACGATGATTGATTCCACAGTTTCGTATGGATATTCTTCGTGGTGGGCCTGCATGGCTTTGATTATGGCCTCGTCCGTTCCGAATTTTTGCAATATTCTGCGTCCGATTTCAACATGAGTACCCTGAACTTCGTGGTCTAGGGCCTTGCCGATGTCGTGAACGAGGGCCCCGGCCTTGGCCACGGCTACGTTAGCGCCCAGTTCCTCGGCTATCATACCGGCGATATGAGTCATTTCGATTGAGTGTTGGAGCACGTTCTGGCCGTATGAGGTCCTGAAATAGAGGCGCCCAAGGATGGCCACGATACGCGGATCGAGATTATGGACACCTGTTTCGAATGTTGCCTGCTCGCCCTTTTCCTTTATGACCTTATTGATATCTTCACGAGCTTTCTCGACGACCTTCTCGATCTTGGCTGGCTGTATACGCCCATCAACGAGAAGCGCCTCAAGTGCCATACGAGCAATTTGTCGACGAATAGGGTCGAAAGACGAGAGGACGATGGCGCCCGGTGTGTCATCTACGATTATTTCTACACCAGTAGCGCGTTCAAAGCTCTTGATGTTACGGCCCTCCTTACCGATTATTTTCCCTTTGATTTCATCAGAAGGGAGGTGGATTGTAGTCGAGAACACATCATTCGTGACCGAATTTGCCAGACGCTGAATGGCTGTCGCAACAATTTCTTTTGCGCGTTCCTCGAGTTTATCTCCGTTCGTTGTTTCGAGCTTCCTCATACGCACAACAAGATCCTCCTCGTACTTCTTCTCGATTGTCTTTACGAGCTCATCTTTGGCGTCAGCTTCAGATATATGAGCGGCGCGTTCCAACGCAGATTTACTATCCGAGAGCATTTCGTCTGCGCGTTCCTTTATCTCGCGTATTTCCTGTGCCTTGGCTTTAAGGCTTTCTACTTCTGAATCGATGTCCGCCTGACGTTTTTCGAGCGAGTCCTCTTTTTTAATGAGGCGTTCTTCCTGGGCTTTGAGTTTATCTTCTTTTTCTTTCGCTTCCTGACGCAGTTCTTTGAGGGTCTCTGCGGCGCTTTCTTCTGCTTCAAGAAGGACTTTTTTCGCGGCCTCTTGGGCCTTGAGTTCCATCTCCTTTATCTCTATTTCGAGCGAGTTGCGTTTACGGCTCGCCACCAACACTCGTAGGTAATATCCGATACCCATTCCGCCGAGACAGGCGAGTATGAGCAGAGCGATCACTTTCAACGACATATTTTTTTGTAAGGCCGACCGACGAGAAGTTCTGGATGAAAGGGGACGTGGAGCGGTTAGACGGAAGTGGGTGGTGAGGCGGGAGTGATTGTATTCAAAGAGAGCGAGAGCTCGGCGACCGAACCGGAAAATTAAATGGTAACGATTTTATACTACGATACCTATTTAATAATGGCAAGGGCCATTTACCAGAGTTATCTACAAGAGAACCTTGTCGATGATGCCGTACTTTTTCGCCTCTTCTGCATCGAGGAAAAAGTCGCGGTCGACATCCTTCTCAATCTGAGCGAGCGGCTTTCCAGTGTTATCGGCGAGAAGTTTGTTGAGACGTTCGCGCGTTTTCAGGATGTGCTTTGCGGTGATGGCAATGTCGGATGCCTGGCCCTCGATTCCTCCGAGCGGCTGATGGATCATGACCTCGGCATTTGTGAGTGCGTATCGCTTACCTTTTTTGCCGGCTGAAAGAATGACCGCGCCCATCGATGCGGCAATGCCGACGCAAACGGTCGAGACATCGTTCTTGATGTGGTTCATCGTGTCGATGATGGCGAGTCCAGCAGTGACCGATCCACCTGGCGAGTTTACATAAAGTGAGATTTCTTTCTTTGGGTCTTCGGACTGTAGGAAGAGAAGCTGTGCGATGACCGTGTTCGCAACATGATCGTCGATTGGGCCCGAAAGGAAAATAATATTTTCTTTAAGCAGGCGCGAGTAGATATCGTACGCGCGCTCGCCGAGACTGGTCTTTTCAATGACTGTTGGTATGAGTATGGACATGGCGTTTGTGGTTAGATATGCCCACGATATAGGAAATATAAGGGTTTTGCAAAGACTTGACTTTTAACTACTTAGGGTGTATAATTGATAAAGATAGTGAATCGAGCCCTTTAACAATATTTGCGAAGTATAGTTGCGGAATAAAGGCTGTTTTAAGCCGAGGGGCCGACTCAAGTTGCCTTTATTCCGCAACTATATCGTTAGCCTGAAGCTGATAAGCATCCTCGGTCCCGCTTTTGCGGATACTAAGGATGACACAGTGGATGGTCCGCGTGACGTTGCGGCTACTACCATGGAAAAGTGTGAAAATGCTACGACGGCCCAGTTTCTCCAGCTCGTCGCCCGGTTCGCCCAGGTTCTGCCCCTTGATGCCGACAAGGCCGAGGCGCAGAAGGCCATCGAGAACGAAGACGATCCCTTGTGGATCGCGATCAAATCTCGGTTCACCAAGAAGGTCCAACAGGTCGTCAAAAGCCTGAAAGACATGATCGCCCTTGGCCACTACGACTGGGTCAACTCGGACATCAACGAGAAGAACTTCGGTCTGGAGGCCCTGGTTTTGGGCGAAGGAGCCGAACTCTTCCATTTCGATCACAATATCTTTTCGGAGGATGCGATCGCAAAAATGGCAGAGAAGGGCTTCAAGCCTGGCACGCTCGGAGATCTCCTGGTCTACGGGGCCAAAAACCCCGAGGAACAGAAGAAATACCCGATTGTGGCCTTGGGTTCCGTTGCGAGCGTCGGTGGCGAGCGCTACGTGGCTTGCCTCGACTGGAACGATTCCGAGCGCGGCCTGCGCCTCCGCTGGTTCGACGACGACTGGCGTGGCGACTGCCGGTTCCTGGCGGTTCGCAAATAAGTTCTTCGGTGCTAGGGCTTTGGTCCTTGCACTTTGACTCTTGGACCCTTTGAAACTTTCCGAATTTATTCGGCGGGTGGAGGAGGGTCCTTTTGTTATAATAATTTACGACAGATGAAAAATCCTCGGTTACGGCTTTGGATAATCTGTCCGCAACGCCAGAAAAGAGAGTTTCCGTGGTTAAGGCTCCGGAGAGAGTTTTTCTGGTTTTGTTAAAAACAAAATTAAGAACAGTTGGTATGGAGAGCTATGCAACGAACAATGTTGCTTATACCAAAATACAGCCCCGGGAGCATTCCATGGGGAGCTCGAAGGGCAGTGGGGTAGACGGCTTCCAATACGAGTTCCGTTGCGAACGTCAATGGCGAGCGCAACGTGGCTTGCCTCGACAGGAACGATTCCAAGCGCAACCTGAACCTCAACTGGTTCGACAACGACTGGAATGGCAACTACCGGTTCCTGGCGGTTCGCAACTTTTTACATTTCTCCCGGGATCATCTTTCGGGAGTTTTGTTTGCCAGCTGGCGCTTCCAGCCGCCGAGCATCCTGCCTATCTCGAAGAGGCTTTCCGATATGACGGCGTATTTGTTCGTATCAATGGCCTTCGTATCCCACGCTAACGTAACGAGGAGCTTCAGAAGGTCTACTCTACTGATGCACCTGTTGAGCAGTATCGTCTTCTCGGCTATCTGCGAATAGCTCGCGAGAAAGCAATATTCGATCGACGAGAGGAACATGTCGTCTATCTTCGAGCCGAGGGTATATCGGCTCGCTTTCGGGAAATGGGTCAGATGATTCTGCCATATCCCATACGCATCCTTTAACTTAAGGATGACGGGAATAAGCTTTGGTTGCGAAAATTCGAGGGGGGGGGTACGCTTCGAGGTATGGGACGGGTTCAATTTACTCATACCTATAACGATATCATTTCGCTCGAGAATTTACTCGGCGCATGGAAGGAGTTCAGGAAGGGCAAGCGGAAGAAGAAGGATGTGCAGGAATTCGAGATAAGATTGACGGACAATCTCTTCGCCTTGCATCTCGAGTTAGCAGAGCGACGCTACGAACATGGAGGCTATCATGCGTTCAACATCTCTGATCCAAAGCCTCGCAATATACATAAAGCTATCGTACGCGACAGGCTCCTGCATCACGCACTGTACCGGACGCTCTACCCCTTTTTCGACAGGTCGTTTATAGCAGATTCTTATTCATGCAGGGACGGTA
The DNA here is from genome assembly GCA_030680695.1 of bacterium. Lineage (GTDB taxonomy): Bacteria > Patescibacteriota > Minisyncoccia > Phycocordibacterales > UBA6065 > UBA6065. Next base: position 599,904 of record JAUXUT010000149.1, read on the forward strand.
AAGGAACGCATAGGGCGATGACCCGATTCATCAGTTTTGGCTGCAAGGTCTCCAAGAATAATACAAGGACATGCTGGGTTCTGAAGTGCGACGTCCGGAAATTCTTTGCGTCCATCGACCATGAGATTCTTTTTAAAATCCTCTCAGACTTTATCGAGGACAAAGATATCTTAAATCTTTTACGAAAAGTCGTGGGAAGCTTCAGTAGCGGAAAGACAGGGACAGGTCTTCCGCTCGGCAATCTCACCTCTCAGCTCCTTGTCAATATCTATTTGAACCAATTCGATCAGTTCGTTAAGCATCGAATCAAAGCCCGTTATTACATTCGTTACGCCGATGATTTCGTCCTGCTGTCAGACGATAGGGATTTTCTCGAATCATGCATCCCTCGCATATCAAATTTTCTCAAAGAAAACCTTAAACTTTCCTTGCATCCGGATAAAGTTTTTATAAAGACGCTCGCCTCAGGTGTCGACTTCCTTGGTTGGGTGCATTTCCCGCATCACCGGGTGCTGAGGACTGCAACGAAGGACAAGATGTTCCGCAGACTCGTGAAGGATTCAAGGGATGCTGCCAGGGAATCGTATCTAGGCATGCTCGGACACGGGGACGCCCGCAGCCTATCTGAGGCGGTGGAACGCATTTGACCATTCCCGTATTGTCGCTATGCTTGTTGCACATGAGGTTACACAGGTTTTATCTGCAGGCAAATCAAATAGATAAAGGAAAGATAAATTCCTCTACCGACCTTTCTCTTGCTCACCAGCTGAGGTCGGTTTTCAGGTTGCACGAAGGATCGAGAGTTATATTCTTTGACGGCAGTGGCCATGAGTATGTTTCAGATATAGTTTCTCTGAATAAGTCTGAAGTCATGTTTCGTGTGGCCGAGGAACGTGCGGTGAAACGTTGCACGGAGCTTCGTCTCACTCTGGCCTTCTCGCTTATCAAGAAAGACAATGCGGAATGGGTCATCGAAAAGGGAACCGAGCTTGGTGTGTCAGAGTTCGTTCCACTTGTCTCTGAACGGAGCGAGAAGAAGGGTTTTAATATCGAGCGAGCCACAAAGAAAACGATCGAGGCCGCCGAACAATCGGGCAGGGCAGACATCGCAGATGTGCGCGAACCAGTAGACCTGAACAACTTCTTGGCACTTGAGACGCGACCAATAGTTGTGTTTCACACCGACGGCATGACCCTCGCCGAAACAAATCTTCCGACATCAGGCGAGCTCGTCGCATGCATCGGCCCAGAGGGAGGATGGTCTGATCGCGAGATCGAGGCATTCAAGGCCAAGGGCGCGATCATCGTCCGTCTTCAATCACCGGTACTACGCGCGGAAACCGCTGCAGTCGCTATCACAACTCTTCTATTGGTCAAATAAAAAATATTTTATTTGACTCCCTCGAGGAATTCAAACACAGCTTGGTTCAAGAGAAGATGCATAAAGTATCCTCGTGCGCGGTCCTCATCTAGGCCAGGATAGTTTTTCACCGCAGCGGCGACTTCTGCCTCTATCTTTTCTTTGTTAGGCACAATCTTTTCGGTGTCGGCAATATGTCCGATGGCGAGCTCAAGTTTTACGCGTTTCACGGCATCTGCACGCCACTCCTTTTTCATATCATCTTCGGTCTTACCCAGGTGCTTAAGGTACTCTCCGAATTGGAGTCCCATGCGTTCGATGTCTGCTTTCATCTGTGCCGTCATTTGTCGGAGTTCTGACTCGACGAGCACTTCAGGGACCACAACATCTATCGATGCAGCGAGCGCTTCTACAAGGGCGAGGCGCTTCTTTTCTTTTGCCTTGTACTCATTCTGCTTCACAAGATCTTCCATTTTTACCTCTGGCATTTTCTCTTGAACCTTCTTAAGGTCCTCTTCCTTTGCTTCGACGACTTCGAGAGGTTTTTTATTTTCTTCGGCAGTAATCTTCTTGTAATCGAGCTTTGATATTTTTGGTACGACGGCGGCACGAATCGTAAAATCGAGGTCATTGCCTTCGGCGAGCTTGGTAATCTCTACGCGCGGTGATCCTATTGCATCAATTTTTTCATCCTCGAGGATATGCATGTAAGCGTGCGAGATAGCATGTTCTGCCGCTTCGGCGAGAAGGGCGGCTTCGCCGACTTTTTCACGCACGAGTTTGTCTGGTGCAGCACCTTTGCGGAAGCCAGGCAGGGTCACATCGGCCTTGATGTGTTCGAGGGTGTGCTGGATTGCTTCGGCGAGTTCGTCTGCCTTGATCGAGCTTTTTATCTCAACTTCGGAAGTCTCGGGGAGATTATTTACGGTCGCTTTGTATGAATGATCTTTAGACATATGTATTCAATATTGTTCTATTTGGTGAAATGCAGTCTATCTGCAAAGAGGCTGTTTGTCCACGAAAAAGCCGCCCAACGGGCGGCTTTGACGTTATTCAGCCAGTTCCTTTTCGATATCAGAGAAGTCGAACTCTAGGTCAGTACTCATCATGAGATCTGATTCGATTGAATCAAGGTCATCAGATGAAGACAGTGGTGCGAGCCCAGCTTCGTCATTTTTCGTAATCGCACCACCCCAGAAATATAGGGCCCCGACGATGAGAGCGATTATGATGACACCGATACCAATAATTGGTCCGAACGATCGGTGTGACGGTGCAACCTGAGTTTCTGGGGTTTGTGTTTGGTTTGGTTCCATATTTTTCTCTATCTATATTAATTTACCTGCGCTGATGAAGTCGCGTTCACAGAAGGAGCGAGACCCGCCTTGATGCTGACGATGACTTCCACAAGGGCGGCATGGGCTGACCTGATGGCTTTGTTTGCATCTTGGGTTGCATTTCTCAACTTCTCGAACGATTCGTTGACGCTTCCAACGGATACCTCGACTGCTGCCACTGCCCGGGCTTCAACACCCGCTGCTTCAATAAGGGTGTTCGCGTTTGCAAGAAGCCTCCTGCTTTCCGTCATGTCTTTACCGGAATCTTCTATTTTATCGAGCCGGGTCGATATTTTCGCAGATATGTCTGCGAGTTTGTTCACCGCAGCGACAAGTCGATCCGATACCTGTGGTGCACGGGCGGTAATTTTCGCCTCAACACGCACGCGGGTGCTAGTTGCAAGGTCCCTTCTCGCCTCTATCCGGGGCCTTACCTCATCTCGTTTTTCTTCGCGGGATACAGGCATCGCGGGGCGAGCAGCATTCGCCTCAACACGCATTTCCGCCTTGGCATCAAGTCTGACCCTTGTTTCTTGGGCCGAAGCCGACGCAGCACCAGCAAAGGCTATAGCGAAAGCCATAGCAACTACGAATGTATATTTATTTTTCATATTTTTATTATATAAGTAAAAAGGACCCATTGCCATGAGTCCTTTTTAAACAAATTATTGTCTAGTTCCTGTTTCGTTTGCCGGCGTGGGCTTCGGCGTACATTTTGACCGATCGATCGAAGTCAGCGCGCGCAGTGCTCGCGTCCTTGAATCCTCCAACCTCAACCTTCTTTTTCTGGATTTGTTTGTATGTCGAGAAAAAGTGCTCGATTTCCTTGAGAGTATGTTTGTTGACGTCTTTGAGGTCAACGACGTGTTCCCAACGAGGATCGTCCACAGGCACTCCGATTACCTTGGCGTCAGAGTCGCCACCGTCGGTCATATCCATGACAGCGACTGGTCTCACACGCACCAGAATTCCTGGGGCGAGCGGATACGTTGTAAGGACAACTACATCGAGGGCATCCCCATCGTCCCAAAGAGTTCGAGGTGCAAACCCGTAGTCAAACGGATAGTCCTGAGATGTATGCATGGCGCGGTCGAGCGCGATGATGCCTGTCTCTTTGTCGATTTCGTATTTATTTTTTGACCCCTTAGGAATCTCAATAATTACATTGATCTCTTCAGCGGTTCCCGCTGGAATATCGTGAAGGTAATTCATTATTCAGGCGTTGCTTCGAGGTTTTCGCCGGCTTCTGCAGCGGGGGCCTTAACACCACCCGTAGGGCGGATATCGATTTTCCATCCAGTAAGTTTTGCGGCAAGGCGCACATTTTGGCCGCCCTTACCGATTGCGAGAGACTGTTGGTCTTCGGCCACTTCGACAGTCGCGGTCTTTGATTCTTCGTCGAGAGTAATAGAGGCAATGGTTGCAGGTGAGAGAGAGTCCCCTATGAATTTCTTGGCATCGGCAGACCATTCTATGATGTCTACCTTTTCTCCTCCGAGTTCAGAGGTTACTGTGTTTACACGTACACCGCGCTGGCCAACGAGTGAGCCGATTGGGTCGATGTGCGAATCGTTTGATGTGACCGCAATTTTTGACCTTGATCCGGCTTCGCGGGCGATTGCTTTGACCTCAACGGTCTTGTTTGCGATTTCAGGGGCCTCGACTTCAAATAGTTTTTCGAGGAATTTAGGATGCGATCGGGAAAGTTTAAGGAATACGCCACGAGGTGACTCTTCGACGCGGAATAGGTATGCGCGAAGACGCTCGCCCTGTTTGAAATGCTCGCTTCGAATTTGTTCCTCGAACGGGAGAACGCCCACGGCGCGGCCCATGTCGACGAAAATCGCACCACGCTCGATGCGCTGAACTGTTCCAGATACTATGTCTCCTTCACGCTTGCCGAATTCGCCCATGACAGATACCTTCTCGGCCTCGCGGATTTTCTGAATGATGACCTGTTTTGCGGTCTGGGCTGCGATACGACCAAAATCATCCTTCGGTTCAAGAGGGAAGGTGAGTTCCTCGTCGAGTTTAGCGTCGCGCCTAATAAGCTTCGCATCATCAATCCAGATGTGATGCTCTGGGTTATATCGAACGCGCAGGTCGCCCTCAGGAAGTTCGGGCATCTCTTCTTCCTCTGGAAGGTCAATGACCATGGAATCGTCGACGACTTTCTTTACCTGGAGGAATTCTGTCGCACCGTCGTCGAGGTTGAAGGTGGCCTTCACAACCTGTCCGCGTTTGCCGTATTCTTTCTTATATGCGGTCGCAAGAGCTGCCTCGATGGCTTCGAGTATTTTCTCTTTTGGTATGCCGCGCTCTTCTTCGAGCTGGCCAAGAACCGAGTGGATTACTTTGAGGTCGAACATGGTGAATTTGCCTGAATATCTTTTTGCTAAAAAAACGAGTCCGCCTTGCGGCGAACTAGTAGACCTATTAATAATACGCCCCTATTTAGGAAAAGTCAATATACCCCTAGCCTGGCACGTTCGGGGTGCTATACTTTAAGGCAAGTATGAAGAAGAACATCACTTTTGATTTGGCAATGCTTGGTTTGTTTGCGCTCACTGTATCCATTATTCCTGTCGCTTTATATATGAGTGGTGCTTGCGATACGCCGGAAATCGCGGTTACAGAAGAAAAGTCGTCTGTGGTCGCGGCAGTGTCGATAGATACGCTTTCGGCTGTCTCTGGTATAGATAAGGTTTTGAATATCGAGTTGGTTAACCAGGGTGGTAGATCATTTGAAGACGGGGTGGTTCTTATAACTGTGTTCCGAGAGCAAAGGGACAGTTCCTCGGCGGTCACATCGGTCCCATCCGCAAGATATGTAGCCAAGAATGGCATCGATCTTGCCCCACAATCAACACAGAATCTTACTTATATATGGAGTATTCCATCCACCTTGCCTACAGCGGTTTATAGGATAGACGCTCAATTCTTCCATAACGCTGTCCTGTATGAGGACAGCGCCGTTCGCACGTCTGATCCTTTTGGAAATAGCGCGAAGATGTACATATCTGGTGATGCAGACGCATCGGCTATTTTCACTCCAATCGGATTCGGAGATTTGGGACTCGCCGTTACGAATGGCTCAAATCCATGTCCATACACAGGAAATATGTATATCTGGGTAACTCTCACTGGCGTCATGGGACTTATTATGTTTTCGGTAAGCCGTTGGGTACACGGTAGAAATTAAGGCCATCACAATAAAAGTCATGAATCGATTCACACTCTCAATCTACATAGCCATCGCATCGCTTGTCTTGCCGTTGGCCGTTTCGGCAAGCAATGACACAGGTAATCCAACAGGCGAAGTCGACTTGTCCTCGACTTGTCAGCTTGTTACGGGATGGAGCTATGATGCCGATTTCAATCCGGTTAATAAGCCGGGGTGTACGAATATGACCGCCACTAATTATGACAAGCAAGCGACGGCGGACAATGGATCTTGCACGTTTACACAAGAACCTTGTGTGTCGCGGTATCGATGGGTAAACATTACGGCGGGCACGGTAAATCAGGCACAAGGATGTGCTGCAGTTGGTGCCGTACCAATGTTGCAGAACATACCTGAGAGGGGTTTTTGTGCGAGCGGTGAAAGCAGGCCTAAATCTGGATTTGATGTTATAAAGATAAATTACAGTCGAGGTATATGGGGAGGTGGTGGCGGTGGTGGCGGTACAGATATGCCGTATCAGAACGGAGGATACCGATGCTATGTACCTGGACAGAAGTGGGACCGAGACAATACGGATGTGACCGTGGCTTACTATTGCGATTTCGGTGAATCGTTCCCATCAAGCTGCCCAGCTGATAATCCTCCACCAAGGACTTTCACTGGAACGGGCGGAGGTGATCATGTATATAATGATGCAAGGGTGGATTTAAACTTCGAACCAAGATCTTTTTTCGACTCGATTGCACGTCTCATCAGGCCTTTCCATGTTCTCGCAGCTAGTTCAGACAGCAATTCAGTAGAGATATATGACGGGCCAAGGGATACCGACGGAACACTCATTGCAACTGTTCCCGCTAATATTTATCGCGAGGATGTGAATATGACGATGAATATAACCGGGAATCATGGGTTTTCATGGTCGGTTCCAGGTGCTTATTCCAACGGCATGCCTAAAAAGTTTTATTTCTACGGCACTGATTTGGATATGGCTGGTAAAACAAGTGAGCTCAAAAACAGCCCTATGACATTCATTTGTGCTGGTTCAGACACCTCATCACCAGATACGCCGATCCTCATCTGTCCTGCCAGCGCCGCACCCGGTGAATCAGTAAACATAAACTTCAGCTCCACTGATTCTGATGGTGACGATGTTCGTTATCTCATTGATTGGGACGGTAACTCATCTGTGGATCAATATGTACCGTCAACCGGTTATGTTTCAGGAAGCGAGGAACAGTCTGCTTCCAGGACATGGTCGTCAACCGGCAACAAGGTTGTTCGTGTGAGCGCACAAGATACCCAAGGCAATACTTCTTCGACAGCGTCATGCACGATTTCCGTTTCGTCCGGAGAGCCCGGCGGATGTGAAGGTGATTGTGGATCTGGCACCAGCGGTCCAACAGGAGGAGATACACAAGTATCAGGGTTCACTATCAATGGAACGTCAAAAATAGCCGTGCAGTTTCTCGCCAACTTGTCTGCCAAGACACAGGAAGCGAATCTGTCGGTTAATCCAGTTGGCTATACAGCACCAGTAACCCTTTCAGTCGGTTCGATAATAAGCGCAAGCGGCACAAGTATTCCAGGAGATGTTGAGGTGACTTATTATTTCGGCGGATCACCTTCTGAGTCTATGGTAATGACCTATGACGCCGGTTCGGGACATTATCGAGACCAGAATAATCAGATTGGCACCAAGTTCGCAATAGAATTTTCTAAGAAAATCACACAGAAGTACCGTGTAACTATCATCGGTACATCTGGACAGAATCAGTCACAATTCACTATCGAGGTTGAGCCGAGCGGCGTCACTCCGGATTTCAGGGAAATTTAGTTTTGGCCAAGAAAATGCGCTGTCCACAGGACAGCGCATTTTCCTTTTGCTGGGCGGATTGATACAATTGTTTCAAGACAATGACAAAATTTCTTATTGCAATTGTTTTTGGAATCGCGAGCTCTCTTTTCGGGGCGAGCGGCGTTTTTGCTGGCACTGAACACAATATATCTGGTTACGCCTGGTCTTCTAATATCGGCTGGGTGAGTTTCAATTGTATGAATCATGATCCAGCATCATGCGATGATTCTAATTTTGGTGTGAATCTTGATTCAAATGGATTCATAACGGGCTACGTTTGGTCTCCTAATATCGGATGGATCCAGTTCGGTAATCTTTCCGATTTTCCTTCAGGTGGTGGAACTCAATCTACCAATGCTCGTGTATCTGGTTCGAGTGTTTTGGGCTGGGCCCGTGCCCTTTCACACAGTGGAGGCTGGGACGGATGGATATCACTGAGCGGTACCGGTTACGGGGTCGGATACAATGACGGTGTGTTCTCTGGATATGCTTGGGGCAGCGATGTAATTGGCTGGCTTTTGTTCGATGTTCAGCAACCAAATCTTGATCTTGATCCGCCATATACGGGTGTTTGCCCTGACTGCGGAGTTATGATTTCGAGTTCCGGCGGGGTTTATTTCGATGTTCGTTCTGGTGGAGCGGGTGGGTCAAGCATCGCTGGCGATAGTGACGTTCCACACCTCACAGCTCCAACGTTCGTGTGGACGCTTTCCAATATGCCTGATGCTACATGCTCATTGAGCAAGACTTCATCAGAAGGTACAGAATTCACAACTGTTAATGGGATAACGGAATCAGGAAGTGCATCCGGGCCAGCCCTGATTGGTCCGAATTCTTATGATTTCGAATTGGCATGTTCAAACCCTTCAATCACAAAGACAGTTTCATTTTCTGTCGCTGGAGAGTTTGAAGGGTTCAGCCTTGGAAACGCCGAGATTATGAGAATACAGTTCCTTGGCGGCGGTTCTTCTGAATCTGAACCGAAGGGCATATTTGTCATGGCTTTAGGAGGATTCTCTGAAGACGTTATTGTTGGCGTAGATACAGACCCTTCAGCTTCTACTTGCCCAGCGGCGAAATATTCTCTTGGAGGTTCAGAATATACTGAGGATCCTGACACCGTCACTCTTTCAAGCGATTACAGTGCGGGTGCCTTGTTCAGGGTGGAGCTTGCTGGGCCTATATCTGGACAGTGTCGCGTGCAAGTTTACGGAACATCGCAAGGCATGACCGTAACCAAGGATTTCATTGTCACCGTACAAGACGCTCAACCGGTATTCGAAGAAATATAATTTTAAAGACCAATGAACAGGAAAAGCATTATCACAGCAGTCATCATTCTTGTCGTAATCTTGGGATTATCGGTATTGATGTCGCAAATATCGGAACGTCGCGCCAGGGAATTGAGTGAGAAAGAGTTTCTCAATGCCATGGAATCACTGACAGCGCCATCGTTTACTAGTTACGATGACCTTTCAGAAGAGCAGAAAGAGGCACTTAGACTTCTCACGGCCCCAGAAGAGCCAGCCACCCCCACATCAGAAGACGACTTCCGAGCGGCCATGGAAGGTCTTGATGCTAGGTGATTGATGTTGAAGTTGCTGCTATAATTAAATTAATTAACCAAGAACAAGAATGCCGAAGATTTATATATCACTCGCCCTTGCCCTAACACTGCTTATTCCAGCAGCTGTGCTCGCCCAGTGGACCGGACCTACTCAGGCACCGCCTGGTGGAAACGTCGCTTCACCTATAAATATTTCTGCGACTTCTCAAACAAAGGCGGGCGGAATCCTGCTTAACACCAACGGTGCAGCATATGGTCTCATTGTCCAGAACGGCAATGTTGGTATAGGTGCTATGACTCCGTCCAAAAAGCTCGAGGTCAGTGGTGGCGTGAAGGCATCTGAATATTGTCTGGGTGAAAGCTGTGTTACGAGCTGGCCAGATCAAAGCTCTCTTGGTATCGCTGTACGCAGCGGACGCATCGTTTGTACGAACAAGACAACGACCTGTACGGAAACAGTGACATTCGCTTCTGGATCGTTCACGAGCACCCCGCACATTCTTGTCTCTCCTGTGAATTATTCATATCGAAACTATTGCAGAAGCGACGACTTCGATCTGAAGATCTCGGTAACGAGCAAGTCCGCGAGCGGATTCACGGTGACAACGCCGAACACGAACCCTAATGCAGGCTGTGGAGGATACCAACTGCTTCAGATGGAATGGATAGCGATAGGAACATCTGATGCCGAATGGCTTGACGGATCGAGTGTTTCCCAGACGACATCTGGTGTTAATCCAACATCCTCTACATATAATTACACTGACGCCAGCGATCAATGTACAATTGGTGGAAATTACTGGTCGCCTATAACCAATAGTTGCTATGGATCAACGGGTAGTGTTCCACCTTGGAATGGTACGGTTAATGATGACTCTGGAGGACAAAATAACGAGACCCCATAAGGAAGGCTGCACCCAAAGCAAAAGCCGTGCCGAAGGCACGGCTTTTGCTTTGGGGCCTGTTCGATTATGGGATATAATATCAGTAATAAAATCTCATTATATGTATATCGAAGAAGGCCAACTCAAGAACTTCATCGTAGATTCGGGCCTTGTGTCAAAGAAAGACATCGCCGCTGCGGAAGCCGAGGCTCGTTCCAAAAAAACAAGCTTGGGAGAAGCGCTGGTCAATAAAGGCAGGCTGTCCGAAGACGACCTGCGCAAGACACAGGCTTATATATTGGGCATACCATTCGTTGACCTAAAGGGCCAAAAGATTGAATTCGAAGTTCTTTCACTTATCCCAGAACCAATTGCAAGGAATCATAATATCGTTGCATTCAAAAAGAACGCAGACAGTCTCGAGGTTGCCATGCTCGACACCGACGACCTTTCTGCTATCGAGTTCGTAAAAAAGAAGGTCGGTATACGTATCACACCACGCCTTACTGACAGCGAATCGATAAAGTCAGTATTGTTGCAGTACCAGAAAAGCCTCAAGGCCGAGTTCGGTGACCTCATAAAACAGGAAACGGCGACGCTCATGGCTCTTTCAGAAGAGATGGGGAACAAGACCGCGTCGAGCGCTGACCTCAAAAAGCTCGCCGAAGACCTGCCAGTTATTCGCATTGTCGACACACTTCTTAAACACGCTATCCTTCAAGGTGCATCCGACATCCATATCGAGCCAGGGGAAAAAGAGCTCCATGTGCGCTATCGCATCGACGGACTTTTGCACGATGCAATGGTCCTTCCAAAAGAAGCTGAAACTTCTGTAACCGCTCGCATCAAAGTGCTTTCAAATCTAAAACTAGACGAGAAGCGCTTGCCACAAGACGGCCGTTTCAAAGTAGAGATGAATAGCGAGAAGGTCTCGTTGCGCGTTTCTATATTGCCAACTTTTTATGGCGAGAAAACAGTCATGCGACTTTTACGTGAGTCTGTTTCTGGTTTTACGCTCGAATACCTAGGTTTTCATGGTGCCGCACTTGAACGTATCCATGACGCAACTCGACTTGCGACGGGTATGATATTGGCCACTGGACCGACCGGATCAGGAAAGTCCACAACTCTTTATACCGTTCTCGACATTTTGAATACGCCGGACGTTAATATTTCGACCGTCGAAGACCCTGTCGAATACCAAATGCCGCGCGTTAATCAGACGCAGGTTCGCCCAGACATTGGATTCACCTTCGCGACTGGTCTGCGCAGTCTCGTTCGTCAGGACCCTGACATCATCATGGTGGGAGAAATCCGAGACAATGAAACAGCGTCACTTGCCGTTAACGCGGCCCTTACCGGTCACCTCGTGCTTTCGACATTGCACACCAACTCTGCTGCTGGATCTATACCACGACTTCTCGACATGAAAATCGAGCCGTTCCTGCTCGTCTCGACGCTTTCTGTGGTCATCGGTCAACGCCTCGTCCGCAAGCTTGCCGATTCCAAGGATCGCCGCCCGCTCACCAAAGCTGAACTCGGCGCGCTCGCCAAGGTTGTGGACCTCGACCGCATGCTAAAAATACTCAAGGACGAGAAGGTCATCGGCCCGAAAGACGATTGGAATAAGGTCATGTTCGGCACACCGAAGGCGGCTGAAGGCGAAGATGGATACAAAGGCCGCGTTGGTCTTCACGAAGTGCTCAAAATGTCGCCAGCCATCCGCGAGCTCATCATGAAAGGCGCAACATCGTCCGAAATCGAGGCTCAGGCCAAAAAAGAGGGCATGATCACAATGCTCGAAGACGGCATATTCGTGGCTGCACAGGGCCTTACTACAATCGAGGAGGTGCTCCGAGTTGTTTCCGAATAGGGACAACCCACTTGCTTTTTGTATCGTTTTGTGATATACTATATAGATAAGGCGTATACACCGCCTCCATGTTCTTTTCATAAGTAAAAAGATAGTTCAACCCCAAAATAAGGAGGAAATGATGAGTCGTTTCATTGTAACCATCATGTTTGTGTTCGTGTTGGCCTTTTCGGCTAACACTGTTCGCGGCCAAATCTGGTTCGCGACTGACTTCGATTCGCCGGCGGACATCGGCAACCCATGGTTCAACTGGCAGTCGCCAATGCGGGCCTGGAGTCACCGGGTTGCCGACGGAAACCTTTACGTGGGTTTCTCCCTCGAGGAGATGCTCACCGCTCCAGGGGATCATCCCTGGGGGACAATGTCCAACCGTGGGTTCGCGCGGTCCATGTATCCGCAAGGGAACCCATTCGAGGTCTCGGCGACGATGTTCATTGACTCCGTCAAGTTAACGAACTCCTACACGTGGAGCCAGGACCTGAGCATCTACGGCGTCAACATCCTCAGTGTCGGCGCTTACGATTCCAGGCTTTCCGGCGATCCAGTGTGGCGGATTGGCATCACCGGGCCGTACACGCAGACCGCGTGGACGAACAGCGACATCCCTGTTACCGAGGGGTGGCACACAGTCACCCTCCAGCATGACGGATTGCACTTCGGTGCTTACGTCGACGGGACCTTGATCGGCAGCGGCACGCTCACCAGTTTGCATATGGGGGTGGCGTTGTCGGGGTGGTCCCATGTGGACTACTCGAACGACTATGCGTCGCTCATGTTCGCCCAGGATCAATGGCCGTCACACGAGATCGTCTTCGGATCCGTCGAGTTCGGTCCGATGACCGCGGTCCCCGAGCCTTCGACCTGGGCTACGATTGCCGGCGCACTGGCTCTCGGGTTCGTTGCCGTCCGGCGCCACTCGCGTCAGTTGCGTCACTCGCGCCACCTGCGAGGTTGAAAGTTCTTCGCTGGCACCAGCCAGCAGCAAGCCGCTCCTATCGGAGCGGCTTTTTTATTGCTGATATGGAGTTTTCCGGCATGGCGTCGAGGGTGATACAATATTTCAAGCTCTACTATGATTTTTTCTTACAAAGCCGTCCGTGCCGACGGGACAGAATACGAATCGACCGCAGAAGCCGACGACAAGTTCGCGCTTTATAAAGACCTGCACGCCAAAGGCGAGGCCGTTTTACATGTAAAAGAGAAAGGTGGAAGATCTGGATCTGGAAAAAGCATCTGGACTATATCTTTTGGTGGTGCCAAGGCGGCAGACCGGATCATGTTCGCCAAGAATCTGTCAGCAATGCTTCGCGCCGGTCTGCCGCTTGCCCGAGCCCTTTCGGTCCTTGATCGCCAGATGTCTGGCAAGGTGTGGCGCGATATGTTCGCATCTTTTCAAGACGACCTCGCCAAGGGTGTTTCGTTCTCGACCGCGCTCGCCAAGTTTCCTAAATCATTCCCGCCAATTTTTACAGCCATGGTTGCGGCAGGGGAAGAATCAGGAAACCTGTCTGGCGCGCTTTCGATTGTTGGCGAGCAATTAGACAAGTCACATAGGCTGCAAAAGAAAGTGAAGGGCGCCATGATGTATCCAGCAATTATCCTCGGCATCATGGTTGCTATAGGAATACTCATGTTCGTGTATGTGGTGCCAAAACTCACCGCCACGTTTCGTGACTTCGGAGTCGAGCTTCCGCTTGCAACCCGCGCAATATTAGGCTTATCTGACCTTGTTTCAAACCACTCTGTGTTGCTTTTCACGTCAATAATCGCGGTGGTTGCGCTTGTATTTTTCGCACTTCGTTCTAAACCTGGTAAATCCGCGTTCCACAGATTCGTACTTATTATTCCGGTCATCGGCCCGATCGCGAAAGAAGTAAACTCGGCCCGCACAGCGAGAACGATGTCGTCTTTGCTTTCTTCTGGTGTGGACATGGTGGCCGCCATCAAGATTTCCAGCAACGTCGTGCAGAACGTTCATTACAAGGCCATGCTCGAGCGAACAGCTGAGGACATACAAAAAGGTTCAACATTGCAATCTTTGTTCTTGCCGCGCGGCGACCTGTATCCATCATTCGTTTCCGAAATGATCGGTGTGGGTGAGGAAACAGGAACCTTGTCGAAAACACTCTTGGAAGTGGCGATATTCTATGAAGGCGAGGTCGAGCAAAAAACCAAAGACATCTCGACCATCATCGAACCAGCGCTTATGGTTATCATCGGCATTGGTGTTGGTGTGTTCGCGCTCGCAATGATTGCGCCTATCTACTCGCTCACAGAAAACATAAATTAATTGCTCGAAAGAGTTTTTATGAAACACAGCCAAAACAAGGGATTCACGTTACTAGAAGCCATAATATCGATTGCGATAATATCGTCCTTGGCCGGCCTTTCGGTTGTCGCATATTCATCCTTTTCACAACGTGAGGCACTTAATGCCGCGGCATCGACCGCTGCTGCTATGTTACGAGACGCTCGTGCACAAACCATCGCTTCGGTCGGCGGATCTCAGTACGGTGTTCTCATAGAACCGACGAGATACGTGCTTTTCAGGGGTGCAAGCTATGACGTTTCGTCACCTCATAATCAAGCAGTGATATTTAGTTCTCGTGTCCGTGCGTCATCAAGCCAGTCATCATTCGTCTTTGAACGCGTGACTGGCGATGCCTCGGCATCTGGTATCATTGAGGTATACCTCGCCTCTGACCCTTCCACAAAAAAGACCGTAGTCGTGCAGGGAACAGGGCTTGTAAGCATAGAATGATAAGCGCATTTGCACACATAACAGGAAAAAAAGAAAAAGGCTCGGGCCTTGTAGAGATTGTTATCGCTGGGGCGATACTTTCCGCAATATCCATGGCGTTTCTTGGGACACTTTCAATCCTTTCGCAATTCCACCAGAAGGACATGATGATTATTAAAGGCCAGCTTCTCGCCGAGGAAGGTCTCGAGGCGATTCGTCTAATGAAAGGTGCTGGTTGGAACGCTATCTCGACGATTCCTACAGGACAAGCCATGTATCTTGCCCTTGGTGAATCCACGTGGAATGCGACAACATCGCCAGATGTTGTTGATGGGCAATTTCACCGATCTTTTACCCTTTCACAAGTCAGTCGCGACGCAACAGGAGACATCGTTTCATCTGGCGGTTCAGTCGATCCAGGCACGCTTCTTGCCGAGGTGACTGTGTCGTGGCTCTGGCGCAACGCAACATCGACTGTAAGCTATCAAACCTATGTTACGAGCCTCTAATCAGACTAATACGAGGCCGACGCGTTCTCGTGGCTTCACACTCGCCGAGACTTTAGTGTATGCCGGACTCGTCGCCTTCCTTCTCGTTGTTATTGTTCAAGCAACAATTGCTGTGGCCAGGTCCCATGATCGGTCGAGCACCTATCTCGACGTAAACGCAACGGCCATGACGGCTTTCAGCAGATTCTCGCGCGATATACGTCGCGCTACGGGTGTCGACTTTGTGGCAAGCACCATTGGGGCGTCGCCAGGCAGGCTCGTACTCGAGATGAAAAGAGATGACGGCACGAACGACATTGTTGACCTGTATCTATCGGGTAGCAAAATACACGTCGAGAATAACGGCGTTTTAATCGGCGACCTCACGCCTAGTAACATGGATGTGTCCAATTTAACTTTCCGCATTTTTACCGCCGCGAGCACCACAGCTGTGCGCATAGAAATGACCGTCGCGCCTGATAATATGCCCGACGTGCATGCCGTGAATTTCTACGGTACGTATGTATTGCGTGGATCGTATGTCGAATAACTCTATGTAAATGCAAATGATTCGCAATAACCAAAATAGAAAAGGGGCACAGGGCGGATACGTTCTTATTACTTCTCTTATATTCCTAATGGCTGGTGGTGGGGCGGTCGTAGCTGGCCTTTCAGATGGTGTTGTCCGTGAAGTCCGTTCAATAAGAAATGAATCTTATTCCAAGCAGGGTTATTTCGCTTCGGAATCAGCTCTCGAAGATGCCCTGTACAGGATACGATCGGGAATGAATATCGATGCCACCGAGACCGTGTCTTTGGGTTCGAGCCAAGCTTCCGTGACGATAACGACAGGTTCCGAACAGACAATCGTTACGTCCCAAGGAACTTCTGGTGGAACGACGCGGAGCACCGCCGCAACACTTTCCGGGGGCGAGAGCGTTGGATTTAACTATGCTATACAAGGTGGCCTGGGTGGAATCGATATCGCTTCTGGTATAAACATCACAGGAAGTCTTTATACTACGGGTACAATCAGGTCTGCAGGCAACGCATCTATATCTGGACAAGCTGTTTCCGCAGAAGTTCCTGTTATATATCTCGATCAAGATAATTCAACACCCGCAACGCCAACACAGTTCATCAATTTCGGTAATGCTGCATCAACCCAGGATTTCGCACAAAGCTTCACTGTAAGTTCCAGCACATCGCTTATGAGCGTGCAGCTTTATATACGCAAGATAGGAAACCCATCGAATGCCACGGTGAAGATAACAGCAAACAGCGGCAGCAATCCCAATTTCCATAACCCGCTCGCATCAGGAACGCTTTCATCCTCGCTTCTTACCGAATCATATCAGTGGGTCGAGATAACACTCACTGCTAATCCAATACTTAATGCGGGGACGACATATTGGATCGTCATAGATGCGAATCCTGATGTATCAAATTATTATTCTGTGGCGGCGAACAATTCTTATTCTGGTGGGCAGGGCAAGATAGGAAGGGGGGACTGGGGTCAATGGGGCAATACCTCACCATCTGGTCTCGATATGTATTTCAAGGCATACATCGGATCAAACAAAATCGGCGTTGCCGGACACGACACATATAATCGTCTTACAGTCGGCAGCGCGTATGCAAATCAGGTGAGCTTTGTGAACGCATCCGGAGTCATTTATTGCCAAGAAGGCGGCAGTAACAATAAGCCATGCGATACTTCTCGTGCCGATCCGATCATTGAAAGAATGCCGGTGCCAAATGACGCTATCGAGTTTTGGAAGGCCGAGGCAGAAGCAGGTGGAACTTTGCCTACTCAGACGGTAGGGTCTACAGGAGCAACTATTGGTCCCAAGAAAATTAACGGAAATCTTAACGTCGGATCCGGTGGAACTTTACAGGTTTCTGGCACTTTGTGGGTCACAGGTAATGTTAATTTGGACGGCGGTGCAATGATTCGTTCAGCAGATTCTTCCAAAAGCTTTGCCATCGTCTCAGACGGTTCTATATCCGTGTCTGGTGGAGCTAAAGTCAACGGAGGTGCAAATAGTCACATACTATTTATATCTACAAGTACCGATGACCCTGCTATATACATCAATGGAGGCACGAACAGTATCGCGGCCGTTGCTCCAAACGGCATAATGCGCATTTTGGGAGGCGCCACGGTAAAAGCAATATCCGCCAAACACGTTTATTTATCTGGAAACTCTACCATAATTTATGACCCAGAGATGTCCATGCTTAACATTTCCGGTGGATCATCGTCTTCAGGACCCCTCAATATTAAGTCCTGGAGGGAGGTAGAGTAGCGGTCTACGAGCGGTCCCGAAGTGGTGTATACTCTGTAATATGAAGAAAAAAGGCACAAAAAAGCGCTTCTTACTGGTCGCCAACTGGAAGATGAATCCAGATAGCCTCGAAGATGCCAAGGTTCTTGCGGCTGCTTTTGAACGAAAGGCTAAAAAATCAGCCAGGACGGCTGTTGTCGTATGTCCGCCCGCCCCGTTCATCACAACTTTGGTGGGTAATGGTAAAAAGTCTGTCAGGATAGGCTCCCAGGACATTGATCACCGTACGGAAGGTTCATTCACTGGTTCAGTTTCAGCTCGCCAGGTTCGCACATCAGGGGCTGAATACGCCATCATTGGCCACAGCGAACGCCGTGCCGCTGGCGACACTGACGCAATCATTGTCGAGAAGGTTTTACGTGCATTTGAGGCCGGACTCAAAGTAATTCTGTGTGTTGGCGAGGATAAGCGTGACCACAATGCGCAATATTTGCTCGCTGTCCGTTCTCAACTCATGGCTGTGCTCGCCAAAGTTGAAAAATCGAGGCTCAAGCAGATAGTCATTGCGTACGAGCCAGTTTGGGCGATTGGTAAAAGCTTCGCGTCGGCACTCTCGCCTCGCGACATACACGAAATGTCTATATTTATAAAGAAGGTTGTGGCCGAGGCTGCAGGTAAAGATGCCGGACTTCGAGCACAAGTGCTTTACGGCGGGTCAGTGAGTGTTGATTCTGCTCGTGATATGCTCGCTGAAGGTGGTGTGGACGGACTCCTCGTTGGCAGGCAGTCCCTAGACGCCGAAAATTTTAACGGCATCATTGATCATGCAGACTCCATTTAAAAAACTTTCAGACCTCAAAGATTTGCGCGGCAAGCGCGTTCTTTTACGTCTCGATCTCAATGTGCCAATAATCGGAGATGAAGTGCGAGATGACTTTCGTATCAGACGTTCAATGCCTACACTTGAAATGCTCCGTGATGCTGGCGCGAAGACTATCGTCATAAGCCATATCGAGAGCGATCTCACCGACTCACTTGGACGCATCGCTTCTTATATTGGGACATTTGTTCCAATTAAAGCTTTCATAGGCAAACTCAATGACGCACCGGGCATAGTCGCCAATATGGTAGACGGCGATATAGTCATGCTCGACAATCTCCGTCATGATCTAGGCGAGAAGGCCAATGACCCAGTATTCGCTGGAAGGCTCGCGAGCCTCGCTGACATATATGTGAACGACGCCTTCGCTGTATCGCATCGCGAACACGCGTCAATTGTTTCTGTGCCACGTCTCATACCTTCTTATGCGGGACCACTCCTCGCCGAAGAAGTAAGCGAGCTTTCCAAGGCCTTTGAACCAGAGCGCCCGTTTGTCTTTCTGCTCGGTGGCGCCAAATTCGACACTAAATTGCCGCTCATCGAAAAGTTTTTAAAAATCGCTGATTATGTGTTTGTCGGCGGTGCATTGGCTAACGATTTGTTTAAGGAAAAGGGCTATGAAGTAGGTAAATCTCTCGTATCAAATTTGTCGATGAACCTTAAACACATAGAAAACAATCCAAAACTCCTCCTACCCGACGATGTTGTCTCGGCTAATCCTATGGATAAGTCCGTGAAAAGTCCCGAAGAGCTCGGTGTGGACGACAATATTCTCGATGCGGGACCGCGTACAATAAGCGAACTTTCAGATGTCATGACTGGCGCGGCGTTCGTTCTTTGGAATGGCCCGATCGGCGATTACGAGAAAGGTTATTCGGAAGGCTCAGAAGCGCTTGCACAAGCGATTGTTGAAAGCGGCGCACGTTCGATTGTTGGCGGCGGCGACACGATTGCAATTATCGCCAAGAAAGGCTTACTCGATAAGTTTTCGTTCGTTTCTACTGGCGGTGGGGCTATGTTAGAATTCTTGGCCAAGGGCACTTTGCCCGGTATAGATGCACTGAAGTCATAACAGACTCACAAAATGGATCCAAAGGTTAAACGGCAACTCATAAAAGACGTAATTCTCATTCTGATTTCGCTCGGGGTTGCATACCTCGTCATGAAGAGCCCTCTCGTCAACACCATCACTCACATGACGAGTAGTTGGTATATATTGACCGCTTTCGTGGCCGGTATATTTTTTACCTCCATATTCACAACAGCTCCTGCTATTGCAATCCTTGCCAAACTCGGTGCCGTTCACAATCCATTTGTCATAGCCGCTATGGGCGGCATGGGCGCATACATAGGCGACCTTATTATACTCAGATTCCTTAAGGATCATCTTGCCGCAAGCGTTGTAATGCTCATTGATTCCAAGGGCAAAGGTGAAGGCAGGTTCGCCCATCTCCTTCATCAGCGCCTATTCCGTTGGTCTCTCGCTTTTCTAGGGGCTATTATCTTAGCATCACCCTTTCCTGATGAAATTGGTCTTGCTCTCATGGGCATGTCTAACATAAGCGGCAGACGCTTTGCGGCCATATCTTTTACGTTCAACGCCTTTGGAATCCTCGTTATAGCTTTTATCGCTCGATCGGCTATACAGTAGCGTTGATACTATCAAGCGCATTACGGATTTTTGCGGCGTTTTCTTCGAACGCCATCTTGTCACCCTTGGTGCCCTCGTTTGGATAGACCTGGATATGGGCGTGCGGTACTTCCTCGCCGAAAATCTTGGCGATGACAAAGTCTGTTCCGAATGCGGCTCGTTGCGAAAGTGCGATTCTGCGGGCAAGTGCGAAGTATTTGTCGCTCTGCGGGACGTCCCAAACCCATGTATGGTGCTCTTTAGGTATGACGAGCGTGTGGCCCGGGGACCAGGGTCTGATGTCGAGAAAGGCGGTGAAGTTTTCATCTTCATAGACTTTGTATGATGGAATATCGCCGTGGACTATTTTGCAGAATATGCATTCATTGTTCATGTATAAAAAATACCACACCTTTGCGGGGTGTGGTATGGGGTCTGTCTGACGAAGGTGCAGAGACGTTAGTCCTCGATAGGACCGAACGTCTCCAGGAGCTCCCACGCCAGGTTCTCGATGTCGCAGAGCTCGGCGAGCTTCGTGACCATGGATTCTGTAAAGGCCGTGCCGTCGACGTCGAGGCCATCGCCGTTGGGCGTGCCGATGACCACCGTGAACTTCTGGACGAATTCGTCCTTCGTCGCGCTCGCGATATCGCCACGGTATTCGAATCCTACCCCGGTGCCCGCACCCTTCTCGTCCTTGATGGGGACGGTGAGAAAGAATGGTCCGGACCATGGCATTTCACGGATCTTGCCGATGAGGTGTAAGACGATGAACGGGTCATCAACAAACAGCTCGACGAGAGTTTCGCGCGCCTTCGTGAGATTCGAGAGTGCTCGCGTCCGCATCACCGAGGCGTATCGCTCGGGCTGGGACCGCAGCTTCTCGATCTCCTGTCGGTCGGCGCGCGTCTCGAGTATCGCGCGGGAGAGACGCTTTGAGAGCGGTTCCGCAACTGGTCTTGTTCCACTGAACATAATCAAGGTTCCTTTCTGGTTAAGTTAAACTGGGTTCATGCTTAATTATACTCTTTTTTACAGAAAAGTCAAATGAGTCCAGCCAAGGCCCGTGATAGAATGGCTCGTATGAAGTATTCCGTTCGCGAGCGAAGCTCGGACATCGTATCTGATCTTCTCGCGTATCGCGGCATTGTGACCGAGGCAGATCGCGCCGCATTTCTCGCACCAGACTACGACGCCCATACCCACGACCCGTTCCTCATGAAGGGTATGGATCTTGCTGTTGAGCGCATCTATCGGGCGATAAAAACAGGAGAGCGAATCGTCATTTTCAGTGACTATGATGCGGACGGCATCCCAGGCGGTGTTATTTTGCACGATACTTTGAAAAAGCTTGGGTATACGAATTTCGAAAACTACATACCTCATCGTCATAACGAAGGTTTCGGTCTCAGCCTGAAGGCAATCGAAGGATTTGCTGAACGAGGCACAAAGCTCCTCGTCACTATCGATTGTGGCATCGGTAATATTGCCGAAGTCGCACGAGCGAACGAACTTGGCATTGAAACGATCATTACCGACCATCATTTGCCGCATCGAGAGGACGGTCGAGACGTTTTACCGCCGGCATACGCAATTCTTGATCCGAAACAAGCAGATTGTGGCTATCCAGAAAAGATGCTCTGTGGGTCGGGTGTTATGTATAAACTTGTGCAGGCCTTGTTCAAAAAGCATGGCGAAGAATTCGGCGTAAAGCCAGGTTGGGAGAAATGGTATCTAGACCTTGTCGGCATCGCAACCCTTTCGGATATGGTGCCTCTTGTTGGCGAGAATCGCGTCTTCGCGCACTATGGGCTCAAGGTTCTGCGCAAAACAGCTCGCCCTGGCCTCACTAAGCTTTACGAGAAACTGCGTCTAAAACGCGATGACATTACGGAAGACGACATTGGATTCACTATTACTCCACGAATCAATGCAGCGTCGCGCATGGGCGAGCCAGAACACGCCTTCAAATTGCTCTCGACTGACGACGAAGCCTTGGCTGATGTATATGCAGATGCACTCGAACACGTGAACAATGAACGCAAAGGCACAGTCGCTTCACTCGTCAAAGAAATTCGTAAACTTCTCGCAGAACGGGACGTAGAGTCAAAGAAAGCCATTGTCATAGGCAATCCTTCATGGAGACCATCGCTTCTCGGCCTCGTCGCTAATTCACTTGCCGAAGAATACGGCAAACCTGCATTTCTGTGGGGCAGGGACGGTGACGGAATATTGAAAGGATCGTGCAGGTCGGCAGGCAACGGATCTGTGGTGGAAATTATGTCTGGTGCAAAAGAAATGTTCAGGGAATTCGGAGGACATGCCGCGTCTGGTGGTTTTGCTCTTTTACCTGATTCTGTCCACATGCTCGAAGATGCGCTGTGCAAGTCGTGTGAGGCGCTTTTTATCGAAAAGGACGAGAAAGAATCCTTCGTTGACGTGGCCATCACACTCGAAGACGTGTCGTGGTCGATGTATCGCGACATCGAGAAGCTTGCACCTTACGGAACTGGTAATCCCAAGCCCCTTTTTTTGATACGAAAAGCCCGCATCGGATCGGTGAAGGCCTTCGGCAAGGAAAAAAATCACACCGAAATAATTTTCGACGATTCGAACGGCCGAAAAATTTCCGCAATACGGTTTTTCTTCTCAGCCGAAAATCTTCCGAGCCATGTGACAGCCAACAGTACAGCCGATTTTGTTGTCCAGCTAGAGAAATCCACCTTCAAACGCTATCCCGAGCTTCGTTTACGCATAGTTGATATACTGTAGGCCATGATAACGGCATTCACAGACGGATCGTCGCGCGGAAATCCTGGCCCTGGCGGATGGGCTGCGATTGTGCACATGAACGGACGCGTGGTCGAGCTGGGAGGGCACGCGGATGACACCACGAACAATCGCATGGAGCTTTCTGGTGCCATAAACTCAGCAGAGTGGATACACAAGAATGCAAAGACTCCGGACGGATCTTATGACGACGTCACTATTAAGAGCGATTCGAAATACGTTATCCAAGGCATAACTTCGTGGGTGAAAGGGTGGAAACAGAACGGATGGAAGACGGCAGGAAAGAAAGATGTTGGCAATCGCGACTTATGGGAAGCTCTCGATGCCTCGGTTCGAGGCCTCGGTATATCATGGGTTCATGTTGACGGCCACGCCGGTGTTGCAGGCAATGAACGTTGCGACGAGATTGCTACGGGATTTGCGGACGGCACAGACGTAGTTTTGTACGATGGTCCGTCTGATTCATATACCATAGACCTCTTCGCCGCCGCACCGGTCGCTGCCATGAACGCAAAGAAGGCATCAAAATCCCGTAAGACTGGTCCAGCATATTCATATCTGTCATTCGTAGATGGCGAGGTCCAGAGACATGCGACCTGGGCGGAATGCGAGGCGCGAGTCAAAGGTAAAAGGGCTAAGTTTAAGAAGGCTATGAGCGCAGCAGAAGAAGTGGAAATCCTCCAGTCTTGGGCGGTTTAGTTTTATTTCATACGAAAATATAGGGACCGTTGTCGCTTCGCGTTAGGCTTGGCGCATGAAGGGGTCAACGTTCCAGTGTCTCTGTGTGTCATTTTTGGGCGGCATATTAGCCGCTTCTTTTTTGCCTCTGAAATATGCGATGTGTGGGGCGGTATTAATCGCATTCGGCGCAACGCCTTTTGTTTTTAGACGCTTCAGGTGTTGGCGGAATGTTTTACTCGTAGTTTTAATGGCGGCGCTTTTTGCATTCGGTGTGTGGAGATACGAGATGACTGAGATTACGGAATATCCTCTTGATCGTGTAATCGGTGAAACATCGACGTTCCACGGGCGCATATGTGCTGAACCGGAAGATAGGGAATTCGATCAACGATTTTGTTTTGAACCAGACGATGGTGATGGTCGTATTCTTGTCCGAGCACCTAGATTTCCACGCCTGCATATCGGTGACAGGCTTGCTCTCACAGGAAAAATCGAATTACCACAAAACTTTGAATCATACGAAGGTGGTCCAGAGTTTGATTACGTCTCACATCTTGGCAAGGATTCCATCAGATACGTGATGTCGCGACCTAAAATCGCCGACCTCGGTGAGAATGACGCAGGATTTGTTGTACGGGGACTTGTTGCGATAAAAAGGGCTTTCATGGGCATGGTCTCGCGTATCATGCCTGAACCATCAGCATCGCTCGTTGGTGGCATATTGTTGGGCGAGAAAGGGATGATGCCCAAGGACCTCGGCGAGGCGTTCAGGCGGTCCGGCCTTACACATATTCTTGTCCTTTCCGGATCGAACGTGACGGTTGTAGCGGAAAGCTTGCTCAGGGCCTTTTCGTTCTTGCCGCGCATGTACGGACAGTGGCTTGGTGCTGGGTCGATAGTATTGTTTGCCATTATGACGGGTGCTTCAACGACGACGGTGCGCGCGACGTTTATGGCACTCATTGGCCTTTTGGCGCGGGGGACAGGAAGGCGGTATGACGTTATGCGAGCGCTGTCACTCGCGGCGCTTGTCATGGTGGTCCACAATCCACGCGTGCTCGCATTCGACATCTCTTTTCAGTTGTCGTTTCTCGCGACGCTGGCCATAATATTCGTGTCACCACTTATCAAAGAGCGACTAGGGTTCGTGACGGAACGTTTTGCCGTGCGTGAAACCCTTGCGATGACATTGGGCACACAGATATTCACTTTGCCATTCATTGTATGGAAAATGGGCGAGATATCTTTGATTGCGCTTATACCGAACTTGCTGGTCCTGCCGATTGTGCCTCTCGCCATGCTCGGGGGATTTTTGGCTGGCACCGCTGGACTCATATGGGAACCCCTCGGCTTACCGTTTGCATGGGCGACTGATGCTATGTTGTCTTACTCGGTCGTGGTCGTGGAATATTTTGGTGGTCTCGGTTTTGCCACGGTAAAGACGCGTTTCAGCGCGCCTTTACTCGTCCTTTCGTATGTTTTTATGACTTTGGCGATATGGTGGCTTACCGCGCGTTCGCGAAATTCTGCTCCGCAGAATCCCAATTAAGGTTTGTGAAGAAATCTTCAACGTATTTTTTCTTGCCTGAAGGTTTATAGTCTGCAACAAACGAGTGCTCCCACATGTCGAGCATGAGTATAGGTTTTGCGGCCGTGAGATGACCGAGATGCTGTTCATCTATCCATGCATTTACGAGGCGGCCGGTCGTAGGGTCGAGATACAGCACAGCCCATCCGATGCCGCGGGTCATGGCGATGGCCTTGAAACGGGCGAGCCAGGCGTCGAATGATCCCCATTCTTCGGCGATGGCCTTTGCGAGGTTGCCGTTTACGTCTATATCCTTGGCGCCGCCTTCGAGATGGGCAAAATAGAATTCATGGTTCCTCATGCCGTCGAATTCAAAACCAAAGCGCCTCTGGAGCTCACCTATCTGATACGTATTCGCCTCGGCGGTCGCGGCGTCGTTCGATAACTCTGCAATTTTCTCGAGGATAAGGTTGCTGTGTTTTACGTAGCCCGAATAAAGTTTTAGATGTTCTTCGATATTTGATGCAGACATGCCTATAAGTTCAGGGATATTGAATTTTTTTTCTTCGAATTTTTTCATGAGTTTATTATACCTTTATCTTATTTTTTTAGCGTTCTTCCATGGGTCATGCAACAGTGTACGCATGCGTATTTCACGCCGCAAGATGAAAAAGTTTATTGCACCCTTTGTTGTTTTGGCGGCACTGCTGTGGTTTGGCGTTTGGACGAGCACGCCATCCGGCTTTCTCGAGATACATTTTCTAGATGTGGGGCAGGGTGATGCCATATATGTGCGGGCCCCGAACGGATTTGATATGCTCGTCGATTCCGGACCATCACCATCAATCCTGCGACGATTGGGTGAGGCCATGCCTTGGTATGACCGCAGTATCGACGTACTCATAGAGACGCATCCAGACCAGGATCATATCGGTGGATTTCCCGATGTCATCGAACGATATAATGTTGGCCTGTTCGTTATGCCTGGCGTACAGTCTGCGAATTCGACGGACGATGAGATTGAAAGATTACTCGAGGAAAAGGGCATACCAGTGTCGCTCGCCCGTCGTGGCATGGTGATAGACCTCGGTGGCGGTGTCAGGTTCGATGTCCTTTTTCCGGATGTGGATCCATCGAAATTGAAAACTAATGATGCATCCATTGTTGGGCGGCTTGTGTACGGCGATACTGCGGTTATGCTCACTGGTGATTCGCCGAAATGGGTCGAAACGAAACTCGTTGGTCTTGATGGGCCGCAAGGGCTTGCGAGTCAGGTGCTCAAAGCTGGGCATCACGGATCAAAGACGTCGTCGGGGGATGCTTTTGTCGTTGCGGTTAATCCCGATTTTGCCGTGGTTTCTGCCGGCAAAGACAATCGTTACGGCCATCCAAACGAGGAAGTCCTGGTGACGTTTAGAAAGTATGATGTGCCCGTCCTTCGAACTTACGAGGAAGGCACCATTGTGTTTTTTAGCGACGGTCGACGCTTATGGAGAAAATGAAAACGCCGACACAGTGTGTCGGCGTTGCAATGTTAGTAGGCGGGTCTTCTGGCTCGTTTGAGAGCCTCCATGCGATTGTTGTCGGCGATGATGATGGTTCGCAGATAGCCGGCCAAGCCCTTGTCAACTTCGAGGCAGGTCCTGACGCTTTTCCTAACCTTCTCGATTACTTCACCCTTGTTGATGTGGTCGACGTGGTCACGGTCGTTGGTGAGATACAACGCAAGGGCACTGCTCGAGCTCTGAAGGAAGTCCCGATAGGCTTCCGCACGCCGTTCAGATTCTATGCGCTTGCTGTATTCAGTCGCGAGTAGGCACGCGAGGATGATACAGATCAAGGGAGTTAGAATACCTAAGACTATAGAGATAATGTTCATGTGTAATGGTTTATCTCGAGCCTAACTCCTGGAACTGTCCGCGTCAAATGAAAAGCCGCCGACTTACGTCGGCGGCTGAAAGGTTATTCATGTTCCAGTGTCTCCACTGGATAGACGTCGCTCGCCACGAGTTTCGACATCTCGGCGTCGTACTTCGCCCATCCACCGAGTTTCTGTCCGGCAATGATGGCGGGAAGGACGATTGTGTCGAGGGCCAAGACGTCTTCGGGGAGGTCATTGATTGGATAGAATCGCGCCCCGACGATTTCTTTGCTATCGTTGGCCTCACCTGTCCATTTCTTGATGACGAAATAGGTGAGGATGAGGTCGGAACGGCCGTCCTCGTTCTTCACCACGAAACGCGCCATCGGAACGGCATCATCTGGTTCGATGATTATCCCGGATTTTCCAGGAACCGCCGTCTCCGTCTCGCATTCGCGTACGATGCACGCGACATCGGACGGGTCCGTCACGTCTCTTTTACCGCCGTACCCAATGATTTTGCCGGCGATCCGAAGCTTGAGAGAGCTCGGTGTCGCTATTTTCCTTCCCATGAATACCTCTGGACCTTGGACGCCCTCACGAATGAGGTAACCCACAGTCATTCGTTTTAAGGTGGTCGTGCTCATATTTAAACTTACTTTACCCCTGTTCAAGATTCCGTCAAACAAAAACCACCCCGTCTATAGACGGGGTGGTTTTTGTATTAAATCAATTTTGCCTTTTTGAGGGTGGCGTATGCGCCGTTCTTGTTTATGGTCTTGATTGCGCGGGTCGAAAGGGTGAGGCGGATAGACTTCTTGAGCTCAGGGATGTAGACCTTCTTGGTCTGAAGGTTGAGGTATCGGCGGCGCTTGCCAGTAGGGTTGTACTGGGTTGCGCGGGTAGCGTTAGAGTAGCCGCCACCGACGATTGAAGTCCTTTTTGTTACTGGGCAGATCTTTGCCATAGGAACCACATCCTAACACAGGCTTTATCTGGGGGCAAGTTATAGGGTAGAATGCGGGTATGGAACCTCAATTTCTTTTTGCGCTCCTGGTTCTCCTGTTCTCGGTCGTCATACATGAGGTATCGCACGGCTTTGCCGCGCTTTTTCTCGGTGACCGCACAGCAGAATACGAGGGAAGGCTCACCTTGAATCCGATAAAGCATATCGACCCAATCGGCACCATCGTATTTCCGTTCATCAGCATGCTTATCGGAGGTTTCATATTCGGTTGGGCCAAGCCGGTGCCTTACAATCCGTATAATCTTCGTAACCGTCGATGGGGCGAGGCCATTGTCGCTTTTGCTGGACCGCTGTCGAACATTATTCTTGCCCTCATCTTTGGGCTTTTTATGAGATTCTATCTCTTGCCTCAAGGCATGGCGCTCGATCCGATCGGCATCATCTGTATGACCATTGTGATTGTGAATATTGCACTCGCCATATTCAATCTTGTGCCGGTGCCTCCACTTGACGGGTCCAAGATTCTGACAGCTTTCCTGCCTGCGAACGCGCTTAAGGCTCGTCAGGCTATAGAACGCCTCGGATTCTTTGGCGTCCTTATATTCATATTCTTGTTCTGGCGATTCTTTGCGCCCGTAATACCATGGGCCTTTACTCTGATTACTGGAGCGTCGTTCGGATCACTTTAAATTTACCATCGTCTTTCACGACAGTTGTTGGTCCAACATTCATTTCGAGAGTTCGTTCGTACGGGAGGAACGAGTTCGCGACTACATACAATTCGCCACTAGGGGCAAGGAAATTTTTCGCTTCGTGAGAAAGTCTGTCAATAAAAGCGTAATCCGTGGCGATTCCCGTATGAAACGGGGGATTAGAAACGATGAGGTCGAATTGTGTGGTCCGGCCGTCTGCACCGCGCGTTACGCCCGCAAGCACGTCTGATTCGAACACATCAGCTTCGACACCATTCTTTTTCAATGTTTCTTTGGTCGCGAGCACAGCGAGGCGGCTCTTGTCACACATAGACACTTCAGAATCAGGCGAAAGTTTCTTATATATCGTACCTATGACGCCTGCGCCGCATCCAACGTCGATGACACGCTTTTTTCCGTACGGAATATGTGAGAGGAGCAGTCGTGTGCCAGCATCAAGCTTGCCTGTATTGAACACACCTGGAAAATGGGCGACATCAACCGCGATTTCTTCCGTGCCATTTTTGTACACAATCGGCTCGTATGCCAAGAAGTCTGCAAGATTTTTATGCGCCGTCAGCTTTTCGTTCATCCCAACATACAGAGCCGAATGATTTCCGACCATTTTTTCTTGCACCGGTCCGATGTTCGCCTCGAAGGCTACATTCGCAGATCTGATGCCCGCATCGTTCTCACCTGTCAGTACGACAACACCGCCTTTACGAACGGCTTTTGACGCGAAAGCCAGGGTCATATCAATAAGAGCTTTGCCTTTAGGGAGGAGGACAATGGCGCTTTCGGCTTCCGGCGCGCTTCCCATGGCCTGCGGCGCGAAAAGCGACTCTTCGGAGTCGAACAAGAGCGGGTCTTTGAGCCCGTGCGCGGCGAGGGCGACACGGTTGCGCTCGATGAGGGCGAGGGGAAGGCCGTTGCTGATTTTATTTTTCGACATGACCATATCCTATTCGAGCTGTACGGTTTTGGGAATAGGGAGTAAATCATGTCGCATCATTGACGATTTATATATTTAAGTGTATAACTAATTAGTAATAGCACATCAACAAACAACCAATTTCGGAGTTTTCTTATGGACAAAAAGAAAGTCGGTGCCTTCCTCGCCGGTAAGAGGCTGGTGCTTGGTCTCAGTGAAAAGCAGATGAGCAACTTGCTTGGCTGCAATCGGACGACGGTGATGCGCATCGAGAAAGGCCTGTCCGGCATCCGTCGCAACAATGTCGCCAATGTAGCGCAAGCGTATCAGGTCTCGATTAAGGAGCTGACAGAGATGTGTGACTATGAGACATCTCACGTTCCGGATGCTCCCATGCTTGTGACAACGGAGGACCTCAAATTCTTGGTTACGGTCTCTGAAGGCCTCAAGACGCCCATGAGCATGACTCTGATCTACGGACTCCTGTCTCATCGTAAGCAGAGCACTGGCTGAATTCAGCTTTTGGGAACACGTACTATTTCCAAGCCCGCATTTATGCGGGCTTTGTTTTGAAAACTAACCGCGCTGTTTCAATTTCGCCAGTTCTTCACGCACAACGGTTGCGTCGTCCCATGGAATCTTGGTGTTGTTCGCACCCATAATATACGGATCTGTACCTTTACCTGTGATGAGTACGGCGTCGGATGATTTTGCCATGGCGAGGGCCTTGGCGATGGCTTCACGCCTATCCATAATGACCTGCGGTACGGCGTCGGCGATCGCGGCGGCCATGTCATCCACTATTTTCTTCGGGTCATCATCGTACGGGTCTTCATTGGTGAGAATTATCTCATCGCATTCAGCGGCGGCGATGCGCGCCATCTGATCACGCTTCCATGTGTCACGTCCGCCACCAGTATTGCCGAGCACGCAGATTCGTCGTGAGTTTTGAAAGACGTCATAGAGCTTCTGCAAGGAATCTGGCGTATGTGCGTAATCCACGACCACGGTGAAGTCCTGTCCGGCCTCGATACGTTCGACGCGGCCGCGGATACCCGTGAACTTCTCGATGGCTTTTTTGCATGTTTCGATAGATATTCCTTGGGTATCAGCATACGTGATGGCGGCGAGCTCGTTCATGATGTTGAATTCACCCGAAAGCAGTGAATCAATGCGCATTCCTCGTACAGTCATATAGAAACCTTCCTTGTGAAGTTGGAACGGTGCGGCATCCGAAAGCGAGAACAGCACCTTGTGTTCAAATGGGTGGTCAACGAAACGATCGTGATGCTTGTCGTCTTTGTTGGCGACGATGATAGTCGGCTTTTTTGGTGACCTCGACACGGCTTCGGCGATCGAAAGCTTGGCGGCAAGATATTTGTCGAACGATCCGTGGGCCTCGATGTGTTCCGGGGCGATGTTGGTGAAAATGAGAGCATCGAAATCAATGAAGCGGTGTCGGAAAAACTGCGCACCCTGACTTGTCGCCTCGACCACAGCGTATTGGCAGCCAGCTTTGACCGCGTCACTCAGAAATTTTTGCATAAAGAACCGTCCAGGCATCGACATCTTGTGCATGTTGTCCCGTGACTCACCGGCGATCTTGAATCTGATGGTGTTCGAAACGGCGGTCTTGTATCCGGCTTCTCTGAGAATAGCGTTAGTTATTTCAACCACTGACGTTTTGCCTTTGGTGCCGGTAACGGCCACTACTTTGATGTGGCGAGAAGGGAAGCGGTATATGACCGCGCCAAGCCAGGCCATAGATATGTGATAAGCAGGCTGAAGGGCACGGAAAATGAAGCTGGGTATGAGCTTGCGGAGGTGATAGAGGATATTATCGTACATAGTGTGCGCTGTTGAAGTGTCTGTATTATGGCCTATTTTCAGGGTTTAAAAAGGCTTGCAATTTAAACCCCTATGTGGTATAATTGAAAGATAAGCTTCAAAAAGCCCGCTCCTTGCAGGAGCGGGCTTTTTATTATTTATTTACCCAAAATTTTCAGCGCTTTTTTAACGCGCTCACCGGTGTCGATGACAGCGGGGTCGACTTCCTTGAGGGCTTCGCGCGCATCGCCGTGTTTGTATCCAAGAGCTTTCAACGCTTCAAGGGCGTCCACTTCGTCGCGGAGCGAGATACCGCCCGTTCCGCCAGCTTCTTCGGCACCAAACTTACCTTTCAACTCAAGAACGATTTTGTCGGCCATTTTCTTGCCGATACCGGATACTTTGGTGAGGTGTGACGTGTCGCCTGTGGAAACTGCCTTGCGAATATTTTGCACGGACGAGACATTCAATATACCGAGGGCTGTTTTTGGGCCGATACCCGAAACAGACGAAATGAGAAGCTCGAAGAAGTTGAGCTCGTCTTGGGAAGGGAAGCCGTACAGGGTGTGTGCGTCCTCGCGTACGGCCATGTGGGTCCAAAGGGACGCCTCGGAGCCTTCTTTTAGTCGGTCAAGGGCATTGCTCGCGGCAAAAACCTTGTAACCAAGGCCATTGACGTCGATAACGACGGATCGTTCTTCTTTGTTCAAAACCGTGCCCCTGATGTGGGTTATCATGTCAGAAGTATATCAGAAAAGCGGTCTTCGCAGCCCGAAAAGGCCCTCTGGGCTTGCGTTTGACTGGCTTTGCTGGTAAAGTGGCCTTCACATATGCCAATCACATCTTCAGCCAAGAAAGCCCTCCGCGCATCGAAAAAGAAGCGCGTATACAATATCGCTCATCGCGACGCAGTATCGGTTGCGGTTAAACAGATTCGCAAGCTCGTCGCCGCAGGCAAGAAGGCCGAGGCTATGAAGCTCCTCCCAAAGGCCTACAAGGAACTCGACAAGTCCGCGAAGGTTGGTTTCATCAAGAAAAACGCAGTTTCCCGAACCAAGTCCCGCCTCTCGGCAGCCATCAAGAAAATCAAGTAAGCAAAGCGTAAGACAAAGAAAAATCCCCGATTAAAATTCGGGGATTTTTCTTTTGCTATACCTCGGATGTTTGTGCTCCCGATAGGAATCGAACCTATATTTTAAGTTCCGCAAACTTATGTCCTATCCATTGAACGACGGGAGCAGTCCACATAACTTACCTTAAAATGCGCTAAATGTAAAAAATCCGCGCGATTGTCGCGCGGAAGATTGTTTCTAGAAGCCGAGACGTTCGATGAATTCCTGGAAGGGATTTTCCTTGAATTCGACCATTGGCAGTCGTGGATCCATAATGGCCTTCACATGTTCCATATCGGCGATATCCATCGGGATCATGACGTGCGGCATGAAGATACGCTTTTGTTCGAGTATAAGGCGAGCACCATCGAAATGTTCCGGGTCAATCCAGTATGATTTGAGTTCCTTGAATGGATAGACGACGTTTTCTACGCGGACGAATTTTTCCGCGATTTCGACTGTGACCACACCTGGTCTCCTTGCGGCGAAGAGGCAGAGGACGAACGCGCCAATGACGACGAGTACTGCGAAAAGGATATTACCAAAGAGAACGGCGGTGATAGCGACGGCGCCCGCGATGATTCCTACAACCCAGAACCAATCCTGGCTCCTTTCGCGGTGGGCGTATTCGTGCGTCTGCCATGAAAAACTACTCATATGTCCAGATTATACCACTATGTGTATAATCAGGGTATGCAAATAACCGACCCAATCATCATCACTGCAATAGTCATAGCCGCAATATGGTCGTTGCCATGGAAAGGTGTGTCGCTTTGGAAAGCGGCCCGCAACGGGCACACGATTTGGTTTGTGGTATTGCTTCTTGTTAACTCACTCGCTGTTCTAGATATTCTTTATATATTTGTGTTTTCGAAGAAGACAGGACAGAATACAAACGTACAGAGGTAATCCTCTGTACGCCTAACGGATGGGTGGCTGAGTGGTCTAAAGCAACAGTCTTGAAAACTGTCGTCCCTTCACGGGGACCGTGAGTTCGAATCTCACCCCATCCGCAGATTAATATATGCGCCTCATAGGAATCGATTACGGAGAAAAGAACGTCGGCCTGGCCGTTTCGGACGACCAGGGCCTCATGGCGTTCCCTCATTCGGTCATGCGTAATACTTCCCGCCTTGCGGATGAGGTAGAAAAGCTTGCGAAAGATAAGGACGCATCACTCGTCGTAATAGGGGAATCCAGGGACTACAAAGGTAATGCGAATTCCGTGCTCGAAAAAACCCTTATATTCGCGGAAGAGCTCAGAGCGCGAGGTCTTACGGTAGAATTGGAGTCTGAAACCCTTTCATCACATCAGGCCGCGCATTTCCAAGGAAAGACCGATATGATAGATGCGGCTGCGGCGAGTATCATATTGCAAAGTTACATAGACAGAAAGAAACCACAGGTAGAGGGAGAAGAGCCGTTCTATAATCAAGAGTAAAGACACGAATACATGATCACATACGAAGATTTCGCTAAGGTTGAGATAAAGGCGGGGAAGATTCTTTCTGCCGAGAAAATACCAGACACCGACAAGCTCTTGAAGCTTTTTGTGGATTTTGGCCCAATATCGGTGCAACCTGTCGCGGACATTTCCGTCGAAGGTGTACCAGTCGCAAAGGTCGAGATGCAAGAAGTCGCGCGCGACATTCGTCAGATAGTTTCTGGCATATCTATGTATTTTCCAGATCCACAATCATTGGTAGGCAAGGTTTGCATGTTTGTGACCAACCTCGAGCCAAGGAAAATCAAAGGTTTCGAGTCTAACGGCATGCTTTTCGCCCTCTCGACCGAAGACGGAAAGTTCTCGTTACTTGAACCGAACAAGGACATACCTGAAGGCACCAAGGCGAAATAACAGCCACATAATTTACTATGCCATCTTTCATCACTTCCGCCCTTCACTATATCGAGCCAGCATTCCTCATCGAGACACTGGGACTTATCGGCGTGTACGCCATTGTTTTCGCAGAGTCCGGTTTGTTTTTCGGATTTTTCTTGCCGGGTGATTCGCTTCTCTTCAGTGCTGGACTGTTCGCTTCGCAAGGATACTTCGGCATCACGGCACTCGTGTTTGGAACGATGATTGCTGCAATCTTGGGCGACAGTGTGGGCTATGCGTTCGGGCGTAATGTCGGTCCACGGATTTTCTCGCGAGAAGACTCCTTCTTCTTTCACAAAAAGCATGTTGAAAGGGCGAGCCAGTTCTATGCACGTCATGGCAAGAAAGCCATCATCTTGGCCCGTTTCGTCCCAATCATCCGTACATTCGCACCGATAGTCGCTGGTGTGGGACGCATGGAATATCGCACGTTTCTTACATACAACATCATCGGCGGAGTTGTATGGACGGCTTCTTTCACGCTTCTTGGATATTTTTTGGGCAAGGCAATTCCCGGCATTGGCGATTATATACACTACATAGTCATCGGCATCATTATTCTTTCGCTCGTACCTATCGCATACGAATGGATGCGAGCCAAGAGGGCCGCTCCGCAGAATCCGTAGAGAATCTCGTACAGAATATCTGGTATAATCTTCTCTGTGAAAGCTTTCATGAAACGCGCTTTTCCCGTACCGCGCTTGCTTGTTCCGGCACGGCTTGCGGTTGATGTGAATGACGGACGCATCCGTTATTTTGATTTCGAGCGTAAGGGTGGCATGCTCCGACCTAAATCATTCGGACAGGTCGAAATTCCGCGTATGCGCATGGGTGCAGACAAGCCGCAACCTGAAGCCAGGGAAGCGCTTGCGAAATTTGCCGCAGAACAGGGCAACCCTGCGGTTCGCGTTATCATCCACGAGGCCGAGGCATATGTATTCAGGACGTCAGTTAAGACCACCAATCCTCGAGAAGTGCGCTTTGCGATCGAATCGTCGCTCGAAGAAAACGTGCCGATTCCTTTATCAGAAGCGATATTTGAATACAGCGCGGTGCGCATTGACGAGAAGAGGGGAGAAACCATCGTCGCTGTATCTGTTGTTTCCGAGAAGACACTATCGTCCGCTGTAGACTTGTTTCGATCTGCTGGTCTGCGCCCAGTATCTTTTGAAACCGAATCCCGTGCCCTTTCCCGCGCTTTGTTCAAGGAAGGCGATAACCGTGCACATGCTGTGCTAGCCATCGATGCACACCACACAACGGTGTTTATCGTACAAGATGGTGCGGTTTCGTTCAGTTCTTCAATCGAGGTTGGCGCACATGATATTGATTCTGCTGTGGCAAAGACTTTCAGTCTTGACATACCAGCTGCGCGCGAAGTTATCCGAACCAAGGCCTTCAGTCATGAACGAGATGACATGAAAGTCTTTGATGCCATGATTCCGGCACTTTCAACCCTGCGCGACGAACTCAACAAAGTTTTAAATTACTGGAATATCCTTGGTAAAAAAGAACCAGAAATCGAAGAGGTTTCTGATGTCGTAATCGCGGGTAGCTATTCGCTCATATCTGGTCTTGCACAATACATATCGATTACTACAAAGCTTCCAGTAGTGCAGGGGTCGGTGTGGACAAGGGTTGGTATTTCACCAGACTCCGTACCAGATTTACCATACAAGGATTCACTCGATTACGGCGCAGTCATAGGCTCGCTTCTATAATCATATGTTTACATTCTTACCGCGCGGATACAGGGAAGACACGATAAGCGAATACAGGAAACGCGTCCTCACCGTGTTCGTTGCCCTGTGTATTGTTCTCGCCATACTTTCCATAGCCCTCATCATGCCGACATTCGTGAGCCTTCACTTCCAAAGGAATCAGGCTCTCGACGAGAAGACTCGGACAGAAAATATTCAGGCTGGATCGGTTGACGCAGCTGCCGGGGCAGAGATTACAAAGCTCAACGAAAGGCTCGTTGCGGTGAGCGAGGGGGCGGACGAGAAAACCATGATTGCTTTGTTTGAGCGAGTTTTGATCAACGACAGGTCTGGGATATCTATAACAGCTATCGGCGCTTCACGAAAAGATGGGTCTATGAGCATCAGGGGTATAGCCAATACACGCGAGACTCTCGTCGCTTTCTCACAGTCACTTCAAGGTGAGCCGTCTTTCGTATCGGTAGACCTTCCTGTATCAAGTCTGGCGAAGAATCGTGATATATCGTTTGCCATCACTATAATGCTCAAGCAATAGCATGAAGCTCAAAATAAATACATTGTTAATATCAGGCGTCTCACTAGTTCTCGGGATACTTCTCGTGGCTCTTGGTTTTGTTGTTTATAAGAGCTACGCATATAAAGGCGAGATAGCCTCATTCCTGAAGGCGTCACGCGATGCAGAGGTTATTGCATCGCGCCAGACAGCTCTTCAAAAAAACCTTCAAGGTTCTAAGGCCGCAATCGACGCAATCGACGCTCGGTTTGTTCGTGAGACAGAGGTGTCATTATTCATCGATATGCTTGAGCGCGAGGCGGATATCAAGGGTGTGACAGCCAACATTGGATCAATCAGCCTCGACGCCGCTGCTAGCGCAGGAGGGCTCAAGGCCTTGCGCATGCGCATCGACGGGACAGGAACCTGGGCCCAAGTTATACGATTCACCTCCGCACTTGAATCCTTGCCGTACGCCTTGCGCGTCGAAACGGCGAGTGTGGAAAAAGTCTCGTCAGACGACACATCTTCTGGATCGTGGAGGTTTGTTATAGATCTCCGTCAATACGTATCTCAATAATATGAAAAGAACATTCTCTTTATGGAATAGGTTTCGTGGCGTATTTTCAAATCTTGGCGAGCATCCTTCGTATGATTGGTATTTCTCGCTCTCGTGTTTAGGGATTCTTTCTGTGGCGGCAATTGTACTCTCGGGTTTGATATATTACGCGCTTGCTTTGCGGCCAGTATCTTTATCTGACGATTTTGTACCAACATCTGTCGCCGTGCTGGACAAGGCGACGCTCGTTCAAGCGCTTGATGATATGACCGCCGCTGATGCATCCGCCGCCATCATTCCAGGTCCGGTATTGGCGGATCCGTCGAGAAGATAGTATCCTCCAATCATCCCCTCGTAGTTCAATGGATTAGAACTCCGGACTTCTAAGCCGGCCATGTAGGTTCGATTCCTACCGAGGGGACCAATAGATAGGCAACGGGCAAAGAAAAGCCGCAGGCAAAGTGCCTGCGGCTTTTCTGTTCTGTGCGCCCTGAGGGACTTGAACCCCCGACCTTCTCAGTGTAAATGAGCTGCTCTACCAACTGAGCTAAGGGCGCGTAGAAGACACGATAGCCTATTTCTTGCTCATTTTCAAGGCGTGTGCTACATTAGGCACCTATGAAAAGCGCAGTAATCATATCTCCGGTAGACATGGGAGCGCGAAAGGCTCTCGGCCTCCGATCGGGCGACACCGTCCGCGTGTGGCAGAAAATCACTGAAGGCAGCAAGACTCGCCTCCAGGCGTTTGAAGGTCTTATTCTTTCTCGAAAGCATGGCGACGAGCCAGGCGCAACCTTTACGGTTCGCAAGGTCATCGACGGCGTCGGTGTTGAGAGGATTTTCCCTCTTTACTCTCCAATGATCGATGAAGTCGAAGTTATGCGCCGATCGAAGGTTCGCCGCGCTAAACTCTATTTCGTACGCGAGAAGGCGGCCAAGGAAATCCGCCGCCAGATGCGAAATCTCCGCAAGGACCCGACCGCCAATACCGATGTTGCCAAGGCGCCAATCATTGAGGAAAAAAACGAAGAAGCAGCAAAGTAAAATAAAAAACACCGCGAGAGCGGTGTTTTTTACAGGCGAGTTGAAAAGATAGCTGTTTTCGGCTATGATGGCTCGGCTGGCATGTTTGCGGCATATGCGCAGGTGGCGAAATTGGCAGACGCACTACCTTGAGGTGGTAGCGCCTTCACCGGCATGGAGGTTCAAGTCCTCTCCTGCGCACAAGGGATTATGGCGGACGGATATCCGTCCGCCATTTTTCCAAGCCGGTCAGCAACCCTAGAAGCTTGGACCGACACGATGGTGCCTATAGTTTAGTGGTAAAACTTCGGTTTGTGGAACCGATATCCAGAGTTCGATTCTCTGTAGGCACCCCATTCGAGAATCAGTTGTTGAAAAGCGATGTTTCGCGCCTCAACAGAACTGTATTCTCTCAGTCCTAACCTCTCAAATTCAGCCCTAAATTCAGGGTATGCTTCTTTGATTGGCTGGAGCCATTCGTTGGCTGTGATAAAGACTTTCCCATGTTTTATGTAGAAGTTCTGACCGAGTGCCGAGAATATCTCACGTTTTCTTTGAAGATTACCCATAACGAATTCCTTTCTAGCAAAGCATGCAAAGCTAAATACCTGCTCTGTAAGGTCCAGCCACTTTGAAGCACGTCCCTCGGTTTCCCGGAGTTTCGCTTGTAATCGGGCGATTTTATCTTTAAGTATGTCGCGCTCTTTAACAAAGCCCTCATCATCGATAAGATCGCGGTAGCGCATCTTTGTCAGGTTATCGAGCTCGGTCTGTGACTCGACGACAGTCTTGTGCTGCATTTCGTAAATCTTGGTACGCTCCTCAATTTCTTTATCATTGTTGCGATTCAAAGCCTCAATAGCCCAAGTCTGAAACTCGGGGAGGATGGTGTACTCCTCAAGCAAAAGCTCGATCTGCTGTTCGAGGTCAATGAGGTTGATTGGGTTTCGCTTAGGACATGGCACACCTTTCTTGTGGCCTGAACAATGGTAGTAAGTGTATGTTTTGAGATCGCCAGTTTTCTTTATGGTTTTGGTCTTTTCCGTTCCGGTGTACATCGCACCACACAGACCGCAGCGAATAAGTCCGGTAAATGCGAACTCGTGTGTTTGACCTCTCGGCTTGCCGGTCCTGCCGAAGATAGCTTGGACCCGATCGTACTCCTCGAGGGTGATCATCGGCTTATGATTTCCTTTGTAGACTTTCTTGCCCCACTCGAACATTCCTGTATAGAAAATATTCTTAAACATTTTATAAATCACGCTCGAAGCCATCTCAACTCCACCGCTCCGCTTACTCTTCAGGGATCGATAGCCCCATTCCTTGCTTGCGATCTCGGCGATACTCACTGGTGTGTAGTTTCCTGTAAGCATAAGGTCCCACATCTTTCGGATGAGGTCGAAGCGTTCAGGGTCAGGCTGAATTGTGTGCTCAAGTCTTTCGTTGATATAACCAGCCGGAGCCTTTGAGGGGAACCAACCACGATCAGCTTTACCATGCATGCCACGCTTGGTGTTTTTGCGCAGTTCAATGATGAACTGATTCGCCATTCCACTCTCAACGCTAAAGAGAAGTACGTTATCATCAGGCAGATACTCGCGTTCCATCGTCTGAATGGATTCGATAATTCCTTTCTGAAGCATCCAGCTTAGCTTTCCACTGTCGATTGGGTTTCGTGCGAGGCGATTGATCTGCCAGCAGAGGATTCCTTTTGCTTCGCCTTTCTCAATTCGCTTGAGCATGTCATTGAAGATAGGACGGCCCGGCTGTTTTGCCGACTTTGCTTCGGTCAGGATTTCTTTGACTGAAATGCCTAGGGAATTAGCTCGCTCTTTGAGGCGGTTTATCTGGTCCTCGATTGACTGCTCCTGCCGATCCTCGGACTCAGAGGATTTGCGGGCGTACATGAAATATTCAACGTTTGTAGCCATATAATTGGGTAATGTTAATGCTAAGGGGTGTTGCTGTGTTACCTTCTTCGTGGGGTAATTGCAAGTCCCTTAGAATGGAACATCTTCAGCCTTTATCTCATTTTCATTGTTGGTAACATTTACCCCCGGTTCGTATGCACTATTTATTTCTTCCGTTTTCTCAAGCCTTCTGGCTGCAATAGTCGGGTACGTCAGGAGTTGTCGACGATCGTTTGAGTCAGGTTCCTGGAAGATAAGGCCAGCAGATTCAATGTTGGGCAGGTAGTCATAGCGGAGCCTGAACATGCCAAGGTTGCCGCCATAGACGTGGGCGTATTGCTTGAGCATGTCTTGGCGGGTAACGCCTATTTTCTTTTCTTCAGGTACAGGATCGCCAAACTCATCGATCTGGTCCCGGTTCCACAGAGGAAGAATAATCTGCGAGTAGAATTCGTAGAGGTAGGGCGATATTTCAAGCTCCTGAAAGAGAGATATCTTATCCCAAATCTCAAAGCCGGTTTCGATGTCTTCATTAGAAGCATAGAGCGTCGTGCCTTCTCGCTTACGATGCCAGACATTCAAAAGGGCAACCGATTTGATGATCGAGTAAATACGTTTGATGTCTCGCTGGTTTCTCGGCTGCGGATTTTGTATGTGAGCGAGGAATCTTTGCTGAACCGCTTTCTCGTCTTCGATGATGATCTCATCAACACCAGCAGCTTTGATCAAAACGATGCGCTCGATCAGGGCTTTACGGAGAGGATTCTCATTGAGCTCTTTATAATATTTCTTTTTGTCGGACTCCTTGCGAGAGGACTGATGAATACCTGCAAGTATTTTCTCCTGATTTATCTCGGGACTGAGAAGCAGGAAGCGGGTCATTTCCTGTTGGTCCATTTTGGCATTGGCCGAGCAGAATATGACCGACGGGAAGCCTCTGATTACGGCGGTCTTTGTGCGCGTACCACCTTTCTCTGTCTTATCCGTGATCTTATGTCTCGTTTCTTTCTCGTCGTGAGACAGGAGTGAGCGAAGCTTTGTGAGAAGCGTTGCATGTGGCATGTCGAGGAAGATAATGATTTTTCTTGAGAGGTCGATAAAACGCTCGTTCGTTTCTTTTTTATATACGCCGCTCTCGTGGAGAAACGATGTAGGTGATGCCCCGGCGAGCTTCATAACATCCTCCTGCGGAAAGAGATTTGAAATCTCGAGAGGAATGAAGCTCTTGCCGGATGATGATGGAGCATTGAAGCTGATATTGAATTGCGCGTTGTCCGTGTATGCCGCAAGCATAGCGAGAAACGTGATGATTTTATTTCCATCATCTTTTTTGATAGTGAGGTCCAATACCTGCCGGACCTGATCAAGAGTGATCGGTTCAGGCGGGGTAATGCGCTCCTTAATTTTATCGAGTTCCTCTTTGATTGTAAGTGACTGTAGATTCATGATTTTGTAATTTATGGGCTAGTAAGGGAAGTGTTTCGAGCCGTCGCTTATGGATCTGCTCGTGTTCTTCCGGAGTCATCGGCTTGTAGACAAGCTCCATCAGGCGCACAAGTTGAGTGCCTTTTGCCAGGGCTTCTTCTTTGCTTATGTCCATTCCAAAGCGAGCCTTGTAAAGCTCCTGGAACTTTCTGATGTCAGCGTCCAAAAGCAGCATGACTATTCGGAGTAAAGCTTATTCTTCAGAGCCTTGATGCTGTCAAAGAACGACCGAGCTTTGACTTTGAGCTGATCTGAAAAATACTGATTGGCATACGTATCGATGTCCGATTCTTTCCTGAATACGAAAAGGGCCTTGCGAGGATCGTCGCGGTCCAAGCGGATGAGCTTGTACCCGAGGCACAAGAGTGCCGCCGATACTCCAAGGTCGTAAGTAGTAAACACTGATGCCTCGTCGTCCTGGTGTGACCGAGGCTTTAATTTTCTTGTCATAGAGTAATTTCGCTAGATTAGTAATGCGCGTGTTCAATATGAAAACGCACTCACAGTTTCGGTGAGTGCGCTCATTCAATATTCAGAAATGAATCGGATTTCTAGCTCTTTTTGTTCGGGTCGAAGTACCAGCCCTCATCTTTCTGGCTGTAGATTACGTCTTTCTTAAAATGAACTTTCAATGAATTACGAAGCTCGCTTACATATTTCGAGATCGTCATTTTAGAAACCGTCTTGCGCTTGTCGGCATCAATGATGTTTTCCTTAATGTCGTCCCGGGTGAGTAGGCGTTTTGGATTGCGCATAAACATGCGGCACAAATCCTTGATCTGTCCTCGAAGAGGAACGATCACGTCTTTGTAGCGAATGGTCCCATCGGAATATGAAGCAAGACCGCTTACCTCAAACTCGGGCTCAAGGTCCTTGGTCATGAGCAGGGTATCTTTGATTGCCACTCGCGCAAGTTTCTTACCCTTG
Source organism: bacterium (assembly GCA_030680695.1). GTDB lineage: Bacteria > Patescibacteriota > Minisyncoccia > Phycocordibacterales > UBA6065 > UBA6065. The sequence continues at coordinate 642,379 of JAUXUT010000149.1, forward strand.
GCGGCATTCATGGCGATAAGGCCGAATGGATCAAGAGGCTTTCCGGTCATTTCAAATTTAACTTTGTATTTCGCAATCGGGACGAGGCATTTTAGGTAGCCTTCCTCTTCAAGCTTAAGGAGAATCGAATACTGCTCATCGGAGAAAATATTAAAAGTCTTGGCGTAGATATCGCTTATGCTAAAAGCTATCGGTCCCTTGGGGGATATAGCGACTTGGTCTTCAATGCGATTTTTCACAAACCTGATTTTGGCAGCTGGGGTCATGGTAATAGTAATTTCCCTAAATCTACTCTTTTTTAGCTATTTTTCCAAGATGGCGAGGTGGTTCGTGGGATAGAGTTGACAGAACCTGAAATACGTTGACAAATAGGCTCTATTGTGATATACTTCCTACCAGGAAAACGAACCTTGATATTGCGGGATTTGCTACAGCAGAAAGCGGCTTACGTGGCTAAGCCATTCTCTGCTGTAGCGAAACCAATGTGGCCAAGCTAGCAGCAAACAACATCAAACAGAAAGGAAATCTGACCATGGATACCATGCTCAGCAAGGCGCTCCGCGAATTCACAACCGGACCGCTCAATCAGCTCATTGTGAACCTCGGTGGCCAGGACGGCGACCAGTGGGAACAACAGCTCAAGCAGTTTCTCCGCAAGGAGCCCTGCTGGACCAACGGCCAAGTCACGCAAGTGGCGGAACCGAAACCCACACCCTCGATTCTCGAGCTCGTCTCGACGATCGTGGTCAATGCAACCACTGGCAAGCTCGTCGCCAAAGAGAAGTTCGTTCGTGACACTGGCCGCAAAGCCAAGGTCAAGATCAGCTACCTCGGCGACAACTTTACCTCGTGGTTCCTGAACGGTGACGGCAAGACCGAAGACTCGATCAGCGAACAGACGCTCCGCTACCACAAGTTGCGGCAGTCCTCGGTGGACGGTCCTATCATTGCCGAACTCGGCGGTGCGGAGAAGTCGGAAACGACACTCTCCGAGATGTTCTCCCTCATGGAGAAGCAGGGTAAGGGTGAAGACGGGGTTCTCTTGAACAACGGCTACGCCAATATCTTCTACATCAAGGACGACGCTGGTGTGCTCCGCGCGGTCCGCGTGCGCTGGCGCGGCGGCGGCTGGCTCGTCTGTGCGAGCTCCGTCGAGGGCCCGCGCAGGTGGGATGATGGCGACCAGGTGTTCTCTCGCAATTCTGTTCTCGAATCCTCGGAACCTTCGGCTCCGGCGCAAGCCTGATCCTTTGTCCCTTGGACACTTTGACCCTCGGTTTGCTTCGGCAGACCGGGGGTTAATTTTTTATATATAAATTGATATACTGTTTCTCGAAATCATGTGTTACGCGGCGGTTAAGGCTTTCGCGTCATGGTCTTAGGATATTTTTCCCGAGAGTTGCGCTGGGTATGCCTTGCGCGAGAGTGAGAGAAGTCTCTTCAAAAAAAGAATAAGAATTGGTACATGAGACTGGCGGACTTCGATGTCCCGGATAAAATTCAGCCTGTCATGATTTGGCGGGCGGTGATGCAGATGGTCCCATGTACGATAACGCTGGTGTGCTCCGAACGGTCAACGTGAACTGGAACGACGACGGCTGGAACGTCAATGCGAACTCCGTCGAGAACCCGAACAGGTGGAATGATGGCAACCAGGTGTTCTCTCGAAACTGTTATCTTTCTTCTGCTCAACTAGCAGAAGTTTTCTTTTGTAGGCCATTCTTCCAACCACCAAGTTGTCGGCCGATCTCCTCGAGCCCCGAGATGAGCTCCGAATACCGTTGATAATCAATGCCGGACCTTTGAGCGGACCCCTGGGGCTTATAAGCAATTAGGAGAAGAGCAGCTTCGAGATGTGATTCTTTCTGCCCTGAATGGCATCTTTGAAGGAGATGCTACTGGAGAAACTTTTGTTAAGAAAGGTAAAACGGATATACACCTCAAAATCGAGAAAGGAGAAATCCTCATTTTTGAATGTAAAAATTGGGGTGGAGAAAAAATATACCTAGACACTATAGATCAACTAATGGGGTATGTTACCTGGAGACAAAACTACGGTGTCGTAATTATGTTCTCAAAAAATAAAGTTTTTTCAAAGACACTGGCCCAGATACCAGATATGGTAGTAACCAAATCACGACTTCACGCGGTCCGATATAAGATCGCGTTTGATAAGTATCTTAAAGAAAAAGGATACGGGCATAAAGCACTCGTGGCTTTCTCGGGAACGGTCAAGGATGTTGATACTAAGCTGGAGTATACGGAAGGACAGATGAATAAGGTCCCAGAAAGCCAGACTGCTGAAGAATTTAAAAATGATGACCATAAGTTCTTAATCGTCGCCGAGAAGTTCCAAACTGGATTTGACCAACCACTCTTGTCGGTGATGTACGTCGATAAGAAACTTGGCGGCGTAAGCGCGGTCCAGACGTTATCTCGCCTCAATCGAACTACTTACGGAAAAGATGACACCTTTGTGCTCGATTTCGTAAATCAAACAGACGACATCAAAGAAGCTTTCCAGCCCTACTACACAACTACAGTCTTATCAGAAGCAACTGAGGAGGCTTTTTCAGTGATGCCCAGGAAAGGGCACTTTCAGAGCTTTTGAGGCTGGGACAGGATTACGCGTGTCTTTGAGTCATTGCACCCGAGGTTTCGCGGGCGTCATAGTAGGATTTGATCTTGCGGACGCCACGGTGGACCTGGACGGCTATGCTGTTCTTGGATTGTCCGGTCTTGTCGGCTATTTCTTCGAGCGACAGCCCATCGAAGTATCGCATCTTCACCACCTTCTGATACTTGTTGGGAAGCTTGTTCACGTCGGCGGCAACTTTGTCGGTATCGGCTGAAGACATCGGCAACTCTTCATCCATATCCGGTTCAAAGCCGTTCTCGAGCATTGCATCGAGCGAGGCGGTCTTGTGTTTTCGGTATTCGTCGATTATGAGATTGTTGAGCACCCGGTAGAGGAATGCCTTGATTGCTATAATCTGGCCACCTTTTGCGGGGTAGGCCCATGTCTTGGCAAAGGCGTCTTGTACAAGGTCCTCACTCCGGGCACGGTCGCGGAGTTTGAAGTACGAGTAGCGGGCGAGGGCATCCTTGTATTTCCTGTGGGCTACGGTGAGCATGATTTCTCGATAAGTTTTTTCCTGGAGCGTCATATGTTTTTAAGGTTTAATTGGTAAATCGTTTGGTCCTCTTTTAATAACGATTTAACAATACACCCTTTTGTTGTCCACAGGTATAGACAGGTAGGCAATATCTGTGGAGAAACTGTGTGTATCATTTAATATTTAGTTAATATAGCGTCATTGAGCGATATTTTTTCCTCTTGTTATCCACCACCTTTTCATGCATAATGTTAAAACTATGAGAATTTTAGTTGTAGAGGACGAAAAGAAGCTCGCGGACATCCTGAGGAGGGCGCTTACTGGAGAGAAGTATTCTTGCGACCTTGCCTATGATGGTGAGGAAGGTCTCGAGAAGGGACTCAAGAATAACTACTCAGTTATCCTTCTCGACATCATGCTTCCGAAGAAAGAGGGATTCGAAGTCTGCAGGGAACTTCGTGCCAGATCTGTGCATACGCCGATTATTATGCTCACTGCACGCGCGACCGAGTCTGATCGAGTTATGGGTCTCGATACTGGTGCTGACGACTATCTCACCAAACCATTCAGCATTGACGAACTTTTCGCGCGCATCCGCGCAGTCTCGCGCCGCAGGAAGACTTCTGATCCGATTGTTTTCAAGGCCGACAATCTCGTTCTTGATGGCAGGAGACATGAAGTAACGAGGGCAGGAAAAGCGCTTTCGCTCACGCCCAAGGAATACCGTCTGCTTATTTCACTTTTGCGATCGCCGGGTGAGGTTCTTACGCGCAGGCAACTTCTCGACGCAGCTTGGAACCCAGATTTTCACGAGACGAACCACGAATTGAACGTACATATGCGCTATTTACGTAGCAAGGTCGATGCAGATGGGCAAAAGCCGCTCATCCACACCGTTCGCGGCGTCGGATATATTTTGAGACCTTAGCCGTCTGTATATATATGAAGAACACCAGCGCCGCATCAGCCAAAAGGCTTCTCGAATCGGCGCAGCGTCTCAAGGCGCTTATGAACGCACTGCCAGCGGGTATTGCATTCTCAACCGACGAGACATGCACATATATCACGGGTAATCCGTATCTACTCGAACATCTCGAGATGGCATCTGGCGATAACATTTCGCTCGACGCAAACATCGCTGACAAAAAGCTACGCCACTTCATTGGTGGCAAGGAAGTGACCGGTGCCGAATTACCGATGCAACGTGCCATCGCTGAAAGACGACAGGTTGGTCCGCTCGAAATAGAAGTTGAAGCGCCAAGCGGCAATCGTTGGGCCCATGAAGCCATCGGTGCACCGATTTATGACGAGAACGGAAAGGTTATTTCGGCCGTGTTGGTGAATATGGATCTCACCGAAAAAAGAAAGGCTTCTGAAGCGGCACGTCTCGAACGATTTCTTGAACAGCAGCGTAAAAAAATAGATTTCATTGCCGACGCCGCCCACGAATTGCGCACACCGCTCGCCATAATTAAAGGCAACGTTGATTTGGCGATACGTGGAGGACTCACCGATAAGGCTTCAATCGAAGAGACATTACGAGCGATAGACCACGAGGTTCTTCATCTTGACCGTTTACTCGCTGACCTCACACTTCTTACCGCTGATCGCGGTGAGTTTAAAAGCAAAGTCGGAGCACATCTTATAGACATCGGCTTGCTCGTCGAGGGTATTGCTAAACGCCACGAAGGCTTCGCCCTGAAGAAAACTGTTTCTATGTGTATTGATACGCTTCCTGATGTACAGGTTATCGGCGACGAGCGCCATCTCGAACGTTTGTTTTCAAATATCGTCTCGAACGCCATATCATACGGCAAGCCAGGTGGTTCTGTATGGATATCAGGCAGGATTGAAGGCGACAAAATACTTATCGATATCAAGGATGACGGCATTGGGATTTCTAAAAATGCTCTTCCACACATTTTCGAGCGCTTCTATCGGGCAGAAAGCTCCCGGTCAAAGGATACGGGCGGTACTGGTCTTGGCCTTGCTATTGTGAAGTGGATATCCGAAGCCCACGGTGGATCAGTCAACGCAACGAGCACTGAGGGTGGGGGCAGTACGTTCACAGTGACATTCCCTTTGGCATCATAGGTGATGGTGTAATAAAGGCGGTATGGCGACAGTCTTTTCGATAGGAGGGGCCTTTTGGCCTTGCCTTTAACCGAATATCAAACCATTACCCATATGATTAAACGCACTGCGATAGCATGCTCTTTGGCTGTGCTCGCGATAGGTGCCTTAATTGTCGCGTCGGCGGCAGGCACCGCGTTCGCAGACAGTAACACACCCCCGGCTTTCAGCTCGATTACCATATCGAGTGGGGCGACCGACCAAAGGATGACCGTTGGAGAGAAGGCCGATATCTTGTTCATCGGCGCGACCACTACCCAGAACGACCTGTCCACTGGATATTGTATGGTGAATGATTCTGACGTCAGAAGCTCTTTCCGTTCTGATGGAAACGGTGTATATCGCGCCGATTATATTGTAGCTAGTGATCATCACGAACGAGCACCAGGCACCATACCTTTCGATTGTACGGTGACAAACGGTCATGGTATCAGCCTTGTAATCAGCGCCTTCGAAAGTAATTCAGTGTCGATTGATATCAATCTAGACGGTGTGTTCGACCCGCCGTTCGGTGCACCGACCGGTACGAGCACCTCAACAAGCACTGCTACCTCGACAGAGGCATCGGTTGAACCAGTATCTTCGGGATCTTCAGGTGGATCAGGGTCTTCATCAAGCGGACGTAGTGTGAGAAATTCCTCTACTCTTTGGACAACGACACAAACCTTGAACCCAGAGGATATTTGGATATACATCGATGAAGCGTATATTCCACCATCTTCATCTGACATGGGCTTTGTATCCTATGCGCCAAGCGGCGGTAACGTGCCCGTATCCAGTGCCGTAACCGCATCACCAGTAGAAGAAACAGATATTCTGGCTGTTTCTGAAACAGACACAGCAACTTCTTCTGAAGGCGAGGTTCTTGGAGCCAGCATAGATCGAGAAGATGGCCCTCTCGCAGCTGCAGGAGCAGCCGGAACTGGAGGCAGACTTATGCTCATCACCCTGCTCGTCCTTACAGGACTCGCGGTGGGCGCATACGCCTTCAACCGCAATTCTGAGGCAAGGAGACGACCATAAATAAGCACCAAGACGTCAAGATACGGCTTTGATAAGCCACCCTCTGGATAGGGTGGCTTTCCCGTAAGTCTGGACCGTGCCATACTAGTTGCCTATGTCGAACATATTCAGTGAGGTTGAGACGCTCCGTCGAAAAGGAAAAGTGCATACAAGGCTTATCCTTCTCGTATACGGACTCATTGTCTTAGCTCTCGCTATGGCAGCGATCATTTCTTACAACATCGCTTTCAAGGGTACAAACTCTCCGTCCGTTATCGCTCTCATTGCTATAGGATTCGTATTGGGTCGATATCTGTTCGCACGCATCAATGTCGTCGACTGGGACGAGCGCAAAGAGATGGTGAAGATAGGTAGAATGGATATTCTTGGCTTTATTGTACTTGTCGCCTACATCGCGTTTGATTTCATACTCAAATATTTTCTAAATGGTCTTTACGGTGACCCAGTGGGAGTGTTCCTTCTGGCCGCTGTGTTTGGAACGTTCATTGGCAGGATCGCGGGCCTCGTTTCAGAAGTCCACCGCGTATTCAAGGAAAGTAAGTAGCTTGCTTTGATATACTGTTGTTATGAGAAATAACATAATCACTACTTTTTCCGTATGTGCGGTATTTGCCGTTTCTGCACTTGCGCCGACCCGTGCCGCAGATGCCGCCACATGCGTAGATTTGTTCCAGGATATAGGCCAAGGCTCTTCTGGTTCAACAGTGCTTTTGTATCAAAATTTCCTTAAGGAACAAGGATTGCTCACCGCCGTTCCAAACGGTCATTTTGGTCCAGCAA
>JAUXUT010000150.1 GCA_030680695.1 bacterium
GCCAACAAAGCGTCCCGTAAGAACATCGGGATGATATGCACCCCGTCTTCGCGGGGCGAGCGGCCTGACGCTGGGGATGCCGAGCGCCAATGCGCTCTGGCTGGGCGATGCTCGCTGGAGGCTCGCTCGCCCGATCTGCGACAATCCCAAGCAGTTTTCTACGCCTCAGCATTTTTCCAGTTGGACGGCTTCGCCGTCCCCGCCCCAGCGCAGGTATCCCCTAAAGGGGACGATGGCGCAAACCGTTGGCACGCCCCTTGCAAAATTAGTCAGAAGTTTAAAGGGAAATCTTGAATGGATATTTTTTCAATGCTAGACTCAATTCAAGCGATTGCACGAAATGGTTTACGGTATCCAACAAGCGAATTTGATAAAGAACGCTATGAACGCCTCTTAGATTTAACGACAAAAACCTACAGCGAACTTCTATCCGTTCCTGAAGAAGTTGTAAGAGAAAAATTTGTTGATGAAATTGGTCACATCACCGCCAAAGTTGGAACTGACGCCGCAATTTTTAACGAAAGTGGCGAAATTCTGTTGATGGAAAGATCTGACGGTAGTGGTTGGTGTTTACCTTGTGGATTTGTTGAGCCAAACGAAACGCCAGTTGAAGGCATTATCAGAGAAGCTCGTGAAGAAACTGGGCTTGATATTAAAGTTAATCAATTGGTTGGTGTATTTACCCGCAAGCCAAGTGCAACAATGGGAGTACACACCACAGTATCTATTGTTCATCTGTGTGAAGCTGTAAGTGGTCAACTGAAAACATCTCATGAAGGTCATGCGTTAAAATATTGGGCGATTGACGATATGAAAAACTGGCATGCCACACATGAAATAATTGCCCGCGCCGCTTATAAAATGTGGAATTCCAAAAAAATAATTCCCGCTGTTTCGGCATGAGAATCTCTAAGGTCAAAAGCGTGCCAACAAAGCGTCCCGTAAGAACATCGGGATGATATGCACCCCGTCTTCGCGGGGCGAGCGGCCTGACGCTGGGGATGCCGAGCGCCAATGCGCTCTGGCTGGGCGATGCTCGCTGGAGGCTCGCTCGCCCGATCTGCGA
>JAUXUT010000151.1 GCA_030680695.1 bacterium
CAACCAAGAGCATTGGATGTCGCGCAAGGCTATCCAGCCAATATCTTCCATGCAACCGATTTAGAGGCTTATCTGGAATAATAAAACTAGGACTACTGGTAAACCACGTGCCAGTGATGTAAGTGACAAAAGGAAAAAAGGACATAGCAGGTATTTGGCAGGCGTATATAGGAAAAGTTAGGAAGTTTAAATCGCTTTTTTGTTGAAGATAATTCGTGGGTTTAGCGCCTGGCATATTGAACAAATAGCCCAAAATATTGTTAGACATTATGTCTGGTTTTGAAAGCCAGACTTCGCCAAGAGGGTGTGTTTCCTTAGTTTGGATTGATATCATAAAGTCTCATCCTCTCACAATTCTCCTTTGAAGGCTTTATCTAAAACACTCGGCAGCAGCGCGGACAACTCCTCCCCCGTAGCGGACTGTAATTCCCGCAGCGACGCCAGCCATTCGAGTATTCGTGGTTTTATTCGTGGACGGTTTTTATCCATCACAATTCACCTTTGAAAGCCTTATCTAAAACACTCGGCAGCAGCGCGGACAACTCCTCCCCCGTAGCGGACTGTAACTCCCGCAGCGACGCCAGCCGCGCTTGGACGCAATTTGTATTTATCTAACACTAGAAACTATTCCTTGTATAATTTTCACAAATTCTGTAATATCAAGAAAGAAGTTAGGATAAGCCCTCCGAAGAGACTCTAGAGGACCCGCAGACACCAATACCGTTTCTGTATTTTTTCCATCAACTTCTTCTTTTTCGAATTTCGATAAATCTGCTAGGGCAATTTCAGAGCTATCGCGATCATACGATTGATAGCTAATTCTCTTGGTATCAAGATTTAATATTATGATATGGTAGTAATAACTTTTGGACGAGCCTTTGGTCTTCACAATATGATCTGCCGCAAAAGAAAGACCAGCCATTTTGTCTAATGCCCCTAAAGAAGTTTCAAAAGCCGAAATTTCCTTATAGGTTTCTTCAACAGACATATGATTAAAACGAGGGATGGGCGGTTTATTTTCTTGATATGCAAAAGCTGACGATATAAGGGTAAAAAACTCTTGCCATTTAGGATCACCTTTACGATATTTCAGACGTTCGCCTAAAAAAGTATCCATAGTTTCTACGGCAGTTGCCCAAGTATGTTGCAACTTTGTACGTATTTGCAACTCTAATTTCAGTCCATCGTAATTTGGAAATTTTCTGTTTTGGTATTCATAAATTAAATGTAAACTCCTGTATCCATCTTCGTTCCTTGGATTCATAATGTAGTCTTTTTCATTGATTAGCTTATGGTCAAAACGACTTTTGTTTTTATATAGATCTGCAAGCTTATAGACATCTTCAACATCACCTAAAACCGCTCGAACACCACCAATGTCCTGCATTGAGGAAAGCTGCATTGAATGCTCTCTTGTAAGTTTATCGATAATTGTTGGCATACGTTTGAGTCTTTGAGCAACAAGGTAATCATCAGAAAAGGAATTGAGTTTGTCACGGAGCGTGGACTGAAATGTATTAATAGGATATGCATGACAGGCACGCCATTGTTCAGCCAATGATAACGCGCGCGCCTTCTCGTCAACGCCTGCTTCAGGGTTAGTTAGAGATTTTCCAGCTTTATTGATTTGAGTTTTCGACACTAATGGTACAGGAGTAAAGCGCATTATTGTTTCTCATTTCTGATTCAATTAGAATCGATTGCGATCATAATGTTTAGTGGATAGAAGACATTTCCTACAACTCACCTTTGAACGCTTTATCTAAAACACTCGGCAGCAGCGCGGACAACTCCTCCCCCGTAGCGGACTGTAACTCCCACAGCGCCACCAGCCGCGTAGACATCATCATCCGAGACCCTAAGGGTTTCCTTGACTGACTCACATTCCCGCAGACAAGACTCTCCTGCTTGATATGACGAAGGTTATCGGGACAAACCCTTAGGGTCTTCATAGTTCTCCCTTAAACGCCCTATCCAGCACGGACGGTAGCAACGCGGACAATTCCTCCCCCGCAGCGGACTGTAACTCCCGCAGCAACACCAGCCGTTCGAGTATTCGTGGTCTTATTCGTGGACGGTTTCTCATCATTCTCACAACTCCCCTTTGAAAGCCTTATCTAAAACACTCGGCAGCAGCGCATCCAATTCCTCCCCCGTAGCGGACTGTAACTCCCGCAGCGACGCCAGCCGCGCTTGGACGCTATCGAGATACGCCACAATGCGCCGCTGTTCGTCGAGCGGGACGCTATAGCAAGAAAATTTCTTTTGGGTAAACTTTGAATTCACTTTCAGACCTTTGCATTTCATATAACTTTACAGATGGAAAAGTATGAAGCATTTTGGCTATTTCATGTTTGTGGGTTTCATGTATGTTATATCCAAGATAAACGCCAGTTAATGCCAAAGGGTCAAAAGAATATGATCTACCACCAGGTGAAGCAAACATTCGCCATTCATCTTCATAGCACCAACACAATGACTTTGTGCCAAAAATATTTTGCGGCATTGATGGCAAATTATTGGGTATATCGTCAACGCTTAAAGACGGATATTTTTCAGAATAAGTAACCTTAAGTACGGTTTGAATTTTTATAGGCTTAAATGGCTTAAAACTTGTGTCGAATTCTAGGCAAAAACCTTTATGGCTATTTGTGTAATGAGACCACATTAATATATTATCGTTGCTTTCTGCAAAGCATGAAACTCCCCATTGCTTCATAGCGATTACAGATTTAGTTGCGCCTTTAGCCATTCTTATAACATTAGTCTTAAATGAGTCGTTGATCTTTCCGTCAGTCATGTATTTCGAGCGAAAAGCGTTTTTATCTGGCGCTATATCTAGCAACCTAACAAATAAGGATTGTAGATTTTCATCTTTATCAGCATCAACAATATCAAAGTTTATATTGCAATCAAAAGGGTCGTTAAAACTTTCTGGTTTTGAGAACCAGAGTTTCTGCTCCCTCAAATTCTTCAGAGAATAGTTTTTGTCAGGATCTTCATAAAGTGGTTGATACTTATATAATCTGGATGGCGGAGGGATTAGTGTACTCATAATTCACCTTTGAAAGCCTTATCTAAAACACTCGGCAGCAACGCGGACAACTCATCCCCCGTAGCGGACTGTAACTCCCGCAGCGTCGCCAGTCGCATTTCATAATTAATGTTGATTATCTCTCGTTTCATTCAAACTCTCAATTCCCCTTCCCCTAAATCCGCACTTTGGATTTGGGGGAAGGACGGGAAGGGGGTCACAACTCTCCCTTAAACGCCCTATCCAGCACGGACGGTAACAACGCGGACAACTCCTCCCCCGCAGCGGACTGTAACTCCCGCAGCGACGCCAGCCGCGTTTGGACACCATCCATACAAGCAGACATCACCATCCGAGACCCTAAAGGTTTTGCCCGCTGACCATCATCCCGACAAGCAAAACCGTCCCGCTTGACATGGCAACCGATACCAAAGGAAACCTTTAGGGTCTTCATAGTTCACCCTTAAACGCCCTATCCAGCACGGACGGTAACAACGCATCCAATTCCTCCCCCGTAGCGGACTGTAACTCCCGCAGCGACGCCAGCCGCGCTTGGACGCTATCGAGATACGCCACGATACGTGTTGTACCATTACTATTTATCACGTTGGTTTATTCCTAATGCATCCGAAAATGAAAATTCCGATAAGAAATGAAGCCACAATCCTATACATAAATCTGGAAGGTCATCGCTAATTTTGCCATCATGCTTAATTAGGGCTTTACGCTCTTTTGGGTCTCGTAGATAGTATCCATGTCGAGAATTTCTATACACCCACAACAATGATGGACCATCAAGTGTCTCATCACCAAGACCTTCAATGCTTTTGTAAATCTCCTCAGTGTGCTCTAGAAGATTGGAGCGAATAGCCTGTATCGGTATATTTTGCAGAACAGGCTGAACTTTGCCTTGAAATTGATCTTTGCCTAGTAATTCGAGCACAATTCCTCTGTCACTACTGCCCTTATTGATTAATTTTAACAAGCCACTTAATCCATCGAGAAAGCTAAAGAATTGCCATTTGCGGATATACGGAATATCACTTGAAACAATAGTGAAGGCGTCTACTGCCATTCTGGTCATTGTCCATTCGATAGCAAGCAATCGATATTGATATTCTTCTCGACGCTTCCAGTCAGTGATTCCTAAAGTCCACTTACCCGCATCTTCAAATCTTTTGTAAAACTCGTTATATACAGATAAATACCAATCAAGATATTCCTTTGTGTTATTGGCGGTTACAACACTATCATCAAAGCAAAATCGAGATGGGGTATTCGTTTTTCTGTGATCCAAAGTGCTATTGTTTTCGTCATATACGTATCGAATACCGTCCAAAAAATAGGTTTTTGCCGCAAATGCAAGTTGTAGTGCTTCATTTGAATCTATTAATGTATCTTTGTTCACGTTCCCGTTGGAATCAATCCATCCAAAAGAACCAGTATACGAATTTTTTGGATCAACCAAGAGCATTGGATGTCGCGCAAGGCTATCCAGCCAATATCTTCCATGCAACCGATTTAGAGGCTTATCTGGAATAATAAAACTAGGACTACTGGTAAACCACGTGCCAGTGATGTAAGTGACAAAAGGAAAAAAGG
>JAUXUT010000115.1 GCA_030680695.1 bacterium
CAGCACCTTTTCGATGCATCATTACATTGAATATAACGTCGGGTGTAATTACCGCCGTGTGAAGGAATTTGCTGGAATTTATCTTGGCTACGACCGTGTGCCAAAGATCAAGATGCATTCGATGTTCGTGCGCAATAACGAACGCGTGAAGACGTACATTGTGCCGGGCATGAATGAACTGCTGGCGGCGGGCGTCATCCGCGAAGTGCAGGTCGGCGCGGCGAAGGTGCATCATTCCACGGCGAATGAGTTTTACAATAATATGTCGGTGATTGTGCGCGAGCGCCCTGAGAAGCTGCATTATATTGAAGAGCCGAAGTATTAGATTTTTTCGTCATTGCGAGGGCGATGTTCTTCCGCCCGAAGCAATCTCCCTCACATTGTTGGGGATTGCTTCGGGCAAAGAACGCCCTCGCAATGACGGGAGACGGATATGAAACCCTACACCTCCCTCAAATCCATCCTCGCACCGGTGCGGACTGAAGTCCTCCCTCAGTACATGGAAGCCCTGCGGGCTGATTACGCGAGTCCGCTAAAGCGGACTTTCACGAACTGAGGCTGGGCTTTAGCCCGTCCGAACCAGGCAAATAAAGAATCTGCGAAAGGAATCTAACATGACCTATTGGCGGCTACACTACCATCTTATTTGGTCAACCATGGATCGCCAACCGTTGCTCACTCCAAAGGTTGAGAAAGTATTTTACGGTGTGATATATGGAAAAGCCCAAGAATTGGACTTGAAAATCCATTCTGCTGGCAATGTAGATGACCATGCTCATGTCGTTTTGTCCATTCCGCCTAAAATTGCTGTAGCTGATTGTGTTCGACATCTCAAAGGCGCGAGCGCGTTTGCCATCAACCACATGGGCGGAAGCGATGGACAATTCAAGTGGCAGGCAGGTTATGGCGCGTTGACGATTGGAGAGAGGTCGCTGGAAACGGTCATGGAATATGCCGCGAAACAAAAGGAACATCACCAAAACGGGACAACGATTGGCGTCTATGAACGAATGGATGAAGATGAATGAAAACCATTTGTGCGTGGCTTGAATCTGCATCAGTGCGGACTACCCTAAAGGGCACACGTAAAGTCCTTCCTCAGAACATGAAAGCCCTGCGGGCTGATGAGCGAGTCCGCTTTAGCGGACTTCCACGAACTGAGGCAGGGCTTTAGCCCGCACCGAAACCCGAAGCGAGTACAATGCCTCCTGAAGCTCTCTGAATTCACATGAACAAAAAGACCATCTTCCTCATCTTTTTTATTCTTCTTCTCATCCTCGCCTACCTCGCTGTGGACTCGAACGTAGGCGAGATTTTCCGTACCGCGACACCAACTGCTTCGCAAACAAACACAGCAACAGCGACAAGCACATCTACGCCAACCTTCACCCCTACAATGACTCCAACCTCAACAGCGACTCTCACTCCAACTGCCACGCAAACACCTACGTATACTCTCACCGCGACGAATACACTTGCCCCACTCTGGACGCCGACGAAAAAATCAAAGGACAATGATGATGGAAATGGCGGCGGTAGTGGAGGCCCACCAGTGATACCAACAGATGAGCCAGGCACATAGTTATTACTTTATGAACCCATACACCTCCCTCAAATCTATCCTCGCAGAATTCTTTCCTCTGCACCGCACCCTCGTCTCTGACGATCACGACAAAACGTTGGAGATTGTCGGCTCGTACATGCCAGACTCGTCGAACTACACCATCGAAACCTACGCTCCGTTGACTCCCGTCTGGACGTGGAAAGTGCCGGAGCGGTATGTTGTTCACGAAGCCTATCTTGAAACTGAGGATGGCGAACGGATTGTGGACTTCAAGGACAATCCGCTTCACATCGTTTCGTATTCATTGCCTGTGGATAAAATCTTGACCTTTGAAGAACTCCAACCGCATTTGTATTTCAACGAG
>JAUXUT010000117.1 GCA_030680695.1 bacterium
ATTTGGTCGATATAAACCAGATGACAAATTACTCAGCTTCCTCGAAAACCTATAAATTATGCCGAATAGCCGCACCGGAAAAACACTAACAACAGGGGTTAGCAAAACCGGTGCGGCATAATAATGGATGCGGCATTATGGGCATATTCATGGTAAATAATTCTAAAAAAATCTTCAGCGGTGGCATACTGATTTTCTGAGGGCATGGTTATTAGATCAGCCACCGGTGAGTAACTTGGTGAGACGTCAAGATTGGTGTAATGAATTTCAGGAATCCCTTTATATCCTGAAACAATCTGTTCTGCCGGCACATACTGAGCGGATTTCCGGTCGATGGTCGCTTTGTCAAGCTCGGCAATTTTCTGCTTACCGGTATCATCGAAGTGAGCCTGTTCGCTGTTAAAAATGTGATAGTACCTGAGAATGAATTTGCTGTCTGTTTCGCCGGTACTGGCATTTTTTGAATCAGTTTTCTTCCAGAACACGATAAGGGTGGACTTTTCGCCTTTGCGAACCTGGCCACCATTGGCGCGGATTTGTCCGAAAGTTCCGTAAACCCGGCTTTTGAACTGGTCATTTGATAAGATCAGGTAGTTAATCCCCCGGTAAAAATGTCCATTCAGACTCACCGGTGATGGCAAGTCCCAGAATTTCTGCCAACTGCCGGAAGTTTCCAGGTTGGCAATGATCTTTTCGGTAATAGCAGCATAAACTTCAGCATTGTTCATTTGTAATGCCCCGCGCCCAGGGGACTTATTTCGGCATCTGGCCCGCCAGTGAAAAATTTATGCAGACCATCAAACCGGAATAAAAATTCTGGAACAAATGTTCAGGTCAGATTGGCTTTCCAATCTGAATGAACCCAGCGGGCGACAATGCCATCAGGAGGTCGCATTTAGAGACATGATATTTTCATGAGGTTACCTTTGCTATAAATTTGAGTAGTAGTGCGTTGGCTTTTTGCAACTTTTTCCTTCAAAAAGTCGCCAAAGAATCCGGATTTCTTTTGGCCAAGCTTATTCTTTGCCGGTGATGTGTCAAAGAAAAAGCGTGTTAAAAAACCATGTTAGAAGCGTGTAAGCTTAGATAACATGGCTAACACGTTAACACGATCAAAGAACTTGAGTAAAAAAAGAGCCTCTTTCAAGGCTCTCTTTCGCAGGTTGGGCGGTTTAGAAGGGAAGTTCGTCGCTGCTCTCCGGCATGTGATAATCGGTGTTGTCCGGGAAAATTGAAGCTTCTGTTTTTGTCGTTGCTATTCTTTTGGGTTTGCGGGTGCTTTTCTTGGGTGCATCTTCAACCAGGCTTGCCTGAGGTTCCGGCGTTTCAACCAACTTATTTACATATGCTGTGTATCCGTGACCGAAACTGTCTGGAGTTTTCAATTTCGCTACCTCAAAAGTGATGTAATCTTCACCGTTGAATACATGTGTGAGCTTTGTAATTTCTGACAGTTTGAAACTGAATTTTACGATTGATAAATTCGTTTTGACCCCGGTCTAAACTGGTACCAGTAGACAGGTCAAAATGATACCACCCCAAGGCGATGGCGTACACTTCATGG
>JAUXUT010000125.1 GCA_030680695.1 bacterium
TCTTGATGAGTTGATCTATTTTATCTTTTACCTCTTCATACCTATTGATTTCTTTGAAGTAATTTGAAACATTTCCTGCCTTTTCTATATCATCCGCAGTAACTGTCATTCTCGTTTGGGTATTAATCCAATTTCTCCAAATCTGAACTGGATTTAATATTGTGCCGTCAATGTCAAGAACGACAACAGCCCTCCAGCCGCGGCAATCTGCAATGATCTTATTTAAAAGGTCGACATCAAGAAATGTTGTTATCATTTGATTCATAGGTTATTAATCCATTCTAATGCTGGATGCGAATACTTTTACACGCGATATGATTATAATGACGTGTGGACGGAATGAACAGGTAATCTAGGTCTTTGTCTATTTCCAATCTTCATTGGCCCATTATTTTGATTGGGAGTGAATACTGTTTGTAAATTTTGTCGAACCTTTCACACAGGACCGTAATTTGATTACATCTACAAGTCATTGGCGATCAGAGATACTCACTGGATTACAAAAACCTCAAAAGGAACTTCCAAGCAAGTTCCTGTATGATGAGCGTGGGTCTCAGCTTTTTGATCGAATCTGCGAGACCCCTGAATATTACATCACAAGGGTAGAAACAGAAATCATGGAGAATGCTGCCGAAGAGATAGCCTCTCTCATTGGCAGTCAAGTTTTGCTAATTGAATATGGAAACGGCAGTAGTAATAAGACTCAAATTCTCTTGGAGCATATTCGAGAGTTATCTGGTTATATTCCCATTGACATTTCCCTTGAAAGTTTGATGAGTGCCGCAAGCAAGCTTGCTACAATATACCCTTGGTTAAAGATCTACCCTGTATGGGCGGATTTCACAGACTATTTCAATTTGCCTCCTGCCTGCGATTCGCTCCCATTGCGTTTAGCCTATTTGCCTGGCTCAACCATCGGAAACTTCTATCCAGAAGATGCAGTCGCTTTTATGAAGCGTATTGCCCAAGTTGTTCGTCTGGGTGGAATCTTAATTATTGGTATGGATTTGGAAAAAGAAAACAGGATATTACATCTGGCATATAACGATGAGGCTGGGGTTACGGCCGAGTTCAACAAAAATATCTTGGTGCATATTAATCATGAATTTGGTAGTGATTTTTGTGTCAATCGATTCCGACACCAAGCTTTCTATAACAAAACTCTGAGACGCGTTGAGATGTATCTGGTAAGTCTGACCAACCAGCTTGTCAATGTGTGTGGAACAGAATACCGGATTCAGGAGAACGAAAGCATATTAACAGAGGTTTCATACAAATACAGTGCAGAAGAATTCCAGGGCTTGGTGTTAAGAGCGGGGTTTACTACGTTGAGAGTTTGGACAGATCCCCTACAATTATTTAGTGTTTATTATTTGATAGCACACAATTGATAGGCATCTAGGTTCGTTGACAGACACAGTTTGAGAAAATAGTTGTGGGAATTGAAGAGGAAAGAAGTGTTTTGTCTGATTGTTGGTGATTTCTGATGACCCAGAAATAGCATACCTAGCCTAGCTGGGCTACAACATGGAATAGATTCAGTTCAAGATGCATGCCTTAAAAATCTTGCACGCTAATACTCTTGGATAGGGATATTTAGACACAACTAACCGACAGGTTTACGATGATGACTATGTTGCAACAATTATCCTTATTTTCCAATACCATATTTGATTAACAAAATATCGTTGCTAAGTGCTTTCAAATTATCTAAATCCGCTTCTGAGTAAACCTCAAAGAATTCAATATTGTTGCAGTCAACAGTTCCTAAAATGTAAGCAATCTCCCACTCAGTATAAGTAGGCCAACGTGTTTTTTCATAGCTAGGCCAGACGAGATCACACTCTTCTAAAGACCAAGGCCTTTGGCTAAATTCAAGAAATAGAACCTTTTGTTTGTTTTTCGTCGCTCTCAAATACTTATACCGATGCAGTGCGAGTTCAATTCTCGCTTTGGAAAATTTAGCTAAATTGAAACAGATTCCCCCTTGATTGTATGCTGTTAGAATAGCCCTCCACAAATACGAATCCCACCATTCGATTAAATTGGAGTTTATTTGTGAAAAAGGCGGAATGCAATTAGGTTTTTCTCCCTCTATCAACTCTGAAATTGCCAACTTCTGACGCAAGAGCCCAAACATATTTGGTTGAGCATCAATATCATCAAAGGTGTAACAAGACAGACAACGTGCAAAAGCAGTCGTCAGGGTACTATCATAAATAGTCGGAAGACCACAACTTAGTGCTAAACGAAACGGTTTATTTTTGGGGTCTCTTAATGGCAAATAATCTAAACCCGAATCAATGTCAATGTCATTATACATGGCTTAGCAAATGTGTATTTCTGGGAGGGTAACCACTCAAATTAATATGTTATCTAGGGATGAAGCAAACGGCCCTAACAGCATTGCTCACAAGTTAAGGTAGCAACAGCATCTGTCAAGATAGGAATGAGCGCCAGCGGTGAAAGGTGTGCGGATTTGCGCTTGCGTTTGGCGATCCCGAGTAATTTGGTGTTGGCGGCCAGATAAGTGACGACATCGTCCGCCTAGTCACGCTGGTGAGCCTGCGTAAAGAAATAAAGTACGATACACCATCTCCATAGAGATGGCTGCAAACGGCTGCTTGAGCGCTTCGGCAACACTGTTGGTGCTATTCACCAAAACCGCATAGAGCAAACAAGTCGCCCAGACTTGTATCTCAACCGCGTTTTGAGCGCCGCACCAAAAATAAGCGAGACCCAACAAATATTTGACGATGGCATACGCATCTTCAATGCGCCAGCGTTGCCAATACAAGGCGACCAGATAGGC
>JAUXUT010000126.1 GCA_030680695.1 bacterium
GTGGGGGACGTCCGTGACGTCGCCGTGGCACTCGGTGCAGTCCAGGTCGGCGTGCACGGTCTGATCGAAGAGCTTCTCGTCGACCGTGGGCCCATCCGACCCGTCGTGGCACTCGAAGCAATCCGTGCGATCCACGGCGGCGACCGGCGTGGGCGACACGCACCAGGCTAGCGTGAGCAGTGCGACAAGGAGTGCGGTTGACCAGGCGCGAAATACCGGGGCACTGCGCCCCCCTCGTGCTTCCGATACTTTCTGCATCTGCATCCCCCCTGCGTGCGTATGCCTCAGTTGCGCTGACAACCAGCGAATCGCCGCGAAAAACGCCGGAATCGTTGCACAATCAAACAATACCTGTCAAGAATGAAAATGATTTCCCTTTTTATTTTCTGAGGATTACACGCTCGTGCTAACCCTTAACACCACAGCCCAGGGGGCAGCATGCAAACATTAGCCTGAAGTTCCAGCCGTGATTGCAGAGAGATCTCTATATATTCAAGGAGATTCGCTCAAGGCCGGCTGCAGGGTTCTGACTACACCTCGATCTTGGCAACGAGTTCGAGTGCCCGGCGTTGCGTGAGGTTGGGGGTGCTCAGCAGATCGAACGGTTTGCTCGAACCCTTGGCCGTGCAACGATTGCGCACGATCGTCGCGAGTTCCTGGAGCAGCGTCGCGAAGCTGTGAGCCGGCGTGCCGTCCTCAAGCATATGCGTCTGAGCCTTGAGTTCGGCGGCTTCTGAACGTTTGGCGGGCGCAACCGGATCACGGGTGAGCTTGGCCGCCTGATCCTCGTCGGCGAACATCAACGGCCGCCAGGCCTCGCGCAGATGCCACTCCACATAGTAGGCCAGCATGCACAACAGGATGTGCCCGCGCACTCGATCTGCAGTCCGGTGGTGGATCGGGCGGATCTTCAGATCCAGCGTCTTGAGCGAGCGGAACGCCCGCTCGACTTGGGCGAGCGACTTGTAGCGCCGCACCGTCTCGGCGCTGTCCATCTGCTCGGTGGGCAGGTTGGTGCGGATGACATAGATGCCATCGAGTGCCGTCTCCTGGGCCACCGTGTTCTCGCGCAGGCTGTAGGTAAAACTCGTCTCGTCGATCTTGAGTGCGAAGTGTTTGTGCATCTTGTACTTGTTGACCACCGTGCCCACGCGTACCCCGATCAGGTCCTTGCCGTGCAGGCTCCCGCGCACGACCATCTGGCGCACCTTGTCGAGTTCCTTGATCGTCGCCGCGATCAACGAGCGACGCTTGTGGGCACGCAGTTTGAGCAACTCGGCATTGCGACAGGCGATCAGCCGCTCACCGGGATATGCCGGGTGTGTGAACTCGAAGAGATTGCGCTCATCAAACAGACCAAGCTGTAAACCTTCGCCATCAACCAGGGTGCGGATCTGTCGGCTTTTGAGCGCCGTGATCCAGGAAAGACCCTCGAGAGCCGAGAGCTCATCCTCGATCACCTTTTGGGAAATCATCCCACGGTCGCCAACGAGCACGAAGCGCTTGATGCCGAAATCGCCGCGCATCTTGTTGATCTGCGTGGCCAGGGTCTTGCTGTCCGCCGTGTTGCCCTCGAAGACCGAGACCGCCACCGGACAGCCGTGCCGATCGGTGAGCAGCCCGTAGTTGACCTGGAGCTTGCCTTTCTTGCCGTCGCGGTTGTGCCCGCGCTTCGCCAGCGGACAGGTCGTGCCCTCGAAGTAGCTCGAGCTCAAATCGTAGAGCACCAACGCTCCGGGTTGTAGATGGCGAGCGGCCAGAGTGCGCTCGATCGCGCCCTGACGCTTGAGCAGCCAGTCCATGGCCTGGTACAGGTCGTTTTCGTCGGCATCGGCAACGCCGAACTGCTCGGCCAGGGTTGTGCTCTGCCACCAGCGGGTGGTCGCCAGCTTGGTGTGCGGGGCGATGATGCGTGCCGCCACCATCGCGCAAACCAGATCTCGCTCGCGTGAGGGACGAGAGCCGATCAGTCGCTCGAAACTCAACCGATCCATGGCTGTGCGCACGGCTTGTACGTGACCGTGCGCCAACGAGGCGACACGCTCGAAGGCGTCGGCGGCGCTGACAAAGGTTTCGCCCTTGAGCGAGCGGCGGATCAGATCGATCACCTGATCCGGAAGGTGCGAAAGATTGCCGAGGGTTTCGTTCTTGACCTTGCCGCCCTCGCGGAAGCTGCGGCGCAGCAGGTGGGTGGTGTAGACGCGGCCCTTGTACTCGCGGCGCGTCGTGACGACGTGGGCGGCACCGTTTCTGCTTGCCATACGAAGTATTATGCATATTCAAGAAGGCATGTCAAGTATTTTAGTGTCTACATATTGTAAAGAAAAACGATACCGAGAACCGTGGCAACCCTGTGATTTGTCAGAACTATACTGCCTACGAGCCGACTTGTTTCGGCTGGAACTTCAGTTTAGAAGAGGAGGAAACACACATGAGTAAGATATTTAGTAACAAGTTGGGGTTCGTGGCATTAGCGCTGACCGCGTTTTTGGCTGGATGTGGCAATGGCGATGGCGGCATCACAACCTCAGCCGATTTGGACGACGGCAAAGACATCGGCAGATGTAGTACACGCTCCGCATCGGTGAGTCTGGGCACGGCCGGCAATTTTGCGATTCTGGCGAAATCAGGAATCTCGACCGTTCCAAAC
>JAUXUT010000127.1 GCA_030680695.1 bacterium
GTGAAGAATGGGTCATCTACTCGCTGGTGCATGATCCTGCCCTCGGCAGTGAGCGCGTTTTCCTGCCATTGACGTTCAATGTGGATCAGCGCCCACTGCCTGCGGCAAAACAGGAAGTGTTGGATGCCTGAGAGGGGAAGCAGTTCGTCTTGGGTGTATTCGGTCATTACTCGCCGCTAAACACTTCACAACTTAAGCCAGGAAGTTCTTTTTCCACATCTTCTTTGCTTGGGTAATCATAGCCGCCAATGTCTTTGGGCTCTGTTACGCCATCTTGTAAGCCAACCTTATTTCTCACGGCGTTGTGAACCTTCGCGGATGAATACTGTCCTGTGGGATTGTTATGCTCCCACCAATAAACTCTGAAAACTTCCATGCTTCCTTCGGGGCGGGCGGATGATGCGTCATTGCGGAATAATATCCGAATTGCTTCCTTGATCGCTTTTGCGTCGTCATCAGAGAAACCAGTTTTTGTGGCAAGTTGCGGATTCATACTTCCGTAGAAAACATAGACGCCGTGATCTACGCGATGTTTCATGCCCATTCTGTCTGAAGCCATTTCGTTACCGTCACCTTCGAGATTGACGCTTTTTGTAATTTGAGTGCTGGTAATGCGATCCAGAACGGGTACAACAGAAAAAGCGGGGTGAAGTGAAACGGGACCTCGTACATTCTTGGAAACGCTCTTGTCTTCACCTTCACCGTCGTTTGCTTCGCCTATATCTTCGCCTTTCTTTTTCTTGTTCTTACCCTTGCCTTCACTTCCTTTGAAGGGGAAAACTTGACCGAACGCGCGGACATCCAACCACTTATCGCAAGCCTTTTTTGTGAGTTCTTTATCACTCAATATATCTTTGCCAAGAATGCCCGTAAGCCTGTCTTTTAGGCTCGTATGAGAATCGTTGTGGTTATCAGCGGATTGAACGAAGATAAAATGTCCCATTTCCATTAGGCGATTTCTGATTTTACGCTTGATAGCAACATCAGAAATTTCGCCCTTTCCTTCGTAATCATAGCGCGGGCGATTTCCATTCAATGGGTCGCCGTTGGGATTGGCGTTCTTGACAGAAACAATCACAGCAAAATCAATTTTATTTGAGAGGGTAGTCATTTTTTTATTCTCCTTTTATATAAGTATGGTTTATTCTTGAGTATCTTCATCGCCGTTTTCAATTTCATCTGGCAACGGTTTATCTTTCTTTTCAACCAGTTTCTGCCTCTGACAATAGTAGCCAAGCAAGTATTCTCCTGTCAGTGGCGTATTGCCAATAAGAGCTTCGGGATTAAGACTGGTGACTTCTGCTATCAGATTTTTGAAATAGTATGCTCCTCCAAGACGCATAAAATATGGGGTAAGCGAGTCGTGAATTTGCTTCCATGTTTGGAACGGACGTTGAGAAAATTGTTGCATATAGCGTGCGGCATTGGTTGCCCGTTTTTTCTCGCCTTTATACAGCGCTCTTTCTTCAAGGACATCCGCAATAGCGAGAAGCCTTCCATAGAGATAGTCCCTTGTCTTTCGTGTTTCATCGAGTGACATGTCGTATTTCTCCTTTCCTTGTTTGAATTTTCTGAATAAAGCGCAGGCAATGCTCAATGTTTTCTTCCATGTGTATTCCTCGTCACTGTGGTACTTTTTATCATCCAAATTTTTGATACCAACTCTGTTTGACGCTCTCCTAACCGCAGATTCCACAAGGTCGCGCGGAATGGGCTGACCGTCCACAATACAGGGAAGCAGGCGGGCAATGGTTGTTTTGCGGAGTTTGTCATCCAATCGGCTACCATAAGCGGCTTCGGCAATATCCGCAGGGGCGGGCGCGCCCACAAACGGGACATTCTTTCTAGTCTTCCCGCTTTGCTTATCTTGGACTTCTCCATAACGGTGCAACCACTCACAGGTTGTATGCCAACCGTCAATCCTTTGCAGAAAGTCGGAACCTGTCAAATCACGGTAATAGATGATTGCCAAGCGCCCTGTCGTAGCTGAATCCACTGCCATAATCACAACTTTTTCTGTATTGCTGAGTTTGCTGCCATAGCCAGCAATTCTGTTTCTCAGTTTGACAGCCAAGTTTTGGGCAGTGTCAACGGCGGTATCTTCTTCTGTGGAAGAATTACCCCAAAGCAGAGAAGGCGGGTCATCTGTAGGCTGAGGAACTGGCGCTCCTGATGTAGCCCAAGCGACAATGGCAAGACCTCCCTTTACTACATAACCCTGACGACCTATAAGCCATCGAAGAGCAGAATGCGCCTTTTGTGTTACGTCAAAGCCAACGCTACAGGTTTGGTAACTGTTGTCTTTTTTTGTGTCCGTGAAGCGCCCTCTGAAAGTAAAACCATCCCAATCATTAGATGAAATTAGTTTTGCTTTATCGCCATCATTTCGTATTTTCGCTGGATGTTGATCTGCAACGAATTTATCTTCACCTGTTACATAACAAAGTGATTTCTTCGCTTTAGTCGCAGAATAATAAGTAATCCAACTTTGGATTATGTTTGAGTCGCTCCACACCGCAGATTGCGGGTCATTTGGAATTTCAACCTTCCAGCGGATAAAGGCATCGGCTTGCCAATTTATCAATTTACCCTTTGGGTCAATCCTGCCAGGCAACAGGTCGAAAATATCCAACTCAGCGTTTTTATCTTTTTCGTTGGGTCTTTGGCTAAAAAGTTTGCACTTTTTATCTGCAAATAGAACTCCGTTATTCACCAAATCAACGACCATTTTCTCTTGCTGAATATATTTGTAAATTAACTGAACTTTTTGGGGAGCGCTACTTTTGACCCATTTTGTCAGCAGGTTTTGGTATGACTGATAATATGGTTTCTTGCCGCCATATTTTTCGTAATCAGCAGCGACATATTGCAACTTGTCGCAAAGTGGATGCGCCTCCTCATTAGTAGTTCTTCCGCCAGACTTCTCTGTGCAAGGTATTATTGTCCTTGATTCTTCTTTTGGGATGACTCTAGCGCGTTTGAAATTCCCATTTTCATCAAGAGTAATTTCAATTTGCGCCTTTTGCGTAGTATGACAAATAGGAAGCAAGGGAATTTCATTATCGTCAGAACCTGCCCCGATCATAGATTGGCAATTGTCGTATGTCTCAGCGAGTTTTTGAATCCAACTCATCTCACACGCTCCCTTCTTCATAGCCTTCAAGCAAATCTTCTTCTATGAGTCCTAAAGACTTGGGTGGACTTGCCTTCATCGAACGTACAAATTTGCGGCGAAGGGATTTGTCGTCAGGGGGAGCAAATTCAATGACGCCATCAACCATTTTGGGATGCCAGAAGCGGGCGTAGAATTCGCCTTTTTGGGCTTCGTCAGGGTAATCAAAGCCATGAAACATCAAACCAAAATCAAGCACGCCGTACTTGTCATATTCGCCTTCGCCCTCGCCAAATTCGCAAGGCTCGACATACGCCTGACATTCGCGCGTGCCGAGGAACACATCCCGCCTGCCGCCGCGTTCAATCATACGTTTGGCAACGAAATAATGTTTGTTCTCGTTTTGGTCGCCAGTCAAGTCTTTTCGGTTTTCATTCCAAACGAAACGAGCCTGCACTTGATATTCCACATCGGCAAGGTAGGTATAGATTGCCAGATCGTTACCTTCCTTGTAATACTTAAGCGGCTTGGCATTTCGCGTTTGGGTCTTGATGCGCTTCATCACCCTGACCTTGTCAATGATCCAAATGATGGTTGGTTTCCAATACACCGAACTCAGAGCCCCTTTCAAGGCTTCGTAAGTGGGAATCTGGTACGAGTATTTTTCCCCGCCAATTTTTGTGAGCGGGTCGGTGAACAGGGCATATTTGCCCCACACCTTGAATGTTACGATATTTTGCATTGAGACCTCCTTTATAAGATATATATTTTCATGTCGTTGACGGGTTCGTCGCTCCAACCGAACTCGCCACTGTAGTATTGCTCGTCAAGATGAAAAATACCTGCTCCTTTCTCTCCTTGTTGAACTTCGTGAATAATTCCTGCTTTATATAATTCGTCAAATTCACGTGGACGTAGATTGACGGAATATCTCTGCGCTTTCTTGAGAAGTTTATATTGTTTTTCCAATTCAGGTGCGCGACACAACTCCGCAATTATTTCTACGCCCTCATCTCCGTATGGAACAACTACGCTTCGACTCGGCAAGTCAATCACTCGAAATGCTTCTGCGGCAGTTTTGAACGACTGGCGAATCTCAATATCAAGCGCGTCCTGGCTGGTTCTCTTGTATGCCTGCACAGCCAATGAATTTACTGAAAGCAAGTTAAATAAATCGTCATCCTGCCCTGCGGCTGATTTTACACTGACCTTGTAATCCATTTCATTTTTTCGAGCATAGTAGTAATAGTCGTAATATGCCGTCATCATTTCCAGACTAATTCGCTCGTTGCCAAACGACTCAGGGTTTTTCTTGAAATCGTCCAACACGCGCAACGATTGGTTTATGCCGATTGAAATGTCCTTCAACTTCCCGATATTTTCATCCTTCGGATTGATAATCCAAACATTTCCATAGCCTTCGCGGACTCCGTGACGATTGCAACGTCCCGCAGACTGAGCAATGGAATCCAGTCCAGCCAAATGACGGATGACCGCGCCGAAGTCAATATCCACGCCCGCTTCGATGAGTTGCGTGCTAACGCAAATTACAGGCTCTGCTGTTTCAGGCTTAAGTTTTTCTTTGATTTCTTTTAGCACATTCAGACGATGAGCAGGGCACATATTTGTGCTGAGGTGATATAAGCGAACGTCAGCAATCTTTCTGTTAGCAATCGCTTGGTAAAGAGCAGTGGCTGACTTCTTGGTATTGACGACAACCAGCACGCTGCCTTTTTCTTGTAATTGGTTTTCGGCAAGTTCGGCTACTTCTTCCTCACTCCAA
Organism: bacterium; assembly: GCA_030680695.1. Taxonomy (GTDB): domain Bacteria; phylum Patescibacteriota; class Minisyncoccia; order Phycocordibacterales; family UBA6065; genus UBA6065. Next base: position 4,896 of record JAUXUT010000127.1, read on the forward strand.
CCTTCCTCTCTGCGTTTGTCAAAGATTTCAACACGCTTCAATTTTGCGAAGAGTTCTTTTTCGTTTTGAATAATGCGTTGCTCTGAATTAATCGTTAGAGCGCGATATGAGTTGTCCAAATTATTGAGAGGTGGTTGAGTTGCTGTGCAAAGAACAACTGTTGCGCCACAAGTATGAACGAGAAAACGGAGCGCAAGATTCAGCATGTGAATCATGTTGATGGGAATGGTTTGCACTTCATCCAGAATGATCACAGAATTTGCCAGTTGGTGCATTCGCCGTGCGCCGCGCGTCCCTGCGCCAAATAATGATTCTAAAAATTGAACCTGTGTCGTGAGAACTACAGGCGCGTCCCAATTTTGCGCCAATAAATTCTGTCTGCGGCTTTCCTCGTCGGGCGTCAAGTTGGAATGATGTTCCAAAACCACTTTATCCAAATAATTTCCGTTCGCGTCCTTGTCTTCTAAAATCTTCCTGATGTCTTCGGCGTTTTGGTCAATGATCGAAGTAAAAGGAATGATGTAAAAGACTCTGTCCATTGAGTGCGTTTTTGCGTGATTCAGGGCAAAACGAAGGCTTGCCAGTGTCTTTCCACCGCCAGTAGGAACGGTCAATTGATAGATGCCTTTAGGTTTTGTGGCATAGTCAAAACAGGCTTGTGAGACTTGGGCGCGTAACTCATCTACATCATTCTTGGTTTCAAATTTTTTCAGCCTATCATCCAAACGTTCAATCAAAGTATCCCAGGGGTGATATTGCCCATAATTTCGGATGTTGATGTTTCCAGGTTTCTCGAAATCGGCGGTATCGAGCCTGTCCGCGTCAATAAGTCCACTGAGAAGAAAACGAACAAGCAAGCCCGCTTTGAACGCCAATGTATTCTTTGACTCATCAGATTCTTCTTGCAATCCTTGCAGTTTGTCGAATATCTGATTTATCAAATCTTGCGATAATAATCCATCAAGCTTTGTCTCAATTTCATGCAATTTGGATAACGCCTCCGATTTATGAGTATCGGTGTCGGCTTTTTCCATCCGCCGCTTGAATTCATTCTTTCCATCAGGGGTAAGACAATTAATCAAACCCGAATGATGGGATGAAATGCACAAGGCAAGAACCTGTGCGGCTATCTTTTCTTTTCCTCCTTTGCCCCACAGATTTTCATATATCACCTGTGCGCCAGCAGTGGAATGATCAATTTTCCCGCGATTTGCTTCTGGATCAATATAGCCGTCTGCGTCTGGGTTAAGTACTCCTGTTCCCGAAAGCAGATAATTTTGAAATTGTTCGCTTGCTTTCCCAAAATCGTGAAGCAAGCCAAGAATCTCTCCTCCTTCCCTTAATCCAATTTTTCCTGCAAACTCCCCTGAGAGTTCTGACACTGCTTTCAAATGTGCCATAAGGGATTGGCGTTCTTTGTCTTTTTCACGGATGTGGGCAATTAATTCCTTTTTCATTTCCACCAACTTATACAACTCCGCCAACTCCTGCGCCTCGCGCATCAGCGACTTTCTCAAATTTTCAGGCTCCAACACTTCACAGTCCGCGCCCCAGCCGCGCACCCAGGGGAGCATCTCGCGCCATTCGGCAACTTCTGCGCTCCAAAGACAGCCGCCGTCTTCTGTTGGTTCGATTCTTTCCAAAG
>JAUXUT010000014.1 GCA_030680695.1 bacterium
TGGGAGACCCAGCCCTATCATAACTTCGAGCAAAAGCGGAAAGTCGTCAATCCGTTCTGTGGTGATAGCGATCTCAGGCTTCATCCCCTCAGGTTATCAGGAAATTCGCGATTTCACCAAAATTTTCAGCGAATGGACAGTTATAAAGCGGACAATCTGTAATTGTTCCTACAACATCGAATCCGTTTAAATATTCTAATTGAATATCGGAAGGCGGCTGTTGCATTCTGGCGTCAATCATGTCTGTAATGGGGACAAAGACACACTTCTCGTAATCGCCATATGCGCATTCTAATCTCGATATATTCGAGATTAGCCCCATGCTTTCAAAGACATCGCCATTTGCGGACGGGAATGTTTCATAACTTCGGATTAAATTTCCTAGTTTTACTATAGTTGCCGATACAAGTCTTTTGCTCTCCGTTTCCCATTGCAAATATTGGTTCTGATAAGAGAGACTCCATTCATAAGCCGAGCATGAATATTGGATTGCTGTTTGAGTTGCCAGAGCAAACTTTGCTTCTGCTGTTCGTGTTGCCATCTGCCCTGCCAACATTGGCAATGGAGTTTCAACAAGTACAGGCGTTGGACTAGATGGAGGAGGTGGCAAAAGTGTGGGGATTAATGGGACAATACTTTGAATTTTTTCATCTGCCAACGTGGCTTTATCATATTCTTCCTCTCCACCAACGATGATAATAACCCTGTCTCCAGCCTGTAATGATTCATTCAAGGAGGACATCACTACTTCCAATGCTTCCTGTGTTGTAGTTTCATCTACCATTACGACAACGAGAGTTGGCTCTGGAATAATTGGTTGAGGGGTAAAGGCGATTTGCGGTGCTGTTGTTCCATTTCCGCAAACAAAGGCTGTAGATGCTGATGCAGGTAAGTTCGTGTTGGTAGGTAGTGATATTTCAGTGAGAGAGACGGGGAGGAGAACTTGTGTACGAGTGTTTATTATGCTGGTAACTGCGCTGATAACAGCAACTATGATTGCGCTAATTAAGCCGATTACAGCAATGTTGATACTTGCTCTATCAGTAGGTTTTGCACCTTCTGTAGGCTTTTGGGCTTCAATGGTCTTTTTGCTTTGTGCAGAATTATTTTTTCGGCTCATATGAAATTTGTATCAAATATATTTTGTTTGCAAGGGGCAGGCTAACGGTTGCGTTAGCGGTTTGTGGGCGGGCGTGGATTCTGTTTGAGAGCAGAAAAAAGTCAAAGCCAGAAAACTGCTTGTAAACCGCGCAGAATCCCACAAATCCGCTGCACGCTTTGTTAGGCAACCTGCCCGCTGACCAGAACCTTTGCCCAAACAGACAACACCGCCAACTTGACTGAATTTTACACGCAATGTCTCGGCAAGGTTTCGACAAGCTCAACCACCAGCTCGACAACCGCTTCGGTTTTCACCAAAACCCAAAAACTTTATGCTGACTAGAACGCTTGCTGAAAAAGGGCGACTTTTACTTTTACCAAAACCTGTGCCGAAAAAAGACAAGCCGATTTTGAAGACCTTGCATAACCAACCAGGAACACCGCCAGCGAAAACGGACACGACCCATCAAGACCACTGCTAACCGAAACGCACGCCAAAAACCTTGAAGCCGATTTCAGCGACTCGACAAAACCAACCTGAATTTATGCCAACGCAGAAAACATCGCCAAACGAAAAAGCCGAGAACTTGAAAACTTGCTTGCTGAAAAATATAAACCCGAAAATGCTTATTTGAAAATGCCGCCACCAAAACAGGAAACATATTTTTATGAATTGAAAACCGCCACGCTAAAAAATGACTTCAACTAAAAAAAACAAAACTTGCGTATCAAAGACGTATTTGGGTTTTGCTCTTGCTCTTGCACTTGGGTTGCCTAACGGTTTGCGTTAGCCGCGTGTGGGCGGGCGTGGACAATGCTTGAGAGCAGTATAAACCCGAAGCCAGAAAAATGCTCCTAAACCGCGCAGACTCCCACACGTCGGCTGCACGCTTTGTTGGCTGGCGTGGACTTGAAGACTCTTTTGCTATCCAATTATACATTCTCAACGCTCTGCAATCATCACAAATACGATTAGTCCTTTGCGTTGACGGTTGATGGGGCGGACGGATAAACCACACTCTGCCAGCGCATGTTCCAGCCAGTCAATCTCTTGCTCGGTTTGAATGCCAAGCCCGCGCGCGAGACGTTGTAAAAATTTATTGGCAGTAAAGAGACACATATCTATAAGAATGAAACGCCCGCCAACGGATAGAACGCGGGCGGTTTCACGGATGGTTTCGGGGTCAAGGATGAAAGTAGCAGGAAAAGTGCTGATAAGGGTGTCACAGAAATGGGAAGTTATGGGCATGGCTTGAACAATTCCGCGCACTTGGGCTACCGTTATGTTTTGCCGTGCGAATCTTCTCGCTGTAATTCTGTGCATGGCAGGCGAGATATCCAATCCGCAAACCCAGTAACCGCGCCGAGTCAGTTCATCCAACAACATGCCTGTACCAAACCCGACTTCCAACACGCGTCGCCCATGAACATGCGCTAGGGTAAGTTTACGCCAACGATTCCATTGCCCGAAACTGACGAGCCAACTTACTGCGTCGTAAACGGGGGATAATTCATAATATAGGAGGTTTTCAAGATAAGCGTAAAGATGAGACAGATGCCCCAACGTGTTTTGGAGTTTGGTCATTGCGTGTCGGTTTTCCACAATTTTATTTCCATGCCAAGAGGTAAGAATGACCAGCCAGCCAACGGTTTGCGTTACTGGCGCTGGGGCGGGCGTAGATAAAACTCCAAAAGCAGGATTCTGTTCGGGCGTAGAAAATACTCGAAAATGCCGCAGAATCCCCAGCGTCCAGTGCACGCTTTGTTGGCACGCTCTTGACTTACAAGACTCTTTGCCTATTACAGGGAACCTTTTACAATATTAATTTCTTCATCGCTCAACCCGTACAATTTGTAAACTCGTTCATCTATATCATCGTCTAGGCGAGAGATTTTCTTTTCTAAATCACGAAACTTATCATGTTCTTCTTCTGGTCTCAAAGATGAATATTCTTTTTGCAAGTTTAACATCTTTTCGACAAGTTTTACAATCTCGTCGTGAGCGGATTTTTCAGACGATTTGCTGAAATCAATAAGGCGAATCGGAAGTTGGCGTAAGTTTTCAGGAACAACATGTAGTTCATCACTCAACCAAAGATTAAAGTACCAGTTGATTAACTTACTGCAAAGAACGCCCAAAATATAATTGAGGCTATGTTTCTTTGACAATAAAATTTGTTCTTTGGTTGCTTCGGTATCTTTCTTGCCAGTTGGCGCAAGAACATATTTTGGAACGATTACCGATAATGATTGTTCGGCGTATAAATTATCTTTGTCAAGCGTAGCAATAATTCCTTCTCGCCCAACAACCACCTGAACCAATATCTTTTCAGTTTCAAACAATTCAGGATATTTGGGACGGTGCATTTTTTCTGGAAGATACTCTAAATATCTGCTCCAAAATGGGGGAATATATCTGCCTATTTCTTTTCCTTCCACATAAGGCTTGTAATGTTTCGCTTTTGCTTTTTTGTGAATCCTTTCGGATTTATCTGAACCTGTCTTGCTATCATGCACATCAATTCCAATGCCAACATAAGCAAAATCAGAAAGCGGCTTTGATATTGATGCCATTTTTTCTGATAATGAAGATGCCGCAACGCTGGCGGTTAACCTGAACATATTTTGATGTGAGGAATTGAAAACCGATTGCTTTATTTCCCATTCCAGCAATTCGGAAGGGTCTGGATTAGGCTTCAACACTTTAATATAATTTTCTCTGTCAAACTGCGAAACCTTGCGGAGAATTAATACAACTGTTGCTACTGCGGCTTCCTTGAAAACTTTATACTCTGACAAGTCATAAATGCTTTCTATCAAGCAATTTTGTAAAATCATTCTTCTTGCAATCTCGCCATAGTTTTGGCTCAAAAATGGGTAGGGGATAATAAAACCTAACCTGCCGCCAGTTTTCAACAAGCGTATTGCCTTTTCCAAAAACAATATGTAAATATCATATTTACCCGTAAGTGTTGTAAACTGCCCTGATGTTTGAAAAAACTCCCTATCATCTTTATTCATGTTGTTAGCGCGGATATATGGCGGATTTCCGATAATTATGTCAAAACCGCCGTCATTCATCACGGTTTCAAAACTTTCTTCCCAATTAAGTGCTTCTTTCGATTTCCAGTTTTCACCAAAGAATTCTTGTAATTCTTCGGGTGTGCCAGAAATTAAACTATTACCATGACGGATATTTTCCAGCATTGGCAATTTTTCGCGTGAATGTAAACCGCGTAATAGCAAATTCAAACGCGCTACTTCTACTGCTTGTTTGTCTTTATCCACACCAAAAATACAACTTTTCAAAACTTCTAGTTGCCTTGCTCTGTCGTAAAAATCAACTTCGCCTTTTTGTGCATGTCCACGTTGTTTTGCTACAAAATCATCTATAAAATCAAAGGCTTCAATGAGAAACGAACCAGAACCACAAGCCAAGTCCAGAACACGCGGCGGTTTTGGGTTGTATCCATTTTCTTCAAGATGTTTACCTACTGTTTGTTGAACAATATATTTTGTAACAAAAGCGGGGGTGTAATAAATACCTTGTGATTTCCGTTTTGTCCGTTTTTCTTCAACGTGAGCGGCGGCAATAAAAGATGCTTGTAAATCGTCTGTTTGTTCTGTGACAATAGAACCTAGATATTGCTCATAAACTGTACCAAGTACATCGGCTTCTAAAGCGTTGAAGTTGTAACGCACATAATTTTTTTCATTCAAGCCAGTAATCATTTCTTCAAAAGGCGGGAATGTACATTCCAACTCTTCTGAAAAATGCGGGGCAAAAAGTTCCGAGTTGTAAATGCTGTCCATTTCACGAAACAACTCAATAAGTTTTTGGGGAAGTTGCGTTCTCTTTTTTTCGATAGTTAATTCACGCAACAAGGGCAATAATCTTTGTTGTTCAACTTGTCTATCTTCTGCGGTACGAATAAATATCATTCGATTGAGAATACGAAGTACCGCTTCGTCAATTTGTGCTGGCGAATATAAGCGATTGTATCCGTGCAATTGTTGATATAACTCGGCTCGCCATTTTTTCAAATCAGCAAATAAACTTTGGCTGACTGGCTGACGCTTAATTTTTCTGCCAACTTTTTCCGCTTCAATATCCAAACGACGGGCAATAGTTTCGGGTTTTGAAAGCCACCAAAATCTTTCAAAGTCTTTGAGGTAATCGTCAAGCCCAAATTCAAAAAACTGTGCGCGGAATGGGTCGCTTTCTTTCCATTCTGCATTGAAAACTCGTAAGCCTTCAAAATCAGAGAGCAAAGCCCAAGTTACTGATTTTGTCCATGCGTAATCAATCGCTTGTTTTACCCAACGGGGGTCATTTAAGTTTTCATCTACTCTTTTTGTTTCCAAGAAAAAGCGAGGCACATTACCCACACGAAAAGAAAAATCCACCCAACCACGCGATACCTTTTCTTCGGGGCTAACTTCGTTGATGTTGCTTGTATCCCAACCAAGAGCCTTGAACATCGGCAAAATATAGCCAAGCCGTGTTTGCATTTCATTCAAACCTTTACGCTGTGAAGATGGTAAGTTTTTGAATTGCGTTATCAATCTTTGAATTTCAGTGTATGCTAGTTCTTGATTCGTTTTGAGCAGGTTAACAAGTTCATTGTTAAGATTTTCCATGCCAACGTGCTTTCCGCTGACAACGCCCTAGATTTTTGCTGTTATGCAAGGGGCGTGCCAACGGTTTGCGTTACCTGCGTGTGGGCGGGCGTGGACTCTGTTTGGGAGCAGGAAAAACTCGAAGCCAGAAAAATGCTTGAAAATGCCGCAGAATCCCACACGTCAGGTGCACGCTTTGTTAGCCCGCATTTTTTATTGTTCAACATCTATTTTTAAATACTCCACCCCACTTTTTTTATGACCATTATAGTGACTATAAACGTCCAAAATCAATTTGTTTTCTGAATACGTTCCCGAATAGTCTGTGGTGACATTTTCTCCATTGTACTCATAGTATACGCTTGTGCTAAACCATATTTGATTCTGTGAAACAAAGTACTTCCCGCGAGGGATTTCTACATCATTGTTGCGGCGAAACCACTTTTTTATATCTGTCCAATCGTTAATAATGTCTCCGTCTGAACAAGTAGGCACATATAACACTGTCCCGTCATTGTAAAACTGGAAAATTCCATATGAATAGGAATATTCACCGCAACTTTCAAAATCTTCACGTACATAAACACCGTTTATTCCGCCACTATGCCCATTCTGGGGAGTTGGGGAAAAGGCAAATTCATGCTCTGGTAAATAGTTAAATGAAATAACAAGGAATAAGAAGACAACAAGTACTGCAAGTGTTCGTTTCAATGTTTTGAAATCAGTTTTCATTGCATTCTTCTGACATCTGCGTTTCTGTTTGCGGGCTAACGGTTTGCGTTACCCGCGTGTGGGCGGGCGTGGACTCTGCTTGAGAGCAGGAAAAACCCGAAGCCAGAAAAATGCTTGTAAACCGCGCAGAATCCCACACGTCGGGTGCACGCTTTGTTGGCACGCTCTTTGATTGCAAGACTCTTGACTTTAATTACCTTATTCTACGGGTTGCTAAGAGATATTACCACTCCCCACCATCCTTTTGGGGAATTGCAAGAATCTAAATGCCTGCTTTCGGCGGTTGGGCTTATGACATACAACTGACCAAATGTTGGAAGTTGTTGCTCAAATAGATAATACCAACCCGCTGGTATTCCATTGTTGTATTTCGATGTTACCATGCTACACCATACAAGCCACCAGTTCTCTTGTGGAAGGTCAAGAGAGTTGCTTTCCAAATTCCAAATACGTAAACGGGCTGTTTCTATTTGGATTTGACGAACTGCATTTTCCAATTGTGTTTGTGAAACCTGTGATGGGTTTTGAACAACATCTTTCACCAATGGGGCAAGAGGCACATCAGAACTAAGCGATGCACGATTGACTAAAGAAACTGTTGAAGGTGATACGACGATGTTTGTGGGTTGAACAAATGCAGTTGGCGGGATAATTGATGGCTGAACAATAGTGGTTGACTGGATTGCCAGTGTTGCTGCCGTAACTATTGGCGTCTCAGTTGCTGAAATTATAGATGGCGGAATTGCAGTAGGCAGAGTTGAAGCCGCTGTTCCAGATGGGATAATTTGAAGCCCAATGCCTACGATTAACAATACAACGCCAATAACTCCAGCGCCGAGTTGGTTTGTAGTTTCAACCCCAACTTCTTTCGCCTGTATTTTTTGAATAAACGGAATGAGTAAAAAAATTAACCCGCCAATAACCAAAACAATTGGTAAAGGAGTGTCTTTGAGCGTTTTGAGCATTTCAAGCATAACAAATTCTCCTTTGTCTTTTTCTGTGTTTTGCAAGGGGCGTGCCAACGGTTTGCGTTACTGGCGGGTGGGATGCGCTGATTCGCTCGACAGGCAGAAAAACTCTACGGTAGAAAAATGCTCGAAAAGCCGCACCGTACCCACCCGTCCAGTGCACGCTTTGTTAGCCCGTTTTTTATTTTTAAGGCGATACTGTTGGAGTATCGGCAGGCAGTTGCGAACAGTCTTTTTCAATACTTGTCGTTTCAGGCTCAAGCAACGCTCGAACTTTATAGATGTAAACTTGTTCTGTTCCATCCGCAGACTTTATTTTTGCTTCACCAGTATACCAAGTATATTTCCATGAAATAGTATGTGTAGCCCATTTATTTGCACCAGTGATAAATTTGATAGTATAAGTACGTTGTTCAGTTTGCTTGTCTTGAACCCCATACTTTCCTTCCAGACTGACTTTTAATATTTGAAGTACTGGAATTTGCGCTAACTGAATATCTCCTATGGTAACACCGCCTTGACCTTCAATTACTATTAAATGCTCAACGCTTCTAGCGCGTTGAGTTTGAATTTCAGTTGCATTTGAACTTAAACAATTATTCGTGGTGGTCGCTTCCGTCTCAATCACCTCAATGGTTGAGCCTGTTTGGGCAATGCTTTCTATTTCATTTTCGCTTGAAATAACAGGGGCTGGAGTTGATGCGATTGACGGTTTATTCCTTGATTGATACCACCAATAAAACCCAATACCCACAATAATAGCAAAAACAATAAGAAGGGTAAATTCAACCAGTCCTTGCCCAGCCGCTGTTTCTTTATTGTTTTGGACGGAAGAATCTTTGTTATTCACTAAATAATTACCCTTCAAAAACGAGATTATTTTGCAAGGAACGGGCTAACGGTTTGCGTTAGCGGCGGGTGGGCGGGACGAGATAAAACTCCGAGAGCAGGATTCTGTTCGAGTGTAGAAAACTGCTTGAAAATCACGCAGACTCCCACCCGTCCGCTGCACGCTTTGTTAGGCAACCTGCCCGCTGA
>JAUXUT010000015.1 GCA_030680695.1 bacterium
TGTTACAAATAAATCTCTCTAACAAAACCCTAAAGGTTCATATAATGTTTTTATTGCAGTGTTTGTGCTTGCAATACATAACAGTCTCCGCGCCCTTGAAGCAGCGACGTAGAAGGTAAGCGTCAAATAAACCCCATCTACCAATGAACCAGCAGAGCGTGCGATGATAAATCCATCAAAACGATGGAGGAGAATCATGGCAAAGAAAACAATCACGGACGAACAGAAACAGAAGCGGACATACTGGAAGCGGCATATAGAGGAGTGGAGGAGAACAGGAAGCAGTCAGGCGGAGTATTGCCGGGGACAGAAGCTGAGTGCAAAATCATTTACTTACTGGAAGAGCAGATTCAGGCAGAAGTCGGCGGTTTCATTCGTGCCGGTAGAGGTGAAGCCTGAAGCACAGATGTTGGATATCTCATCAGGGCTTGTGCTATGCAAAGACGGCTACCGTATTGAGATCAAAGAAGGCTTCAAAGCGGAGGTGCTGGGGAAAGTGCTTCTGGCATTAAGGGAGCTTTAATGCTGATACCGGCGCCCAACCTGAAAGTGTATATAGCCACCGGCAGCACAGATATGCGCAAGGCAATAAACGGACTGTCGATTCTGGTAGAAAGCAGGATGGAACTGGATCCGTTTTCCGGCCAGATATTTGTATTCTCAAACAAGCGGCGCAACATGATAAAGGTACTGTACTGGGAGCACAACGGGTTTTGTCTGTGGCAGAAGCGTTTGGAGCGGGAGCGGTTCCGATGGCCGCAGAGGGGGGAAGAAGTGGTGAGGATAAGCCCACGGGAGCTACGGTGGCTGCTTGACGGACTGGAGGTTGTTCAGGGCAGCGCGCACCGGCCATTGCAGTACTCATCGGTAATGTAAAAAATAAAAATGTTTTTTTCTATTTTTATGTCGATTTTCTATTCCAAAATGGCTGTTGATTTGGTATACTTTTTGGCGTGCAAATAGAGCTTACAACCCTTCGCAAAGAAAACTCCCACCTTAAAACCATACTTCAGCAAAAAGCCGTAGTGATTGAGTCGAAAGATATCGAGATTGATCGCCTTGAAATGGAGCTTCGCCTTTTGAGGCAGAAGATGTATGGGCCCAAGAGCGAGCGGATGGTGGTGGTTGACCCTGAGGTGCAGCCTCATCTTTTCAACGAAGCAGAAGCGACAGCGAAAGAGGAAGTCGCTGAAGAGGAAATACAGGTCATACAGTATGAGAGGAAGAAAGGTGGCCGCCGCGCATTGCCTGCAAACCTTCCCCGGATAGAAGAGGTGCATGATATCCCGGAGGAGGAGAAGATATGCGGATGCGGATGCAGGCTGAGTCGTATCGGCGAAGAAGTGACGGAGGAGCTCGACATAGTGCCCAGGCAGTGCCGTGTGGTCCGGCATATCCGGCCGAAATATGCATGCAGGCAGTGCGAGGGAGTTGAAAGCGACAAAGGGGCGGTACAGATCGCACCGGCTCCTGTGCAGTTATTACCCAAGACGATAGCGACGGCAGGGTTGCTCGCAGCAGTGGTAGTAGAGAAGTTTGCAGATGGACTGCCCCTATATCGTCAGGCAGCGAGATTCAGCCGTGAGGGAATAGAAATAAGCCGGGGTACGCTATCAAACTGGGTAGTGCGGGGCGGAGAACTCTGCAGCCCGCTTATAGAGATACTCAGAGAAGAGCTACGGGCAGGCCCGCTGATCAACGCAGATGAGACACCGGTGCAGGTGTTGAATGAACCGGGGCGAGCAAATACAACGAAATCTTACATGTGGGTATTCCGAGGGGGAATATCGCCGCCTGGGTCGGTAGTGGTTTTTGACTATCGACCGACAAGATCGGGGGATAAAATACTCAAGGAATATCTGACGGGCTACAAAGGCTGTACACAGTCTGACGGCTATATTGGCTATGAGGTGTTGCCTGAGCTTTCTGTAAAACATGCGGGCTGCTGGGCGCACGTGCGCCGGAAGTTTGT
>JAUXUT010000135.1 GCA_030680695.1 bacterium
TTGCTGGAAGTTCCCTTTCGCTTTGAAGGTCTCGGCAGCCAGATCGTGTTTTACCAGCAGGAAAGCCCGATCATTCGCGACGTGTCGTGGGGCGAGGAGAGACACACCGTCGACATTCACGCCTCAACGCCGTTCGGAAAGGTGGCATGACCGGCACAGCACTCCAGAGCTGCGACCTCCTCGTGCTATGCGGGGGCCAAGGCACCAGACTTCGGTCAGTGGTCCACGACCGCCCTAAACCCATGGCTCCGGTCGGCGATCGCCCCTTTCTCGAGTTTGTCATTGCCCCGTTGGTAGCACAGGGCATTCGGCGCGTCATTCTCTGCACCGGATACATGAGCCGGCAGGTAGAGCAATGGTTTCTCGCACAGGAGCATGACTACGAACTGTTGTTTTCCCGTGAGGCCCGTCCAATGGGAACCGCCGGAGCTCTTGCACAAGCCGCGCATCTCGTCCAGAGCAACGTGGTAATCGTCGTCAATGGCGACTCAGTCTGTGACGTGCACCTGGCCGGGCTATTGGATCATCATCGCATGACCGGCGCATGCGCGACGATCACATTGACTCCGGCCACAGCTCGAACTGACGCAGGGTGTGTTGAGATGAACGCGGACACTCGGCTGACAGGCTTTCAGGAAAAAGGTTCCGCTCAGCGAGGCTCCTTCCATAACGCCGGTATCTATGTCTTCGACCGGTCCGTCCTGAACCGGATCCCGGCCGAACGCCCCTCTTCCATTGAAACGGATCTCCTTCCCGCGTTGCTTTATCAGGATGTGTATGGATTTGTAACCGATGCCCCATTATTTGATATCGGTACACCGGAGCGGTTATCCCAGTTTCGCATGCATATCGAATCGCTTGCCCCGGCTGCCATGGCCGGAGCATCGGCCTCGCCGGACCGGAGGCGGCCTCGATCATGACGACGCCACGGATTGTCAGCACCCTGCCTTTTTCACAACGCGGTGAGCGGCTGATCGGCCAGGAAATGTTTAAAGTCATGGACCGCGCCCAAGCGCTCGAGCGCCAAGGTCATCGAGTCTGCCATCTTGAGCTCGGCAATCCCCGGATTGCTCCGCCTCAGGAGATCATTGAGGCGACAGTGGCTGCCATCGAGGCCAAGCAACTCGGCTATGCCCCGATGGCAGGACTTCTGGAACTGCGCACGGCGGTGGCGGATCGCTATGCACGCATCGCCAATCGCGCGATCGACGAGCATCAGGTCGTGATCAGCCCGGCCAATCTAATCATCAGCCAGTTTCTCGACCTGACCTGCAACGCTGGAGACCGCATCGCGCTGTTCACGCCGGCCTTTCCTTCCTACTGGGCGGCGGCGGCGCATATCGGACTTGAGGTCATCCCGGTCCCTCTGAGCCAGGACAATGGATTCCACTTGGTCGAGTCGCATATTGAGGCAGCGTTGGCCCTTCATCCCAGAGCCATCATCGTCAACTCGGCCAATAACCCGACGGGGGCTGTCTATACCCAACCCATGTTGGAGCGGTTAGCCCGGCGGTGCGAAGAGGAACAGGTCTGGCTCCTGAGCGACGAAACCTACGGCGATCTGTCTTTCGGCTGGCCGTTTTTCAGCCTGGCCGCTTGCGCCTCTCCGCAACTGATCGTGATGTCGTCATTTTCAAAAGTGTTTTCCATCCCGGGCTATCGCGTCGGCTACGCCATAGCCCATCCGTCTGTGGCGGACAAACTGGCGCTTTCGACATCGACACTGATTTCCTGCCTGCCCGCCTTTTCGCAACTCGGTTGCCTGGCCGGTCTTTCCGTGCTCGATCGCTACGTCACCCACGTGCGAGCGCATTGCAACCGGGTGACCAGTACCTGCGCATCGATGATCAATCGATCGGGCGTGCTGCGGTGCGCCTCACCCGAATCCGGATTTTATCTCTTCGTGGATCTACAACAGACCGGGCTCACCGATACGTCCTTCAGCACCCGTCTACTCGAAGAGCAGCATACGGCAGTCACGCCGGGAAGCAGTTTTGGCTCTGACTGCGCGTCGTTTATTCGCATTGCGACCTGCGGACAGGAGGCGGATGTGTTGGACGGCGTTCAGCGAGTCATTCAATGTGCTCGGCAGCTGCGAGGAGCTCATGCCAAAGCCGCTTGATGTGTTATTCGTAACGCCCCCAAGCCGGGTCCAGGTTTACCAGGACCTGAGCCGTGATCTGGCGGCCATCGAACCGCCGGTGTGGTCGGGATTGTTGACGACCTTTCTTCGGAACAACGGATACGAGGCGACCATCCTTGACGCGGAAGCTCAAGGTTTCAATCATCGACAGACGGCGGAAGCCATTGTCGCGGCCAATCCGCGGCTGGCCGTGTTTGTAATCTATGGGCAGCAACCCTCTGCCTCCACTCAATGTATGCCGGCCGGTCGCACAGTCTGCGATATACTGAACCGCCTGTCGGATATTCCCTCGCTGGTCATGGGCACCCACGCCTCCGCGCTGCCTAAACGAACGCTCCTCGACGAGCCTTACACCTACGTCTGCCAGGGAGAAGGGCCGCACACGATTCTCGGCCTGCTCCGCGTCCTGAACGGTTCACAGTCCTCGCTGGCGAGCGTACCAGGTCTCTGGTACCGGCAGGACGGACAAGCGGCTTCCAACCAGACGGCGCCACCGATTGGGGATCTCGATGCCGTGCTCCCGGAGCAGGCCTGGAATGTCCTCGATATGACCCGCTACCGCGCGCACAACTGGCATTGCTTCAACAATTTGGATGCGCGCCAGCCTTACGCATCACTGCAAACCAGCCTCGGCTGCCCCTTCAAATGTTCCTTCTGTTGCATTAATGCCCCATTTGAAGTGCCGATGCTGAGAACCTGGAGTCCCGACAATGTGATCAGCCAGATCGACCGGCTTGTCCGGGTCTACGGCGTGACCAACATCAAGATTCCCGACGAGATGTTCGTCCTGAATCGTCGCCATGTGATCGG
>JAUXUT010000001.1 GCA_030680695.1 bacterium
AAATCCGTCTTTCTTGGCAACAATTTTCACTTTGGGATTTGCGGGCATCCCGTCGTTGAGTGCTTTCAAGTTGTGGTTCATCTCTTCCCGAAGGGCCTGAGTAAAGGCTTTTGCGTCCAGGGGTATTCCAAGTTCTGAGTAATAGTTTCCCCGCCTGGCTTCAAAATCCTGGGGAAGGTCTTCTTCAGGATCACGGTAACGGCGACTTCCCGCGACCCAAATTTCCCGGCAGCGAAGACGAACCCGAAGGGTTTTCAAAACACAAATTTCGTAAGCCGTTCGATTGATCTTCAGCGATTCACCATCATCTACAATCACCAGTGGACGCCAGTCTGCGGCTACGATCCCTTCCAAAGGAACCGTGATTCCCTTTGGGTAGACTGCTCCCTTGCACTCAAGGTGGCTCTTGATCACATCAAGAGCCTGCATAACCGGTTGGCGTTGTTAGGGTATCAGCCAGAATCGTGTAATTTTGCACGTTAAGGTTTTTTGAGCTTCAAATATCGGTAGAGGGTCGGTCTGGAAATTTTTAGACTTTCGCAGATTTCCCCGATGCTTAAAGACTTGTCTTGGTGCATCTTTTGCGCCATTTTAACTTTTGGATTTTGGGAATCAATAGGTTTTCGCCCTCCAAGTCTTCCCCTTGCTCTTGCCGCCGCTAAACCCGCTCTGGTTCTTTCCTGAATGAGTCTCCTTTCAAACTGTGCCAGGGCTGAAAATATGTTGAATACAAGATCTCCTGAGGCTGTCGTTGTATCGATCACCCCATCACAAAGAGATTTGAAGCCGATTCCCTGACGTTGCAGTTTTTCAATCAATGTTATCAGATGGGTCATTGACCTTCCGAGTCGGTCGAGACGCCAGACAAAAAGAGTATCTCCACGCCGCAGATTTTTAAGACAGGCATCAAGACCGGGTCTGTTTGTCCTGACACCGCTTGCCACATCCGTATAAATCGCTTTGCAACCAGCTTTATTCAGGTCGTGTTTTTGTGAGGTGAGATCCTGTTCATTCGTGCTAACCCTGGCATACCCAAGTAGTTTTCCCATGAAACCCCCTTGTTTCCTACATTGTCTCAAAATTTGCATACTAAAACAAGTAAATAACACGTTGAATAGCGTTATGACAAAAAGAGACTCCACGAACCGCTATTTTCGTTCGACAAACCCATCCGAAAAATTGTTTCATCAAACGAGCGTTTGTTGAAACACCGGAAAGGAAGAGAAAGCATGATTCAATCAAGTTTTTCACGAGAAGAACTCATTCAGCGAGCTACCCTGACACCTGAAGATGTGCATCAGATCAAAAAATGCCGTGGGAATTCCAAGCAATTTGGCTTTGCTTACCAACTTGGTTTCGTTCGGCTGTTGAACCGGTTCCCCGCTCAGAAACCCCTTGAAATTCTCCCGGATCTCCTTTTGTTTATCGGAACTCAATTGAATGAGGACCCGGCGATTATTCAACAGTACGAACGGCGTCGACAAACCATTTCGGAACATAGGCTCAAGATTTGTGACTACTTACGCCAACAAGATCTTGGTGAGCGGGAAATTCCTTTGTTGAAAGAGTTTCTTTTTACTGAAGCCTGCCGACTGATACGAATAGATGCTTTGCTTTGCCAGGGGAGAGAGTTTCTTAGGGAACAAAAAATCCTTGAGCCCACCAACTCGGTTCTTTTGCGGATCGTCAAGGAGCAACGGAACCTGGCGCAACAACACATCTTTGGAAAAATCATAAAAGCCCTGCCGACCGGTATGGTGGAAAAACTGGATGCGCTCATTGAAGTGCCATCCGGGCGAATATCTGATTTTCAATATTTGAAGGGACCTGCGGTGAGACCGTCTTCCGACGCGATTGTTGCCCTCACGGAAAAGCTCAAATACATTCAGGCAACGGAAATCCTTGTCGTAGATCTCGCCTGGCTCAACAACAACTACCAACGAAACCTGGCTCTATATGCGAAACGGTGCTCTGCCGATCGGTTGAAGGAGATCGTTCCTGCTCGTCGATATGCCGCTTTGACTTGCTTTCTCAGGCAAACCTTCCATGAAACGATAGACCAGCTCATAGATACGTTTGATAAACTCGTCGGAAAAATCTGTAAGCATTCAGAGAACGACCTCAACAAAGACTTAACCAGTCATCGACAAGTGGTTCAGCAAGCGCTTTCCATGTTTCAGGAAATGGGCCAAGTAATTCTGGATGAAAGTTTGAAGGACAAAGAGATCCGTTCCATCCTGTTCAAGAAGGTTTCCAAAACCGCTTTATCGGCACAACTCAAAGACCTGGAAATGTGGCCTGGAGGCAAGAGTGGCCATATGTTCGATGGCGTGTTGAAACGATTCGGTTACATTCGAAAATTCTTCCCTGCTTTCCTGGAAGCTCTGAACTTTGAAGGTAATGGCTGTGATAACACTTTGGTAGAGGGCATTGCGACTATAAAAGAGTTGGGCAATGATCGTGAAAAGAAGCTGCCAGAGAGTATTTCCACCGATTTTGTTCCAAGTAGATTTCACCAATGGTTGTATGATGCCGGTTTGGTAAGCCGCCGCACGTTCGAATGCGTTCTATTGCTGGTGATTCGGGATGAAATAAAAGCTGGAAATCTTTGTATTACTCACAGCAAGCGCTTCGGTCGATTTGACAACTTCTTTATCCCTACAACGAAATGGGAACCAATACGCGAATCATTTTTCCGGGAAGCGGAACTTCCTTTAAATCCGAGAGAGGCTATTGCGTATTTGAAAAGTCGCTTGGCAAGCAGTTATGACCGCTTTCTGGAAACTCTTCCCGGGAATGCTTATGCCAAGATAGAAGGGGATACTTGGAAACTTTCCGTCGATCCTGGTGAGGATCTCGTCGAGAAAGACGCATTCAACTTGACCATTCTCAAACAGTGGTTGGCAAAGAATATGCGCAGCATTCGCCTTCCTGAACTTCTTATCGAAGTCGATAACAAGCTGCATTTCACCAAAAGTTTTTTGTCGCCGCCATTGCAGGAAAGCAGACCACCAGAAGAAATCTGTAATCTCCTTGTTGCAATCATGGCTTACGGTTGCAATATAGGGCCCTCCACGATGGCCCGCCTGACAAGAGGAACTTCCTACGAACAGATCCGGCGAATAACGGATTGGCAACTTACCCCGGAAAATCAGAAGGCGGCGTTATCCATTGTAGTTAATGCATTGTCAGCCCTTGATGCATCACGTATTTGGGGTGACGGAACATCTTCAAGTAGCGATGGGCAAAGGTTCTATATGCCCAGGAAAGCTCTTCAACAAACTTACAGCCCCAAACTCAGCGACTACGCTCTTGAATTCTATTCCTTCGTGGCAGATAATTATGCCCCGTTTTATTCGGTCCCAATTGAATGCGCGGAACGAGATGCAGCCTATGTTTTGGATGGGTTACTTTATAACGAAAGCGACCTTGTCCCGATGGAACACTATACCGACACTCACGGTTATACCGAAATAAACTTTGCTGCTTTTGCGATGCTTGGAAGAAAGTTCGCGCCCAGAATCCGGGGAATTCAGCATCAGCGGCTATATCGAATAGACCGGACCCGATCCTACGGAGCACTGGATCCGATGGTGACCAAAAAAGATCACACCATAAATCCGGAACCGATTGAGAATGACTGGAACCGTATGGGGCATTTTTATGCCTCGCTCAAAACCGGTCATGTAACTGCTTCCGTTGCTTTGAAGCGGTTGGTTTCTCTCAGCAAGAAGAATCGCTTTTATCAGGCAAACCGCGAACTGGGGCGAATTTTCAAGACCGAATTCATCCTGGAATATCTCTCAAAACCCTCATTACGACATCGTATTCGGCAGGGGTTACTCAAGGGAGAGCAGCTTCATTCCCTCGCAAGGCAGGTTTTCTATGGGAAGAGAGGGAAAATCTATTCTCGGGATCTGGATGAGCAAATGAGCACATGTAGTTGTCTGACATTGATTCTGGCCTGTATAATCTACTGGCAAGCACGAGAAATTGCCCGAGTAACAGGCAGTGGAAGTCATGATACGACCGGTTTCGATCTTGATTTCTCACTTCTTGAGCATGTAAGCCCGATTGAATGGGATAACGTCGTCCTTTACGGGGAATATGTGGTTGATCGGAACCTAATTAAATGAAATGAGTTTACGATACAGAAAAAGGGGCCTTAACGTGCAAAATTACACGATTCTGGCTGATACCCTAAAGGAACCAAAAGCCGACTCCGAGCCCACCACAGGGAATGGAAGGTAAAGCCCGCCTTTCTCCCCAGCTACGACCGCCCATCGCAGCAGCGGTGACGATGGGCGGCTCCGCAGGGAAGAAAGGCTACCGCTTGCCCTTTCAATGTTTTAAAGAACCAAAAGCAGGAACCCGCCAGGGCTCTCACCATCTTCGGTCCGGATCGTCAACGGCCCACAAGTCACACTCGATGCAGCAATGGCGCAAGTCGGCAATGCCATCAATCTCGCCGACGATCTCATAGACGGTTCGGTCAAGGTCCGCGTCATCGGTATAGGTAACGGTCAACTCATATTCCATGCCGTCTTTATGCAGCTTCCGGGCATTGTAGTATTGCTCAAGATACCTTTCTATCCGCTCCAAAGACGTTTTCCGGCCCCTTACGAATTTATTGTTGTTCTCAACTTCCAGCCACATTTGCAACCGGATTGTGTTTTCCGGCTTCTTTTCCGTTTTTTTCTCCGGTTCCGGTTTCCGGCGTTTCGGCTCCAGCCCTTCAAGAAAGCGTTTCTTGATAACGTCCCGGTCCGCCGCGTCACTCTCAATACCCCAGATGGTAACAGCTTTCCAGCCGTCGCCCTTGTCTTTTTCACTGTAAAGCCGATTGTCGGCAAGTTGTTTAAACCAATCCCGGCTTTTCGTAACTTGGCTCATTTTCGCCGGTTTCACCGGCTTGATAGCGGTTCCCTTTTCTTCGTAATTCACCACCGGATACCGAATGATTCCGATTTCTTCAGTCGTAAAAATCGAGGGATCAACCAGTTTCACCACCCGGCCGACCTGGTGACCGTTTCTTTGCAATCCGCCGACCAGGTTCCTTTCAATTGAATACCCCGACGGGTCAACGTCCGAAATGCAGAAGACCGTTTTTTCCTTGTCTCCGCAAATTTTCATGAGATCGTCTGAAAAGTATTCCAGGGAAAGAACCGCAGGTTCCCCTTTCAGACAGATAAACGAAACCCCGATTTCAGCGGCCAGTTTCTTGATGAAGAAAAAATGCCCGATCTTTTCAGACGCAAGAATGATTTCCGGCTTTTTATCGCCGATTCCCCGGTATGGTTCGTTCATGTCCATGAATCCGAAATCCTTGTACCGAAACAGATTCATGTCTTCGACCATCTCTTGAAGCGTGTTGTAGAAGGTGTCAACGTCGCCAGGTCCGAGAATGTTCGAGTGATACGCCAAAACCGCTTTTATCCGATACCATAGGGATCGTATGTTGCCGTCGCTGGGCGGTTCTATGCCTTTTTTAATCCATCGGAACATCTGGTAGATGATGTTTTTGATAACCCGCTTCGTGTCTATCTGGTTCGTTTCAACCTGCCGAAAACAGCTTAACATGAGGGTTTTGGAGAATTGTTTAATATCCCATTTTTTCTTGAATATCTCGACCGCTTTTTTATCATTCGCGGCCAGGCTGAAAAGTTCCCGATGTCCGCAGTCTATCAGGCCCATTGTCCGCAACTTCTTATCGTCCGGATGCTCCGGAGTCAAATACCGCAGGCTCTTGATACCGAAAAGTTTTCTCAGCTTTTCAGCATAGGACAGGGAAACCGGAATTCTGGTTTCGGTTCCCCTCAACTGCAATTCGCTTTCTTCCCGCGCTTCAGCTTGAGCTTTCGAAAGCCCGATTATCGGTCCGGTGGGAAATCTTCGAAAGACGCCGTCAATTCGATCCGCGGCAACAAGAAATGACCGGTGAACCCGCAGAAAATATTCCTTGTACTCATTTTCAAAGAAATTCAAATTTTGTACAAGTTCATACTTACTGCCGTTTTCTGTTATCGCTACCGGTTGCCCGCCCTCGGCGGTAAAATAGACGATATCCTTTGCCTGAAAAACTTCCTGCTTTCTCGACAACAACGGCTTTTCAAGCAAAAAGAGCTTTTCTACTCGTTTTTCAATGTCACCGCTCACTTGAAGCGTTTCTCAAAGTTCGCCAGATACGCGCTTGAGACGGCATTCACGACCGGATCGTCAAGACCCTCGAACCACAAATCCCGAGCTGAAGAAACCTTCATGCCGCGTATCTTCGTAAGGTTCACCAGGTAATACTTGCTGGTTCGCAGAAAATGCGGGTGTTCCTTGATCTTTTCTTCGATCTGGGAAAGCCGGAGATTGCTGTAAAACGCCTCTTTCCGGCAGGTCATGAACATAGTTTCCTCCCGGCCCTGGTCCGCTTTCGTGGTGATATAACAAACGTCTTTCAGATCCAGAAAGCAAACCGCCATTGCCGGATCAGCCGGCGACACCGGAAACTTTTTAATCGGCGGATCAAGATACAAAAGCCGCTCTAAAATCTTCGCCTGGTTGTCAGGTCCATCCCTTTTTGGCATGATTTCACCCCCTTGAATTCAACATCAAAATTTGAGTGCGCCGCATGCTATCTCAACGGCAATGGTTTCAAGAGTTTTCGCGTAACGATAAAAGCCGTCATACCGGCCGCAGATATCGTTTACCTCATCCTCTGTCAAAACGTCCAAAATCAACCGCTTGAAATCAGGCATCAAATCACCCATTTCCATGAAAATCTCTATTTCATTTTTCCCGTTCCGCTCCAATTCACGGCCACGGGTATCAACTTTCATGATAAAGTTTAATTGCTCACTACTGAGTCTCATGAAACACCCTTTCCATGAAATAGCCCTGGGACTCTTGATTTAGCCAACATGTGCATGTATTTTTCATTTTCAATTTTGTTCCCCGAAACCTGAAAATACGTGTATCTATAGGCCATTTCACGTCTTTTTAGCCTGTTTGGCGGAAGTATTTTTGGCTCAACGGTCATTTTTTCAAGCCTAAGGAAAGCCGGTTTTATTTGCTTCTCGGGCTTTCTGGAAAAGTTCTTTCAAGAGTTTTATCCTCTTTTCCGCCATTTGATAAAAATTTTCATGCGATCCCACAAGAAAAATAATCACAACGTTTTCATCGGGAAAGTAAAAGTAGGCGGCTCGAAACTGCCCGCTTCCCTTCATTGTGAAATCAAGAGCCCGCGAACCTTGAAGACTTCCGGAAAGTGGATGCCCTTTAAGCGGGTTCGTTTTCAGCGCCTTCAAGTGTTCGGTGACTTTTTCCGATACCTTCCAAAGACCCTTCAGGTCTTTGGAAGCATGAGAGGTTAATTCTATTCTGG
>JAUXUT010000005.1 GCA_030680695.1 bacterium
GCGAGTTGGTCCACGAGGGGAGTCTTGGGGTTGCTGGCTGCCTGGGGGTTGCGTCCGCCCTGGGGGGCAGTGGCAGGCGTCGGCGAGGAAGAGGCGGATTCGTTCAGCACGCGGCGGGTCTGGCGGCGGATCTGGTCCGGCGTCACGCCGAGTCTGCGCAGCACTTCCATTGCGACGGATTCAACGCGTACCAAGCCAAGCAAAATGTGTTCGGTGCCGATGTAATGATGTCCGAGTCGGCGGGCTTCCTCCACGGCAAATTCGAGCACTTGCTGGGTTTCGGCGGCGAGTTCGATTCGGTCTGGGTCAAAGGTGGTGGGGGTGGCGGAAACGCGCGCCACGACTTCGCGGACGCGGTCTGGGGTCATGCCAAGCTCACGCAGGACGCGCCCCGCAACGCCGCCTTCCTCGTCCATTAATCCGAGGAGGAGGTGTTCGGTTCCGATGCTGTTTTGGCGGGCGCGCTCGGCTTCTTGATGCGCGAGGCTGAGAACACGCCTTGCCCGCTGTGTAAATCTTTCCATACCAGCCATAATTTTTCTCCTAAATTCCTAAAAAGGATTCTACCAAAAAGCAGGATTGCGCGTGTAGGAAAAAGGTTAGAGTTTCCTTA
Source organism: bacterium (assembly GCA_030680695.1). Classification (GTDB taxonomy): domain Bacteria; phylum Patescibacteriota; class Minisyncoccia; order Phycocordibacterales; family UBA6065; genus UBA6065. Next base: position 614 of record JAUXUT010000005.1, read on the forward strand.
CGGACGAGTACCAAGTGTCGTGTTTCAGGTGTTAAGTTGGCAAAAACGCCAAAATTCCTGACACTTGGAACTTGACACCTGACACGTTTATTAGCGGTTGTCTCCATCCCCTTGTATCTTACCGCGCGCCTGCCTGTCCAAAAGTTTAGTTAAATTGGCTTCGGCGACTTCGTCGAGGGAGATTTCGAGTTCGGTGCAGGTTTGGGCGAGATACCAGAGCACGTCGCCGAGCTCGGCTTTGAGCGCCTCCCGCTCCGCCTCGCCGATGACCCCGTCCTTGTCTCTGAAAATTTTCTTGATCTTGCCTGCCACCTCTCCGGCCTCGTTGACGAGTCCGAGAGTCGGGTAGATGACGGCGTGTCCGATGGCGGGGTATTTCGCGGTGGCGCGTGATTTTTGCTGGTAGTCGGTGAAGTTCATGAAATAGTTCTCTCGTTTCTAATTGTCTACATCAATTAAGATTACTTTTACTGGTACAGCAGGGAAGTGGCGCTTGAGTCGTTCAATATCATATACGAGTTGTTCACCATAAGAAACACCAGATGACATCTGCTTGTGTAAACCATGGCAAGGCACAATTTCTATACCTACATCGGCTTTGTTTTCGTTGAAAAAATACTGGAATTTTGCCATGTCGTAAAACATGAAAGCATATTTGCCAAACTGAACTTCTACTAAAACTTTATCTTTTACAAAGTCGACCTGTTTGTATGCCCCATTAACTTCCAGTTCATAGTTTGGGATAGCTATAGTGTAGGTGTCTCTTATTTCGTTGAAATCTCTGCTGTTGAATTCTGTTTTGAATTGGCCGTTCATGTCAATTGGGGAATAAAGTTCTCTCCCTATTTTAGTCTTCTCTTTACTAATTTTTGTTCTGTTGCCCTTAACAAGAGATATTACCTTGTAGATTTCTTCTTCATGTTGGGGGTATCTTTGGTGTAGGATTTCCGAACCACCAAGATGGGAGTATTCGTAAACTATTTTCATTTTGAATTCCTTGTTTTATATTTTCCCTTTTTCTCAAAAAGCTGATTTTGTACAGCATTTGTTTTTTTAATCTTTATGGTTTTCGGTGGCGCACTTTTGGTAGGAATAACAGGATCATAGACAGGACGATCCATAGGACGCATTTGCAATTCGCCTTTTATTGCCTTCTTGATTCTGTCTTTAGCAACTGAAATATATTCTGACATTATTTCTGCTCCAATTGCTTTTCTATTATGCATTAATGATGCAATCGCGGTGCTTCCGACTCCCATAAATGGATCAAACACCCAGTCATTTTCATTTGTCATGGAAAGTACCAGTCTTTCAATTAATTCAATTGGAAACTGGCATGGGTGAATAGTTTTTTCTATGTGATTGGATTTAACGTTTGGAATATCCCAAATATCGCTAGGGTTTTTTCCTAATGGATTTCCAGATAGTTCACCTTTGTTTGGTCCCTTAAAATGCTTTTTTTGTGGATATTTTTGGGGCACTCTAATTGGATCAAGATTAAAAGTGTAATCATTGGATTTGGTAAACCACATAACAACTTCATATCTTCCTGAAAACCTTTTTGAAGCATGAAGCCCATGTCCAAAATGCCAAACAATACGATTCCTTAACTGTAATCCCAATGATTCGAAAATTGGATAAAGGACTATATCCAAAGGAATTATCTTTCCATTTTCGACATAATTTCCAACCTGCCAGCAAATACTTCCTTTGTCATCAAGTATTCGCACAGATTCCTCAATTATCTCTTTTTGTATTTCTAGATATTTCTTTAAGTCCCGCCGAGTTTCATATTCTTTGCCAAGATTGTATGGAGGCGATGTGACAACTAGCTTTACGAATTTATCGGGGATTTGCTTTAAGAGATTTAAACAATCACCCTCAAATAAAACACAGTTTGCAGTTGGGTCAAATTTAGGTGAGATTTTCATAATTTTATTATAGATCAATTGTTCTGAATAAGGTTGTTTATTTAAGATTTTGGACAAATACAAAAAAGCTATGAATTAAACGCCTTCGCCAACCCTCGCCACCACGCATCCTTCTCGCCGGGGACAAAAGGTGTGTACAACGTCAACCGATCTGCAATTCCATCGTAACGTTTCTTCAAATCGTCCGCCAGATTTTCCTGTGTGGTCATCAGGCAAAATTCGCTCAGCATTTCATCGGTGATGAGCATGGGCATTTCGTGCCATTCACCTTTGGCGGCGAAGCCTGATAATTTTTCGGCTGTCCCGCCCCAGCCATGCAAATCCATCACGGGTTTGTAGGAGGGAGTCGATGCGTAAAAGGCCGCCTGCATCCGTGCAAAACCTTCCTCTTCGGGCGTGGTCGCTACAAAGGGAGTCATCGAGACGGTGATGTCATTGCGTTTGCGTCCGCTTTTTTGCAAGCCGTCTTCGATGGCGGGCAGGATGATTTCATTCATGTAACGCGGACTGTTAAACGGGTGC
>JAUXUT010000017.1 GCA_030680695.1 bacterium
TCGCTTGAGTTGGGTGGCAAGAGTCCATTCGTCGTGTTTGACGATGCCGATTTGGATGGAGCAGTTGAAGGCGTGGTCGATGCGATTTGGTTTAATCAGGGTCAGGTTTGTTGCGCAGGGTCAAGGCTGATAGTGCAGGAAAATATCGCAGCGAAGTTTATCCAAAAATTAAAGGCTCGCATGGAACACATGCGCGTGGGTGACCCGCTCGATAAATCGATTGATATGGGCGCGATTGTTGACCAAAGCCAATGGGACACGATCGATGGTTGGGTGAAGACGGGCATTGCCGAAGGCGGCGAATGTTTTCAGCCGAATATTGTGCTGCCCGAAAAAGGGCTGTTTTATAAACCCACGCTCATCACTGGGCTTGACCCCGCCGCCGCAACCGTGCAGGAAGAAATTTTCGGACCCGTTCTGGTCTCGCTCACGTTCCGCACGCCGAGCGAAGCCATTGAACTTGCCAATAACACGCGCTATGGTCTCGCGGCGAGTGTCTGGAGCGATAACATCAACCTCGCGCTCGATGTGGCGAGCAAGATCAAGGCGGGTTCGGTGTGGGTTAACTGCACCAATCAATTCGATGGCGCGTCGGGCTTCGGCGGTTATCGCGAGTCGGGCTATGGGCGCGAGGGCGGACGTGAAGGTCTGTTTGAATATTTAAGACCGACATGGATGGATCGTCCACGCCCAGACTTTACACTGGATGAAAAGAAGAAGTGGGGCGAACACGTTCCAACGCTTCCGACTCAGCCTGGGGCTGCTCGGGCAAATGGACATTCGCTTCCGCTGGTAGACCGCACTCCAAAGATGTACATCGGCGGCAAACAGGTTCGTCCTGATGGCGCGTACACTTCGAGCGTGTTGAGCGCGAAGGGAAAACTGGTCGGGCAGGTTGGTGACGGCAATCGCAAAGATATTCGCGATGCAGTCGAAGCCGCTCACAAAGCGCGGACGTCAGGTTGGGCGATGCGCCACGGCTACAACCGTTCGCAAATTTTATATTTCATCGCTGAAAATCTTGATGCACGTAATGCTGAATTTGTAAAACGAATTGCAGGAATGACAGGACGCACGCAGAAGTCCGCGCAAGCCGAAGTGGATGCCTCAGTGGAAAGATTATTCACCTACGCGGCATGGGCTGACAAATACGGCGGCACTGTGCAGGAAACAACCCTGCGCGGAATCACGGTGGCGGTCAATGAACCTATGGGTGTGATCGGGATTGCCTGCCCCGATGAAATGCCCCTGCTTGGTTTTATCTCACTCATGGCGCCTGCCATTGCACGTGGCAACAGCGTGGTGATGATCCCCAGCCAGAAATATCCGCTCTCCGCCATGGACTTCTATCAGGTGCTTGACACCTCCGATGTACCTGGCGGCGTGGTCAACATCATCACAGGTGACCGTGACCATTTGGTCAAGACGCTTGTCCAGCACGAAGACGTGGACTCGGTCTGGTACTTCGGCTCAGCGGAAGGCAGTTACCACGTTGAGAACGAATCCGCCGCGAACATGAAGCGTACATGGACAGGCTACGGTCTGCCCCGCGATTGGATGTCCTGCGAACAAGGCGAAGGTCACGAGTTCCTGCACGAGGCGACGCAAGTCAAGAATATCTGGGTGCCGACAGGAGAGTGAGTTGGCGCTTGATGTAAAATATACGATATGACAGATAATAACGAAGTCCTCTTTGAAGTTGAAACGCCACTCGGTTTTCGCGTTCGTGTCACAGCCGAATATTGGCAAGTGATCGTCACGATAAAACACCCCGTGATGCTTGGGCGTGAAGCCGATATTCAGGAAGTTTTGCGAAATCCTGACGAA
>JAUXUT010000051.1 GCA_030680695.1 bacterium
AATTTCAATGGCTGCTTAATTTACATTTTATGGGGGTAGGCTTTGCTTACTCCCTTTTTTCTTCTTTAAAGTTCGAATTGATTCTTTGTGAGAGAAAGAGAGTGAATAGTATAGCGTGATCTTTCCTTTCTTATGCTAACACCCATTTAGCGGACAAAGTTGGAGTGTAAGGAATTTCAACTCCGTGAACAATTCCTCGGCGAATATAAACTTCTGAAATCATGGATAAGGTCTACATATTGTCAGAATTTGTTGAGGCCATCCATTATTGAGAATTCGCATAAGTCAATAAATTCAAATATGTTCCAGAGAACAACATGACTTACTGTTAGTAATGATTTTAAAATTCCTTTGCTATGTAATATTTCAAGCCTCCATCTTATGGTCGTAACACGATTTAATGCAGGAGGGCCTGTAAGATGTAACAGGTTCAAATAATCCGGGAATTTCAATTACAATGAACAGGGCATGTCTGGCAAATACAATCCTGAAAAGCATAATCGCCGATCTATTCGACTGCGGAGATATGATTATACCCGGCAGGGGGCGTATTCTGTAACGATATGTACACAAAACAGGGAATGTCTGTTTGGAGATATACATCATAATGAAATAGTATTAAATCGGTAAGCGTCAAATTAACCCCACTGGGAAAGCGCAGCATCGAAATCATTCCGATCCAGGTGTAGCGGCGTGAGTTTCCGGTAATCTTCCGGCGTTGCGGCGTACGGCAGCCTCTCGAAGATGTAACGCAGATACCGGTACGGCTCCAGGCCGTTGGCTTTGGCCGTCTCCACAAGGCTGTACAAGGTTGCACTTGCCCGGGCGCCTGCCGGTGAACCTGCAAACAACCAGTTCTTTCTGCCTATCGCAAACGGACGTATCGCATTCTCCGCCGCGTTATTGTCGAGGCCGACATGGGGGTCTTCCACGTACACCACCAGACGGGGCCACTGTTTCAAGGCATAGTTCATTGCCGTACCCAACAAGCCCTTCGGTGGGGTCCCGCCTATACGGGCCTTAAGCCAATCATGAAACTCTTGCAGCAACGGCAGGGCGTACTCATGACGGAATTGCAAAAGCTCCTTGCCCGTCAGCTCACGGTTCTTCGCCTCCCGCTCTATCTCATACAAGCGCCGTATCTTCGACACCGCAACATCCGCGCTGCAGCCACGATGTTCCTTCCCCTTCTGCGCCTTCTCCACAGCTTGCACCACTTCGACAAACTTCCGGCGCACGTGCGCCCAGCAGCCCGCATGTTTTACAGAAAGCTCAGGCAACACCTCATAGCCAATATAGCCGTCAGACTGTGTACAGCCTTTGTAGCCCGTCAGATATTCCTTGAGTATTTTATCCCCCGAT
>JAUXUT010000054.1 GCA_030680695.1 bacterium
ACACTATTTTCATCAAGTTTGAATGCCTGCCCGGGGCTTCCGTGATTGTATACACACTCATCAACAGACACTGTTCTTCGTGAAGTCACAATCGAGGGTAAATATTGCAAGAGGGCATAACCAAAGATACCCACTGGCAAAGAAGGCTTAGCCCCGTTATTAAAACGATATACATTATCGTCTACGACATATCGGATAATATCAAGTTCTGCTAATGGACAATCCAAGCTTTCTTCTGAAATTACACCGGACTTACCGCGCATGGAAGGAACATAAGTCCGTAAGCAACAATCCACTTCCCGCTCAATCGTGCCGTCGGTAGTTTTGATTCCAGCTTGTTCAATATGCTTTTTTAGAAAGAACTGAATTTGTTTTTTATCAAATTCAGATTCAAGATAGGATGAAAAAATAAGATTCCAAACATACCCACGCACGAGGTTATTCGTTAATTGCCAGTGTAATAGCCAAAGCGATCCAATATCCTCAAAATATTGATCCCAACTGTTTTTTCCTGCAACAAGTTTTTTTGCGAGTTCCGTGGGTTTCAAAGGGCGAGCTAGGCTTGCTTCTTTCGTTTCCACAGCCAACCCAATGGCAAGACACCAATGTCGAATAGAACGTACCATGTTCTTTCCAACGCCAAGCGTCGCTAAAGCCTCTTCGTCAGTGAAGACCAGCGGGTTCTCTTTTATGGCATCTACTCCCTTTTTTAGCCATCCGTAACGAAAAACAAACTTTTCATGCCCACCAAACATGGGTTTGATACCGCCAGGTTCCACTATTTTCTCCTCAAGAAGCATTTATAGAACAAGTTTACCATTAATAAAATGTTGGAAAAATCGAGGTCTTTCGTGTAAAGTGTCCAATAGGCTTTGTAGATTCATATGCTCATTGAAACTGGTTTGTTGTGTTTTTTCCCCATTCCATCATAGGCAACTCCCCAAACTTCCTTATATTCCCCATTACGACAGCCGCTTCCTCTGGTAAATTCACACAAGCCCAGCGTGCGGCTTCATGTACCCAATCGAC
>JAUXUT010000057.1 GCA_030680695.1 bacterium
TGCGTTTATTATGCAAGGGGCAAGCCAACGGTTTGCGTTAGTGGTTTGTGGGCGGGCGTGGATTCTGTTTGAGAGCAGAAAAAACTCGAAGCCAGAAAAATGCTTGAAAATGCGGCAGAATCCCACAAATCCACTGCACGCTTTGTTGGCACGCTTTTGACTTTAAGACTCATTTTTTTCTTCAAACTCGAATTGTCGCTGGTCGAAAGTTACTTTGGCGATAAACGAAACTGGAATTTCAAGTTGTTGATTGTATTGGTCAATCATTACGACCATCCAATTTTCAATGACATATTTCCACAGCAACTCGACCTGAATGTTTTTTCCAGGCGGAACAAAAACTGTCACATCTTCTTCAAAAACGATTTTCTTATTTTCTACATAAGAATATTTTTCTCGAAACACATCTTGAATCGAGCGACTAATAATAGCCGAGTCTGTGATTTTGGGGTCAATAACACTGGTTGTACTATGAGCCTTTTCCTTTTCAATGCTATACGACTGAGACCATTCCTTTTTGCCCCGAAAAGTATGATTAACAGGCGCAGGGGAACTTGCATTGAAATATCGTCTTGGCTCACTTCCTATAAATTTTTCCGAATAACCAACTGGCTCGATTTTCAAAACTTTCCAAATGCTTTTCGCTTTTCTGTGCCAGAAGAATTCCCATTCATTGACTGACCCGTTTTCTCGAATTCGCTTCGCTATTACATTAGCGTCAATCATTCCTAAAATAATTATGATAGCGCCAGGCACGATAATAGCAAAAAGACCGAGTATTGATAAAACTATTAACAACCACCCTTTTTTTACTTGACCCAAGTATATCTGCCCCGCTCCCGCAAATAATAAACTCAACCAAGTTGCCTTTCCTACACTTTTAACTTTAGGCAAATTAGTTTTCGGGATGATAGCCGCTGGCTCTGTCATCAGCCTTTCTTCCCACAACAGGAAAATTTTTGCAGTTCTATTTAAGAGGGTGGCGGTAGTTTTTTTGATTTTCATAATGTTTTCCCGAAAATGCTTTTGTTATGCAAGGGGCGTGCCAACGGTTTGCGTTAGCGGCGGGTGGGTGGGGTAAGATAAAAGCCCGAG
>JAUXUT010000058.1 GCA_030680695.1 bacterium
CCACGCATGTGCGGGCGATGCTCGAATTTCAGCGCAAAGGCGCGGAGGTGTTTGATTATGGAAACAACATCCGCCAGCAGGCGTACAACAACGGCGTGACGGATGCGTTCGAGTTTCCCGGCTTCGTACCCGCCTATATTCGTCCGCTGTTCTGTGAAGGCAAGGGGCCGTTCCGCTGGGTGGCGCTTTCGGGCGACCCAGAAGATATTTACACCACTGATCAAGCCATTATGGAACTCTTCCCCGAAGATGCGCATTTGCATCGCTGGCTGAAGATGGCGCGTGAGAGAGTCCCGTTTCAGGGCTTGCCCTCGCGCATTTGCTGGCTGGGCTACGGCGAGCGCGCCAAGGCGGGTTTGAAATTTAACGAACTCGTCGCACGCGGCAAGGTTAAAGCGCCCATCGTCATCGGACGCGATCATCTTGATTCAGGCTCCGTCGCTTCGCCCAACCGGGAGACCGAAGCGATGAAGGACGGCTCGGATGCCATCTCCGATTGGGCGATCCTCAACGCGCTCATCAATGCTGTCGGCGGTGCGACGTGGGTGTCCTTCCATCATGGGGGCGGCGTGGGTATGGGCTATTCCCAGCACGCCGGTCAGGTCATCGTTGCGGATGGCACGCCCGAAGCCGCTGTCAGATTGGAGCGAGTCCTTACAACAGATCCAGGCATGGGCGTGGTCCGACACGCGGATGCGGGCTATGAGACCGCCATCGAGGCGGCAAAACGTCACGGCATCAAAATGCCGATGCTTGGTAAGTAAATACGTTTTTGGATGTTGACTCTCGCCGCATTCCAGTTGCAGGGATGCGGCGCAGCCGTCTATGAAGCCTTTGGCTTACTGTCTATTACCCACAAGTAGGGTAAATGAGGGGTAAACTAAGCCAAGAAAACAAAAACAGGAGTAATCCGAACATTGGCGAGCAAACAGAAAAGCAAGAATAAATCTTGGGCAACAGAAGAATTTTCGAAGATACGCCTAAAAGACAAGCGATTGGATCTGCGTTGTCAAAAAGTGGCAGGGGCGTTGGAACAACAATCAACGGAGCCAATCAATCAGGCATGCGAGGATTGGGCTGATGCGAAAGCAGCCTATCGTTTTTTTGATAATCCAAAGGTCTCTCCCGAAAAAATACTAAAACCGCATTACGAGCGAACCGTGAAGCGAATGAAATCGCACGGATTAGTATTAGCCGTGCAGGACAGCACATATCTCAACTATACCCATCATCCACAAACCGAAGGGTTGGGAGAAATCGGAACCAAAGCACAAAACCAACGCGGGTTTGGAATGCACTCAACGTTGGCAGTCACACCCCAAGGGCTGCCGTTAGGATTGTTGACGCAACAATTTTTTGAACGCCCAATAGGAACAGCTTCACACACAGCGTCCGAAAATCAAAAACTGCCAATTGAAGAGAAAGAAAGTTATCGCTGGATTGAAGCCTTTCAACAAGTGCTTGGGCTGACGCCTGAGGAAGTGCAAGTGGTGACAGTCTGCGACCGTGAAGCGGATTTCTACGAGATGTTTGTCATGGCAGAAGAGAAGCATGCAGACTTATTGGTGCGCGCAAGCACGGATCGGCGATTAGATGAAGAAGCCAACTATTTGTGGGCAAAGGTTGAAAGCCAGGGAAAGGCGGGCGACCTGACGGTTGACATTGTTGGCAACGACAAACGCAAAGCACGCCAAGCTACAGTGTCTGTTCGTTTTTGTACCGTCACACTGAGACCACCGTGGCGACCTCAACAAAAGAAGTTGCCGCCCATCACCCTGACAGCCATTTTGGTGCGAGAAGATAATCCGCCGGCTGACCTCAAGGAACCCATCGAATGGTTATTGCTCACCAGTACTATCGTCAACGACTTTCGCCAAGCCGTGCAAGTCATTGAGTGGTACTGCTGTCGCTGGCAGATTGAGGTCTTTCATAAAATCATCAAATCCGGTTGCCGCGTTGAAGACTCTCGTCTGCAACGCGCAGTGCGTCTTCAAAACTATATCGCGCTGATGTGTGTGGTCGCATGGCGTTTACAATGGCTTACTTACATCAACCGCACAAACCCGGAAGAGCCTTGCACTATGGTCTTGACTACCATCGAATGGCAGGCGCTTTACATGCGCATTCACAAAACATCCGTGCTTCCCAAATCACCTCCGTCAACACATCAAGCCATTCGTTGGGTTGCGCAACTTGGTGGTTTCTTGGGACGCAAGTCTGATGGAGAACCCGGTATTGTCGCCATCTGGCGTGGTTGGCAAAGGCTACAGGATTTCGCTGCTACTTGGGAACTGATTGTTAATGAACGCACACAACTTGTGGGTAATAGCTAGCTTTGGCTTACCTGTAGACCCATTACGGCAGGGTGGCTGCCCGGGGTGATACAAAGGTAAACCTCGGCTCAAGCTCTGGACGCTAAGAAGAATACTACAAAGAATAATACGCATGCCACAATGATGCCCCCGGCAACGCAGCCAATGGCACTGCCGACCCCGTCAGCATATTTCACGCCCCTTCGCTTGACGAAATAACCAATTAACCCGCCTATGAATGCAATGACCGTAATCGTAAAACCGGGGTTGACATATCCCAGTGAAACACCGTTGATATCGAAGATCGAAAAGGCTTCGATTCCCCAATAAACAATCCCTCCCAACGCCAATCCAAGCCCGAT
>JAUXUT010000068.1 GCA_030680695.1 bacterium
ATCGGCGCCGTCGACTCGCTGGGGATCAGGATCAGTTTGCGGTACTGGCGCTCCGCTTCGAGCTGGGTCAATTCGTAGACATCCGGGTCAAGTTTGGCAAGGTCACCGCGGAATAAATAATCGGGCATGGGAAATCTCCTTATGAGAGTTTAGTTTTGGAATTGTTAGACAGTGAATTGTAGACCCGTGGGGGAAGAGGGTCAAGTGTTTGTCGAACCAGTGTTCGCCGAAACCCATGACAAACTCGTACTTGTTTTTGATTATGGTTTTTGCTATGCTATTCGTGGAGGGATGTCCTACGAAAGTCTGCATGGGAGGTGCCAGGGGATAGTATCTTTCTCTACCTGCACAAAATATTCAGGCAGCTGTGATCTGATACCTTAGTTTGGACGCTTATGAGTTATCAGGGAGCTAATAGCGAAACCGGCCGATTGCGGCCGGTTATTTGTTTAAGGAATAGTCCCTGGGAGGGACGAAATGAAAAACATGAAACTTCTCAATATTTTTGTAGTTTGGATGTTTGCGTTTTCACTGTTTGGGAACCCTGTTCCCATATCCGCACAGGATGCGGACAATGATATTCTCTATACTAGCGACGCAGACTTCGACCGGGGAACGCTGGCAAGTATTAACCATGATGCGCCCTACAATAATCAGCTTCAACTCGACTCACAAACGAAGCCTTTCCCTTTCATAAACGTAGCCGCGTCTGGTCGTGGCACGGTAGTTCGGACAAACACAAAGACGGGTGAAATCGTCGGCGAGTATCGAACGGCGCCTGAAGGGCGTGGTTTGAATCCATCCCGCACCACCGTCGATCTATTTGGTAATGTATGGACTGCCAACCGGGATGAGTCCGACTCTATCAATGATGTTCCGCATGGGTCAACTGTTAAGATCGGGATCATCGTTGGTGGTACCCGGGTTGACGAGACTGGCCTTCCCAAACCAGATGGAGAGTATCTGGCTCCACCGTTTGATTACAACACCTGCGTTGACAGAGATGCGGATGGTCTGATCCGAACTTCGCAAGGACTTAATCATGTTCTAGATTGGCCCGATATCACGGACGGACAGGGCGGAACCGATGGTGTTGTTCAGGATGCCGTTGACGAATGTATCCTCATCTATCAACGCCTGCCCAATGCAGAAAGCGCCCGGCATGTATCAGTAGATGCTGATAATAACGTGTGGGTTGGCGGCTACCCATTTGTGTTGCGCATGTTTTACAAACTGGATAGCGCTACCGGCGCTATTCTCGACTCATTCGATGCCCGTAAGTATGGCTGTGGCGGTTATGGCGGACTCATCGACGGGAACGGCATCCTATGGTCTGTAGGCGGCCCGCTGCTGCGCTACGACCCCGTTGCCAAGACAGGGTTTTGTATCCATCAATATGGATATGGTTTAAGCATAGACACCAATGGATATATTTGGATGTCTTTATGGGATGGCGGTATTGTCAAAATCGCACCGGATGGCACAGTCATGCCCGGATTTCCAAAATCGACCCATCCATCATCAATGACGACACTATCGACGGCCGCTTCCGATACGAACCAAACGGTGGCTCCATCGGCACAAAACGAAGCAAGCAGCCCAACCACGCCTCTGGTTGAACGTGAACCGGTTACTTCTCAGGCAGCGCCGGCACGAAGCGAGGCGGGGACCCCAATCACACCTCTCGCAAATGGTGAGGTTTTCCATTTCCAAGTGGCGCCAGTTGACGATTGGGTACAGTCATCCAGTTCGTGGACGCCGGGAGCAACCATCACACTGACAATCGAAGACGGCAGCAACGTGTTGTACTCCACCTCGCAGATGGCGGATTCCAATGGTTACTTCAACTTCAACCTTTGGGACATGTTTGACCTGCAACGCGGACAAGTGGTGACTGTTTCGGATGGCACGACAATTAAATCTCATACAATAATGCCACTGTACGTAGATGGCCTTGATATTACAACAGACACCGTTTTCGGCCGCGCCAAATCTGGTGACAATGTAGATGTCTGGGTACATGGAGATGGGTGGATGTCCGTGGCGACTGATGGCTCCGGAAATTGGATTGCCGATTTCACCGGTCAAACTGATCTAACCTACCTCTCCAATGGCGGTTCGCAACAAGTTGACAGTGATGGCGACTCGACTGTGGTCGGGTGGGCCAGCCCAAAATTTCAAGTTGCACCTGTTGACAATTGGGTGCAATCATCCAGTTCGTGGACGCCAGGTGCCACCATCTCACTGACTATCAAAAATGGCGGTACAGTCGTGTATTCTGATGCGCAAATAGCGGACATCAATGGCTACTTCAACTTCAACTTATGGAACGTATTTGACTTACAACGAGGTCAGGAGGTAATTGTCTCAGACGGTACAACAACAAAGACCCATACAGTAACCAATCTTTTTGTGAACAACATCAATGTGATAACTGACAATATTTTTGGTCAAGCCGATAGTGGCACCAGTGTGGACATATGGGTACATGGCAATGGCGGGATGACTGTCACAGCGGACAGCGGTGGAAATTGGACTGCTGATTTCTCCAGCATGACCGATCTCACCTATTTGTCAGATGGAGGCTCGCAACAAACTGATGACGATGGCGATTCCACTGGAGTATGGTGGTCCAGCCCCAGATTCCAAGTATCTCCAGAGGATGACTGGGTTCAATCGTGGAGGCAATGGACACCGGGAGCGACTATTTCACTAACCATCAAAGATAGCGGGGTAGTAGTGTATACCGATTCTCAGATCGCTGATGCTGATGGTAACTTCAACTTCAACTTGTGGGATGTGTTCGACTTGCAGCGCGGACAAGAGGTGACGGTCTCCGATGGCACAACAACAAAGACTCATACGGTGCTTGATCTGTTCGTAGATGGTGTCGATGTGACAGCTGACGATATATTCGGTCGAGCAGAGGCCGGCGCCAGCGTGGACGTATGGGTGCATGGCAATGGCGGGATGTCTGTCACAGCGGACAGCGGTGGAAATTGGACTGCTGATTTCTCCGGCATGACTGATCTCACCTATTTGTCAGATGGAGGCTCGCAACAAATCGACAACGACGGCGATGCTACCGGCGTGTGGTGGGCCAGCCCCAGATTCCAGGTTGCGCCGGAGGATGACTGGATACAGTCGTGGAGTCGATGGAGTCCGGGAGCCACCATCTCCCTGACAATTAAAGATAGCGGGGTAGTAGTGTATACCGACTCTCAGATCGCTAACACCAATGGTAACTTCAACTTCAACTTGTGGGATGTGTTCGACTTGCAACGTGGACAAGAGGTCACGATCTCCGATGGCACAAGCGTTAAATCTCACACAGTCATGCCATTATATGTGGATGGCGTGGATCTGATGACCGATACGATATTCGGCCGAGCAGACGCCAACACGGATGTGGAAATCTGGGTGCATGGCGACGGCAACAAGCACGTCACAGCCGACGGTTCCGGGAACTGGACCGCTAATTTCTCCGGCCAGTCCGATCTGACTTACCTCTCCGATGGTGGTTCGCAGCAGACGGATGACGATGGCGATTCTACCGGAGTGTGGTGGTCCAGCCCCAGTTTCCAGGTTGCACCTGACGATCATTGGATCCAGTCATGGAACCGATGGACACCGCAGACAACCATCTCGCTGACCATTAAAGACGGCGGCATTGTGATCTATACCGACACGCAAATGACTGACGACCGCGGTTTTTTCAACTTTAATGTTTGGGATGTTGATCTGGTAACCGGTCATCAGGTGGTCGTCTCAGACGGGACAATCGCAAAGACACATACCGTGACGAATGTCAACGTTGACGAAATAGATGCAGACGCAGATCAGATTCGCGGCACCGCCAATCCGGGCGCGCGTGTGTGGGTATGGGCATATCTATTCAATGAAGGCTCCGGCAGATCCGCAGTGGCTGACTCAAGCGGCAATTGGATGGTTGATTTTTCAAAGGCATCGGATGGACACCAGATATATGACATTACCGACATTACCCGCATCAATGCCAATGAATTCGACGATGACGGCGACTCAACCTACCGACAATTTGGCCCACCAACCCAGCAGAATCGCGGCGTGGCTGTTACACCTAGCGACAATCACGTCTGGATTGCCAATAGCGGCGTTGGTACGGTCACACGGCTCGACAATGATGGAAACATAATCAAGATTATCGATACCGGGCAGGAGCCTACTGGGGTGGCTGTAGATGCGGCAGGCAAGGTATGGGCCACCAACATGGGCTCGAATAATGCAGTGCGAATTGACCCGAATGCAGGTACGGATGGATTGGGAGCAATTGACCTGACAGTTGATCTCGGCCCGGACGCCTGGCCATATAATTACAGCGACATGACAGGAGCAGTAGTGGTGGGGTCTACATCACCGCAAGGTTTCTGGACGGTGGTCCAGGACAGTCAAACTACGGGATTCGAGTGGGGTCGTATCATCTGGAACACGGAGCCGCAAGGCAACGAACCGCCTGGAACCGCCATTGTTGTGGAAGCACGTTCAGCCGATACGGAAGCCGGGCTGGGTGGGCAAGCTTTCCAGCCTGTTATGAATGGGGAGCCTTTCTCCATGTTTGGCCGCTTTATTGAAGTCCGGGTTACCTTGAAGGCCAGCCCGAGTGGAGACAGTCCAGTGCTTTCAGATATTCGCGTCCAACCGCACGTCCTGTATGTGGATATCGACATCAAACCAGGCAGCGACCCCAACGGGATCAATTGCAAAAATAAAAAAGAAGAGATCGCTGTTGCCGTGCTTTCAACCGACAACTTCGACGCACTGACTGTAGACCACACTACCGTGACGTTTGAAGGCGCCAAAGAAATACATGTGGTCAAGAAAACAGGAATACCTCATCGTCATGTCGAAGATGTGGATTTCGATGGAGATATGGATCTGGTGTTCCACTTCATGTTGAGAGACACAACACTTGCCTGTGATTCAACAACAGGGCAACTTTATGGATTAACCTATGGTGGGATCCCTATAGAAGGAACGGACAGTGTTTGGATGATCAGTCGTTAAAAATTATGATTGATCGAAAATAGATAGAGGCATGGTTCAGCCATAGTTTTAGGCCGAACCATGCTTCTACCACAGCCTTTATCTGAAATTGACAGCTGGAATATTTACAGGTTGTTTCGGACTCTCAGTTTTTCTATCCATTGGGAAATCCAAAGGCAGCCAAGGGGAAAGTCGCCAATGTTTTCGGGCATCGTCCTTTATTGACATTCCCTCCCCCCTCAGGTAGAATAGCCGTCGCCTTTTGAATGACGGGCCTGTAGCGCAGTTGGGAGCGCGCCTCAATCGCACTGAGGAGGTCAGGGGTTCGAATCCCCTCAGGTCCACTGGGCAGTGACCAGAAGCCAGTTATCAGTAGTCAGTCACTGTCCACGAACTGATTACTGAAAATTGGGCCCATAGCGCAGTTGGGAGCGCGTCTCAATGGCATTGAGAAGGTCGAGGGTTCGAATCCCTCTGGGTCCACAAATTTTAGCGATTAGCGGTTGGCAATTAGCAGAACCAATCGCCAACCGCTAAAAGCCAATA
>JAUXUT010000072.1 GCA_030680695.1 bacterium
AAGATCACAAATGGGGGCAGGGGAATTGAGAGTATATATGAAACTTAAAGTTCAAACCCGGATTTTGGTTGTTCCTCCCCCATTGTCGCTTTTGGTTTTTGACAATGGGGGAGGTGTCCCGCTTTTTGGGACGGAGGGGGTTCTTGAAACATAAACGCACCATACCCAAAATCTTTAAGCGCGCCAAAGAATTGCGCCGTGACATGACACCCACTGAAATTAAACTCCATGCCCGCTTACGCGCTCACCGCATGGCGAATGTCCATTTCCGGCCACAACATGCCATTGGAAATTACATCGTTGATTTTTGCGCGCCGCGCAGAAAACTTATTATCGAACTGGATGGCAGTCAACATTTGGAACAAGAGGAATACGATATGGAAAGAACTGAATTTTTGAAATCAAAAGGCTACAAGGTTTTACGATTTTGGAATAACGATGTGACAAACGATATGGATTCAGTTTTGAATGTAATTTGGGATACCTTGAATGAAAAATAATAACTCGGCATTGCACAAGAATCTCGCATCCGCGAAAACGCCGCCCCGGGAGAGCATCGGGACAGGCAGGAGAAAGAGTCCATGCAGCGGCAGGTCGAATCCGCTGATGGGGGGATTGATAAATTAGTCTATGAGTTATATGGGTTGAGTGAGGAAGAGATAAAGATTGTAGAAGGCTGATAAATATATAGGAGTAAAAGATACTATGTCAAGAAAACCTAATATCTTAAGAGTCTTCGTAGCTTCTCCAAGCGATGTTAAAAAAGATGGAGAGCGAATTAAGTCAATAATTGATGACGTGAATAAGGAAATCGGTTCAAGTTCTGGCACTCAGTTAGAATTTGTAAGTGATAAAACCGATGTACCTCCTGGAATTGGGGAGTATCCTCAAGATGTTATTAATAAAAAGATTAATGACGAATATGAAGTATTCATTGGCATAATGGGGAAAATATTTGGAACCCCAACAAAAGTTGCGCTTTCAGGGACAGCTGAGGAATTCGAACGTGCTTTTACAAGGCATACAGTGTCTCCAGGTAGTGTAAGCATAATGTTTTACTTCAAAAAAGCCAATATTAATCCTGATGAAATTAATTTGGAACAGACTAAACTAATACGGGAATTTCGTAAGAATCTAGGAGAGAAAAAAGGCGCTCTTTGGGATGAATACAAAACTATGCGAGAGTTTGACCGAAAAATCAGGCTGCACCTTCACGATGCGGTAAGGACTTCTCAGAAAGCTAAAAAAGCAAGGGTTAAGCCTGTAAACCGTAAGGCTAAGTCGAATGTAGTCCTAAAGAATTTACCATCTTGGGAGTTATTGTTTGAACACGATGATAACGGCGATCCGATTGAAGGAAGTATCAAGCTATTAATTGAAGCTGTAGCTAGTGGCTGTCCTATAAGGATAAGAGTCCACCATCAAAATGGAGTTATTCAAGTAATGGATGCACCTTTATTATCTGTGGAAAAGGGAGTAGTCCATGCTTCGGATATTGATCAAATCTCGAAAACAAGAGATAAGTCTGGAAACTATGTTTATCAAGACAAACTTTATCATTATTATATAATCGCAAATAGTAGAGGCGACTTTCACGCAAAACGTATTTACCTAGAGGACGGGAAAGAACATTATACAAATAATAGTAAAAAGCATATGGCTTGGATTGGGCTAGTATCTTCAAGTAAATGATGCGATGATTGCTACATCAACCTTTATCGAGCGTATGTTAGCGTTGCACAAGAATCTCGCCTCCGCAAGAACACCGCAGGAGAAAGAGTCCGTGCAGCGGCAGATCCAGTCCACGGATGGGGGGATTGATAAGTTAGTCTATGAGTTGTCCCCTGAAGGGGATAATAATATGGGTTGAGTGAGGAAGAGATTGGGATTGTGGAAGGTTGAGAGCGACCCCCATCCCGTCCTTCCCCCATTTGAAGATCACAAATGGGGGAAGGGGAATTGAGGGTATATATGAAACGTAAAGTTCAAACCCGGATTTTGGTTGTTCCTCCCCCATTGTCGCTTTTGGTTTTTGACAATGGGGGAGGTGTCCCGCTTTTTGGGACGGAGGGGGT
>JAUXUT010000082.1 GCA_030680695.1 bacterium
GAAAGTTCGTCCAACAAAGCGTGCAGCGGACGGGTGGGTAGAGTACGAATTTTCAGGCTTTTTTCTACACCCGATCATTTTTCTGCTCTCGGGCTTTTATCTTACCCCACCCACCCGCCGCTAACGCAAGCCGTTGGGCGGCTTCGCCCGAAAGGAAAAAATGAATAAATGGTGTCCTTCTTGCGATATTGATATTCTCGAAGAAAAATGCGAAAAATGCGGCACGTCTCTTAATGTGAACCGTCCGCCAGTTCATACTGTTCAGGAAGATTTTGAGCATTTCCTGTCATATAGCGGACTGTTCTCCGAAGATCAATCTGTCAAGGATAAATTGTTTCTGGCGTTTGAAGCTGCGTGGAGATAAACATGAGATATTTTGTGTCCGTAAAATACTGGAAACGCACAGGCGGCTGGGGCAGAAAGTTTGTCGCGTCCGAAGTTGCGCCAAAAGGCGAGTTTTACGAAGTTGATGAGCAAATGTTAAAGTCCTATAAGCGAGAGTGCCGCCCAACAAAGCGTGCAGTGGATTTGCTTTCGGGCGTGGCGAAATCAGCGGGTCTTGCACAACCCGCAAACCACTAACGCAAACCGTTAGGTGGCTAATCATGAACTCTTACACTAACTATGGGACTCCCGTTACAATGGGCGGATGGAAAACATTATTCTCAATTTTGCACTTAATATCCTTTCAGGACTTGTTAGCATGTTAGGTTATGAAAAAGTAATCAAACCTAGCCTAAAAGTTTCTGATTTTTGGGTGAAGAGAAAATGGGTTTATAAATTAGAAAAGAAAAATAGTTTTTCATACACTGATATGAAAATAGATATACCAAATCCATACAATACAATTCGTAACGGCGATGTATCTGTAATATCATCAACGTCTACTGATGGTTTTGAAGGATGGGACGTAAAAGAAAAAGAATATTATGATTTTTTCGGAATATCCATAAAGAATTTAGAACCTTCGTTTTCTTGGATACCAAGAAAAAAGATTGATGTTGTCAAAACGAAACTTACGTTAGATGATGGAAAAACAATAGAGTGTCGTTGGTGGTCTAAAGATTATGCTGATGGGGGAGAAAAATTACTAGAAAGTGATGATTTTAATTTGAAGGAAAGAAGAAAACAAGAAATAGCATGTGGAGATTTTGAATATATCGTATTGGCTTATAGATTGTCTAATGGACGCGAGTTTTCTCTTTTTGACATAGCAAGTGATGTAAAAGACAATATTTGGAAGAAAAAGCACGCTTTCGGTAAATTTCCAAGATATGCAAATTTAGATATATTCACTTATGAAAGCAAAATGAATATAAAACTAAAAATAGATTTGAGTAAAGACAATAAATACAACTTGGATTTTTTTGAAATAACACATTTTCCAGAATTTGTTCTTTTGAATGTGTAAATCTAAAACCCGCCACCTAATAAAGCGGCGGAGGCGGTGGGATTTGAACCCACGAAGGATGTGTCACCACCCTTTACAGATTATCAGTCTGCCCCAATCGACCCCTCTGGCACGCCTCCGTTACGAACAAAGGGTGGGAGCGCAAACTCCCACCCTTCAAAAAAAGTATAGCATGAAGAAAGTGAATTACAAGACCCGCCACCTAACAAAGCGTGCAGTGGACAAAAGGGACTCTGCCGCCTCTCAAAGTGAATCTAGTCTGTTAGTTTTATGTGACTTAGTGGCATTAGTCTAGTCCCTCCCTTTTGCCACTAACGCAAACCGTTGGCACGCCCCTTGCAGAATGAGCATCAAAGGAAAATAACATTATGGTAAATGTTAAATGGAAGTACGATGACCTGATGAATCCAGTCGTTCAGGCATTGAAAAATCTGGGCGGCTCTGGCACGATTGAAGAAATAAACAATAAAGTCGCGGAGATTGAAAATATCCCTTCAGAACAACTTGAAGTATTGCATAATCCAGATAAAGGCGGAATAACAGAAATAGAATACCGCATTAGTTGGGCTAGAACCTGGCTAAAACAATATGGGGTTATTGAAAATTCTTCTCGTGGTGTATGGTCACTTACCGAAAAAGGTTCTGCAATTGAAAGAGTTGACGAAAAAGACGTTGTTCGTGTCGTCCGAGAAAAACTTAAAAAGAATAAGAAAGAATTAACCGATTCTAGTGACGAGACAGATAACGCAGTTGAATGGCAAGAAGAATTACTTGACGTAATTTTAGAAATGTCTCCATCTGGATTTGAAAGACTTGTACAAAGGCTTTTACGAGAATCAGGATTTGTTCAAGTTGAAGTTACTGGTCAATCAGGCGATGGCGGAGTTG
>JAUXUT010000096.1 GCA_030680695.1 bacterium
TTTTATTGCGAGCGGAAAAATTTCAGATGAATTTTCTGGTACGGCTAAAATCAACTTCGTGCGCGGATACGGCAAACCTTCGAGCGCTTCGCGCCAAAAGATTTCGCGTTCATTCACTTCCAGCCCTAGCAGTAACAAATCAAGCGTGTGCGCAAGCAAGCAATCTCGCGTATGTGTTGTTTGGGTGATATCACGTAAAAGGTTAGAGAGATTCTGATACCCCCCTGTACGGGTCAATCCTGAAAAAACTGCCCCTTCAGGAAGGCTGTCCAAGTATGCCTGGCGTATGTCCAAAAATTGGACATCCAATCGAGCGGCAATGGAAGATTCTTGTCCAAAATATGCACGCGGCATGATCCAAACGCCTACGCCAACGCGCGCGCCAGGCTGGCGAAGATTATCCCGCAAGGCCTCAACATTCATTGGTCATTCCTTGTATATCCTTTGTAGAGCATATTCTGGATTTGGCTGTAGTAACACAACCTGATAAGGACGGGACGTGCGATACAAATCTATCATGCCTTCTTGTTTTAGTTCTAAGAGTAAATTGGTTAAGCGTTCTTCACCTAATAGAAAAATGGCGGCGAAGTCTCCTTTTATCAGATCGTCCAGATCTATGGTTAGTTGCGCGCCATAGTGGGCACTCCAATATTCTGTTAGGGCATATCCAAGTGCCCATATAGGAGGAGTATCTGTTGACTGCACACGATATGTATTTTGGACGGTTTCTTGCAGTAAATTCAATCTTCGTAGTCCGTCTGTCTTAAGATATGTGCCAGTAAATGCAGTAATCGTGCTACGGATCGAGCGTGGTGCTGGCGATTTATTTGCCTCTATTTTCAATAGATCTGTTAGGTAACTAATCAAATCTTCATCATTGAATGAATTGCTCACTAAAAAGTATTTGCGCACTAGCCGATTCCAGAAAGATGTTGCTCCATGCGGAGAAGCAAGGTGATAATGCAAAAGCCATTGAGTTTCGGATTTTTCAAGCGCAAGATCGCGTTTAGCAACATGTTGTCCAAATATTGTCAGGCTATTATTCTTGTCTAATAAGCCAGAGCGAAAAGCGTAACGAGGCATCGCTTTTTGGTAGTTAGTACCTAAAGGTGTATTTATTAAGAATTTTTTGCTAAATTTACCGTTGTTTTCCTGCGCATTGCGCAAAATTTGTTTCAGTGACTCTCTTGATATAGAGAAACTTTCGTGAAAACTAATAACAAATTTGTCGGGCATTGTCGTCCTCCATCTCTAAGCATAGACTACTCGATGTAGTCAGCATCCACCTCTTATCTTATTGGAGCAGAATCTTCAAAATTAGAGAGCGGATTCAATATTGTTGTTATTAATTCTCGGATATTTTGTCGTGCTTCTTTATTTGAGAATACTTCGTAAGCAGAGTCGGTTAAGTAAGCGTAATCAATATTTTCTTCTATTCGTTTAGTGCCTCCCCCTGAGGTTGATAGTTTGGAGTATTGAACTTCTTGCCCGTCTTTAATTTTGTGCTTCCAAAAACTTGATGTTCTCAGATGAAAAAAAGGAGGAGCAGGTTGATTCCAATCTCCTTTAGCGCGAATTAGGTTGAATACATTTGAAAAACTTTCAGTTAAATCATCGTTGAAGTAAATTTTGTTTTCACTGATGATATGCTTTTCAAATAAATCAAGAACAGCAAGCAACATAACCAACTTGTGTGGTTTTTTGTGACCATGAGTAATATCTCTCTGCATTTTCTGGATTTCTTTTTTTAAGTGATCCAATTTTTCCTGCAAACTCATGGTTTCAGCATTCATATCTGATTCCTATAAATGACACACCAAGCAAGATTGGTCGCCACCTTCCACTTCGCCTAAACCAAAAACGTCACTTAGAGTCTGGTTTTTATTTTGGTTTTTACGTCGTTCTTGAAAACGGGCGTGTTCTGCTTTTATTCTATCTACTCTCTCGGCATCTCTTAATTCATCCAAACTTTCGTTGGCGCCCCACGTGTAAGATTCGCCTGTCACTTCATCTTTTTTTTCAAACTCACCAGCTTTTTCGTACAACTCAGGATGATTTTCTAAAAGACCAACCCACTCAACCTTCTGTTGGAAAAAGCAAAAATAGCATCCAGAACGTGAACGCCAATCATAATATTTAGGTAATCCCAGTCCACTTTCTTCTAGTAGACGAAAAACGTCATCTTTTGTTATTCCAGCCTCAATAAATGGATATACGGCTGTGATGTTAGGCTTGGTTGAGATGTATCCTTTGCGATGGGCTTCGTCTGCTCTGATACCTACATAACTTATACACGGATCATCTCCAACAAATCTTTCAAAAGGTTCGATTTTCAACTTTCTCGTACACCATCTTGTCCGAGCATCGGGTAAGACACCTCGATATATTTGCAAATAGTGTCTGAAAGGTCTGTCAGGGTTTAAACGGTTAATTTGTTTTCCTAAGAAAACCTCAAGGCGATCTAAATATTCGTAAGTTTCTGGGAGTTCTTCCCCAGTGTCGCAAAAAACATACTCAACATTTTTGATACGATCGCGCATGAAAATAGCCAGGGCGGTACTGTCTTTACCACCTGATAGGGAAAGGATATGTCGAACGGGTTTCTGTACATCTGTGGTCATGTGTGTCCTCTCAAATACTACTAAAGTATTCTGATTAATGTATCGAATTATACGATGAATATATGCACAAATTCTTTACAGTTTTGGTTCATGCTCGTCGGTCATTTCTTGTAGCAGCATCTGCAAGGCAACCCGCAAAACCTGTGGATCTTCTAATTTAGCCTTTTTCAGTTGTTGGCGAAGATTTTCAGCAATGGCGCGACTCTGTATTCGCTGCTCATGAGATAGGCTGGCTTCTGGCACATAGCCTTTTTGCGCGGCGCGAAATGCCTTGGCATAAATAGATACCTTCTCGGAAAAAACATCCGTGTCAATATCAGTCCAGTTTTTGTATGGTCGATTGGCAATGTAGGCAAGCACGCTCTCAAGGGCAGTGCGCCCATCCTCAGATTCGGCAGCGCGCTTCAGCAGCGGGAGTAAGTTTGAATTCGTTACGTGAGGCGCGAGATCAATCGCGATAGTGCAAAACAGATTCCAACTATCCTCGCCCTTTCCAAGCCCACAGGCAGCCAGCCACTCATCTCTGCCCCACTCCAAAAGCCTGGGGGTTTCATTAGATAACTCTGTCAGGGCGCTATTAAGGCGGGCAAAAAACTGTTCCACCTTATCCTTGTCCAAACGCTTATCCTCAAATGGCTCCATCTCGAGCGCAAGCGGCAGATCTGAAAACAAAAGGCGTTCGGGAGATTTTGCTTGATCCACAGTTGCGCGAACTTCTTGCGCATATTTGGAAATGCGATTGGTTCGCCAAGTATGTTCAGGTAGTGATTTCAAGCCGCGGATTAACACTCTGACAACGGGCATCACCGCAGGTTCTGTTTGATACCCACGCGCGAATCTTTCCACGATTGCCTGGCGCGCCCCAGTGATTTTGCAACCCGCGACAGAAAACAGCTCAGGTCTGCGTAGTAGCACTTCCCAGTCAGCAATAGTTGGTTCGGGCAATAATGAACCTTCGCGGTATAAGGTTGTTTCGTTTTGATAGACGATCAAGAAAACGCTAAGCAAAACTGGTAGCACGCCATCGGTAATGCCAAATGGCGGCATATTCAACAAGTGGAAAAGTTCCTGAACGCTACGAGGTTCAAAAGTCTCGCCGAAAATAAAGCGGGTCATTTCACGCCATACAGGCAATATTCCCTGGGGATCATTCTTCGTTAGCGCGACGAATTCCCATTGCCCTTTTATTTCTCGATGTAATCCACTCGCCTTCAACATACTGTCATATATGCTTCGCTCTGGAGGAAAGCCCATGATACCCAAACTTGGCTCCGTTGGATGATCGAACATCGCCTGAATTAAATTGCGCCGCGCTGCCGCACCCTGCGAAGATAATGCGCGGCGATTGATGATCTCATTCCAAATCGTTGGA
>JAUXUT010000100.1 GCA_030680695.1 bacterium
ATACGCGCGGACATTTCTTCCACATGCATTTAGATTTGCTTGGTTCAATTGTCCTGCCAATGTTTCATCAGGTTTGAGCAGTGTGCCCCACACCGAAGAATCGCCGATGATAATGACGCGGAATTCATCGTCCGCTTTTGGTGTGCCCGCGATGACGTGTGAGGCAAACATCGCGTCGAGGTCGAAGAGGCTGAGGTTGTAGGATTGCCTGGGGTTCTCACCGAAGGGCAATCGCTCACGCCCAGGGTAGAGGGCATTGTACAACGAGAACTGTCCCACCCCCGGCTGCCATGCGGCGATCACGAGGTTGAAGAGGAGGAATAAGAGCAGTCCTTTGATGAGGACGTTGAGGGGTTTGATTTCGCGATTCATGATTTGGGTACTTGCTATGTCATCCCTTCGGGATTTTGAAAAATGGAATTATTCGATTCTACAATCATTCCATCCCTTCGGGATTGTTTTGGTCTACACACTCGTGATTTGGTTCATGATTCAAGGTGGAAGAGCAACTCCGAAGGAGTGAAATTTTTATAGAAAAAGGGCGGCGGTGTTTCAACCCCGAAGGGGTGTTATGGTTTTGGTGTGGCTATGTCATCCCTTCGGGATTTGAAAAATGGAATTGTGCGATTCTACAATCATTTCATCCCTTCGGGATTGTTTTGGTCTACACACTCGTGATTCGGTTCATGATTCAAGGCAGAAGAGCAACTCCGAAGGAGTGAAATTTTTATAGAAAAAGGGCGGCGGTGTTTCAACCCCGAAGGGGTGTTATGGTTTTGGTGTGGCTATGTCATCCCTTCGGGATTTGAAAAATGGAATTATTCGATTCTACAATCATTCCATCCCTTCGGGATTGGCGCATTCATGACCCCGTAGGGGTCAAATGATTATAGATTTTGCGATTGCAAATATTCAACCCCGAAGGGGTGTCATAATATTCACAAGCCAAAAAGTTTTTGAATCACCTGCCACGAGGTGACGGGTGAGGTGAGGGCGAAGAAAATCCAGCCAATAGAAACGAAATGGAAGGTGAGCAGAATGCCGCTGATGTTCAAGGCGGCTTGTTTAACTGGCGTTGTTGCCCAAGCGGCGGCTTTGACTTTGGTTGTGTCATTCCAGCGGTTGTGGATGAAGAGTCCCAGTCCATGCCACAAGCCCCAGAGGGTGAAGTTCCATGTGACGCCGTGCCAGAAGCCGATCAGCAGCATGGTGGCGACTTGGGTCAGCAGAATCATCATTGGGATGGACATCGGTTTCTGCCAAGACCTGAGCCAGCGGGTGATGGGATTAAAGAAGTATGCGCGGAACCACTGCGTGAGGGTCATGTGCCAGTTGTTCCAGAACTGGGTCAGGTTGGGTTTGAGGTAGGGCGCATTGAAGTTTTCAGGGAGTTTGATTCCGAGCAGTTGCGCGATGCCGAGAGCAATGTCGGTGTAGCCGCTGAAGTCGAAGTAGATTTGGAAGGCGTAGGCGTAGACGATGATCCACATCCAAAATGTGGATGTGACTTGAAGCGCGTTCGTGTCGTTCAGGGCGATGAGCGCCAATGCGTCGGCGATGACGAATTTTTTGAATAAGCCGAGAAGCAGACGTTGACCTGCGGAGTAGAAGGTTTCAAGGTTCAGACCTATAAAA